>JACETI010000009.1 GCA_013911415.1 Legionella sp. | reverse complement strand
GTCTCATTTATTAGCCAGCTTTTTGGCATCTATGCCTGAGATCTAAGCTAAAGTTAAATTTTGCGTCTTTTTTATTTTTTGCAACACTGCCCATTAATCTCTTAAGCCTTGACCACGTTTTAGTAAAAAAAGATTTAACAACGCAAGTGCTATGACCAAACCTGAAATGATGCTCATGGCAAGCCAGATATCTACGTTCTCTTGCCCAATCATCGCATAACGAAGAGCGTTCACCATGTAAAGGATAGGGTTAAAGTGAGAAACGGTTTGCCAAAAGGGAGAAAGCATTGTCGTTGAATAGAAGACCCCACCAAGGTAGGTGAGAGGGGCCAATATGAAAGTGGGGATAAGCATCACATCATCAAAGCTGCGGGCGACTAAAGCATTGGTAAAACCGGCTAAGGAAAAGAGGCTGGACACTAAAAGTAAGGTTAAGAGCGTTAGCCCAAAATGATAGACGGGAAGGTGGACGAACCAACATGAAACGAACCATACCAGTAAAGCAACGCTTAATCCTCGGATGATACCGCCGGTGATAAATCCTAACAGTAAGAGTCCGTTACTAATAGGACTGACCAGAATTTCTTCGATGCTTTTTTGAAAACGCATGCTAAATAAAGACGTGGAAACGTTACTATAGGCATTATTAATCACAGACATCATAATTAACCCTGGTGCAATGAATTCAGCGTAACTTACACCATGCACTAATCCAATCCGTTGCCCAATTAAATAACCAAAAATAAGAAAATACAGTGCTGTGGTTATTACCGGCGGTAAAAACACTTGGCTTGCAATACGAAACATCCGCATCATTTCATGACGAATTAAGGTATAAAGGGCAATCGCTTGTTTGCTAGTGGTCATTCTTTATCAAGTCCAAAAAAAGTTCTTCTAATCGATTTGTTTTGTTACGTAGGCCATGAACACGTAAACCATGCTTATCTAGACATTTAAAGACATCGTTTAAGGTATAGGCGTTATCAACACGAAGCTCAATAGTATTAGCATCAATTAAACTGGCGTGAAAGGGTTCTAATGAGGGAATTTCCTCAAGCGTATTTTCTGTGTTGAGAATGAACGTTTGATGGTGCAACGTTTTTAGCAATGCTTTCATAGAGCTGCTTTTAATGATACATCCTTTATCGATAATTGCCACATTTTTACAAAGTTGCTCTGCCTCTTCAAGGTAGTGAGTAGTTAGAATAATAGTGGTGCCTGCAGCATTTGTGGCAGTGAGAAAGTCCCATAGGCTTCGTCTTAATTCAATATCAATGCCGGCAGTGGGTTCGTCTAAAATTAAAACTTTTGGCTCATGCATCAGTGCCCTTGCAATCATGAGACGACGTTTCATCCCTCCTGACAAACGTCTAACAGGGATTTTATCTTTGTCTTTTAGACCCAGTTGTTCCAATAAACGCATGGCACGTGGTTTAGCGATTGATCGAGATATGCCATAATAGCCCGCTTGATTTAGCAACACTTGCTGACTGTTTTCAAAAATATTTAAATTGTATTCTTGAGGTACGATCCCTAAGCAAGATTTAGCAGAAATAGGATCTGTTTCTAAATCGTAACCACAAATACGGATGCTGCCTGACGTCTTGGTAAGAAGGGTGGTAATTAAACCAATGGTTGTCGATTTACCGGCGCCGTTCGCGCCGAGAAGTGCAAAAAAATCCCCTTGCTTTACACTTAAATCAATTGATTTAAGTGCTTCCACTTGGTTTGGGTAGGTTTTGCAAAGTTGGCGAATTTCCAATGCATACATGGTAATAGCCAGTCCTGAAAATTTTTTATTATCCCGGAAAATTGCACAAAGTCAAAGAGGAACAAAAGTGAAGGCATGAATTTTTGCTGCCTCGTTTAAGATAAAAACAGCAGGCTTGAGCAAGGCATTCGACTCTTATTTGAGAGATTAAAAATGCCGTGATTTTTAGTGTAAATTCTATAAATGGACGGGAAGTTTTCGAATTGGTATGGGAATTGCAATAATCAATTTACTACCGGATTGTCAAGAGTTAATTTTATCCACAGGTTTTGGATAACGGAGATATAGGATATAAACGCATTTATCTGTTCATAAGGAACTTATTATGATAAAAAAAATCGCTACTTATCTTATAATGATCATGACATCCACGATCAGTTTTGCACAAGAGCGCCAAATTGCTATTACAATCGATGATCTTCCCTTTGTCGGCTTTTGTAATAATAACCCGGCGAAGCTACAACGTGTTAACGAACGTTTCAATCGAATTTTACAAACCCTCGTTGACAATAAAATTCCTGCAACGGGCTTCGTCATTGCGGGCTCGATTGAAAAAGGCCAATGGCAACTTTTAGAGCAGTTTAAGGATGCTGGATTTGCTTTGGGAAATCATACCTATTCTCATCAAAACTTAGACCGCCTTACCGCTGAGAAATACATTGATGACGTCGATCGCGCGGATAAAATTTTGACACCGCTGTTCGCTGAGCGGAAATATTTCCGATACCCATACTTGGCTGAAAGCCATGGCAAAAAAAGACAAGCTGTCTATGATTATTTAGCGACGCACCATTATATTATTGCACCTGTAACCATTGACACAAAAGACTTTTTATTCAACCAACAACTCTTCGCTATTCCCTATCGTATGCGAGACAAAAATTTACCGCACTTGAAGCAGCGCTACTTATCTTACATCACAAGGCAAGCGGCTCGTGCTGAGCAACAGGCAGCACAAAATCCAGGGATGCCCGTTAAAGAAATTTTATTGTTACATGCTAACTTATTAAACAGCCATTTTTTAGGCGATGTTATTGAATTGTTTCGACAACGTGGGTATCGATTTATTTCTTTAGAAGATGCATTGCGCTAATCGCCCGGTCTGAGAGATTTTTACTTCCATACTTGGGAGAAAACACGTAATAAGTTGGTGGCCAGAATCATCTCAACAGCTTCTTGAGAAAACCCCCTGAAAAGCAAGGCAGGTTTAAGATTGTGAATTTTATCAGGGGTTTCAAGAGAAGTGACCCATTTGTGCGGAGGTCTTGGATAATTTCTAGGCTTCCAAATACCTTTTTCTAAATTACGATGATAGTTCCTTATTGCTTCCTCAGTGGTCACGTAGGGCCATTGTCCGGTGTAATAATCGAGACCTAAGCTAAGATGCTGAACGCCCACCAGCTCAGCAATGTACTGAGCATGATCGATGAACTGATCTAAGGTAGCCTGTGCCACCTTCTCTTTCACGAAGGCAGAAAAAGCATTCAAGCCGATGACACCACCACTTTTCGCAATGCCTTGTATTATTTCATCAGGGACGTTTCGATCAGAATGACACAGTGTTTTTGCATTAGAATGTGACAAGATAACCGGTTGACGAGATGCTAAAATAACATCTTCAGCTGTTTTATATCCAGCATGTGACAGATCGATAAGCATGCCCACGCGATTCATCTCACTGACCCATTCACGACCTTTCGGGGTCAACCCTTTGTCTTCAACTTCACAACCGTAGCCAAAGCTATTTTGGCCATTATAAGTGAGTTGTATCACTCTAACTCCTAACGAATAATAAGCCTCTATCATGCTTAGATCATCATTGATGGGCGCGGTATTTTGGAAATGAAATAAAATGCCTAACTTGTCGTGCTGATAGGTGTAATTGATATCTTGTACAGATTTTACATGATGCAAATTATGTTGGATTTGATCAAAACGTTGTTTCCAAGCGTTAATTGTTTTTAAGGTTTCTTCTTTATTATCATTAACTGCGAGCGTTACACCCACACAAGTAAATTTACCTTGATACGCCGGAATATATTTTTCCCTTGCGATTAAAGGAGAGACTAAATCAATGATAAGGTCTTTGGCGTTGAGCGAGTTATTCTTTTTTTGACACATTTTCAGCCTTAAATAAAAGCAACAATTCTTGAAAATGCTGGTGCAGCAAAGACTATTTTTATATTTTCATGCCATTTAGATCGGCATGCTAATGTGAATCTAAAAAAAATGCTCTGGTCGCTTTCAAGGATTATTAAAGACGTATATGTTTAAATATAGACCATTCTGGTTTATCTGGTGTTATAGAGATCTTATTTCTAAATTATCAACGGCAAACCATCGAAAAAAAAGCTGCCTTTGCGATAGGAGACGGACCCGCCAAAGTAGGGGATGTACGAGCACGCTTTTAAGCTTTTCCAACATGGATGTAACTATTGTTCGAGACATATTCAAGCATTATATTTTCGTGAGCGAATTGTAAAAAATCATTGATAGTTAATGTAAAAATCCTGGTATTATCTGGGGCGCGTAAATTTCTTAAAGTGATGAAATATGTACGGTTTAACAAAAGAAGAACGACTGAAACTATCATTATTTTTATTAGATCTGTTATTGGATGACACATCCCTTTTGAATGGGGCTACGAAGCAGGGTGTTGTTTCAACCGAATCAAGGTTTGGGATGATGAAAAATCAACATAGCATTTTAGTAGCTTATCAAGGTATTCATTCAGGTGGCCCTCGTGAAAAGTTACAACTGATGAAAATAGATGAGCGGACCTGGTTAGCTGTGTGTGAATTTTCAGATTCTGAATTCGGCTACTATAAAAAGGGTGCGTTCACACTCAGTCTTAATGCAGGTAAACTGAAAATCAACAGGTTAGATGCAGTATCTTCTGAATGTTGCGATGCGGCACGCTTGGTGAGATTATTTCAAGGCTTAGCGGAAGAATTAGATAACGCAGCCCTGGATTACTTTGATAACTACCAAGCACTGCTCGACCAAGGTTGTTCAGGTCCTGCTGAGGATAATATCAATTATCTGAAGGGTATTGATAAATGCTTATTAGAGGGAGCGCGTGAAGAATTATCAAGGGCATTAAAAAACATTGATAATGAGACAAATGTTTCTACGCAACCCAATACTCCCTTGCACAATGGAAGTTTGGTTGATAATGAGCCAGATGTTTCTACGCAACCGAATACTCCCTTACACAATGGAAGTTTCTTCACGCCTGTGAAAACAGCAGATGAATCGACTAAATTTGAAAAAGCAAAACCCTTCATTGAAAAGGCATGTCGATAATTAATGCCAAAATCTTGTAGATCAGTTGGACTTTTAATAAATTTGTCTGTAGCAAGCATTGACCGCTTGCTCAGAATATGCGATCTCGTATAAAACGCCTTTAGTCAAATAAGAGAACCGAATAATTATCGTTATTAGGTTAAAGACATAAAAATACCGGGAACATTAATGAAAACTTTCGACTTAAGTCATTTAAAAAAAACACAATTTTACAAAGACGTAGTGGATTGCAAAGGTGTATTGCTGTCTCAACTTGAGATAATTGATGCATGCTCAGAATCCATTGACATGCTGATGGATAAAAAGGATGCTTATAGCAAACATGAAATCATCCAAAGCCTTAAAAGTAAGATTACGTACACTGAAAAACTGGTGGAATTATTGATTATAAAAGTGAGCGATGGAAGATTTAATGCTCGTAAAAAATTTCTCTACGATCCAGAAAATTATCCTAAGGATAAGACCTTCTACCATTGTTATTCGCTCTTTTTGGATGCACTACCTAAAATTACTGATTATTTATTTGAGGTCAAAAGTTTTCTTGCTGAGGCCGAAATGTTATTAACGGAAAACATCAGCGTCGAAGAAATGCTCGGCCCCCAAGGAGAGCATGTTTGGGCGATCGCTCAGAGTCTATTACCAAGCACGCAATCACTGGCAACGTTATTCCTAGCACAATTAAGGACAGAAATTGAAAGTCATGCCGAGCTAAATTCTCCTCAGTTGCAAGAGGTCATCAACGAGCTGATGAAACGTGGAGTAAAAAATTTCGCAAATGCTTTATACCAGGAAGAAGATGGGTTAGCTGTTAACACATTAAATGGTATGCGTGCACATTACGTAAAAAAATTAGCAGAGTTTGAAAAGCTCTTCCAGGAAAACGCGAATAACCTGTTGTCTATAAAACAATTGCAACAAGAAAATGAAAAACTTCTAATGACACTTAATTCACATTCATCATTATATGATGACCGAATTCAAGGCCTTGAAAGACAGGTGTGCTATCAAAAAGAGGAAATCACTAAAAAAGAAGAATGTATAGAAATGCTCGGAAAAAGCCTTGGCAATCAGCATGAGAAAATTGCGCAGTCAGAAGAAACTATACGTAATATGGGAATAAGAATTGAGGTCCAAAAACATTTAATCGACAATCAAATCAAGGAGTTAGCTTTATTGAATAGTAAAGCCTCGAAAAAAAACAATGATGATTTGTCTTTTGCATTAATTCACTCTAAAAAAGATCGGAAGCATTTAACATCTTTGTTAGTAAGACCTGGATTTTTTAAGGATTCAGAGACTACAGAGGTACTAAAGAAAGACTTTCGGGAAAGTTCAAAAGCAAGAGGGGATGAGGAAGCGGTACCCTCTTGCCTTACGTTTAGACGAAAAAAAGACTAATCGCAAAAAACCAATGACGTATGATGTAGCTTGTGCAAGTTGCAAATGTTACTAGCGATCTTGAAAAACAAGATGCTGCTGAGTAAGCCTGGCTACCACTGGTTTGGGGAGTAAGAGCCAATAGTTACCTGGATTCTTCATGTGCCCTGCCATGTGGGTGGCAATTTCACCAGAACCCCAAAAAACATCACCACGGATCACACCTCTAATGGCTCCGCCAGTGTCTTGAGCAATCATTAAACGCTTTAAAGATTGACCATCATCTTTATGATTGTCAGGAACGGTGGTGTTTAACCAAAGGGGTGCGCCTATGGGAATCCATCGGCGATCTACCGCAAGTGAATAACCGGCTGTTAAAGGGACACCTTGTGTGCCTAATGCGGCTTTTTGATTCTGCAGATTGAAAAAAACAAAGGATTTATTTTCATTTAAAACAGCATCAATTTCTGTTGGGTTCGAGGCTAAGTAGTGTTTGATAGCTTGCATCGAGGCCTTATCCTTTGTAAGGATGCCACGTTCGATAAGAACCTTAGCGATGGAAGTATAAGGTAATCCATTTTCGCCTGCGTAGCCGACGTTAAGTTCTTGCCCATCGGCTAACTGGATAATCCCTGAACCTTGGATTTCAAGAAAGACACGATCGATAGGACTTTCTATCCACGCTATAACGGGCGCTTTTTCTTCCAGAGCACCTTGATTAATTTGTTGACGTGAATAATAAGGAACCATGCGATTCGCACTTAAGCGGCCAACTAACTTTTTACCCTTCAAAGAAGGAATAAAGTGTTCAAGGTTGACAGAAATTAAATCTGCAGGAAGTCCGTAAATGGGCACATTGTAAGTCGGTGTTTTAATCAGACTACCTTTAAGAACCGGAACATAATAACCGGTAAATAACCCTTTTAGGGAGGAGCCCTGGCGCTGGAAAGAAAGAGGGGTGAACCATTGCTGAAAAAATGCTTTTGCTTCAATACTATCGGTTACTGAAATTTTGAGTGCAGCACGGCAAATAGGTTGCCAGTCCTCAGCAGTCAACGATAAGTAACCGCTTCCTACAGATTTCTCTGGAGAGGCATTTAAAAACGCCTTACAGGAGATTTGAAAGGCCGATAGAGATTGCTGAATATTCGAATCGTCAGTAGTCCAGCCAGGCAACTGTTTAAAAGCGATAGGCTTTAAAATGAGGCTATCTTGCTGTCGATAACGGTAATGTATTCCTAAACCTAAAACGATTGATAGAACAACAAGCGTACTGATTAGGAGGTAAGATCGTTTCATTTTCATGGTTCATAGTTTACCGGAATATGAAAAAAAATTCAACAATAAGGCGAAAATAATGAATATTGAGACAAATTCATGCTTAAAAAATGAGAGGCAAAATTGCTGGGTTTGGAAAAAAAAGACAGTAGATTCCTGAGATTACTAGGAATGGACCAAAAGCAATAGGAGTATCTTTATCTTTTTTCTGCCATTTTAAATAAAGCATGCCAGTGATCGCGCCTGTCAGTGAAGCTGTAAAAAGAATAAAAGGAAGCGTTTGCCAACCGAACCAAGCACCCAAAGCGGCAAACAATTTAAAATCCCCCTGACCCATGCCTATTTTTCCTCGCAAGAGATAAAATAATTGCGTAAAGAGCCATAGAGAAAGGTAACCACCTGCGGCCCCAAACACCGCATTGGGTAGAGCAGTAAAGGCTGAGGCAGAGTCAGTATTTGCGAGTAAACCCAGCCAGAGTAATCCTAAAGTGAGGCTATCGGGTAGAAGTTGGGTTTCTAAATCGATAAAAAGCAGGGCGATAGCACACCAAATAAATAGCAGCGTGAAGAGGGTATGGATGCTGAAACCAAAGAAAGCAATGGTAAACAGTGTGAAGAGACCCGTAATAAGTTCTACGAGCGGATAACGGCCAGAAATCGGTTGATGACAACCGTAACAACGTTTTTGGAGTAAAAAGTAACTAAGTAGAGGAATATTTTGAGACGCTTTAATCGCTGTTTTACAGCGGGGACAAAAGGAGCGTGGGAATAATAAGCTAAGAGTGGGCGAAGACGAGCCGCAATTATGCGCCCAATCTTCTTGCAGCATTTTGGGAAGACGATAAATAACAACATTTAAAAAGCTGCCAATGGCTAAGCCCAACAAGCCCCATAAGGTGTAGAAATAAATGAAAGATAGGGTAGTCATAAGGATTTCTCTATTTCAACTGAGTGTTTAGATTGAATCAACATTAAAACAAAGTACTGAGTTTAAAGATGGGTAGATAAAGCGCTAAAATTAAACCGCCCATTATTACTCCTAAAAAAATCATTAGGATGGGTTCGAGCAAGGTATTAAAAGTGAGTATACGTTGCTCGAGTTCCTTTTCGTACTCGTTCGCAATATGATACAACATCTGGTGAAGCATGCTGGATTCTTCACCAACAAAAAGCATTTGAGTGATCGTGGGCGAAAAGAGGGGGGTGTGTTTTATTGCCTGCTGTAAAGATTGACCATGGGTAATGGCATCTTTTAAGCGCGATAAAGCGTCTTTATAATAACGGTTTTGAATGAGATCGACGGCAATATCAACCGCCTCTAAAATTGGTAAGCCAGATTCAAGGCCTGTTGCAAGGGTTCTGGTGAAGCGTGCGGCAAAGCATTTGTTTAAGAAATTGCCTAACAGCGGAATTTCGAGTATTTTTTTGTCACACCAAGCCTGATAATTTGTATTATTTTTATAAGCTTTTTTAACGCCATATACTAATCCCCCGATGAGTACAAAAAGCACAGCACTCCATTGACCAATATTTTTTGACACGACCAATAAGCACTTTGTTAAGTAAGGAAGTTCGGCATTAAAGTTCTTAAAAAAAGGGATGAACTTGGGGAAAACAAAGCTTAGAAGAATAAAGGTAATAAAAAAAGCCATGAATAAAACGGTGGTTGGGTATCGTAATGCCTTTTTAATCTCCTGTTTTTGTTTTTCTTGACTAGATTGGTGGTTAGCAATTTGTTCAAGCATTTCTACGAGCCTGCCGGTGCGCTCACCGACATGAACTAGACTACAATGGAAAGCACTAAAGTGATTCGCGTGTTTTTGCATGCTTTCCCTTAAACTCATCCCTTCTATTACTTGATTGTGTAAGCTCACAATTAACTCAGTAAGTTTGATCTTAGTCGTCGTATCTCTAAGCATTGTCAGTGAACGAGTCAGGGGCAGGCCTGCTTTTAATAACATAGCTAAATTGCGATGAAACAACATTAGTTCATGTTGCGTTAACCGCTGCTTGTGGGAAAGACCCGCAAAAATTGAAGGACGTTTGTTAAACAGAAACGTTTTCTTTTTAGCGAGATGTATGCGCTCTAGTTGGATGCCTTTTTGAATCAGTTCGGCCTCTGCCACGGATGGAGATGTTGCACAAACATTGCCTTTAATCAATTCACCGTCTGCATTGATACCCTCCCAATCATAAATGCTTTTATGATCTATAGCTGATTCAATCAATGATAGACGACGGGGATTAGAACGAGAGAACACGTTGTACCTCTTCAAGGGTTGTAACGCCCGCAGCGAGTTGACGAAAGGCCATTTGCGATAAAGTAACCATGCCTTCTGATTGCGCCTGTTTGAGTAAATCCTGCGCATCTTTCTGCTTTGTTAGTAAACGTTGCAAGGCTGATGAAATAAGCATCATCTCAAAAAGGCCGATTCTGCCCAGGTAACCTTGATTGCAATCTTTACATCCTTGTGCGCGATACAGCGACAGAGTTGTTAGTTTGTTCAAAGAAAAACCAAGCTTTTTCAATGCACTTGATGATGAAAGAAGAGCTGCCTCCTTTTCCTTCACTTTACACTTTGGGCAGAGGCGCCGAATTAAGCGCTGGGCAATAATCAAATGGATAGAATTGACGAGGTAGTGTGGTTCAACACCCATCATCTGCAAACGAAGAAACGTTTCTGAGGCACTGTTAGTATGCAGTGTCGAGAAAACGAGGTGGCCGGTTTGAGCAGCTTGTAAAGCGATTTCGGCAGTTTCTCGATCCCTAATTTCCCCAATCATAATTACATCGGGATCTTGTCTCAAAATTGCACGTAAAGCTTTTGCAAAAGTGAGGTCGATGCCTGGGTTTATTTGAACTTGATTGATTCCATCGAGTTTGATTTCAATGGGGTTTTCCACGGTGACAACGTTCTTTTCGATGATATTTAAATGGCGTAATGCCGTGTAAAGTGAGCTTGTTTTTCCACTACCGGTCGGGCCGGTGATAAGGATCATGCCTTGCGGTTTTTTTATTGCGTTTAGAAAATGTTCTGTTTGTTCGCTATCAAAACCAAGATCAGCTATCATCAGTTGGGTTTTGTGAGGGTCGAGTACTCGAATGACTATTTTTTCCCCATGCATCGTTGGACAGCTATTCAACCGTAAATCAACCCGATTGTTTTGGGATGTCTCCCAATGAAAGCGGCCGTCTTGAGGAAGTCGACGTTCAGCGGTATCAAGGTTAGCCAAGACTTTAAGTCGCGCCGTGACCCGAACTGCTAACTGCAAAGGAGGATTGGCTATTTCGAAAAGCACACCGTCCAAGCGGTAGCGCACTCTAAACTTATTTTCGTAAGGTTCAAAATGTATATCTGATGCCCCAGCTTGAATTGCATTTTCGAGGATTTTATCCAGCCATGGAATAACGGATGGTGTGTCTGAGCTTAAATCTGGACGTACTTTGTCCTTCGTCCGTTCGTGAAATGCGAGCGCACCCACTGATTGTAACTGTTCCATGAATTTGCAGGTTAAAGGCTAAGGTTGGAAGAAAGCAGATCATACATGCTGTATTAAACAGAGTAAATCAACTTCGGTATGCTAAAATATAAATATAGATGCATATAAATGTACTTAGCTGCCTTTGCAGATAGGAGAAGGACATGACACATGGAGAGCGTATTGCAGACCCAGCGAACTATTACGAATGCCCTGCCTTGGTACTGCAAGATGAAAGCCTTTCTAAGGCCGAGCAAATCGTTGCATTGATAAATTGGCGAGATGACATCGATTTAAGATTATTAGCGACTGCCGAAAACATGGGTGGAAATGCAGATGACCTTTCACTTGTTCGAGAAATAAACGATTTATTATTTAGCCTCAAAAAAACGACTCATTAATAATCAATATCCAATATTAGTAGGAAATCCCTTTCCCCCTTCATAATTAATGAAGCATTTATCAAAAAATCGTGGTCTTACATCCACCATTACAAACGATAACCGTCGCTTTCGTCAAACGCGAGGGCGCAGTCCGAATTGTCTTGATTCGTTGCTGATGATGTTGGTTGCGCAGACGTCCCGTCAAAGAGCGACTTTAGAAAGGCACCAACCAAGTTTAATGCTGAAGAATCGTATTGTGGTTCAAACGTACCATCGGTGTTGAATATACCTGCGTCAATCAACCCCTGTCGTAAGTATTTGATGTTCAATACTGTCCTAGAAACTCTGCTACCAGCTGCAGCCCAACCGTCACGCTGAAGCAGGCCAACGGGATCGTTGATCGGAAATAAACCGACGTATTTTCCGTCGGATATCACACCATCGGGAGATTTTTTGGTAGGTAACGCATTATAAAGGTCAATACTCATCGCGTTGGGTGACAGTTCTTCGAAATAAGACGCGATGTTATCCGTTTCTATAAGAATGATCTCATCATCGTTGCTATTTGCTTGTCCTGCTTGTGGATTTAATACAATCATTTCGTGAGTGCCGAAAGGGTATTTTTCTTCTCCGTAAGTGGAAGCAGATTCTTCCGGGGTATTTAAAGTAATGACTTCCATAGTGAGATTATCTATAGCTGACGTCATTAAAAATTTTAAAAGTGGCCCTATCGTTAATGAGGTCATTTCTGAGCAATTTGCTCCACCACTTTGCTGTTGGGTGACCAGATAATATCGATATAAGCTACTTAATATTTGTTGGAGCTGAGGTTTATCACCTACTAAGTGTTCAATTGCTTGTTCTACTTCTAAAGTACGTTCGTTTTCAATTTGCGATGATGCACCTCGACTTTTCTTAAACGCTTGTCGGTCGAAATCATTGAGTGCATCCATGTGCGTAAAAAGATTAAATTTCTTTAATATTTCTTGTTCCTTATTACAAGATTTTTTATCAAAAAACGTTGAACGAACACATGTAGAGGGAATTATTTGACCATCACTCGAAAAACTAAGTGAAAGGTTCGGTTTATTTAAAATAGCTAAACGTCCCATGTCCACTTTAATCTTCCCTAATAAAACCATTAACTTGCGTTGCTCAGCTAAAGGAATGGAGGCATGCAACAAAGCGTTGTTATCTGGCATCTGAGGTGCTTTTTTAATAACAGGTAACTTTTTGTTAACCTTAGGAGTAGCTGTTTTTGAAGGTTTTACTATTTCTTTTTGAGCGGGTTCTTTCACTATGCTGGGTTGTTTAACGCTGTCTTTTTTGCTGTTTTGCTTTTCGACGAGCGCATCCGAAGCTTTGTCAGTAATAAGGATGGTTGATAATTTTTTAATTGAATCGTCTTTTTTGACTTCCTTTACGGGTTTCGAAGTTTTATTTTTCTTTTTAGATTGTTCAGTCTTTAAAGGTTTTGAATCAATACGAATCTTTGGCTTAGGCAAGTCTGACTCTGCTGCTGAGGCAGGCAAAGTAGTAGTATTAACTGGCAACTGATCGGTAGACGCTAGTTGATTATCTACTGTTTGTGTTAGTGAAGATAAGACATCCTGAACTGCATTAATTTCAGGCACTACCACATCACTTTCATCGGAGTGATTTAAAGCAAAATCATGCGGATTTAGTTTGAATATCGACCATCCAGCAAAACCGATGAGGCTCAATATCGCCGCATAAATATAAGGATTTCTTGTTCTAGCTGAGGACACTTTTGCAGTTTCAGCGGGTTGTTCAGAGATTATTGGTGTATCTTCAATCTTTTTTGCGTTCTTGAAGTTTTTAACTTTGTGAGATTTGGACGGCATAATATAAAAGATATAACTGTATAAATTGAGTTATAATTATACATTATTTACAAATAAATTGCAATTTTATGCAAATATTTTACATTATTCTTTTTATCAAACGGATTACATAATCCGTTTGATAAAAAAGCATGAAAACTAACTGATTGAAAAACCTTATTTTCTATCAAACATCTTGTTGAGATCTTCCACAAGATCCAAATCCATATCCATTGCTGTGGCACAGTTGTTTTTCGCAATGTATGATAGAAACGCTGGTGTAGGCTGAAAAAAAGCAGGGAAGAAATGTTTGATTTCCGAGGAAGTTTCAGGAGCGTGGGTGCTTGGCGCTGTAACAGATTCGGGATTAACATGTGTCTTCTTAGTGATATAATTATCTTCCACATCATGCGCGTTTGTTGGAGGTCTTTTGTTTATAATCTGTGAGTTGAAAAAATAACCGACTGCATTTTGACAAGGATCTAACACTCCTAACTCGGAACTTTCCTTAGGAAAATGACCATCTTGCAAAGGGAGGCTAGCGTTATTGTCCGTCGATATTCTTTGAGAAGTCGGTAGAAACCCTTTTCCAGCGATAAGGTTATTTAAATGATAGTAGAAATCTTTCAACAATAAATTATAACCTTCTGTTCCTTTAAATAATCTGATCAATAGTTGGTGGATGCGATCAACTTCTCTCTGTTCATCTTTTTTATCGAGTCCTGCGCAGAAGACGGCTCTTACATAAGCATAAAAACTGTTATAGGGTTGGGCTAGCTTTTCTTTACGAAGATGTTCGCTAATAGCGGTGATTATTTTCCTTGCATAAAACGTTAAAAAAATGTTTTTTTCTGGATTTATAGTGGGAATGTCTGAGAGCGTCATGGTGCCTCGTTTTATTATTTGCATTGAAACGAGTATGCTTATGAACAACGCTTCTTGTGATTGCTGCTCTTTGAAGAGTTTTCCTTTATTTTTGCAGTTCTTAAAGTATCCATTCAACGTTTTTGACAGAGCGCTAAAATTGCCCTTTTGAAAAGGGCCTGGGTAGTCTTCTTCGTTAGGGCAGTCTTTTTTCTCTGGATATTCCTGTTTAAAGAGTGCGGCGGTCGATTTTTTAGAACTTTCAATATGATTGACAATGTTGTCTAATAAAAGCTCTTTGTCATTGATACTGTGAGAGGTTAAGGGAAAGTTCAAGGCTTGCATCAATTTTTTTTGTTTATCCCGGTTATTTTGGTCGTTGAGATAGGCATTAAGCGCTACTAATTTGCTATATTCGTACATTGTGATACTGCCATATATTATTTGTGCTTTAATAGTACCATTAAATCGAATTGCAATTAGCAAACAATAGGTAATTTTTATGTAAAATATAATTAATTGTACAGATTGGAAGTGGAATTGATTAAATAATTTTCTATGAAATTACTGTAGCCACAGTAGAGTGTTTAGCCAGATAAATAACAACCTAACCCCGGTTAGGGGGAGGGTTGTGTACTGGGGTTTCTTGCACGTCCTGCGCATGAGGAGTAGGAGGGAAGATCGCTTGATCCATTTTGCTATATAAGCGCATGCTGACTTGCAATATGATTGAGGCGAACAGTAACGTAATGAGCGTTGCCTTTAATTTAGGCAGTCTTTTGTTTTTAGATAGGAGTAGCTTATAAAAAAACACCCACGCCAAAACAATGGCTAAAATTTTAATCATGATCATTATGATTTCCTTGGTTAAAGTTCGTTGTAAAAATGATTAAATGTAGCCCTTAGGATAGCATGGTTATATAAATTCAATGCGCGTTATTTTATCTTTTGAAGGTTGTAAAACGATACGATGGATGACAAGTCTATTAAATCTTCTTTGCTGGATAGATTTGCTGGCGTCCTTATCCTATTGTAGGATAGGGCATTAAGTGATCTCTCTGGAGAGGGAGTTGGCTGTTAACCCACCTCGAAATCGAACCGAATGTCTCAGGCAATGGTTTTTATCCCCTATGGGTAAACAAATAGGTCAATCCTTCGGCAATGTGCTGGCGTCTTATCAATCAAGATTGCAAGGAGATACATTACTCCAACTAGGAGATTTTGGGGAGCACCCCTGGTTAGAATATTTATCCTATACTTATCAATGGTTAGCTACTCCCGATAGCATGGCTTCGCTTTCCAACGGTTCGGTTGTGACAGAAATCAACCAACTCCCTTTCAAAACTGAATGTATGGATGCCGTAATTGCTCCGTTTACTTTAGAGCTCTTTGATTATAAAATTAATACGCTGAATGAAATTGATAGGATTTTAAAGCCAATGGGTTATGCCGTTTTTTGGGGAATAAATCCATGGGGCCTATGGGGTTTAAGTGCGCGCATGCGTGCTCACCGCTATTTTGGGGCTTTACCTGTTCGGTTAAGATCTGCATTTTTTGTAAAACGTAAAATGCTGCGGCGTGGTTACGTTGAATCACTTTGGAAAAGTTTTTACTATATTCCTCCTGTAAATCACAAGGGCTTACTGAAAAATGTAAAATATTTCGATACCCTTGGTAAGTTCATATGGCCTTGCCCTGCAGCTTTTTATTGCTTAATTTTTCAAAAATATCAAGAAGATTATTTAAATTTGCCTTCAATGGAAATGGAAAAAAAGATGTTTTGTCACGCACGGATGCAAGAATCTGGAATGTATTCCCAACAGGATGTAGTCATCTAGCTCGATCTGTCGATGGTTTTTTATCAATTTAATGTTATTGCTGGGGATTTTAAATGTCTATTCCAACTCAAATGAAAGCGGTTTATGAGAAAGCTACCTGTCTTTATACCACAAAAGAGGTTGAAGCAGCCCTTGACCGAATGGCGATCAATATTCACGAACAATTGCATGATAAGAATCCTGTCTTGCTGTGCGTGATGATTGGAGGTCTTGTGCCGATGGGAAATTTGCTGCCGCGTCTGGATTTTCCACTGGAAGTGGATTATGTACATGCGACGCGTTATACCGGGGAAATAAAAGGTGGGACATTGCAGTGGAAAGTCAAACCCCGTGTGAATTTAAAAGACAGAACGGTTCTAGTGGTCGATGACATCTTAGATGGGGGCAGGACGTTAGCGGCAATTATGGATGAAGTAAAAGCCATGGGTGCAACTGAAGTTTACAGTGCGGTGCTAGTGGATAAAAACTGTGAACGCGATGAAGATGGATTAACCTCGGCTAATTTTGTTGGTCTTCATGTTGATGATCATTATATTTTTGGTTATGGCATGGATTATAAAGAATACCTTCGCAACGCACCCGGTATTTTTGTTGTTTCCCCAGAGCACGAATAACTCATCGGTTGCTCGCACTATCATCTAAGCGAGCAACTGTTCACTCAATGCAATCTAGCTATCCTCTCATCATTGAAAAATTTCAACGTTGATCATTTCGGTTGATTTTTTATCGAAAAGTAAATAATTTAGTAACGAAAAGGGCGTAGCGATTGTTTTAATTGCGCATACAATTTTGGTGCCCATGGTGGTGCATAGGGAGAAGTCGCTGGTTTGGAAATTCGTAAGTCGTTGGGAGCAATGATGAGATTAATGTTTGTTAGCCCGACGCGGCGTGCAAGTAAAAACAGTTGATCGATAGCATGATCACCGACTGCTAAGCAGCCTGCCGATAGAGATTTTCCGTGTAAAAAAATATTATTCCCCAAGTGACGTCGCCCATCTTTTGCTGCTTGCGTACGATCAAAACCATTCGGATAATCAATTAAAATCGATAGATGCATGGAGCTAAACGGATTGAAATCGGTTAAATGATAAACGCCTTCAGGGATTTGACCATCATTCTCTCTAAGTTTTGGGCCTAAATGACCACTAAAAGCGGTGAGAGGATAGGTATGAATATAGCGCCAAATACTTTTAGGATTGCGTGCCCACAATTCAATACAGCGTTCTTTTTTAAAGGCTAAGAGTGCAATTTCTTGTGGGGGGTAGGCGACGCCAGAGGAACGAAAAAATTTTCTTAGCTGTGCTTCTGTTCTAAGCCCGTACTTCAAAACAGCTTCGTCAACGGCGGAATGTTGGTGACGACTCATGTTAGAGCCCATTGCGATAAGGGCAGGAGAGAAAGTTGCAAAACCAAACAAAAGAACTAGAGTTGTCCTAAAGAACAGCAAACATTTAGGAATCATAGAACGTTATTATAGAATAAAGCAGTCACTATTAACGAAAAGAATACCAGAATACTTAGGATAAAGACAATGAGCTGAAATTTACGCCGTTGCTTTAATGATTTGTTTGACGGGTTTTTAAGTTCTCTCAACCGTAAGTAGCGCGATAAACGAATATAAACCCATTTGACGCCTAAGCTAAAAATCCATAAACCGATTAAGCCGCTCAATACAAGAAAAAACAGATGCGACGCCTTCTGAGGCGGCAATTCATTGCCTGCAGTTCCAATGAGAATTCCCGGCAACACATAAAGAATAGACCAACCCACAGCAGAGACAGTATTGGCAAAGAAAAAATGCCAACGATTCATTTTCATCATGCCGGCAATAACAGGAATAATTGATCGCAAGGGGCCAATAAAACGGCCAATCAGTACGCTTTTCCCGCCGTGTCGTTCAAAATAACGTTCACCATACCCTAACCATTGTGGATATCTTCTAAAGGGCCATTTATTAATAAGATGATCACTAAAATAATAGCCTAATAAATAACTTAAACCATCTCCAACGATGGCCCCTAAGATAGCCGCTGAAAAGGTCAAGTCAATGCGCATCACACCTGAGCCTGCCAATATACCGACTGTAGTCATAGTAATTGAACCAGGGATAATACTACCGATAATGGCCAGTGATTCTGCAAGGGCGATTAAGAAAGTAAAAATAAGTGCCCAGCAGGGATGAGCATAAAGCCAATGCGTAGTGATATGGATGGGATCTGTAAAAAAGTCTGGCGTTATCATTAGGCAAACTGCCTCGTGAATAAGTTAGACAATTGTTCTTGAACATCGGGTAAACTGATCCCTGGTAAGTGATCTTGAATTTGTGTCATTACCAATCCGTTAAATCCACAAGGGTTAATGTCTTGAAAAGGCTTTAAGTCCATCGAAACGTTTAATGCGATGCCATGGTAAGTACAACCATTTTTGACGCGCAATCCAATCGAAGCAATTTTTTTGCCAGCGACGTAGACACCTGGTGCGCCGCATTGACGTTCTGCATTAATTGCATAGCTAGCAAGAAGGTCTATTAAGATCTGTTCTAGCTGTTGTACAAACGTTCGAATACCAAGGTTGCGTCGGCGTAGATCAAAAAGAACATAAGCAACTAATTGACCAGGGCCATGGTAGGTGATTTGTCCGCCGCGGTCGCTTTGGACAATAGGAATATTATTTTGTCTTAAGATGTGACTGGCTTTGCCAGCTTGACCTTGGGTGTAAACAGGTGAGTGTTCTAATAACCATAACTCATCGCAAGTGCCCTCACTGCGGTGAGTCGTGAATTGTTTCATCTCTTCCCATATTTCAAGATAAGGCGCACGCATCCTATGGCGAATCGTCATCGATGTTTTAGTGGAGCGCATTACTTCTGTCGGTATGATCATTGTTCCTTCGTTCGTTTTCCTGTAACTCTGTATTTTTAAGATCCTGCTTTAGAAGCTAACGCAGATAAGTCAATATCTGTAGAAAAGCGATCTTAGAAAATAGGGCGTTGGCTTAATTAAACCAACGCTGGAAAGTTAATCGAATCGCGTCTTTCATACGTCTAAAGATACCGCCTTTAGGAATCGATTCCAAGGCATAGAGCGTTTGAGTGTCCAAAACTTGGTCATTAAAGCGAATAATGAGTTTGCCGATTTCATCACCTACCTTGATAGGCGCTTGCAGATTTTTGGGAACATCTGTGTGAAGTTTTAGCTGATCATAAGAACCGCTGGGAATAGTGATGTATTGATTTTCATGCAAACCGATCTTTAATTGAGAGAGATTTCCTTTATAAACAGGAATAGTGGCGATAGGTGCGTTTGCCTGATAGATCGGGTGTGTTTCAAAAAAGCGAAAGCCGTAATTGAGTAAACGTTCACTGTCATCTGCACGTGTGAGATCACTCGGAGATCCCAATACCACAGAAATAAGACGCATGTTATCGTGCTTTGCCGAAGAAACAAGACAGTAACCGGCTTCATTGGTGTGGCCAGTTTTTAGTCCATCGACTTGATTATCACGCCATAGTAACCGGTTACGGTTGGGTTGACGGATACCATTATAAGAAAACCATTTTTGTTTATACCAATGATAGTATTGTGGAAAATGATTAATAAGCGCACGTCCTAAAATCGCTAAGTCTTTGGCAGTACTGTAGAGTTGTTCATGAGGTAGGCCGGTACTATCCGTAAAATGACTCGATGACATACCTAAATTTTTTGCTTGCTGATTCATAAGTTCTACAAAACCTTCTTCACTGCCTCCAAGATGTTCTGCAATAGCAACACAAGCGTCGTTTCCAGAATCAACAATAATCCCTTTTAGTAAGTCTTGAATAGGTACTTGCTGACCTTCTTTGACAAACATGCGTGAGCCGCCCGTTCGCCAAGCATTGCGGCTGATTCGTAGGGTATCTGTCAGATGAATTTGGCCTGCATCCAATGCATTAGAAAGGACATAGAGCGTCATCATTTTAGTAAGACTAGCGGGCTGTAATTTTTGTTCGCTATTCTTTTCTGCAATTATTTTTCCACTATTAGCATCAATAAGAATATAAGCTTTAGCATTGATACTTGGGGGAGCTGGAATAATTTGCGGACGAGTCGGTGCAGCAGCTCTTATCGGTGAAGCAGACAACGTTTGTAATGGTTTTGCTGACGACGATAACTCAGGCGCAGCAAGGAGTTGAGTGGGTTCAGAAAGGGTGACCAATAAAGCCAATAGGCATAAAGAATGTTGAGGCCTCATGCTATGTAATGCCCAGGTTAAAAAACACGTTCCATTTTAACATGGGTTGATAAAAAACCAAAATAAATTCGCAAGTTACCTCCAACGGAAGGCCACGTCCTCCAGCCGATGTTTTTGTGAAAAATTGATACACGTAGAAGAGAATATGTTGACGGCTTGCCAGCCAGACCTTGAATAAAACCTAAGAAATGCGCTAAAATTTAGCATCTACAGAAAAAATTTCTTAATCCATTCAGGCACTTATAAAGATACATTTCTTATGAAAAATACAACATTACAGATTTGCGACGTAAATATTCAAGCAGGTGAGACAGCTAATTTGGCTTTACCTTTACCCGACTATAATTCCTGTACCTCGTTTTATATGCCAATTAAAGTTATCCATGGCAAAGAGCCTGGGCCTTGTGTTCTTGTTTTTTCAGGGCTTGATGGTAATGAATTTAATGGCATTGAAATTATTAATCAGTTATTAAAACTTGATGCCTTAAATCAGCTTTGCGGCACCTTAATAGCTGTGCCTATCATGAACGTTTTAGGTTTGATTAGTAAAGATAATACCCCTTTCGATCGAAAATTAGAGTATTGTTTCCCAGGTGATGAAACAGGTTCTTATTGGCAAAGGGTTGCACACGTTTTCACGCAACAAATCTTTAATAAGGCTACCCATTGCATCGAGTTGAAAACGGGCGCGTTATACGATGATATTTTGCCCCAGGTTCATTGTAGCTTAGATGATGCGGATACCAAGAAATTGGCAAAAGCATTTTTGGCTCCTGTAATTAATCATATCGCACCTAAAAAGAATAGCTTAAGTGGCGTTGCGTCTGACTTAAATATTCCTTTTTTGATTTATAAAGCAGGGGAGGCAATGCGCTTTGAGGAATCCTCAATTAAAATCGGTGTGCAGGGCATTCAAAATGTATTGGAGAACTTATCCATGTTGCCGGCTTCTTCATTCCAAGATGGTTTTAAACCTGTTTTCTCACTGGAGCAAGATTGGTTGCGTGCCCACTGCAGTGGCATTTTAAAAATAGAGGTCGCATTAGGACAGTACGTTAAGAAAAATCAAATCTTAGGCAATATCATCGATCCATTCAGTGCCGATACGGTGGAGCCCGTTCATTCAACGCAAGATGGGATTTTAATTGGCGTCAATCGGAACCCACTAGTATTTGAAGGGCAGAATATTGTACAATTATCTTCATTCATAGACAATAATCGTGCTGAACTCACTCTAGAGCAGTGGTCAAAACAGCATATCGAATAAAATTAATTATTTTTTAACGATAAACTACGACTGTTTTGCGCACGTTTAATTATTGAGTATTGTAGATGCAGAAAAATTATTCTTTGAAAGGTATTCTTGTCTGGTTAATTTGCGTTAGCTTCTTTTTTTACGAATTTTTTTCCAGAACTTTATTAGGGACTTTTCAAGAACCTATTATGCGGGAATTACAATTAAATCCCGCGCAATTTGCCCTTTTGAGCTCAACAGCTTACCTTTTAGTGTATGGCTTAATGCAGCTACCTATCGGTGCTATTGTTTCACGCTTTGGCCTTAAGCTTACGTTGTTTGGTGCCTGTGTAACCTGTGTGGTTGCATGTTTTGGTTTTGCCTATGCAACCAACTATGCGACAGCAATAGCGTTTCGATTGTTAATGGGGCTTGGTTCCTCTTTTGGGTTTGTTTGTCTATTAATTGCAGTATATAACTGGATACCTTATAAAAATGTAGCTTTATTCATTGGCTTTTCTCAATTTCTAGGGACGATGGGGCCAATGATTGCTGCAGGTCCAATCAATGCTTTATCCAAAACAGCGATGCTTTCTTGGCAGCAAGTGTTTATTTATTTAGGCGTGATCGGCACTATTTTATCTTTCTTAATGGTTTGTATTTTGAGTGAGAATACCCAACAAACTGGCTCCTTTATTATTCTGAATTTAAAAACAGACCTCAAAAAGCGATACCACGGCCTTAAACAAAAACAAGTATGGTGGTTAGCATTCTCATTAGCCCTTATCTACTTTAATCTCGAATACCTTTCAGAAAATCATGGAAAAGCTTTGCTTGTTTGTAAAGGCTTTTCTGACGCTTATGCAGCGTACATGATTACTATTGGTTGGTTAGGGTTTGCAATTGGATCACCCATTTGCGGTTATCTGTCTGATAAAATGAGCCGTCGAAAACCAATGCTCTTATTTAGTAGCTCTGTTACTTGTCTATCAATCGCTGCCATTATTTACTTACCCCTAAATGCTTTTGGTATGGCAGTTAGTTTTTTCGGATTAGGCTTAGGAACAGGCGCCTCTAGTATTGGTATTGTAACGATTGGCGAACAATTTAAATTGAATGATGTTTCTACCGGCTTAAGCTTCAATAATGCATTTATTATGTTGTTTGTCTCGAGCTTTGCACCTTTCGTTGAATTCATTTTAGCGAAAATAGCACCGTCAATGTCATTTCACTTAAGGGATTTTCAGGAAGGATTTTCGCTGCTGGTGATTCTCCCTTTCATTTCTTTTTTTATTATTTATTTTACAGTTGCAGAAACCTTTGGCAAATCCACAAAAGAAAACCTGATCTTAAATTTCGAATATGGAAAAAAATAAATAAAACCGGAGGGTTGTTTAAAAAATTACTTGCTTTAGCTAAAAGCTTAGGCATAATGAAATATTCTCCCGAAGGATCAAGGAGGATTTATGGCGACGGGTGAAGTAAAGTGGTTCAATAACACCAAAGGATGGGGTTTCATTGTACCAGATGGTGGTGGCGACGATATTTTTGTTCATTTTTCTGCAATAGTGGGGTCTGGGTATAAAACCTTACTCCCAGGGCAGCAAGTGAATTATGATTTAGAAAAGGGTGATCGTGGCTTACATGCCTCAAACGTTTCACTAGTCAATGAAGAAGCTCCTGCCTAAATTGCAGGCCTTGAGAGTGTTATTATTAGCTTCTTTAGGAATAATGATGTCGCCATTTTTATGGCGACATTTATAGAAAAGTTGTCAGTGCTTATGACAGACGCACACTAGCTTTGAAGAAAAAATTAGATATATTCAACTTGTGTGATTTCATATTCGACGATGCCATCAGGCGTTTGCACAGCAACAGTATCGCCTTCCATTTTTCCAACCAAGGCTCTGCCGATGGGCGAACTGTAAGAAATTTTTCCTTGTTTTAGGTCCGCTTCATCCTCACCAACGATTTGGTATCGAATAGATGCTTCAGTTTGTAAGTTGAAAATGTCCACTACGGAACCAAAAACAACTTTTCCTTCATTAGAAAGCTGACTAATATCAATAACTTGCGCAATCGAAAGTTTTGCCTCAATTTCTTTTATACGCCCTTCATTAAAGCTTTGTTGCTCCCGTGCAGCATGATATTCAGCATTTTCTTTAAGATCTCCATGCGCACGCGCAGTAGAAATGGCCTCAATGATTCTTGGGCGTTCAATCGTTTTTAAACGTTGTAATTCTTGTTTCAGTGCAGTTGCACCGGCTTCAGTCATTGGATGTTTTTGCATGGTTATATCCTTCATGTAGATCTTGTAATCGAGTCATCGTTTCTCTATCGACATATTTCATGGCTAAGCACGCTGCTTCGGCACCTGACAAGGTCGTTGTGTAGGGGACCTTGTGTTGCAAGGCAGTGCGGCGAATTGCAAAAGAATCTGCAATCGCTTGCTTACCTTCAGTTGTATTCACGATAAAGTCGATTTCATTATTTTTTATGAAATCTACCACATGGGGGCGTCCTTCGGCTACCTTAAAAACGAGTTGGCAAGCAATCCCAGCCGCTTGAAGCACGTGCGCTGTGCCTCGGGTCGCAATTATCTCAAAACCCAACAGAATGAGACGCTTAGCTATTTCTCCGATGCGTGATTTATCAGCATCTCGTACTGATAAGAAAGCGCGCCCTCGTTTAGTAATGTAACAATTTGCACCTAACTGTGCTTTTGCATACGCTTGACCAAAGCGACGTGCGATACCCATTACCTCGCCGGTTGACTTCATTTCTGGACCAAGGATGGAATCAACGCCTAGAAATTTAATGAAGGGGAAGACTGGCAATTTAATGGAATAAAACGCAGGCATCGGGTAATTGAAATTTAAATTCTGTTGTTTTAATTGTTGCCCCATCTGGCATCTTACAGCAATTTTAGTAAGCGCAAGCCCTGTTGCTTTTGAAACAAAGGGGACTGTTCTTGATGCGCGAGGATTGACTTCTAATACATAAATATCATCTGCTTGAATGGCAAACTGAGCGTTAATAATACCAATGACATTCAGCTTTAAAGCTAACTGACGAATTTGTTCACTGAGGTCTTGTTGTACTACCACGCTTAAACTGAAAGGGGGGAGAGTACAAGCAGAGTCGCCTGAATGAACGCCCGCTTGTTCAATATGTTCCATGATGCCGCCAATCAGCACGTTCTGACCATCGCAGACGGCATCAATGTCCACTTCAATGGCGTCATTTAAAAACTTATCAAGCAGTACAGGGGAATCATTAGAGACTTCTACCGCATGTGAAAGATAGTGTCGCAGGTCGTCTTCATTATAAACGATTTCCATAGCCCGACCACCAAGGACATAGGAAGGTCGCACAACGAGGGGGTAACCGATCGTTTGTGCTAGCTTAATCGCCTCTGCTTCACTTCTCACCGTTCCGTTAGGAGGTTGATGAAGACCTAATTCTGAGACCACTTGCTTAAAGCGTTCTCGATCCTCGGCTCGATCGATGTCATCGGGGGACGTGCCTAATACGGTAACGCCGTTGGCTTCTAGTGCACGAGCTAATTTTAAAGGCGTTTGTCCACCATAATGAACAATAACACCAATGGGTTGTTCTAATGCAATAATGGCTAAAACGTCTTCCAAAGTAATCGGTTCAAAATATAAGCGATCAGCGGTGTCGAAGTCGGTAGAAACGGTTTCGGGATTACAGTTAATCATGATGGTTTGATAACCTAATTCCCGTAAGGTAGCAACAGCATGTACGCAACAATAATCAAACTCAATGCCCTGTCCAATCCGATTCGGGCCTCCACCAAGAACAATTACTTTTTGTGCGTCGGTGGGATCTGCTTCACAAACCCTATCATAAGATGAGTAGAGGTAAGCTGTGCGCGTAGGGAATTCACCCGCACATGAATCGATGCGTTTATAGACCGGGAGAACCTTTAAAGATAAACGGTGTTGTCGAACATGCTCTTCTGTTGTTAGTAGAAGTCTTGCAAGGTAAGCATCAGAAAAACCACGTTGTTTATAGTGTAAAAGAGCGTTTTTGTTCAGATTCTGTAAGGTTTTTCCATGCAGAGACTGTTCTAGGACAACCAGTTCCTGTACTTGCATCAAAAACCAGGGATCAACTTTTGTTTCTTGATAGATTTCGTCGAGGCTTAGTCCGTGTCGAAAGGCATCTGCAATGTACCAAAGGCGATCAGGGGTTGGCTCGCGTAAATGACCACGAATAGGTAAACTGTCATCCTCTGTGAAAAGTGGTTCTAATCCAAAGCGACCTATCTCCAAACTGCGGATGGCCTTTAGAAGTGCCGCTTGGAAATTTGACCCAATCCCCATCGCTTCACCAACGGATTTCATTTGAGTCGTAAGGGTCTTAGCTGTTTCTGGAAATTTATCAAAATTAAAACGAGGGATCTTAACGACGACATAATCAATCGTTGGTTCAAAAGCTGCAGGCATTTTACCGGCAGTGATCTCATTCGTGAGTTCGTCCAAGGTATAGCCCACGGCAAGCTTTGCAGCGACTTTTGCAATAGGAAAGCCCGTTGCCTTTGAGGCCAAGGCAGAGCTTCGAGAAACCCTAGGATTCATTTCGACAACAAGCAGTCGACCGTCCTCTGGGTTTACGGCAAATTGTACGTTCGATCCGCCTGTTTCAACGCCCACTGCTTTTAAGATTTGGATAGCGGCGTCGCGCATCCGCTGAAATTCTTTATCAGTTAACGTTTGGGCAGGGGCTACGGTAATAGAATCACCGGTGTGGACCCCCATTGGATCGAGGTTTTCAATGGTGCATACAATCATACAGTTATCTTGTTTGTCTCGGATAACTTCCATTTCATACTCTTTCCACCCAATAACGGATTCATCGATTAAAAGTTCGTGTGTGGGTGACAGCTCAAGCCCCCGCAAACAAATCTCTTCGAATTCTTCTCGATTATAAGCAATACCGCCGCCGCTACCGCCCATGGTAAATGAGGGGCGAATAATGACTGGAAAGCCTAAGTAAGCTTGGACCTGCAAAGCTTCTTCTAAGCTGTGTGCAATGGCTGAGCGAGGCATTTCAAGCCCGATTTTTTTCATGAGCTGGCGAAATTTATCCCTATCTTCAGCACGATCAATCGCCTCGCGCGTCGCCCCTATCATTTCAACATCATAACGAGCTAATACACCTTCTCGAACCAAATCTAAGGCGCAGTTTAGCGCTGTTTGCCCACCCATGGTTGGAAGGAGTGCATCAGGGCGTTCTCTTTCAATGATGCGAGTAACTTCTTGCCATTGTATCGGTTCAATATAGGTCGCATCCGCCAATTCAGGATCGGTCATAATGGTGGCTGGATTGGAATTCACTAGGATGACTCTAAAGCCCTCTTCTTTGAGGGCTCGAATTGCCTGCGTTCCTGAGTAATCAAATTCACAGGCTTGACCAATAACTATAGGTCCAGCACCAAGGATAAGAATGGATTTAATGTCCGATCGTTTTGGCATAGTGGTTATAAAAAATAAGAAATGGCTTATTGTACCGGGTTTTGTTGTACTTGAGTACTTATCATTTGGCCTTTTTTAGATTCTTGCTGCCAACGATAATACCCCGATATCGCCAAGGCCAAATAAAAAAGCATTAGTACCGCATGAAAAGGGATGTGCTTGTGAAGGTAGAGATAGCAATAGATGGCATCGATGACAAACCATAATAACCAAGTGTAAATGACTTTATAAGCCATTAATAATTGTGCTAACAAACTTAAGGTAGTGGTTGTAGCATCTAATAGGACAACGTCGGATGAGGTTAGTGCGCGTAAAAGGAAACAAAGGATGCCAAATAAAAGTGTTGTTCCCGTCACTAATAAAATCCAATATTGTGTTTTGAGCGTATGGATAATGACTGGATTATCTTCTTGTGGAGTAGCCGACCAAAGATACCATCCATAACAGGCGTTCCCAAAATAAAATAACTCTAACATTGAATCAGCATAAATACCTTGGTGCCAATATAGATAACCATTTAGCAGTGCTGCAACGAGAGTGATTATCCATGCCTTCTGACTCATGATCATGAAATAGTAGGTGGCGAGTAGAGAAGCAATCATGCCAAGAAGATCAAGGGTTATCATATGATGTCACACAGAGTTAAAGCAGAGGCAGTCAAAATTATAACATAGGGTACTGAAAAAACAGGGAGGAAATTAAAAACGTGTTTCAATAATTAGGTTAAACGCTCGTAAAATGCATTATTTATTAAGTCATTAAGCATAAGCAAACGTTTATCAAACTTATAGGTTAGATTTAATTCAAAAAAACTTAAAATTTTATCACATTGATTTATTTTTACTATTATACTATAAACTATTATCAATTTATTGTCAGTAGTATGAATATGTTTAAAGTTGTCATTGTGGGCGCGGGCCCAGCGGGATACTGTGCAGCGCTTAGGTTCAAGCATGCTGGATTAGATGTAACGCTTGTTGATTCAAGAGTGGGGCAATATACAAGACCGGGCGCGTTGTCTGCTAAGACCATTCAAATTTTAACGCAAGAATTGAGATGCATTTTCCCCCAAAAATACCGTGCAGATTCAATGCCACTTCAAAAATTGGACACAAATGGTAACTCGTTGCTCTTTCAAATAAAAGATCTTGAGCGTGCTTTAAGTGAACATGCAAAAGAATTAGGAATTCCCATCATACCTATGAACGTCAAAGGCATGAAAGAAAATACGCTTATCTTCGATGATGGTGATGAATTAGCGGCTGATTTGATAATTGATGCCACCGGCTATAAAAGAGCAATTATTAGCTTTATGAATGCTCAAGCGCTCGAAAAACAAACGCCGCAACTACCTTTTGAGGAAAAAACTGTTCCATTGCCTTCTTTGAATTCTGATCCCGATTCTGTTTTAAACCCTGCTCCCAATAATTTGATCGCTTACGTGAAAATTCATATTCCAGGCAAAGACTTTAGTTTTAAAAGTGATAAAGACCTTTTAATCGAGAAAAAAAAGGAAGCGGTTGATTCCTTACAAAAAAAATTTAATTGGATCCATAAGGGTACACCCTATTTTAATGCGATGCCTGTAGGTAAAGACAAATTTGTTGTGTACATGGAGGCTCCTAACGATTTGACCGAGGCCAATAAGACTGAATGGTTGGAAGATATCTGCAAGTTATACATTGCAGAAGATGTTAAATTGGAATACTTACCACTCTCTAAAAAATATGGAGAGAAAAAAGTCCATATTCGAACTTTTACGGTTGCTTTGAATCAAGTAAATCCCTATTACAAAGCCAACAATTTTTGTGTTTTACCGGTTGGCGATGCCTTATGTAAAACAGATTATCGAAAAGGTCTGAGCTTATCAATGACGATTGCTAAAATAGCAGCCTTGCTTTCGTCGGGTATCACTAAGGAGGGTATGTCGTCATTCAGGTTCTCGGAATATGAACAAAAACTTAATGCGATAGATAGTTATTACTTGCCATTTATCGCTAAATTTTACGCAGATAGAACGTTGGCATTAAAGGGGGGCGAGAGTGATCTCGACTTATCAAAAAGAGCTAAAGCAAAAATGATCCCCTTACCTTTTAACCCTCTAAGCAACGACGTAAGGAAAGAGAGTGCAATCACAGGTAAACGACCGCTAAGACGCTGCCAAACAGTTACGAGCAATCTTGATGAAATGGGTTTGAACTACAACGATAAAGCTGAAATGGATATGGAATACATTGATAAGGATATGCTTTTTAAAGGAAATCCTTATAAGAAAATCGGTACGAAATTTCTACAATCTATGCCTGGATCTAAAGGCGCTGTAGCATTGCAAAATGACAGTGTTAATGAAAAGGCCATTGAAGAAAACAAAGCACATTTACGCGCCAAAAAAAATCATTTTAAAACGTTATTCCATAAAGATTTACCAGAAAATCAAGGCACACCGAGTGAAGGGTTCTTTGGTAATAATATGTAAATAACATCTTTTGGTGTTCATTTTTTGTTCTTTTACTATGCTCTTTTATTGAGCATTAATGCAGGGTTTTTATCACCTGTTTTCTTAAATATTGCTTTATCTCTCTTCAATGAGGATCGAGATAGGATATTAGCGAGCCAACCGCAGTAATTTTTGGATGTTTCCGGACTCTTCTTTATGATAAGGCACACCAAATAGCGATAAATAAGTATGCCCTGGAAAAACAGTGGGCTCTTTTTCTAAGGTGTATATCTCGTTGCCGAGGGAATTTTCGTTTATTCCCTTACAAGCATCTTCGTTGGACGAGTGATTCAAATGCGCAGCAAGGTAAGTGTTTCTAAAATAGCTGAGATATTTTTCCCAGAACAAATTATAGGCCGCTCTAAATTCAGGGTCAAGTTTCATTTGCTGTTGATAGAAATGATAAAAATTGGGTGGTTGATTTTGTCCTGATACGGTGGGGGGCGTGATTGCATAGCCCGGTATTAATTTTAAAATATATTCTGCGGGTCCTAAGATCTCATGTAAGCTATGGAAACCGCCGGCAATCAGATACGCAACAACCGCTGTTAAGTAATGCTGCTTTAAGAACAGGTATTTAAAATTGCCTAGCATCTCCATTTGAGACAGCAGTAAACTTGTCATTCCAGATGGACCAGCAACGTAAATTGCTTCGTTATCAATCAGATTTAAGACATAGGGTGAGGTCAAATTTGCTTCTTGGCTTTTTGCATCGGCGACCCATGAAGAAGCATGTACAGGAAAATCGGCAGAATCTTCTGCTTGCGTTGTTAAAAATAAACCCATTTGTTGCGTATATTCTTTTTTGATTAAGCCATGCCTTCCTCGCTCAGGAAAAGCCGTGTACAAAGGACTTTGAAGAAATTTGACGTTGGGAGTATAGGAGCGAGAAACTTCTCCAACTATATCGTTTGCTGGAAGAATTTTACTGAAAAAAACGGTAACGTTTTGATCCTCTACGATCAGTTCTTTAACGATGCTCTCAAATGCGCCTTGTGGTTTTCTGACAGGTGCTCCATATACCGCTTCTTTCCGAAGTTTACGAAGAGAAAATTTATAGTGAACATGCATAATTTCAATAAAATCTTTGGGGTCATTCTTTTCTAGCAAGTTAATGAGTTCTTCAAACGTAAAGGGCACTCTGGGGGCACCAAAGGCTATTATATGTTCTGATTGTGGGAGTACTTTCAATAAGAAAACAGAACGTTCTTCTGCGTTATAACGTTTTATTGTCTTTAGCAGAATTTCTGAAACCATTCCTACCGCTTTCATCATTTTTTTTGTCGGGTTCAACGCTAGGAGAATAGGTAGTTCCGATTCTAATCGTCTGCCAAGAGGGTTTTCATATCGTGTGGTTGTATCTGCTTTAAAATTATGTGGATCTTCAATTTTTTTAATGAGTTCAAAGAGAGATTCATCCGGAATCTTGTTCGATAGATCTTTTAAGCATTGTAAAATGTTATCGACTGCTTGGTGATGATTGAGTATCGCTATTTGAATTTTTTCTTCCACGGCCTTGAGGTGGCGTTTGGCTTCTTTAGTGAATGATTTTAAGCCTTTAAGTTTCTCTAAGGTTAAGAGCGCATAGGTATAAGCTTCAATTTTCAATTGGAAATTCATTGGCAACTAGACCTCATTTAGGGCATAAAGGGCGTTCTAGAAACTGTGAAGCTGCCATAGTATCAACAAATTGACATAAATAAAATGATGATGAATTAAAATAAACTAATTTAATTAAAATTTATCTTTTTGAGGTATAGGCCTTGGGTAAGAGTAATGCGAAAGGTACTGGATAATTCCTAACTAAATGCGTTTGAGCTATTCCTGTTGTCTGTAATAATAGAACATTCTTGGCGAGGTCCAAAAACTGTGTGTATACTCCCTTTTTAGAGCCAGTTATGCAGGTTTGTAAAAAAAAGGATATGAGGTTTTGTTGGTCACTCAAGATGAGGACTCAATGGGAGCATTCAACTTAATAGGGAGACATACATGTATAATCGAGTATTATTTGCGACCGATTTTGATGAAGTGGGTGTTAACGCTGCCTTCAAAGCAAAAAAAATAGCTGATGAAAATAAAGCAGAGCTCTTTTTAGTGCATGTGGTTGAGCCGATTCCTGCCTATGCCTATCCGGGTTTTGCAGGTTTTGCTGAAGTGGAAGTGTCAATTCGAGAACAAGCGGAAAAAGAATTGGCAACCTTAGCTAGAAAACTCAATGTAGATGCACTGCACTGTTTAATTGAATTTGGTTCTACTAAAAACGAAATTTTACGCATAGCGCAAGAAAAAAAAGTGGACCTGATTATTACAGGGAGTCATGGAAAACATGGATTAGCTTTGTTGCTAGGTTCAACCGCCAACGCAATTTTGCATGGGGCTGAATGTGACGTTCTTATTGTACGTCCTAACGTTAATTCCCCCGCTGCGCTAAATTCTTAATAGAGATAGGGCAGCAATGCCCACTTTTTGCTTCAGCGATCGTTGGAAAAAATCATCGATCATTGACCCGTAGGCTGGCGATAGCGCCATTTTATTCAGATTTTTAATGATGTATAAGATGATTTAACATGCAGTTACTTCGTAAGCTCGATTCTTCTAACCACTTTTCAAAAGGCAGTGTTGTTACTGTTGGTAATTTCGATGGCGTACATCGAGGTCATCAAGCCTTATTAACACAGCTAAAACATGAAGCAGAAAGACGCAGTTTACCTTCAGTATTGTTATTATTTGAGCCGCAGCCGAGCGAATTTTTCTATGGTCTGCAGGCACCAGCAAGACTGACTTGTTTACGGGAAAAACTTGCTCTGCTCAAAAAGCATGTCGATTATGTTGGCTGTTTGCGGTTTAATGCTTCTCTCGCCGCTCTACCGGCAGAAATCTTTGTTGAAAAATACCTACTTACGCTGCTTCGAGCAGAGTATTTATTGGTAGGGAATGATTTTCGTTTTGGGAGCGCTCGTCAGGGTGATCGCAGATTATTAGAAAAGCTCATGCAAGAAGACGGCAATCGCCAAGTTGAATTTTTTCCTGATTTTTTTATTAAAAATGAACGCATCAGCTCAACGAAAATACGTGAGGCGCTTCAGGCAGGCGATCTCCAAAGTGCTAGTGCTCTTCTCGGTCGAACGTTCAGTTTGTCAGGACATGTGGTGCGAGGCGCCGGACGAGGGGGGCAGTGGGGTATTCCAACCGCAAATGTACATATCCGACGAGCTGTCCTTCCTTTACGGGGTGTTTTTGCAGTCAAGGTGCTTGCTGAAGGTCAATGGCTTAAAGGAGTAGCTAATATAGGCACGCGCCCAACGGTTCAAGGTGTAGAAAATACGCTTGAAGTACATCTGCTTGACTTCACTGGTAATTTATACGGAAAATTAATTCAAGTTTTTTTCTCAGATAAACTGCGTGATGAGATAAAGTTTCCTTCCATTAAGGAACTACTCGATCAAATTCATGCAGATATCGTATTAGCTGGTAAACGATTAAAGCAAAAGGAATGTTGTGAGTGCATCGAATAGTCGTGCGATTCATAAGACCTTAAATGCAGTGGTGATCATTAATGACCTCATATAAAGACAGTTTAAATTTACCCTTTACTACTTTTCCGATGAAAGCTGACTTGGTAAAGCGTGAACCCGAGATATTGGCAGCTTGGGAAGCACAGGACCTTCAAGCGAAAATCGATGAGGTGCGCCAAAATGCTCCTCGCTTCGTGTTACATGATGGCCCGCCCTATGCAAATGGTCATTTGCATTGCGGACACGCGCTTAATAAGATTTTAAAAGACATCATTAATAAGTCAAAGCTCCTCAGCGGTTTTAATGTCTATTTTTTACCAGGCTGGGATTGTCATGGGCTTCCTATTGAGTTGAACGTTGAACAAGCCTTAAAAAAGGCTGGAAAGGTTTTAGATGCCAAAGCTTTCCGTGAAGAATGTTCTCAATATGCAACGGGACAAATTGCTATTCAAAAAACAGAGTTTCAGCGATTAGGCATTCTCGGAGATTGGGATCATCCCTACACGACCATGGATTCAAATTACGAAGCGAATATCGTAAGGGCACTGGGTCGCGTGATTGAGAATGGACATCTTCAACAAGGGTTTAAACCAGTTCATTGGTGTATTCAGTGCGGTTCTGCATTGGCTGAAGCAGAAGTAGATTTTGAAGATAAAGAGTCTGCTGCCATTGATGTTGCTTTTATTGCAGTTGCGCCAAAAGAGTTCCTGTCGCGAGTTAATTCCGCCTTGCCCGAGAAAAAAGTCATTGTACCTATCTGGACGACAACGCCTTGGTCCTTACCTGGAAATGAAGCGGTTTGTCTCAATCCAAATCTTATCTATGCTTTGGTTGAATCAGGTGAGTGCTACTTTCTCATCGCTGAACCATTAGTACCTGCAGTAAGCGAACGTTACAATCTGGAAAATCCAACGGTTGTTGGTCAAGCGTTGGGACAGGCCTTCGAATATTTAAAGCTCAATCACCCTCTCAATAATACAGCAGTACCGATTATTTTGGGTGAACACGTTACAACAGAAGCTGGTACTGGTTGTGTTCATACAGCGCCGGCACATGGGCCTGATGATTATCAGGTGGGATTAGCATACCAATTGCCGTTGTTTAATCCAGTGAAGGCTAACGGTTGCTACCTGGATGAGGTCCCGCTTGTTGGTGGAATGTTTGTCTGGAAAGCGAACAACAAGATTGTAGAACTCTTGCAAGAAAGAGGCATGCTATTACATCACACGACGATAAGGCATAGCTATGCACATTGTTGGCGACATAAGACACCCATGATTTTTCTTGCAACACCGCAATGGTTTATTTCTATGGATAAAAATGGCTTACGTCAATCTATCCTACAGGAAATCATGAAAGTAGATTGGTTGCCAAGTTGGGGCAAATCAAGAATGCTTAACATGATAAAAAACAGACCCGACTGGTGCATATCAAGGCAAAGAAACTGGGGTACACCTTTACCTTTAATTATCCATAAAGAATCCAAAGCACTGCATCCACGTATGGCTTCTTTGATCGAAGACATCGCCAAGATCATTGAAGATAGAGGCGCCCAAGCCTGGTTTGAGCTCGATTTAAATACGTTATTAGGTAAAGGATCAGAGGCCTATGAAAAAATTTCAGACACATTGGACGTATGGTTTGATTCCGGTGTCTCGCATTATTGTGTATTAGCTTCAAATCCACGTTTAGGTGTGCCCGCCGATCTTTATCTAGAAGGGTCAGACCAATATCGTGGATGGTTCAATTCTTCACTTACTACAGCTGTGGCTATGTATGGTCATGCGCCTTATAAAACGGTGCTTTCTCATGGCTATACAGTTGATCAAGAAGGTAAGAAACTTTCGAAATCAAAAGGCAATTACATCGAACTTGGGACCATTCTTAATCAGTATGGTGCAGATATCTTGCGTTTATGGGTAGCCTCTACCGATTATCGCACAGAGGTGAGTATCTCTGAAGAAATCATTAAACGTAATGTTGATATTTATCGCCGTATAAGAAACACGGCTCGATTTTTATTGGCAAATCTATTTGATTATGATGTCAAAGCACATCATATTAAGCCGAGTGAATGGGTGGAATTAGACGCGTGGGCTTTGCGACGTGCCGAAGAAATTCAACGAGAAATTATTGAAGCATATGAGAGTTACAATTTTCATTTAGTTTTCCAACGCATTCATCATTTTTGTGCTATCGACATGGGCAGTTTCTATCTGGATATCATTAAGGATCGTCAGTACACAACTGCAAAGGATTCATTAGCGAGGCGTTCTTGCCAAACGGCAATGTATCATATTATACAGGCGCTCACACGCTGGCTTGCGCCCATCTTATCTTTTACGGCTGAAGAAATTTGGAAAGCTCTCCCAATACAGAGCAAGGAACCTTTACTGCTAGTCGGATGGTACGCCCAATGGCCAAAGGTAACGATAGAAAGTGACAAAGCGACATGGCAAACCATTCACAGTATTCGAGATGCTGTGAACAAGGCTTTGGAAGAGAAACGAAAAAATGGTGTTATTGGATCGGGTCTTGCCGCCGAAGTCACGCTCTATGTCAATGAAAACGTATTCCATCAATTAGCACGCCTGGGTGATGAATTACGTTTTATTTTGATTACCTCGATGGCCAAACTTGAACGCATGCCCCGCGACTTAACCACTTTAGAGCATCAAATGTCTGATGAAGGTTTAATTTGCGATAAAGCGTTAGACCTTGCTATTTTAGTTAAGCCAACATCGCATGAGAAATGTGAGAGATGTTGGCATCGTGTGGCGGATGTTGGAACAGATGACACCTATCCTAGTTTATGTAAACGCTGCATAGGAAATATCACAGGACAGGGAGAGACGAGGGTTTTTGCATGAAGAAATGGGCATGGTTATTAATCAGTTGGATGATTGTCTTACTTGATCAGGGATCGAAACATTGGGTTACAGCAAATTTTATGTCTTATGACGCTTTTCCTGTATTACCAGGAATCAATTTGACGCTGGCTTACAATAAGGGTGTGGCATTTAGCCTCTTAAGTCACATTGGTAATGCTTGGCATCGCTGGGTTCTGGCAGGATTCAGTTCAATAATGAGTGGTTTGATAGTTTATTGGATATTTACCCTGCCAAAACAAGCAAAGGGCGAGTTATTGGCCCTAAGTTTGATCTTAGGTGGGGCGGTGGGAAATTTATACGACCGCGCTCGGTTAGGTTATGTAATCGATTTTATTGATGTGTTTTATAAAAAATATCACTGGCCTGTGTTTAACGTCGCTGATATTGCCATTTGTATCGGTACGATCCTTTTAGCCCTTGCATTATGCAAAGGCGCTGCTCATCGAGAGGGTCTGTAAAGTAGTAGCTGTAGGATTGTCCACAGTGACAGCAGCTACAGAGGACAAATGCAGATACGCCTCTTTTTTATCTAATTCAACGTCTGCGGGAAACAAGCGAAGAGTTGGTATACATTTGTCAAGCAAGGTACAAAATGCCAGGCTGGCAGGGTAGGGTCGAACTTGATGATACCCCAAGGATAGAACATGCATGGCCTCCGATAAGGTTGCAACGCCCGGTAAATAATTTATCCCATAAACTGCGGCAGTTTGAGCAAGTGCTGGTAAAAATCCAGGACTTGATACAAAATGTACGCCTGCCGCGTAACAATGTTCTAATTGCTGGATATTAATAACATTGCCAGCGCCAATACGCAGCGTAGGAAAATCTTGGATCACGCGTTCAAGAAGCGTTTTTTCACTGGTATTAATTTCTACTAAGCTAAAACCCTGTTTCGTGATTAATTCAAGCTTATCAAATAGAAACGCGTCTGCATCAAAAGTAAGAATCACGTTTTGATTATCAAAAAAACGCTCGATGGCCATCTAAGCTCCTCACGATGTTTATCATGTCATCTTAGGAGACTTAGCAGGCTTTATCAAGGTATTATTTTGGAACGGCTGTTAATCAATATACAATAGTATGGAAACCAGCCGCTCCTGCACAAGATTGATTTATAGACGCAATGTTGTTGTTGGAGCTGGCTCTTCGGGACGAACCTTGGGAGCGGGTTGGAGCATTGACTGGAGCCGCTGCGCGCTCTCTTCATAGCAACACATGGTTTGACATTGATGTTGTAGAACAAGCCCTTTTAATGCAGAAAGTTGAGCCAAGAAATCAATGACCCTTTCTTTATTAATCGCTGCTTTAGGCGTTGGTTTAGGAAGTGAGGGTGAAGGCGTAGGCGCTTCAGAAGAAACACTAACGGTAGCCGATTGCTGTTTTTTGGATGCAGCAACAAGCTCGTTGAATTTGTTTGTTTGCAAAGCTAAGGGTAAAGGTAATATGCCAAGCTTTGAATCAGCTGGCGATGTCAATGTATTAGTCGGTCCTTCTGCCCTAATGCGTGCTAGAGATTGATTCAACTCAACGATTTGAGAAGAAAAAATTTCTGCAAGGGTTTTAATTTCAGTTACTAAGTCCTGGTAGGTGGCGGCAGTATAGGCAGATAAGGTTTCTTCTAACGCCCCATTTTCTAATACATCAAAATCAGCCAGCAAACCGTCATATTGTGCAGAGAGGATTTGTTTCTCTCTATCAAGTCGCAAAATTTCCTGCTGTATCCATTGAACAGTCTCGGGAGGTAAAGACCAGGATTTTTGCGTTTCTGTAGGAATCGGGGTACTGCTGCGACGTGCGGCTAATACGGCTTCTTCAGCAGCTGCAGCTGCTGCTCTGTAGGCACGGTCTTTTTCCTTTAGGTGTTTTTTACGTCGAGATAATGCAGCTAAACGTAATCGCAAGTAACGCAGGTGCAGGGCTCGAAAATAAGATTGATGTTGCTTGAGCGTTAGAGATTTCATCCAATCATGAGTTGTCCGCACAAGCGTCATCGCTGCACGTCCTGGTAATGAGTTCAAAAAAGCGGCAACAGAAACGGCGTTTTGCAAGCCATGGCGCGCAGCTGGATCCGTAATTGTCGCATTTTTAAGATCTATTTTCTGTTTGTCTTTCATAAGATTCAAATCGCGTTAACAATCATATAATTATAGCTGTCTTCGGCAATTGGGGCAAATTTGACCAGAAATGGACTACCAGCACGAAGCTGTTAGAGAGAACGATCCTCCTTTTTCTCCTCTTTGATTTAAAGTAAAAAAAGAACAATTGGTATCGACGATTTGCTTGCCCACAGCAGTTGCCCTAAGGGTAAATTGGGTTACGGATTGGCTGTCGATGGATAAGCGATACAGGCCCTGATTTGAAAAAACGTCATGTTTAATGTCTGTGGTTTTTCCAGTCCCTAGGGTCGCCTTTTCATAGCTATGGCAGCGAGTGTAGTAGTTCTCCATGCGGTTTGCTAAGTCAAAAAGGGCTAGTTTTGCATCGGTACGGCCAGCTTTTAAAGTGTTTTGTTGGTAAAGAGGGTAGACTAGATAGGTTATGATACTGATCAGGGCAACGATGAGCAGTGATTCGATGAGTGAAAAGCCTTGATGTAAAGTGATTGCTAGGCGTGGTGACTTGTTAAACAGTATCTGTCATTCTCCTTTTCCTTATTGTACCGGCTGAATAATCTATAAAGCAGCAGCTGTGGTATACTAAGCGCATGATGACAGTTTTACAAGAATGATGACAACTAATTGTGGCTATATCGCGCTCGTTGGGCGACCCAATGTCGGTAAATCGACCCTGCTAAACCGTATTTTAGAACAAAAATTAAGCATTACTGCAAGAAAACCGCAAACAACGCGATATCGTATTTTGGGTGTCAAGACTATACAGGACCACCAATACCTCTATGTAGATACCCCGGGGCTACACCAAGGTTCAAAAAAGATCATGAACCGTTTAATGAACCAGACGACACAACGGGTCTTACAAGAAGTAGATGTGATTGTCTTAGTTGTTGAAGCATTGCGTTGGGAAGATGACGATGCCCTCGTTCTACAGCAAATAAAGCATACGAAAACGCCCTGCATATTAGTATTGAATAAAGTTGACAAGGTGAATGACAAAGGGCTCTTGTTGCCTTGGTTGCAAAGGCTACAAGCATTACATTCATTTGAAGCAATTGTGCCACTCTCTGCGAAAACTGGCCTTCAAGTCGCTCAATTAGAAAGCGCTTTAAAGCCTTATTTGCCTTCAGGTCCTCATTTATTTGATGCAGACGCTTTGACGGATCGTTCAATGCGATTTATTTGTGCTGAATTACTAAGAGAAAAAATCTTTCGATTGTATGGTCAAGAATTGCCCTATGCTACTGCAGTCGAAATTGAGGCTTACGAAGAAACCGCTGATTTGGTGCGTATCCATGCGCTCATTTGGGTGGATAAAGCAAATCACAAACGTATCCTTATTGGTGCGGAAGGAAAGAAATTAAAATTGATTGCTACTCAAGCGCGCCTAGAAATGGAACGTCTTACCGAGAAAAAAGTCTATTTAGCCTGTTGGTGTAAGGTGAAACCCGGTTGGGGTGATAATGACTTGATCTTAAAACAATTGGGTTATGGCCACTGATTCTGTCTTGGATAAAAGAACACCCCGCGTTATTGAAGGGTGGCTACTTCATAAACGCCCTCTACGTGAAACCAGCCTTCAAGTGTTTTTCTTTACACAGGAGCATGGCTTATTTGAGGGGTCCTATCGTGGAGGGAGGGCACCTAAGAAGCAGTCTTTTTTACAAGCATTTACCCCGTTATCTTTAACGGTAAGTGTTTCATCAGACAGGTATTATGTGGGTCGTGTTGAAACGGTGTTGACGCCAATGCTCTTGCAGGGCACCGCTCTTTTTGCCGGCTTATATTTAAATGAATTGTTGTTTTATGCTTTAGGGCCTTTTGATCCTGTACCTGTTTTGTTTCAAGCGTATGTTGAGACGATTAAAAAACTGCAAAACGCAGGCACTCTTCAGGTTATTGAAACCTTATTGCGTCGTTTTGAGTGGGTGTTATTAAGTGCATGCGGGCAAAAGATGTCTTTTACAAAGGTAGCCTATGCTGATGATTTGATTCAACCGAATCAAACCTACCATTTCATGGCGAATGCAGGGTTTATTCCCGATGCAGGGGGTAATTTTATGGGAGAGGATATTTTAGCACTTGCAAACGACGATCTTAGCGATCTTAAATATTTAAAAGTAGCAAAGCTAATTGCTAGACAAGCAATCGATGGTTTATTAGGAGGTAGGATCCTACAAACGCGTCAATTGTTTAAAGCCTCACGTTCTTAGGTAATCGTTTTTTCTTGTTTTCTTACGCTATTCGGATACAAAAATATCCCTCGTGCCCTCGCTTGAACTCCATTTTTTGCATGATAGAATACAATCTGTCTGGTTTTAAAAAAACAAATAAAAAAGAAAACAATTGGTTTTTTTTTCCACCTTCGAACAAAGCGGTTTAAAAAAAGGAAAGGAAATGCGAGAAAACATTGAAGATCATTTTGTGAAGGAAATGCATGAGCATGAAGAAGGAAGCATTAGCCAAGAAACATTTAATGAAGATGTGCTTTTTCTTTTAGAAAAATCCCACACATTGTCTGTCAGGTTTTTTGATAATCGTATCACTCTTTTTGAGGAGATGAAGGTTTTAGACCATCCTTTAGATTTTCATCGTCATTTATATCGAAGAAATTCTCCTTTTAATGGTTTTTTAGAGTACTACGAGCACAACCCTTCAAAAAAAGAATACGCGGCTGTTTTACTAAAGAGCGACCTTTTAAATAAAGGGATGACTTATCCAGAGTTAATCAGCAAGCTACTCAAAGGTGCCTTTAGTCATGCCGATATTTTTTATCGGATCACTCGAGATAGTAAAAAATTAGCGCTTCTTGTAAAGGTTTTTCCGAAGATGCGAACTACCTTTGGAGAACTGATCATTTCTTTAATCAATCAAGATATACCCTTTAATACCCCCATTTTGAGCAAAGTCGTGGATATCGTAGCAATCAAACAGATGTTACCTGAATATTTCGAACGCCTGTTCACGACAATGCTGAAAAAGAAACAATGGTTTCATTACGTTATGAGGAAGGTCGATGACGTAATAGAGTGCAGTAAAAAGGATAAAAATTGGGGTGATCAGGTTGCTAATTATATATTAAATGATCAAGATGAAGTTGAGAGGTTGATGACTAGCACCGATCAGGTGCGTGCATTTGCAAACCAATTTCCGGAGTATAAAAAAATACTTTTCGATAGAATTAATAGCAAACTAAAGCTTGCACAGATAGTGCGGGAAAATAGAGATCTAATTAATATCTCAAACAGTTTCCCCGATCAAAGTGTTTATATAATGCAGACTATCCTCGCTGATCCCTGCATCTTAAAAAACGTGATAAGAACTACCCGCGAATTCATTAACACCTTAAAATTTTTGAACAGTCAGATTCATGGAGAAATGTATAAAGAAGCAACAGAAGAGTCTATATACCAGCTTAAACAAAGCTTGGTAAGTTTTGTCTTACGAGATACAACAAACTTCAAGCTGTGGGTTGAAGACAAACACGACGTTAACAAATTGGCCGAATACTTTTACTTCAATCCACAAGGTCTTCCTAAAAGATCGATTGAATTATTAAAAAAAGCCAGCACAATGGAGACTTTTGAAGAAGTTCTAAGGCTGATTGAACGTGAGGAAAACAAGGATATTATGGTCTCAACTGCCTTAGCATGTAACACATTGAAAGATAAAGTGGGGGAGGGTGGCGTCACACAGATTACGGCAATGACAGGAAACCCACGCGTCGATTATAACACTGCATACATCGATGCTGGTTGGACAGTGAGATTGATTAGTCTTTTTAAGAAAAAAAATCAGCCTAACAATATTCTGCCTCTAGAAGAAGTTACAACGCCAGCGGCACAATTTAAATCGAAATAAACATCCCCCCAAAATATATTAGCTGTTTATGATTTGGATATTGTAAATAAGGCATTTATATAAATACCTTATTTACGGACGTTGATGTGGTTGTTCAAAACTAAATTATCGACAATTAAAGATATCTTCGATTTATAACAGGTCCTTTTTTCTTCTGCTGATTTTCATCCTCATCATTTCCATTTTTCACCTCAGAATTCAGGGGCGTAGTAGAAAAAAGATTGATTTTGCAGACAGGCACATTAGAGAATTTATCTGTGTTTTTCTTTGTACCGGTTTGCACGGGAGAGCTTTGTACTTCATTTTCTGAGTAACAATCACGATAGTAAAAGCGAACAGTATCATATTGTTCGACGGCATCAATAGGATCGTTGCGGCTAATGGATAAAAATAACTCGTGAAGTTTAATCTTAGCTTCCTGTTTCATTGAAGGACTAATGTCAGGAGCACTCAGTATAGGTTCGGCATTCTGGATATCCTGGAGTAATCTTAAGAAGGGTGGATTTTTGGCAAATATTTTCTCAATTGTTTGTCTGTAAGTAAAACTTTTTGAGTAATTTTGATCTAAAAAAGAGACTGGGAACAAATCGAATTTCATAAGCAATTGAGGATGATGCGCTAGTACCTGAAGGAATCGGTTGGCACGCTCTTCTGTTGTGAGGCAAGTTTCAGCATGCTGACCAAAGATAGATGCTAACCCGTCTAAAGGATAATTCTCTGGACACTCAACGATATAATCAAGGAAGGCACCTAGGAAAAGAGATCGATAAGGTGCTGTCGGATGATTCAAATGCTCGCCGATTTCTTGAAAGCTTTTGACGGCGTCAGCTGGAGCATAACGATACATCTCTGCAATCAGTTTTTTTGCATAGGCGCTGTCCTGATTGTAGATAGCCTGTTGTAACAGTAGCTGCAAGGCTTTAAGGCCGGGATAACGTGTAGGTAAGAATTTTCTCACCTTCTCATGAAAGCGTTCAATCTTCTTGCGGTAACCAATTTCTAAAGAGGGATCTTGAACAGTTAAAGGTGCTGTTAACATTCTAGAAGAGATATTACAATAAACCGCTATTAAAAAAGCTGTGAGCGTATCATCGAAACTCGTTTTTTCTTTGCTTGTATCAAAAGACAAAAACTTTCTTAGATTTTCGTTATCGCTGCATTTGTCCATTAATTGGCCATATTTATCCCGGAGGGAGAGAGAATTTTCAGAACTCATATCTGTGCTATCAGTCATTTCATATAACTCTAAGCACGCCTGTGTATAAGATGAATAGCCTGATAGCGTTTGCTCTGTTGGATATCTTTTCATTTTTTATCCTATTTGATTAAAATAAATATTAATTTTATAATTTATATCCATAAAGAATTATATTCAATTAAATTAACTGTATTTTAACCAAATTAACATCTTAATAAGCTAAGTTTATTGCGCGCAATGTTTCTAACATTCCTTATCCAAGTTTTATAAATAGCAAATGTTCTAGGGATGAAAAGGTGATTGGCTTCGTTGCGGAGAATTGATATAAAAAATGAATTATTTGTTACATGAATGATGATTTTTTTACTTGATTAAAAGACTGTAACAATGATTAGGAAGGGCATGGATAGACCACATGCCCTTCCATTTGAAAATATTAGCGCTTAAGGCTTAGTTAGGATTATTAAAGCTGTGAGTAATGTCTGATATCACATCCTCGTTATCTTTTTTATCCTTAGCAGGTCTATATAAATCTGTATTTAGAGACAATAAATGTTTATTAGTGACGGCATCGACGGCGTCTTCTGCAATTTGCTTAATATCGGCTTCTTTGACAGCATTAGGACATAATTCGTGTTGAATCATATCACCGATAAACGTGAGCGTTCGATAGGGAGTGACAAAATGAGAAGAATTGACTAATGAGGTAAGTAATTCACTAAGTTTGTAAGGTTCACATTCTCCCGGGATAGCGTAGGAATCGCAATATTTATTCTTCTGATCCAAAAATGGTGTACGATAGCCTCTTTCTACCAGATTAGTTAAACTTGCCTGAGTACATTCATCGACAAGTGCACCAGTGAAATTTTGACCCATCTTTGCTATTAAACACTGTCTGATAGCGTCTCGGATAGGATCTTCATATTGTTCTCTTAAGCAATGATTAATTTCGATGGCTTTTAATCGGTAGTTTTCTATCAGTTCTTCATTGGTTTTTTTCGACATATCAGGGTTGATTGCCCTTACAAAAGCAACATAAAACTTCGGTGGTAATTCTCGTAGATTTTTTTCAAAGCTATCGTATAAAATATCGTTATGTATACGCAATTTGTGTAACTGTTCATTTAATCGCGCCATTTGCTGACTAGGAGGACATTTTTTTATTTCATCTGCTATTTTCATTGATTCGTCTTTATTGTTTAATATCAATGCCTTTATTTCGTTATTAAGGGAATCTGTCTCCTTTTGCATACGATTAAACTCAATCTGTAAAGCGTTGATTGTCTCTCGCTGCTTTCTCTGGATTTGGCGTTTAAGGTTTGTTTTTTTAAACGCTGGGTTGAAATCTCCTTCCATTCCTAAAGAATTAAAATTTTCAATGGCTTGTGCATCATTTTCGCCATAAAAGGATTTTTTCATTAAAAGGTGACTAATAGTTTGATTTGAAAATATTTTTTTAATGATAGAATATCTGAATTCTTCAGAACAAAAATTTGACCAAAGATATTGAGATAAAAACCTTCGATCTGCAAGTAAAATATCAAGATTTTTATTGTTATCTTCCAATAATAATTCAAGTACTCTCTCTCTATTTTTGCCCGTTCCGTCGGGATGCTGTTCATTTAAAAATGCTTCTGTAAAAATCAAAGAATTGAGCAAATGAAGGGAGCCCTTCTGAATAGCAATCTCAAGCAATTTCTTTCTGTCCAGTAATTCAAGGTTTTTATTCTGTACATAAAACGAGGGGTTCATTAACTTATCGCTCATTGACAGATTTTCTGAAATTTTCTCCAAGGTATTATTTCGTGACTCATTTGAAATGTTAGAAGACCATAAATATTCTTTTAAAAAATCTGTGTTTTCCAGAATAACAGAGATATTGCTTGTCTTATTCTTTAGGAGCACAGTCAGTACTGCTTCTCGATTAGTAATTGAAGTTAATCCGTATTTTTGGTTTAAGAATGACTGCGGAAAGATAAAATCATTTAGTAGAAACTGAGCCTGCGGATTTGTTAAAACTTTTTCAAATAACTGTGACCTTTTTGAGAAGCCTAGGGCATTTGCTTTACCGTTTAAATGATTATCAACTTGTTTTTTAAGTTTTGACCTCAATTCATCGCTCAAATAGTTGTCTTCGTTATTCAGAATATCCTTCACTAATAAATCTATAAACTTATTATCATTATATTCTTCAGCTTGTTTAAGGACTGTTTTAGAAAGTCTGTTATGATCGCGTTTGCTCATTTGGTCGAGAAGAGGGATTAAAACATGGTTGTATGTTTCTGGTAAGGATTTTATTGTCAAAAAGAATGTTTCGATGGGATCGGGGTTTTTGAAAGAGCGACGCTGAGAAATTACTTCATAAATGTTACATAAAAAATTAATAACAATTTCCTCCCTTTCAGAACATAGGAATTCAAGAGTATTTTCGCTGCCTTTTGAAAGAAATTGCTCGCTTGATAATGCTTTTTGAAGCTCTCTGTAAAGTGATTGGAGAGTGCTTTTAGAGTAACCCATCGGAAGTTTATCATCAGCTAACGAGTATAGATTGTTCAATGCCTCTGGAAGAGGACGTGATTTGTTCGGTAATGCTTTAGGATTATATATAATTGTAGTTTTCATATTTAGGCCAATTTGTATAAAAATAAACATATAAATACTAATTTATTTTAATAAGCATGAAAATACAATTAACTTAACAAAAATATAACAATAAATTGAATTTTATTACAATATTTTCTTCGAAATTTTCAACTAGAGCGGGTCGTGCAAGAGGTATTTTCTGTTAAAATAATGCCTTATTAAAAGAAACCCCGCTTATATAGCAGCGGCATTATATCTTGCATCAGCGAGTGACCTCTTTAAGTTAGAAAATATGGCGATTTATAAATAGTCACTATTGTTTCGAAGCTAAATGTCTGTAAAAAAAAGGTTTAAGAGATAACGGTGACTCACTTTATTTTTCAGCACCCGACCCGCCGCGAAAAGCAAACATGGGGTCAGCTGCCAGGATGTAGTTTGCCACTTGCTCTAAGCGAGTTTGCTCTGCAAGCGTCTGGTATTCTACTGTTCGTTGCACCCGATAATTTAAAGGCGGCTCAATTGTTATCTGAGCTGCGCTTTTTTATCACTGAAGTAGCCATCAATACCCCACACGCGCTACCCGAATTGCTTTTCTTCCCTGACTGGGAAACTTTACCTTACGACGATTTTTCCCCTTTTCAAGATATTATTTCCGAGCGTTTATCAACACTCAGTCAGGTGCAACAGGCAAGACATGCGGTGGTTATAACCTCTGTAACAACGTTAATGCATCGGCTATGTCCGCCATCTTTTTTACACCGTCATGTCTTGATGTTAGAGCAAGGGCAAACACTTCCCTTAGACAAGTTTAGGCAGCAACTACAAAGTGCGGGCTACCGAGCAGTGAATCAAGTGATGGAGCATGGTGAATATGCTGTTAGAGGTTCCATCCTCGATGTTTATCCCATGGGCAGCCGTACACCTTTTCGAATTGAGCTGTGGGATGAGTCGATTGAAAGCCTTAGAGAATTTGATGTAGAGACGCAACGTACACTTAAGAAAATTGAGAAAATTACGGTATTACCCGCACGTGAGATTGCACTCGACGCAGATAGCATTCGTTATTTTCGTCAAACATTTCGCGAAGCATTTCCCGGAAATCCAAGCCACTCTATTCTTTATGAAGCCATTACTGATGGACGCGTGCCGGCCGGTATTGAATATTATTTGCCGCTTTTTTTTGAGAAAACAGCCACCTTATTTGACTATTTACCGCCTGAGTCTAGGGTTTTTTTGGTGGGAGAAATTCAGGCAAAGGCAGAGCAATTCTGGCAAGAAATTGTAGAGCGTTATGAACAGCGTAGACATAACATTTCAAGGCCCATTTTAAAACCTGAGACAATGTTTCTCTCCGCAATTGAATTACTCACAGAAGCTAATCGCTTTCACCCCATTCGTTGTCGTGAAGAATCCATCAGCAAAAAAGGGATAGTCATTAATTATCCCGTTAACAAAGCACCGATGTTGCCTATTCATCGGCAAGCATCTCAACCCTTAGCTGCACTTGCTTCGTACCTATCCCAGCCTCATAGACGCTATGTATTGGTGGTTGAAAGTGCCGGCCGTCGTGAAGTTTTACTCGATTTACTTAAAAGACATTCGATCTTCCCTGTACTCAAAGCTTCTTGGCAAGATTGCGTCAATAGCTCAGACTCTATCAGTATTATTATTGGCCCTTTGACAGAAGGGGCCGAATTCGTAGAAAAAAACCTAGTCGTGGTTGTAGAATCGCAAATGTTTGGCGAACCGAGTACCCCCCAACGGCGCGCTAGCCAAAAAGTGATTGATCCCGATGCTGTCATTCGCAATCTAGCCGAATTGCATCTTGATGCGCCTGTGGTTCATCTGCAATTTGGCATCGGTCGTTATCAAGGCCTTGAAACCATCGAGACAGAAGGCAACACCAATGAATTCCTAATTATTGTATATGCCGGGGGAGATAAGATTTATGTGCCGGTAACATCCTTGCACATGGTGAGCCGCTATCAAGGAACCGATGCTGATAATCTTTCCCTGCATCAATTAGGCACTGATCGGTGGCAAAAAGAGAAGAAAAAAGCCGCTGAGAAAATTCATGATGTTGCTATTCAATTATTGGAAATCTACGCAAAACGTCAGGCAAATCCAGGCTATTCATATCAAATCTCGATGGATGATTACCAACGTTTTGCCAGTGGTTTTCGTTTTATTGAAACACAAGATCAACTGAATGCGATTGATGCTATTAAAACAGATATGACTTCACCAAGACCGATGGATAGGCTCATCTGCGGAGATGTGGGCTTTGGTAAAACAGAAGTTGCGATGCGTGCTGCTTTTATTGCGGTTAACGAAGGGAAACAGGTTTGTATATTAGCGCCAACCACCCTGCTAGCAGGGCAACATTTTGAGACCTTTCGTGATCGCTTTGCGGAATTTCCAGTGAATATTGAATTGTTATCTCGATTTCGTAGTGCGAAGGAATCGAGTAAAGTTATAGATGCTCTAAAGGCCGGTCAGGTTGATTTAGTCATAGGCACACATAAGCTTTTGTCTAAAGATATTAAGTTTAAAAACTTAGGTTTATTAATTATTGATGAAGAGCATCGATTTGGGGTAAAACAAAAAGAACAATTGAAATCTTTGCGTACCTCCGTAGATTTTTTATCCATGACTGCCACGCCCATCCCACGCACTTTAAACATGGCGATGTCAGGTATTCGAGATATCTCTTTAATTGCAACGCCACCTGCAAAGCGCCTGGCGATAAAAACGTTTTGGATGGAAAAGAACGATTCGGTGCAAAAAGAGGCAATACTTAGAGAAATTTTACGTGGCGGGCAAGTATATTTTGTACATAATAAAGTCCAATCCATTGAAGAAACTGCTCTAACACTTCAAAAATTAGTGCCTGAAGCAAAAATTCGAGTCGCGCACGGGCAAATGCGCGAACGCGAACTTGAACGAATCATGGCAGATTTTTATCATCAGCGGTTTAATGTGCTGGTTTGCACGACGATTATCGAAACCGGTATTGATATTCCAAGTGCAAACACCATTATCATTGATCGTGCTGATCACATGGGCCTGGCACAATTACATCAATTGCGTGGACGAGTAGGACGTTCGCATCATCAAGCGTATGCCTATGTTTTTACACCGAATAAAAAATTATTAACATCGGATGCGATAAAACGTCTAGAGGCATTAACCTCCCTGGAAGGATTAGGCGCAGGTTTTGTGTTAGCGACACACGATCTTGAAATTCGCGGCGCCGGGGAATTACTGGGCGAGGAACAAAGCGGCAGTATGCATGCGATTGGCTTCTCGTTATTTATGGAGATGTTGGATCAGGCAGTTAATGACTTAAAAGCAGGTAAGACTCCAGAACTCTCGGCACCCATAAGTCAAGGGCCTGATATCGATCTGCGTATCAGTGCTCGCTTGCCTGATGCTTATATTCCTGATGTGCATGCGCGTTTAGTGATGTATAAGCGCATTTCGACGGCTAAGGATGCTGAACAACTACAATCGCTCGAAATTGAAATGATCGATCGCTTTGGTGTGCTTCCTCCACCTGCAAAACATCTAATACGGGTGGTTTCGTTAAAGCTGATGGCATCAGGCCTAGGCATTAATAAAATTACAGCAAATGCGACACAAGCCACTATTGAATTCAACGATACGCCTCTGATTAATCTCGAGGCGTTGATTCGTTTGATTCAATCAGATGCAAAACGTTACCAGATGAACGGTCCAACCCGCCTTCAGCTGCGATTTAACGCATCCGACACCGAGGTACGTTTAGAAGCAGTCGAACAATTGCTCCATCAACTAACGCCTAAGCATCTTAAAGACGCTTAGGTGTCTTGTGGTTATGGTGTAATCTTAGAAGCCGGATGATTCAAATCAGTACCAGAATCTTTGAATCCTCCCAATTTTTTTCCAGTTGTACCTAGTTCTTCATTCGAGCTTTTCCGTTTCTTGGGTTGCCCTTGTTGATGCGGTTGGCTTTCGTCAGATGGTCGTTTGTTAACCATGAGCGGAAGCACATCCGGTTCGTTCCTGGGTTTTTCAAAGAAACCGTCATTCTTATTAGGGCCAATGTTATTTCGCTGTATAAGAAGACTATCTTGCAAATCGTCCTTACGATGATCTTTCAAATCGAGTGATTGAACAAAACGAGGGGTGTTTTTGCCCTCTGGTGGGCTCGATAGGATAGACGTATCCAAAGAAGTTTCTAACTTAAGAGCATTGGAAGGAACGTTTAAACGCAATGGTTTCCTAATTTCTGATTTGTTTTGTTTTTTCTCTTTTGGGTTTTGTAAGGTGGTTAATGAAGGATCGGCTGCGTTTTGTCTGTCAGCTAAAATATTGTTAGAAAGAAGATCTATAGACGCTTTATCCATTACCCCGTTGAACAAATAGGGTAGAGCTGAGCCATCACGTTTTTTTTGTGAAGCATCACTTGTTGTCAAGTTGCTTGCGCGATGACTAATAATATCCAATTGCTCTGCGGTGCATACAAGTAGTTCAACTAAGGGTACACCCAAAGCAAAAACGATGTTTTCCAACGTCTGACGTTCTGTTATATGAAGCTTGTTAATTTTTTCAATAGTTGCCGTATTTTTAAGAACGTCTGGTTTTGCAACGAGCTTTTGAAGTAATTGATTCGTTGAAGAGATTAAATAGACAAGTTCTGAGGATTGTTTTTTGCTATCCACAAAGTTTTCTTGATTTTCTATAATTTTTTCTAGACGGTTTTTTAGCATGGATAAATGATCTTGGCCAATCTTAAAGAGGGTGGACAGATTTTGTATGAGCACCGGTTGTTCATGTAAAAGAGGCAGCGTATCTTGAAAGAAAACGTTATCCTCTTTTTCGGACATGTTCGCCAATACTTCTGCGAAATCGAGGATTATTGCAAATGCGTCGGTCTGGCATCGATTATCTGACTGTGTTCCAGCCAAATTTTTCAAGAATTGAAAAAAACTGTTAATTAAAAGTGTAGCGGGTTTGTTTTTATCCCAGTTTTTGTCTAAACACATTTTTCTTAAAACATTCATGGTCATCTTAGACATAAAATAAGTACTAAGAATACTCATTTGATAGTGGATTTGAAAATGGGCGTTTTCTTGTTGTTTTAATTTGCTGTTAGCTGCATCCAATGTGCTTTCCATATCTTGAATCGTCTGTAGTTTTTGCGTTTTTTCTCCTTTAAATTTTTTAATGTCACGGTTTATTGTCAGCGATATTTTCTGCACTTCTGAAGCTTCAGCTTTAATGGTTTGCTTCGCCTCTGAAGTCACTAATGCTTCTGTAAAATCTTTTTTACGTTGTTTAAGGCTCGGTATTTCTATTATCATTTCTGGCGAAGGATCTTGTATAAATTGATTTGCTTTTTTTGCAGCCTTTAATTCTTCTATCACATTATTTTTGTCCTGTTTAAGCTTCGACAGATCTTTCATAAGACTTGAGATAGAGAATTTGGTGCGTGCTTTTTCAAGGATCAGCAGCTCTTCCTCTTCTATAAGAGATTCTTTTATAAGGTTAGTGCTTTCTAGAGGGATCTTGTTGGAACGTTTTTTTTCATGGTTTTCTTGTATTGCCATTTGTGTCGTTAAGCTAGTTACTTGATTTTTTGTATCAAACACTATGCTCCAAAAACCGGGTTTTGCTTTTGTTAAGTACTTACGTACCATATGTTTAATTTCTTCATGACGATTTTCCAGATACGCCTGTTCTTGACGGATATGCCGAATAAAAAGTATTTGCTCAGGATAATGAAAGTCAAAATCAAAACATAACGAGTTAGAATAAATTAAAAAGCGAAAAAAATAGATAATTTGTGGTGAAAACGTTATTTCCTCACCATCTGCCATTTTTTTATAAATGTACTCGATAAACTGCTGCCCTGCCAAATAAAGCATCGGCATAAAGCTGTTTTTATTATCAACGGCTCTTTGGACAAAGGAGTGAATTGCGCCGGTTGTGTAACATGGATAGATTTCACTTAATACCTTAACTAAGGCTCCCTGTGGACCATATAAGTCCTTTAAAAGTTTATCATTGAGGAAGAGGGCCTCGTTGTATTGGGGCATTATAATCTCAAAAATATTAGTGAACTATACATTTTACAGTATTTGGTAAATTTGTTCAATAATTAATTATTAATTTAAATTTAACGTTAATTTGATTAAAATAAGATCTTTAAGATTTAAATTAAGATTAGCCCTATACTAGTTTTTGAACATTTAAAATGAGATAAAAGTTCTTTTTTTATTTTCAAACTACACTTTAAAAAAGCGTTCGTTCTAATAATATCTTTTTAAAACTAATCATCGTTATCTATCTGAGGAGGAGGCATGAAGGCACTGTGCTGGCATGGAAAACACGATGTAAAGATAGAAACCGTACCCGAGCCAGAAATTATCAATAAGGAAGACGCGATTATTCGGGTGACTGCAACAGCTATCTGTGGTTCTGACTTACATCTTTATAATGATTTAATGCCCACCATGCAATCAGGCGATATTTTAGGTCATGAATTTATGGGAGAAGTAGTCGACGTAGGCTCAGGGAATAAGAAATTAAAAGTAGGCGATAAGGTGGTCGTCCCTTTTACTATTTCCTGTGGAAAATGTTCTTTTTGTAAAAATAAATTATTTTCCTTGTGTGAGAGTTCCAACCCAAATGCAAAAATGGCCCAAGCACAGTTAGGGCATTCTCCTGCGGGTTTATTTGGTTATTCCCATTTATTAGGAGGGTTCTCTGGCGGCCAAGCTGAATTTGTGCGTGTTCCTTATGCAGACGTTGGCCCTATTGTCGTACCGAAAGATATACCCGATGAAAAAGTTTTATTTCTTAGCGATATTCTTCCAACAGGCTATATGGCAGCTGAAAATTGTCAGATTAAAAAAGGCGACACAGTGGCTGTTTGGGGTTGTGGTCCTGTAGGGCAATTTGCTATACAAAGCGCATGGATGTTGGGCGCACATCGCGTTATCGCAATTGATTGTATCCCAGAACGCCTGAAACTAGCTGAAACTTTGGGTAAGGCTGAAATTATTAATTTTAAAGATGAAGATGTTTATAACGCCTTAATGGTAATGACAAAAGGTAAGGGGCCTGAATGTTGTATTGATGCAGTGGGATGTGAAGCCCACGTAGGGCCTAAATTTGACTCTATTATGGATCGTGTGAAGCAGGCCGCACACCTTTCAACCGACAGAGCGCATGTATTACGCGAAGCCATTCAATGTTGTGCTAAGGGAGGCACTGTCTCCATCCCCGGTGTTTATATTGGACAATTAGACAATATCCCTCTAGGTGCTGCAATGAATAAGGGATTAACGTTTAGAATGGGTCAAACCCACGTACCCCGTTACCTTGAGTTACTTTTAAATAAAATTATTGCAGGCAAATTTAATCCTGAAAATATTATTTCTCATCGGGTAAAACTCAAAGATGCGCCCAAAGCATATAAGATGTTCAGCAAGCGCAGTCATTGTTGCATAAAGGTAGTTATGACCCCTTAAAGGAGACAATATGGATCTTTATCAATATCTTAAAATGGATCATCAATTTGTGTCGAAGCTATTTAAACAATTTGAAAAAAGTGAATTGCTAGATCGAAAAAAACAAATTATTACTATGCTATGTAATGAATTGCTTGCCCATGCAGAATCAGAGCAGATGACTTTTTATCGAGTATTAGAGCAAGATCCCCTGACTAAGCCTTTAGCGATACATGGAAAAAGAGAACATCAAGATATTGAGGATCATATTAGATATATTCTTAATGCCAAATCTTTTGGTGTCTCTTGGCAAAGTCGCGTTAAAAAGCTACAAGACGTTGTCTCGCACCATGTTAAAGAAGAAGAGGGGGCGATTTTTAGAAAAGCAAAGAAAGTGTTGTCTGAAAAAGATGCCGCTGTCATTAAAGAAAAAATGCATTACTTAAAAGAGAATTTGTTGAGAAAGTTACAAAAAAAGTTATATTTTCACTGATAAAAGAACGCACTGACCTTTCTAGTTTTTTAAAAAATATTGGATAGAAAGAAGGAAATAACTGAAGGGTTTTTATAGTTTTTCCAGGCACACAGTGGAGAAAAAGTGTGCCTAGAATATCGTTGTGTGGAGATGATGCTAAAAAAACATCACCTGTTACTAATAAGGGCCGTTAAATTTATAACGGACACCAATTTGCAGTTGATTATCATACAAGCGTCTAAAGGTTGTGGGGGCTGCTTGCCCAGCTGCTGAATCACCTTCAGGTGCTAGCTGGGTAAAAAAGCCATTATTAGCAAACTTATTTAATCCAAAAAATTCATAATTGAAATCAAGATCCAGATAATCAGTTAGCGCATAGGAAACACCGGCACCTACTTGCCAAGCAAAATTAATAATACGATGTCCACCCTCTAGTTGATTGACAGAAGCATCAGGCCAAAAAATTTGACTTGTACTTGTCATTGAGGGACCGATTCCGACTGTAAAGTAAGGAGAGAGGTTGAAAGGCGATAGATTGAAGTAAGCTAAAGTAGGTAAGGTATAATATGCATTGAACATGTAGCTAGTAATATCAACTGTCCCTCTCGCTGTTTCTGGAACAGTATCGGTTACGGAGTAATGAATATTCGGTCGTGCTTGAGTGATGAAATCAAATCGCAGTTGATCGCAATAAATGAAACCAATACCGCCGCCATATCCCCAACGATTCTGCATGCTTGAAGCCAATGCACTTATAGAGTCATTGGTGATGCTGGTTGTTGTGGCTCTATTGACATCGAACATATTATAATTAGCAGAAGCGGTTAAGTATAAATTTCTAGTAGGTGCTTCGACCACTCCCATTGTACCTGCGTAACTCAGGAAAGAAGCGCTCAATCCGATCAAAGAGACCATTATATCGACTTTATTTTTATTCATAATATCCCTATTAAGCTAATGGTACATATATTATCAAACCTGTTTCTAAAGAAAAAATCAATAGCCACAATAGAATTCATTAAATCAAGGAACTTTAACCTCAAACCCAAGCAGGATTAGCTTATGGTAGTAAAGGCTGTTCTAATCGGGGCTGTTGGGCGGAATATAGTTTTAGTTCTATTGAACTAATAAAGAAGAGCGAGCCACGATAATGGTGATTTAGATAGTGAATTCACTATCTAAATCCAATGAATGGTCAGAAAAAATCAAGGTGAAAATTTACGGATGAATGACCTAAAGAATCCTAAGTTTTTGGTAATAATTCCTCAACAGCCTGCTTCAATTTATCAAAAGAGGTGATAGGGGCGTATTGCCTAACGATGTTGCCTTTTGTATCCACCAGTATTTTTGTGAAGTTCCAAGGCATAAATTTTAAGGGCTTTTTTTGAAGATGGGTTTGAAGGTATTGGTAAAGGGGCGCTTGTTGTGGACCCTTAACATTGATTTTGGCAAAAAGTGGAAAGGTTATTTGATAGCAGCTTTCAGCAAACCCCTTAATTTCATTGTTAGAACCGGGCTCCTGACCGAAAAATTGATTGCATGGGAAGGCTAAAATGACTAAACCGCGATTTTTGTATTGTCGGTACATTTCTTCAAGCGCAACGTATTGTTTAGTAAAACCGCATCGGCTTGCGACGTTTACAATCAAGAGGACTTTGCCTTTATATGACTCAAGCGTGGTCTCTTCGCCTGTAATCGTTTGGACAGGGATATTATAAAGATCCTGAGTTAAAGAATCTTTTGTTATGACATTTTTCATTAAATTCCTCGCTTCACTGGCTCCCATGTAAAGAGCGCTGCTAAAAATAATAAGGCAGCATAGGAGGCGTTTCGAGAAGCGCACTGGAAGATGCCTTAATCTTTTTCAGTAATATCGATCATCATCTCCAGGGCTTTTTTTGCATTAGCAATTACCCACTGCTGATCTTCTTTACCTAAACGTTGACGTGTCCCTGTAAATTCATTCACCGCGTCGCCGGCTTCGACTTTATTGTAGGAAAGGGTTTTTCCCTGTCGTAATAAATCGACCAAGGCGACGAGGTGGGGTGGATCGTTTCGAGACATGGTAGCACATCCGCAACCCATACCTTTTTCGATATCGTTCGTTGGTATTTCTGCCAAATTTACCACTTCAATACCTAACGGCTTACAATATTGTTTAAGATTCTCTACCAAATGATTTTCAGTACCAATCGCGTAACGTTTTGTACCTGCTTTATCTTGGGTGACAAAATCCCAAACAAATGACGTTGAGCCCGCATGATGTGCCAGTTGGATAACAGTATTACGACATTCAGGGTGGACGATGGTGGTATAACCTTTCTCATGCCAATATTCACACATCTTTGGTTGGTAGTAAGTGTGTACTGAGCATTCACTTGAGAATAGAATCAGCTCAGCTTTATCAAATTGCTCAAGCGTTGCCTCATCTTGAGCGGCGAGACTGTATTGTGCACCGGCGGTACCTCCAGGCCAGTACGCGAGATTTTTAATGCCTAGCCAGTAAGCGACATTTTCGCCCATGTGTTGATCAGGGATAAAAAGGATTTTACGCTTTTGTTGGCGAGCCCATTGAAAAATTTTCTTTACATTTGAGCTGGTACAAACAGTACCGCCTTGGGCACCGGTCATGGCTTTAAGACGGCCAGAGGTGTTCATATAGCATACGGGTAATATATTTTCAGAGCCGTAACGTTCATTGAGATCGATAAAAGCAGGTTCGACCATAAAATCTTTGGCTAGCATTTCCATCGTACAACCTGCTTTAGGATTTGTGATGTACACTTCTTGATGATCATGCGCCAGGATACTAATAGACTCTGCCATAAAATGTACGGCAGACTCGATAATCAGTGATTTTTCAGGGTGCTTAGCCGCCATTAACGCTAATTGGTAAGAATCCCCGACATAGCCACCGAAATGTTCAATTAGACGAACAATCTCACCGCCCATGTAATAGTGGGCTAGTAATAATAATTTCTCACCAAAGTGGGCGCGCGCACGTTCCATATAAGGCGTCATCCATTCGACGATCGTTGTTAATTTTCGATCAGGCAACGCGTGATAGGCCTCTGCATAAGGAATGAAATCTTCTTGGTACCAATCAAGCGGATAATCTTTTTGGCAGATCTCCATGTCAGTCGTCATGGGCATGCGTGTTTGTGTAAGCAGAGTAGAGGTATAATGTTTAAATTTCGTCATGATAAACCAAAGAAGTAAAAGAGCTGGGTGACATGGTTAATTTTACAATGCTTTCTTGTGGCTTGGCTTGCTTATGTGGGAAATCTTCTCGAAAGTGCCCCCCGCGCGATTCTCTTCGGGCGAGTGCTGAGCGTACGATCAATTCAGCATTTAAAACAATATTACGTAGTTCGATAAAATCCCGGGTGATGCAGTGCCGCCAATAATACTCATCAATGATCTGTTTACGTTGTAAGATTAATTGTAGCACATCCATCAAGCCTGCTTCTGTCCTTACAATACCGGCATAAGAGGTCATTTCTCCCCTGAGTCCACGCCAATGCGCATTGATTTGGCTTGCCCGCCTTGGATTGACTGCTCGAGGAGAGCTCCACTGTTCGATACTATCGGTGATTTTCAGAGGGATTTGAATATCCGCTAAGCTTTCCTGAGCCGCCTTACTGGCCATAACCAGCCCTTCGAGCAGCGAGTTGCTAGCTAAGCGGTTGGCGCCGTGCAGTCCAGTGAAAGCGACTTCACCAATGGCATAGAGGCGTTTTAAGTCGGTTTGTGCATTTTGGTTGACTAGAACACCGCCACATTGGTAATGAGCAGCAGGAACAACAGGGATAGGATCTTGACTCATATCAATCCCCACTTGTAATAACGTGGAGAAGATTTGCGGGAACCGCTTTTCAAGAAATGCACGCGGTTGGTGGGTGATATCCAAATGGACGTAACCCATCTGTCCTTGTTCAATTTCATTGAAGATTGAGCGAGCAACGACATCACGTGTCGCAAGTTCCATTTGATGAGGCGCATAACGCGTCATGAAGCGCTCACCTGTTTCCGCATTCATTAAGCGTGCGCCTTCACCACGTACAGCTTCGGAAATTAAAAAATTATTGATGGTTGGATGATGCAGTAAGGTGGGGTGGAATTGATAAAATTCCATGTTTCCAACCCTTGCACCCGCTCTATAAGCCATTGCGACACCATCACCTGTTGCAATTATTGGGTTAGTAGTATAGCGATAGGTTTTACCGGCACCGCCGGTTGCCAAAATTACGGCTCGTGCCAAGAAGGTATGGATACGACCTGTTGTGCAATCTAAAACATAGGCGCCTAAGACTTCGCCTTGCGTATCAGTACGGTGAGGGTGATCTTGGGTGATAAGTTTAACAGCGGTATGTTCTTCAAAACATTGGATTTGAGGATGGGCTCGTACATGTGCTAACAAGGCTTGGGTAATGGTAAGGCCTGTTTGATCCCCACTATTGAAAATGCGGCGATGAGAATGACCACCTTCTTGAGCAAGAGCAAACTGTCCATTTTCTTGGCGGGTAAATTGGACGGAGTAATCAAGTAATTGCTGAATAACCACAGGTCCCTGGCGGACGATTTGTTCAACCACGGGCTGATAGCAAAGCCCGTCACCTGCTTCGAGGGTATCTGCTATATGGGAGGCAATCGAATCTTTCGTTGAAACCGCAGCGGCAATTCCGCCCTGTGCATACCGGCTGTTACATTCATTTAAGGCCGCTTTACTAACCAATGCAATTTTAACGCTGGGATGGTGCTTAATCAGTTCCAAACAATAATTAAGGCCAGCTAATCCACTGCCTAATACCAATACGTCGACTTCAAAGGTGAGGCCTTCTTGAGACCGATTGGTTTGTAAGTGTCCTTTGGCAGCGTCTTCAGCTAGATCTCTGCTGGCATTATCATCGCGTTGTAAATGACTTAAATTTTGTTGTTTACGATCATCTTGATCGATTGCGTTCATGAAAATGCTTTCACCAGTTGCGAGGCAAGGCCTGTGTATTTATCAGGTGTTAATGCCAAAAGTTGTTCTTTGACTGCTTTTGGCAACTCCAGTGATTCGATAAAGGCTTTTAAATTATCTTCTTGGATGCCGTGACCACGGGTTAATTGTTTTAATTGTTCGTAGGCGTTAGGAATGCCATAACGTCTCATGACAGTTTGTACAGCTTCTGCTAATACTTCCCAATTACAATCTAGATCCTCATTTAATGCGGGGAGGTTAATTTGTAATTTATCATTTCCAACCACGATGGCCTGAAAGGCAATCAAAGTATAAGCAAAGGCAACGCCTATGTTCCTTAATACCGTCGAATCTGAAAGATCACGTTGCAAGCGAGACTGAGGTAATTTATTGGCAAAGTGCTCAAAAAGGGCATTGGCCAAACCTAAATTACCTTCCGCATTTTCAAAGTCAATCGGATTGACTTTGTGAGGCATCGTGGATGAGCCAACCTCAGCTGCCTGTGTTTTTTGTTTGAAATAGTTAAGTGAAATATAGGTCCAAATATCTCGAGTGTAATCAAGTAAAATATTATTGATGCGTATCATGATGTGAGAGACTTCGGCAATCCCATCATGCGGCTCGATTTGCGTTGTGTATGCGCTGAAAGATAAGCCAAGTGAGGTTACAAATTCTGCACAGTGCTGGCGCCAATCAACGTTAGGATAAGCAATGATATGTGCGTTGTAATTACCCACGGCTCCATTACATTTCGCCGGGATAAGAACCTCCACTAATTGTTGTTGAGGGCGTTTTAAACGCGCAATAAAATTTACCAGTTCTTTGCCAACAGTGGTTGGTGTAGCAGGCTGCCCATGCGTGCGCGCTAGCATGGACACATCACCATGCTGTTTACCGAGCATGGTGATGCCCCCCATGATCTCTGCGAGCGTTGGCTGGATGACTTGGGCAATGGCGCCTTTTAACATAAGTGCGTAGGCTAAGTTATTAATATCCTCAGAAGTGCAAGCAAAGTGAACAAAAGCTGCGTAAGGCTTAAGGCTTTCATTTGCCTCTAATTTTTCTTGTAGATAGTATTCAACCGCTTTTACGTCGTGATTGGTACGTTTTTCATAACGCTTAATTTTATCAGCTTCTTTATCATTAAAATCGTTCAAAACAGAGGCGAGGTAGGCCTTTGCCTGCTGGGTTAAGGGCTTGACTTCTGAAACCTTAGGGTTTGCGGCAAGTGATTCCAGCCAGCGGATTTCAACCATGAGACGGTGATAAATTAATGCAAATTCACTAAAGTAAGCTTGTAAGACCGTCGTTTTTTTTAAATATCGCCCATCAATTGGGGAAATGGCGTGCAGAGGTGGTCGTGTCATGGGGACTCAAAACTAATGCGATTAAAGCTAGGAAAGCATATCATAGTTTCTTCTCTGCCGTAACTCCAGTAGAATAAAGCTATTTTCTCCTTTCTCTCAGGAAGATATTATGGCCATAAAGCAATACACGCTCGATTTTCACCAAGTGAGTGCCAACGACATTGAACATGTGGGTGGCAAGAATGCCTCATTAGGAGAAATGATTCAACACCTTGCGAGCGCTGATATTTTGGTACCGCATGGATTTGCAACAACGACAGAAGCTTTTCGTGATTTTCTTGGGCAGGCTGATTTGGATCAGCGCATTTATTCAATGCTTGATGCTTTGGACGTGGAAGATATTGCCCAATTGACGACCACGGGAAAAGCGATTCGAGAGATGATTTTACAAACGCCTTTTTCCCCTGAGTTTGAACAAGCCATCCACGATGCTTATCAGAAATTATCGAAATCCGTCGGTCGTGATGCATTTACAGTGGCAGTACGTTCATCAGCAACGGCGGAAGATTTGCCGAACGCATCTTTTGCTGGCCAGCAAGAGACCTATTTAAACATCGAAGGGATCGAAAATATCTTATCTGCAATGAAGCAAGTGTTTGCTTCCTTGTTTAATGATCGTGCGATTGCTTATCGCGTACACCACGGTTTTATCCACCGGGATGTTGCCTTATCCGTTGGTGTCCAGCACATGATTCGTAGTGATTTGGCGGTGAGCGGTGTGATGTTTACACTGGATACGGAGTCGGGTTTTGATGAGGTTGTTTTTATTACTTCTGCCTACGGATTAGGAGAAATGGTGGTTCAAGGCGCTGTCAATCCGGATGAATTTTATGTTCATAAGCCCAGTTTAAAAAACGGGCGGCCTGCAACGATCCGACGTACCTTAGGTGGTAAAGCCTTAAAAATGGTATACGCTGAAAAGACAGAAGCAGCTGGCATCTTAGGAGAAAAGAGTGTTGCTGCCAATGAGACGGTACGTGTAGAAAAAGTACCCGCAGCCGCTACCGCTTTATTTTCTTTAACAGATACTGAGGTTGAAGAGCTCGCCCGCCATGCTCTAACGATTGAATCACATTTTGGCCGGCCTATGGATATTGAGTGGGCGAAAGATGGTGTCGATCAACGTCTTTATATTTTGCAGGCGCGACCAGAGACAATACAAAGAGAAAATCATGCAAGACAGCGAGAACGTTATACACTTTCTGAGACAGGTAAAATCTTAGCTGAGGGTCGCAGTATTGGTCAAAAGATCGGTCAAGGCTGCGCGCGCGTCATTGACGATCCAAGTGACATGAGTCAAGTGAAAGTTGGGGACGTTTTAGTTGCTGAAATGACCGATCCTGATTGGGAGCCGGTGATGAAAAGAGCGGCGGCGATTGTAACCAATCGGGGCGGGCGCACCTGTCATGCAGCGATTGTGGCAAGGGAACTGGGTATTCCAGCAGTCGTGGGTTGTGGTGACGCCACCAGGCGGATCCCTGCCGGCCAACCTGTGACCGTTAGCTGTGCCGAGGGAAGCACCGGTTATGTTTACGAAGGTCAATTGGCTTTTGAACGAACGAGTATGGGCGTCGACAAAATCCCTGAATTACCCTTAAAGATTATGTTAAATGTCGGTAATCCGGAACGGGCCTTTTCTTTTCAAGGGCTTCCGAACGCTGGCGTGGGATTGGCTCGCCTCGAATTTTTAATATCTAATAGCATTGGTATTCATCCCAAAGCGCTCCTTGAATTCGATAGCCTCGAAGATGTATCGCTGAAAGAAGCGATTCATGCGAAAACGGCTGCCTATGCTTCACCCGTTGAATACTATATAGAGCGCTTAAAAGAAGGAGTAGCTACGATTGCATCGGCTTTCTATCCAAAGCCTGTTATTGTTCGTTTCTCAGATTTCAAATCAAACGAATACGCTAATCTATTAGGAGGTAAACATTACGAGCCCATCGAAGAAAATCCAATGTTAGGGTATCGAGGTGCCTCCCGCTATGTCTCTCCAGAATTCATGGACTGTTTTGCTTTAGAGTGTCAGGCAATTCGTCGTGTGCGCGAAGAGATGGGATTAAGTAATGTCGAAGTAATGATTCCTTTTGTGAGAACAGTCGCTGAGGCCGCACAAGTGATTGAGGTTCTTGCAACCAATGGTTTAGAGCGTGGAAAACACGGCTTACGGATCTTGATGATGTGTGAACTGCCTTCAAATGCTTTGTTGGCAAAAGAATTTTTAGCTTATTTTGACGGCTTTTCAATTGGTACCAACGACTTAACCCAATTAACACTGGGCCTAGATAGAGATTCAAGTCTCGTAGCCGCACAATTTGATGAACGCAATGATGCCGTCAAGATCTTATTGCATCAAGCAATCCAAGCTTGCAAGGCCGAGGGTAAATACGTAGGACTTTGTGGACAAGGCCCCTCTGACCATGCAGATTTTGCAAAATGGTTGATGCAAGAAGGCATTGATAGTATTTCATTAAATCCGGACTCCGTGCTGGACACCTATTTATTTCTCGCAAAACAATTGCCCAATGAATTACCTGAATTGGCCGATAAGTAATGAATAGATCATTGTAAAAATATTCAAATAAGAATCTTCAAGTCATTGGGGTGGACAACGCGTATGAAAACGAAGGGCAGCTTGCGATCTCGGCTTTATTTCCTCGCAATGGTCGGGGGCTGTCTTTCATCGCTAGCCTTCGGCGCTCGGCCACCGGTCGCCGCTGTCCATCCTGATAGTATGGGTCCTGTTTTATTTTGGGTTGCTTTTATCCTTTTTTTGGCGTTAATCGGTCGTTATTTAGCAAGCAGACTCGGTCAACCAGGGGTGCTGGGCGAGTTATTAATCGGTGTGTTGATCGGCAATGTCGGCTACGCTTACGGTATGCCATTGTTTCTTATTTTACGAGAAGGCAGTAGTTTCAACAGTCTCATTCAAGATATGTTTCATTTCTTACCCCTCGAAGAAGTATTGGGAAGGCCAGTTCAAGCGCTCATGAACACATCGCTCTTAGACGCGACTAAACACTATATGACGCTTGAAAATGCAATACAAATGCTTGCCATTTTGCAGAGTAAACAAGGCCCATCATGGCTGAAGGTAAGTTATATTCTTGATGTTTTTTCGCATTTTGGCGTGATTTTTTTACTGTTTATGGCTGGCCTTGAAAGCTCTGTTGAGGAACTTAAACAAACAGGCTGGGAATCTTTGAGGGTGGCTTGCCTCGGCGTGCTGCTACCCATTATTTTGGGATTTGCCATCACGCGAGCGCTGATTCCAATGGCCTCGTATCAATCATTACTTTTTGTAGGTGCTACCTTATCAGCGACGAGCGTTGGAATTACGGCTCGTGTGCTCTCGGAGATGAAACAACTGCAAACAAGAGAGGCAAGAACGATTTTAGGTGCTGCAGTAATTGATGACATCCTAGGATTAATCCTGCTCGCAATTATTAGTGCTTTTGTTGTTCAAGGAAGTTTTGATTTGTTACTGGTAGGGCGTATTTTTGTGACTGCTTTTTTGTTTTTTGTCGGTGTTTTTACAATGGGTCCTTGGCTATTAAGACGAATGATTCAATTTTTTGATGCTTTTTTGTATCCTTGGGAAAGTAAGCTTTTTACCTCGTTTCTCTTTTTGATGCTACTTGCTTGGCTTGCTACAACAATTGAATTAAATGCCATAATCGGCGCTTTTTCGGCAGGATTGATATTACAAGATAATTTTTTTGCAGACAATGAAACAAATAAAGACATAGCTATTGAAGAAAGGCCTTTGAGTATTCGTGATTTACTACGATCGCTTGAGTCCATTTTAGCGCCTTTATTTTTTATTTTGGTAGGAATACAAGTCAAATTAGAAACCTTTATGAATAGCCAGGTTTTGTTGATCGCTGCCGGATTACTAGTAGCTGCGATTGCAGGAAAACTGTTCGCCGGATTTGGTGCAAAAAAGCAAGACGATCGATGGCTCATAGGAATTGGTATGTTGCCGCGAGGTGAAGTGGGGTTGATTTTTGCTTCGATCGGTAAATCACTGCAGGTAATCTCCAATGAATTATTTTCGGCCATTATACTAATGGTGATCGTCACAACCTTTATGACACCATTACTTTTAAAAGCTAGATATACCTTCCGTCGTGTATAGGTGTGATAATGAATCAGCAAGCAAAACAATTAATACAGCAAATTGAAGCAGATGTTCAGCGAGCCCTTGCAGAAGATTTAGGTGATGGTGACGTCAGCGCGGCTCTACTTTCACCTGAGCAAACTGCTGAGGCAAAAATTATTTCTCGTGAGCCTATGGTGGTTTGTGGTTCTCCCTGGGCTGAGCAAGTATTTAAAACCGTTAACCCACAAATTAGCTGCGAATGGCAAGTACAAGAGGGGCAATGGCTATCGATGCCTGCGGTCTTATGTGTACTCCGAGGGCCTGCTGCTGCGATCTTAAGTGCTGAGAGAACGGCCTTAAATTTTCTTCAAACCTTATCTGGTACTGCTACCCTAGTGCACGACTATGTTGCAGCACTCAGAGGGACGACCGCTCAATTATTGGATACACGCAAAACATTGCCAGGACTACGTCGGGCACAGAAGTATGCCGTGCACTGCGCCGGAGGAATGAACCATCGGATGGGCTTATACGATGCCTTTTTGATCAAAGAAAATCATATTAAAGCAGCGGGTTCGATCACTCTGGCGGTACAAAAGGCGCGTCAAATGCGCGCAGATCTGATGGTAGAAGTGGAAGTGGAAACTCTCCAAGAACTCGAAGAAGCATTGGCTGTGTCTCCGGATCGAATTTTGCTAGATAACTTTGACCACGCTGCATTGTTGAAAGCAGTAGCCATTACAAAGGGGCGCTGCCCACTTGAGGTCTCAGGGGGTGTCACCCTGGCTAGCATTGGTGAAATCGCAATGACAGGCGTCAATTATATCTCTGTAGGGGCAATTACTAAGTCAGTTGAAGCCATTGATTTAAGTTTAATGGTTGAGAACGTTTACTTGTGAGCAAACGAACATGAACAAAAGGATTGTGTTTACTGGTGGTGGTACCGCAGGGCATGTTATTCCTAACTTGGTGTTGATGGGAAGTTTGGATAAAAAATGGCAGATTGATTACATCGGTTCTGGTAAAGGGATTGAAGCATCGATGATTAAGGCTAAGGGGCTTCCTTTTCATCCTATCCGTAGCGGTAAGTTACGGCGTTATTTTAGCTGGCAAAATTTTGTTGATCCTCTCAACATCTTTATTGGCATGCTTCAATCCTATCGCTTACTTGGTAAATTAAAGACTGACGTTGTATTTTCCAAAGGGGGATTTGTTGCCTTCCCGGTCGTAGTAGCTGCATGGTTGCGTAGAATTCCCGTTATTGCGCATGAATCTGATATGACACCTGGTCTTGCCAACCGTCTTAGTTTTCCTTTTGTTTCAAAAATTTGTGTGGCTTTTAAAGCAGCACAATCCCATTTTAAAAATGCCACCAAAGTAGAAATGACAGGTAACCCAATACGTGCTGAGTTGTTGGAGGGAAACCGTTTACAAGGGTTAACTTATTGTGGGTTTAATGAAAGCAAGCCCTGCATTTTATTTGTCGGGGGTAGCCAAGGTGCAAAAACGTTAAACGATGTACTAAGAGCATCTTTACCTACGTTATGTGAGACTTATCAGGTTATTCACTTGTGTGGAAGTGGCAAACTCGATCCGACGCTTGCAAAAAAAACGGGATATTTTCAAATGGAGTATGCGGATGATATTCTTCCACACTTATACGCGGCAGCAGATATCGTGGTTTCACGTTCGGGTGCTAATACTTTGTATGAGCTATTAGCCTTAAAAAAACCGCACCTATTGATTCCCTTATCTTCTCTTACTAGTCGAGGAGAACAGTTGCAAAATGCCAATCATTTTAAATCATTGGGAATGAGTGAGGTACGAACGGAAGAATCTTTGACGCCCAAGATACTTATTGATGCTATTGAAGCAGTGATGGCGACTCGATTGCAGAAGATTGAAAAAATGCAAGCATTAGCACTTGAACCGGCTAATCAAAAAATTTTGCGACTGATTGAAGCTGCTCTTCCTGGGTGATAGCACTAAAGGGTATCTATCGTTTTTTGTGAGAAAGATTTATGTTGCATGTGGTACTTTATGAACCGGAAATTCCGCCCAATACAGGTAATATCATTCGCTTATGCGCTAATAGTGGCGCACAACTACACCTGATTCATCCACTTGGATTTACATTAGACGATAAACGTATGAGAAGGGCGGGATTGGATTATCACGAGTGGGCTAACGTTTCGCATTATGATGATTGGTCTCAGTTTTTAAAAACGCATGCAACGGCACGAATTTTTGCTTGCTCCACAAAAGCTACGCATTCATATAGTAACGTGAGTTATCAGCAAGGAGATTTTTTAGTATTTGGCCCTGAAACGCGTGGATTACCCAGTGATATCTTGCAGCAGCATACCTCGATTCGCATTCCAATGACAGGGAATGGCCGAAGCCTAAACTTATCAAATGCTGTGGCTATTATTCTGTTTGAAGCTTGGCGTCAACTCGATTATGTCTAATCCGTTCTTTATAATTCATCAAGTGTAGCTGAGATCCGTGCTTGTAAGTAAGCATCCTTTTTAGCCAATTTTTTTGCTTCTTGTAATTGTTGCATAGCTGCCTGTTTTTTTCCTTGGAGCAGTTGACATTGCGCCAGTGTGAAATAAGCGTAGCTCTTGCGTCCGGCGTCTGCTTGAGCACGAGCCAGAAGGCTACAAAGTGGTAGATCGTTTTTAAATTGACGCGTTCCTTTTAATAAAACCATACTCGCTTCGGCAGGCTTGCCTGCTGCCATTAAGCTTTGACCATAGATCACGGTTACAGCGTAGTTCTCGGGATAATCAGCTTTTAATGTTGCTAATTGTTGTAAGGCCGGATCGTATAGTTGTTGACCGATGCGTGCTTGCGCCAAGGGCAGTTGATAAAAAAGATTATTTGGATCTTGACGTGCAAGATTCTCAAAATGAACGGCTGCTTGGCGGTATTGATTTAAGTCCATCAGCGTTAGGGCAATCCCGTATTCGCAGGTTGTTTTACAACCTTGTTGCTGTTGATGGTGATAAAAGTCTAAAAGTTCTTGAGAAGAAGAGGTCGAAACGCGCAGTAATTCTTTAAATAACAGATAATCGTTGCTGCTAGTGTAGGTCTTTTTCGGTAAATGCGTGGTGCGATTTTCAGCTTCCGCGATACGGTCGGCATCAAGAGGGTGAGTTCTTAAAATGGCAGGGACATTGTCGGTAAAATAGTACCGTGTGTTTTCTTCCATTTTTTTAAAAAATGCGCTCATGCTACGCGGGTTAAAACCTGATTTGATTAAGATTTCCATCCCAATTCGATCGGCTTCCTTTTCATTAGAACGTGTAAAATTTAAATTATTTTGGGCAAAGCCACCCATTGTCGTCATCAGAGCACCTGTTGCTAAGGTAGGGTTGATAACACCGAGCGCAATGGATGCTAGTAAAGAAGCAATCATTGGTAGCTTCATTTGCTTTTGATGCTCAAGCATGCGGTAAAGGTGATGCAAGCGAACGTGCGCCATTTCATGCGCCATCACAGCGGCGAGCTCGCTTTCATTATCGCTTGCTAAAATCAATCGCGTGTTGACTCCAATGTACCCGCCCGGGCCTGCAAAGGCATTAATTTCATTGGATTTAACTAAGAAAAAGGTGGGGGGGGTTAGCCCTCCAAAATGGGCAAGTTTGTGCCCTAAGCGATTGATGTATTGAACAGCTAGGGGGTTGCGTTCAACCTCATTCGATTGATTGATGTTCTGAATGAACGCTTTTTCAAGTGCATCGAGCTCTTCTGTTGAGTAGGGAGACAATGCAAAAGCGTTGCTGCAAGCAAATGATCCGATGAGTAAGCCTATCCGTAGGATAAAAAAGGTATCGAGCATGGACGAAGACTATACTTGCGATAATACTTCAGTTTACTGTACTATCCTGCGAATTGACAATGAGAAGTCTTATGCTGTCTCCGAACCGAAAAGCAAAACTCTTATGGCGAAGCCGGCGGGGTATGGTAGAGCTTGATTTAGTGTTAAATGCATTTATTCAAACTTGCTTTGATGATGCAACTGTCGAGCAAATCAATGCCTTCGAAAAATTACTCACATACGACGATCCTGATATTTTCGATTGGCTTGTTGGCGCTTCATCTCCGGAAGATTCGGGATTAAACTCACTTGTGCAGCTTTTAAAATCTCTACAAATTTCTCTCCATGAGACAAAATGTTAACGTAGAAAAGGATTAAAATATTCATAACAAGTCCAACTCTTTGTTACATAATCGCATAAACTGGTATATCCCTTTAAAATCATCATCAAACTTTAAACGGCTAGCAGTTCTTATCTATGCTTTTGTACTGCTCATGCTGTTTCAAAGTCAGTGGGAAATGATACTAAAAATCCTCATGACAGTATTAGTTGGTGTGCAGGTTGTAATAATTTACCGTGCCCCCGTGCCGGATCGAAGATTTGCTGCATTGGAATATAACGGCAGAGCCTGGTTTCTTCATCATGCGTCTGGGAAAGTTGACGATTTCCTCGAAGGTCGAATGGTTATGAGTTGCGGGCTTTTTTTTCTTTTTAAGCTAAAAAATGGTGTGCAAAGTAAATTACTAATTATCTTTGTCGATCAAATATCGAATAGGTTTTCTCGTTTCTTAAGACTGAGCCAACAATGTCGTATAAATCGATGGTGGTTTTAACAATCAAAAAACCACTGTTGCCTGAAGAGACAACAATGGAAGGCTATTAATTAACGATCTTCGCGGCGATCGTCTTGTCTGCTTTTTTGTTGTTCTGATCTTTTATTTTGTTGATCAGGTCTAGCCTTTTGTTCTTGGCCTTGTCCTTGTTCTTGCCCAGGCCGTAGTTGTTGTGGTTGTTTCTGATTTTGTCTTTCCATAACGTTCTCCATATTGTTAGTTCACTCTAACTATAGACAAGAACTGCGTTGTATTCAATTTACTTGGACAATAAAAAAACAAATAAAAGGGGGTGTTCATGAGGAGCTTGGGGTAGCATTTGACTATTTAATGTTTTGCCTTCCCAGCAAGCTAGGTTTGCTAGGAAGGGATAGGTAATATTCACAAATATTCATATTTATTATGAACATATTAAGAGGGGATATTTTCAGTAGTGCTTTCTTCCTTCAATGCTCTTCGTAAAATTTTCCCGACATTTGTTTTTGGCAATTCTTTATAAAATTCAATAAGCTTGGGTACTTTATAGGCGGTCAAGTGTTCTTTGCAATAAGCAATAATGCTATCCGCTGTTAACATCGGATCGCGTTTAACAATGCAAGCCTTTACACGTTCAGCTCCATTTTTGTCAGTGACGCCGATAACGCCTACTTCAAATACACCAGGGTGTTGAGCAATGACCTGTTCGATCTCATTCGGATAAACATTAAACCCAGATACATCAATCATATCTTTTTTACGGTCGACGATGTAAATAAACCCTTCTTCATCCATTTTGACAATGTCACCGGTTTTAAGAAAGCCGTCTTCAGTGAAAACAAGGTGTGTTTCTTCAGGGGCTTGCCAATATTCAGACATCACTTGCGGTCCTCTTACGCAGAGCTCGCCCGCTTCTCCAAAAGGTACTTCTTGTTCAGCATCATTACGAATACTGACTTCTGTCGATGGCAGAGGAAGTCCAATACTCCCATTGTAATCTTCAACGTAGAGGGGATTAATAGAGACAGCGGGGCTTGCCTCAGTGAGACCATAGGCTTCGAGGATACGTGTTTTTGTAAGTTGGCCCCATTTCAGTGCTACGCTTTTTTGAAGCGCCATTCCTCCGGATAACGTTAATTTCAGTTTTGAAAAATCAATACGATGGAAATCAGGATGATGAAGTAGGGCGTTAAAAAGCGTATTCACACCGGTAAGCGCGGTAAACTGAATCTTTTTAATCGTTCTTACGAAAAAGCGTGTATCACGTGGGTTTGTGATTAAAAGGTTCCTAGCTCCTGCTTTTAAAAAAACCAGACAATTCGCCGTTAAAGAAAAGATATGATAAAGGGGTAAAGCGGTGACAATCAGATCTTTTGTGCCAACCTGTAGCGGTGTAATCCAAGCAGAGGCCTGTAAGATATTAGCAATCATGTTACGGTGGGTTAAAGCGGCTCCCTTCGGAACACCATTTGTCCCACCAGTGTATTGGAGAAATGCGAGCGATTCGGAGTGTAATTTAACAGGTTTTAGAGCCCCTTTACCGCCTAATTGCAGCGCTTTGCGCCAAGAAAGCGTATTCGCTATTTGATAGGGGGGAACCCCTTTTTTAATGTATTTGTTGACGGCGTTCATTACCCAACGTTTGATGGGAGAAAACATGTCTCCTAATTCTGTAATAATGACATGGTTAACATTTGTCGAAGGAAGCGCTTTCTCAACAGTTAAGGCAAAATTAGCCATGACGACAATTGCTTCGGCGCCTGAATTGTTAAGTTGATGGCTTAATTCGTGTGCTTTGTACAATGGATTCGTGTTTACAACAACCAGACCTGCCCGCAAAACACCAAAAAGCGCGATAGGGTATTGCAAAATATTGGGCATCATCAATGCAACGCGCGCGCCTGGCTTAAGGCCTAACTGCTGTAAATAACGTGCAAAAGCTAAGCTGGCTTTATCCAGTTGCCCGTAGGTTAACGTCGATCCAAAATTAATATAAGCAACTTGATGAGCATAACGTTGACAGGCTTCTTCAAATAGCGCCACTAGGGATTCATAGCTATCAGGATCGATAGTATGTTGAACACCTTTCTGGTAATATTTTAGCCATATTTTATCCACCTTGATATCCTTTTGTTAGGCATTGCATCGTGCTAGTATAAACAAAAAAAAAGACGGTTGATATGGGCAGCTGAGGTGGATAATCCATTGAAAACACAAGCATTTAAATTAAAGGGAAGATTATATACGTTTACCGTCTTGCAATTATTAAATTCTGAGAGAGATTTTTTTGAGCAAGAGTTGACGCAAGTTATCGCTAAGGCGCCTCGATTATTTGAAAATACGCCAGTTGTCTTAGATTTAACCCAACTGCAAGAAAATGGACTGGATGCTAATTTCGATCTCGCTTGGTTCTCTAACTGTTTACGCAAGCGGGGCTTGATCCCGATTGCTATTCAAAGTAATGCGCCTGAACTAAGTAAACTGGCACAAAAAGAAAAACTTGCCTATTTAAATGCTTCTTCCGCTCAGGACAAAGCATTTCCTTTAACGGAAGAAGTGGAAAGTTCTTTTTCTGAAAACCTTGATGAACCAGAAACATTGTCTCCTTGCACAGATGTTGGAAAAAGTAAAATACAAACAGCGCCTGTACGATCAGGGCAACAAGTGGTCAGTAAAGGTGGCGATTTAGTAATTACAGCTTCAGTCAGTGCAGGAGCAGAACTGCTCGCTGAAGGAAATATTCATATTTATGGGACGTTGCGTGGACGAGCGCTGGCAGGTATTTCAGGTAATCGTGAAGCCAGAATTTTTTGTCAGGCTTTAGAGGCTGAGCTTGTCTCGATAGCGGGTTTTTATCGGCTGAGTGACGCGATTGAGCCTCTTGCTGGTCCTTGTCAAATTTACCTTAAGGATAATCATATTCAAATTGAACCGTTATGTTAGCGGCAGTTTTTATCTCTGATTTACATTTGCATCCCCAAATGCGTGATATTCAAGAGCGCTTTGACGCGTTTATTAATTGGGCGCAGGGCAATACGCGTGCTGTCTATATTTTAGGTGATTTTTTTCACGCTTGGCCCGGGGATGATAGTCTCGATGCTTGGGGCGCTGGCATTGCCGATCAACTCCATACTTTAGTTCAAAGTGGGATCAAAATTTACTATCTTCATGGTAACCGTGATTTCTTATTGGGGAATGATTTTGCTGCAAGAGCGGGTATGCAAATCTTAACTGATCCGACCGTTGTGCAGCTGGGTTCGCAGCGTGTGCTCTTATCCCACGGTGATCAATATTGTACAAAAGATAGGGCCCATCAATGGCTTAGACGTTTTACGCGTAATCGTTGGTTTCCCCCTTGCTTTTTAAAGCTCCCCTTGAATTGGCGGCTGTTCTTAACACAAGCTGTTCGTGATCATAGTCAACGTAAGCAAACAGGAAAGAAAAAACATCACTCCTTGACAAAAATGGACGTTGTGGTTAAATCAATGCTATATGATATGAAAAAAAGGGATGTTAGGGTGCTTATTCATGGGCACACCCACCGTGCACGGGAAGCGAACTATAAAGAGAAAGGGGTAATTTATACGGAATTTGTGCTCAGTGACTGGGATGCTTACCCAAAGATACTATGCTATAATCTAACAACAGGTATTTTTTTTAAACAATTTTAGGTGCTGATTATGCCAAGAAATAGAAAGGCAAAAAATATTTCAGTCGCTCAAAATGCCTATAAAGCCATTAAGAACGATTTGCTTGAGATTAAACACACCGAGAAAACAGCAGAAAAACTTGCTAAACAAGCATCAGGCGAGCAGTTAAAGGCTGAAGTGCAACCTGAGCTTAATAAAGCACGTAAAAAAACCGAAGAAGCCAGATCCTATCTGGGTGTATCACGCGGAGACGGGGATATCGGCGCTAAATTTAAAGAATCGGCAGAAGCTTTTTTAAAGTACGTGACGAAGTTTGTTAAAGAAAAATTGATGTACGATGCAATAGACAGAAAAGCCAAAAAATATTCAGAATCTGAAGTGAAACGGTTACAGCAGGATTTGAATAAGGGCGGAAAGAGTTACGAATATAATTTAGAGACATTTTCTAAGCCGGGTGAGGATGGAGAAGCTGATTTATGGGTCATCAATAAAAATCGTTTACACGAAACGACTCAGCCAAACTTTATCGATAAAGCTTATAATCATATTCCAGATAAACATGTGCTAGAGGACAATAAGAAAGCTTTAGATACCCTTGAAGAATGGGCGGATGAACGAAAATTGATTCTACAAGTAAGTGATAAGGGGACTTTTGCATTAAGCGCACGCGAGTATACTGCTGACGGCGGTATTCAGACAAGGCGTTTAACCACAGAAGAGATGCAGCAATGTTTGACTGATCCTGTCCATGGTTTTGAGGCAAGGCTTAAAAAAGCATTTAATAACGACTGTGATAAGCATGATCCTAATTTGGGGCATCTTAAAGGCTTTGAGCCGGAGCCTCAGAAAGGAGCACCGGGCCCTGGCCCTACCGCGTAAGTTTAGGATCATTGGCTGAGATTCCAGGCTGGGTTCATCTCGGTTGTTTGTAAGGCCGTGCATAAAAGTAAGCTTCGGTCGTGGAACTTTTCTTCAACAACAATAGTGCAAGGACTTAGGACGCTAGATGAGCAGCGAAGAAACGAAGGATAAGTCGCCGGCGGTTTCCGATAATGCATTGTCGGGCTGGTTATCAACCTATGGGCTGATAACCGCAACACGAGTTCTGGGACGTTGCCACATTCATTTGCAACAGGAAGAGATTACACGCGTTATTTTAAGCCCTAACACCTTTTATCATCAACTGATTCAAGTGCCTCTTAAGAACGTACTCAATGGGATAGTCTTAGAACAAGCTCAAGATTATCGCATTTACATGGAAAAATTGTTTGCTGACTATTTTTTATCTGAGCATGCCGCTGATAAAAGTATGGATGATCCCGGCTTTCAAATGGCTCAAAATGTCGAAGCCGTCCGTTTGTCTTTTGTTGCGCTAAGCGAAACCTTCCAACAGCAAATCATTGATCATCGAAATTTAATTGCGAAATCCCAAAAGCATCTCATTGAAATCGCTGGGTTGTGGGAACAACATTTAAAAGATGCGATGAGTAGCATCAGACAGTACCTTGCACTTTCTTCATCGATCGAGCTGGATATAAAACTACGACAGGTACTGCATCTGTTTTTGATTTTCAAAAATCCATCCTCTTCTCCGATTGACTTACAAAAGGCGACAGACCTCCTAGGACGCCCATTAACGCCAGAATTAGAGAACTTAATCTCTAAAAACATAGAACAACTCCAGCATTTCATGCGAGAGACCATGTCTCCCTTAAATGAATACACGGATTCGGTGAGCGCAACTCTGACAAGTCTTGTGAAATTTCGTGCTGAGTTTTATGAGTTGATTCTTCAAGTTCATGAATTAATTGTTCATCTCCCTCATCCGGCTTTGGATTTGGAGAGATTGCATGCTCATCGTCAATCTTTATTTTTTGATCTGCATCTTGGTGAAAAAGACCATTAATCAGTGTTCTGATCTTTACTGAAAAAGCCATAATTCCTGCCTTAGACGTAATTAATGCTTGCATGGAACAGTGAAGCTAACGTATCATTATGCGCAAAAGTATTACGTTTAAGGCAGGATATACCGCGCCTTTTAAACCTATTTCAACGGGAAAATCTCATGCAATCTGAATTAACTTTATCCATCATCAAGCCTGATGCTGTTGCAAAAGCAGTGATCGGCGAAATTTATGCTAGGTTTGAAAAAGCAGGACTACGTGTCGCAGCCGCTCGCATGCAACATCTGTCGAGAGAAGAAGCCGAAGGATTCTATGCGGTACACAAAGATCGCCCCTTTTTCGAAGCCCTAGTGAGCTTTATGATTTCCGGGCCTGTTATGATCCAAGTGCTCGAGGGAGCAAACGCGATTGCTAAAAACAGAGAATTAATGGGGGCTACTGATCCTAAACAAGCGGCTCCAGGTACTATTCGTGCAGATTTTGCAGACAGCATTGACGCAAACGCAGTGCATGGTTCTGACAGCGCAGAAACAGCAGCTCAAGAAATAGCCTATTTCTTTCAACCTGAAAACATTTACGCGCAATTAGGAAAATAAGTTGTTGAATGGGTAGACGCTGATCATCGGCGTCGCCTATCTTTAACAGAAGATTGTATTGATTCATGACAGTAAAAACGAATTTATTAAATTTCTCTCGCCAACAAATGGAAAGGTTTTTCGTTGACTTGGGAGAAAAGCCTTATCGAGCTCAACAAGTACTGCAATGGATTCATCAAGCGGGTCGTTCTTCATTTGAGGAAATGACTAATCTCGGTAAAAATCTACGTGAAACACTCAATGCATCGGCCTGCATTGAACTACCTTTGATTGTCGACTATCAGGCGTCCGCAGATGGCACAAAGAAATGGTTATTGCAATTAACTTGCGGCAATTCAATTGAAACGGTCTTTATTCCTGAGAAAAACCGTGGAACCTTATGCGTATCCTCGCAAGTTGGTTGTGGACTAAACTGCAGCTTTTGCTCAACAGCAAAGCAAGGGTTTAATCGAGACTTGACCACCGGTGAAATCATCGCCCAAGTTTGGATTGCAAATCGAGAATTAATGAATGACACTCCCGACAATATGCAAAAATCGGGAAAACCCGTTCGAAAAACAGAAAATAAAAAGATTACAAACGTTGTAATGATGGGAATGGGTGAGCCGTTGCTCAATTTTGATAACGTCACTGCTGCCATGGATATTATGATGGATGATTTTGCTTATGGCCTGTCAAAATACCGAGTGACATTGAGTACATCCGGCTTAGTACCTGAAATGAAGCGCTTAAGTCAGGCAAGTCCTGTAGCGTTAGCAGTTTCTTTGCACGCCCCAAACGATCTCCTGCGCAATCAATTAGTGCCCGTTAATAAAAAATATCCTCTTAAAGAATTAATGTTTGTTTGTAAGCACTATTTTGATGCTGAACCACGTCGCAAAGTTACTTTTGAATATGTCATGCTACGTGACATCAATGATAAAGAAGAGCATGCGCTGCAATTAGCAAAGCTATTAAGAGATATGCCAGCCAAGGTGAACCTGATTCCTTTTAATCCTTTCCCATTAACCCAGTATCAATGTTCTACACCTGAGACGATAAAGGCATTTCAGTCGCTTTTAATGTCAAAACGTATTCCTACGATGGTACGTAAGACTCGGGGTCAAGATATAGATGCCGCCTGTGGTCAACTTGCTGGTGAATTTGATGACAGAACCAGTCGATCCCAACGTTGGCAAAAGTTGCATTTTCAACCCGTTGTGGGAGCGAAGACAGAAGTTAAGCTTGCCAGTAACCCTGTCAGGAGCTAGGATCGGTTGTCGCGTTTGTTTCTGATGGCGTGGTTGTTGGCTATAGTGGTTTCTTTGCAAGGGTGCCAATTAGCTCTTTTGTCAAAAGAAGATCGCATACCGATTACGCAGCAACAACGCGCAAAAGCCGCTTCTTACAATGTGCAATTAGGTATTGCGTATCTGAGAAAAGGAAAACGGATTCGAGCAAAGAAAAAATTATTAAAAGCCCTGGCGTTAACGCCTGAATCAGCCGAAGTACAAAATGCCCTGGCTTATTATTTTGAATCAACAGGAGATGTACGTAAGGCAGAGGATTGTTATCAAAAAGCATTACGGCTCGCGCCAAAAACCGGTACTGTGCTTAATAATTATGGTGTTTTTCTTTGTAAGCGTGGGGATTATTTAGCGGCAGAATCGTTTTTTTTAAAAGCCGTTGAAGATACCTATTACCTGAACACAGCGGGTGCTTACGAAAATGCAGGATTGTGTGCGGCACTTATACCTGATGAGTCAAAAGCAAGCAATTATTTTATAAAAGCGCTGTTACAAGATCCGAAAAGAGCAGCACGAATTGAAAAACTTGTTCACGATTTAGCTCAACAACAGCGACTTCAAAAGCTGAAGTTGGTCTATCGGCAGCATTTAAAGGATTATTAGGGGCAAGGATGAAAAGGGGAAATAATGAGTACAATACCAATTATGAATGAAACACAAGATTTGCCTCAAACAGAGCAACCGGGCGCTCAATTAGCGCGTGTGCGTGAGAAAAAGGGCTATAGCCAAGAATTTGTTGCCAGCAAACTCCATCTTCGGGTGCGGGTGATTGAATTGTTGGAAGCTGACGATTACGCCAGCATGCCAGAACCGGTATTTATTAAAGGTTACTTAAGAGCTTATGCAAATTTATTAGGTATCGAACCGGCGCCGCTTTTAAGTGCCTACAATCATTTTCCACTCTCAGAACGTTCTTTGGAAAGAACGTTATGGCAAGCCAAACGTGAGGCGCCTCGGGGCGTACAGACCTTGCGTTGGTTTACAGCAATGGTGGCCTTAGGTGTTTTGATAACAGTAGGTGTTTGGTGGCAAAAAAATAAAGATAACCTACATCTTGCGCGTAAGTCGCCTACTGCTTTGCAAGAAACATCAAAGAAGGAAAATGCCGACTTACCCAGCGAACTGCAAAATGCAGATGAACGAGAAAGCACCTCAGATACTAAACTCAAATTAACGGACTTGTCGAAAATGCAAGTGCTTCTTCCATCTCAACAAAATCGGGATGCGTCGTTAGGACAAAATCGTGAGTAGGTTACAAGCCATTCGTGGTATGAATGATCTTTTACCTGCTCAAAGCGCTAAATGGCGCCAAGTGGAAGCAAGTTTGATACAGGTTTTGTATCAATACAGTTACGAGGAAATTCGTTTTCCGCTTTTAGAGAGTACTCAGCTTTTTAAACGTACGATAGGGGAAGTGACTGACATTGTCGAAAAAGAAATGTATACCTTTATCGATCGTAATGAAGAAAGTGTTACATTACGTCCTGAAGGAACAGCAGGCTGCATTCGTGCCTGTTTAGAGCATGGCTTGCTATACAATCAAACACAACGTCTTTGGTATCTGGGGCCAATGTTCCGCCATGAGAAACCGCAGAAAGGAAGGTATCGCCAATTTACTCAATTGGGGATAGAAGCACTGGGATTTAATGGCACTGCTATTGAATTAGAATTGCTTAGTATCAATCAACGATTCTGGAAAATGTTGGGCTTGGACAAGCTGTTACGTTTAGAATTAAACACTCTCGGCACCTTAGAAGAACGCAAACATTATCGTCAGAAGCTGGTCGAGTTTTTTACTAAACAAATCGATGTTTTAGACGCAGAAAGCAAACATCGACTTGAGAAAAACCCGTTGCGTATCCTTGATAGTAAACGGGAAGAAATGCAACCACTGATAGAAAAAGCACCTAAATTTTTAGATTTTTTAGGCCTTGAAAGCGGTAAACGTTTCGACAGTCTTTGCAAGGGCCTTGAAGACATGGGCATACCGTTCGTGCTTAATCCACGGTTAGTAAGAGGACTAGACTACTATGGGCACACCGTTTTTGAATGGGTGCACCCTAACCTAGGAAGCCAAGCAACGCTATCAGCGGGAGGGCGTTATGACGCTCTCACAAAGCAGCTGGGCGGCCAAGAAACCCCGGCTGTTGGTTGTGCGATCGGGCTTGATCGTCTTTTGTTAGCGCTAGAAGCGACGAAGGAAGAGCAGTTAAGTACGAAAAACCCTTTTTGCTTTTTAATGACAGATAATGAGTGTTTTTTAACTGAAATCATTAAATTAGCTGAAGAATTGAGAGACGCCAATCAGAATTGGTCTATCTTAGTGAATCCGTCTGTTGGAAGCTTTAAAAGTCAGTTTAAGAAAGCAGATAAAAGTGGCGCAGCACTGGCGCTTATTTTAGGTGAAAATGAAACAAATAACCAAGAGATAAGTGTGAAGCATCTGCGACAAGAAATGCCTCAAACACGGATTTCTCGTCTTCAATTAATCGATTACCTACAATCTTATTTTCATCGTATGAATGAAAAGCAGGAGGCCTAAGATGTCAGCTTATATGACAGAAGAAGAACAATTAGAGCGCATTAAACAATGGTGGAAGCAATACGGGACAGTCGTAACTACTTTTGTTTCGATCTTATTAATTTTATGGTCAGGTTATAAATATTGGGGATGGCATCAAGAAAAAGTATTAGGAGAAGCTTCAAAAGTTTATGAAAACCTGATCTATGCTGCTTCCAAAGAAGATGATAAAAGCCTTCGTGCATTTGCGCATCAGCTGATACAAGAATATCCAAAAACGATTTATGCAGAGATTGCGCGTTTGTCATTGGCAAAGTTTTATGCGGAACACGGCCAGCGTGTTAAGGCAAAAGAGGAGCTTGCAGCTGTTTCATCAAGGATGGACCGGCGCGTTTTCAAAGAGCTTGCTGAGATAAGAAAAGCACGGATTTTGATCGCTGAAAAATCCTATGACGAAGCACTAGTACTTTTAAAATCAATCAATAAGTCACCTTTTAATCCCATCATTCATGAATTAGAAGGAGATGTTTATGCTGTGTCCCCGCACCAACTTGTTCAGGCCTTGGCTTCTTATCAGTTGGCTTTAGGAGAAATGCAAATGCTGGGTTTAACTAATCACTTTCTAGAAATGAAGATTAATGATTTGGCGGTTCGAGTGGGAAATGTTTCTGCTTCTGAGGCTGCTCCAGCGATTACACCTCAGTCAAAAACGGACGAGCTATCGTCACCTGCAAACAAGACAGATAATTCACAATCAGAAAACGATGAAGAACGTCCTCAGTCCGAAGTAGATACTGATTGAGCACCTTAAACAATTTATCGATGATTGTCGGAGTAAATTTCTATGCTTAATTTAAAGAAAATAAATTCTTCGTTATTACCTTATTCAGTGACATTGGCCCCTTGCCGCGCGATTTTTTATGCCCTCTTTGGACTTTCTTTGGGAGCATGTACCCAGATTGATAATTATCTACTGGGAAAAGATAATACGCCCTCTCCAGCAGAACTCTCACCTATTAGCACTAAAAAAACCAGCTTACTTGAGAAATGGTCTTTACCCGGTGTGTCATCGAAACAAAAAGCGACAGACCTCCAGTTGAAACCTGCGATTTTAGGTTCCACACTTTATGTGGCTGAAAGTAAAGGCACAATTAAGGCAATGGATCGATTTACGGGGAAAATGGTATGGTCAAAAAAGATAAACCATACGATTGTGAGTGGACCCACCGTCGCCGCTGGCTATATGGCAGTAGGGACAGATGCCGCGACGATCGTTTTAATGAAACAGGATGGAACATTTGTAAGAGAGTTCAACGTATCGAGTGATGTTTTATCAAAACCTCTTTTACTGAATGATACCTTGATTGCTAAAACAATGGATGGCAAGTTGTATGCGTTTGAAATTGCTAGCGGAAAAACACGCTGGGTTGCCGATCATGGCGCACCTTCACTGATTCTGAAAGCAAGCTCTGCGCCGGTTAAGGTTGGGCAGAACTTAATTCTTGTTGGCTATCCTGATGGTCAATTAGATGCGATTGATCTCACTACAGGCCGTACAATTTGGCAGCGTCCATTTGCCTACACAAAAGGAGGAGCAAGTGACGTCGAACGATTGGTCGATATTGATGCCGATCCTCTTGTTGAACATGGTATTGTGTACCTCGCAAGTTATCAGGGGTACGTAGGTGCCTTATCCTTACAAGATGGCCAGTTTATATGGCGTCAACCTGCATCTGTGTACAAAAATATGGTTATGGATGGACGCTCGTTATATTTTACAGACAGTGATGACGTGATCTGGTCTATTGATAAACACAGCGGTCATGTTAGATGGAAACAAGAAAAGTTAAAAGCGCGTGGTTTAACGGAACCCGTTCTAACTGGAAAACGTTTGGTTTTTGGGGATAAAACAGGTATGCTGCACGTTCTAGCTGTACAGGATGGTGAATTTTTATCACGAACTCAACTCAATGGTGCTGTGACTGTAGGCCCCAGCATCGCTAATTCGGATAATAACCTCTATGTCATGACGAACCAGGGGCAATTAAGCCGTTTTGCTGTGAGTTAAGTGAGTCATCCTCACATAAGTCTTCTTAGAGAGTTTTATATATAATGCTACCAGTTATCGCCCTCGTTGGGCGCCCCAATGTGGGAAAATCTACTTTTTTTAATCGCTTAACCCGCACACAAGATGCACTTGTGGGGGATTTTGCAGGTCTAACGCGTGATCGCCAGTATGGTCGTGCTGTTTTTGAGCAGAAAGCATATATTGTGATTGATACAGGTGGGATTGGCGTAGAAGATGCTCAAATCGATGCGCTAATGTCTAAGCAATCCACCATTGCCCTCCAAGAAGCTTCTGTGATTTTTTTCATGGTAGATGGTCGAGCAGGTTTAACAAGTACGGATCAGACAATAGGAACCTATTTAAGAAAATTAAATAAACCTATCTATTTAGTGGTGAACAAAGCCGATGGCATGGACTCCGTTTTGGCTGTTTCAGAATTTCAAGGCCTTGGTTTTCAAACCGTTTTTCCGGTCTCAGCAACGCACGGTCGAGGGGTGATTCAGTTATTGCAACATTTCTGGACTTTTCTTGAGGGCAAAAACGACGATAGCTTAATGGAAAAGGACGCTGAAGACGTTGACAATGCTCTAGAGACACAAGCGTTGGATAAAAATGCCGTCAAAATTGCCTTTGTCGGGCGTCCTAATGTCGGTAAATCAACGTTAGTAAATCGTATTTTGGGTGAAGAGCGTGTTGTTTGTTATGATAGCCCCGGTACGACAAGAGACAGCATCTACATTCCATTCAAACGAGAAGAAAAATCATATACATTAATTGATACGGCGGGTATTCGACGGCGTTCTCGCGTGGATGAAAAAATCGAAAAATTTTCTATTGTTAAAAGCCTACAGGCCATCGAAGATGCACAGGTATGTATTTTATTAATAGATGCTCAAGAAGGGGTGACCGAACAAGATCTCAATCTATTAAGCCTGATTGTGGAAGCAGGACGCGCCTTAGTAATAGCGGTTAACAAATGGGATGGTCTTGACCTGGATCACAAAGAGCAAGTCAAGGGAGCCCTAGAGCGTCGTTTAAATTTCGTTTATTTTTCAAAACCAAGGTTAATTTCCGCTCGTTATGGTAGTGGCGTGGGTTTACTTTTCCAAGCCATTGATGAAGCATACAAATCGGCAACACAACCATTATCGACGCCAAAGCTAACGCGGTTACTTCAAGATATGGTTGCAAAGAACCCACCACCTTTGGTTAATGGTCGGCGCATTAAGTTAAGGTATGCACACGCAGGTGGTCATAATCCCCCAGTGGTTGTGCTCCATGGTAATCAACTTGAAGCATTGCCCCAGCATTATCAACGATATTTGATTAAAACCTTTGTAACACAACTACAACTGGTTGGAACACCGTTAAAGCTTGTCTTTAAAACGACAGCAAATCCTTATGAAGGTAAGAGAAATAAATTAACTCCCCGACAAATGCGCAGTAGAAAGCGGATCCGAAAAATGAAGTCTTAAGCTTTGCCTCAGCGATAACAAACAATAATAAAAATAATATGGGTAAAAAACTTTCCAATCTTTTTAAAGATAAATTTCTTTCCTTGGACGAAATGACATGGATCGTTGCTGCAGAACGTCAACGATATCGACAAAAGCGACATGCAAAAGGAGAGACAGAGACTTTTAATTGTTATGTTCTGGATAATGGATCAATCATCGGTTTTGAATACGATGCATTCAATACAGAACAATCCGAATTAGATACTTTTTTTGGAACTTTATCAAAACAATCGATACATTCTATCGAACCTTTTCAGGTTCTTTATAAAACAGATGATCATTGGTCTACGGTTTCCGCGCAGGTTATTGAGGGTAAACTTTGTTTTTTTCTGATTGATGCGGCAAATTTTCTAGCCCCTGTCTACAAGGCAATGCTGCTTATCCACAAACATTTTCCAAAAAACGTACTGACTTATTGTGGCTTAGGTATTCAAAAAGACTCAGAAAATTGCGCTTATTTTGCGCTTCATGATGCCTTGTTTTTAGCAAAACTCCCTAGTTTAGAGGGTGTAATTAAAGAGAAACCCTCTGATTCTGGAACCCGTTGTTCTGCTGATGATGAAAGTTTTTTAAGACAGTGTGGTTTTTCAGTTAAAAAGAATCGTCAGATTCTCAATCAAATGTTAAAGAAAGTGTATTTCTTGCAAGTCAATGAACTTCCTAAAAACTTCGGTCCGGTCTTAAAAGCAATACAAACACGAACAACTTATGATAAGAATTACGCAAATCACGATTTTTATATTCTCAATGAAAAAAAATCGTTAGATCATTATGTTAAGCAACATATGTCATTTATGTGGTCTGAAACCGAAGATGGACCAAAGATTCGTTTAACTAATGTGTCTATTTTTAACAACAAACAAAAAACACAAGAAAATGCACGCAGATATCTGACAAACTTATCCTCTGACGAAATGGATCAGATTCAAGAAGAAAGGACCTTGCATAAAAAAATGCTGTCCTTTCCAACGATCTCTCCTCGATCGTTTGTGTTGAAGAAAAATGAAAAAAAAGAGGGTTCGTTAGAGAGAAAGAAATACATTAATGAGACCCTGAAAAAGGATTTCATTAATATATTGGACGCAGATATTTTTTATGCCCTCACCAAACTTGATCCGCTGGTATTTCATGAACAAAGCTATAATATTTATCAATGGCTTTTAGATAGCGACCTACAAGATAGGGTTGTTACAGATTATTATCGTTCTCAAAATCTCACTTCTCGATCCAGTAAAAGCTATATCTTTTTATTTTTATCCTATGCGGTTGAAAACAAAAATGCGATTAGGCAATTTAAGCAAAAACTTCTACAAAAGATAGAAGCAGCGCAATGGATCCCAACTATCTATCGGCTAGAGCTCTATGCATTTTTAGGGGTTGAAGAAAAAATTAGGACCAGCATCAAGTTTGAAGGTTTCAAACATGCATACGAACACTTTAAAGAAGTTATCGAAGTGCTCCATCGTTACAAATTGATTGATCAATGTAAGTCTTTTTTGATCCAAGAGATGAATGAGCATTATGATAAACAATTGGATGCATTCAGCCTTAGTAAAAAATTGAATACTCCTTACTATAAAAAACTATTAGCGCAAATGGATGAAATCCCACAACGAGATAGCTCTCAAAAGATCACGACAGGGGATTCTGAGAATAATATTGCATCAGAAGCTCGGGCATTTGTAAGTCAAGTACCCAAATTCACGATGAATGAACCATTGGAGAAAAAAGTTAGCGCAGCGATTCAACGCAGGCAAGAGAATACGATCAAGCATAGACAGTTCGCTCCTAAACCATTTACCAACGCAATAAGCAGTGAACTTTTTAAAGATATCCTTTCACAATACCGTTCATCTTCTTACCTTGTTTTTAAATGGAGCCCGTTTGATCCCGTTCGCAGCTCTGAAATGCGTGCGTTAAAGCGTTTTGCAGCTACTCTAAAAGCGGAAGATAAGATGGTGAAAAAAGTACAAGTTCTTGATACTCTTCAGAAAACACGAACCTGTTTTAACCAATTGCTTTCTAAAAAAAGATTGCAGATTTTTTTAGAAGCTGATGCAAAGCATTCAAAAAAATCAACGGATCAGGTTCTTGAAACCTTAGGGAAACAATTCACAGTGAATTGACAATTTGTAGTTATTTCAAGAAGTTCGATGCTTGCTCTCGATCTGCTTTTTGAGAAAGGTTGCAATCCACCCATTTTTTTAATCCTGCATTCCTCAAAAGACAATTCTTTTACAGTGCCTATAAATGCACTATCAGCACATCGCAAGGCGCGTGTAATAGCGTCGCTGATGTTGTGCTACCGAGAAAACGAGGCAATGCTTGTGGCTGATGGGCACCTAGTATAATCAGACTGCAACCCAGTTCATCAACCTTTTCTAAAAGAATCTTTTTTAGAGAACCTACTTCAACATGCTGCTGCTCTTTTGGAATATTGAGTGTTTCTCCTATAACTGATAAAACAGTAATGGCATCGTCCTTAACAGGTGCGGCTAGTTCCGCAAAGCCAAGGCCTTGAGCTAACTGTAAACTTGTAGGAGGTGAGATCACATGCAAAAGATGCAACCTTGCATCAAAGCGAGCTGCAAGCTCTACGGCCTTTTTACATAGGTCGAAGTGATTTTCGCGAAGATCAGTTGCATGGATCATGATGCTGTACACGAGAACCTCCTTGAAATAAATTTCAATTAATAATATTCAAAGCTCGTGGTTGCAATGTTCACGGGTTCAGGATCCGCTAGACTAATGGGATCGTAGACAACCGGTGACAGAGACTGACAGCAACGGGGTCTGTTGACCACAACTTTGGAAGTGCAGCATTGGTTACAACGTGGCTGTGTACATCTTTGCGTATAGCAGGGGGAGGGGCTAGTAGTCACTCTAGTACAGCATTGTTTAGTCACAATCGGAGTAACTTGTCTGTATTCGATCACTTCTGTGTTTCTGACACCGCAAGCAGGTAAAGCTAAAACACCGATGAAAGGTAGGAGTGCTATGTGTTTCATGTTTCACCTCAATTCCATTTAGGTAGTTAAAGTGTAGAATATTTATCCATTACTTGCCAGTGAATCCTTCCCGCGCGTATCATGGAAAGCTTCAATTTAAGGAAAGCATGTCGTTATTCGACTATTGTAGTGGGGCTGTGAAGGAGAAGAAAGATGGATGATTTATTATTACTAAACGAAGAGCTACACGAGGATGAACGTTTCATTCAAGAAAGTGTATCTCGTTTTGTTGGACAGGAAGTGATACCTTCCATTGCAGAAGCGTTTGAAAATGCTTTATTTCCCGATCAATTTATCCGTAAGACCGCTGAATTGGGTCTATTGGGATTAACCCTGCCCGCTATGTATGGTGGAGCAGATGCTTCCTATGTTGCCTATGGTCTGGCTTGCCAAGAACTTGAGCGCGGTGATAGTGGCTTAAGAAGCTTTGTATCTGTTCAAAATTCGCTTGTTATGTATCCTATCTTTCGATATGGAAATGACCGTCAAAAAGAACGGTTCTTACCTTTGTTAGCCAGCGCAAAATATATTGGCTGTTTTGGTTTAACAGAGCCGGATTCGGGATCAGATCCTGCTAGCATGCGCACCGTGGCCAAAAAAGTCGAAGGTGGGTGGTGTTTAGACGGAACAAAGATGTGGATCACCAATGCACCCATCGCCGATATTGCTGTTGTTTGGGCAAAAACGGAAGAAGGGGTGCGCGCATTTGTTGTCGAAAAAGATTTTGATGGGTTTAAGCGCCTTGAAGTTAAGCACAAAATGTCGCTGCGTGCGTCGTTAACCGGGGAATTGGTTTTAGAATCGGTCTTTGTTCCGGATGAAAACCGATTGCCTGGTAGTGATGTGGGATTAAAAGCCGCGTTGAGCTGTTTAAATCAAGCTCGCTACGGCATTGCATGGGGCGCTATTGGCGCTGCAATGGCTTGTCTTGAGACCACTCGAGATTATCTCCTCGAACGAAAGCAATTCAATAAACCACTTGCCTCTTTTCAGCTGATTCAAAAAGATTTAGCCGACATGTATACAGAAATCTTAAAAGCACAATGTTTAAATTTAAGAATTGGCCGTTTAAAGGAAGCAGGAAAAGATACACCGGCGATGATTTCTTTAGCGAAGGGTAATGCTTGCCGTGAAGCTTTAAAAATTGCCCGCACTTGTCGTAACTTATTAGGGGCGAATGGCATTAGCTTAGAATACCCTGTGATTCGACATATGCTTAACCTAGAATCAGTGTTTACCTATGAAGGCACTGATAACGTCCATACGCTGGTACTGGGACGTCATTTGACGGGGCTGAATGCATTCGGTTAGTCGAGTACTCTATGTCTTCTAGATCTAAAAGCAATTATCGATTTGATTTAGCAAAGGGGTTAATTCGTGAGGCGATAGGCTAAGCATTCGTTGAAATATCCCTTGTACTGAAGAACCAGGTACGTTATTATCTGCGTTGGCGGGGCGTAGCGCAGCCTGGTAGCGTACTAGCATGGGGTGCTAGTGGTCGTAGGTTCAAATCCTACCGTCCCGACCAAATCCAATAAATAGTTTGATAAGATTAACTGGGTCTTTCCCATTTGCGGGGGCACTTCTCATGAACAGAGAACCTTCACTCTGATTCGATAGTTTTCAAAATTTCTAAATCCGTAAGCACGGCGTTGAATGAGTTTCATCTTTCGATGAAAGCCTTCGGTTATACCATTGTTCTTCGTAAAACGAAACATTCGAACGATCTCTTCTCGCCATTTGTATAAGGTATTACCCAACGTTCTTAGGTGCTGAAAGCCTGACTGCCTCAGTGCCTGAACACATTCTAAAAAATCGGGCAGCAGTCGCTTACACGTTTTCGCTGTACAATGTTTCTGACTTAAGAGTGTATGAAGCGTTTGTTTAAACGCATACACAGCTGCGATCGCGGGTTTTGTTCCAAATAGGCAGCACAGCGTACTTTAGCGCTTGCACTTAAACGATCGGGTTTTGTTTTTAATACGTTTAATATCCCTCGTTGATATTTGGTATTCGGGTCAATGTGTTGGTAAGTTTTTAGGTTAAGGTGATTCAGGAGCCGAATGACATGAAAACGGTCAGCCACGATCATGGCATTGGGAAAGTATTTTTTAATCAGTGCCCGGTACGTACTGCTCAAATCGATACACACTACTCTGACACGATCACGTCCCGACAAGGTCTCAAGATACCCGGCTAATTCTTTTTCACACCTGCCTTTAACCACATCAAAGACCTTGTGTTTTCTTAAATCACAAAGCGTAGTGGCAAACCCTTGTCCTTTACGGCTGAAGGAATGCTCATCCATACCTAACACTTGCGGGCAAGGCCGATTCATCCGCTCTCTGGCTTGTTCGTGGTACTGTTTGTGATACCAGCGTTCGATGGTTGCTTTGCCTTGATTAAACTGACTGGCCAGTGCTTTCTGCGATACACCTTGCGTGTGAGTGTGGAAAACTGCTGACTGTAGTCGCCAGGTCGCCCGTTGATATTTATTAATCCCGGGAAACTGCTGGTTCCCATACCGTTTACAGTCGTTGCAATAAAGCTTGTAAGCTTTAAACCGCAAGAGAGTGCGACGATGGCCAATCAACTCATGCGCTACCTGGCGTACATAAGCATCTTTCTTACGCACAGATTTACTTTGACAATGAGGACAGCGTAGTAACCGTTGGTAATTAACATCTAATATCAATGGCTGATAACCACTGACTTTTTGTATGGAAAAACCGGGTAAATTTAGGATAAGATTGTAATTGGGCACTTTAAGCTCCTTTC
>JACETI010000008.1 GCA_013911415.1 Legionella sp. | reverse complement strand
AATTGCGTTTGAAAATGAAGAGGCGCAAAGCCTAACTGTTTTAAAATCTTATCTAAAGCTAATTTTTTTTGTAGTGCAAAGTTATCCTTTTGCTAAATTTACTTTTATAAATGCGTTATTTGCTTGTGTATCTCACCCAATAGCTATTAAAATTCATTTTTTACTTTAAATTGGTTGCTAATAAATCAATTTGTACTAATATAGTAATGATAAAACAATTTTTTAACTTAAATAAAGATGAAAATATACCAAGAAAGTTTAATTACATCCGGTTTTTTTGAGAGCGTTACAGAAGATAAAAAAGAGGTTGAAAAGCAATTTTATCCTTCCATCATGTCAGGAATGTTTTTTAAAACCCTGCCTTTATCGGGTAATTGTATAGGCGTGCGATTCCCTGATAGTTTTGAAGAAGGACTGGGCTTTCCTGCTACCTTGTACTCTATCCCGGATACTGTATCCGAAATCCGAGAAAATCTCTCACAAATACATGACCTCCAGTTGAAATCCAGAAAATTGTTTGAGCATTATGATTTTTTAATGGAAAATTTTATTGATAATGAGCAGATATTCAATCTGTTTGAATTAGAAAGAGAGTCGTTCAATGAAGAATATTTGAGATATTGTTATTTGAAAATAAACGGTAAATTGCCGGAAAATCAAATCATGATACTCTTAGCTAATCGAATGACCTTAATTGACTTAAAAAAAATATTAGGGACCTACAAGAAAATTTGTGATGCATTGAAGATAGATTATAAGGTTTTTTGTAGTCAAACGGGTCTTAAAGATCCGTCGAATAATAAATGGTTAAAGGATCAACCTTTAATGCAAAATGTCAATAGGGAGATCGAATACGAATTAACCCAAAAAACAATAACTGGTAAATACACTGCAAAAGAGGTGGCCATCTTAAAAGTTTTAAAAAAACATAATTTGAAAATTTATAATGGTTCTGAATTATGCACTGCATTTGGAATCACAAATACCGGCAATTTTTTTAAGGCGCAAGTCACTATTTTTAAAGATAAAATACACTTTCCTTTCCATTATGCAGAAGAGGAGCAGTTCATTAGGGAGGTTAGGAACACTGCCAAATGTTGTCCAGCAATGATAGGTAAATTAGAACATATTGTAGAACGTTACCAACAGTCAGGTTATAAAGTTCGGGATGTTAGGTATTTTGCAGATATATATCATCTAGATTATAACAGCATAGCTAGTGTTTTCCGTAAAGTAAAAAACAAAGAAGTTATAAAGAATGATGACGCTCTTTTAACAGAGATAGAGAAAGTTTTAGAAGAAAACAAGCCTAGTACATCCTTGAGCAATTGCTTGTAGTTGCCAGCTTTGTTGTACACACTACAGTAAATTTTACATTATCAAGGCCAGCCTCGACTCGCACAAATTTGTTCGTAAGCCTTTCGGATTTGTTGCGTTCTTTCATTGGCTGCTTTTATTAAAGACTCTGATGCCCCGCGCGCGATGAGTTTGTCTGGATGGTGTTGGCTAATTAATCGACGATAAGCGCGTTTAACTTCCTGTTGTGTAGCAGTGTTTGGAACACCTAGTATCCCGTAAGCGTCAAATTGAAATGGACGATAAGCAGCGGGCTCTCTCGAATAGGTATGCGAAGACTCTCCCGCTCTTGAACGTTGTGAGTGGGGAGGTTTTTCCGAAGAACTTGGATCACTGGACTGCCTTCGTTCTCTGAAGATGAAATCACCATTAAATTGCGTTTGAAAATGAAGAGGCGCAAAGCCTAACTGTTTTAAAATCTTATCTAAAGCTAATTTTTTTTGTAGTGCAAAGTTATCCTTTTTAGCGGTACGGTATTGAAGATCAAGAAAGAAATGCAGCAATTGAGGATTGTAGCTTTCACAGCGGGTGCGCAGATGATTCAAAATACCCTGCATAGGATTGGCTGCAGGTTCCATGCTTTTGCCTTCACTAAAAAGCTGCTGTGCTGCTTTTTTTTGACGGCGTGTTAAACCAAATTCCTCCATTAAATCGGTTGTTGCTTGAATTTCGATGGAAGAAACCTTCCCATCTGCCTTCGCCATATAACCTAGTACCCAAAAGGTAGCTTTAAAAAAAAGTTGCTTAATCGATGGATCTTTAATTGACTGATATTGCCAGTACGTTGGGTTAAAATGACGATGAAGGCCTCTATCAAAAAAATTACCCACCAAAAGGCCAAAAAGAGCGCCTGATGCGCCGGCTATTAAATATCCAAAAAACAAGCCCAACAACCTGCCCCACCAGGGATGATGTGCAAAAAATTGGCGAATCCTTCTCATGGTAGATGAAATCATGGGCATTCAATGGTTCAGTGTCTTTTGCAGGCTATTTACAATGGCCAAATCATCGCCGATGAGCCTTACAAAAAACTGGATTTATTAAGATAAGCATACTACACTATGGTCCCAATATAGACCAAATATTACGCATTGAGAGAAACAAACTACAATTTTTTTGATAAGTATGCCAATAGCTATGAAAAGGCAGCTCTGATTCAAGGAGAAATTGGTAACCGCTTATTTGATCGGCTGGCATATTATAAGATGCAGCCTCGTTTCATCCTCGATTTAGGTTGTGGAACAGGCCTATTCACTAAAAAACTCCTCAACCTGTACCCACACGCACAAATTTTTGCATTCGATCTTGCAAAAAACATGCTCTCAGCGGCAAAATCTTCCGAAAGTAAACCCTGTTTTGTGCAAGGTGACATGCATCATTTGCCTTTTGAAACCGGTTTTTTTGATTTAATTTTCTCAAATCAAGTGATTCATTGGTCTTCTACTTTGCCTGCCTTGCTCCGCGAAATCAATCGCGTTATGCAGGTGGAAGGTTGCTTTATTTTTTCGACATTAGGGCCCGATACATTTTTAGAGTTGCAACGTGCTTGGTCTAGTGCTGATCACTATACACATGTAAATGTATTCGAAGATATGCATACGATTGGTGATTGTTTATTAAAGGAACAGTTCATGGATCCGGTGGTAGATATGGAAAAAATTACTTTGCACTACCCAAGTTTGAGGCGTTTATTAACCGATCTTCGAGAGCAGGGCGTAAAAAATATTCATCCTAAGCGCAATAAAGGGTTAACGGGAAAGCAGGCCTGGCAACGTTTCCAATCACATTACTCGTCACTTTGTACGGCAGAAGGTAAGTATCCACTGACTTATGAAGTGATCTACGGTCAGGCATGGCGAGGCTCTCAGCGTCGCATTAACGATCAAGAAATAGAAATGTTTTTTCCCTTGGAAAAATTACGACGATAATGAATACATTCAGGACGATACATTTTTATCGATAATCAGGCAGATGCCCAAACATGAAGTGAATCCTGTATATTATCTAATAAGAGAATATACGGCGAAAGGAGTTGATAATGACGTTTGTGAGTCGGTACCAGTCTCATTTGCCAGATGCGCAGGGTAGGGTCACTTATTCTGATAGTGAACATGCTATCTGGGAACAATTATATAGACGTCAACGTAAAGTTATTCCTGAGCGTGCCTGCAATGAATTTCTTGATGGGTTGAATAAACTCGATTTACGACCGGAATGTATCCCGCAACTCCCTGAAATCAGTGAGCGCTTACTACAACTTACAGGATGGAAAGTCACTGCGGTCGCCGCATTGATTTCTGCACGTGAGTTTTTTCAGCTGCTTGCTCAACGCTGTTTTCCTGCTGCTACTTTTATCCGTTGCGCTGAAGAACTCGATTATGTAACGGAACCTGATATTTTTCATGAGCTTTTTGGGCATTGCCCTATGTTGACGCATCCAGTTTACGCTGATTTTATATATCAATACGCTTGTCGCGTTTTGCACTCACCTGAAAAAGATTGGCCTTTGCTCCAACGTCTTTTTTGGTATACGGTCGAGTTTGGACTTATTAAGACGTCAGAAGGGTTGAGAGCATATGGTGGTGGTATCCTATCCTCTATCAGCGAGACACCCTATAGCATTGAGAGTGATTTACCCCTGCGTGCCTTGTTTCATCCTTTGGTAGCGCTTCGCACCCCTTATCGCATTGATAGATTACAGCCCGTGTATTTTGTGATTGACGACTATCAAACGCTCTACAATTTATTGATTGATACGGATTTAACAGAACTGATGCAGCGTGCAAGAGAATTAGGTGAATTTCCTCCCTTTTTCCCTGTTGAGCAAGATGACCCAAATATTCATATTTTGGCCTGTTAGCGGTCATAAGACTATAATTATATCAGTGAGGAGTGTTCGTTGATAAAAGTTCTGATTGTGGATGACCATGCGCTTGTTCGGATGGGTATTCGACGATTACTTGATGATCTACCGGACGTTGAAGTCATAGCCGATGCTGAAAGTGGTGAGCAAGCCTTAGCATTGGCAAAAGCTCACCATCCAGAAGTCGTTTTATTAGATATGAAAATGCCTGGTATGGATGGGCTTGAGGTTACAAGAAGGCTCAGACGTTCTTATCCCTCAATTAAAATCATTGCGGTGACAGCGCTTTCATCGGAGCCGATGCCCCTGTGCGTATTGCGTTTAGGTGCGATGGGCTATGTTACTAAGGAATCGGGCGCAGAAGAAATGGCGAAAGCGATTCGCACGGTCGTACGAGGCGAAAAATATTTAAGTGCGGAAATGGCACAAAAAATGATGATAAACCGGCTTGATGGAACGTCCGATGATTCTCCCTTCGAGCTTTTATCGGATCGAGAGACCCAAGTTATGCTGATGATCTGTCGGGGGATGACTGCGCAAGATATCGCTGAGCGACTATTTTTAAGTGCTAAAACTGTCAATGGCTACCGCTATCGAATTTTTGAAAAACTTCACATTAAGAATGATGTGGAATTAATATTTTTGGCAATTAAACACCAAATTATCGAGCAACCCCATTCTTTGCCCGTGTAAATACAAAGGCTACATGCGTTGAGCGCTTTCTTCAGAAAAATAATCAATCAGTAAGAGGCGATTGATACAACCTTATTTTTATGGTGATTATGCTACTGTCTCTAAAAGATAAACCGGCGTTAGCCGAAAGTGTTTCAAAGCTACCCAACAAACCCGGTGTTTATCGTATGTTAGACGCGAACGGCCGTGTGTTATACGTGGGCAAGGCGGCGGATCTTAAGAAAAGAGTGGGTAGCTATTTTAGTAAAGTACATGGATCGGTTAAAACACAGACCTTAATGCGCCAGGTTGTGGCGATTGAAGTCGATGTTACTCGCAGTGAGACAGAAGCTTTTCTGTTAGAAAGTAATTTAATTAAATCCTTACGTCCCAAATATAATGTTTTATTAAGAGATGATAAAACTTATCCTTATATACGTGTCACCGCACACCCTTTTCCACGCTTAGAGGCCTACCGAAGTAAGCATAAGCCAAAGGGCCAATGTTACGGGCCTTATCCTAGCATATCGGCGGTACGAGAAACGTTTAATACGATTCAGAAGGTATTTAAAATCAGAAATTGCAGCGATACTGCTTTCCAAGGAAGGACAAGGCCTTGCCTTCAGTATCAAATTAAACGTTGTACAGCACCTTGTGTAAACTTTATCTCGCAAGAGGCTTATCAGCAATCCGTTAAGGACGCGATTCAATTTCTTCAAGGAAAGTCCCAGCTGATTTTAGATATGTTAACGGAGCGAATGAAAACCGCTGTAGCGTGCTTAAAATTTGAAGAAGCAGCGATTCTTCGAGATCAAATCAAGCAATTACGATTAATCCAAGAGCAGCAAGGTGTTTCAGGTACTCAAGGCGGAGCAGAAGCGGATGTGATTGCCATAGAAGTAACAGCGGATTTGGCTTGTGTCCAACATGTCATGGTCCGTCAGGCACAAATTGTTTCAAATCAACGTTTTTTTCCAAAACTACCAAAGGCGGATTTATTAAAAGAAACGCCCGAGGCCGAACGCTTATGGGAAGAAGTATTTGAAGCATTTCTGCGTTTTTACTATCTTGATGAACCAACGCGAATACCCGGGCTTATTATTACCGATCATCCTCTGCAAAACCGAGCGTCCCTAGAAAAAGCATTAACGAAATTAAGAGGCAAAGCCTGTCAAATTCAAACAAAACCACGCGGGATTAAAACACGGTGGTTGGATTTTGCGAGGAACAATTTACGGGTTGGCGTTGAGGCACATCGTAGCTCAAGCGCGATGCTAGCTAACCAATATCAAGTGTTAAATGCTCTGCTCCATCGTAGCGAGCCCATCCAGCGTATGGAGTGCTTTGATATTAGTCACACCCAGGGCCAAGAAACAGTGGCCTCCTGCGTTGTATTTGATCAGAATGGACCTGTCAAAGCTCAATATCGCCGTTTTAATGTTACGAATATTACCCCTGGGGACGATTATGCAGCCATGGATCAAGTTGTTAGACGACGTCTGAAACATTTATTGCAAGAAGATAATTTGCCGGATCTCCTCATAATTGACGGCGGAAAGGGGCAAGTGAGCGTAGCAAAGCGGGTTATAAAAGAGCTCCAAATTAGCGGAATGAGTATGCTAGGGATAGCTAAAGGGCCTGCACGTAAGGCCGGTCAAGAGCGCTTGATCTTGACGACTCAAACGCAAGAAATCATGCTCGAACCTGAGGCCCCCCCTAGGCTACTCCTACAATATATTCGAGACGAAGCACATCGCTTTGCAATCACTACACACCGGAAAAAAAGGCAAAAAGCCAGTTTGTTGTCCTCTTTGGATACAATCGAGGGTATTGGCCCCCGTCGACGTCGTGCGTTGATTCAGCGCTTCGGAGGTATGCGCGAGTTGATGCGTGCTCCGTTAGAAGAAATTGCAAAAGTATCGGGGATCAACCAAAAGCTTGCATTACGCATATATCAGTCGCTTCATAGCGAATGAGCTCTGTTTTTAATAACTTTTAACATCATCCTATCTAGCTTCGACGATTTTGATAAACACTGTGGCTTTTGGATAGTCATCATCTCAAAATCATAGCTTACTTTTTAGAGTCTCTGCACTTATAAAAAAATGATCTGAAAACTGACCTCAAAGGCTAAACTTTTTTCACTCAGCGCCGACATACAAATTAAATCTGACGTTTGTCAGTGTTTGTTAATTTCTTCTTATAAAAGAGTAATAAGGCGGGCGAACCATGAAAACATTCGCAAAAAAATTCATTTTACTTGTTGCTAGCGCAATTCCCACCGCAGAAGCTTTAGCAGGAGGGTACTATGGCACGAATTTGTGTGCGTACCCACAATATGAATGTATTCGAGTCAATAGGGGGCAAACCTGGGAAAAACTTTTTCCAGATCCGCAACAGCGAGACATTGTCCAACGTGTCAATCGTACTTATAACAGTTTATGGCCTGGCAAGGAACTTGCAGTCCCTCGCCAATTGGCACACAAAACGCTTTTTGATTTTTCGCCTTTTCCTTTAAGGATTAAGTCAGGTGGCGAAAAACAAGTCGTTATCGATCAAGATAAGCTTGCATGGGGAGCATATGACACCACCGGAACGCTGGTGCATTGGGGGCCAATTTCTTCCGGAAGTGATAGGTGTTCAGACAATAGCAGTCGGACTTGTCGAACAATGACTGGAGTTTATCATTTTTTTAGTAAAGAGAACGAAAATTGCCGTTCAAATGTTTTTCCGATAGGTAAAGGTGGCGCGAAGATGCCTTATTGTATGTATTTTCACAAAGGATTTGCGATGCATGGTGCGCAAGACATTCCAGGGTATCGTGCAAGCCACGGTTGTGTGCGAATGTTTAGTGAAGATGCAAAATGGTTGAATCATCATTTTATTGAATTAACAAATGATCAAAGTAGTCGATTGGGCACAAAGGTCATTGTTCGGCCCTTAATGGTCAATCAAGGGGGAGAAAACGCATGAAAGTGCTAGGAAAAACCCTGGGCAGTTCTAAACCAATACAAATTAAACGTATTTGCGCACTACTTTTTTGTGTCAGTGGTATTTTTCTAATACAAAAAAGCTGGGCAGACAATGACATTTCTGCACGTCGCAATATCTCTTCAGAAGAAACTCGTAATCCCTTAGGTTGCTATGACAAAGGGTATCAGTTTGATTTAAAAACATTAAGCCTTTTTCCAGGCAAAGAAGGCAAACAGCAAACCATGTATTTTCTTTTCAATCCTTTACAGCAAACAATCACCCTTTATCAAATGCTTGACAGCTCAGACAGTGCTCGCAGCATTTATTTAAACCACAGCATCCACCCGCGTCAGTGGGCGGTGTTAGCTACGAGCGATAAACAAGTGCGTTTTATTTGCACGGTTCCATCGGCTAAAAGTGCTTATGGAAAAATTGTAGATTGCTCAAAAAATGTAAGAGTGTGTGAATACACAAATGTCCGCTATGGACTGAATAATCGAGGAAATTATTGGATAGTGAATAGCAATACTCGGGGTGGGGCAATTGGTGAGGTTATTCATTATGGCATTATCCCTGCTCCTTAAAACTCACTACGCTGACATTCAGGAAAAAGGAAGAAACGTATGAGCATATTCATACCTAAGCATGCACACACAAAAGCAATGAACACCAAATGCGAACCTGGGAGCGATAAAGGCGCTCATTGGTTTGATCAAAATGCATTACATTGGCAATTTCCTGTCCGAGGTAAATCGTGGTTACTAAGTTTAAGCCTTGCGTTAGTAATGAGTAGTCCTTCGATAGGAGCGGGCAGTGGCTTGGATGCTTACCGAGAAGGTGATTATTCTCTAGCAGCCAAATTATTGCAGGACACAAAAGCAGAACCCTGGGCCACTTATTACCTGGGTAGAATGCGTTTGTATGGTTATGGCGAATTAAAAAATAACGCACTTGCCTTACAACATTTTGAGGCAGCGGGTCAAAAAGGGGTTTTACCCAGTCAGAAGTGGTTAGCCAACTATTATTTACTTGAAAAAAAAGAACCAGAAAAAGCACTTGATTGGTTTAAAAAAGCAGCTTCAGCAGGAGATAAGTCGGCGCAATTGTATTGCGCAGCCGCTTTTTTATATGGCTATGGTACCAAAAAAAATGAAGAACGTGCATGGCGTTATTATGTAGATGCTGCCAAACAAGGAAGTGATATTGCCCAATGGGCTTTAGGTGAACACTTTTTAGCAGGCCGTCAACCAAGAAATAAAAAATTAGGTCTTGCTTGGCTAATGAAGTCTGTTGATCAAGGTAACCCAAAAGCTTTGTTCAAATTGTCACAATTGCAAGAAACAGGCGGTATTGTCAAAAAGGATTTCTCTCAAGCAAGATCAAATTTAGAAAAATCGGCTCAACAAAATTATGCACCGGCGTTACGAAAATTAGCAGAAATAAACCTTGCACAAAGCAAGATGGGAGAAGCACAAGGATGGTTAGTAAAAGCTGCTTCTGAAAATGATCCGCAGGCTCAGTTTGATTTAGCCACCCTCTATCTTACACCTAACCAATCATTATACGAACCAAAAAAAGGTTTTATGTGGATGCTGCAAGCGGCACAAGGCGGGCATGCTCAGGCTCAAGAAAAAGTCGCTTCGTTATACCGAGAGGGTCAGGGAGTGGAAGTATCGGTCAATCTCGCGGATAAGTGGCAGAAAAAAGCAAAAGAGACGGTCGCTCTAAAAGGACAAGTAGCAGCTAAAGAACAAGTCATCCAATGGCTTTCTAACAATAAAGCAACGGATTTTAATGCAGCGGGATATCATCTAGGCGGTATCAGTCAAGACTGGCGGAATGAGCGCGCACTAAAAGAAAACACTTACAATGCGTCACCACAAATGAAACGTTTAACGCGCCCCGAAATTTACCAACCTAAATTTCAAATGGTTTCACCCGATTCAGTGGCGATGAGCGATTATTTTGCGTTGATTGCACCTAAAATGGCTCAATCGAATCAAGCAGCGGTTCCGGCACAAGTGATGCCGCGCTATACCTTAGATTCAAGCATTGAAAGGCTCCAAAAAAACGATGCCCTGGTATTGAATCGCTTATCCAATGATGCGCCTTTGGTCATAGACGAACCTCGAGCTTTTTATGTTGATAACGATGCGCAAGGTTTTAATTATTTCGAGGATATGACTCATGGCTGGGAACGACATGCCATTTACCAGCGAGCACTCACTCAACTTTACGAACAAGCAATTTTAGGTGAATCAAACGCGCAATTTGAAATCGGTCAACTTTATCATTACGGTATTATTGTGTCTAAGAATATCGTTCAGGCAATCAATTATTATCAGTTAGCCGCAGTTCAACAGGATTTACGTGCAGAATATAATTTAGGGCTTTTATACCTTGAAGGGCAAACGAATCCTGTGGATTACAGCAAAGGTTTGCATTGGTTGACCGATGCAGCTTTTAAAGGCAACGTGCATTCGCAATATGCCCTAGCAACTTTGTATGAAAGAGGTATTGTCGACGAACAAGGTAATCAATTAATCCAAGCCGATCCAGAACAATCTTTGGCCATGTATTATTTGGCTGCCTCTAATCAGTGGGGTCCGGCGCAATATCGTTTAGCTGATTATCTGGTTATGCATCCTCAAAGCGGTCTAAATGTCGCTGCGAAAAAACAAGAACGTGATTTGATTGAAAAATTATATATGGGAGCGGTTAAAGATGGAGTAGGAGAAGCGCGATTACCTTTAGCGTTCTATCATGCAATGGATGCAAGCCCCTCACAACAACAGCATGCTTTTTCCACAGCAAAAGCAGAGGCTGCTGACGGAAATCCTCAGGCTGCTTTGTTGGTTGGTATGATGTTAGAGCGTGGTGTGGGTACTGCCAAAAATCCGATCGAAGCATTAGGATGGTATCAAAAAGCAGAAAATAACCCCGCGAATGCCTTTATTCTTGGTACCTACTATAGTCAAGGGCAAGGTGTTCCAAAAGATGAAGACCGCGCGAAGATGCTGCTAACGAAAGCAGCTAATGCTGGTTTTTCTTATGCTTATCATAATTTAGCAATTCTAAAACATAGCTCAGGGCAAGAGTTTCTCCCAGCATTAAAACAAGCAAAACAAATGGGAAACAGTACGGCGGGGCTGTTGCTGGCTGACTATTATTTAGCACAAGGGACTGATCAACAGAATATTCAGCAAGCGAAAGAAATTTATCAAGATTTTGCCGATCAAGGCGATCGATATGCGCAATTTAAATTAGGTTATCTTTACGAGCAAGGGTTAGGAATACCAGTGAATCAAGCATTAGCGGCGAAATGGTATGGCCTTGCTGCTGATCAAGGCTTGCCCACTGCGCAGTTTTCCTTAGGACTTTTATATCATTTAGCAAAGCTTGAAAAGTTGCCAAACTATGAGTTAGCAAAAAAATGGTATCAAGCTGCGCAAACCAAAGAACCTTGCGCTGCTTTAGCGTTGGGGTTCATTTATGACACCGTGGAAGATAACTATCCCAAAGCACGTGAAAGCTACGCTTTGGCAGCCAAGCAAGGAGATGATATTGGCTACTTTAATTTAGGATTAATATATGAGCAAGGAAAAGGAATTCCTGTGGATTATGCGCAAGCAAGAGAACTCTATCAAAAATCATCTGAGTTGGGTCATAAACAATCGATGACACAATTAGGTGGACTTTACGTAGAAGGCCTAGGCGGACCCTCTGATCAACAGCAGGCCGCCGTTTTATATAAAAAAGCAGCTGCTTTAGGTGATTCAGAAGCAGCTAATCGTTTAGGAGCACTTTCTGAAGCAGGCAATGGCATTTCATTGGATTACCACCAAGCTGCTCAATACTATAAAAAGGCAGCTAAAGAAGGTAATGATGATGCAAAACTAGCCCTAGCGAGACTCTATCAGTATGGTTTTGGCGTTAAAAAGAATGTAAAAAAAGCAATGATGCTTTATACAGAATTAACCGGCCATGACAACGCTGAGGCCGAATTTCAATTGGCACTTTTTCATCTGAATCGGCTATTAGATGAAAAAAATGCAAAAGAGGATGGTCTGCGTTTATTAAAGAAAGCGTATGCGGGCGGTCATGCTGAAGCTGCTCAAATGCTGAAGATGCTGGAAGCCTCAGCAAAGACAAAACAAAAATTCAACCTCATTGAACAAATGCTGATGCGATATATACCGGCCGTAGACAATGAACACAAAGGCTTTATCAATCGAGAGGGCATTGAAGAAACCTGTGCTGCTTTCTCTTACGTATCGCCACCTCCCTCTTCAACTTCAAATGAGCAAAATCAAAAAAACGAAGCAGAATAAGCATAAGTATTAAAGTTAATTGAGTATATTTTTGGAAGAACTTCGATCTTCATCCAGTATTTGCTGGCTTTGACTTTGAAGTTCTTTCATCGATTGAATCGTTTGTTTTCTTGCTCTTAGGAATGCTGAATATTGACTTCGGTAAGAAAAACTACGATTCGAGAACAAATCCATAATACTTAGTAAAATAAAATGCATTGCTTTTTTTAGTGAAGAAAAGCAAGAATGAGCGGATAGTTTTTTGATAACCTCAGTATAGCGATGTAAATTGATTTGGGTGGGTTTAAAAAGAATGTTCACTGTGCGGGTAACTGTCTCAAGAAATAAACGTTTATCATTTAAGTGTATGTTAAGGGCCTGCTGTTTGATAATATTATCGATGATGTCATGACCTTGAGTGAATAAGGCTATTTCTTTGCTGTTATCCGTTTTTTCTAAAGCACTTTGTATTTCCTTTCTAGCTTGGGAAAGTCGCTTAGATAGCAAGGAAGGAACCCGTTTCTTAGGACAATTGAGATCGCGCCACTCAATGAGCCATTCAGCCGCTGGATTCGTTAAGATCGCATCGTAATGCACAGGGTTGTCCAGATAGTTATCAATTACATTCCAGATTAAGTGTAGGTGATGATTGATGCCACGTCCTTTCACGAGGGTGGGTGCTGCATGCAATGCTCTTTCAAACTCTTCTCTTGACATCGGGCAATGGGCTTGAAAAGACTGCAGAAGATTGTAGTAAGCCGAAGAGACCCCACCTCTGTCGATGGCATCTTTACAAGTAAAGTTCACACTGTCTGGATTTAACGTGTTAAGTATGTAGCTGGTTAGTTCAAATTTTAAAAAATGAAACCAAACTGCTTGTTTTTGGGCGGAAGTAAGAATACCTGTTGTAGATAGTCCAAACGTATTAAAACTTGTTTTTAATAGGTTTTCCAGGGTCTGTTTCTCAATTGTTTTTGAATAGCCCTGTTGATCAGTAAAAAGCCGCTGACGAATGCGCGGGCTGATATAAAAGTCTTTAATACACCTGCTACCAGGGGAGCTTGAGGCCCCTAATTCATTAAGGTTTGATGTGCTCTCGTCGTCAACATCAAGCAGTATATCCAAAAATTCTTGATAGACTTGTTTAGCTGAGTGGGTGTCGCTGATTTTTTTGTAATCAGTAATATGAAGTAAACCTTTTTCAGCGGGTAATGTAATAACACAAAGATTAGGATGAGCCACTTCAAGTTCGTGAAGTTTTTTGGTTAATTGACTTTCCTTTAACCCTGCAAAATCAGTTCTATCAAGCCCTAAATTGTTAATATATACATGGGTAATATGCGTTTTATTTTGATCGTAATTTGGGTTTGTGGTCTGTTTAAATGCTAACACTTTAAGCCATTGTTCAAATACAGGGCTAATGCGAGCATCACCCTTATGAAATTGACCTTGAGTGCCAAAGCGATATTCTTTAGGGATAATCAAACCACTTTCTGTCAATTTTTTTATATAGTCATATAATCGAATGCTTGCAAGGTTCGTGCTATGTTGGGGTTTATAGTTGGCTTTAAACAGTGTTAATAAACGTCTTAAGGGTCTACCAATTTCTAAGGGACTATGTGTTTTATTTATTTTTTTCTCATTACTGATATACCGAGAAATTGTTTTTTGAATGTTGGGCATTACCGGCACATGATTTAAGGGAATAGCCTTAATCGCATTAAAGGTAGATTCCAAAATTTGACTGTCATTGGCATAAAGCGAGAAAAAGAAATCACTCAATTCTTGCAGCGTCACTCGTTCCTGGGCAGATAAAACACTGCTCGGATCAAGCGATTTTTTAACTAAATCATCAAACAGATAAGCAAGAGAATCGGGTTTGTAGTCCTCGATATTTTTTTCAATCGCTTTAAAGAATTGGTGATATAAATCGCCGTAAGCAACATGTGTTTGGTAGGGTGCTGACTTAAGCTCAAGCAGGGAGCGATGGAGTGCTGGGTTATCCTTTTTAATGGCTGCTAAAACATTTTCGCCAAATATCAAATGGTTAAGGTAGTGATAACAATTTTCATTATGTAATCCATCACTGGTATGAGACAAGTTTAAATCTGCATCGGCCATGACGCGCTCACGCTAAACGATAAAAATTTGGGCTGAATTTTAACATAATTTAGTTAAGTTAAGCAAGATTTCGGTTTCTATTACAATTTTCTTTCTTTCTAAAAACCATAGGCAACAAAAATAATGGCAATGTAAGCTGAAATAATGAAATCATTGTACAATGCCTGCAATCTTCACTACCAACAAACCTCATCATGAAACAACCTAGGGAGTCTTATCTGCTAAAAAGTTTTCTGGATAACTATGAAAAACAAGCAGCTGTCAACACATTATTGAAAAGGAATAATTATTCAATCAAAAAAATAAATGCTTTCTTTAAAGCGGTTCAGCTTCCTACTATCGACAAGTTCATATCAGATCAAAATGATAGGGTTGTGACGGCCATGTATGCGTTATTGACAAGGGCAAAAGCAAATGAAAATTATGCGATTAAAATATCTGTAATGGGGTTTATACGCTATGAACTTCCTTATTTGTTCAATCCGAAAGATTCCATGAAAATTAGGCGACTTCAAGACTTTTTTTACAACTTTTTAGACGGATGCTCGCCAGAGGTCCGTGCGCTCTTTGTCAAGGAAAGAAGATCATGGATTGATGTAATGAACGAAGTCCTTGATAAAATGAACCTTTCTAGAATAGAAAGAAGCGATCCTCAGCAATTTGTCCAAGCAATCTTGTTAAATGTAAATTACGGTACTTCAACAGGAAAATTTTCTTTTTATGATTTCTTAGTTTATGGTCTGTTTTTGCAAAAAAAAGAAGCTAATGTTGAGTCCACGTCGTCAGAGATAAAAGAAGCCCAAAAAAAAGGAACCAATACAACTAATGTTCTCAAAAGACATCTTATAAACACGCCTGCCTATGATCTGCTTTTTCTGAATTTTTCGGACAACGTGATTGAATATAAAAAATTATTTGAAAATAAGCAGAGAAGGGATGAAGCATTAACTACAAAACGCGTACACCTTTCTTCAGACGCTTGCCTCATATTAAATGTATCAAAAGACAATCCGGTAATTGGACACTTACCGTTGTTTAAGGAAGACAGCCTTGGGAGGGAGCCAGAACTTTCAGGTAATCGTCATCGAAGTAACGTAACGTCAATTAATTTTTGGAAACCTCCCGTACTGTTGCCACTGTCAAGCATCGATGGTTTCGAAGCAGCCAATTTTCACTGTAGTACCTATAGGCGCTTTGAAGAAGCTTCTTTTTTAAATAACTTGAACGTGGAAGATTTTTTGAGAGTAGCTGAATCTCCACCATCGTTTTTTGTGCAATCTGAGTTACAAAACAGTTGCACAAATATACCGTCGACAGGGGAGAGGAAAGAGGAAATTTTAACGACTGCATTCGATCAAGACGTGTCCGAGTGGATTACAAGGAACGTGGCGGAAATAGATTATCAAAATTTGATGCTTCCTCTTTAATGGCTAAAAGGTCGCGTTTTTTATCAAATTTACCTAATTTATAAACAAGAATAGGACAGATAAAGCTGAGCAAACCAATGACAAACGCGATTCTATAGGTGGCCATGCTGCTCATTACGAGAAAGATTAAGCAACCAAGCAGTAAAATGATAGCAACGATACCCGTGTAGGGAGATCCCGGGGTGTGATAACGAAGATCAGCGGTTGTATAGCCAGCAGCACGGAGGCGTTTTCGGAAATTGATTTGAGCCCAGCACAGTGATAGCCAAGCGGTTGCACCCGTAAAGCCTGAAACGAGTAATAGCGCGATATAAAGCACGGATTGGCCAAAAAAATAGCCGACGGCAAGCAGCAACCAGATAGCAATTAAAGTGACTATACCTGCATTTTGTGGCACAGCATTGCGGTTGAGCTTTTTTAGTTGAGCAGGCGCCATGCCATTGCGTGCAAGTGCATTCAATGAACGTACAATACCATAGACCCCAGAGTTTGAGCAGGAAAGGGTGGCAGTGAGTGTTACAAAGCTTGTAACAGCCCCCGCCCAATGTAAGCCGTAAAAATTAAGAGCATCTGCAAAAACAGAGTTTGCGAGGTTTGCTTTTTGCCAGGGAAAAATCATAACAAGGCAAAAAATCGGGGCAATGTAAATTAATAAAATACGAAAAGTGACGGTACGGATGGCTCGAGGAATCATACGTGCTGGATTGATGGATTCTCCCGCCGCGAGACCGATAATTTCTGACCCTTGATAATTCACTAGCAATAAAACCATGGCAGTAAGAAAAGCCATGCCCCCGTTTGGAAAGAGACCTCCTTGCTCTAAGAGGAATTTACTGCCGATAATACCGCTGGGCTGATTACCGTGAATAATACCGAAAAAAATTAGCACTGAAAGGATAATAAACCCCATTAGGGCAAAAATTTTAATGAGGGCCAGCCAAAACTCAATTTCGCCAAAGGTGCCAACTTTTGCAATATTAATATATGTAATGAGTACGCCAAAGCCCACTGCCCATAAATAGCCATTGATGGACGTGAAATGTTGCATAATAATGCCGCCTGCAATGCATTCAGCGGGTATATAGGCGACCCAGCTGATCCAATACGACCATCCAACGCCACATGCCATCGTCGGGGAAATGAATTCCGCAGTATAATTAATAAAAGAACCTGAGATCGGGATAGCTACCGCTAATTCGCCCATGCAAAGCATCGTCAGGTAAATAATGATTCCGCCTAAAATATAAGCAATAAAAGCGGAAGGTCCTACTAAATTAACGACTTCACCCGTGCCCAAAAAGTAACCAGAGCCGATGATGCCTCCCAACGCAATGAATTGAACATGGCGGTCTTTTAGTCGGCGCTTGAAATCGCCATCATCGATAGGTAGTGCTGTAGGCACGGGTGTTTGCTTGCTCACGGATGGTTTAGTCTCAAGAAATGAGGGAATAAAAATGCTCGCAAAGTTTGGTTTTTTTGTTTGCTAAGCATTCCTGTAGGCGTCAAGTTGCTCTGGATGCGAGTATAGAGCGGACAATAAGAAGTGTCAAACGATGAAAAGAATGAACCGATGATTTTTCTAAGGAAGATAGCAGGGTAATGGCGGAGAGAGAGGGATTCGAACCCTCGATACGTTGCCGTATACACACTTTCCAGGCGTGCGCCTTCAGCCACTCGGCCACCTCTCCAAAACAAGACCATACTCTCTTTAGAATATAGCTTATACTTGAAATATCAATACGAAGAATTCTGAATGATAAATTAGAATGCTCAGTGTTAATGACAAGGGAGCATAAGATACCACGAATCATGGAGGCCTTTAAAGCATGATCAGATTAAATCATCAAAAGATAATCGCCTTACTGGCATTGGTAAGCGCTACATATTCAAATCTATCCTTTGCTTTTCCCTGTTTTTTTACTGTTGCAAAGGACAATTGCTGGGAAAAATACAGTGTACGTGTTTCTATTACTGACACGAAAACGAATAAAGAAATAGCAACCATTGATATTCCCCAAGGAAAATTATGGGGTAGAGTGTCTCTGGAATGCCAGCCTTCTCAACAATTTTTATATAAAGCGACTTTTGAGCCGAGTTTTTGGCAAAATGATACAGGCAAAGTGTATCAAGCGAAACAATATTGGTCGTTACCTAATGTGGTGGGAAAAGAAGATAAGGGGTGGGAAGTGCCCATTTGTTTCCCGAATGCTTTCGCTGAAGTTCCTTTTCCACCTGGAGCGAGTGGAGATTGTCATTGTGACTTTCAAAGTATTCCTGCACCACAGCCCTGATGGAAAGCACTCTTTCTGTTTATCAGGCAAAAACTTCGGTTGAGCGATGGCGCAGTGTGTTGATGAATCGAATTTAGTAATGTTTCGCCAAAGTTTTTTAGCTTTGGACGCCCGCTTCTTCGAGGGCATGCTTTATTTTTTTCATCGCGTTTTTTTCTAGCTGTCGAATCCGCTCAGCGGATACACCGTATTTGTCAGCAAGGTCATGCAACGTCGCTTTATTCTCGACCAGCCATCGCTGCTGAAGGATATCTTGGCTCCGTTCATCCAGCTGCTCTAAAGCAAGGAAGAGTTTTTCACGGCCTTGATCCCCCGTCGTTTGTTGTTCTATTAAACGTGCGGGATCATTGTCTGTGTGTAAATATGCACTGGGTGAATAATAATTATTGCTAGCATCGTCTTCTTCGGTGCTGGTGCTGTCATAAGCAGCATCGTTTGCATTAAGACGTTGCTCCATTAAATACACATCTTCACGCGATACACCTAGATTTTCAGCGACACTGTCTGCTTCTGCTTGATTGAGCCAGCCCAAGCGTTTTTTCATCTGCCTTAAATTAAAAAACAACTTACGTTGTGCTTTTGTGGTAGCGATCTTAACAATACGCCAATTTCGCAGGATAAATTCGTGAATTTCAGCTTTAATCCAATGCACTGCAAAAGAAACTAACCGCACACCCATGGTAGGATCGAAGCGTTTGACTGCTTTCATAAGGCCTACATTGCCTTCTTGAATAAGGTCATTTAGGGGTAAACCGTATCCTAAATATCCACGTGCTATGCGAACAACGTAACGTAAATGTGCGAGCACGAGACAACGTGCTGCTTCAAGATCCCCGTTTGCATGAAAAGATTCTGCGTATTGACGCTCTTCTTCGAGCGTCAAAAGAGATACTTGGTTCACTCGATGAATATAGGCATCAAGGCTTCCAATAGGTAATCCTAAAGAGGCTAAGTGTAATTGTTGCATTGTCTGTACCCTCTAAAAAACGAGAGGTTTTTCCTTAATCGGAGAAACCCAAATCCATCTCCAGTCGGTCCTTAGTATACGCGGATAGAAAAAAAGAATAAATCTATTATATCTCGAGCCTCAACGAAGGTCAAATTGACCATTAAATCGACTAAATACGGCTAATTTAGCACTCAACCAGCCCATGCTAAGTGACATAACGATTAAAAAGCATACAAGAGGAGCAGGTAGTGCAATATTAGCAAGTGATAAGGAGGGGACACCTGCCCTTGCTAGAATATGAAGGCATTGCCATAAAGCGAGCTTTACAAAGAAAATGGCCAGTAGTGCTGCAAAAAAGCCATAGGCCATCCCTGTGTAAATGAAAGGACGGCCAATAAATCGCGAGGTTGCTCCTAGCAACTGTAGAAGATATATTTCAGTGTGTTGTTGATGGAAGATTAGATGCAAAGTATTGGTGATAATTAACAATCCGCCAACGGCTAAAAGCGCAATCATTAGATGTGTAAGCTGGGAAAGAATCTTTAAAAGATGATCCCACCGTTCGACTGCAGGAAGATCAAGTTTGGTTTGTGCCACATGGGGTAAGATTTTGAGTTGATTAACAACCACCTGAAGCATTTCTGGCGTTTGATATTCAATAATGGGTGTTACTTGAATGACGCCTGGCAACGGGTTTTCTGATAATTGCTGAATCATCGTCTGTATCCCAGCTGCTTGCTCTAGTTCGGATAAACCTTGCGTGGGGGAGATAAACGTCGCTTCGCTGATAGAAGGCATGTTTTTAATCTGTTGTAGCAGTGCAGCAGTATCTTTCGAAGACGCCGGCATTGAAAGGTAAAGGGAGATGGGGGTCTGAGCTTGGAGATTTTTAAGAAAATTTTCAAGAGAATGAGTGACAATCCAAAAGAGTGTGGGAAAAGTTAAGGTGACACCCAACGTTGCTGTGGTCAAAAAGCTTGTCATCCGTTTGCTCGTTAACAGCTGACAGCCTTGTAAGAAGGCGTTCAGATGGAGTCGAAATAACCGGATCATTCGCTGAGCAATTAACATAATCGGCCTTTCTTAAGCAATAATATCTGATGATTCATACGAGCGATAAGGGCAAGGTCATGGGTTGCAATCAATATACTCATACCTGCTTCATTGAAATGTTTAAAAAGGGCCATGATTTCTGCAGCCAAAGCAGGATCAAGGTTACCTGTAGGTTCATCGGCAATTAATAAATCAGGCTTATGAACGATGGCACGTGCTATACCCACGCGTTGTTGCTCTCCACATGACAAAGCAGAGGGTAGCATATTTTCTTTTTTTAATAGCCCCACTAGGTCAAGCGCGGCATGGACACGCTTTGCTAAACCGTTGAAGTGCATGCTTTGTATTTGTAGAGGTAGAGCTACATTGTCAAAAACATTTCTATCCATGAGTAAATAAGGTAATTGGAAAATAAGCCCCAAAGAGCGGCGGTAGCTAGCAAGTGTTTTTTTCGTTAATTGGTTAAATTGAGTCCCATTTACGATGATATCCCCTGCGGAGGGCAACTCAAGACGTGCGATTAAACGCAGCAATGTACTTTTACCGGCTCCCGAATGCCCGGTTAAAAAGGCCATTTGCCCGGACTCGAGATGAAAGTTAATGGCGTTCAATGCTTCAATACCACCAGGGTAATATTTACTGACTTGCTTCAGTGTAATCATTGGCATCCAGGAAGAAGAAAGTTACAGCGATTAAGTTTTTTAAAGAGCTATTCATTAAATAATGCTTTGACAAATTGTTCTGCATTAAAAGGGCGCAGATCATCAATTTTTTCGCCCATGCCTAAATAACGAATGGGAATCTTTAATTCATTTGCGATAGTAAAAAGAATACCGCCTTTTGCTGTGCCATCAAGTTTCGTCATTACCAGTCCAGTTAAGCCAACGGCTTCATGAAATTGACGTGCTTGATTTAAGGCATTTTGCCCTGTTGTAGCGTCCAGGACTAACAGCGTTTCGTGAGGCGCATCTGCGTCTAATTTTTTTAAAACACGTTTGACTTTTTTTAACTCATCCATTAAATGGCTTTGGGTGTGGAGGCGGCCCGCAGTATCTGCTATTAAGACATCTATTCCTCGAGCCTTGGCGGCTTGTAGTGCGTCAAAAATCACTGAAGCACTGTCCGCTCCTGAATGCTGGGCAATTACAGGAATGGCATTTCGTTCTCCCCAAATCTGTAATTGCTCTATGGCGGCTGCTCTAAATGTATCGCCCGCGGCAAGTAAGACTTTCTTTCCATCTTGTTGAAAGTGTTTTGCGAGTTTACCAATAGAAGTGGTTTTGCCAGCACCGTTAACGCCAACGACGAGAATAACAAGTGGCTGCGGTCTAGTAGAGGGTAAGGACGAGCTCTCTAACTGTGAAGGGACTTCTACCTTTTGCAGCATTTCGCGCAGTTGTTCTTGTAAAGCTTGGTAAATGGCGGTGCCATCGGCTAGGGGTTGCTTGGCGGTTACCAATCGCAATTGGTCTAAAATCGTTTGCGCAGTATTAATACCAACGTCTGCGCGAATTAAAAGCGTTTCGAGTTCTTCCAAGAGGGCTTCATCAATTTTGGACTCTTCACTCAGTAGGCGACGGATACCCTGCCCTAATTGCTGTCTGGTTTTCTCAAGGCCCTGTTTAAATCGGGTAAAAAAAGTTGTTTTAACAGGCGCAGGTAACTCGTCCAGCGGGTTTTGTTGATTTAATTCATCCTTTTTATGCGCGTCAGCGTTTTCTGATGCAGGGTTTTCTGTTGGCGAATCTGATGTTTGGATAGGAAGGTTCGCGTGTGATTCTTGAAGAGCAAGGTCGTTTTCTTCAGATGAGGAAGACGGAGAGGACTTACGTTTAAACCATTTTATCATAGCAGCGATAGATCATAGACATTTAAGTGGGAAATTTTATCCCACATTTTGTAGTAGGTCTAATTTACTGCAAAGATAACGGCGAGGTCAGCTGATGCGAAGGCATATATTCTCTACGTGTCTTTTGCTTTGAGAAAAATAGCGCCAGAGAATTAGGCGCTATATTTGCTTGATTTACCGCAATATTCCAGTATTTTCTTAAATATTGGTACCATAAAAAGTGTTAGGGCTGATTGAATCCTCATCGTTTATTGAGAGATCTTTTAAGAAGGGCTGTTTAAGCTTTTTGAGACAGGGTGTTTGAGCTAAGTTCACAAAGAAGGGATTGTTAGAATGAAAAATATTACGCGTTTGGTGCGCAGATGGTTCAGTCTTGTTTATCACCACATCTGACGTCTCATCCTCTATTAAAATGGAAACGTTTTGCAGATGCTCCAGGTTATTTCTGGTTGCTGTTTCTATATGGTCTAGATGTGATCCACCTAGATTATTCATCTGCATTTCCTCTCGAGACTCAAAAAAAGGTAGGCGTAAGTTGATATTAAAGGATTGAAAATCCTCGTCACAGGAGCTTTCGGTTATAAGATCTGCTTCAATGTCATCAATTAAGTTGTGCGCTTTCTTTTGAAAAGTAGAACAGGAGGAGTCATAGGATTGCTGAGTTTCTTGAAGCGAATGATCAGTAGTAGTTTCCGGGAAAGATAAGGGTTGTTTAAAAACGGTTGGCGAGTACTGACCCAGTGAAAAAGGAGGGATGATCGCTAAGTTTTTGGGATTGTATCTGGGTACATCCATTATTTCCCTGGCAATCTTGATAATGTTTTCGGCAGTACATGTAGATTGTTTTTTTGCTAAAGTGAGCGCTTGAAAATAAGGATTGTCCATAAGATTAAAGACATTATCGGCAAGTTCTTTCTTCACCTTGGCAATTGTCGTTTTATTTGCTCCTAGATAAGCTCCTTTTAGAATTTTTACCAGAAACAGGAACTCCTTTTTGTAGTTTGCTTCTTTCCATAAAGGATAGATGGTTTCATCCACCATTGCATAGAATTCTTCCGGAATATCAGCGGGCACCGGTAAAGGTCGCAAGCGTGCGGGCAAAATATAGCTTAAATGTTGCTGGAGCGCAGGCGTTATCGTATAACGAGCCCCACGTGTATTTTTTGAGGTTTGGGTTTTGAGAGGCATCATGGAACCGTAGAGAGGATTAACTGCTTTCATTGTCCTGTATGTTAAAAATAATATCAATAACCTCAAAGGATTACCGAGATTGTTTATTCAAAAATAACGTTTGTATTGGAAATGGAATGCCTAAAGATCACTTATAAATGAGCATAAATTAATTAATTTAATCCGTATAGTTTTCAAGTTTTGTTAAAAGTGCTGCGTTTTTTGAAAGGATACGTTATAAAGGCCTACATACGCTTGTTTAATGGGGAGAATGAATGCGCTTTATTTTTATGCTTATCTGCGCTGTCGTAACAACACAAGTATTTGGACAAGTCCAGGCTTTTACGCTTGAAAATGGTTTTAATATACGTGTTAAAGAAGATCATCGCGCGCCAGTCGCTGTTTCCATGATCTGGTATCGTGTAGGCTCTTCCGATGAGCCGTTTGGCATCACAGGCGTTTCTCATGCTTTGGAACACATGATGTTTAAGGGGACGCCACTGCATCCGCGGGGGGTGTTTTCTAAAACCATTGCAGCCTTAGGCGGTCAAGAAAATGCCTTCACTCATTACGATTATACAGCCTATTTTGAGAAGATTGCGTCGAATCAGCTGGCAACCGTTTTTGAGCTCGAGGCAGATAGAATGGAACATTTGCTTTTAGATGAGACGGAATTCAAGCATGAAATGAAAGTTATTAAAGAGGAGCGCCGTTTACGTACAGACGATAATCCCCATGCATTAACCTTGGAACGCTACATGGCGGCTGCTCATCTAAGTGCCCCTTATCAGCATCCTGTGATTGGTTGGATGTCTGATATTGATCAAATGCAAGTTAACACGGTTCGTGACTGGTATCACCGTTTTTATACCCCCAGCAATGCGACATTAGTGGTGGTTGGTGATGTCAAAGCACAAGATGTTTACGAATTAGCGAAAAAATATTTTGGTGGGATAAAGGGGCGAGAGCTTATCTCGCGAAAATACATTCAAGAACCCCCAATCCTTGGAAAAAAATCTGTAGAAGTAACGGCACCTGCTCAGCTACCATTAGTCTTTTTCGGGTATTCGGTACCAAGTGCAGCGCAAGCAACGACGACCTGGGAACCCTATGCCTTAGAAATCCTTGCCGCGGCTTTAGCGGGTGGAGACAGCGCCCGTCTATCGCAAAACTTAATGAGCAAAAATCATATCGCAAGCTCATTTGATGTGCATTATAATTTATATTCGCAATACACGACCGAATTTATGCTCTTAGGGATGCCTTCTCCAACGCACACAGTCAAAGAACTAAAAGCGGCAATGTTGAAAGAAATTGATCGATTAAAGAAGCAACCTTTAACAAAAGAAGAACTACATCGAGTTAAAACCCAATTAATTGCCCAAAAAACATTTGAGAAAGACTCACTCTTTGGGCAAGCAATGGAAATAGGTTTAGTGGAAACGGTCGGCTTGGGTTACAACGTTGCAGAAAAATATCTCGATGCTATCCAGCGAATTACCCCACACCAACTGCAGGAAGTCGCACAACGTTATTTTCAGGTCAATCGTGAGACAGAGGCCCTGTTGATTCCGAAAAGATCATTAGCAAACACGCAGGGGGTTGCATGAAAAAATACGAATTTTTGAAAAACATTTTTAATCAAAAACTAATTTGTAGATTAACGTTTTGCTTGTGCCTGTATGCACTCTACGGAAATGCTCTGTCGATGGACAGTAAAGATGCAACGGAAAGGCAGCAAAAATTAACTGATCTGGGGACAAATTTAAACCCGCGACCAGTGTCTGACACTTTTCCGGTCAAACGTTGGCGGACGAAAAAAGGCAGTCGGGTGGCATTCTATCAAAGCAGTGAAGTACCCATGTTAAATATTCATGTTGCCTTTGCAGCGGGTTCTGGCTACGACGGTAAACATTTTGGTTTAAGCGCTTTAACTACCGCCTTGATTAACCAAGGCAATGCCGGTTTAAGTGAGACAGCCATTGCAAAAAAACTTGCAGATGTGGGGGCGCAATTTGATAAAAGGAGCGGAAGAGATCAAGCTGTTTTTAGTCTAAAGACTTTATCGAGTGCGGCTGAGTTAAATAAAGCCGTGGATACCTTTGGCTTAATTTTAGGGAAACCCGACTTTGTTACAAAAAGCGTCCAACGTGAGCTAAAGCAACAATTAACGGCATTAATCAGAAGTCAAGAGGTTCCAGAAGAATTGGCTAATATGGCTTTGTTTCAGAAGCTTTATGGTACTCATCCTTATGCACATTCTATCTTGGGTAACCCAGAATCTTTGCGAAAAATGACAACTCAGGACATTCAATCTTTCTATAAAAAACATTTCGTTGCATCAAACGCGGTTGTTGTAATAGTGGGGGATGTTTCACAAGAAAGGGCAACACGAATCGCTGAGCAATTGACACAATATTTACCGCAGGGTGAACCAACTGCGCTCTTACCTGATGTGGTTCCGATAGCTACAGAAAAAAATGAAACAGTAAAAATCCCCTTTCCCTCAAAACAGACTTTATTGCGTTTGGGCCAAATCGGGATTGATCATCGCTCCCGGGATTATTTTGATCTGACCGTCGGTAATTACATCTTAGGTGGGGGCACCTTAGTTTCACGGCTAAGCAATGAAGTTCGCGAAAAGCGCGGCTTAAGTTATGGTGTTGGAAGCCAATGGATACCTATGATGAAAGAAGGCCCGTTTCTCATTAGCTTAGCAACCCAAGCAAGCCAAGCAAAGACTGCTCTTAAAATAACCCAAGAAACCGTGGCAAGGTTTGTCGAGCAGGGGCCAAGTGAAACGGAATTACAAGCAGCAAAAAAATACCTTTGCGGCAGTTTCCCCGTGCTTTTGTCTAGCAATGCTAATATTGCGCAAGTTTTGTTGCAGGCGACATTTTATGGCTTGCCGAATAATTATTTAGAAACTTACCGCGCAAGAGTGAATGCGGTGACAGTGGCATCGATTCAAAAAGCCTTAAAAAAACATCTGTTTCCCGAAAAAATGCTTTTGGTTGCGGTGGGAGAGCCATGAGTGTTGTTCGAATTATCGGCGGGAAATATCGAGGCAAAAAGATTTCTTTTCCCAATGGGGTTCCCAATTTGCGGCCCACACCGAACCGCGTGCGAGAAACATTATTCAATTGGTTAATGGATACCATCCGCGGCAAACGTTGTTTGGATGCTTTTGCCGGAAGTGGAGCATTAGGTTTAGAGGCTTATTCTCGAGGCGCAAGTAACGTTGTCTTTCTTGAGTCAGTCGCGAAAGTATTCGAGCATTTGAAAGCTGTTGTTGCAACGTTTGCAACGACAGAGCTGAGGGTGCTTCGTCAGCAAGCGGAATTGTACTTCAAAAACAGCCATGAAAGTTTCGATCTTGTCTTTTTAGATCCCCCTTTTCAACAGAATTTACTACCGATGTGTTTCGAGCGTTTAAGTAAAGGCCATATTCTTGTACCAGGCGGAAAGGTATACGTTGAATCCCCTGAGATTTGTGTGCTGGATGAGCGCTCATGGGAATTGATAAAAGCAAAGCGAGCGGGTAATGTTTATTATGCGCTTTATGAAAAAAAGAAGCGTGATTTATTTGAGTTACCACCTCCCTAATAAACCGGTGTAGCCTTTAGGTCATCTCGTATTTTTTAGTGAATTGTGGTAGCATGCGAGCACTTTAATAGGAGGAGAACTGTTATGAATACAGTCGCACGTTGGCTAATTGCGTCTATGTTAAGTTTAAGCACCGTAGGCGCCTTTGCAGAAGGTATGAAAATTGGTGTTGTAGATTTGCAAAAGATTATGCAAACAACCCCTGAGATGAAAACAATCCAGCAAAAATTAGAAAATGATTTTAAAGCACGTCGAGATAAGCTCGTTGCTATGGAAGAAAACCTTAAAAAAGACATGGCAAAATTAAAGCGTGAAAGCGAAGTGATGAATCAAGCGCAAAAGAAAGACTTAGAAAAAAAGATCATTGAAGCGCAGCAAACATTTGAACGTGAAGGGCAGCAGTACCAACAAGAGGCAACAGCAGCTCACAATCAAGCAATGGAAGGGCTCTATAGTAAAGTACGCAAAGCAATTGATAGTGTTGCTAATAGTGAGAAATATACTCTAATTTTACAGAAAGATGCGGCACCTTTTAGTGGAACATCAATGGATGTGACTGATGCGGTGATTAAAAAAATTAGTTAAGATTTTATATTAACGATTTCACGCATTTTAAAAAAAATAATAAAGGCTATTTTGAAGTCTACAACCGGTAGATTTTTAAATAGCCTTTTAGCTATAAGCTGTTATAAAAGGTAAGGTTTTGACAAATCAACTTTGAATGCAACGTAAGCTTGCATGACTGAAAAAGAGTGTCGGTATGAATGAAAATACAAACATTGAAACAATGGATATTAATGCAATCTTGAGTGCATTACCGCATCGCTATCCTTTTATTTTGGTTGACCGAGTGCTGGAACATACGCCTTGGGAAAGTTTGACAGCCATTAAAAACGTGACGATTAATGAGCCATTCTTCCTTGGCCATTTTCCGGGCAATCCTATTATGCCAGGTGTTTTGATATTAGAAGCGCTAGCGCAAGCCTCCGTTTTACTATGTAATCTTTCACATAAAACAAAAGGAGACCAGACCTTTTTTCATGTCTTTGCAGGAATTGATAATGCTCGCTTCAAACAGCCAGTTATTCCAGGCGATCAACTGCGTTTAGAGGTCAAACTAATTGGACAAAAGCGCGTTTTTTGGCGAATGCATGCTGAAGCATACGTTGGGGATAAGCTTGCTTGTTCTGCTGATTTAATGAGTGCAGCAAAGGAAGTGCAACTGTGATTGATGAACGTGCGATAATTCACCCTAAGGCAAAGCTCGGTTCTGGCGTTAGCATTGGACCAGGTACTGTCATTGGTGCAGATGTAGAAATTGGAGAAAACACATGGGTAGGCCCTCATGTTGTGATCCAAGGTCCAACAATCATCGGGAAAAACAATCAAATTTTTCAATTTTCATCCATTGGTGATGAGCCTCAAGATATCACTTATAGAGGCGAGCCTACTCAATTAGAAATTGGGGATGATAATATTATCCGTGAATATTGTATGATTAGCCGAGGAACATTAAAGGGAGGCGGTATTACCCGAATAGGTAATCATAATTATTTAATGGCATTTACACACGTAGGGCACGATTGCCAAGTTGGGAACTACACAACAATGGTTAATCATGCCGCACTGTCCGGACACGTCATTCTTGAGGATTATGCAACGGTCGGTCCTTATTCAGGCATTCATCAATTTTGTCATATAGGTGCTTATTCATTTATTGCGCGTGCTACTTATGTCAGCATGGACGTTCTACCCTATATTATGGTAGCAGGACCTGTCTCAGCTTCGCATGGTGTCAATACAGTTGGTTTGAAGAGACGTGGTTTTAGTTCTACTACGGTTGAATCTTTAAGACGGGCTTATAAAACTATTTTTCGTAAAGGACTGACGGTCCGGGAAGCGACGGCAGAACTAGAAGTCATGCAGACACAATGCCCTGAAGTCGGCTTAATGATTAATGCTCTAAATCGTGCAACGCGTGGGATTATTCGTTAATACGTGTATGTTTTATAGACAGTGCTTGCCTAGAGAGTGAGATGCTTGCCCTAGGACAAGCATCTGTAAAATTAGTCCTGTCCAATAACTTCAAAATCAACGATGACGTTATTTCGAGTTGCATGAGAATAAGGACAGATTTTCTCATGCGCTTCTTTAACTAATGTTTCTAATTCTGATGTTGGTATGCTTTTGTCGGTTACGCACATTTTAACAGAGAGCCCGAAGCCAGTGGGTTCTCTTTTTCCAATAGACACACTGCAATCAATCCGCGCTTTTGAGGCGTCTTTTTTATGCTGTTTTGCCACAAAATCCAGTGCTCCTCCAAAACAAGCGGCGTAGCCTGCTGCAAATAAATGCTCAGGAGTTACCGTGCCAGGTTTCCCAGGTCCACCCATGTCTTTGGGAACAGAAAGATCGACGCTTACCGAATTATCTTGTGTTTTACTATGGCCATTACGGCCCCCTGTAGCTGAGGCTGTAACGGTGAAAAGCGGTGTGATTTTATCCATATTCTAACTCTCCTGATTGTTAATTTATAGAAATGCGCATTGATAAATAAAATTGTATTGTTACCTCGTGTCCATGTATTATCGTTGTTCCATAAGCCTTTTTAGAGGATAACTGTATATTATGCGTTTATCAAAATTTCAAGAACTACCTCTTTCTAAAGAGCTGGCAGTGATTGCACTGGTCCATGATGCACGCGCAAAGGATCCTGAAAATGGATTCTTGCTTGTGCAAGGATTATCACCTGATAATTCAAGCCAAGTTCTTTATAGCAGGCACGAAATTGATGTTTACCCGGAACGCAAGCGGGTGCGTTTTGAAGGGCATCAATACAATGAAGAAGAAATAAATGATTTTTTAAAGGGCAAAGATTGTTACGCCCAAGAGATTACTATTTCGGCGAATCAGCTGCAAGGGTTTCTAAGAAGCATACAGACCTATGGTGAAGATGCTCAAGCAAATCCAAGGGATTATGAAAAAGGAAGAAAAGTGAATTTTTTCAGTCAAAGTCTAGGTAGTCATCCATGCACTGGTCGTCAAACAGCATTCGAATGGGCTAGGAGTACATTATTGAATGTGCTTGTACAAGACGAAGGGCGTAACTTTGACAATTTAACTCTGCCTGGCTGCGCGAAATCGTTTAAGGAGCATAGTAATACAGCGCATCTTTGTAATGAAAATATGAAAACTTGTAATATGTTTTAATTGAATAAACGAAGGCAATCTACCCACGGCTAGATTGCCTATGCGTTCTTTATAAGGGGTAATGCATATTCTCTTGTGTGAAGGACTCTTCTTTAGAAGAGATAGCGTTGTTAGGTTGGAACAAAAGATAGGCATTTTCCGGCTTAAATTGCTTGTATTGATTATCGTTTTCCACGTCTTTTTTAACAGATACTGGTTGCATTGCTTTTAAGGCTTCCCAACATTCTTTTTTCTTTGTTTCTAAATATTCACAGGTTGGATTGTTATCAATAAAGGTAATTTCATTAATAACGGTATTTGTAGGTGTAATGCAGTAATTATCGTTATGGCCTATGGTTGGAAGATGCCAATCGGTACTGTCAATTGCTTTGAAAAGTGTTTCTTTGTCCTGTGCCAAACAATAAGCGGGTGGTTTTTTGCGATGTAATCGCTGAATTGCAATAACGAATTCTCTTTTTTCTGGCGTAAGGCATTCGTAAGTGATAGGACAAGCGGCATCCAAATATATGATTCCACGCAGGCTGGAATACGTTTTTGCAAGTAACCTATTCTTCCGAATCTTACTTTTGCGTAGTTTTTGAATGTCGTCTGTACTTAAATCAGATAGGTAGGCTTCAGGTGCCTTAACAATTGGATATTCACTGCATCGTTGATTGAAAAGCTCATGGGGCATGATTGCTGGTTCAGATGCTGCTCTAACCAGCTGAAACTCTTGTGGAGGATTTTGTTGAGCAGCAATCAAAGCTTCAAATAGTTGAGGATATTGAGTTGCGATGCGAGCTATTTCGCTAAGCAGAGCCGCGCGTGCAGAAGCTCTTCTTTCAAGCATTAAGAGAATAATCATCACCATTATACAGAAGCCGAGTAATAGGTGCTTTGTTGTCCTATCACCTTGTGTGGCTGGCTCATTTGACGCACTATTCACTCCGGAATTATTAGCGGTACCAAGTGTAGCGTTGGAGGAGTTCATTATATTGTTTATTATATTGTAAGTGAGTAAACCTATGATTTGCGCGAGAAAGTAAACACTAATAGATCTGGGAATGCTAAATAATGAGCTAAAAGGCATAATTATTTTATTTGTTATTATATTGTGCGGTTAAAATAAACTTAAGCCGAGATGGAATCAACTACTTTCTTATTCAACAGCTGAAGAAAAAAGAGTGAAACCATTTCCTGAAGGTTGGCGCAATTAGTTTCTCAAATGTTAGAAGCAATACCATTGTTCTTGTGGAATATAACAATGGTATTAACGACATTAAGAAACATTAATTTTGATTTTGCGAACGCTCGTGCAAATTTGCAATGCTTTTTTCTAAACGAGAAAGTACACGCTTTTTGCCAAGTAATGTTAAGGTCATATCAATTGAGGGAGACGCAGAGCTACCTGTGACTGCAACGCGAAGAGGTTGTGCGAGTTTACCCATGCTGATATCAAATTCTGCGCAAACTTCGTTGATACAAGTTTGTACTGCATCTTTATCCCAAGTACTGAGTGATTGAAACTGGCGGTATAAGGTTTCTAGAGGTGCAAGGACTACTGGACGGAGATGTTTCTTCACAGCTGCAGGGTCGTAATCAATATTTTCTTGGAAAAAATATAAACTCTTTTCCGCCATTTCTTTTAATGTCTTACACCGTTCCGCCTGAATTTGAACTAGTTGCGTCAAATTCGGGCCATTTTCGATATTTAGCTCTAAGGCTTCTAAATGGAAACGAAGCGCTTGACTGACTAACTCCGGTTGTTCATATCGTTGATAATGCTGGTTTAACCAATAAAGTTTTTCATAATTAAAGCTAGAAACTCCTCGGCTAACTTTATCTAACGTAAAGAATTGAATCATTTCATCAATGCTAAAGATCTCTTGATCCCCATGTGCCCAGCCCAGGCGCACAAGATAATTCAATAGAGCATTGGGAAGAATGCCCATTTCTTTGAACTGTAAAACATTCACGGCACCATGACGTTTAGATAAACGTTTTCCATCTTCCCCAAGGATCATTGGCAAATGCGCAAAAACAGGTATAGGCGCATTTAACGCTTTGAAGAGATTGATTTGTCGTGGGGTGTTATTGATATGATCATCTCCGCGAATGACATGGGTGATTTTCATATCCCAATCATCAATAACAACCGCAAAGTTATACGTTGGGTGGCCATCGGATCGGATTAAAATAAAATCATCTAATTCTTGGTTGCTGACATGAATGTTACCGTAGACCTGATCTTTAAAACTGACTTGCCCCTCCAATGGATTTTTAAAACGTAACACATGAGGTTCATCGGTGGGGGGTAGTTGTTTTTCGCGGCAACAGCCATCGTAACGAGGCTTATCTTTATTAGCCATCTGTTTTTCACGAAGGTCTTCTAATCTTTCTTTTGTACAACTGCAGCGGTATGCGTGACCGGTGCCTAAAAGTTTTTGTGCAATTTCTTTGTATCGATCGTAGCGCTGTGTTTGATAAAAAGGCCCTTCATCAGGATTTAAACCCAGCCAAGCCATACCATCAAGAATTGCTTGAACCGATTCAGCGGTTGAACGTTCTTGGTCAGTATCTTCTATACGTAAAACGAATTCACCTTTATAATGCCTTGCGTATAACCAAGCAAATAAAGCTGTTCGGACGCCACCAACATGTAACGATCCGGTGGGACTAGGGGCAAAGCGCGTTCTTACCAACATTTGAACTCCATGGTTAGGAATTCATTATAGTCATGAAAAATCTCGGGATCAAATACCAACTACGAATGACCACTTTAATTCCGGTCTTCTTAGTCGCTATACTTTTTGCCTTTTTTTATAATGGTCAATATAGCAAAGATTTAAATTACCATACTTTTCGCTTGGGGGAGGCTTACATACGTCAGCTATTACCCGTTGCCCAATATGCCATCATGTATCACGATGTTAAAACACTGCATGGATTAATTAACGCCTCAACCATCAATGCTGAAATCAAAGCGCTGGCTTTTTACGATGCTCAGGGCAAATTGCTTGCTTACCGCGGTGGCAAACACTCCATGCATAAGCTATTCAAATACCCTGCCTTTTCAGGTGACTACATCGAGAGCCGTGAGACAAAGCCTTATACCCTTAATTTCCTAGGCGCCATCACCATTCAAAAATTCAATATTTATTCAAGTGAAGCAGCCTCAGGAGCGGCAACTGTTCCTGTGGAAGCTGATGATATATTGGGGTGGATTTCGCTAGATATTGATACGCAATCCACCTTAATCAAAAAATACCAAATGTATATTGTCACCATCTTTATTACGCTTTTTGGTATTTTAATGAGTTTAACAATTCACCATCTTTTAGCACGACAAATTTATTTACCCATATCTCGTTTAAGACGCAGTATGCACCGCATCCTCAGTGACGTGTTCGATACCCCGATTACAGTCAGCAGTGGCGGGGAATTGGGAATCATAGAGCAAGGAGCTGTGCATTTACAAACTCAATATACAGAAACTATTCGAGATTTAAATGCACAAATTGAAACAGCAACAGCTGATCTTCATCGCCATTTGGAATTACTGGAAGAAAAAAATATTCAACAGACCTTGGAACGAAAAAAATATGAAGAAAAATGGCGCAGTAAGTCTGAATTAATTGCTCACTTAAGCCATGAGATTCGTAATCCAATGAATGGAGTAGTCGGCTTTACGCAGGTACTGCTGGAATCAAAATTAGATAGCCTCCAACGGGATTATGTTAAGACCATTAAAACTTCAGCCCAAGATTTATTAATGGTAATAAATGATGTCCTTGACTACTCAAAAATGGAAGCGGGTAAGTTACATTTAGATTGCCGTCCTTTAGATATACGAGCATGTATGGACGAAGTGTTAGCGCTAGCAGCACCGAGTGCTTATAAGAAAGGACTGGAATTAATGGTGGTAACGGAACTCGTTGTACCACGTACTGTTCTGGGCGACCCGTTACGCATCAAACAAATTACGACCAATCTTGTTAACAATGCCATTAAGTTTACCGATCAAGGCCATATTTTGATCCGGGTAAACATAGAACAAGAGACCGCGACTGACCTGCAACTTTGTTTTTCGATTACCGATACCGGTGTTGGCATTCCTGAAGAAGCGCAACCCAAACTTTTCCAAGCGTTTAATCAGGTTGATCCAAGCGTGGCGCGTCGTTTTGGGGGCTCTGGTTTGGGACTGGTCATCTGTAAAAAGCTTGCTGAACAGATGCAAGGGTACATTAACTTAAAAAGTGCTGTAAACGGTGGCTCAACGTTTTCGGTGGTTATCAGGGTTGAAAAATTCTTAATGGGCATACAAGAAAGTGAACAATATCGCATGCCAACCCTGCTAGCAAATGCATTATGTTTTGATGAAAGTTCTTTAGGCGTGGAAGCATTATGCAAGGGGTTGGAGTACCTTGGTGTGAACTGTCGAGGAGTAACAGAATGGTCTGAATTGAAACAAGCTTACAAGGAAGCCAACGCTGATACCTGGGTATTTATTCATGTGCCACTGGGTTGGGAAGAACAAGTCGCTCAAATCATCGAAAAACAAAATGATAAAAAAGTCATTTGCATGTTATCCGCTCAAGGAGCCTTACAAGACGCAAATGTATTTGGTTCTTATGCTTGTTTGATGAAGCCAGTGAGCGTGCAGAAACTGCACGAAATCGTGGCTTCTTTACAGTATGGGACACCTTTAACGCGCGATCATGAATTGGAGGATTTGCGCCGTCAATGGACCTCCTTAAGACCTTCCATTTTAATTGCAGAAGATAACGCATTTAACTCAAGGCTCTTAGTTACCTTATTAGGTAAGCAAGCAAATATCGAGACAGTGCAAGATGGCATCGAAGCCGTTAACGTCTGCCAATTGCATCCCTTTGATGTTATTTTATTAGACATTAATATGCCTAATTTAAATGGGATAGAAGCTGCTAAGCGTATTCGAGAATCGACAACGTACAATCAACAGACCCCTATTCTTGTGATTAGCGCTGATAGTTATTTAAGTGAAAATCGTTTGCAACAAGTAGGTGTTAATTTTTACTTACAAAAGCCCATCGATGAGAAGCAATTACTGCATTATTTATTACGCGTCGTAAAATTTGATAAGCCTTCTGCGATCGACTGGAACCTTTGCGTACAAAAGGCTTCCGGTAACCCGGTGCGCGCGAAAACTTTTTTATCCCATTTCATTGAAGAATTGAGAAATTCTCGGGAAGAATTAAATCGCGCAGAAACGGCTCAAAACCTTAACGCGCTTGGTGAAGCTGCACATAAGCTATATGGGGCTTGTTGTTTTTGTGGTGTTCCAGATTTACAGCGTGAGATGCGTGCTCTCGAGAATCAAGCTAAGATGGTTCATCGTTTTGAAGAAATTCAAACCTCATTAAAGACAGTGCATGCAGCGATTGACGCTGTTTTAAAAGAATTTCATGTCATGAATATTCGTTTGGTGGAGAAAGACCATGGTTAAAAATGCAATCTATGCACAATCCGGAGGAGTAACTGCTGTTATCAATGCTACTGCTTGTGGTGTACTTCAAACAGCGCGGTTATACCCCGAAAAAATAGGAAAAATATATGCCGCACAAAATGGAATTTTGGGTGTATTAAGTGATGAGCTGAGAGATACTTCCTCAGATAGTGATGAGACCATTGCGCGATTAATGTATACCCCCGGAGGGGCCTTTGGATCATGTCGTTACAAGCTGAAAAGTGAGGGACCCGAATACGAGCAACTTATTCGTGTTTTTAAGAAACATAATATAGGTTATTTTTTTTATAACGGGGGCGGTGATTCACAAGATACTGCTAACAAAATTGCCCAATTAGGCGCATCTCAAGGATATCCTATTACTTGTATTGGTATTCCGAAAACAATCGATAACGATTTACCTTACACAGATACTTGCCCTGGATTTGGCTCAGTCGCTAAGTATGTTGCTATCTCAACTTTAGAAGCAGGCTTAGATGTCGCCTCGATGGCTGCTTCGTCTACAAAGGTTTTTATATTAGAGGTTATGGGTCGTCACGCAGGTTGGATAGCAGCAGCTAGTGCTCTAGCAAGTAATCATGTGAGCGAACCTCCGCATATTATTTTGTTACCAGAAGCACCGTTTAAACAAACTCCTTTTCTAGCGAAAGTGTCAGAAGCTGTCAAAACCTGGGGCTATTGTGTCATCGTTGTCTCAGAAGGCATTCGTAATGAGCAAGGAAAATTTTTAAGCGAAGCAGGTATCAAGGACTCTTTCGGGCATGCTCAATTGGGGGGTGTAGCACCGGTTATTGCGCAATTGATTAAACAAGAATTAGGTTACAAATATCACTGGGCAGTGGCTGACTATTTGCAAAGAGCGGCCAGGCACATTGCTTCTGCCGTCGATTTGGAACAAGCTTATGCTCTCGGTAAAGAAGCTGTGCTCTTAGCATTGCAGGGTAAAAATGCGGTGATGCCCATTATTCGTCGTGAAGCAGATGTTCCTTATCGTTGGTCACTTGATCATGTCCCACTAAGTGAAGTGGCTAATCAAGAGCGTGTTGTTCCTGCTGAATATATTGCCGAAGATGGTATGGGGGTCACAGAAGCTTGTAGACGTTACCTAGCACCCCTCATTCAAGGCGAGGCATATCCTCCCTATCGTGATGGGTTACCGGATTATCTAAGAGCGATAGATAAATAAGTAAAGAGACAATAGAGACAACAAGGAAGTGCAAATCATATGATTGAATTTTTTTAAATGAATTAAAGCAAGTCGATGAACCAAGTCGACTTGCCTAGTAAACTAAGATTAATTAAAATTTGGGCGATATTGTTTTTGTTTCGCCGGTTGGTTACCATCGACTGTGTCAGCAGCCAAGTATTGTAGGCATGATTTTAAACGGTTTTTATCACGATTAAAGTTGTCATGATTGGTGGTACGTAAAAAAACAATCATTCCGCGTTCAGCATCCATCACACCAAGTAAACGAAAATCGCCAGCGGTGTTTTTGCCCGATTGCTGTTTGCCTAAGATCTTGAGTGAAACAATGGGCATTTTTCCTCTGTCATCGATCATTTTGATTCCCACGTTCCCTTTAGGCGGTACAAATCCTTCACCGGTAGCGGTGTCAATTTTTCCTTTGAAGCAATCAACGTCATTTTGGTCAATGTTATGAGCATTATCTTTTGTCAAATAATAAACCATGAAAGGCTTACTACAATTATTTAATTTACAGGAAAACTGACCGAGTTGCTCTTCGGTACCTAAAGTGACCGTTTTACCTTCAAAGGTAAAAGGGCAGTGGACAACGTCTTTGGTAGTAGGTTCAGTGATAACCGAAGGTTGTTGCGACTCAAAGAACCCTCCCTTACGTTTTAAACGTTTGAGTTGCTGTTTTGATAAGTTTTTTTTATTGATTTGGAGGTTATCATTCGATCCGCCTGAGCGTAACGATTTTATTAAAAGGGAATCTTGATTGGAGGTTAAAACAGCATTGGCATCGATTCGTTTTTCTGAGCTTGATAAATCCTGGCCTGATTTTGCAATAACGTCTAGAGTGGTTGATTCGCTGTTTAGGGGCGTTATAAGCGTTTGAGCTTGATGGTTCAAGAAATATTGGGCTTTCATCGACTTTTTTGATTTTCTATCATTCAAGATAGAAGACTGCGTTGAGGCAAGAGCGTTTTTGGGGGTAGATACTTTTTGTTCTTCTAATTGATCCGCCGCGGGCAAATACTTATCAGTATTAATCATTGATTCTAATGCCGGTAAAGCATCTTTTTTAGTATCTTTATCCAATCCTAGTATGAGCTTTTTCATTGATGCAACGTCATTATCTAGGCGTTGCACATTTGTTAGGAATTCATTTTTCTCAGTACCGGTATCTGTGGTACTAGCCCGAGACAACTCATCCTGAAGTTGTAAGCTGTCTTTAATGGCTGGCGTAGACAATTGTGAAGGTTCTTGATTGGCCTTTGATACAGCTTCAGCGTCTTGTCGTAAATTGTTTTCAACGAGCTCTTCTTTTATTTTTTCAGGTACATCAATAAGCTGGGGTATTTCAAGGGAAAGGTTATTTTTTTCCTCGTGCATTCTCTGATTTTCAATGATTTTTTTATTGTATTGACCTACGGATTCACTCTGGCTACTTTCTAGGGGATAGAGGTTACACATTTTTTCAAGAAATTGATGCTGTTCATTATCGATGAGAGCAACAAATATAGTTTCAAGGGTAGATAACTCAAAAACCGGGCGAAACGCCTCAAATATTTGTTCAAGCTTCAGCCATTCATTGTCCCTCTTGCAACAGCTTACTATTTCGATTAAAGGCTTCCATTCGGTTGCTATCCATTTATCTAGAATAAATGCTTCTAACGTAGGGGCACTGCAGTAGAGCAGAAACATCGTATACCATTGTTTTTCTTGGTTAGCCGTTTCAATTATTTCCTCAAGAACATAATCTTCCAATGGATAGGTAGGAATTAATATTAATAACTCGTTAACAATCGACCATTGCTCATCTAACATTGCCGTATCAAGTACATTGCTCAAAATCTCGCTATCCAAATTGATCTGCTGGCAAAGAATGGTTTTGATAAAAGACCATCGTTTTTCTCGGACGGCTTTATCGCATACTTTATTAATGAGTCCGTTGCCATCTAAGCGAACGTAACAGGTGTCAGATTTTTGAAAATCACTTTCAATTACGTACAGCTGCTCAATGAGCGACCATTGATTATAATCAAGGGCCTTATCTATAACCCAATCTAAGGTAGAACGCGAAGGTTTAGAGAGGGCAGCTCTTGTGCACAACGAAGCCGCTATCTCCCATCGTTGCGCTTCGTGTGATGAAAATAAATTTATTTGTGCATCCCTGTCCTCTAATAAGTAATGCAATACAGTATCAACGCCGTATGTGCTCGGTGGGTTTGGGTTGATACATAAAAAAGCCAAAATATTGAAATACTCTTGGTGGTATTTTATTGCATCCTTTGTCAGGTAAGGCGCTGTGATTATATTATTCAATTGATTGATTACGTAGGTTAATGCAGCATCAATCCTTTCTGATGAGGCGATTTCGGATTCAGATAATATTTCTTTAATAAATCTTAGATCACACCATTTTAAAGCAGCAAATAATGAATGTTTATCTTTTTTCCACTGCTTAGTGGGATCAAGAGAGTGGATCATCTTCAAGCAAGCGTCATAAAGAACATGATTGACCTGATTACGAACAAGCACTTCAATAACTGCGGAAGGGCGGAGGGGAGAAGTATTTTCGCCCTGTGAAGAGGCGAAAATATTCAACAGGAAATTGACATTAAATGTCTTTTTGTTTTGTGTGAAATAATGATAAAACAACATTGCATTTAAGCTGTCATCATCTTCAGGAATACCAGCAAATACATTGTGACATATTGCTTTAAGCGTCTGAAATTTATAGGAATAATTTTTTTCTTTATCGAAAAGAAATGACCAGATGTTTTTATAATTCTCAGCACTCGGATTTGAACCAAAAGCATCGAGAAAAATGACTAATTCACGATGAATCGCAGTTAATATATCATTAAAAGCAGGACGATAAGTAGAAATTAGACGTTTAAATTTTTCAATCAAACTTAAATTAAAATGCTCTGGGTGGCTAAGTAAAATCCTTAACATTGTTGCGAAAAGAAAAGTTCCAGCTGGCGTGGCTTTTATTTGGCCTTTGTCATGGTTATAGGTAAAACGCTCAACAACCGTCAGTACATTAGATATAGCCGTTGTAGTATGTTTGCTTTGCTCTTCAAAAATCTTGACTAGTAGTGGCTCATTTTTGGTGCTTACTAACCGATCAAGTATATTTTGATCCTCATAAAATTGATCGGTCCAATCGAAATTGAAAGGTTCACTACATAATAAAGCGATAATGTGCCGCTGATGATCTTCTTCTGTACTCTTCAGCAGAAGGAATACCAATGAGGTATTTATTTCTGCTATGAATTCGTCGGGAGAGGAAACAAAAGGCAGGCAGTAAGACAACAGTTCTGACGTGTTAAAAGAGATTTTTTTATTGAGTCCTTTAGTCACCAAATCAATGAAAAGATGACTATATGTTCTTGGAAATTCAAGTGGCTTTGAAGTACGTATCGATGTAAATATTTTTAATTTCTCAACAATCTCTACCCATTTATTTTTTAACGTTGAAAAATTTTCTTCTGAAAGGTTGGATAAGCAATGGATACTATCTGATGGAAACGACTTCAACAATCCAAGTTCTTGTTCCACCACAATTCTGGGGTAACGCTTATTAATTTTTATGAAATAGTTTAAGGTCGTTTTGTCTAAAAGTGTGACGTTAACCTTAATAAGGTCGATTAACTTTTCAAAAAGTAAATTTTCTCTAGGATCGCCAATAAATTTACCCTCTTTATATTTTTCGTGCTCGTTAAAGAAATACAGTAGGCCAAAGAGTTTTATAAATTGCTCTTGAGGTTCTAAAACACTTAAATCCTTTAAATAGGCCTGTAGCTCTTCTAATGACGCCATCTCTATAAATTTCTTTTTATCATTTATCAGTGACGAAAAAGAGTGGGTGCTGCCTTTCAGTTTGCTTGCTAATGTTTTTATTTTTTTAAGCATGATTTCGAGTGCCTGTTGATGAAATAACTTAACAATTACCTATTCATCCAATTTTTCTTGTCGAGGGATGCTCGAGCAAGCGCTGAAAATTGGAGAACGACAGGGGTGCGGGGGTGTTGTTATATTAGTTAGTTAGCTCAAACTTGCCAGGGTATTAAAAAACAAGCCCAAGACAATTATCGACATTGTCTCGGTCGGTATTTTGCAGCCAGTGTTCCCTCTCGACAGCGCCATGTTATGTCTCCATTTTCATGAAGATTAGGAACGAAGAGGATTGTGCCACCCCCGGCACTGGATGTGTATTGAATGGTAATCACGCCTTGCTGGCCAATACGAATGGATTGAACATTTTCAGTCGCTTTAGGACTAATATAACCCGTGTTTTCTTGTTGATTCGGTAAGGTATGATTTTCGAAAGCCGCTTCTGTGACAGCAATTTTCGCTGCAGCAGCTAAATTTAATCCTTCCATCACTTTGGTTTTGACAATGTGATCTTGATAAGTTGGTACTGCAATAGATAAAAGAATACCCAGAATAGCTACGACAATCATAAGTTCGATGAGGGTGAACCCTTTTTGTTTCATCTAATGGCCATTGAGTACAGAATGTAAATTTTGAGAGGTAGGATACTACATTTTAGAGTAGTCGCATACTATCTTTGACCTGTGTAAAAAAAACGCTCAATCAATTAGTATCTAATTGGAAAAAGAGGATTCTTATCCAGTTCAATTAAGGTTGTTACAAGGAGTGAATGACTTTGAATGGCTTTAGAAAAAGCAATCAAGCTTTTTTTGTATAAAAGTTCTTGCTTTTTGATTGTTTTTTGTGCTAAAAAAGATTCTATTATTAATAGATATAATGAAATAAGACGACTCGAGTACTGGATTATTATGGTTGGAAATGTTATGCTTCGTACCAGCAAAATGGCTTATTATGAAACAGTTGTTAGCGTTTTCTAGCTTTAAACCTGTATCAGTAAATAGCCAACTGAGAACAATTGTCTCACGTGAAGTAATTTTTTCCAGTCTGGATGTTAGGGGCCTTCGTCTTCAAGCAGTTATCATTTAGTTCAGTGGTAATGCACATGAAATTGCAAGCAATGCTCATTTTGATAGTTGCCGCCGCCCGGTTTGCATCCAGTTGCAGTGCCACGTATTAAAGCACAGGTCATGGGAGTGAAACATGACAACCGATAGTAATGCCCATCTTAAGTCTTTACTTAGTCAAGACTACCAGCACGGTTTTGTCACGGATATCGAGACAGAAACCTTTGAGCCAGGATTAAATGAAGATACCATTCGACGTTTGTCTGCGATAAAAGAGGAACCCGAGTTTTTATTAAATTGGCGCTTGGAAGCTTTCCGCCATTGGCAAACATTAACGCTTCCCACGTGGGCGAGTGTCCATTATCCTGAAATCGACTATCAAGCTATTTCTTATTATTCAGCCCCAAAACAAAAAAAGAAGTTGAACAGTCTGGATGAAGTTGACCCAGAACTCTTAAAAACTTATGAGAAACTGGGTATTCCGCTGAAAGAACAAGCGATGTTAGCGGGGGTTGCGGTTGACGCAGTTTTTGATAGTGTTTCAGTTGCAACAACATTCAAAGAAAAGCTCGGCGAATTGGGAATCATTTTTTGTCCCTTTTCAGAAGCAGTGCGCCAACATTCGGCGTTATTACAGCAATACCTTGGTTCCGTTGTCCCTTATCGAGATAATTTTTATGCCGCATTGAATTCGGCTGTTTTTAGTGATGGTTCCTTTGTTTATATCCCGCCAGGCGTGCGATGCCCTATGGAACTTTCAACGTATTTTCGTATCAATGCTGTTGCGACGGGCCAGTTTGAGCGCACGTTGATCATAGCGGACAAAGGAAGTTATGTCTCTTATTTAGAGGGGTGCACGGCACCTATGCGAGATGAAAATCAATTGCATGCCGCCGTTGTTGAGTTGGTTGCTCTAGAAGATGCCCAGATTAAGTATTCAACCGTTCAAAATTGGTACCCCGGCGACAAAGAAGGAAAGGGCGGTATTTATAATTTTGTGACTAAAAGAGGCGCATGCCGAGGGGCGCGCTCAAAAATATCATGGACTCAGATAGAGACTGGATCAGCGATTACTTGGAAATACCCTAGCGTCATCTTACAAGGTGATGATTCTGTTGGCGAATTTTATTCCGTAGCACTGACGAACCATTATCAACAGGCTGACACTGGAACGAAAATGATCCATCTTGGAAAAAATACACGTTCGACGATCATTGCAAAAGGGATTTCGGCAGGCCAGGCGCAGAATGCTTATCGTGGTTTGGTGAGGATTACACCAAGAGCAGCGCAAGCCCGCAACTACACGCAATGTGACTCTTTGTTAATGGGGGACACCTGTGCAGCACATACGTTCCCTTATATTGAGGTCAGTAATCCTACAGCGCAGGTTGAGCATGAAGCAACTACGTCAAAAATCAGTGAGGATCAATTGTTTTATTGTCAGCAACGAGGTATCGATATCGAAGATGCTGTATCAATGATTGTGAACGGGTTTTGTAAGCAAGTACTCAAAGAATTACCGATGGAGTTTGCTGTAGAAGCAACGAAATTGTTAGGTATTAGTTTGGAAGGGGCAGTGGGTTGATATGTTAACTATTCATCGATTAAAAGCGGCAATTCAAGATCAAACCATTTTAAATGGCATTGACTTAGAACTGAAAGCAGGCGAAGTGCATGCGATTATGGGCCCTAATGGTTCAGGAAAAAGCACATTATCAAAAGTCTTAGCAGGTCACCCGGCTTACCGTGTGACAGAAGGAGAAATCACTTACTGCAATCAAGATTTACTCCCCTTATCTCCTACGGAGCGTGCACAGGCGGGCATCTTTATGTCTTTTCAGTACCCTGTTGAAATTCCTGGTGTAACCAATATTAATTTCTTAAAGTCGGCGGTAAATGCGGTAAGGAAAGCGCAGGGTAAACCAACCTTGGATGCGATTGATTTTCTCTCCTTTATTCGTGAAAAATGCCGGCAGTTAGATATGGATGAAAGTTTCCTTTATCGGAGTATCAATGAGGGTTTTTCCGGGGGTGAAAAAAAACGTAACGAAATTTTACAGATGCTTGCCTTAGAGCCAAAACTAGCTATTTTAGATGAAACTGACTCGGGTTTAGATATTGATGCTTTACGTGAAATTTCAGAAGGTATCAATGCAATGCGCTCGCCAGAGCGTGCAATTTTGGTCGTTACTCATTACCAACGACTGCTTAACTATATTGAACCAGACGTTATTCATGTGCTTGTTAATGGTCGCATCCTGATGTCGGGTGATAAATCCCTAGCGCTTGCTTTAGAAGAAAAGGGATATGGTTGGCTTGAAGAGAAGATGCAAGCATGAGTATGAAAGAAACGCTTGAGTTTTATCAACAACAACTCAGTGCAGCAAAGAGTAGCTTGCCCTCTTGGGTGATGCCTTTACATGCAAAAGCGAGTGAACGATTCAATAGGTGGGGTTTACCGACGCGACAGCAAGAAGCATGGCGATATACGCAACTTGATCAGTTTATGAAGCACCGTTTTGCTCATTCATTGACTGAAACAACTAACGATCAAAGGGTACAGCTATCGTCAGTAGAAGCATCGTTCCCTGCAGTCCCTCATTTCCGAAGGCACCACGGTTTGTCGGGCGTGACGGTTGAAGAGTCCACCGAGGATTTAACCTCTGTGCATACGCCGTTGCCCGCAGGGCTGCTGTTCATGCCCCTTGATCAGGCATTGGTTGAACATCAAACGAAAGTTCAGCCTTATCTTGATCAAATTATTCAGCATCAGCATGGTTTTCATGCATTGAACAGCGCCTTATTAAACACAGGGACTTTTATTTATGTGCCTGCGGGTATGAAAGTATCGTTACCGCTTGTTTTATCGCATGGCGGTGAGGCAGGAAAGATGTTATCTGCTCGGCATCTTGTTATATTGGAAGCAGGAAGTGAAGCAGTTTTAATTGAAGATTATTATGCGCAATTAGAGAATGAGAGTGCATTGACAAACACGATTACCGAGATCGTGCTTGCGCCGGATGCAAACCTGACGCATTATAAAATTCAACGCGAAAATAAAGAAAGCTACCATGTTGGACATGTTACGGTGCGGCAGGCAAAAAGCAGTACATTCCAAAGCCATTTGCTGAGCTTGGGTGGGAAGCTTGCGAGGAGTGAATATCACCTGCAACTCGTCGAACCTGAGGCAAGCTGTTCGCTCAATGGCGTTTACTTACCCAGTAAGGGACAACATATGGATCAACAAAGTTTGATTTGTCATGAGGTACCTCATTGTCAAAGTGAACAGGATTACAAAGGAATTTTAATGGGTGGATCACGAGCTGTTTTCAACGGCAAAATTCGTGTTGCAAAAGGTGCCCAACAAACACAAGCGAAACAGCAAAATAAAAATTTATTACTTGCGTTAAATGCAGAAATTGATACTCAGCCGCAGCTTGAAATTTTTGCAGACGACGTGGTTTGCACACATGGTGCAACAGTAGGTCAACTAGACGAAGATGCCTTATTTTATTTAGCGGCTCGTGGCATTGATGAGACAGAAGCGAGACGTTACTTAATTCAAGGGTTTATTGAGAATAATTTGCGGTTGGTTCGTCATTCTCAATTGGCTGAATGGTTAGGCACTCTTATCCACCAACGACTAAGTGAAGCCCTTTAAAGGAATGACGATCATGGATTTTGAAATAATCCGGGATGATTTCCCTATTCTTAAACAATCAATGAATGGATATCCACTCATTTATTTTGATAATGCGGCTACAACTCAAAAACCCAAAGCGGTTATTGATGCGATTACGCATTACTATTACGAAGATAATGCCAATGTGCACCGCAGTGTTCATGCCTTAAGCGCCCGTGCAACCGAACATTTTGAAGCTGTGCGCGACAAAGTACGACGTTTTATTCATGCAAAGTCCGTAAAAGAATGTATTTTTGTGCGTGGCACAACCGAAGCGATTAATTTAGTTGCTCAAAGTTTTGTAGCCTCACGTCTTCTTCCAGGTGATGAAATATTAATTTCTCAAATGGAGCACCATTCCAATATTGTTCCTTGGCAAATGATTTGCCAGCAGACGGGTGCGAATCTCCAAATTGCTCCCATTTCCATTGAAGGCGAAATTTTATTGGATGAATTTGAAAAAAGGCTAAATGAAAAGACGAAATTTGTTGCAATAAGCTACGTATCCAATGTCTTAGGCACCGTTAATCCTGTTAAGAAAATGGTTGAATTGGCGCATGCAAGAGGTATCCCAGTGTTAGTTGATGGGGCTCAGGCAAATGCACATCTTGATATCGACGTCCAAGATCTAGGCTGTGACTTTTATGCTTTTTCCGCTCATAAAATGTACGGACCTACGGGGATCGGTGTTCTATGGGGTCGAGAATCTTTTCTCGACGAAATGATTCCTTACCAAGGTGGTGGGGAAATGATCAACTATGTGACCTTTGCAAAAACGGAATATGCACCATTGCCTTATAAATTTGAGGCAGGTACACCAAACATTGCAGGGGTTATCGGCCTAGGTGCAGCAATTGATTATTTAGAATCTTTAAATATAGAAGAAGTCCGAGCCTATGAAACTGCCCTATTAGATTACGCACGTTCTGGCATGGAAAGCATTAAGGGATTTAACTTAATTGGTACAGCCAAAGAAAAAGTGTCCATGATTACCTTTGTGCATGGAAAAATCCATGCTCACGATCTAGGCACTGCGCTCGATAATGAAGGGATAGCAGCGCGTAGCGGTCATCATTGCGCCATGCCATTAATGGATTTCTTTGAGGTTTCGTCAAGCTGTCGTGTATCTTTTTCTTTTTATAATCATAAAGCTGAGATTGATAAACTTATCCAAGCGCTAGAGAGTGCAAAGAAAGTATTTCTCTAATTGCCTTAATTCTATTAAAGCGACACCGAATCATTTATTTCTGGCTCAGTGTTGCTACAACACAATTATAGCCAAGCGCGCTGGTTAATATTTTTTTAAAAACCACAGAACGATTCATTTATTATCAGCCAGTGTATTGTCAACGGTTAAAATAATTCTTTTATTACATCTTAGAATTAACTGAACTTCATTAAAGTCATTAAAGATCTTTATTGGACGTTATTTACATACACTGTTAATATTACGCTCCTTGTTTTTCATAGTTGATTTTATGCCTAAACCTACTCTTTACCCTGATAAATACCCTATCAATCAACGCTACAGTCAATTAATGTTACAAGTAGGTTTGCTCCGTCCTAAAGATAAAGAGATGGATGTATCATCGCATAAAAAAAGAGCGCTCGAATTGCTTTATAGGGGGTTAACAAACGAGCATAAAGAACTCAAGAAATCTCTTAAAAACTATGATAAGTGCAGAGGGGCTTTCTATGATCAACTGATGTCCTGTGTGATAGATCTAGAGTTTCTGCAAAGACAGATCCACGTTGGCACAGGCCTTGTTTTTGAAGGCTCACCTCGGCCATTGATGGAGGTAATCACAAAAAGTTTTGACGCATTAGATTTGGACTCTCTCGAAAAAAATGGATTAGACTTTAAAGCAAGAAACTTTGTAGGTTTTCAGATAACAAAACTAAAAGAAAAAGCAAATGCGCTAGCAAATGCAGAGGTACATGTAAAAAAAGCGACCCAGCTGTTTAAATATAATAGCTTATCGCTGATTGAAAAAACTCGGCAATATCTAAATCAGAAAGGTTGTGACGACTTTTTTCATGGATTGAAAAAAAATATTCTAAAGCTCGTACACTTTATTATGAAGACGCAACAGAGAGCAAAACAACAACCTGAAGAAGTAATTGAACCGTTACCAACAAAAGTAAATGATTTATTTAATGAAATTAGAAAATGGTTTCCTCCCCCTGTAGAGCAAGAAATTGAAAAGACGCCCGCATTAGGATTTGCCTAAAATCTAGGTTTTCGAGGTGATGGTGTATAATTAAAGATAGACTTGATGAAAAAATCGGCCATTTTCTAAAGTTATATGCCACGAATCCGTACTAAATTTGTTTTTTCGAAGAATAAAACCGGATGACATTAGCGTTAAGAGTCTTTCGTGATAAGGGCAATAGGGTATAATGTAGAGTTTAACGAAGACTAACAGTTTATGTTTTAACTGAGAATAGAGCTTAAAGCCACCATTTTTTTAATGGCACTATCTCACGCTAATTTTTTGGCTGTTCTTCTATCACCATAGACACGCGATGGCTGTAATTGCGAAATCGTTGATAGCGAGGTACTCAATTTGATGGACTTACGTGAGTTATATCAAGAAACCATTCTGGATCATAATCGTAATCCACGGAACCACTACTGCATGGAAGAGGCAACTGCCCAAGCCAGAGGGTTCAACCCTTTATGTGGCGATCAGTTAACCATTTATATTCGTTTTGAAGGAAATTACATTAAAGAAGTCAGTTTCTTAGGGTCTGGTTGCGCTATTTCCCAAGCGTCCGCGTCGTTAATGACAGAAGCTTTGATGGGAAAAACACGAGAAGAAGCTGAAAAATTATTTCGACAATTTCATGGGTTCATGACCGATAAGCCCGTGCAAGGTCTTGAAAAACCGAGCTATCAATTAGACAAGTTGATGATTTTAGAAGGGGTGAAACTTTATCCTGCTCGCGTGAAGTGTGCTACACTGGCTTGGCACACCCTGGAAGCGGCTTTACAAGAGGCGGCAGAAACGGTTACGACAGAATAGTAATATTGTCATTCTAGATTAACTTGCTGTGCCCAGGATGTTTCCCTATTTAACTTGTTGTTTTCTGAAATGAGTCAATGAAGCATGTTAAAAAAAATGAGACAGAAAAAAAGGCAAGCGATGCTTGAAGAAAAAGTGATAACTGCTTTAAAAACAGTTTTTGATCCCGAAATTCCTGTCAACATTTATGATTTAGGTTTAATTTACGACGTTTCAATCGATGAAGCTGATCACGTGCATATTAAAATGAGTTTGACGAGCCCTGGTTGCCCCGTCGCTCAAACTTTTCCTGGAACAGTAGAGCAGGCTGTCAATCAAGTGGAAGAGATCAGTGATTGCACAGTCGAGCTGGTATGGGATCCACCCTGGACTCAAGACCGGATGTCGGAAGTTGCCCGGCTCGAACTAGGGATGTTTTATTAGCTCTGTTTGTTAATTCTTACTTATTAGTTCACTGTTATTTATGCTCATGGAAAAATCAAATACTTCAGTGTGGCGCCCCTCGGCGACGATAAAAACGCTGCAACATCGGGCGCGTTTATTAGGTGAAATTCGTGATTTTTTCTCAGATCGAGGATATCTTGAAGTTGAAACACCCATTTTAGGCCGTTACGGTGTAACAGAACCTTACCTCAGTAATATTAAAGCCTATCTTCAAGGGGAAGATTATTACTTACAAACCTCGCCTGAATATCACATGAAGCGTCTTTTAGCCGCTGGAAGTGGGCCTATTTTTCAAATTGCGCGAGTTTTCCGAGATGATGAGCTAGGTCGATGGCATAATCCCGAGTTTACCTTACTTGAGTGGTATCGTTTAGAGAGCGATCATTTTCAACTGATGGATGAAGTTGACCAATTTTTACAACGTTGCTTGGGTTGTCAACCGCTGGTTCGTCAATCATATCAAGCTGCTTTTCAAGACATTTGTAATATCGATCCTTTTGATAAAACAATGACGCTCAAATCATTGCAAGATTGTGTTGTATCTTTTGGCTTAGGAGATGTATTACCTGAAGACGAGGTAGAAGTGGATCCCTACCTATTTTTACTCATGAGCCATGTAATTGAACCTGCCCTTGCTAAAATTGAAAGCCCTGTGGTTATATATCATTTTCCCCCATCGCAAGCCTCTTTAGCGAAAGTAAAAAATGGTGTGGCAGAACGTTTCGAAGTCTATTATCGAGGTGTGGAACTTGCTAACGGATTTCACGAACTGACCGATCCGATACTGCAATCGAAACGATTTTCAGCAGACGTTCATACCAGGCAAATGCGAGATTTGAATTTCATGGCTCCGGATCAGTATTTGTTACAAGCGCTGGAACATGGATTACCGTCTTGTAGTGGAATAGCGCTGGGTGTTGATCGACTTCTAACGCTTCGATTGAAGCATGACACAATCGCAACTGGTTTGGCTTTTGATTTTCAACGTGCTTAGAAGCTGTACCTTCTCTATTTTGCAAGTATTTCTACGTGTCAGTGAAAAAAAGAGTGCCATCCTAACCGTTGATTATTAATTATGATCCTTTATTTATTCTTTGATATTGAAAAAAATCAAAGAGATGAGTATGCTACTTAGTCAAAGTATTATTTTTTAATCAGTCTATGATTTACAGATTGATTTCAATTTGATCATGTGTTTAAACAGTTATTAAATGTTTCGGAGGAATAATGAAAAAACTTATACAAATGACAATCGCAACTGTGTTGACGATGGCTTTTTTAACAGCTTGCCACGAAGGTCCTGCTGAGAAAAAGGGTCGCAAAATTGATAATGCCGTTGAAAAAGTACAAGATAAAATAGAAAACAAAGGCCCTGCACAAAAAGCAGGAGAAAGAGTTGATGAATTAACAGATAGCTCTAACAGTTAATTTTTTTCTTTGGGCGCGCTACTGTTATATTTGTAGCGCCCTGCTAGCAGGTAGTGGTTTTGGATTCGCGTTCTGCTCTCTCTAGCCCCCATAAAAAAGCATAAAAATTAGCTTGGTTATGTGCGGTTACGCCCTCAACTATTCTAAATTTAGAACCTTTAGCGATAAAATTCATTAATGAAAGCATTAATAATCTGAGTGCTTCAGGCTGTAAGTAGTTCAAAATACGAATTGCAAAGTTATTAGTTTGATCTTTCAAATTTTCTTGCAAGTTTTCTTCGTAGGTGAGTTTCTCATTTTTAAAATGATTTAAATCTATTTTCCTTACTGGAATCTTTTTTGTTTTCATATGATCGATTGTATCTTCGATGTATTCATAACCCATGACTTTATAACCATTACGTTTATATTCCGCTTACATTAAACCCCCACCTCTTAGCAACGAGAATATCTTCCATTAGGCGTGATCATTATTGAGCTTTTGAAAGAAATTTGAAAAATAAATAAAAAATATAATGATATATTTTATTTTTATATCTTTAAGATATAAAATTATACAAATATGGTTTTTATTGGATGGCTATGAAACCTTCTCAAGAGTTTCTTAAACTGACTCATATAGAAAAACTTTGTATCGTTAGTGTACTTAAATTTCAGTGTGCAGCCCGGAAGAGGTTTCTGGACAGCTACCATCGAGTACATAACAATTTTGTTACTCTAAAGACAATCAATGGACAAGATTTAGCAAAAATGAAAGGGACTTTTTTTCATGCTCCTTCAGAAAACAAACGATCTTTTAAGCAATACGATCTTTTATTCAATATTAGAATGTCAGGGTCTTTTTCTTCAGCGAAGGTGCCATTTAAGTCCTACAGTGGAATCTGTGCAGGGTTGACGCGCTATTGGTATTTATCGCAATTGAGTAATAAAGATCTATTAGAAGAATTTAAGTTTTATAGTTTTAAACACTTTTCTCCTCATCAGCGTCGTGTATTTGAGGATGTCGAAAGTATGCAAATATTCCAACGACTTCCTTCTTTCGTTTGTATTCAATCTTCTCCTTTTCATTCTAAATGGCTGAAATACCATAATGACTATGCTAATGAGATGTGTTCATTTAAGAATCTTCAGATATCTTCTATTAATTCTATAAATAATTTATCTCCTTTAGATAAAAAGTGGTTCAGTGAATCAATCGCTATTTCATTGAAGGATAAATTGTTTACAAAAAATAATGGGAGTTCAGTTTCTGAAGAGTGTATAAATGCAATTTTACAGGACTCAATCACCCATCCCCAAAGCTTAACTGAAATTATCTTTGCCCCTCTTCAAGGCTCAACCTCACATATGGTGGGTGTCCTGACATGTATTGGCCCTGATAATAAAAAAATAATCAAATATTTTGATTCGAATACCGGGGAAAGGGTTCTTGATGGGCTTGATTGCGCTGCAAATAAAGCAATTTTGACTGAAGAGCTGAATCAATCTCTACTAGTTTACCCATCTGAAGATGTTTCAATCACGATTCAGAAATATAACGGTACTGAGAAAATACATTTTAATGCGTTAACAGTCCTTTTATTCGCTTATTTTTTACATTCGGTTTTAGAATCAAACAAAAGAATATTGAACGACACTTTAAACAGTACCCCAGAAGACCCTGAAAAGGAAGGTATCGTGGCCTCTATCCGCTAATGGTTGTTGAGAAGCGTAACAAATGACATAACAACTCTTTTACTTGTTGAGTTTTGTTGATAAATTGCGCGTAATCTTCAAAAAATGGATAATGGCCTACTGAGTTCAATACCAGCGTGTTATCAACCATAATTTCTTTTTCTACATAAAAAGGATCTTTTGCGCCTACTATTCTTATGATTGGTTGATTTGGGTTTGAAATTAAATGTATATCGTCGTTAAAATTTCTTATTTTAGATGTTATTAAGTTACACGTATCCATATCAAAAGGGATATTCATGGGTAGGGTATGCTCAATATTACCCAGGTAGTAAGGATAAATTAGGCGAAAAATGTTTGTTCCTTGATCGGGCTGAAGTGCCAGGCTATTGACTTGAATTAAAATTTCTTCCGGAATTGTTTTAATAATACTTTGTAATGCAATTTGCCAGCCTGTATAGGTGAAAGGTATGGGATTAATCATTATAAGGGCTTTCAATCGGCTATGATTTTTTTCCAACAGTCTTAGGGCAAGGTAATTTCCGAACGAATGGGTAATTAAGCCAAATTCTTCAGAAGGAAAAAAATTAGAAATGGCTTCTTCTATCTGTAGAACCATTGTTTCAATAGTTACCTCTTTCTTTTCTGATTCAGGGGAACCGTACGGATGATAAAAAAACAAGTTATATTCTGGAAAGGCCTCTGGAAGTGTATGTTGTAGATAATTATTAGACATACCGGGCCCCCCTGGAATGACTAACCACTTCAGAACGTCATGCATCTAAGTTGTCCCTCTTTTTTCAAAAGTAAATACAATGAATCCGATTTGAGCGAAAGATGAGGGATCGCAATACTATTGCTCAATATCATCAAGTGCCTCTGGGTCAAAACCTGAGTGCTTTGTGTTTGTGCATTATTTTTACTCGCAAATAAAATCATGCAGAATTTTTCCCCTAATATAAGGTGAGTGTTTTTTAAGGATCGTTTTTCTAACAATTTTGTCGATATTGGGGGGCCGAGATTAAAATCTTTCCAACAGTGGTGGTTTTATCTGGCTAACTTCATTCCAGCATCTGGTTCGACCTATAAATTGGAAAGCTTGATCGCATCAATTCGACATAGATTTCGATAATCACATCGTTGGCAAAGTGTTTGATACTTTGGCTTGGGTTCGCAACGACCACTTAAGTACTCAGTTGCTAAGTTGTCTAATTCTTCTTTCCACAAAATGCGTTGTTCTTCCCAAGCATCAGGAGTTTTAAGAGGTTTCACGCCGGGAATAGCGTTGTCATTTTGGCTGAGACCACGACAAACGAATTGGCCGTTATTAAGTTGAGCAAAAATAAGAGCGGTAATCTCTGCGTTCAGTAAAGAGTAAAGTAATAACTGTGGCTCTGTAGGGCGGGTATCGTTCCACGGCAAGACAGAGGGTAGCTGGCTTTTGTAATCAATCAGCGCTTTTTCTTCGTTTTCACCGACAAAGCGGTCTAAACGATCGATACGAACTTTGAGTTCTAGCCCCCCGAGATTGATTGTGTAAGCTGCTTCAACCGCTTCTACAACGAAAGGTGGGCGTTCTTTGTCCCAAGCGAGCGCCAATTGGGTTAGTTTTTCTAAACGTTGCTCTTCCATTTCCTGTATCAGAGGTGACAAACTCATTTGCCACTCCTTCAAAGAAGTATCGATCGTTTCTTTTGTGATGGAGCCAACTAAATGTGTTAACTCTGCTTCAGAAAGTGCCAAAAGGTTTTTTTGATCATTTAAATGACGCCAAATACGTTCCAGTATACGGTGGATCCATTGGCCACGTTCTTTAGCACCAGGGCCTTCTGTTGTTGAAGGTACGCTTTTCGCCTGGAGTCGATGGGTGGCAAAAGCTTTAAAGGGACATTGTGCTTGCGTAGCAAGTACTCTCGTACCTCCTCTTGTTTTTTCAGAGGGCTGCAGAGGCAATATATAATCTTCATTGATAATTTCTAGTAGAGCCGGCAAGACGGCGTCAGCTTCATTGCAAACGCTATCTAAATTAGGCAAGTGCCCGATTAAAGGGCTAGGGCGTTTTAGTTGTTCGCCGCTCAAACGTGAATAACTGAAGACAGTTGATTTACTTGCGCAAGTAAATCGATTGATCATGCTTTCTGCCAGCCGCATTTCTCGTTCTGGCGTTGCATGCGGCATTTGAAATTCGCGTTGTAGCTGGGGAGGAATAAAAGGAGAAAGTCGGCTTGCTTTTGGTAATTGCTGCTCGGTTGCGTGCATGACCCATAGGCTATCAAATTCGCAACCTGATGCTTCAAGTAAGCCTAAAATTTGCAGGGGCGCTTGCTGCGGTTTTTTGGGTTGAAAAAGCGTTGTTCTTGCAAATGTTTCTAAGGAAGACAAGGCTTCTTCTCGGCAAAAAGTGACTTGAATAAACGCTAAGGCCATCCATTCATCTAAAAGGGTTATTAAACGTTGATAGGCCTGATAACTTTCTGAGTTTAAAGAATATTCGCCGGGGAAGCCAAGCAGGGATAAACGTTGGTAGAACAGTTGGATCCACTCGTCTAAAGATGCTTCAGAGGGGTAGCTTTCCAATTGCGATAAAGCTTCTGCTAATAGAGGGGCGCGGGGTGCGACCACTCGAATAAAGTGCGCTACGTTAAAAAACGGGGCGTTCAAGATTGCCGGTTCTTCGAGATAATGTGCGCGAGTGAAACATTCTTTTTCTGAACCGACCAGATAAGGAGAATGTAAGAGTAAACGAGCATCAGCACGCGAAAGGATGCCAGTATCTAATTTTAACCATGACAGTGCATGCGCGATTAAGGGTTGATCAACAAGTGACTGACCTAATGAAATATTCCATTGCTCGGGTTGAAATTCTTGTGATAGGCGGCGTTTTAAAAAAGAGTAATTGGCTTCAAGATCAGGCACGACAACGGCAATATGTTTTTCATTTAAAGAGAGACGATGATTTATCCAGCTGAATAAATGCATCCATTCTTCTTCATCATTTTTTGATTCGTGTTTAAACGTAGGAAAATCCGTTGCCGTTAAATCATATTGATACTGTTCAATTCCTCTTTCATATAACACTGTCTGTAATTTTTTTTGTTGGGGAGGGAAGTCATCGAAACAAACCCACACAATTTTTTTGGTTGGGAAAATAAAATCGGGATGCTCATAAAGATACGGAGCAAGCTGGACTTCAGTCATTGCTGATTTTTTATCGAGGGTTTCCTGAAACAGGGTGGCTACTTTCTGAAACAAAGCCGTTTGTTCAGTCAATTGAAATAAAGGGTTTGAGAAATCAAGGGACCATAGATGACAGGAGATCCATGCTTCTTGAATAGCATCGCAGAGCCCAACGTTTACGGGGTTATAGGCCTGAGAAAGAATTTGTTGCCAAGCAAAACGGCATTGCTGGGCGTTGAGCAGAATAGGATGTTCTTCCCAAGGGTATTGATGACAGAGTTGTTGGAAGGCTTGTCGCAAAAAAGCTTGATAGGGGATACAGATGGGCTTTGCTTGAACAGGCTGATATTTCAGCCTTGTAAACTCTTCCAATAAGGCATTACTTAAGCGATTATTAGGCGTGATTAGCGTTGCACCGTCATCTAATAATCTGAAAAGATCCTTTTTTAAGCAAACGCAGGGCAAGGTTTTCATCTGCGTCTAAATGCAGGCTTGCGATGCTCGATAGATATGGAGTGGTGTTCGGAAAAATCTAGTTTTCTAAGCATAATACTCATTTCTTGAGATAGTCGTGTTAACTGTTGATTCATCACTTTCACCAGGGCTTCAACGTGTAAAGGTTTTTTAAGCAAGATGGAAGGAGCCGCTCCTTCATAAGCAACATTGAGTGCACGTACGGGTTTATTGTCGGTGTACACTAAAGCATGCGCTCTTAGAATACTTTTTCCATTAAACATCATTTTAAAGTCCGTGATAGTGACTTGCAAATAGTAATTAGGGTGAAGATGAGAGCTCCAAGGATAATTTTCGATAATTGCTCCAGGTAGTAAGGCCTGTAGATTAGCGGTTATAACTTGTTGGACCATTTTGTCGAGGTTGTCGCCCCATTGATAATTATCCAGAATACCAAGACGATGAGGCGTTTGATGCAAAATCATTGTGGGCGTTTTGGTCAGGTAACTTGGCAGAGTGATGCGTTCGATACCCAAACGCAAATGTCCCTGAGCGGGCACCCGTGGTGTCTTGATAGTTTGTTTTGGGGCGATGGGATTTAAAAGGTAGAGGGTAGGGTCTGGACTACGGCCACAAGCAATTAATAGAAAACTGAAAGCCACACTCACAACAATTTTGATGGATTTTGTGACAAAAACTTTTTTACCCAATGTTAATTGCATGAAATAATTTTTCCTGGTTTTGAAAGTAGGAAGAACGCCCCTTTAAGAGCGCCCTCTAATAAAAGCCTCCGGATGTCTTAATAAGTAAGTCGATAAATTATCGATAGAAGAGGCAGCATCCTGGAGTCTTTGAAACGTATCGTGGAAAGTATTAAGTGCTATTGGAAAATCTTCGCGTAATTCGGAAGATAATTTTTGCAAGCTCTCGCTCATGTTTTTTGCGGCAGCCAATGTTTCTTGCAAATCTTTAGACTGCACAAAAGTAGTGATTGTTTCACTCATGTGTCTAATGGCCTTAAGTGTATTTTGCGTATCTTCTGAACGGATAAAACGGTTGAGCTCATCCAAAGCGTTTTTGGCACTTTGCATCGTATCGTCAAAACTTGTATAGGTTTGAGCAATCGCACTGGTTGGAAAAATAGGATAGCCTTTGTATTTTTCGAAACGTAATTGTCTAGGAGGGGCGGACTGCACTAACTCAACTTCAGAAACACCGCTCAATAAATTAGGTTGCCCCACTTGAGCAACATAGCCCTGTTGGATAAGCAGATGAATAGGGTCTTGACTGAGATCAAATTTCTTTTCAACAAAAAACTGAATATAAGCAGGGATTTTGACTTTAGTTCTTTGAGGATTTTCGGTAACTTCAATCAATTTTACCTCACCAATTTTGATGCCCCGATAGGTCACTGCTGAGCTTTGAACCAAGCCTTTCAAAGAACCTTTAAACAGCATGACAAAGGTTTGAGTTTGCGCACGCTGGTGTTGCTGATAGAAAAAAGCAGCCCCCACAAGGAGCAAGCTCAGTGCGCCTATGACGAAAAATCCAACCCACATGTAAAATCTTTCTTGATGCATTCCTTGCCTTAAAATGTAAGTTTTGTATAAGCATTGGCCGTGATAAGCCAGAATGCCCCACGTGTAAGAATGCGAGAGACGGCTGTTCTGAGTGCCATTGCTCGAATGGCTGTCTCATAATAATAATAGCCGGCTGTTAAGCTGACAAGTGTACTGAGACAAAGCGTCTTTAGTAGGGATGTTAATAAATCCCAAAGAATAACGGGGCGAGTGAGATAAAATAAAAATTCAGCACTGCTAATATCAAAAGTGAAATAAAACATCCCATAGAATGAAAGAAAACAAACCACGATGAGATAATTATAAAGCAGAAAACTGGTGAGGTTCATGCCAATCATAATGGGTACAACATGTTTCAAGAGGATAGTTTCTTGATCTTGGCGACGTCTTTCAGGATGGCTATGTATAAGGTTAAGTGCTGCCTGAAGGCAGAGAATAAATCCTAATAACATCGGTAAAAGATCTTGAGTCAATATTTGCTCAGAAATCGGTAAAACTTTGTGCGTGAGATAAGCAGGACTTAAAATCATGTAAACCGTTTGAGATAAAGAAGCGCTGACTAGAGCGCCAATAAAAATGCAAGGAAGCAATAATTTTGCACCGGAGTAATACAAGAGCTCGAGAACACGATGCCAATCAATGGGATGTTGTCGACAAAGTGATGCTTTTAAACTAAAACTTAAGTGTCCCGCAAAACGAAAAAAGAGGGAGAGCGAATGAAGTTTTTTTAAACTCTGTAAACCAATTCCATATAAGGTACGCATAACTTCGTCTCCTAGACGATGAAGCGTGTGAGTATGGTCAGGCTTTATTTTATATAGGATGACGATCCTTACTTTTATTATGTCAGGAAAAGGGAGCTTTCTTCAATCTATCTGCTATTCATAAGAATTCACGGGTTCTCTTGCAATTAGGGCTATGCTAATCTTAAGCGTCTCTTCTCATTGGAATTAGGAATGACGCTTCTAAGACAAGCATTGCTGACAAGTCTCTTCTTTTTGAAGTCTACTACCAGCTTCTGTAATGATTGTTCAATGATTTATGTCCCGCCTTGCGATCAGATGATGTGCTGTGGAGACATGGGGGGCATCAGTTATTGCGATTCTTCAGCAGGTCGATACGTCTGTAATAATGGGTACTATTCAGCTTGTTATTGTACGCGACATGCAGTGATGGATTTGCAAAAATTACAAGGTTGTTGCTTGTGGCAAGGGGGCGTTCTAACGATTGATGAAGCTGGAGGCACGGTTCTTTGTAATAACGGCACCTTTTCGGAGATTTGTAGTATACAATCCCCACACGAAAAAATTGCGGCCTGGTAATTTTAATTAAAGATAAGTTTCTCTTATTCCATCTAACGACCAGTTGATTCTTCAACGTAAAAGTATGCGCAGGGGGCAAAATGGTATCATCAAACATTGATAATCAGTGGACAAAGCAGCGCAGTAATTGCATAATTGCCGCTTAAAGATTCAGCATGCAGAGTCATTTGAGTTCAATAGCAGCCCCTCTTATCACTGTTTCTCGTCTTCATAAATCTTACGGTATGTTACCGGTTTTGCAAGATTTAAGTTTGACGATTCACCATGGCGAATTTTTGACCTTATTAGGGCCTTCAGGCTGTGGCAAAACCACCTTATTACGTATTATTTCGGGATTTGAACAACCCACCTCAGGGGATATTTTCATCAATGGAAAGTGTATAACAACACTTCCTCCACAGAAAAGAGATGTGCATACGGTTTTTCAAACCTATGCTTTATTTCCTCATTTATCCGTGTATGAAAATGTTGCTTTTGCCCTGCGATGCAAACACATTGCCGAAGAAGAAATTAAGCAGCGTGTTCAAGAGACTTTAAAGTTAGTGCGTCTTGAAAACTTTGGTTTCAGAAGTATTCATCAATTAAGTGGTGGACAACAGCAGAGGGTCGCTATAGCAAGGGCGATTATTAATCGGCCTCAAGTATTGTTGTTGGATGAACCTTTAAGTTCTTTAGACTATCGTCTAAGAAAAGCTATGCAATCAGAATTGAAACAACTGCAAAAAACGCTCAACATGACCTTCATTTTTGTCACTCATGACCAAGAGGAAGCCTTGTCCATGTCTGATCGGATTGTGATCTTTAATCAGGGTCATATTGAACAAATTGGAACTCCTCGTGAAGTTTATGAAACACCTGCTAGCCTTTATGTTGCTGAATTCATAGGAGAAACGAATATATTTTCTGTTGAGGTGCAAGAAGCAACCACTCAACAGTTAAAAGTAGAAATCGAATCAGTGCCTTTGGAATGTAAAAATACCAGACGCTATATCAAGGGTGACAAATTACATTTAATCGTAAGACCTGAAGATATTCGTGTTTGGAGTCTTGCGGAGGTAGAGGACTCCGCAGATATGATCCCAGGAAAAATTGTAGATATCATTTACAAAGGATCAACGGTGGAATTAAAAGTAGCGTTAAACTCGGGGAAAGTAATTAACGCTTCTGAATTTTTTGACGAAGACGATGATAAATTAGAATATGCCTTAAACGAACCGGTCTGGATTCACTGGCTAACTGGTTGGGAGGTATTACTACCCTATGAAAACTAGGTCATTTTCATTGTGTGTGTTCTATACTTGGCTGTCTATTTTTAGTTTATTGCCCTTACTAGTTATTGTGGGGGTTAGTTTTCTCTCCCATGACTCAATGCACTTAGTCCGCTTGCCCCTGACCCTGGAGAATTATAGCGAGCTTTTTACACCCGTTATCCTTAAAATTTTTGCGCGTTCGTTTTTAGTGGCTTCTATCACCACAATTTGTTGCTTAGCGATTGCTTACCCATTCAGCTATTTATTAGTCAAAGCACGTCACCAATCCTTGTTATTGTTACTCATTGTTATCCCTTGCTGGACAAGTTCCTTAATACGAACGTACGCTTTAATGGCGATTTTAAAGACCAAGGGGTGGCTTAATCTTCTTTTATTAAAACTGCATTTAATTCACGCACCATTACCCTTTCTTTATTCCAACTTTGCGGTCATCTTAGGGTCCATTTATAATTTATTCCCTTTCATGGTACTTCCTTTGTTTGCAAACATGGAACGCTTTGATTTTCGGTGGGTTGAAGCAGCTAAAGACTTGGGAGCTTCACCCTGGCAGATTTTTTCACGTATTTTTTTTCCAAATACTATAAATGGTGTAATGTCTGGATGTTTAATGGTTTTTTTACCCAGTATGACATTATTTTATATTTCTAACGTCTTAGGTGGGGCACGTTCCACATTGCTAGGCAATTTGATTCAAGAGCAATTTTTAATTTCCCAAAATTGGCCCCAGGGAGCAGCGACAAGTATCCTATTAACGGGGTTTTTACTACTCATTTTAAGCGTTGGATATTCCCGCTGGCGTAAGAACATGCCCGATGAACTGCAACGTAACGGAAACAGAGTGGTTTTCCATTGAAAAAGCTCGTTCGTAAAGGGTTTTGGGCCCACGGTATTAATCGCACTTTTTTAATGGCAATTTACGGTTTTTTATATTTACCTGTCCTACTGCTGGTTATTTATTCTGTGAACAGCTCACGATTTTCCTTACAATGGCAGGGATTTTCAACTCGATGGTATTGGGAGCTGATAGAAGATCGGGCGTTATGGGAAGCGTTGATACATTCAATTGTTTTAGGGGTGCTTGCAGCTTTAATTGCGACAGGCCTTAGCGTCCTGGCTTCTGTGCGTATTTTTCTCTTCAAACGCAAGCAATGGCAATGTCTGCACACGGGCTCTTTGTTATTAATTATTATTCCCGATCTAGTGATGGGGGTGGCGTTGTTGTTGTTTTTCCATTTAGGTCAGTTACCGCTCGGGTTTTGTAGCCTACTGATCGCGCATATTACTTTCTGTATTCCATTTGTTGTCATTACCTTGAACGCAAGGCTTGAAATGCTTGATGCAAATATTTATTACAGTGCTTTAGACTTGGGTGCTACTCATTTGCAAGCGTTACGTAAGGTATTTTTACCGCTTCTTTGGCCTGCGATTTTAAGTGCCGGACTACTCGCGTTTACTTTATCTTTTGATGACGTTATTGTGAGTTATTTTGTGGCCGGGCCTGATTTTTCGGTTTTACCCTTGGTAATCTATTCACTCGTGCGAGTGGGTGTCACCCCAGAGTTAAACGCCCTTTGCACGCTAACGCTGGCTTTTTCTATGTGCCTTGTCTTGCTTGCTCAGGGCTTTGCGAGAAAGTCGGCATGAATATCGTTTATGGCATTTTGTTATATTTGATAACACTGGTGAGTGCTAACGTTGCCTGCGCTAAATCGGTAGTGAATGTTTATGCTTGGGGCGGAGAAATTCCTAAAGTCGTGCTTAAGCAGTTCGAGAAAGAAACCGGTATTAAAGTAAACTTTTCCACGTACGATAACAATGAGACCTTATATGCGAAATTAAGAGCGACGAATAATGGGATGTACGATGTTATTCTACCCTCCAGTTATTTTGTCGAACGGATGAAAGCACAATCACTATTGCTACCATTGGATTCTCGACAGCTTCCTAACAAAGTTAATTTAGATAAATTTTTTGTCAATAACACTTATGATGAAGACAACAAATACAGTATTCCTCTTATTTGGGGAGTGACTGGTCTTTTTTATAATCGTGAGCAGGTAAAACTTGCGCCGTCTGCCTGGCAAGATCTATGGCAAGAACGTTGGCACTCAGCATTGATGCTGTTAGATGATGCAAGAGAAGTATTTTCTGTCGCTTTAATGAGCTTAGGGTGGAGTCCGAATGATGCAGATAAAGTACATATAGAGGCTGCTTACCGGCATTTGCTTGCGTTGATTCCGAACATTAAATTATTTGCAAGCGAAAGCATTCAAGCCATTATGATTGATGAGGATGCAATAGCCGGTATTGCTTGGAATGGCGATGTCTTTAAAGCAAGGCTTGAAAACAGAACCATTGATTTTGTCTACCCAAAAGAAGGATTTATAATTTGGGTCGATTGTTTAGCAATTCCTAAAAATCCGCCGCACATGAAGGAGGCTTATCAGTTTATTAACTTTATGCTCAAACCAGAGACAGGAAAAATGATTGCATTAACACAGGGACACGCAATCGCTAATGCAGCAAGTAAAGCGCTACTCCCGGCAGCAATTCAAAACAACCCAATGATTTATCCTTCTAACGAAGTATTAAGTCGAGGTCATTTTCAGAGAAACGTTTCGGACGAGACCTTAAATTTATACGCCAAGTACTGGCAACAATTTAAACTGGCGCTTTAGTTCAGAGCGCTTTTATCCCCTCTAGATTTGTTGAAATTTTCAATGTCCTCCTAAAAACATAATAAAACCTTAACTTTTATTTTTATAAACTATATATCTATAAGCCAAATTGAATCGGTTTGGGACAGATATTTTAAATTATTGAACGGCTATATCCCGTGAAGTTCCCAAGCGGTATTCGAAACTCAGGTGTACTCTTATGCCGCTACCACATTTCAGACAAACGCTTTTAAAATCGACTGGAAAATCAATAGCTAATCTTAATTTCAGCTATAAATTAAATAATGCTTCTTTTTTTACTTTCTCAAGTGCGCAGGATTTCCCACCCAAAGATATTTATGCTCGATTTTTGAAACAACGGTTTTCAAAGCTAAGTGATGCAGAAAAGTATCTTGCTAGTAGAGCCAATAATAAAGCTCTTTTTAAACTTATGGAGGCTATAAAAAGTGAAGGGCTTGATGTATTAAAAACAATTAACACGGCTTATTTAGTGAATCAAAATGTTAATCAAATGCATTATACGGAAGTTGTTGATGAGCTTATAGAAGGCATGGGATCATCTTTAAAAGAATTACCATCAACACCACCAGAAAACGAGATAGAAAAAGTATCTCAAAGATTTTATCAAGCTCATTTAATCAATATGGTCAACGCGCATCTCGATGACTACTCTGAAAAAACACGGCTACGTGAATTTGGTATCTGCAAAGAATTGGTACTTGCCTGGTATTTTTTCAATGCTTTTGAAAAAAACTTTTTGGGTGAATGTAATGCAATCATTGATCGCTTGCGTATGCAAGATGAGTTGACCAGTACTCAGGAAAGTTTGATCACATTGTTACTTCAAATCCAAAACAATGGTTATGCTGCACTTGGTGCCAAAGGTTTTCGCTTATCATCTATATGTCCGATGGAAGAGTATTTAAAAAATCTTTTGCGCTATCAACATACAACTTATGTTGATCATCTTTCTGCTGAAGTAACCTGTGGTGCTTTTTCACAGCAATTGATTCAAGAAATGTCTGATCTTCCTGAACAGTTGCGATTGATTTATGTTGGCGAGCAAGCGAAAGATAACATCACCGAACGTTCCCATGTAATGGGTTGCATGAAAACAACAGAAAATGACGGCAGGGAATGTTTTGCTGTTTTTGATCCAAATGTGGGTGTATATAATACCAATGAAGCGAAAGATGCAGAAAGAGTATTGGGCACCTACCTTAGTGACTTTTTAACTAAACTTGATCGTAATTATTCCCATGGTAAATTTTTCGTGCGAAATACATTACCCTTCACAATGCAGAAAACAAATACTGTTGAGGAACAGGAGGTTCGTTCAGTATTTTATAAAGGTTAAAAGTGCATCTAGAAATTTGCACCTTAGGGTGCAAGTAATCTATTTTAATTTTAAAAAAATTTTATTAAATTTCTTCCCAGTTTATTCTGAATATCAAATCCCTATAAATTTCGCCTTTCAATACGTTAATTTCAAAAGTTAGTATTTCAAACATTGTGTTTTTATTTTCTGATGCAAGATGTTAATATGCCTGCAAATTACGTTTGATTTGAATTCAAATGAAACAACACATTGCTATTCCTGTCAAAAAATATGTTTTTCTGCCTGTTAATGAAATGAACAGTGAAAAATTTTGCGGATTTTATACTCGCAATCTGTGTGAATGTGTTTTTATGTACGTCCGAAGTGATATTGGATGCGCCGCTGCTCATTTTTCTAGGTTAGATAGTGCAACTTTCTTAGCGAATCAAGTTAAAGAAGATTTTGTAAATGCAAGATGGATAGAGATTACTTTGGTTGGAGGTTATTTTAATCAGGTGGTTGTTCCATGGAAATTTGATAAGCGAGAGCTAAAAATAAATTCAAAATTAATTCGAAACAACGACTTAGAAGCTCAAAGGAAAATATATTCTTTAAATGATGAAGAGGAAGTGATTGAGCTTGAAGACTACGAACCCAATTTCTTTTCTAAGAAGTTTCTCAATCAGAACTTAGATGGTTTATATAAAGTTGATTTAAAAACCGTAGATAAAGAAATAAAGAAAAAGCATTTCCGAGCCTTTTTTTCAAATTATGTGATAGGTGAAAACGCATTGAGTATCTCTTTTCGTCCGAAGGGGATGAAAGATTTTATGGGATGCCAAAATATCCTTAGCTTAGCGGCTCAGCTAAAAAACACACTAAAAACACCTAATTTGCGCTTGCAACACTTCTTTTGTGAAAATGACAGTGAAGTCCGGGTGGATTTTGCGAAAAAAAATGTTGAGAAGCATATTCATGCAGGTGAGTTAAATGTCGATCCTCAGTCACTTACTTTTTATCCAGGAACGCTTAATATCCCAAACAAAATAAGTTATTACCCACTCACACCCGCAAAAAAAGCGAAAGCATTTATGAATGGTTTATGTCACTTTAAAAAAGAAAAGCCCAATCATGAAAATAAGGGCTATTCAAAATATTGTTGCTAATGTCAACGCTTAAACTAGAGGGAAATTATTCGATGTTTGTTTTATTTGCGTAGCTTCTCCTAAGCAAAGTCCCATAAACATAATAAAGAAATAGCCAGAGCCTGAGTAAAATAAAAGCGAGTCGGTTGCATTACCTATGAGAAAAGGAATGATCAAGGCAAATGCGACGGGCTTCATGTCTTTTAAAGTCCAAGCCGCTTGCATTAATCGCATGAAAAATAAGCCTAAAATTACAATACCTAACCAACCAAATTCGACAAGAGTTAACCAATATTGACTGTGGGGATCGATTAATTTATCAGGCCATGCAGGTACAGGATTTAGTTTTCGTGCATTATCGATGAAGCTGGCGGTACCGTTACCTATCCATGGATGCTGTTGAAAAAGTTGATAGGAAAATCGATGAAATTGAATTCGATAACCAATATCTGTATTTTTATCGTCATTTTGATAACGTTGGAACTGTTCAACGGCACCTTGTACACGATCATGCATTACGGGACTGATCGTATAGCTAGCAAGCAACCAACAACCTACCGCAATTAATCCAATTAAAGCTTTTTGCCAGCTACAAAGTTGAAAAATACAAATGCCTAGCATTAAAAAATACAGCACGTAGCCCGTGCGTCCTTCATTGATAAAGAGAACATGGTAAGTGAAGAGAAGCAATAAGAATCCGTAACCTAAGCGTTTACTTCCTTCAGAGTGATAACCCAGCAGTAAGCAAAGGTATGATGCAAACGCGAGCATCATGCCGGTGATAATGTGATTCCGAAAAATATGATCAGGATCAATCGGTAGAAAGGGCAGCCACCCGTAGATAGTTAATAAGCCGAGAAGTGTTGTAAGCATCATTGCGATTAAAAAAGCATTGATGCTAAGAGTACGACTGCGGGGTGATTGGAAACCGACGGCGAGCACGGGTAAGTAGAGCAGTTTACTGTATTTATTAAACACAAAACTTTTATCAGCAAAACTGGCTGGGCTCCACAAACTTGCAATGAGAATTAAACCAAAAAAAAGTAAGGTTGCCTGTCCCCACGTGCTGCAAAAGAAGGTATATAGTTGTGTACGGTAGGTCGGTGCTAATAAAATTGCCGTAGCAGCCAGGCTTAAGCTAAGGCTTTTCGCTGTGGAACTCAAAGGAAGTGTAAAAAAAGTTAAAGCCAGCAACGCAGGTATCCAACGATCCAAAGAATAGCGCTCTGAGAGCAGGTGAATTTTTTCGGAACGGTTAATCATTTTCTTCCTTTGAGAATTGTTTTTGGTGAGAAGGGTGTCGGTTGTCTAAGATTTCATCATTAGCAGAAAGTTTTACATTAGGTGAGCTGGCAGTAACTTCGACCTGTGGTAAGTTTTGAATGGCTTTATCCTGATATTGCTGCTTCATACCCCGGAAAAAAGTTCCTTGAGCATTTAAATAAGCTAAGATAAAACCAGCGCGTCCTTCCCAGATTCCGCCTTGAAGCAAATAACACCGCCAGAACATCCAGGTGGCAGAGCACAAAATTTTCAATAAGCCTGGTGCTTGTTTGCGTTTTTGTATACAGATTTTTGCGCTGTAGGAAGAGTATTTATTAAGTTTATACAGAGCATGACTAAGATCTTGGAAAGATTGATGGTAAATCGGTTCCTTAAATCGTCCAATACGTGCCGTTGCAGGTAAAAGAATTTTTTCATGCACAATGTCGTTACTAAAACGAGCACCGGTACGTTTGAAAAGACGAGCGTGTCGTGTAGGGCTCGAAGAGAAACGCAAAGGTTTGCCATAAAATTGCAGCTGAATTGGAATGCGATAGGCTTCGGCTTGTGGGTTTCGCATCATCATCTGAATGGCGTTTTTCAAGGGTGGGCTTACACATTCATCGGCATCTAAATTTAGAACCCATTCTGAGGTAGCTAAATTCAGGGCACGCTGCTTTTGCACACCGTATCCGGGCCAATCCGTACAATAAACCTTGGCAGTAAACTCCTTTGCAATAGCGACTGTCTGATCCGTGCTGCCTGAATCCAATACGATGATCTCATTTGCCCAAGTGACGGATTCAAGGCAATGTCTGATATTGGCTTCTTCATTTTTTGTAATAACAATGACGCTGAGCATCAATCATCGTCCTTTGTTGATAAAGCACTTAAAAACGTTGGAAAACCCATTATACCAGCAGCAAAATACTATCCTAATAATTGCGCTCGCAAATAAATTGCGCGAGCTCTATGAGGCCTTCTTTATAGGTGGAATCAGGCAAGCATTTAAGAGCTACCAGCGCTTTATCTACTTCTTGTTGTGCATATCGCCGCGTGTAGTCAATGGCTTTCGTTTCTTCAATAGCTACCAGAATATCTTCTGCCTGATCGAGGGCGCCTTTTAGAATGGCAGTTTCTATTAGTTTTTTTTGAGCGGCAGACCCTTCTTTCAAAATATAAAGTAAGGGCAGCGTGAGTTTTCCTTCTGCAAGGTCATCACCAATGTTTTTTCCAAGCGTTTCAGCGTCTGAACAATAATCAAGTGCATCATCGATGATTTGAAAAGCATTTCCAAGGTGCAACCCATAGGTATATAATCCATGTTCAATTTCTTTAGGGGCATTGGTTAACAGTGCGCCAATTGCTGCAGATGTAGCAAAAAGCAGGGCAGTTTTCCCGCGAATCACATCTAAATAGTCGTCAATCGAAAGTGACACATTATGGCGGTTTGCTAGTTGTTTCACCTCTCCGCAGCTAATTTGATAGGCAGTATCGGCAAATAAACGCAATATGGCATGATGTTCTACATCAACTAATAATTGAAAAGATTGCGTGAATAAACAGTCACCTACTAAAATACTCGCGGTGTTTCCCCAAATTTGATTGGCTGTTGCATGGCCGCGTCTTAGTTTAGAGTCATCGACAACATCATCATGCAATAAAGTGGCAGTATGAAAAAATTCAACCGTTGCGGCGAGCTTGATATGCTCTACACCCTTGTAACCAGCAGCATGGCTTGCCAATAGGACGAGTAAAGGGCGGAGTCGCTTACCGCCGCTTTGGATGATATGTTGCCCCAAATCATCCGCCAAACCTGATTGCGCCTTAATTTTATCGATGATCAGTGCATTAACTGCCTCAAAATCTGCGTGAACAAGCGACCTTAGCTTAGCAATAGTCATAGTAGGGCCTTATACATTAAAGCGAAAATGCATTACGTCGCCATCCAAGACGATGTAATCTTTCCCTTCTAAGCGTAGTCTGCCGGCTTCCTTAGCACCCTGCTCGCCTTTGTAGCTAATAAAATCCTCATAAGCAATAACTTCAGCCCGAATAAACCCTTTTTCAAAATCTGAATGAATAACACCTGCTGCCTGGGGAGCGGTCGCACCTTTAGGAGTGGTCCAAGCACGTACTTCTTTCTCACCTGCAGTGAAAAAGGTTTGTAGGCCTAACAAGTCGTAGCCAGCTCTTATAACGCGATTTAAGCCAGGTTCTTCTAAACCGAGTGCCGACATAAATTCTTCTCGTTCTGCATCATCTAAATCAATTAAAGCTGCTTCCGTTGCAGCAGATAAAACCACCATAGGTGCTTTTTCTGTTTCTGCCCATTTTGTCACTTGATCGAGCAGGGGGTTATTGTCGTAACCATCATCGTTAACATTGGCAATATAAAAAACAGGTTTACCTGTCAGTAAGAATAATCGTTGACTGATCATTTTTTCTTCGGTAGTCAATACTAGCGTGCGCACAGGTTGACCTTCATCTAAGTGCGCTTTGATCTTTTCCAACGTTTGTTGTTCAAATATAGCTGCTTTATTGCCGCTTTTGGCCAATTTTGATGCTTTTAGGCAGGCTTTTTCAACACTTTCTAAGTCAGCTAAGGCAAGTTCGGTATTGATTACTTCAATGTCTTCAAGAGGGGCTACTTTCCCAGCGACATGAATAATATCGTCGGTTTCAAAACAACGTACGACATGAGCAATCGCTTCTGTCTCACGAATATTGGCTAAAAATTGATTACCCAAGCCTTCTCCTTGGGAGGCACCCTTAACAAGCCCGGCGATATCTACGAATTTTAACGTCGTAGGCAGGATTTGTTGCGGATGAACGATGGCAGCAATTGCTTCTAAACGTACGTCCGGCACGGGAACGATACCAACGTTCGGCTCAATGGTACAAAAAGGGTAATTAGATGCCTCAATGCCTGCGCGTGTTAATGCGTTAAATAATGTTGATTTGCCGACATTTGGTAAACCGACGATACCACATTTAAATCCCATAAGTTATCCGTTATTGAGCTGAGTTAATCAAGTTCATGGCAGCTGCTATATCACCTTGTAAGATAGTAGGCATGATATCCACGCTTCTATCAATAGCTGTCATGATCTGTTGGTAATCGTCGAGAGGGGGAACACCGAGGACATACGATAAAACGCGATCCTTATGTCCGGGATGACCGATACCAATTCTTAATCGATGAAATTCGGCGTTACCTAATTGTGCAGAAATGCTACGCAGGCCATTATGTCCTGCGTTGCCACCACCCGTTTTGATTTTGATGCGTCCTGCTTCCAAGTCCATATCATCATGTGCCACCAATATCTCATGGCTTTGAAATTTATAAAACTGCATTACATCTTTTACAGCATAACCACTATGATTCATAAAAGTTAAAGGTAGCAATGCTCTTACCATTTGATTTTCTATTGAAAATTGTGAGAGCTCGCCCTGCATTTTCTGTTGGGCTTTAAAAGATGCTCGATAACGCATTGCTAATCTCTCGACAAACCACGCACCCGCATTATGGCGGGTTTTTGCATAGTTTTCACCGGGATTTCTTAAACCAACAATCAATTTAATGGCCATGACGCCCCATTCTTGAAGAAAGCAATTGCTAGTGTCGCAACACCAAGCGTGCGCTTAAGCTTCAGGTGTTGGGTTTGCTGGCGTTTCTTCTTCTGTTGCAGCAGCAGCTTTGGGTGCATGAATGCTAACGACAGGGAGATTGTGGCTGCTATCGCTGGCATCTATTGTAAGTTGCACACCTTTGGGTAATTTTAAGTCAGATAAATGAACAACGTCACCTAAACCCACTTTGGTCATATCGACTTCGATAAATTCAGGTAAGTCTTTTGCTTGGCAACGTACTTCGACTTGAGTCATCGTGTGTGTAACGATACCGCCTGCTTTAGCGCCCGGTGCAGTATCTTCGTGCACAAAATGCAAAGGAACAGATTTCGTTAATACATCTTTCTTTGAAACACGCTGTAAGTCTGCATGCAGAATGACCGGCCGGTAAGGATGACGATGTAACGCTTTTAAAATGACTTGTTCAACGTTACCATCAATATGCAAATCAAAAACGCTGGAATAAATTTTTTCATTCTCTAATGCTTTGATAAGCTTATTATGTGTCAGCGTAATTGGCTTTGGATCTTGTTCACTACCATATAAAATAGCGGGTACCTTGTTTTCAAGCCTGCGTAAACGGCGGCTTGCCGCGCTCCCAAGGTCGTTGCGTGATTCGGCGTCTAACTGAATGGTGGCCATAACTGTCTCCCAAATAGGCAAGAGTATACTGTAATTTTCGTTGCACTTGAAGTCACCCGTAGAATTCCATAGAATAACCGCTTTAAGTTAATTTTCGGGTGTTTGGAGAAAGGTCATGTACGCTGTTATTAAGACGGGTGGCAAACAATACCGTGTTAAAGAAGGCGACGTTCTAAAAATTGAACGTCTAGCAGAAGCGGTAGGAGACGAAGTTGTTTTCCCTGAAATTTTGATGATTTCAAATGGCGACACGTTTACTTATGGCACACCTTGCGTTGAAAATGCATCGGTGAAAGCGGAAGTTGTGGAACATGCGCGTCATAAAAAAGTCAAAATTATTAAGTTTCGTCGAAGAAAGCACTACATGCGACGCATGGGGCACCGACAAAACTATACGCAGATAAAGATTACAGCAATCACTCAGTAGCTTTGAGTAGATTTAGAGGAGTTTAGAAATGGCACATAAGAAAGCCGGTGGTAGTACACGTAATGGACGTGACTCGAATCCGAAGTACCTTGGCGTTAAACGCTTTGGTGGTCAAAAAGTGAATGCAGGCGAAATTCTAGTGCGTCAGCGTGGCACACGTTTTCATGCCGGTATAGGTGTTGCCTGTGGGCGTGATCATACCTTGTATGCGTTGATTGACGGTACAGTGCAATTTGTAGCGCAAGGCCCAAAACAACGTAAGTATGTAAAGATTTCTCCTAACGCTGCTCTTCCTGCCTAGATTTTTCTTTTTCTTTACGCTGATTAAATATCCAAAGGCCTGCTATTTTAGAGGCCTGAATACAAGACGTAGGTCCCATGAAATTTGTTGATCAAGCAACCATTAACGTTGAAGCAGGCAAAGGCGGTCACGGTTGCCTAAGTTTCAGGCGAGAAAAATTTGTGCCTAGAGGTGGCCCTGACGGCGGCGATGGCGGAATTGGCGGCAGCGTTTGGCTAGAAGCAGATCCTAATTTAAATACCCTCGTCGACTTCCGCTTTAAGCGTCGTTTCAAAGCAGAAAATGGTCAACCTGGAATGGGTAGTCAGCGTACCGGTAAAAAAGGCAATGATTTAATTATCCCCGTGCCCGTAGGTACCTTGGTATACGATCAAGAAACCCAAACATTACTGGGAGACATTAATACACCTAATGCTCGTTTTTTAGTCGCTAAAGGGGGGTTCCACGGTTTTGGCAACGCCTATTTTAAAACGAGCGTGACTCAGGCACCTAGACGGACAACAAAAGGTTTTCCTGGAGAACAACGTCTTTTGCGTCTCGAGTTGCGTGTTTTGGCGGATGTCGGTTTACTGGGCTTACCCAATGCTGGAAAATCAAGCCTGATCAGAGCTGTTTCTAGTGCGACACCCAAAGTGGCAGAATATCCGTTTACAACCTTACATCCTTCATTGGGCGTTGTAAGGGTTGCTGAACAGCAAAGCTTCGTCATGGCAGATATCCCAGGATTAATTGAAGGTGCTGCGGAAGGGGCAGGTTTAGGGCATCGTTTTTTAAAGCATTTATCGCGAACTTGTATCTTATTGCACGTGATCGATCTAGTTCCTCTCGATGGTACAAATCCTGTCGACGCTGCAAAAATTATTCTTGAAGAACTGAAAAAATATGACCCCGCTCTTTTAGAGAAACCGCGTTGGTTAGTTTTGAATAAAATGGACATGTTTGTTGATGAGGAAACCAAGCAGGCAGCGATTGATGCTGTTATTCAAGGGCTGGATTGGAAAGGGCCCGCATTTGTTATTTCTGCCATTAAAAAAGAAGGTACTTCTGAACTGTGTTACGGATTAATGGCGCTTATTAATGATTTAAAACCCAAAGATCAACCTTTAAATTTAAATCAAGAAGAACAATCTAACGATGAAAATGACGATTTAGATGAAGCAGATCATGTGGGCGACGCATCAGACGAGACAGAATAGTTAATATAATCTTGTTAATTTCTTCGTAAATGTTTGAATGACGATGAGATACATGACATTTGCAATGCAGAAGATGTTTTCTCGAGGAGTTCTATTTAGCAATGGATGATAGAGTCCGTGGAGATAAAATGCCCATTCAATCAAAGCTGATTCGAACAGTTCCTTGGCGTGATTATTCGGAATTATGTAAACCACGTGTTGTTGCGCTAATGCTATTAACCGTCTTGGTAGGTATGTATTTAGCACCTCAAGCATCGGTGAGCTTCAGCTGTTTAACCGCTTCTTTGCTAGGCATAGGTTTTTGTGCCGGTAGTGCTGCAGCAATCAATCATCTGGTTGATAAGCGACTGGATAGATTGATGGAGCGCACACATCGTAGGCCCGTGGCGCAAGGACGCATCGGGGTAAAGCAAGCGCTTCGCTTTGCCTGTATTTTGGGTGCTCTAGGGCTTCTTATTTTATATCTGTATGTTAACACCTTAACCGCTTTTCTGACTTTTCTTACCTTAATTGGGTACGCTGGTATCTATACAGGCTATTTGAAACGAGCTACCCCACAAAATATTGTAATTGGCGGCCTTGCGGGTGCTGCACCTCCTTTATTAGGGTGGACTGCGGTCACCAATCATCTCGATCCACAAGCGTTATTACTCGTACTGATTGTTTTTGTATGGACACCTCCCCATTTTTGGGCTTTAGCTATCTATCGTGTCGAGGATTATAAAAATGCTGGGATTCCGATGTTGCCTGTAACCCATGGCATTGCTTTAACAAAATTGTACATATTGTTATATACCATTTTACTGCTCGTCGTTAGTTTTTTACCTTTTCTAGTTGGCATGGCGAACGGTATTTATCTAATTGGCGCAACGATCATGGGATTACGCTTTTTATATTGGGCAGTCATGTTATATCGTTCCACGGAGAGGAAAATTGCAATGCAGACTTTTCGGTTCTCCATCGTTTACTTAATGGGATTATATCTATTACTATTACTCGACCATTATATGAGGGGATACCATGTGCTTTAAAAAACATCCACGTTTGACTGTTTTTTTGGGATTGCTATGTTGCTTATTGATTGGTGCTTTTGTTGCTCATAAGTCTTCTTTAGCCAGGCATTTAGATCCAACGCAATTTCATGGAACATTCTTAGAAGAACCCCGATCTTTCAAGCCATTTAGTCTACAAAGTTCTGAAAACCAACCCTTAACTAACGACAACCTCCAGGGTCAATGGACATTTGTTTTCTTTGGATTTACCCATTGCGGTTATATTTGTCCCACGAGCATGGCAGAACTCAATAAGATGTATCAATTAATTGAAAAAAATGAAACCCGTCCTTTGCCAAAGGTACTAATGATTTCGGTGGATCCTGAACGTGATACCTTAGAAAAGCTACATCAATATGTGAAAGGGTTTAATCCTAACTTCTATGGGGCCACAGGTACCGAAACGAATTTGAAACAATTGACGGAAGAAATGGGCATTGCCTATGTCAAAGTAGCGCTACCGAATACCGATCCAAAAAATTATGATATTCAACACAGTGGTGCGGTGATTTTGATTAATCCCGAAGGAAAGCTGCAAGCATTCTTTACGCCCCCTTTGCAAGCCGATATGCTGGCAAAAGATTACGAAAAGGCTGTAGCTGCATAACAAAATAAGGCGGGAAAGTTATGCTCATTGGCCTATTATCAACAGGCGATGAATTAATCCATGGTGATACTTTAAATACAAATGTACATGCGCTTGCCCAAACGTTAAGTGCTTCTGGCTTGCCTTTGGGTTTGCAAGTGACCTGTAGCGATAAAGAAACTGAACTTTTAGAAAGCCTTACCTTCTTAGCTAATAAACATGACACGATTATCCTTTTAGGAGGGTTAGGTCCCACCTCTGATGATCGTACCCGTTTTGCTTTAGCTCATTTTTTAGGGATCCCATTAACCTCATTTAAAGAAGCGGTCGAACATGTAACGACTGCCTTAAAACGCACGCGTCCTCTCAATGCAGGTGACCAACAACAAACTCTTTTTCCGGTAGACTCTGTCTTGTTACCAAACCCTTATGGCACTGCCATGGGCTGTTATTTTGTATGGCAGGGGAAGCGCTTTATTTTATTGCCAGGCCCGCCAAAAGAGTGCTTACCGATGTTCGAACAATTCGTTTTGCCAATGCTCGAACAAGAAGGGCAACGGAGCCGAAAAATCATTTTACGCTGGCGTTTATTTGGCTTGCCAGAAAGTCAAATGGCTAACCAATTAGATACAGCTCTTAAGGATGTCGAGTGTCAAACCGGCTATCGATTAGATCTGCCTTACGTCGAATTCAAATTACGCTGTTATCCAGAGCAAGTTGCTAAAATTGAAAGTATTATAATGCCCATTCTTGAGCCGCTTATGATTGCTACAGTGGCAGAAAAAGCATCCACACGCTTTGCAAGAGCACTTGCGGATTGGAAGGTGCCCGTTGTTATCGAAGACGAAGTAACGGGTGGTTTACTTCAAACCTTGATACAACAACCGAGTAATCACGAATTTTTAAGGTTTTCACCTTTCCCAGAACACGCTCCAACAAGATTTCAAATACATTTGAAAGGATTGACGGACTATTGGCAGCAAACCGTCGAAACTCAAACGAGTCTCGAGATTTATATTAATGATAGTCAAAAGGGTATGGAAGATTCCCCTATTTGCGAATCCCACCAACTTGCTTATCGTAACGAAAAGGTTCTTTATTACGCGGCAGAATGGCTGAGCTATCGACTTTACCAACGCCTTAACCAGCGTCTAAGTGCTTGCATTTCACCAAAGACTGCATCATAAAAACAGTCGCTAGTAAGAGTGCTGCCATTCCGTTATGGAGCACAGCGACAGATAACGGTAAGAAATAAACAACATTCATGATACCCAAACTAAATTGAATGATTACAAAAACGATGGTCAATTGTGCAAAAAAACGTATCTTTTTTTCACGTATGTAACAAAGCATTAGTGTGCACAATGTTAGAAGATATAGAGCAGTAATAACGGCACCAACCCGATGCAAAAAATGGATAGTCATACGTCCGGGATGATCAAGCAAACCACCTTGATAGCTTTGCCCGATAGGTGAAAAAAGATTAAACCCTTCAGATAAGTTCAGCGCTGGTAGCCATTGACCATTACACTGCGGAAAACCAAGGCAACCCAATCCCGCGTAATTTGCACTGACCCATCCTCCTAGAGCAACCTGCACAAAAACAATGAACACTGCGAGACATAGCCATGGTTTAAATTGCGGTAGATACATGGTTGGTTGTTGTCGACTAAGCGCTAGCCTTAACCGACATAGCCCACTGAAAATACAAAGGCCACCTAAAAGATGCCCCATTACAACAAGCGGAAGTAATTTCCAGGTCACTGTCCACATGCCTAAAACAGCTTGAAAACCGATGAGGCAGAATAAACCAAGCGATAATTTCCATCCTGTAGGGAAGGTTTTTCGATGGCGAAAGGTTTGAAAAGTAATGACTAAGAGGAGCAAGACCAACGTGCCCGCAGCGTAACGATGGACCATTTCTGTCCATGCTTTTCTAACCTCAAGCACTGTGTCAGGGTACTGATTCTGTGCAGATACCAGCGCATGTTTGGCTTGAGGTAGAATGAGTTTGCCGTAACAACCTGGCCAATCTGGGCAACCTAAGCCGGCGTGAGTGAGCCGCGTATAAGCACCTAATAAAACGACACAAAATGAGAAAACAATCGCAACATTAACAATATTGCGTAATGACCGTACTGCCATAGGAAACCCTTTTTAACCTGTTATTGCAATAACGTTTAATAACTTGCAAATGTAGCAGATCGGTCTACTTTTTCAATATTATTGTTATCCTTTATTTTATTTGACTAAAAAAACTCGAGTAGAAAGAGGAGCTGCCTTAGCCTAACATTCATGCTGTGCTAAGGACCCTTTTTTTCTACTTGCATTGCATTACTGCCTTGTTCATCTATCCCCGGTATGCGGTCAAAATCAGTTTTTTGAGCGGGAGAAGTAAACAAACTTGCTTGGCTCGATTTTGATGCGACCATTGCTTGTTTTTGAAGGGTGAGGGTGACTTCAAGGTCACCTATGAGGCTGCCGAAACGTTTCTCAAAGAGTTTGTTGTAGCCAGATTTGATTAACTTCAAGGAAGTTTCGAGATCGAAATTTTCTAAGTAAGCTAACAAGACACACACGGCAGTAAACTTAGGATGGTTCAGCACTGAAAGTTTGTCGTCCTTTTTTTTGCCCCCAAACAGGCTGAGTTTACCAAGAAACGTCGATTCTGCTTCTTTCTTTAAGATATGCAGATAATCATAGCATTTATCTATGCAATCTTGGGGGACGGATTGATGGAACTTTCTTGTTTCGGCAAAAGAATGCTCGATGCCAGCAGCATCAAAAATCTGCTGTTTAAAGGCGTATAATTGGGTGGCAACGATTTTGTTTTCCATGTGATCTCTAAAATCAGCATCATGATGCACCGTAAAACTACCCAACAATTTGGTCACCGGTTTAGCCTCACCATTTAAATCGACAAAAATGTAAGAAGCATAGCCCGTATTATTCTTTCCTTTAATGATGTAACCATTTTTCCCTTGATCTTGGAACGATCGAATAGAAATAACTTGATTGTTTCCATTTAGGTCAGCCATCACTATCGGTTCTTTCAATTTGATTTTAAAGCGACAATTCTCTATCTTCAGTGATGGAACTTGATGTGGACTGTAAACAGAACAGAAAGAAGCAATGTGTTCCTCCATCACATATGACGAAAGGCGTTTGTTGTGAGGCGACAAAGTTTTCCAATATTGACCAATATCTTGGAAGTTCAAAACAGCATCTGCGTCGGAAGCATTATGAAGCGCACAAGGAGAACCTTTGCGTGTTAATCGATCCGCTAAATAAATGACGTCACGATTGGTAGCCATTAGATTATCAAGCGGCGAGGAATATTGATTGTTATTTAAAATTTCTATCGATCTTTCTGTCTCTTTAATGTCGTATTTTAGTTTTTTGATTGACCTGGTTGTTTGATTCGTCTCTAACCGCGCTTTTTCAAGCTTGCCTTTTAGCTCGGATAGCCTTGCAGAGAGTTTTTCAGCGGATTGTTTTTGTAAATCAAACAGTTGCTTTCGTTGGTTATCAAGCAACGCTTGGAAAGTTGCAGCATCAGGGCCGGGATTATAAATAATGTTTAGAGATGGAAATTCTTTCGCTATGCTGATTAACGCCTTGAAATAGGTTAAAGGCTCACCTTTAAAAACACCTAATCCAGCCGGAGCCAGGGCTATATATTGGTAACCTTCTCTTTGCGCCGTATAAAAAAGTAGACGATACATTTCTTTTATAAAGAATTTTTTCTGTGAAGGGGTGAGGAAACTACCAGGTCCAACTGCCCGGTCTTTTTTGTTGGGATCATAACCGTAGCCGCAGTTTAATGCTGGAGTCGATAATAAGAGGATTGCAGGTTCACCGGCATTTATGACTCCCTGACGAGGCTGTAGCAGGGCTAAATCATTTACACTAACAGGTTCAGCAAGAAGGTCGATTTTTTGTGCATGGCAAATACCAAGAGCCATATTTCGCCAGTCTTTTTCGAGAGGTGTTTTCGTTTGTCTAATGTCGATGGTAGACTTAATATCTTTATGAACATTTTTATAATCGTTTGTATAAATACTTTTATTAACATATACCTTATAACTCGCCAATTGCTCTGCGATCCGCTCTTTGCGTATTGTTAATATTCTTTTTGTAAGATGTTCATGTTTTGGGTCTAAAGATGTGGGGTGATGTTCGGCCTTTTCTTTTTGTGACAAAGCTTGCCAGGACTTAGAGTCTTCAAAAATTTTGCTATCTACATCTTGATCGGGTGGACGTAACCAAGCTCCGCTGACGTGTACATCAACAAGATCATTGGGATTTAAGGGCTGGTTATTTTTGGTCCTAGATAAACCCGTTTCAGTAATAATCCCTTGTGCGTTTAAATTTTGTGCGCCTGGTTTTAAGCTTAACGGAACACTTTGCGCATCATTACCTGAGACCAACTTAAACTTGTCAAAATGCAATTTTTCTTCATCGTTATTAATCTCGCGTTGCCAACCAGGTATTTTTTGAGGATCCTTGTCATTCAATGAGACAAACGAAGATATATTATTCTTGCAAATGTCGTATTGTTTTTGCAGTTCTTCTGCATGTGCAGGGTATGCAGTTTTCACCATATCTAAAAAATTTTTGCTGTCGATAAGACTCAAGAAAAAAACATGGAATAATTCTCTGTTTATTAATAAGAAATTTAAAAAAAGAGCATCTTCCTCGCTTGATGGATTATCGAGTGGATAGGTTTGGAAAAAGTTTTGGATCAGCAATCGATCATTTTCTGTGAGTAATGTACCGTTTTTTAAGCCATTTAGTCTGTTAAGCAAGAGAGATGTGAGTGCCATAGGATTTAAAATTGAAATTTAATTAGTATAATTTTATACCATTATGATATAAATTCAACTGCTTCGATGGGTGGAGAAGACTATTTTGGGTCTAAATAAGTTGCAAGAAAATTATCGTAAATCAAATGATTAAATTTAGGTGGTTTAGTTTTGATCAAATGAAATACCTCTTGCAGCAGGATCGGTGCACACAAAAGTGATTTGAGGTGATAAGCCAAGCTATTGAATCTGAACGTTTTCTAAGTTAACGTGCTTGCTCTTATAGAGTGAGCAAATAATATGAAATCAAAAATAAACAAACAATTGAGCTTAGCCACGTTTAGTCTATTTGGAGATTCGAAAAAATATAAAGAACAAAAAGAGCAACTTGCCAAGAGTAAGGAACAACTTTTAACACGATTTGCTTCAGTGACAGAAAACGCTAGCCACTTTGAAACCTGCTTACGGCATGAAGGGCTACAAGGAATGGCACCAGACTGTGGTCCTAAAGCAGAAGATTTTTATCTGTCTTTAAAGCATTATAATGAATACAGTGAAGGGTATGGTTTGCAAATTAAGCAACAGCTTAATAGTAATCTTAATACTGTTTTTTTGAAATTCATGTCAAATAGGGGCAAGCCAGAAGATATAGATGAAATTTTACCGCACATGGTAATAAACAGTATACAAAGTAAAATGCAAGATACGCTCAACAAAGTGGAGCGAAGTACGCTCCTTCATCAAAACAAAGACATGGTTAAGGAAGCGAATGCCTTAAGAAAAGAGCATGCAGCAGTGCTGTCGAATGTTTTTGGCAGCTTATTTCAAGGATGCATGCAATCCAATGCCTACTCTGCCCACACCTGTGAACCATTTAAAAAGGCTCAGAATTTCTTTAGCAATATATAATTAGCGATATAACTATTTTGAAAGACATCAACAGAATTACCTCGTTTTCAATACTTGTTTATGAAATTAATTTCTTCAAATCATGGAAGATTGATTCGGCTTTTGCGTCTACGGGGTAGCCTAGGACAAAATAATGATCTGGGTTTGCAAGGTAAATACGAGACTCAGACCCAAGATCTTTTTCTAATAATCTGTTTACATCTGAGGTTGAGGATAGCTTTTTCAAATAAATTGCTTGGCTCTCTAGCGTTTGCTCATAAACGGGGTCTAGGGCTTGGGCATTGGCGCCCAGTAGCAACCATTGATCAACGTCATATAAATGTCTACCTAGGGCCAAGCGTATGCGTGCTAGACGGTCAGTTTCGGATTTACAGCTGACGTTGCATCCTAATGGCTGCCACAGGACAAGATGCCACTTCTTATTCTCGCCTAAATCGATACTTTTTAGTGGCGGTGCCAATAACTCGCCTTTGTTGGTTTGTGTTGGAAAATACTGCTGCAGTAACTGAGGATGAGTATAAAAGACAGCCGCAATGAAACCTGGTGCTAAAAAGAGCCCAATGAGTAAAAAAATCATAGAATAACGTTTCATAGTCAATTTTCTTTCTTAAGATTTAAAACAATAAATAAAATTAGACATGTAAAACCCATCAAGAACCATTGAAATGCATAGCCATAATGGCGTGCTGGGCTTAAATAAGTAGCAGCTTTTGGCTGCAATACATAGGTATAGGGTTCTCGATGATCAACTCGCACAAGGAACGGATATATTTGACGATTAAGTAAGGATTGAAGTTTGCCAACGTTCACTCTTTCTAAAATCTTAACCGTCGCATGCGTTTCAATTTCTTCGCCTAAAACCCACTGTTTCTTGGGAGGATAGTAAGCTTCTCCACGAATATCAAGCAGATCATGAGGGGAGGGAGATAAGTGCGGGACCTCTTGTCGTTTAGAGCCAGCTGAAATCCAGCCGCGATTAATTAAAATGCATTGACCGTTGTTAAGCAACAGAGGGGTTAAAACATGATAACCCACTTGATGGTCATGAATTTGATTATCAAGCAAAAAGCTATCCTTTAAAAATTTGCCTTGAAGTCGCAATTTCTGATAGGGCTTGGGTAAAACCATGCCCGGTATCCAAAGTAAAGGAGACGCCACAGCTGCTTCTTTCTGTGCTTGAATAATCTGCTTTTTATCAGCTGCCCGATGAAGTTGCCACTGGCCTAGCGCAGCGAAAAGTAGCAATGCCGCGAGAGTAATGAGCGTCATTTGCCAGGACGGTGTGAAACGGTAGTGAAAACAGGTTAAACTGCGCATCGTGGCTTAACTATTTCTTGAGAGATGCTGACTTTATCATCTCTAAGGAATCTCAGTGTTCATGGAGTATATCAATGTTCACCCGAGTGATCATCTTAATTGTAATGCTGGTGATTTTAATTGCATTAGGTAGCGGTCTTGTTTTTTTAGTGCGAGATACGGATTCAACGCAACGTACGGTCAAAGCATTAACATGGCGGATTGCTTTATCTTTAGCGCTCTTTTTGTTTTTATTTCTTTCATTTCGTTTAGGTTGGATTACGCCTCATGCATTGACTTAGCGCATTTGTCTATGATTGAACTTGTTTGCAAATAAGTGTATTCTTTGCCATCGTTTAAGTTGAGCTATTCTTACTTGTATAAGAGTGCTGAACAAGGATGGCGTCATTAATGAAAATTGCGATTCTGTGTACCAATCCTCAGCTCTATTCCCACCGTCGTTTAAAAGAAGAAGGGGAGCGTGCAGGACATTTAGTAAGTACGATCAATCCTTCCTATTGCTATATGGAGGTTGTTACCTCTAATCCTCAAGTACACTACCGAGATGGTAGTGTGTTACCTGCATATGATGCGGTGATTCCTCGTATTGCAGCCTCTATGACTTTCTATGGAACAGCTTTGTTGCGACATATGGAAACGATGGGGATTTATACCTTAAATCAATCAATTGCTATCGCCCGTTCACGCGATAAATTTCGTGCGCTGCAACTGCTCGCCCGAAAAGGCATACCCATGCCCAAAACTTGTTTCGCGCTATCACCCGATGATACCGAAGATGTCATTAGACAAGTGGGTGGGGCGCCCCTTGTCATTAAAGTGTTAGAAGGGACGCAAGGCCGTGGTGTAATGCTGGCAGATAGTCATCAGTCCGCAGTTAGTATTATCAATGCGTTTAAGGATATGTCGACTAACATTTTACTCCAAGAATTTATTGAAGAATCACGTGGAACTGATATTCGATGTTTTGTTATTGGAAACAAAGTGGTGGGTGCGATAAAAAGACAGGCTAAGCCCGGTGAATTTCGTGCGAATGTACATCAAGGCGGCACCGCTTCTAAAGTAAAACTCTCCTCTGCTGAGCGTATGTTAGCAATTTCAGCCGCGAAAGCGATGGGGCTGAAAGTGGCAGGCGTTGATCTAATTCGCTCTAAACATGGTCCACTTGTCTTAGAAATTAATTCATCGCCTGGGTTTGAGGGTATCGAAACCGCTTTAAATATTAATATCGCAGGAAAGATGATTGCGTACATCGAAAAAAACCATAAAGCCCGCGGGGGTAAAGAACAACGTTTTCAAGGATAATGATAAAACGGATGTGAGCTGATAAATAAACAATATAAAACAGATTAGGGGTTTATTAACGAAAGAAGAGAAGGGTGCGACTGCGCGCGCTTCAAATAGCTGATGTGAGCAGAAAACCGTTAGGTAGAAGACAGGAGAGCAAGGATGCGAGAGCCTATCTTAATTGCCAAGGAAGAAATTCCGGCTGGGCAATCACGTTGCGTTAAGCTGTCACTGGCCATGCTTTACTCATCAACACCGCTTGAAATTCCTGTCTATGTTTTTCATGGAAAAAAACCAGGGCCCATTCTTTTTATAACAGCTGCCATTCATGGCGATGAAATTAATGGCGTTGAGATTATTCGAAGACTCCATCAAATGCCCCTCTTGAAAAGATTACGTGGCACCCTCATTACTATTCCCCTAGTCAATGCCTATGGCTTTTTTCTAAGATCACGCTATTTACCTGATAGACGTGATCTAAATCGCCAATTCCCAGGTTCTTCCAAAGGATCAATGGCATCGAAACTTGCGCATCTCATCATGACAGAGATAGTCATGCATTCCACCCATGGTATTGATCTACATACAGGTGCAGAGCATCGCTCCAATTACCCCCAAACTCGCTTTAGTTATCCTTGTGCGCAATCGATTGAGCTTGCGGAATCTTTTGCTGCGCCCATTATGATAGCTTCTAATATTCGCGATGGATCATTGAGAGAGGCAACCAATAACCTCAATATACCCTTGATTGTTTATGAAGCGGGGGAAGCCTTGCGTTTTGATGAGCTCGCCATTCGAGTGGGGGTTCGCGGGGTGCTCAATGTTATGCGCTCTTTAGAAATGTTTCCAAAAACAAAAAAACAACCCAAACGAACGCCAATTACGCCGATGCGAGCTGAATCAACGTCTTGGGTACGAGCACCAGAGAGTGGTATGATTATTCGGAGCAAATGCTTGGGTGAGAAAGTCGAAAAAGGAGCGCCGCTTTGTGCCATTATTGATCCCCTTGGAAATAATGAGATGACGGTTTGCTCACCTTGCAAGGGTCTGATTATTAGCAAAACCAATATCCCTTTAGTCAATGAAGGCGATGCCATTTTTCGTGTCGCTGTTTTCGAAGATTGGGAAAGGCTGCAGTTGCCTGATGTCGATTCCGAAGAGTGGGATTAGCTTATTTAGCAGCAAAGTAAGGACGTGAAAAAGACTTTGCTATCGTTTGATTGTCAGAATAGCGTTAATAAACATGAATAATAACTTAGATAAAATCAATGCTCTTCGAGCAAAGATTCGGACGTATGATTACCATTACTATGTGCTTGATAACCCCCTAGTGCCAGATTCTGTTTACGACGATAACTTTAAGGAACTTCAAGCACTAGAGGAACAATATCCTGAATACGTCGTCCCCACCTCTCCTACTCAACGAGTGGGAGGCAGCCCTTCCGAGCTTTTTGAGCCGATTGCACATCGAAGGCCTATGCTTTCCTTGGCCAATATCTTTACCGATGAAGAATTAGAAGCATTTATGAAGCGTATTGCTAATAAATTAAGCTGCGATCCAGCGGTACTTGCTTTTGTTTGTGAACCCAAACTCGATGGCCTTGCTGTTAATCTCAGTTATCAAAAAGGAGAACTTGTGCATGCAGCTACGCGAGGGGATGGGGCAGTTGGTGAGGAAATTACCAGTAACATTAAAACCATACGCGCGATCCCGTTGACGTTAGATACTACTGCACCACCTGAATGGGTGGAAGTGCGTGGTGAAGTCTATATGCCTAAAGCAGGGTTTGAAAAATATAATGAAAGGGCAAGGATCCGAGGAGAAAAGACTTTTGCAAACCCCCGTAATGCAGCAGCAGGCAGCCTGCGCCAACTCAACCCTGCGATAACAGCAACAAGGCCCTTGTCCATTTATTGCTATGGGATTGGTGCATGTGAAGGGTTTACTTTGCCCCAAACGCATGAGAAGCAATTGAATTTATTAAAAGAGTGGGGGTTTAGAGTCGCTTCAGATATCCAACTAGCTGTAGGTATGCAGGCCTGTGTGGATTATTATCAAAGAATGCTGGAACGTCGCATGACCTTGCCTTATGAAATGGATGGCGTGGTCTATAAAATAGATAGTATGACCGCCCAACAAAAATTAGGTTACGTTGCACGTGCTCCTCGTTTTGCTTGTGCACATAAATTTCCCGCCACCGAAGCAATGACAATTTTGCGTGCTGTCGATTTTCAAGTGGGTCGTACCGGCGCTGTAACCCCAGTGGCACGTCTAATGCCTGTCCAAGTAGCGGGCGTCACAATTAGTAAAGCAACCCTACATAACGAAGATGAAATTGACCGAAAAGGCATTCGGATTGGTGATACCGTCATTGTCCGACGAGCAGGAGATGTCATTCCCGAAGTGGTTGGTGTTGTTTTAGAAAAAAGACCGGCAGAGACACAACAGATCCACATGCCAACACATTGCCCTGTCTGCGGGGCAGAAGTTGCACATGACGAGGAGACAGCTGTTGCACGTTGCACAGGAGGTTTATTCTGCAGGGCACAGCTTAAGCGTGCGCTTTGGCATTTTGCTTCCCGCAAAGCGATGGCGATTGACGGCTTAGGTACCGCGATCATCGATCAATTAGTCGAGAAAGGCCTTGTCAAGACGGTGGCCGATCTTTATTGCTTAGATCGCCTCTCTTTGTTGTCATTTGAACGCATGGGGGAAAAATCTGTCGACAACTTATTGAATGCTTTAGAAACGAGTAAAAAAACAACGTTTCCGCGATTTTTATATGCATTAGGTATTCGTGAAGTTGGAGAGGTAAGTGCCCAAGTCCTTGCAGCCCATTTTAAAAATCTCTCAGCGTTAGAAGGCGCCTCAGAAGAACAATTAATGAGAACGCCAGACATAGGTCCAGTTGTAGCTGCCTTTATCGTTCATTTTTTTGCCCAAAGCCATAATAGAGAGGTCATTGATAAATTATTAGCTTACGGCATTCACTGGCCTTCTGTCAGCGTTGTTACAGATTCAACACACCCTCTTTATGGAAAAACATTCGTCTTAACAGGCACCTTGACAAAAATGACAAGAGAAGAGGCTAAGGCTGCTTTAGCAAATTTAGGAGCAAAGGTTACCGGCAGTGTTTCTAAAAAAACGGATTACCTTTTGGCTGGCAGTGATCCTGGATCTAAGTATGAAAAGGCACAGGCCTTAGGTGTTGAAATCTTAGAAGAAAATAAATTTTTGGAATTTTTAGTACAGGAAAAAATGACTTAAAAAGGGACATATGAGGCAAGGCCTCTGTTTATTGTTCTTAGGGCCCCTTTTTTTGTTGCTCTTGTTGCTCTTGTTGCTCTTTTGAGGGTTCCTTAGAGCACTGAACTTTGTGCAGTTTGATCACTTTGAATAAACCTGGCGCTTCTGGCTTTTTCTCAGTCTCTGTTTTCTGGGATGTTTCAGAAGGCGCTAGCACGTTAGAGGCTTCAGTCGTTTCAATATCTTCAGGCGCTTTTGTCATTTGATCTTTATAAGTCAGACGATGCGTGGTTGCAGGGAACAACGAATGGCTTCTATTCTTTGGCAAATGACTAAAGTCATCATTCTTTTGCATAGTTTCAGGAAGTTGCGCAGCCTTACCGGTATCTCCTTTTGAACGGGTTAGGGCATTATGTTCAATGGGTTCTAATGAACCTATAGGTTTTTTTCCCGGAATCGTTAATCGATCACGCTCGTGCTTATCTAAGTCCCCTAAAGATTGAACATAGCGATTTTTTTTATCTTCTGTTTGTTGATGGATCGAGGCAGCGGTTCCTTCTAAGTAACGATGTAACCTCTGATTAGGTTTCTCTTTAACTTTGTTTAATTCTTTTTCCCATTTGGAATAAATGGCTTCTGCTCCGGCTTTTAAATCGGCTCCCTCCTCATACTGTTTTGCCTTTTCCTGATAGTTTGTGAGTGTTTTTTGAGCAACACGCTTTAGCGCAATCGACTTACCGACAATGACCATGAGTGTCATAGCATAACCGATGGCACCTACCCCTGTTAAGGCGACAGTGGCCGTAATCGCGATAGTAGTAATGGCAGCAAATAAATTAATGTGTTTTTCCCAGCGAGTTTGTGTTGCTCCAAGAGAGATACGAAGGATTTGTTTTGATAAATCCATCGCAACATATGGCTGAAGCCCGGGCTGTATTGCCAATAAACTTGCATGCTTGGGGTGGATAGCTTTATTTTGCGCTTGGACAATGGGCGCTGATGTTTTGAAGAAGTCGATATCTTGCGAGGAAGGCAGGTTGTCTTCTCCTGTTTTTTGTAATTCATGGCGTAGATCTTTATACAGATCTCTCATGTTGCGAATTGCGTCGTCATAATGATTTTTTTCTTTCCATGCGCTAATGCTTGAAGAGATGATAGATAAACTGCTGAATAAAAATCCGACGGAAATAACCCCTGACAATTTTAAAATATACGGAGCCAATTTAACGAACCCTTGTAAGACAGCTAAAAATATATTGTCATTATGTGCGTTTGAGGATAATTTACGGTCTTTTGCTATACAATATATTTCATAGCAGGTGGTGATCGTGGTAGTCAAAATACCAATAATACCTAAATTTAAGTTTGTTAAGACATTGACTGTAACCCATGATTTCGTAAGCAAAGCGAATTTCATCAAAGTCGCAAGGGAAGTGAAATAGTCGGCGATGCCTATAGCGCCAGTTAGGACGGCAACAACAATCGCTATCCATTTCCAATCAAAAGGTTTAGCCAGTTGCCCGAGAAGATAGGAGATTAAAAAATGTTTGGAAGAGCTGTATAAACATTCCCGCAAATCATTTATAAATTCATAGATTGTGCCGGGTTTTTTAAGAAGTTCTTCTCTTAAGCTAGTAGGGACTAAGAGCCTATCAAAGAGTTCCTTGAACATTTGATCGTGCTCTTCTTTACTGGCCCAAGGGGTGTGAAAAGCTCTTTTAAATTCCTGATGTCGTTTATCGTAATATTTTTTAGAGGCGTTTATGCCGTCATTGTTGCCAGTCGTTAAAAACCTTTCAAAAGCTTTAAGGTACTGAACGACCCTTTCTTTTTCCTCGGACGAGATATGACTTTTTTTGCTTTCAGGGGTTTCTGGTTCGTTGGAAATCTCTGGCAGGCCATGGTTCATATCTTCTAGTGACAAATCTTCTACGAACGAGGTGTCTAAAGATCCTTTTCTTTGTTTGATTCGTTGGTTTGGTTGTTCCTTATAAGTGGGGGATTGAGAGTGTTTTACATCGCTCTCTTCTGCAATCTCATGCAAACTAGTAGTATTGACCCAGAGACTTTTTCTAGGTTGCAGTGTCCCACGCTTAGGACCTAAAACAGTTGTCTTACCGCCGGTTGAACTATCATCTTCTTGTTGTTCGGCTTGGAAATGGTGGTGGTTTACTTCAAACCCGTTTTCAGGGTTATTGACTTGCATTGAAGATAGATTATCATCTAGATCGTTTAGCGTTTGATCCGGTTGCTGATCGACATCAACGAAGCTGAAAGATAAGTCTTCTTCTTCATGAGCCCGGATCCTTTTAAGGAACTGCTTGTTCCAATTGGCATTTGTCAAAATACCATTTTCCAGGTTTGTCAGTGATTGAATAGAATTTTCATCAACGCTGTTTGAAGTCACAGACGCTTTGTTTGGAATCACATTCTGAGTCATAAATTTTATCCTAAGAGCGCTTCTCTTTGGTTAAAAACACATAAAGCTTAAAACAATTAATATCTGTCAATTATATTTAGTCGAGTTATATTTATGTTAACTTTTAAATTCATACTTATATATAATAGACTATTTTATCAAAATTAATACAATTAAAATAGTATTTTGAGTAAATTTTATTCAGAAGCGATTATTCGTTGACTAATAGGGAGAAACAATCGTTAGATTAAATGAACAAGCCGTTGATAATAAGGGAAAATATTACCGGAGTTTAATAGCAAAGAACTCTCAAAAAAGATAATGAGCATCAATATCCGTAGATATTGAAACTCATTATGAGCATAAAAGATATTTTGTGTATTAGCATTTGGCTCCACTAATAGCCACTGTATCTTTCGCTAGCTCTGGTTTGTTGCTGGAGGGAGCAAATAAGAGATTAGGGTTTAATACGGATGGAGGAGGTTGTAATAGTGTTTTAAGATCGTCATGGCCAAAAATTCCAGCCAGCTCATAGGGTTGAATAGAAAGTTTTCTCTGTGGATCTTGTTTTTGCATCCATTTCAGCAAGCGTTTTTTGCTTGCTTCGGGTTTTCCCTTTAATAAATGATGAAAAGCTTGTTCATCAGCCGAATAAGGGGTCTGTAAATCAACTTTCGAATCAAGCAAGTATTTTATAATTTGTTTGTCTCCGTGCTGGATAGCGATAATCAGAGGGGCTAGGCCATGAACATTTCTCTGATTAATGTCTGCTCCTTTTTTAACAAGAACTTTTAAAGCATCAATGGCATTGTTGCGCACTGCGAGCATTACCAGGGTATTTTTATCATTCCCTATAGGCTCATTTAATTGCTCGCAATTATCGTAATAACCATCGATAATGACGTCCACTGCATTGGCGACATTTTTTATACAAGCCTCGTACAGACAGGGAAGAACACTTGATCCGCCTAGTGCCATGAGGTATGTCAATAATGCATTTAATTGTTCTTTAGTTAAATGATTTCGATAGCTTAGTCCGTCTTTTGCAAATAATCTTAATTCATTTGAGTAAGGAGGGTGCTTGTTAACAAAAAGAAGGTTGCAGAAGTCACTATGAAGCTTGTTATCGTTCAGCTTTTCACGAATGATATGTGATAAACAACATTCGTGCAGTTCAGATTGCTTTGCATTGGTAGTGGCTGAATAAAGTGCAAACAATTGTGTATTGTTTAAGTAAGCGACTAGGGTCTTGATAGGCAGTTCGGGCGGTGTATTATCATCAGATTTAATCAGCAGGTCATAAAAAATCTCTTGCAGATCCTCAGAAATAGTGTGAGCAAGCTGATAGGAGCGTTTCGATCCATCTTTTTCTATGGTGAATAATTGAGTCCCATTAAAGAAATAATGTGCTCCCTTTGAAAAGGTAGGGAGAACAACAAGATTAGAGGCTTGTAACTCCATGGCTAATACGGCATTTAAATAGATTTCAAAATCTTTTTTTGGCTTCATTTTCATCGAAAAAGCAAGAACTTTCCCTTTTTTCGACGATTGTTCATCGGATTCGTAGAGTTTGTACAATTCGTCTGTAAGTTCGGATTTACCCGGGTGAATGAATTCACCGTACTCTTGTATCGTTTTATATAGTTTTGCATTACTGGCATCAAATTCTTCGCGTGGAAGCGCAGGTAATGTGAGATGCAAAGTTTCTAAAAAGGCTGCCAGGGTGAATTTTTTTTGAACGTGCATAGTTAGCGCTTTTAAACGTCCATCAGAAAGTTGGCTTGGAGCAAATAGGTCATTTTGCACTTCACAGCCATATAGGGGTGCTAAATAATTAAAACAAGCATTCACGTAATGGACTTCATTGCCTAGATAGGGGGAAATAAAGTGCTGGGTGAAATCCTGAGCCAAGGCTCTTAAAAGAAGTTCTTTGCTGTTACAAAGAACGCGTTCATATTCTGTTCCAGAAAAATGCAAAAGCGCCATACGCAAATTAGACGCGGCCCCGGGCGAGCATTTTTCCACGCTATATGATTGGAGAAGCGATGGATCAATAGGATGCTTAAGTACGAAAAGAAAGTTGTCTTCGAGGGTTTTTTTGGCGGTGTTTAGTATGGTTTCCTTATCAACTTCACTTCCCGTTGGGCTTGCTGATGAAATTTTTGACTTATATTGCGAAAAAATGGGGTATTTATCTTTTGTTTTATCAATCACGTAAGTGATTAATTTGATAAATTGTGCTTTGCTCTCGTTAAAACTAGAAGCTGTTTCTTTATTGTAATAGACAGGTTTGCTACCCAATATTTCTAACAGTTCTTTCTGCTTGAGATCTTCTTCTTTTTTGGTGATTTTTTTTGCGGTAAGGGAAAAAAAAGTTTTAGTGAACATAACTTGAGTTTATTGTTTTTTTGATGATTTTAAACAGACTACTTGGCAAACGCAATGCTATTTTTAAAAGATTCAAGAACGACAAGTTAGGTTACGGTTTTTGTAAGCCTATGTCTTTTGTAACCTGATCATTAACGACTTTAGTCACACAAATGTCAGACCATACATTTAAAGCAGTTTCTAACATGTCGATTAAGGTGTAGAAAGGCAAGATAATGCCCATGAGCGCAATGGGAACATTCATGCTGGTCAGCAAGCTTGCGCTTAGGAAAAAACACCCCATAGGAACGCCTGCATTACCGATGGCAGCTAAAGTGGCAATCAGTATCCACAACCCCATGGTTGTTAGACCAATGTGGATACCATGATTTTGCATCAAGTAGGTGACCGTTACAAAGATAAAGGCGGCACAACCATTCATGTTCAAGCTTGTACATAGAGGTAGGACAAATCGGCTAATATTTGGGTGAATGGATAATTTTTCTTCTGAAGCACGAATGGTAATGGGTAAAGTAGCGACCGATGATTTGCAGAAAAAAGCAACCTGCAGTGCTGGTAGCATGTTTCTAAAGGCCGTAAAAGGCGCTACTCCATGGAATTTTAACCAAAGAGGGAGGATAATGAGCCCTTGAATTAAATTTGCGAGAATGATTACCGATAAGTATTCACCTAAGCCCCCAAAAACTACCCCACCTTGAAATTTAGCAGCAGTAACGGTAATGAATCCGAATAAGCCAATGGGAATAAAACGAATAATCCAATGCGTAATAACCATTAATAATCGATGTAAACTGTTAAAAAATTGAATCAGTGTATCTTTGGCGTCCTTCTCAGGGATGCAGCAAGTCGCAATACCGATGACAAAGCTTAGGAGAATAACGCCTAAAACTTGATTTTCTAAAAACGGAGAAAGTGGGTTCGAAGGAATGAGCTGCATTAAATAATTTAAATAATTAAATTGCTCAGCTCCCGTTGCAGGTAAAGAGTGGGGCTTTGGTACCTCAATTAATTGCGGTTGAATTAAAAGGTAGAGTAAACAACTAACAATGGCTGCAACAAGGGTAGTGCCGAAGGTGTATCTAAGGGCATAACGCCAGACACGCTGCAACATTTTCTCTGTATGAAAATTAGCAAGGGTTACAATTATAGAAAGTGCAATCAGCGGCAGGCTCAAGCATTTGAAAATACGAATAAAAATTTCTGCAATAAGCAAGCCTAGTGGTTTCAAAAGAGGAATATTTGCATAACCTGCCAGTAAGCCTAGACTAATCGCAGCAATATAAAGCATAAAATGCTTAAACTTTTTCTTTTTTTGTTCGGAGTAGGAATAATATTTCATAGGTTAAAGACAGCTGCTCTATTCAATCGTTTCAGGTACAGATGCCCGAGATAGGCCTAACTTTTCTTTTAAGCGAGCAACTGTATCGGGATCGAAACTCCGTATTGTTTTATGTCGAATGAGAGGTGCTTTTGCAGAATTAGCATGTGGATTGGAGGCACCTTCAGTGATGCGCTGATTATCTGTGTATGCATTGCCTCGTTCATTGAGCGGTCGAATTTGGGGGAGCGCTTTGTTTGTAAGCAATTTTCGCGCATTGCGAATGCTTTTTTCCACACGTTTTTTAATCTTTAAAGCAGCATTTTCTGCTTCTTCTTCAGTGACGCGAGCTACAGGTTGGCCATGAAGATCGACCCGCATCTCCTTTGCTTTTAAACAAGAAAGGTAATCGATGCGTCGGGTAAAGACGACGACGGCCTCGCGTAACTTCGCTTTGGAAATTCCAGCTGCCGAAGCTTTTTCAGAGTAATCTAAGATATCGTTAATGATGCCGATTTTTAGAGGGCGAATTTTTACGCTATTATCAAAAGCATAGGGAAATTCTGAGGCGAGCCATCGTAAAACTGATAGGCGCGATTGTTTAGAAGCTATTTTTTGTTTTTGATTAAGCGCTGCTGTACGAGGATGAAGTACTTGCCTTCTCATGAACCACCTTGCTAGCATTATCCCAAAAATAATTCTTAAGATACAATAATTTTGTTTATCATGCTAGCGTATCTCAACGTGACGGAGAGTTACCTTGCAGAATGAACTATACTTTGCTAGAGATAGTTAGGCGATGAGGTCTCTATATGATAAAACGTTTTTTTTGGTCATTGTTAGCCATTTTATTTCCCTGGGTCATTTTATTATTAGATGACAACCCGGGTGGAGCAATGGTCGCACTTGTATTGCAAGCGACCGTAATTGGTTGGATTCCAGCAAGTATCTGGGCATTACGTGTTGCCAATCAAAAAGAGCAACCGCAAGCCGAGCCGATAAAGAACAGCAAAGGAAAAAACGCTGGAGAATAATGTGCAAAATCGAATCATCGTGAACGGTGCAAAGGGAAAAATGGGTCGTTTAGCTTGCGATGTATTAAATGAGCATGCTGATTTTGAGGTTGTAGCATCATTAAACCGTGGGGATAATTTACGAAAGATTATTAAGGACCAACGCGCCGATATCGTACTGGATTTAACGCGAGCTGATAGTGTGTATAAAAATAGTTTGGCGATTATAGAAAGTGGTGCGCACCCAGTTATCGGCACCAGCGGCTTATTGCCTGCAGAAATAAAAAATTTGCAGGCTTTTTGCCAAGAACAGAAGCTGGGTGGTTTGATTGTTCCCAATTTTTCTCTAGGTGTCATGTTAATGATGCGTTTTGCAGCAGAGGCTGCACGTTATCTTAAGGATGTAGCGATAATCGAATACCATCATCCTCAGAAATTTGATGCACCTTCAGGAACAGCGCTTCGCACGGCTGAAATGATTGCCGAAGCCTTAAAGCAAGATAAGTCTGCAGGTATCGACACGCTAGTTGCTCACTCAACTGATTTAGCACCTCTTTCATCTCAAGAAACTGTTAAAGGTGTTCGTGGAGGAGAATATGAGGGCATTCCCATTCATGCATTACGTTTATCAGGGATTCTTGCGCGTCAAGAAGTTATTTTTGGAAGCCCAGGGGAAACGTTTACTCTCACACATAACAGCACGGAAAGAGCAGCCTTTATGCCAGGGGTGATTTTAGCTTGTAAACGTGTAAGGCAGCTCGATGGACTTTATTGCGGTTTAGAACACGCCTTGTAATGATTCTTTTTTAAGTACTTAATCACGGTGCTTAAAAGATTTCTAGGGTAGTTCACTGCAAAATGCTTGTGTGCATTTTGCAGTGATGATGCATTATTATTTTCTATCAAGACCGCCGGTTGCTATAAAATCAACGAGCGCATCTACTTTAGGTGTGCCAAGACCTGTGACATAGTCGTAACCCACTTGAGCAGAACAATAGTAACCACAGGAGCCATTCGTTCCCGTTGTGATATCGTTGAAAGTGTTACTGTAGTGTAGACGAGCAATGTTGTAGATCAGTGCATGCATATTTTCTAGCTTTGTAGGACTTGCAGATTTTGCAACGGCTAAGACCCCTGCCCACTGCGGTGCACCAGCGCTAGTACCCCCAATGACGAGCCATCCAGGATTTTGGTAAGTATTATAAACGGAGAATCCAGTGTTGGGATTGGCGTTGTAAGCGACATCCGGCACGCCACGTTTATTAGTGGTATTCTCTGGGATAGGGAAACCTTTTTGATAAGCGGGCTGGGGTTGATAAGCACTTAAACCACCACCACTACCAGCCCATGCGCTTTCACTGAGATAATTACCCGATGTATCGACCTTTAGAGAGGTTCCGCCAACAGCTAACACATAAGGCGAGCATGCAGGGCAAATGACGCCGGTGCCACCATCTCCAGCGGAAGCAACAAATTCCACGCCACTGACTTGATACATTTTATCGTAGACAGATTCGGAAGAAAATTCACTGCCACCATAACTCATGGATACTACCGTTGCCCCTTTTTCAATTGCAACTTTGATAGCAGTGTTGAGTGAGTCAGTATAGCTATTAGCCGCTTCGACAAGCATGATTTTCGCTTTAGGGGCAGTTGCATGGGCCCATTGAATATCGAGGGCGATTTCTGTTCCCCATCCTTTGCTTGGTGAGGGTTTAGTGCCACTTGCATATACTTTCTCAAAACAACCGTTTGCAGTCGTGCAAGAAGGTAACCCAAAGGTGCTGCTAAAAACGTTCAAGTCTGATTCGGCATTTGGATTGTCAAATGCATCAATAATAGCAATGACTTGACCTTCGCCTTGCGCTTTTAATTTTGTGAAACCATAGGCTTTGCGGATTTGTACTGGAGAATAGCCACTGGGTGCATATGAAGGCGTATTTGGTTTAATTCGGTAAAGAGGATACATTTTCCGGTGTGCACCGTCGGGAGATGCAAATGCTGATGCGCAAACTGCCGACAAGAGTAAAGGGGTTAATGCATTAATAATAACTTTCTTGCTCAACAAATAACTCATGGTCTCAATCTCCTTTTGAAAAGACTTACCCAGTAGGCTTGCTCGCGAAAATCCTTTTAAAGTTTAGCGAATACCGTTTTAGAACGATCATTTTTATTCTCGCAAAAAAGCGAATAACCTTCAATCATGCTAGCTTTCAATGGTTAATTGTTTTTTAATCAGTGATTCTTTTGGATCGGTCATTCAACAATAAGAAGCTGTTGTTGTGTTTTGATGTTCAAGGTTGGCTTGAAAAGCCATTTCTTTCATGATCTGCAATCGAGTTAAAGTCAATGCGCTTTCTTTTTCAGGATCGTTTGTCATAAATAATCGTGCTATTGCCGAATAAAAGTCTTGGGTTTTTGATGCGCGTAAATTGCAAAAGGTGAGTCTCTGTTTAACTTCTAAATAAATGGAAGCAAGTTTATAGACCAAACTGAGATAATCGTTACCTGGGTTTTGAAGAATTTTTTGAATATTCTGAATGCCAGTAGGTACTGAGTTTTGGAAAGAAGCGAAAAGAAAGAAGCCACTACTTGGTTTAGTCCAATAATTCTTTTCTCCACTTAGTATGCGAAGAGTATCAATGAGTAGCACCAGATTCTTTTCAGATAATTGCTGTGCTGAATCAAAATACTTACAAAAGTTTGGTTTAATGCGATCAAGAAGGTCTGTCGGATAGCCAATGAGTTTTTTTTCCAGATGTCCAAGTTCATTATTAGAAGCAAGCCGATCATCGATACTTAATATATCTGAACCAGCCATCGTACGAATAGTATTCGCAATATCCGCAGGCCAATAGTTATCGGGAGTTTTAATTCCATCAGCACCAGGTACATTTTGCCCAGCATGTTCATGAGCATGTCGGGAAACGTATAAGAGCGAAACAAGGTTGACAAAATTATTACGTTGCTCATTGGCATCTGAAAAACGTGGCCAAAGTCCATACTTTTCACGGTAAATGAGCATTGCATCTGTATGCAAAGTTTCAAGACCTTTACGATCTTTGCCACTAACGCAAGAACCGTAACTGGAACCACCTAAGTGAGTAATAATGAGATGTTCCAAGGAGCTTAAAAACAACTCACGACCATGTGCATCATAAAAGATCGAGCCGCCGTATGAAAGACTGAGCACATCGTTATATTCGTCCAATAAAATCGCTAAATCCTTTTGGCGTTGATTATAAGCCTCATCATTCCCTTGTTCCTGACTTTGTTTTTTGAGAAAGAGTTGCTTAGCAAGTAAGGACTTCCAGCTATCTGGAATTTTTAATGAATAATATTTAGCTGTTAAAAGTTTTTTAAGGGTTGCTTTAAATTTCATTTGCGCTTGATCGGGATCTTGTATTATTAATTCATTAATGGTTTCTTTGTTGTCTGTTTCGTTAGTACGTAACAACGAATCATTTTGATCTGTTTGATATTGCTCCGATTGATTTTGCCCCTCTAATGAATTAAAGGTTTCAAAGACAAGTTTTTCGATGAGATCGAGATCCCAATGGATATTCTGCGGCTTAATCTTAATGTCTTTGACTAGTAAGAGCAGCTTACCGAAAGTGAGTAAGCGTTGACATGACGGATCGTTAGGTTTGGTGTAATTGGCATGTCGGGCAAGATTGAGCGGATGATTAATGAAAAAAATCTTACCCCCTTGTTCTTTATTCAGATTGTGAACAATCGTTTTGAGTTCTCGATCAAGCATAGGATCAGGCAAATAATGATGACCCAGTGGAGCAAGTGGGCTGATAAGCGTTTGAATTAAAGTGATCGATTCAGTGGTTTCTGCCGTTGATGAGCGGTGATCCGATAGCCAAGCATTTAAGAAGGTTTCAAGGTTCCTCGCGGGATGAAGTGCACAAAGAAAAGCATCTTTTTTAACATCTCGAGAAGCCATATGGCTTGAACGGTAGCGGACTGGAAATGCCTTAAGTTCATCATCACTGTTGGAAAGGAACAGTTGATGATGGCCTCCATTAGCGAGCGCAGGTATACTCCGTAAACGACTGGGAACTGAGCTTAGAAAGGACTGTAAAGAATCTGTACGGTTTAAGACAGCGGTCAAAAAGGTTTGTTCGTAGCCAGGTAAAGCAACAAACCAGTAAGGTAGGTGTTTAATTGCTTTCACTTCAATTAAAAATTGATCGCGTTGAAACGAACCTTTTTGAGCGAGACGCTGTTTTACTTCATTTAACTTTAAAGAAGATTCGTTTAGCTGTGCATTGATGTTTTTTAGGGTGCATGGGGTAAAATCGTATAAAATGCGTAGTAATAGTTGATGTTGAGGTGAAAGCGCCAGGAACCATTCCGGTGGGTCCGGGCGGTTTATGTAACTTAACTGCTCTGCGGCGTTGGGTTCGGCTTTAATCCGCAACCAATGAATTTCGAATTGGTTAAGCTCAATCTTTAATTCATCCGGTGTATATTCTTCGATCAAAGGGTGATGCAGATATCTTCGCAGTGCCGGGGAGAGCATTTGAAACCAATCCGGTAAATTCGAGCGAGTTTGCTGGATTGAGTATTTCTTAATATTTAAAAAATCCTCTAAGGTTTCTTTTGAATACGGGGCCAATGGTTTTTCATGTAATAAAGCAAATTCCATGGAGGGATTGGGATGAAGGGGTACAAGCGTTGCTAGATTTGGCCTGTTTTCTAGCAATAATATATATTGTTCCGCTTTGTTCAATATTTGCAGCGCAGTGTTTTTTTTATGCAAAGAGCATTCATCGGGGTGTAAAGCGATAGGTGGATCTTGGTGCGCAAATTGCCACGGGTAAAAATCGCATAAAATATTTGTGACAAGCGCCGTATATTGAATTAACGCGTCTTGATATTCGTCAATTGAGGCTTTTGGATGCGTGGGGAAAGAGCAGTTCGACTTTGCCCAATCTAAATATCGCCTAAGGCTGGAAGAGGTAAGCGCAAGCGGCGTGCTTTCTGCAATAAAGCACATGGCTTGTTCAATAATGTCGATGCGTCGTTGGTAGCTCCGCAGTAGATCCACTTTGGGTGAATAATACTCGGCTTCAAATTTGCCAAGGGCTGCTTCCAAACGTGCTTCTAATTGTTCTGTTAGTGCAAACTCTGCTGGCAGACGCAGCCGTGTTAAACTTCCCATGTTGAAGCCTCTAAACCCTGTCCAAAAGGTTTATCAAGTATACACAGTCACTTGGATTTTACTCAAGGGTGAAGGGTTATGATATACTAAATTACTGATCGTATGGATCTTAGAGGGATAAGGATGAAAATAAAAACAGGAGAATATACGGGATTTTCTTGCTCCGGCATCACAGAGGCAATTCAAAATGCGTTGCAAAAAGCAGGCGATCACAGCAGCATTGAAGTTGTAGAAACTTTAAGTACGCAAGTAGGTCGTGGAAAACGGTATTATCAGGTGCTTGTAAGCACATTTGCAACACGGCTTGCTTAGTTTCTGTTAACGTTCAAAGGATTGAATATGCATTATACAGCACCCCATTATTTGGCAGGCCGAACACAAGTGGTAACCACCCCACGTGTAAATCCTATTTGGAATCCTGCTTTGGGTGAGTCGCTTGGACAAGTTTATTTCGCCGACACAGCGCTTGTTGAAAAAGCCGTATCTATTGCAAAAGACGCCTGGCCAGCATGGGCTGTAACGACACCGACAAAACGCGGTCAAATTCTTTTTCGTTTTCGTGAATTACTTGAAAGATATCAACGTGATCTAGCTTGTCTCGTAACTAAAGAACATGGGAAAACGCTTGCGGATGCCCAAGGTTCTGTGATGAGAGCAATTGAGCTGGTTGAGCTGTATTGCGGTTTGTCAAAGCAATTGCAAGGAAGTTTTTCAGCAGATGTTTCAAATCAAATGGACTGTTATACGTTGAGACAGCCGCTGGGTGTTTGTTTAGGGATTTCTCCCTTCAATTTCCCAGTGATGGTTCCTATTTGGATGTTGATCCCCGCAATTGCATGTGGGAATACCTTTATCCTGAAGCCTTCGGAACAAGATCCTTCCGCGACGGTGAGACTATTTGAACTTTTAGGCGAAGCAGGTTTGCCCGCAGGTGTTGCCAATTTACTTCAAGGTGATAAAACAACAGTAGAACAGCTGATACAGCATCCAGACGTTGCAGCCGTTACAGCCGTGGCTTCAACGGCTGTTGCTAAAGAAATTTACACAACCGCTACCGCACTTGGGAAAAGAGCGTGTACCTTTGGTGGCGCTAAAAATCATGCGGTTATTATGCCAGATGCTGATTTAGCCTACACAGCAAAAGCGGTGGTGGGTGCGGCCTTCGGATCCGCTGGCGAACGATGCATGGCCATTTCTGCAGTGGTGACCGTTGGTAGAGAGACAGCTGAACATTTCTTAGAAGAGCTTACGCCTTTAATTCGGGCTATTCGTGTGGGACCTGGTGAAATCGAAGAAAATGATATGGGGCCAGTGGTCAGTCAAACGCATCGGCAACGAATCATCGCGGCGATTGATAGAGGTGTTACAGAAGGTGCTCGTTTATTAATTGATGGGCGCCACTATAGTCATCCTCAACATCCAGAAGGTTATTTTCTAGGACCTTCTCTCTTTGATCAAGTGGACGAAAATATGTCGATTTATCAACAAGAGATTTTTGGGCCAGTTTTAGTGACGTTGAACATGGATAACTTTGAAGAAGCGCTTGCGCTTGTCAATCGCCATCCTTACGGTAATGGTGCCACCATTTTTACCAAAGACGGTCATGCAGCACGAGAGTATAGCCATCGTGTGCAAGCGGGTATGGTAGGTATTAATGTGCCTATCCCAGTTCCATTGGTAAGTCATCCTTTTGGTGGATGGAAACAATCCTCCTTTGGTGATACCAATATGCATGGTGTTGAAAGTATGCATTTTTATACTCGTCGCAAAACAGTGACCAGTCGTTGGCCATCGACACCGCTTTCAGAAAGCCATTTTACAATGCCTGTTAACCAATAAATCTCCTTTCCTTGGGAACAACGCTCAGTAATCAATTTCAGAAAACCCCTGGTAAGAAAAAAGAAAATTTAAAAATGTTTAACTTCAAAAAGATATACTATTGATTGGCAATCAGGCTAAGGAGAGCAGATGGCAAGCATCGGTTTTATTGGATTAGGGCATATGGGGTTTCCCATGGCAGTGAACCTGATGAAAGCAGGGCACTCCCTTAGCGCTTTTGATATCCAAACAGATGTTTTGGAAAGGTTTAGTGCATTAGGCGGAAAACCGGCGCTAAACATAGCGGAAGCCGTTGAAAATCAATCGATTATTATTACGATGTTGCAAACGGGCCCTCAAGTTGCTGAGGTTTGTCTAGGGAGCGCAGGTGTTTTTGCGCACGCTGCCCCTGGCAGCTTATATATCGACTCTTCAACTATCGATGTCGAAACATCCCGCAGGTTACATGAAGCAGCCAATCGTCATAAGCTTGCTTCGGTCGATGCACCTGTATCTGGGGGAGTTACGGGTGCTATTGAGGCCAGTTTGACATTTATGATCGGAGGTTTAGAAGAAGCATGCAACCGTGCTGAGCCGATTTTAGCGGCGATGGGAAAAAAACAGATTCGGACCGGAGGCCCTGGAAGCGGTCAAGCCGCTAAGATTTGTAACAATATGATCTTAGGAGTTTCAATGGTGGCAATTTCAGAAGCTTTTCTTTTAGCAGAAGCTTTAGGTTTGAGCGCTGAAAAACTATTTGAGGTGGTAAATAGCTCCTCAGGCCAATGTTGGGCCATGAGTCATTATCCACCGGTCCAAGGATTGATATCCAATGCACCTGCAAATCATCAATACCAACCGGGGTTTGCTTCGAAGATGATGCTAAAAGATCTACGTTTAAGTCAAAAAGCGGCAGGGTTTGCAAGTGTAGAAACCCCTTTGGCAGCTCAAGCAACTGATCTATATGAGGCTTTTTGTGGTCACGGATTAGGCCATTTAGACTTCTCAGCAATTATTCAAACGTTGACGAAAAAGTCTGTGCATGATACTTAATGGCTTTTTATGGTTTGGTGTAACGTTAAGGCTGCCTGATGAAAAACGAGATTCTTACCGTTAAAAATTGTTATAAATCTTTCAAACGCACACCAGAGCAAACGCTGTTGGTTTTAGAGGATATCGACTTTCATCTGAAGGAAGGAGAGATCGTTGCCATCTTAGGGAAATCAGGATCTGGGAAGTCGACCTTGTTACGAATCATGGCCGGTCTGATTCCTCCTTCTTCAGGCACTGTCACTTACCGAAACACACCGGTGGTGGGTCCGATACCTGGCGTTGCCATGATTTTTCAATCATTTGCGTTGATGCCTTGGTTGACGGTTTTAGAAAACGTTGAACTAGGGTTAGAAGCCCAGGGTGTACCCCGTGAAGAACGCCGACGACGAGCCATTAACGCTATTGATACGATTGGACTGGATGGTTTTGAGTCAGCTTTCCCGAAAGAATTGTCGGGCGGAATGAGACAACGTGTAGGCTTTGCGCGGGCGCTGGTGATTAACCCTGATGTTTTGTTAATGGATGAACCCTTTTCGGCACTGGATGTATTAACCGCTGAAAATTTAAAGTCTGACTTATTAGACTTATGGTGGGACAAAAAAACAAATATTAATGGCATACTTTTGGTAACGCATAGCATTGAAGAAGCGGCAATGCTGGCTGATCGTATTGTTATTTTTGGCAGTGACCCAGGAAGCATTCGGGCCGAACTACAAGTTTCTATGCCGCGACAAAGGGATGCCGATTCGGTCGAGTTTCGAGATCTTGTCGATAGGATCTACACCTTAATGACCACAGGTCCTGCCGAAAAAACCAAACGCACCCAAGCACGTCCTATTAATTTAGGTTATCGTCTTCCGGACGTTGATCCTTCAGAACTTTCGGGTTTAATTGATACCGTTAAAATGTTTGAAGAACGTGTTGATCTTCCCGAATTAGCCGATGAATTGATGATGAACGTTGATGATTTATTCCCCTTGCTAGAGATGTTAGAAATGTTCGGGTTTGCGAAAGTATCCGACGGGGACATTCAATTAAGTGAGCTTGGTAATCAATTTTCTGCGGCAAACCTTCAAGAGAAAAAACATTTATTTGCGCAACGGCTTTTAGATAAAGTGCCACTGGCACGTTATATTTGTCGTGTGTTGGACGAGAAAGATGGACATCGTGTTTCTGAAGAACGTTTTTTAAGTAAGCTTGAAGATTATTTAAGTGAACAAGAAGCCGATAGGGTGCTGCATACAATGATTGATTGGGGACGATATGCTGAGTTATTTGCATACAACTTTAACACAGGGATGCTGAGCCTAGAAGATCCAGGCACCATGCACCCTGGTTGATTATTTTTCATTAATTATGCCTGCTATAAATAATTTTTAGAGCCAATGAGCAGAAATCTGCTCATTGAACCGTGGAGATTAAGCGCCACTTCGTTTGAAAAATTTATCAATGGTATCTAAATCATCGCCATCGGGATCGTAATCCGAGCTGTTATCTGAACGTTGATTTGATAATTGAGTGACATCGCGTTCACTGAACCATCGATGCTTATTTTTATTGCTGTCTTTACCAGTCGGTGCTTGGATATCAAGCATACTTGGCTCTTTAGCTGCCACAGGGATTGTAATCTTTAACATAGCTTGAGTGAGGGGCTTTTCAACCAGACCAGCGAATTCTTCTGCGGTAATGGTCACAGTGCTGCCTCTTTTAGATTTTTGCAGCTCGGCTTTCTTGATCTTTTTAAAGTTCTCTAAAGATGTTTTATAACGCTCAAAAAGCTTAGATTGTTCATTTTCCTCTACCCCTTTCTTTTTCTTAGGTATCATGTCGATTAGTTCGCCCACCGAAATTTTAGCCATGCCTTGTTTCTGATAGTCCGAGCAAAGTTTAAAGAAGGTTTCAAGACCATCTACTCGATCCTCTTTCGCATGCAAGATAGCGTAAAACAACGGGTTAACCTTGAAATTGTCAAATACATCGGGTGCATGTTTATGTATTATGGATAGAAGATGGCTTTGATGTTCTCTTAATGCGTAATATAAGGTATCTTTAAATGTTTTTTCGTTGAGTGTTTTATTGCGCAAGGTGTATGTTGAGTTTGTATGTCTTGCACATTGCTCTAAGATATTATCAGTTGTTCCCCAGCCCTCATACGCTGCCGGTGCTAAAATTGCATTAAGGAGATTTAGATCATTTGTTTTTAACGCCTTTATCAATACTGAATCGCCAGTAACAGGATGGGTCCAATTAGGGCAGGCACCTAATCTTAATAAAGCCAAAGCAATAGCAATTTTGTTATCTAAAATAGCCATATAAAGAAGCGTTCCCAAGTCGCCATGAGTATCCTCTTCAGGTTCGTCCTCATTTTCGCTCTTATCCAGTGCGCAAACATCAACACTGATCCTTTCTAGCAAAATTAAGCTAATGATATAATTCAATTGATTATTTTCAATTAAAATATCAAGAACAGACCTGCCATTAAAAGCTCCTAAATAGTTGATGGGGCTATCATCATTGTCATCGTCATCGTCATCGTCATTATCCTTGGCATCATAATTTGCATGTGTCATTTCAGCTATTTCCCAAGCAAGTTCAAATTTGAGATGACCACATGCAAAAGCATGCAGATCATCCGCATTGCAAATGTCAGGATTTAAATTGAAATCAGGATGCTGAAGTAGCATCTGCCAGATTGCGCGTCTATTAAACATGATGGCGACTTGAATGGGAGAAATGTTATTAGACCAAATATACTTACTAGGAACATTTGGTGTAAGCCCTAGACCTTCGTTATGTTCAATTTCAATTTCTGCCGAATCGTTCTGTTTGCTCACGAGATCCCTCTGAGCTTCAAGGGCATTGATTCCATTCTTGGTGGGAGTAATTAAGAACTCAACCAATTTATCATGACCCTTTGCTATTGCTACGTTTAATGGCCGCTCTTTTAAATCAGGTATGTCTTTATCAAGATCTAAACCATTGAGGTAATTTCGCTGATGCAGACGTTGCAGGTAAGATAAATGACCAAATTCACAGCAAAGATGAAAACCATGTAAACGAAGACCTTCAACTTCAATTAAATCCGCAAGGTAGATTTCTAAGTTATGCTCTATACAATATCGAAGCCATGGCTTTTGAAAAGTTGCCTCCATTTTTGAAAAAGCGATATGGAATTCGTTTAACATTTCTCGGGGAAAAGGCCGGTTCAACAGAACGCCACTAGCAAGCTTAATGATCTCTTGAGGGCAGGTGTTTTTTTCGTTGTTGACGTTTGCAATATAATCATTCAAAAACGAGAATAAATCTGCGATTGAAAGCGAACGCATCGCTTTATCGTAGAAATGGTTATCCAGTGGAATGTTCTGTGCTTTATCGTACTCCAGCAGATAATTGAGATCATCTTTTTTAAAATCTGCAAAAAATTTTGCAGGGTGCCCATCTGGGTTAGAGACTACCTTTAAATAAGAATTACCTCCATCAAATAATTCAAGCTCTCCTACATTAAATTGAATATTTTCAACAAGAGGTCGCTTAAGCAGTGATAAAATTTCAACCATATGAAAGGGTAATAAGTCGTTAAAATTTTCTCTTTTTCGCAGATCATAAGTAACCGGATCATACTCAAATACACGGAGATAAGGTTGCACTGGCTCATCATTCAAATCCCAGTTATCTGCATAATATTCTTTGAGTTCCTGAAAGGAATAGGTGTCTTTTGGAAAATATTCACCTTCTAAATATTTATCCATTACAAGGCCCACGTGAACTTTTTTTGCTATCCAGACTTTATATTCATTGAATAAGCCTTCAAATGTATTCGGCAATGAATTTATATAATCTTTATCCCTGAACTCGTAGGGATCGAGCCCAAATTTATCAATGACTTGCTGTGCCAGCCAATTTACTGCATGAATTTCTAAACCTGTGTCATTGGGGGATAGTATCTGTTTTGTTTTAAGGAATTCATTCGTAAGGTATTTAATAATTTCGGTCTTAATACTTTGAATAGATGCATTGCCTTCAAACAAGCGTATTAACCCAAAAAAATTACTGACGGCGCCATTAAGACACATGTTTGTGCTCAGAGATTGAGCCAAATTTTTGTCGAGCGATTCGATATTTTTTGGGTCAGTAAGTTTTAAATATTTGTATTCAAGTTCTTGTTTTATCGAGCCAAATAATGATTCAATCTGAGTTTGCTTCAAATCATTGGGCTGTTCGGGATAATGAATGTGAGGTATTTGTCGAAGAAGAGCGAATTTAAAATTATCAAGATCAGTTTTTAAATAAAGGTCGAGCAATAGTACGATAAATTCAACTTTACAGGTTAAAAATTTCTGCGCTTGTTCCAGATAAAGTGCTTGTTGAGCGGCCTTTTCACGCTCATCATGCGCCGCTTTCTGCTCCTCGGAAAAAGAACTCGTGTCTACTTTGGAAAGTTTCGTTAATGGAAAGTGAGTAATCTCTTTCTTTATAAAAGCCTCTTGCAGCTCTTTAATCATTTCATTGTTAAAGATATTAGAGAATATTTGACGATCATCAACTGTCGAGATAAGTTTCATAAAGCTGGTGAATATTGCTTTATTTAAAATGGTGTTCAGAGGAATAATGGGCGTTTCATACTCGAGTGCAAGGAGTGTTTGTTCGTCCATTAAATCTCTAAGGTCAATGGAGATGTTTTGATCAATAATCCTGTCCCATTGTCGGTCTAAAGTCTCCTGAAATTCGAGCATTGAGTTATATGGCTGACCAAATATTAGGTCACGGTATTTGCTGTCACTGATAGCAATCAATAATAAAATCAAAATATGATTATCAAAAATTTTTTTTAATGATTCTTCTGTACCGGAAACAACTGTTTTAGCTCTATGAATAAAAAACTCGTCGCCAAACTTAATAAATCTGCTCATAATGTCTATTTTTTAATAATAAAGTTATTATCTTAGATTATTATCATTTAAAAATCAAATTTATCAATTTTTTAACAATACGTATGTATTTTTTAAATAAGAGAAGAAATAGTTTAGGGTGAATTGCGGTGAATCAATTCGCTAGATCACCACATTAGTAGGTTTTGAATTGCCCATGGGGGAATCACAGAATATTTAAGTCATTTGATTCTTTGACACTTTATAGGGCCTTCATGCGCTTTTAAGCGCGTTTTGAAAAGCCTGTGCCTATATTATTTTAATGATAATGGAATCGTGCTTCAGCAAGTCGATAAAGTGGTCGCCAAATAAGGTGATTAAAAAGTAAAACATACAGGCACATAACAGCTGTACCTAAGGCTATTTTAGGAAAATCGCCTGCAAGGGTTGCCTCTTGTATATAGGCACCTAAGCCTGTGGCCTGAAGCTTCGTTTCCCCCCAACTAACCCATTCAGCAACGATACTTGCATTCCATGCGCCGCCGGCAGCTGTAATGGCACCGGTGATATAAAAAGGAAAAATACCTGGCAGAGCCAATCTTTTCCACCACAGCCATCCACCGACACCAAAGTTACTTGCTGCTAAGTAGAGATCGCGTGGTATGTTGGAGGCACCGGCGATGACGTTAAAGAGAATGTACCATTGGGTTCCTAAAATCATCAAAGGGGTTACCCAAATTTCTACATTTAAATGAAAACGGACGATGGCAATAACGAATAAGGGGTAAAATAAATTGGCAGGAAAGGCAGCGAAGAACTGAATAATGGGCTGGATTTTTTGAGCAAGGCGCGGTTGCAGCCCAATCCAAACACCAATAGGAATCCATAATAAAGAGCTTAATAGAATAAGCACTAACACGCGCGTGCCCGTTGCTGCTCCTAGCAACAGCGCGTGTAACATTTCATAAAAGGGCAGCTGTGTCAGAATAAAATGGAGCAATATGCCACTGGAAAAGAGAATAACGGTGAAAAGAAAGGCGTTCCACAGCCAGTCTTGGCTCTTTTTTGCGTGGGAGGGTTCTTTCAGAAAAGAACGTGATTTTCGGGGGAACCAGGAAATATTTAGAAACTGATCTTTTAAAAGTGCCATACCATACCCCATATGACGGGATAAATGACTTCTACGTATTAAATCGATTAGCCATGATTCGTAGGATTCTTCATTGGGAGAAAGCTCCGTTTTAAATTTCTCAGACCATGCAATGAGCGGCCTGAATAAAATTTGGTCGTAAAGAAAGATCACAACTATCATCGTTAAGATAGCGTAACCCACAGCCTGAAGGTTGTGTTGTTCAATGGCCAAAGCGATGTAAGAGCCGATCCCAGGTAAACGGATCTCTTGGTGAGCTACAATGATGGTTTCAGAAAGGACGACAAAAAACCAGCTGGCCGACATAGACATCATGACATTCCATAGTACGCTTGCCATTGAGAAGGGGACTTCAACTTTCCAGAAGCATTGCCAAGGAGAAAGCTGAAACATAGCAGCGGCTTCTTTAAGATCATGAGGTAAGGTTTTCAATGCTTGGTAAAAGCCAAAGGTAATATTCCAAACTTGTGCTGTAAAAATAACGAAGATAGCGGCACATTCTGGACCTAAAATGCTATTTGGAAATAAATGAATGAATCCAGTAATCGTAATAGATAAAAAACTTAGGACTGGAATTGACTGTAAAATATCAATAAGAGGAATAATTACTTGTTCTGCACGCGTGGATTTTGCAGCAAGCGTCCCGATGATAAGTGAAAATAGGAGCGAAAACCCAAGCGCAACGAATAAACGTAATACAGTGTGTGCTGAATAGATCGGTAGCTTTGCAATCGCTAAAGAAATATGGATTGGCTCACCTAAATGATAAGGTGTGGCCATTTGTTTCCCAGTCCAGCCCAGAAAAAAAATGACGCAAAAAATCAGGACAAGTAACAACAAATCCCATCGGCTAAGGTAACGACCAATATTTTCACTGGCCAAATAAAAACGTGGGTGATCCATGGTAACCTCTTCGTGCAGCGTATATACGAAAGGTGCGAGACTTTAAGTGCTCGATACTAACGGGATTTCCAGTTTGAAATCATTGAGCAAAGTCTTGAGTCTGTATGTATGAAGCGTATAATTTGATTTTCGCAGCATAATTATAATAAATCGCGCAAAGCAACGAAAGGGATTAACATGGGGACGTTTTTATTTTTGCTTTATTTGGTATTTACACTGGTTGTCTTGTATCGCAGCATGGGTGCGCTTGTATGGGAGGTTGGCAGTGTGATTTATTGGATCATTGCAACCTTTATTGTAGGCATGCATTGGTTACCCGCACTGTTGCTTTTCTGCCTTATTGGTGGAGTGATTGCTCTGCTTAACCTCGAACAGTTAAGAATAATTGTCAGCGACTTTCTATTTTCTGCGATTGGTAAAACACTGCCAAAACTTTCCCGCACGGAAGAGGTCGCTCTTAACGTTGGCGACACCTGGTTTGAAGAGGGTATTTTTAGAGGTGAGCCTAATTGGGATGGCTTAAATAAAGTTTCTGCTGAACTAAGTGCAGAAGAAAAAGCATTCCTTGCTAATGAAACGGAAGAGTTATGTGGGATGTTGAATGAGTGGGAGATCAGCCAATCGGGTGATTTACCTCAGAACGTCTGGGAATTTATCAAAGCTAAAGGCTTTTTAGGCCTCGTCATTCCTAAAGAATACGGTGGAAAAGGGTTTTCAGCGCGTGCTCATTCCGACATCGTGATGAAAATTGCGAGTCGCTCTGGGGTGGCAGCGGTGACAGTAATGGTCCCTAATTCATTAGGTCCAGGCGAGCTATTGAATTTTTATGGAACCGATGAACAAAAGGCAAAGTATTTACCGAATCTAGCACGAGGTCTTGATATCCCTTGTTTTGCACTGACTGAACCCGGTGCCGGCAGCGATGCAACCTCTATCCAATCAGAAGCCGTGGTGATGCAAAAGATGGTTAACGGTGAAAATGTATTGGGATTGCAAATTTCTTTAAATAAACGTTGGATAACGCTTGCACCTGTTGCGACATTAATTGGCCTTGCGGTCAATCTTAAAGACCCAGAGGGCTTGTTAAAGGGAGAAGGCGAAGAAGGTATTACCTGTCTATTAATTGCTAGGGATACTGAAAATTTAGAAATTGGTAACCGACATCTGCCAGCCATGCAGCCTTTTATGAACGGAACCATTCGCGGACAAAATATTTTTGTACCTATCAGCGCTATCATTGGCGGGCAGAAAAACGCGGGTCAGGGCTGGCATATGCTCGTTGAATGTTTATCGATTGGTCGTTCGATCTCATTACCTGCTTTAGGCGCCATGTCTTCTTTAATGGGATATTTAACAACCGGTGCTTTTGCGAAAATTCGTGCGCAATTTAATGTAGAAATTGGTGCCTTTGAGGGTGTAAAAGAAAAACTGGCAGAAATTGCAGGGTTAGCTTATTTAGCAAATGCCACACGGTTACTTACCCTAGCCGCTGTTAATGACCATAAAAAACCTTCTGTCGCTTCAGGTATTACTAAATATTTCAATACAGAAATAGGTCGTTCTGTTATTAATAACGCGATGGATGTGCATGCAGGACGAACGGTTGTTTCTGGTCCTCGTAATTATTTATCCAATGCATACTTAGCGGTGCCTATTTCTATTACGGTAGAAGGGGCAAATATCATGACCAGGAATTTATTGATTTTTGGTCAAGGCGCCATGGCCTGCCATCCCTTTTTAAGAGATGAATTTTATGCGGTATCTAAACAAGAGAAGCCTGCATTTCGAAAATTGATTTGGCAGCACATTGATTATTTCATGCGTAATTTTGCGAAAGCGGTGGTTTCTGCATGGACAGGAGGGTGGTTTATACGTGCGCCGCAAAAAGCACTAGGACGTGAATATCAACGTTTTACTCGCTTAAGTTATGCCTATGCTTGGCTTGCCGATTTTGCACTCATCTATTTAGGAGGAAGCTTAAAACGTCGCGAACGTCTATCAGCAAGGTTAGCCGATGGGTTATCGTACCTTTATATGGCAATGGCCGCATTGAAACATTATCAATCGCAAGCAAATAACAAGGATGCTGGAGTCCATGCGCAATGGGCTGTCGCTTATTGCTTTCACCATGCCCAAAAAGCAATGATTGCGCTTTGCCACAATTTTCCGTCTCGTCTTTTAGGTGCTTGCGTGCGCTTTCTTCTCTTTCCATTTGGTCAAACCATGATGTTGCCGAATGATAAGGGGGATAACCAGCTGGCTGACCTTATGATGACAAACAATCAATATCGCGATTACATCAAGCCCTTCGTTTATTTCAGTGGCAATGTCAAAGAGCCTCTCGATCAAATGGAAAATGCTTTCCAATTATTATGGAAAAATCAAGATTTATATAAGAAAATTCGTGATCTTAGACGTATTCATTGGAATGCTTTAAAAGACCAATTGATACTAAAGCGAGATCAAGGGCAGATTACCCAAGCCGAAATGGATGCCATCATTGAGGTCGAGGGAGCCCGTTGGGATGCTATACAAGTGGATGAATTTACCTTTGATTCGATGAAGCAGCAGCATTATTCGTCTGTGATCGATTCTATGCCCAAGCCGCTCGATTAAAGCGGCAAATTTATGGTCATGAAGATAAATTTGCTATAATAATATCTAAAAACCACTCTTGTGAGTAATGATGTCTAACCAGAACTTGGTAACGGCTTCCCCGGAAGCATTTCGCTTGCTGAATGATATGAAAAAAACCATCTCCACCCCTGAGGGTGTGCAGTATTTATGGGATCGCGTGTATGAAAACCGTGCTTCAATTGATGGAGAGATTGTTAGTGAAGTAAAAGATTATATGAGTCAAACGGTTAGGCAAGCAGAGCGTCTCAATGAAATTGATAGTTGGGATACGCAGCTTATAAGAAAAACTTCCACATTACCTGCAGAAATCGAATCGAAATTGGGTAAAGCGGCTGAGGAAATCCGCCGTGCAGGTGAACCAATCCTTATCAATTACATGATAGATGCTTCTCAAAAAGGCACGCGCTTTGATATGCAATACTTTGCCGAAGATGATAGACGTCTGCCGGAAGCGCTTTCCAAGGATATCAAAACGGTGATCGATGAGGGGTGGTTTCGGACGCATGGAATTATCCAAAAGGGCTCGGGAATTTATCGAGCAGACCCAAAAGCAAAAGACCATAAGGCTTTATTAGATAGTCATGGGCGAGTTATCGATGTTCCCTACGATGAATTTCAAAGGTTATTGAATGACTCAAATAAGGGGTTGCAAGCTTTTTTAAAGGACCGAGGGGTGTCGGTTACGTTGACAACCAATGCCCTGCCTGCTGAAAGCGCTCAAAGACCAGAACCAGCAAGCGCACCTGAAATAACAAATACTGAAATCAGAAAGCCTGGTCCTTCGAATGCGGCGGAGAATGCGGAATCAGTACCGTCGCCTGAATAAAATCAATTATAATAACTGCAATCGTCTGAAAAATAATGGCAAATCATAAAAAACAAGAGCAAAAAAAATAACGATAATTCAAAAAAGGCTTTTATTTATCACCTTATGATCGGTTATCTGCGCCGGGGATGGTTAAGCATCACTCTCCTGGGGTTGTGTATGATGCAATCTTGCTATGCAGCGGAAAGGTTATTAGCAGAACCCGTTAAAGCTTGCATAGCGTCACACAACGTTGATTTAACAGATGCTATTCGTTTTCGATATGCCCAATGTTTAGGGTGGCAGTTATGTGCTCCTACCTGGGGTAACGTTGCAAACAGTCATGAGTTAGGACCGGCAGAGTGTGATGCACCGACAATGTTACTGTCAAGACCTGGTGGGCCCGCTCCTTTATCAGAGCCAACTTGCCTCAGTGCTTATCGTCCGCTTGTTGTTAAGCCGTTTACGTCAGGTGATCCTGACGATATTCGCGTTATGGTTAAAAAACTTTATCTGCAAGAAGAAGGCACTTCTCGACTTGAAGGTGATGTTGAAGTTCAGCAAAAAGAGCGGATTATTAATGCAGAAACGGCCTACATTTACCGAGATCCGAAAACTAAAAAAATTACAAAGATCGAATTTGTTGACGGTGTGCGTTATCTAGAGCCCGGGCGATTAATGATTGCGAAACGTGCAATGATAAATCCAGATACTCGCGCGGGTACAATTGAAGAAGTTCTTTATCGATTTGAGATGGAGCGTCATGGTGCACGCGTAGGGGCCTGGGGACGTGCGAGTAAAGTAGAACGCTTTGCTAATCAAGACTATCAATTACAAAATGCGACGTACAGCACCTGTGCACCCACGGATAAAGCTTGGCAAATTGAAGCCGAAGAGATCACACTCGATCACGAGCAAGGTAGCGGCGTTGCTCGAAACGCACGATTAAGAATTTATGACTTACCTGTTCTGTATGCACCTTATTTAACGTTTCCAACCTCTAAAAAGCGCAAGACAGGGTTTTTAATGCCTATTTTTGGTACCTCAAACATTGGGGGCTTCGAATACGCGCAACCTTATTATCTAAACTTAGCTCCGAATTATGATGCTACGCTTATTCCTCATTTGTATACTAAAAGAGGAGTAATGGTGGGAGGGCAATTTAGATACTTAACGCACAGCGCTTCAGGGATATTTAACGGCCAGATTTTGCCAAATGACTATGCATTTCGTAATTTTTTAAACAATAACAAGCTGAGTTATCCTCAATTGTCGAAGGTTTCTTCTACACGATGGTCAGTCCAAGTGCTAGATAACCGTACCCTATTACCCGACTTAAATCTAGGAATTAATTTCCAACAAGTGTCAGATGATTACTTTTTGCAAGATTTTAGCAGCAGCTTGCCTGTGCTTACAGAAAGGCAACTTTTACATGAAGCAACCTTAAGTTACAGAATACCTCATTGGTTTTTTAGGGGTATGTTACAGAGCTATCAAACATTGCGACCCATTGACGCGACACCAATTTTAAATCCTTATCAGCATTTACCGCAGTTAACGGCCTATGGCAATTACGATAATTTATTTTTGAATTCTCAATTCACTTTTCTCGGACAATTCGATCTTTTCAAATGGAATAACAATACCTATTACGTTCCACAAGGGCCAAGATTGCATATAAATCCTGTGCTTGCTTTTCCCGCACGTAGGCCATGGGGTTACCTAACACCTAGTATCGAATTGGTGGAAAACTATTATCAAGTAAGTAGTGATAACTATTTTTCATTAAACAATAGTAACCCATTAAATTTTTATATTTTTCCAAGATGGCCATTACTGCCCTCTAATGCAACTCAATTAAATCGCACTATCCCGCGTTTTAGCATCGATGGGGGGCTTTATTTCGATCGTTCAACGTTGATTAATGGCGATACCATGATGCAAACGCTTGAGCCGCGACTGTATTACTTGTACGTGCCTTATGTGAATCAGACAGCAGTCCCCGTTTATGATTCGGGCTATATGATTTTTACTACGAATCAATTGTTTCGGAATAACCGATTTTCTGGCTTTGATCGAATTGGCGATGCTAACCAATTGACTTATGCTTTAACCTCTCGTTGGCTAACGTCAGATGCAGGCGTTGAAAGAGCGTCGTTGACGATTGGCCAAATTGCTTATTTTGCAAATCGACGCGTTCAGTTATGTCAGAGTAGTGAAGGGCCATGCTTTGATAGTCCCTTAACGTTGGGTTACTTGCCTCAAAACACAGGTGTTTCACCTCTTGCCACTCATGGAATGTATCGAATAAGCCCTGACTGGTCATTTACGGGTGATTACGTTTGGGACATGCCTAAAAATCGCACCAATAATGCAAATGTTAACTTAAGGTATCAGCCCGGGGTGAATCGTATCATTAACCTTGGCTATGCTTATTTAACCAACGGGGATATCACGGAATTAAATTATAAAAGAATCAACGCTGCCGCTAAAAATCAAATTCAAGCAAATGCACTTGATCAAATAACGGCTTCTTACGCGTGGCCTTTCAATGACCGTTGGAGTAGTTTAGGCGCTTACCATTATAATATCAGCAAAGGATATGAGATGGCTTCCTTCTTAGGAGTACAATACGATACCTGTTGCTGGGGCGCTCGCTTAATGGGAGGACGCACTTTTCAAAGCTTAACGTCATTGTCTCGACCGAAGTATAACAATAATATTTACTTCCAAATATTATTGAAAGGCTTAGGCTCTGTGGGCAACAGTGACCCTGAGGCGACGATACATAGCTACATACCCACTTATCGTGATGCTTTTCATCGTGAATAATTTGCTCAGCGGTTATTAGGTTTAGCTAAATTTTTCTGCAAACAATGACTTACTGATGCTATTTACTTGTTAAGGAGGGCGGTTTTCGTTATTCTTTTGTTTCATTCGTTTCAATCCTATCTATCTTTCTCTCATTATGCCAGCTGAAGATCACACTTATCGCCAGGCTATCTACTTAGCAAAAAATTATTTCTTAGAATCTCCCGATCGCAAAAAAGCTTTGTATTTATTTTTTGGCACAGCATTGACGGTGGTAGCAAGTTCAGTTTTGTCCCTTGGGTTTATTTTTTGGTTTCAGGGATTTTATGCCGCATTGATGGCTGAGAACGTAGCGCTTTTGATTTCTAGTTTAAAATTATTTGGCGGACTCGGTTTGGCATCGGTGTGTTTGCACACACTCAAAAGTTATTTAATGAAGACGCTGAAAATTCGTTGGCAGAAATGGATGACAGATAATTATATTAAAAACTTCATTGCGGATTATGACGTTGAGCGATCGAACTACCTAAATTTAATGCGCGAAAAAAAGATGGAGACACCCGGTCAACGTCTTCAAGAAATTCCTAGTTATGTGAAAGCAACCTTACGTATGACCTTTGGTATTTTAGATGGCATTGTAAAGTTAAGCGCGTTTACCGTAACTTTATGGGTACTCGGTGGTGCCTTATCATTTAGTGTCGCTGGTATGATGATTACTATTCCAGGCTACCTTGTTTGGACTGCACTTGGAGTGACCCTGTTTGGTAGTTTTGTAGCAGATAAAATTACGCACAAGCTAGATGGAATCAATCAGGACAAAAAGCAGAAAAAAGCTGCTTTTCGAGAAACAATGGCGTCTTTGGCGCATCAATCAGAAAGTGTAGGACAGGAAAACGGTGAGCGTTATTATCGAGGGATTCTCCAAGAAAACGTTGAGAATATTCAAGACATTTCTAAAAGTAAAAGGAGTATCGGTAAGAAGCTGACTGCCTTTAATAGCGGATATACTTATACATTAATGATTTTTCCATACCTTGCCGCTATTCCCTTATTTTTAATGGGATTAACAGACGTAGCACATCTTACCCAAATCGTTTATGCCTTCGAACATATAGGCCGAGCCTTGCATAGCCTCTTTAGTTCCTATGGTAAGTTATCTAACTATAGTGTAACGACGCGCCGGATTTTTGACTTACAACAAGGATTAACACTCAAAAAAAATCATACACCGAAAGGAATTACGGTGGAAGAAAACGATACTATCCATGCGGTTCAAGTGAAAAACCTTACCTTAGCGACCCCGAAATTGCCACCTTCTTCTGTAACCGGGGAAAACAGTACCAAGGTAATTTTTAAAGGATTAAATTTAGAAATAAAAGCAGGGGAAAATACCCTTATTACCGGTGCTTCAGGATTAGGCAAAAGCACGCTCTTGAAAGTTTTCTCTAAGACTTGGCCTTATGGAAGCGGGGAGGTTATCGTTCCTAGTAAGTCTAAGTGCTGTTTTTTTGCACAAACACCAACGATTCCAACCGATTCATTGAAGGCCGTCTTAGCTTATCCCCATCCTGTTACTACATACAGTGATGAGGCTTATAAAAAAGTATTAAGAACCGTTGGCGGCGGCATGGAAAAGCTCATACCGAACTTAAAAGAGGTGCATCCATGGGCTACGATTCTATCAGGGGGCCAAAAACAACGTATTGCTTTTGCGCGTGCACTGCTTGCAAAACCTCAATGGCTATTTTTAGATGAAATTACAGCCTCTCTCGATGAAGAAAGTGAAGCCGATCTCTACATGCGCATTAAAGAGGAATTACCGAATACCACCTTTATCAGCGTGGCTCATCGTTCTAGCGTTATCCCTTTTCACGAACGCGTTATTAAATTATATACTAAAAGTGAAGAAAACAGGGAGGTTGAAGTTTTTGAAACTTTCAGAAGAACTTCAAATTAATCAACAGCCTGCTTTTTATAATTGATTAGGCAACGAAGTAGAAACATAATACCTTAATAAGTCGTAATTTTTAAGAAGATTAATTTTCGAACGAATGACATTTAGCTCAATTTGTACGGTGGTTTGCTCTCGCTGATTCACTAAAAATAACGTACTGTCTCCTTCATGGAAGCGTCTAGATTCACCAAATTGTACCTTCGTGGCGAGCCGCAACTCTTTAGATAATAATTTAATTTGACGATGATAGGTTTCGCCAGCAATGAGTAATTCTGAAAGGCGCGTATTCAACTGGTCCTGTAAAAATTTCTTTTCAACATCCACTTGCCTTAACGCGCTGTTGGCATTGATCAGTCGCCCTTTAGCAACCCGTTGGTAGACAGGGAATTTGAAGGTTACGCCTGCCAGGACCGCTTGGGGAATCAAAAGGGGATACCCACCCGTACCATATTGTTTGGTGGTATAGGCAGAGGCATTTAAATGGGGTAATAAAGCATTTTGCGCGAGATTTCTTTCTAATACCATAATTTGGAATTGTCGACCTAATTTTTGTAATGTCGGATGAAAATAAATCTGATCATAAAGCCCTGTGATTGACTCGACAGAGAGCGGCGCAGGTACGGTTATTTGTTGCGGTATTTGCGAAGGATTAGGTGGTTTAGGGTTACCTTCGTTATCACGATAATAAAGAGATAAGCGCACGGATGCTTGCGCCGCAATCATTTTTCCTTCATTAACTAATTGCTGACGTTGCATGATCTGCTGTAAATTTTCAGCGATGACCAACGCTTCAAGATCACCTGCTTTCGCTTGCACTTCGATCGCTTCTTGTCGGATTTTTGCTAGCTGCAACAATTTATTTAAGACATTGATTTGCAAATGAGCTTGAACCCATTGCCAATAGGCTTGAATGGCTTCATGATAAATTTTAATCTTTGTTTCCGCTAATGCCTCTTGATTTAAAGCGATACGCTCCTTACGTGTTAACAAAGCAGTGCGCTGCTCATCAATGTCGCGATCCCTCATTAATGGTAGCGATAATCCAGTACGGTACTCACCGCCAGAGTTCGTTAAGAAATTTTGATAATAGACAGGCCAATCACCGTTGCCGTTACGATATCCCCCAAATAAGGTTAAGCCATTCATTAGGGTTGGGACAATGATTTCTGTATCGCCATAATTATTAATATATCCGCCTACGGGCGTAGAATTGGTATAAATATTGAGCTTAGGATCGAACTGTCCACGCGCAGAAAGGTAGTTCCCTTGGGCTTTAAGAATTTCCAGACGAGCTACTTCAATCTGAGGATAACATGCCTCTACGCTATCTAATACCTCCGCTAGAGTTAAGGGGGGTTCCTTAACACTGCTGTGTACAAATGTAGAAGACAGAAAAAAGCTCGCTAGCCCAACAACTGTTTTAATCTTTAAACGACATCCCATACAAATCGTTTTTCCTGAAAAGCGTTACAAATAAAGGTTATTATTGTTATTAGTAATTTTGTTTTTCATTGGCGTTAAGGTACCGTATTTAAACATTAATTTTAGTATGACGTTTTACCGGCTTTTGTTGTTCTTGGCTTACTGGCGGGAAGCCATTAAATTGTCGCCACAATTCATACCATAAAGGAACTCGTCCTAATTGAACCCATCCGTGTACCAAAACACCTTGCCTTAAAAATTGAATATCCGGCCATTTTTCGGTAGGGATGATGACCGTCCTAAAGAGTCCTTGTCCATTATCTGTTGGATCAATGAAAGCTATTTTGCCCTCAAAGGTACCTACTGCTAATCCGGGCCATCCGCGAAATTGAATAGCAGGCCATCCTTCAAACTGTAGGCGTGCTTTTTGATTGAGTCGCACAAATGGGATGTCGTTACCATCTACCCATAGGGCTACTGCTCGAGAATCTGTCGAAGGAACAATGCGTGCTAAGACTTCACCCGCTTTAACAATGACATTTTCTTGTCCAGCGACCCGCTGAAAAATAATACCATTGGCACTTGCTTTAATTACCTGGGATTTTTGGCGTGCCAAACGAATTTCTACATCAATTTTTTCTACCTTTATTTTTGCTAATTCGCTTTGATAACCTGCATATTCAATTTGAGCAAGTTCATATTTTCGTTTTGAGCTAATGCCTAACTCATATAATTTTTTTTGCCGTATAACATTGGACTCTCCTGCTGCAACAGATCTTTCTAAAGCGTCTATGCGTAATAATACCGCGTTGCGTTCGAGTTCTAGACGAGAAATTAATTTGGGATCATTATCCGCAATTGCAACGATTAATTCGCCAACTTTGACCTTATCACCTTCATTCACATACCACTTGTGAATGCGACCGTTAACGGGTGCATTTACAGTGTATTGCCGCTCTGTTGGAGAATAAGCAATCACTCGACCTTTTCCAATTGCAAATTGTTGCCAGGGTGTGAGTATCAAGAAGATAAGAAAAGCAATGAAGACAAAACAGCTGATAGCTGCTACTTTTTTAGCATTGGGTAGTTTTTTGATGATGGAATACGCATACAATTTCATGGTGTTAACACCAAGCGATTTGGCAGTTGCTGGAACTGTTCTTGTAGCGTTAAGATAATAACTAAACTATCTTTCAATTCTGATAAAAGTACATCGAGCAGCAATTCGCTTTCCGATCTTTCGAAAATATCTAAAATGCAATCAATGATGAGTATTTTGGGCTTTGCCAAATAGGCGCGGGCCATTACTATTTTGGCGATATCGGTTAAAGTCAATAAGTCACTTATTTCATTAAGTGGTGTATCCAATCCTTTGGGTAACTGCATAATTTTTTGTTGTAAATTAAAAGCATCCAAACATTGATAAATAAGTTCTGAGGACAATTGCTTGTGATTTAGAAGCAAGTTTTCCTGTACCGTTCCCATAAACCATTGCGTCTCATTAATCAGTAAACTGTACTGCCTGATTGCTTGTAAAAAAGCAGTGTTGCAAGACATGTGATTAATGGTGACTGATAAATTTGTCAGCGGCGAAAAGCCTAGCAGTTGTTTGGTCAGTGAAAAACTATCTTCACGCTTTAAAAGATGGATAACGAGGGGTTTATTTTTAGAAACAGTCGCCACCGGTGCTTTATCAAATTGGAATTGTAGCGTATGAATTTTAATGAAAAACTCTTCCGAGCTTTTATCGTAAGTTTTGTCCGCGTGTAAAGCAGACATCACACTAATTTTATTTAACGAAGCTCGAAGCTCGTAATAATTTTCTAATAAATAAAAAATATCCTTAAAGCTGTAAATAATAACGCTAAAGACAATTTCGGCGGCGACCAATTGCCCAAGGCTTAATTGATTTTGGATAACAAGGTATCCTCCTAAACAAAGCAACAGACTCATTGATACAGCTGCTAAACTGTATAATCCAACTTGATGCTTAATCAATTGCCTAAACTCGAGGTTTCTTGTTTTAAGAAAGCTAAACAAACGTTTGTCAGTCTGTTTTTTAGCAAATCTTTGATATGACAAAAAATTAAACAAACGATTGTGGCAAAAAACTTCTTCCAGCCAGGCTGCTATTCGGTGTTTTTGAACGCATTCTTCCATCGCATGTTTGATCGCAAGTTTATATGGCCAAAGAATAATGAGTGCCAAACTTATCAATATAAAAGCATCAAACCACAGAAATAAAGGGTGATAAATCGCAAGCAAGATTAAGCCAAAGATGGTTTGTAGACTGAGATTTGTACCGTTGATTAAAATGCTGGCAAGGGCTTTATTGATTGGATAAATTTCAAAAAATCGATTGGGAATATCTGGTTGATACTCAGGAAGATTATTATTAAATACGCTATGGGTAAACAGGTCCGTGAGATCAAAGCTAACATTGACAATGCACTTTTGACGAATCGTTTCAATAATGATGCTTTGCCAAATATTCAAAAAAGCAATGCCAATCATAAGAACAAGTACAATCAAACCTAAGGTAGCAACGGGACGGAACATTTTGCCGAATGCGACGATATTTACGATGATTTGTATCGTGACAGGTATCACTAACATCAATAAATTAACAATTGCGCTAATTAGCAGGATAGATAAGATTGTCGTTTTATCAATGGGGCTTAGAACTGAACGGAAAGCTCCTTTCATAGCAAATTTTTTTCCCTAAATTCGCTGAACACAGGCGGTCGTTTTTAAACCGATGCCGTGGTCGATGTCCATTTTTTTATTAAATGGATGGAGATCTAAACTTTAACCAAGTCTAGACGCTTTGTGAACGCTATATTAACTAATTTTGACATGCATTTGGTTGTTTATCAAAGGAGTATTGATTTGGGCAAATGTCATCTAAACCAAAAATAATTCTTTAATTCGTTGTAGCAGGGAGGTAGTTTCAGACCCTGGGACACTTTGAGAACGTTGGGTTTTGATCGATTTGCCTTCTGTTGGTTCCGCTTTAACATTATCAAGAGGTTTGTCTAGCCAATGAGCTGGCGCATTATTCATTAACAGATCTAAGATGCTCATGGCACGGGTCACGCTGACGTAAAGTAAATTTAATTCCTCGCCCTTCGCTTTAGATAAAGGCGGGAAATCTTCATTGACAATCACTTGATCCCATTCGCAGCCTTTGGCTTTATGGCCCGTGACTAAAACGACATCTGCTTGTGATTCTGGATAATTAGCAGCTTCTTTGATTGTCTCTAACACTTTCGGGGTATCATTTTGGTATTTGAGAATGAAATTAACAAGGTGAGCTAGTTCGTTATCTCGGGTCATTTGTGCTTCTTCTGCTAACCTTGACCAAGTATGGAAATGTTGAATATGCGGGACTTTCACTTGCGTTAAATCTCCCAGCCATAGGTAGTAAGCAGAAAGCAACAAGGTTGACGGCTGTGCCAGCCCACCGACAATATGAATTTTTTTCTTGCGTTCCGCAAAAATTAACCCATGTTCAAAAAGCGTTGCATTGGTTCTACAGATCACGGTGTAAGGTTTTGTCTCGTCAATGCGCCCGATCGTTGTAGGCAAGTTAGGATTGCCTTTCAAGACCTTGGTTTCTCCCAGTTTTTGAAGCACTAAGTTTGCGATTGCTGCTACTTTCTCACCAAATCGGAAAGACTGTGTTAAGTATAATTTGGTTCCTTTTAATTTTTGCATGGCATTGATGGAACCACGCCAAGCGTAGATCTGTTGATTCGCATCGCCCACATAAATACGTTGGCATTGTTGATTATTCAAGATATCTAAAATAGGTGCATTAGCATCTTGAGCTTCATCAAGCATAATGCAATCAAAATCACTGATTTGCGGCTTAGAAAGTTGCCACAGTTTTAAATAACCATCATGCTCAATACCAATTTCCTGGTTATCAATATTGGTCATTTCTAGCCAGAGCTTTTTTGCAAGAACAAAAGTTGTGGCTAAATACTGTTCTAAAAAATTCCTTGGGCGTTTTAAATGAGCAAGATCATAATGAATGAGTTGATATTTTTCTTGGTATTTTTCGAGATGGCGGGTATTAATGTGATGAGGTAATAAGGTTGCATCTGCTGATAAACAGAAACGCAGCACGGTTTCTTTAGCACAGGCGGCAATACTATTCGGAGTGGCGTAACAATTATGTCCATTCTCCTGGCGAGCAAACCCTTTTACTTCAAAAAACTCACTGACTTTATTGGTATACAATTTTAATTGAAGTTTAGATTGGTATTTATGCCCTAGCTTTTGATAAGCTAGACTGTGAATGGTACAACTTGTCACATTAAAGCCAAATTTTCTCCTCGCTTCTTTTTCCATCTGTTTGTTATAAGCCAGATATAGAAAACGTTTTTGCGGATATTGTGTTGCAATCAGTGAAAGAGTACTTGTCTTCCCTGTTCCTGCAAAAGCGGCAACTAAAATGTTTTTTCCTGTTTTGACCGTTTCAACGATTTTTATTTGTTCTTTAGTTGGTGTAAACACAAGAAAGCGTCCTTTTGCTGCACTGGGAAAGAAAGGTTATCTCTCCATTATAAGGACCACCCGTAGTTAAAGCGGCCTGGATTGGATTAGATAGGCATAATAAGGTGGTTGACTCAAGGTCGTCAATCGACAAAGCAATCAAGTTTATTGAAATTAGAAGAAAATAAAAGGAAAAAATTTATCAGGTATGGCGTAAAACTTCGGCCTTCAGGCCGGAGATGTAAGCAAGCGCTTTGACCTTAATGAGGCGTTCTCTGTTGCTCGATGTAGGCGCGTATGTTGATTTCTGCTTCCTTTTTAGCTTCTAATAACCCATAAGCTGTACGGACTTTTTGAATTTTAACGCAAGTCGCATTACCTAATGCATCGCCAATAGGATCTGATTTTTTACGGATCCAAAGGCACCTTTTCCAACAAAAGCGTTAGCTTCTGTTTTATTATATAAACGTAAAATACGCCCATTGCTATTTAGGTAAGAAGAAAAGGCTTCATTTTCTTTTCGATGGTATTTATTATTACAAGGATTTTTTTCAAAAAAAGCTGATGCATTTTCTAATTCTGAATTCTTTTTCATAAATTAACAGCAATCAAAATTTATCAATGGATTAAATTATAGCAATTTATTCAAAAATTGATATTTTAGGGAATTATTGCGCAAAAACATGTCAAAATAGAAGGCAAGCCGAACTAGCTTTTTGGGAACCAATGTGATGAACCCTCCCACCTTCTAAGTTGGCAATTTAACATGTCCAATTTAGTATTCAAGTTGAATGATTGAAAATAAGATGGGGGATTCATCACATTGGCTCCGTTTTATTTGCTTATTGATTGCGAGATTTGATAGGTTGGGGTTTTGCCTTAAGTTTTCAGTTCATTCGCTTTTCATTGGAGCGAGCGTTTTAAAAGGAATCAGGTATGTTTTTAGCCGCTTGCAACATTGAGAAAACCGATCGAATTAACCGGGTAATCATTGGATGTCTGATCGGCATCACTGCGTTAATGCTGAATGATTTTTTGTTAGGCCAAGTTCTTGGCGTGAATGCTAGCTCGTTATTATGGGGCAAGGGTGAGCCCGGCTAACCCTTATTCAACCCGTCATTTAATTCCAAATAGCTGATTTAACCCGTCTTGTAAATTTTCATCGAACGCTGACATCGCTATTACGTCTTTACCACCCAAATCCAAGGACTGAAAATCAAATGCTCTCGATTGATTCGTTGGGCTATTTAAAGCAAATTGTCTTAATTCGTTCATGCCTTGGAAAAAGTTAGGCGATTGCTGAGTATGTAAGAAATGTTGTTGCCCGTTTAAAGTGCCTTGATCCATAGATGGTGGTAAAGGTTTGAAAATACCTTGGGTCAATAGGGCTGATCCCTCTCCTTTGATTTTTTTTAGGCTCACCTTTATCTCGAGGCCATTTTCCATTGCTTCAGCCGATGTTAATTCATTGAATTTTTTTTCTAAGTCAAAAAATTCAGAGAAGAGCAACGGATAAAAGGGCGAGTTTTTTGGAAAATATTTTTTCAGTTGATTCGATACGGTCGCTGCTTTTGTCTGAGCTTTCTGAGGCTCTTCATTTGGCATGCTAGGCCAGTAAATCAAATGCGTAAGAAGGGTCCTAAATGACTTAAAATGCCTGTGTTTATCGATAATTTTTTTCAATAGGATGACTATGAGGTCGGATAGGAAGCGGTCCTTTTCAATTTGGTCTTCGATGGGTTTTACGCAGATGTTAATATTCATTTTGTCTAAAATAAAATTCAATTCGTCTTCCGTTGTATTGGTTTTAATCACTTGATCGACGATTTCTTCAGAAGAATGTCTTTTCAACTTGTAAATAAATTGCGTAAGTTTATTAAAAAATTCGTTACTATTGTAAGGTTCCTTGTCTAACAGTTGACCGAATGATTTTCTTAAAAGAGCAGGAATACCACCTCTTCCCATTCCCATTTGGTCTAGAATGGAGGAGAAGATTTCCTTCTCCTGTAAAGGAAGGCCACACGCCTTTAATATCTTCCTCTTTGCTTTTACATCAAGTGAATTTTTAGAAAAATCTTTTAACGCAGCTTCTTTCTCAGCGATATCTAACGGCTCTGTCAGGACGAAATCTGATTTTTTTGGCATAATTTGGTCTTAAAATAATCTTAAAGAATTTAATATAGTCCAAAAGTAAAAAAATGCAATTGAAGAGGGAGCTTTGTAATAACCCTGTGAAAATACCAAATATCACAGTCAAACATATAATCTCAAGCTTTAAGCAAACATCACTATCCAATAAATAAACGTGCATTTTATTTATCCTAAGAGCCAGCAAGTCAGATAGCCGATTTAAGAACTTAATAAGTAAAGAAAATTGGTAAAAAAACCTAGATAAAGCCTTCCTCAATCTGGGTATTTTAAGCTGTTTATTTGGTTTTAACATTGATATGTTATCTCATTCTTTTAAAGAATATCAGAAGCAATGGCTTGAAAATTCGAAGGAATTAAATAAAACCAAACGACCTGCTACAGAAGAGCATGATCGTTATTTTTATGAACCGGAATTGATGAATTTCCAGAATCAAATATCAGTCAATAAAATAACTCCAACAGCCGATCCATCTATTCAACAGTACATCAATATACGCTCACCAGAAAACCAAAAATATAGATTATTCCCCAAGTTTTTTTCACAAGATACTCATTTTGCGAATGGGCATGCTCTTCACAATCAATCTCAATTTTTTTCCATTAGCCATTTCTCATCCGCTACTAACCAACTGGATTTAGAAAATATTCGCAAGGAAAATGATACATTCATCCCTCTGAGTATAGAGCTAACTAAGAATATAGATGCAAATAAAATAGAGTTATATTCTGAGAAGTTTCAGAGTTACAAAGTCTATATCAAGGTACTAAAAATAAAGAAGAATCACCAAGTCTTTCTGTGGATAAATTTTTTAACTTTTAATAATTATTAGGTAAGAAAAAAAAATTGACCGCTTGTTTTTAAAAGATTCCTGCGCTAATCTTTTGATTTCAAGCCTAAATCCAGTTATTTAAAATAAGGTCGGGCCGGGCAATAAGGGCCTCTTTTTCTCGCCTTGAGAGCTTCTTAATAGAGCGTTCTAGTTGCATTGCTTTTTTCTTGCCTTCTTTAACTTCCCAAGACTGAGCAATTTTAAGAGGTTTAAAACTGCGCGTGTACTTGCATTTGCCAGTACCCTTTAAATGGGATTGATAACGTTTCTCAAGAGCATTCGTGTAGCCGGTATAATAGGTATTATTCTCACAAAGAAGGATATAGACCCAGTAACTTTTCTTGAAGATAGCTACCTCTGATAGGGAACTTAGAATGCACGCCTAAAAAGAAAGCAGGCCTTATGCACGAGGCATGCCCCCGTCGCAGCTTCCGTTACCTATTAAGAGCGTAACGTGGTGTTAACTGCGTAGAAACAAGCAAACCTCATTTTATTATAAGACTTCAAAATCCCACTCCTTTATTTTCTATACAGAGCCTAAAGAAAGGAGAGTCACCAAGGGTATTCGGAACGCTCGTCTGCTCAAAATGGAGCTGGTGTCCAGTGTGTGATAAGTCAGTGCTGTTTCCTTAAATATTGATAAAGCGTTTCACGACTGATATTAAAATCAAGGGCGATGTGACTTTTCTTATCGCCCTGAGCCACACGTTTTTTGATTATTTCAATTTGCTCCGAGGATAAAGCCGGTTTTCTGCCTTTATAGACGCCACGCTTCTTCGCCATGAGAATACCTTCCATTTGTCGCTCTTTAATCAAGGCCCGCTCAAACTCGGCAAAAGCACCCATCACCGATAATAACAACGTCGACATCGGTGCATCGTCACCGGTAAAGGTCAGTCCTTCTTTAATGAATTTAACGCTCATTTGCTGATTCGTTAATTGCGTGACGAGCTTACGTAAGTCCTCTAAATTACGCGCTAATCGATCCATGCTATGAACGATAATGGTATCACCGTCACGCGCATAATCGAGCATGGATTCAAGCTGGGGTCGAGCCATGCTTTTTCCGGAGGCTTTATCGATAAATATTTTATGTAAAGAAAGGCCTTCGAGTTGTCGTTCTGGATTTTGATCAAAGCTACTGACTCGAATGTAACCGATTTTTTTACCGGCCATTATTTAATCCCTGAAAAAACGTAAAAGTGTCAGGTTAAAGTGTAAGAGGGGGACGCTTCAATGTCAATAAAACTTAATTACAACCCTAAATTGACGCGATTAGTCAGGACGTCCTGACGTCAAGTTAACGTATACTCTATTATGACAGGAAGGCGCTAAAATAAAACGCTAAATTTTCATATCAATGGGTTCAACAACCTAAATTGGCTTGACATATATTGACCATTTAGTAAAAAATATGATATAATTTAGTTAAATTTTTACATAGCAAGTTAAAATGAAAAGTTTTTTTGAAGCTTATACACAAAATCAACCTATTCAACGTCAAAACGATCAAGATCTATTAGAAGGATTATCTAA
>JACETI010000007.1 GCA_013911415.1 Legionella sp. | reverse complement strand
GAATTTTAACGTAACTTATTGATTTTAATGGTGGCCAGAGGCAGAATCGAACTGCCGACACGAGGATTTTCAGTCCTCTGCTCTACCGACTGAGCTATCTGGCCAATCAGACGATGTAACTGGGTGATATTAGACCCTCAGCTGCCTCTGAAGTCAAGGAAAAAATACGATTTTTGCGATCGCTTGCGCAAGTAAGAGAAAGTCAGGCAAAATTGAAGAGATGATTTCAATGTTTTTCCGATAATCCACAAGGACGCGTCAATTTGTAGCAGGCGTTATTAATAGATTTAACATAAGAGGCAATGTCATGAATAAGTGGATTCTACTACTGTGCTTATTAGCCCCTGAAGCATGGTCTCAACAAATACTCTTGCCTAAAATGGCCATGGACGAAGTCGTTTTTCAACGAACACAAACGCAATGGGTGACAACTAAGGCAGCATTGGTGCGAGTTAACGTTAATGCTGCATTAAACGACATGGATTTAGTAAAAGCCCGCTCGACTATTCAAGCAAGTCTTGTAAAAATTGCGCCTGGTGAATGGCATCTGACAGGTTTTAATCGCAGTCAAGATAACTCAGGCCTTGAAAAATTAGAAGCAACTGCAGAAGCACGCGTCATGGAAGAACATTTAAGTTCAGTTTACGCCAAGGCGAAAACATTAAGTCGACCAGGCATCAGCTATAGCGTGCAACAAATAGAATTTAAACCGAGTGCAGCAGAAGAGCAAGCGGTAAAAGACCAACTTCGCACTACACTCTACGAACAAGTAAATAAAGAAATTAGCGCACTTAATAAAGCCTATCCGGAACAACATTACTCTGTACATCGCCTCGTTTTTTGGGAAGGGGATGCAATGCCTTTGCAGCAATTGCCTCGAGGAGGAAACCAGCTCCAAGCCTTAGCGGCAGTCAATACATCGAATGCAAACGCGTCGATTGCTTTAAGCCGTGAAGTCACAATGACAGCGATGATTGAGCTTGCATCTAACCGCAAGAATAATGATGCTCCCACTGTCTGAAAAAGTCATTAGTCATCGGGGTGCTTCGGCTTACGCGCCAGAAAATACATTCGCAGCTTTTAACAAAGCTTTAGCAATGGGATCACATCAAATTGAATTTGACGTCGTGCTAAGTGCTGATGGGGTCCCTTTTGTTTTTCATGATGAATACCTGAACCGTACAACAAACGGATCGGGGGCGATTGGCATGGTAACGGCCGAATATTTAAGCTCACTTGATGCTGGCAGCTGGTTTTCTAAAACCTATCTAAATGAAAAAATTCCACTTTTTAGGGATGTAATTGATTGGTTAATGACGCATTCAGTACATGCAAATATTGAAATTAAACCCTTTCCTGGTAAAACGGAAGAAACTACCAGAGCAGTATTAGAGACTATTCGTGAACATTGGAAAGATCCTCACAGCTGGCCTTTGTTATCAAGTTTTGATCTCGAAGCGCTCCAGTTATGTATACAGCTAGAACCAGAGATGCCACGAGGATATTTGCTGCATCGGTGGGATAAAGATTGGTTAAAAAAGGCTGCGACGCTCGAATGCAGTGCAATGCATATCAACCATAAAATTCTGACCCCAAAAAGGGTTGCAAGTATGAAAGCTGCAGGTTATTTATTATTGGCATATACAGTAAATAATGCATCACGGGCACAGACGTTATTCGACTGGGGGGTAAATGCAGTTTTTAGCGATTATCCTGATATCTTAGAGTAACAATTTGCCCATGAAAAATATTTGTCGCTATTTTTGCCTGATTATTCTGAGTTTGAGTTTCATTCTGATGATGACAGAAGCCCACAGCGCCAAAACTGAAATTATCTTTTGGCATTCCTTTGCTGATAATCTTGAAAGAGAATTAAAAGCAATCACCCAAGGCTTCAATCAAAGCCAATCTGATTACACCATTAAGCCTGTTTACAAAGGTGAGTATATGGAATCTCTCATCAATTTTGCAGCGGCTTTTCGTGCAAATCAAGCACCTGCTTTGATCCAAATTTTCGAAGTAGGGAGCATGGCTGTTTTGTATCCGAAAGGGGTCGTTAAACCTCTATTCGAGATCCTCGATGCGCAACATATGTCGCTTCCCATTGATGATTTTTTCCCTGCGGTGCGAGCTTTCTATAGTGATAGCAGTCAAACAGGAAAAGAACGCTTGCTTGCCATGCCTTTTAATATCTCTTTACCCGTCGTTTATTACAATGCAGATGCTTTGAATGCAGTTGGTTACTCATCAGGATTTCCTGAAACATGGCAAGAAATGGAAACATTAATGATAAAGCTTAAAGCCGCAGGGTTTCATTGCGGATATACCACCGCTTACCCGGCATGGATCCATATTGAATCCTTTTCAGCACTCCACGGCTTGCCTTTATTTGATCCACTAACGGGTCAAGCAGCTTATAATAATTTCTTTGTTCTGTCGCACCTTGAACGATTAAAACGTTGGCAGGAAGAGGGCCTGTTTGAATACGGTGGAAGAGATAGCAATGCAACTGTTCTGTTTACCAGCGGTCGTTGTCCTTTATTTAGTCAATCATCAGGCGCGTATAATAGCCTACAAGAAGTGGTGAAGTTCAACCTAGGTGTTGCTCAACTTCCTCTCGACAAGCAGGTTACGCTTAAAAGGCAGGCTAATCTCATCGGTGGTGCAGCGATTTGGTCGGTCGCTAACCAAACTCCAACAGTTTACCGAGGTATTGCACTTTTTTTTAAATATCTGGCCGAAGTAAAAGTTCAGCAAAGATGGTATGAAAACACGGGTTATCTACCTATTGGTCTAAAAGGCCAATATGCTTCGTTTTCTGAAGCTTCTCACCCTATTTTAAGGTTAGCGAAAACCGAGTTGAATCTACAAAACCCCTCCCAATTCCCACAAATCGTAGGCCCTCAAAATCTAATCCGCATTAGGAACGATGAGGCACTGGAAGCACTTTTTGCTGGAATAAAAACGCCTAAAGAGGCGTTGGAAACGGCAGTGCGTCGAGCCAATTATCTTTTGAAACGCTTTAGTCAAAATACAAAGTCAAGTCCTCATTAAACTTTTTTGTGGATAAGTTTTGGGAAAAAATAGCAAGCTTTTTATATTCTTTCGCCAAAATAAATTTAACTCATTGAAATAAATATGTTTTTATAAGTTTCGGCGGACACTTTAAAAATAACTTTGCTGTGGATAATTTTAGGGATAAGCCGAAGAGTAGAAAAGCTTTAAAAAACAAATGCCCTTTTTTTCATGTAAATTTTGTTTGGAAAAGAAAATATCATTTAGCTTCTTAATGCATCTTTCATTTTGAATAAATGGACTAAACTTTAGGGGTAGGCTTATAAATTAAGTCATTCTTTCAACCTTCACTTAAGGATAAGTCATATGAAAATTAGAAAAAATATATTAATAGTATGCAGCGTGTTGCTAATGGCAAGTCTATTAAATGGTTGCGGTACCATCCATGGATTCGGTAAAGATGTTTCAAGAACCGGCCACGCCATTCAAAGAACGACCCGTTAAGCAATTTCTCCAGTGGAATGCTAACGTTTGCGAAGGCAGCCGATTGAAAAGCCTTCGCCCATTTTATCGTAGATAGAATAACTATAGTGCATTTAGTAAATTTCGGTATAATAATAGCGACGATTTAAAAACGTTCATATTAAAGGCCATTATCGTGGAGTGTCTAAGTTACTGCATTGCAGGCTCTGTTGACCTATCGCATCTTGATAATTACATCAAAACAACTCACCAGGGATACCTATCAACTCGCTCGCGCGACGTGTTGAAATTAGCCCCGAAAGAACAGTCGAACAAAATTGTTTTTATCTTTAAGAATGGCACGGTGGTTACCTGGGGCATTAAGCGTCATAGTATTAATACTTATCTCAATATGGTGAAACCTTTTTGTGATAGGCCCGTTGCATTTTTAGTGCGTGATGAATTTAGTTTTCGGTTTGGCGATCGCGTGAGCATTGAGCCTCATCAATTTTTTGATGTTGATTGCTTAACCGTAGATTCTGAAAGTGAGGAACTTCGGCTAAGCCTTTCCTACGGATTCTCACAATCTGTTAAATTACAATATTTTGAAACAATTATCGAAACATTAATTGAAAAATATAATCCAATCATTCAGAATCTTTCAAATGAAGGAAAAATGCTTGTAACTCGTAAACGAATCAAGCAAGCCATCGGCGATATTCTTGGTGCTAAGAGTGAAATGAACTTAATTAGTAACTTCCTTTATCATCCAAAGTACTTCTGGCAGCATCCAACGCTGGAAGAATACTACACCATGATGGAACGTTATTTGCACATTCAGCGCCGAGTTAACGCGATCAATCATCGTTTAGACACCCTCAATGAGATTTTTGAGATGTTTAATAGCTATCTTGAAATCCGGCATTCTCATGGTCTAGAAATAATCATTATTGTGCTAATTGCGATTGAAATTATTTTTGCTGTGCTCAACATTCATTTTTAATTATTTTAGGAGGGGAGTCAGGGAGAAATCATACAACACGCAAGACACTAAATGTTATATCGTTATTCGTATACTAAGCATGGTTGATTTAAATGGACGGCCTTGATTCATCTGTGCAGCGATTGTAAGGAAGGAATCTTGGTAAAGCGTGTAATTTTGCATGGAGCAGAAATAATGAACCTGAAGGTATTTGCACAACGATTTAATCGCGAAATTATGTTGTTAGGTTTTCCTGAGGATGTAACAGAAAAAGGAAAAGCAATTGCAAAAGTTTTTGGTGTTTCTCGGCATTTGGCCAATGCGATGATTTTCGGCTATACCTCTCCTTCTTCTGATCAAATCAATAAGATCGCTCAAATATTAGATGTCGATCCCCACTGGCTCATTGGTAAAGCAGATAAAAAGAAAGCCTACGTGCACAGAGAAACAGAACCAGCAGAAACTGTTTCGTAGAGCAGTAGGCTACAACTGGCTGTTCTACTAAAGCTTAGCGCCCCTTCCTTTACTAGGTATAGTGATATTTAGGGGCTGCGCTTTGACTTTTTCTTTCACAAAATCATAGCCAGTCCGGTGGTTTGCCATATAAATTAAAGACCACCCACTGACCATCGATCCATCTCCAAAGACGCAGATATCACTTTCTCCGAGTTTATTGACAAACCCCCCACTGCTCGCAATAAAACCAATGCTCGCACCACCTAGGTTTTTACAAACGTTTAAAGAGGGGTTCGAGTAAGCACCTTTGAATAAAGGGGAGCTAGAACTGAGCTCTGGTAATTGTTTAATTAACGTTGCGCCAAGGCTCGGTTTATCGGAAGCGAACGTTGCTAATCCAATGGCAATAAATCCATTATCAATGTGAAAGGTGCAGAAATCTTTGGAATCACCTTGAACAGTACCGGAGCGTGTACCATAACTAGCAGGCATGCTCTCCACTGTACCACCCGTAGCTTCACAGTAGGTTTTATATTCCTCGTTAATGGAGTTATCCTGGGCAAAGCAAGGATTTAAAATAAAAAAGCAACTAAGAGCAATTAGAGCCCCTTTAATATTGAAATGCATAGCGGGTCCTCGTTGTTCATTTTGATCAGATAAAGATACTTGAAGCATTATAACATTTTCTTTGAGTTGAATCAGCGTTATTGATCTAAACGGTTAACAGCGTGTGATCCGATTGGTAAGAAGGGCCTAGATGGTCTAAGCTTCTCTAAGGTCCTGAGTATGCCTGCACGTGCTGATAAGCACAAGATTTCTAATCCGGATGAATGCTCAAATGTTCGCTGCTAGGAGAAGGTAGGCAGATAAGTAATATTGATCAACAAGCCGTTTGTTCTTAAATGAGAAAGAGATAGGCCACTATTGAGCGTTTGACCGTCTGCACGGGCTAACTGACTTTTCCCCCAGTCAGAATATTCATATCCAATGCCCCATTGCCAATTATTATTAATTTCTTTTTGTAATCCAATGCCCAGTGTGTAGGAAAAGGCAGTTTTTGTGCGGTGTTTAAAAGGTGGTGCAGGCACCTCTTCAGGTATACGAGGTGTGATGGTGAAAGTACGTGCCGTGTTAAAACCTATGCCGACACTCCCACTTAAATAGGGAGACATGAATAAGCCACTCGAAAAAACTTTGCCCTTAAATGCCAAGAGCGTATGTTCTAATTTGTAATTATAGATAAAGTTGTTAAATTCAGGGTCAGCATCTTCCCAAATTTCTCCCTGTAAGGGCATTGCTGTAGCTGTAGAAACAGCGAGTCCAAATTGACTTAAAAGAGGAGATGAGAACCACTGTTTTTGAAAGCCAGCAAAAACCTCTACTTCTGTTAAATCTCTGCGTTGAGGCTGACTCGAGTAAGTTTTTTCAATGCCTTCTTGCAAATAAAACGTTTGGGTTCTTCCGCCTTTCCCCAAAATAGGGCCGATGCTTAAAGACCCTAAGTAGCGTCCTAAGAAGGCATTGAGCGGCGTAAAAGATGGAAAGGCAACAACCGGTGGTGTAGTAAACGCTTTTTTAATGCTAGTAGAGTAAGTATCAAGTAGCCATTTTTTATAACGCGGTGAGCGATTAACTGGTAGCACGCTGGGATATAGTTTTTGTTGGTGTTTTTTAAGAGATGGCGTCAGTCGTTTTTTATAAGACAGGGGAGGTAGATGGGGAAGCTGCATGGCGTTGGCCGTTCTATTAGTAATTTGCTTAGGTTTTTTGCTCCACCAAGGTAAATGTTTTTGACCCATAAAAGAGGGATAAGTTTTATCCACCGGCCCAATTGATGTGTGTTTATTTTTTTTTAAAGCGCGTTTGATTTGTTTCGGTTGGACAAGAGGCCGATGAATGACATTTGCCGGAACGTTTGTGGTTGGTTTGTATTTATCAGCAGAGAGGGGGTGCGCTTCTGACGTATTATAAGCAAAAGCCGTGTGCCCCGTTAAAAAAATCCAGGTGAAAAGATTTACAAGGATTGGGAGATTCGACCGTCTTGTGCTAAAGGGATCCGTCCGCTTCATCGTTGCTCCTGCCATTCTCATTTCTAGTGTAAGTGGTATTAAGGAAAAAGAAAACCGTTTTCGACACGGTCTAAGAGGGCAGTGATGGCGATAGGAGGCGACAGCTTCTCACCAATCACACTTATTAATGGCTTCTGTCCACCGACAAGCTAAACAATTAGCGGGATACTTTATGCTGTAACAGAGCGAAAGAAGCCATTGATTCAAGATCCTGGTATATACTTCTCTGGATTAGAATGCCGTGTAATTTTTAAAATTGCCATCAAAACGAGTCATTGTGGCAGCTCTATATCCTTCTTTTGTTCCATAGATACAAAACCATTTGTCAGCATAGGCGTTTACGGGACCATCTACAAAATGTAAGGAAGTCAGCCCTTTTACTGCTTGGGTATACGCTTCTTTACTTGAGTTGGCTTCGGGAAGAATAAAGAAAGTCCATGTGTCATCGGTATTGTATTTTTGATCCATTAATACAGCAGCCCATCCCCCTTCTACTGGGACAATCGTTGCATGACTCAAACCAACCGATTGAATGCTACTGACGTTAGGACAGCTATTGGGTTTGTTTGCAACGTTTGCAACCGCGTGTGCACTTAACAGCAAACTGGTCGGTAATGCGAGTGAGAGCAATAAATTTTTCATTTAAAATAACCTCCTGTTTATTTAAAGAGCGGATACTTTTTAGCAAAAAAGTTATCCACGCTGGCATTATATACAATCTTTGATTGTTCTCAAAATAGATGCCAGGAGGTTTCGTTTTCTTTATCTTTGCAAAGAATCGTCTAAGTACTGAGAGGATAGGTGACGCCCTGCAATAGTATAGCAATGTACAAGGCGAAGTTTTTCATATGAATTGATTCTTTATCCATTCATTAGAAAATCTAAATGAGCCTTATAAGTTTCTGCGTCTTGCGTTTCAGTTTGAGGGTTGTTACCAGAGGCAGGAGTGTTAGGGCCGGAGTGATATATTTTTTTGTTACCCATTTGAAAATCTAAGAAGGACTCAACAGGTTCTATGTTTGCAAAGGCATTAGCAGCGTCTGCATTATCTTCACTCTTACTAGGGCGGGGGCTTGAACCGTTCGGTGTAAAGCTACCCTCCCTATTTACATAGAAAAGAGAGTGCGGCGATTGCATCAATAAACGTGAAGGAGACGATGTTTCGGATGGTGGCTGAATATTTTCTTCCACGATGCTTTCCGTTAGCGAAGCTTCTCTTATAGTGTCCTCTAACTTAAAAACACTCGAGCATAGATTTTGCACTTTATCTAATTCATTCTCAATGGTTGTTAATTCTAGTGACCTTTTAATTAGGTCTGAGTAGGCGTTTTTAACAATCTGGATACAGTAATCATCCTCTGGTATTGATTGCGGCTCCTTACCAAATATTGCTACAAAGTGCCCACAGCCTTCCACATGGGACTTACGGCAACTGAGTAATGATTCACGTAAACAGTTTAAAGTGTGCATGTAAGTCTGATAGTTTTGTGTCAAATTTATTAAAACTGCTTCTTTATTTTTGATGTGTGCACGAAGAAAGCCTATTTGCGCATTTTGTACCGCCAGTCGTTGTTCAATGAAATAGGCTTCATTATGCTGAATGTAGACAGCCCGTTCTGCATCCTTAACCATTTCAGCGAAAATGGGGGTTTGGTCTAGCTTCGCAAGGTACCCTGGGGGTAATTCTTCTTGTGAAACCATATTATTTTGGATCATATCGCTTACACATGTTAATTGATTATGAATATTGCTAAGACGCGAGAGTTGCTTATTGGGATCGTTTCGAGCGTGTTCTCTTTGCAAGTTTTCTTTCCCTCTTTGATACTGATGCATTTCACTTTCTGCTTCCTTTAATTGTCTGACGGCATCGTTAATTGCCGCTTCTGCACTCAAGCGTTGCTCATTAAATGCATTCTTTAATTGCGTTGCTAATTCGGTTAACCTTCTTTCTAGATTGGCCATTGATTGTGTATTGGATTTGAGTAAACTTTCGTCTAAAGGGGCTAGTGATTTCATATTACACCTAGGCAACTTTCAAAATAAATGATAATTGCCATTGTATTTATAATGGTTTTTAATGTCAATTTATAATCATTTTGGAAATGAAACTTATAAATAGTTCAATTAACAATATATTAGAAAATTTTATAATTAATTAAGTAATATTTTCAGAAAGTTACGAGAAAGATTGTGTCGTAGTGCATTTTTTAAAGAGCCGTTGCTTGTTGTCACTTACGCATTTTTTTCTCAATTATTTCGAAATATAATCAAAAAAATGGATGAGTGACAAAGCAAAGCGTTGTTTGGTCAGAATGGCAAAGGCAAACTTGATGATGCCAACAGTACGTTCATAAGTTTGCTCTATGGTCTTGAGGTTGAATCATTTTTCTTCTTCTAAACGTGCTCGGATGCTGCTGACATCCGCCATGCATGCCTGGGTAATTAGCTCGTTCAATACAGAGAGGGGTAAAGTACCTGCTTCGGAGTAAATAGCAATGCCCTCTTTGAAAATCATCAAGTGAGGTATGGATTGCAGATGCAGAATGTCTGCCAGTGTTTTTTCTTGCTCAATATTAACCTTAGCAAACTTAATATGAGGATTTTGGGCCGCAACCTGTTCATAAATTTCAGCAAATGCTTTGCAAGGAGCACACCACTCTGCCCAGAAATCGATAAACACGATGGTATGTTCCAGAATGTATTTTTCAAATCCTTCTGCAGTTAATACATGGACTGACATTTCTTCTCCTTTAGTTAAGACAGGCTAGGATCTGATTAAAGACTTCATCGACAGAGCCGGAGCCTTTGATCTGATGAAATTTTGGTGCTTCACTTGCTTGCTCCTTCGCCCATTCTTGGTAATAGTGTATAAGCGGTTTGGTTTGTTCGTGATAGACGGTTAGCCGTTGCCGAACGGTTGCCTCTTTATCGTCTTCTCTTTGTATTAATGCTTCTCCAGTAAGATCATCATGGCCAGGGTGCTTGGGAGGGTTCAATTGTAGATGATATACACGTCCTGATGCAGGATGGACGAGTCGTCCTGTAATTCGGTGAATAATTTCTTCATCAGGCACGACCATTTCAATTACATGATCTAATTTAATCTGGTTATCTTTTAAAGCGTTGGCTTGAGGTATCGTTCTGGGAAACCCGTCAAATAAAAAACCATTGCTACAATCTGGCTGCTTTAATCGGTTTTTAACGAGCTCTATCATAATTTCGTCGGGTAGTAATTTTCCGGCCTCCATAATACTTTTCGCTGTCTTCCCGAGCTCTGTTCCTTCTACGATTGCGGCCCTTAACATATCCCCGGTGGCAATTTGGGGAATATTAAAGTACTGTGTTAGTTTTAGCGCTTGGGTTCCTTTTCCTGCACCGGGACTGCCTAATAACATTAACCGCATTATCACTCCTACTGATTCAACCTATGCTACCGAGACCAAAAATGTGGTCGGGGTGGGACAGGACATTGATTTAATTGTTTTTCAAACACCTGAGAGAGATGTTTAACTTTTTGAGCAACGCGGATTAACCATGGTTTAGCAAGGTAGGTTTTACGCGTGTATCCTCCAATGCCCTCATGATAGGCTAAATAAAGACGATACGCATCATATCTTGGAATAGCTGCCCTAATACTGGCTTGATTTGCGTACCAACCAACGAAATCAACTGAGTCAAAAAAATTGGTTCGAGATGCCCATGCGCCACCGCCTTCTGGCGATCCTTTATAAAGTGCCCATGTTGAATTCAAAGCCTGCGAATAACCGTAAGCCGTAGAAGGACGCCGCCAAGGTATGACCCAAAGTAATTTTTTACGTGCAGGACGAGCAGTTCCATCAAATTTAGACTCTTGATGAATAATGGCCATTTGTATAGGGATGGGTACTTTCCAGCGAGACTCCACGTCGCGCGCATATTGATGCCAGCGTGGGTATTGCTTGAAGATGCGACAGATATCGTCAACCTCCTGTGGTGGAGGAAGCGTGGTACAGGCTGTAAGCACTAGGCATATGCTAAAAAATAGCATCCACTTGCGCTGCAATAGATGATTACATGCCATGAAAGATACCCTCAGTAGGTGGCTTAATGCCATGCCATATAAAATAGGCTTCAGCAGCTTGCTGAACCAACATCCCTAGACCATCTCGCCCTCGGTAGCCATGCATGTTTGCCCATTGTATAAACGGTGTTGTTTGATTCAAAAACGCATAACATAGATCATAACAATAAACGTTGCGCGATAGTTGTAAATTAACGAGCGCCCTTTCGAACGAAAAAAAGTCGAGCGGCGTGGTGTTGATAATGAGATCAAATGTGCCTTTAAGTGAAGAGAGGGGTTGGTAGCTGCTAACCGGATAGGCTTCTTGTAAGAAACGACCTTTTCTATGATCGCGTCCTGCAATGCAAAGCTGAGCAATATTGCTTTCTTGTAACACAGGGAGGAGCCCGAGAGCGGCACCTCCAGTTCCCAATATCAGCACCCTCTTATCTACTAGGCAAAAAAAAGTATCAAGATCTCTTAAAAAGCCTACCCCGTCGGTGTTATCTGCACATAATAGCTCATCCTGTAGCCATAGTGTATTTGCAGATTTTGCCTGCTGTGCACGAGGTTTTTTAAGTGTCGCAAGTTCGAAGGCTTTTTCTTTAAAGGGAGCGGTAATATTTAATCCCTTACCCCCCTGTTGAAAAAAAGAAAGGACAATATTTTCAAAGTTAAGGTGGGTAGCAAGCATTTTTTGATAGAAGAGTGTCTGTGAAGTGATCTGTGCGAAACGTTGATGGATGTAAGGAGAAAGACTATGTGCAATCGGATTGCCAATTACCGCAAAATTTAATCTTTCTGTTATTGCTTCAAAAGAAGTGCAAGGAAGGTTATTGGATTGCATCAAAAATGGCAGGCAAAGGATCGATCATGATCATCACACTTTCCTTTATATTAAAGGCTCTGATTCAAGGCTGCAATGACTCTTTTCCAGGCATGTTTTAATAAGACTTTAAATTTCGTTGGTTAAAAATACACGCTAGAATAATGACCCCTTTTTTTATCAAAACAAAAAATGAAAAAAAGTAAGAGAGCTCAACAGTTGATGTTTTTAAAAAACCATCTAGAGAGCATTAGAGATTTGCTTATTCGACTTAAAAAATTTCAGTCAGATTTTTCCATTAAACAACAATTAGACACACTTACTGGTAGGCATACTGCTCTTAAAAGTGCTGTGGAGGGCTTTGAAGGCAAGGATGAAATGCGACCTTTCGTTTTTTTTGCAGGCGACTTTATAGAGGAGGAAGCAACCTTCGCTTTTTTAGAAGACGAGGTTAATACGCTTGCTGACGATGTAAAAGCACTTTTCTTTATTGAAGAACGTAGTGCAGTAGGGGTTACGATGGAATGTGACTAATTGCAAAGGCTCTTTCGTTGGAACGTAGAGCCATTTAAAAGCTGGTGTACATGCTCAACGATTTTGTTTACCATGTTGTTTAGCCAGATTGCGAGATGGCTAATTCAGGGGTTTGGCCAAGAATAATAATAGGCCGGCCCTTTCTAAACGTTAATCCTCCTAGCTTTCATTGTTTCCCTGTTTTTTTATTTGTTCTTCGATAAGAGGGCATTTTATTCGATGGAAAAAAATGGCAGTTGTGAATGGAAGTCCTCTAATCGAGAAAAAATAGCCTCATCATTGAGAGAAAGCTTACAATCGAATAAGAGATAGGCGCTTTTGAAATTTAATGGGCCCATCTACAATAGCTTCTCTGACGAAGGATTGTCATTGCTTTATCGCAAAGGATTGCGCTCTTAGCAACGGATCTAGCGTTGGTGCTTTCTATCCTTAAACGCCTCCCTCTACGCATTTTCTAAGCTGCCTCTGCTTAATGCATTGAGTATAGAAAGTTTTTATTAATAAGTTTGGAGGGCTTATGGCATTTTCACTTGAAACAGAACATCCCATTTTTTATTTAGCACACACAGGCAAACTGCAAGAAATAAAAAAACTTATTTTAGAAGATAAGACACGTGTCTCGATGAAAGCAAGCAACGGCAGTGCCCTTATTCTCTTTGCCGCTGAAGGAGGGCACATAGAGCTTGTAAAATTTCTACTCGAAAATGGTGCTAATTTACAAGAAAAAATGACCGACGACACGAGCGCTTTGTTGCTCGCCGCACATTATGGTCATCTCGAGTTTATAAAATGGCTAATCCTTTCAAAAAAAATTTCGCCAATACAAAAAGATAATGGAGGATGTACAGCGCTTCTAATAGCGGGATCATGCGGTCATTTACCAGTTGTGAAATGGCTCATTGAAGAAAAAAAATCGAAATTAACAGAAAGATGTAAGGAGGGATGTACGGTTTTGATGTTAGCTGCTGCCCGAGGACATTTGGATACGGTGAAATGGTTAGTAGAAAACCAAAAAGTCAGCCTTGATGAAAAAACAAATAAAGGCACGACAGCCCTTTTATTAGCCGCGGTCCATGGAAGGTTCGATACCGTACAATGGTTGGTAGATAAACAAAAACCATCAAGGGAACAGATGGAGGAAACGTTATGTTTTTCAATTGACTCAGGGGATTTCAATCTGATTCAATGGTTGATTAATAAAATGCAATTTGATGTTAATGAAGCTGATGTCAATCAAGCGCCTAAATTGCTTCGGTGTGCTATCAACTCCTCTCAGCCACATATTATTATTCCAAAGTTGTTGACGACCTATAAATTTTCTTATCAGTCGCTGCTTTATCTCCAGGAACAAAGTGTTATCAACCCAGCTTTACGCAACCTTGTGGATGAGCATTGTCCATGGATTCACTCCCTCTCCCAACCCGAAGAGGGAATGCTTTGCCCCATTACCAGCAGGATCATGACAACGCCTGTCATTGGCCCTGACGGTCAGACCTATGAAAAAGTAGCGATCGAAGCCTGGTTAAAGCTGCGTGCCGTATCACCCATGACACGTCAAAAAATGAAACCAAATGAACTTTATAGAAATATTTTTGCTGAGGACATTATTCATAATTTTTTATTAAAAGCGAGCGAAGAATGTGAAAAAACAAGGCGATCCTTTAATCACCTATCGTCTGTTTCACATTTTTTTCAATCGAAACCGCAACAATTAATAAAAATAACAAATGAAGAGGTTTTTATCAGTGAGGATGCAGAGCATTTGAAACAAATGAACGTAGGTTAAAAACCTTAGTACAGAGACAACAAGTAAGGCACTGAAAGTGATTAAGGTGGAAAAAACCTTGCTTCTTTTTTAAAAGAAGCAAGGTTTTTGTCAATCTAGATTACGAAGGGGCTCGCCTGTATAGAGCTGACGAGGTCTACCAATTTTTCCTTTACCCGCTACCATTTCCATCCAATGCGAAATCCATCCAACCGTGCGTGCTAGTGCAAAAATAACAGTGTACATATTGGTTGGTATGCCAATAGCATTGAGCGTTAAACCAGAATAAAAATCAACGTTTGGATAAAGTTTTTTGGCAATGAAGTAATCATCTTCCAAAGCGATGCGCTCTAATTCCAAGGCCAATTTAAACAAAGGTGTTTCATGCGCACCGGTGACTTCCAAAACTTTGTGACAAGTTTCACGCATTACCTTCGCGCGTGGATCATAACTCTTATACACACGGTGCCCAAAGCCCATCAGACGAAAAGAATCGGCAGGATCTTTTGCTCGATTGATATAGTGCTTAATGTTTTTGACATCGCCGATTTCTCGCAGCATATTTAAACATGCTTCATTTGCACCGCCATGCGCGGGTCCCCATAGCGCACCGATACCTGCGGAGATGCAAGCAAACGGGTTTGCACCTGTAGAGCCAGCGAGTCTTACGGTGGACGTTGATGCATTTTGTTCGTGATCAGCGTGTAATGTAAAGATAGTATCCATGGCCTTCACAATCGTTGGATCCGCTTCATAGTCGGCTGAAGGCACACCAAACATCATGTAGAGAAAATTTTCAGCATAGTTGCGTTTATCCTGAGGATACATATAGGCTTGACCGATTGCATATTTGTAGCTCATTGCTGCCAAGGTGGGCATCTTAGCTATCAATCGAATTGCCAGCATGTAGCGATCTTCTGCTGAGTTGGCTTCTGTCGAGTAGTTATAAAAAGCTGACAAAGCACCAACAATGCCTACCATAATTGCCATCGGGTGTGCATCTCGTCGAAAACCATTTAAGAAATGATACATCTGTTCATGTACTAAGGTATGACTGTTGATTTGATCAACAAATGTTTCTTTTTCGGTATTGGTAGGTAATTCACCGTTTAACAGGAGGTAACAAACGTCAAGAAAATCTTTTTTTTCAGCCAATTGATCGATAGGATAACCGCGATAGAGCAGAACCCCATTATCGCCGTCAATGTAAGTAATTTTAGATTCACAAGAAGCTGTTGAAACAAATCCAGGATCGAAGGTGAAAAAACCTGCCGAACCGAGCTTCTGAATATCAATGACATCGGAGCCTAATACGGGGCTGTAAATAGGCATATCAAGTAATTTCTTACCTTCAACGGTAAGCGTTGCGGTTTTTTTTGTCATGTCGGTCTCCTCAAGTGTTGGCCCTCCCTACCGATGGGCATGCCTCTTACAAAAGGTGCTCGAGGATGAGGCCATTGCGCAGCACTATATAAAAATGTCCTTTTCTCGTCAATTTACGAAAGCCTTTATCAGTCTTTTTCTAAGAGAGGAAAGGAAAAAATTTCGATTTATCCTTTCAAATACAGGCATCTAACAGAGATACCCGCAAAAACCCTCACCTTGCTGTAGTCGTGAAAGGATTTCAGAGTATAATAGGATATAAAACGCTTATCTCTTGATTCTAATTATGGTCTATTTAGCCAAAGAAGTGATTCCAGTCAACATCGAAGACGAACTCAAACAATCGTATTTAGATTATGCGATGAGCGTCATTGTCGGTCGGGCATTACCGGATGTTCGCGATGGGCTTAAACCTGTCCATCGTCGTGTGCTATATGCCATGAGCGAGTTAGGGAACGATTGGAATAAACCCTATAAAAAATCCGCACGGGTCGTGGGTGATGTGATAGGTAAGTACCATCCGCACGGGGATACGGCCGTTTACGACACAATTGTGCGGATGGCACAGCCCTTTTCAATGAGGTATATGCTGGTAGATGGGCAGGGTAACTTTGGTTCCGTGGATGGCGATACAGCTGCTGCCATGCGGTATACCGAAATTAGAATGTCTAAAATTGCTCATGCGCTACTTGCGGATCTCGATAAAGAAACCGTCGATTTTGCTCCAAATTATGATGAAACCGAATTTGCACCGCTGGTTTTTCCCGCGCGCGTTCCAAATTTATTAATCAATGGTTCCTCAGGAATCGCTGTGGGTATGGCTACCAATGTGCCACCACACAATCTAACTGAGGTGATAAACGCTTGTATTGCTTTGGTTGATAACCCCACGCTAACGATCGATGAGCTAATGAATTACGTTCCTGGCCCTGATTTTCCAACGGCTGCGCTAATTAATGGTCGGGCCGGTATTATTCAAGCTTACCGTACTGGTAGAGGCCGCATTTATGTACGTGCCAGAACCGAAATTGAAACGGAGAAGCAAGGCGGTCGTCAGTCCATCATTATTACTGAATTACCTTATCAAGTTAATAAAGCGCGTCTTGTTGAAAAAATTGCTGAACTTGTTCGTGAAAAGCGGTTAGAAGGCATTGCCGGTTTACGGGATGAATCTGATAAGCAAGGCATGCGGGTTGTTATTGAGTTAAAACGGGGAGAGGTGGCAGAAGTTATTGTAAATAACCTCTATACGCAAACACAAATGCAGCATGTGTTTGGTATGAACATGGTTGCCTTGGTGGATGGTCAGCCACGTACCCTAACGTTGAAAGAGATTCTTGAGCACTTCATTAAGCATCGCCGAGAAGTGGTCACACGGCGCACGCTTTTCGAGTTAAAGAAAGCCAGAGCGCGTGCACACCTATTAGAAGGGCTTGGAATTGCGTTAGCAAACATTGATGAAGTCATTAACCTCATTAAAAATGCTGCTTCACCTCAAGAGGCAAAAGAGGGCTTGTTAGGTCGAGCTTGGCCGTTAGGGCTGGTAGCAACGATGTTACAAGATCGAGATGAAAGCAGTTGCCGTCCCGATGATTTGCCGCCCGAGTTTGGTGCTTTTCCAGAAGGTTATCGACTATCACCTCAGCAGGCGCAGGCAATTCTGGATCTGCGATTACATCGATTAACAGCACTTGAGCAAGATAAAATTCTCCAAGAATTTAGAGTCTTGTTAGATACGATTCAAGAATTATTAAAGATTCTTGGATCGACAGAGCGTTTGATGGAAGTCATTCGCGAAGAACTGCTTGAGATCAAAACGCAATTCGGAGATGGACGTCGCACCGAAATTATGGCGGCTCAAGAAGAACTAACGATGGAAGATCTGATTACAGAAGAAGACGTCGTAGTCACCCTTTCTCATCAAGGTTACGTTAAATACCAACCGATATCTGCTTACGATGCTCAACATCGTGGAGGAAAAGGAAAATCGGCGATGAATGTGAAGGAAGAAGACTTCATCGAGCGGTTAGTGATTGCAAGTACGCACGATACCTTGTTATGTTTCTCTAACCACGGAAAACTATATTGGTTGAAAGCGTATCAATTGCCACTGGCTAGCCGGATTTCCCGTGGTAAGCCAATTGTTAATATCTTACCGCTAGCACCCGAAGAATGCATAAATACACTCTTGCCCGTCAGAGACTTTGCTGAGGGTTATTTTGTGTTTATGGCAACCCGCCACGGTACTGTAAAGAAAGTTTCTTTGGATGTCTTTAGCCGTCCACGATCGAGCGGTATCATTGCAATCGACTTAAACAATGATGATCGTCTGATTGGTGCAGAAATTACGGATGGTAAGAAAGATATTATGCTCTTTAGTGACGCAGGCAAAGTGGTTCGCTTTGACGAAAGTTTAATCCGGTCTATGGGGCGGACAGCACGTGGGGTCAGGGGTATTCGCTTAGATACCACCCAAACCGTTATAGCGCTAGTGGTTGCAAAACCCGAAGGTACGATCATGACAGTGACGGAGCATGGTTTTGGAAAAAGGACACAAGTTGAAGAACATCCTGTTTCTGGTCGGGGAGGCAAAGGGGTAATCTCGATTCAAGCAACGAAGCGTAATGGTCGAGTAGTAAGAGCACTCCAAGTTGCAGATACCGATCAAGTCATGCTAATTACGGACAAAGGCACGTTGGTTCGTTTCAAAGTCTCAGAAATTTCTATCATTGGCCGCAACACGCAAGGTGTTCGATTTATTAACCTTAATAAAGGTGAACACGTTGTAAGTATGCAACGCATTGAAGAATAGCTTATAAAGAAAAGAAGGGGCATTGCAAGTTGTTATTAGCAAATGCCCCTTCTTTTTTTAAAGCGGTTAAGTTACTTTTCGACGTTTCTTCCAGCCAATGATTGTACGTTGTTTCTTCTCGGATAAAGTAAGTTCATCAGCAGGCGCATCTTGACGAATAGTGCTCCCTGCGCCAATGATAGCATGTGCACCTACCGTTACAGGTGCGACAAGTTCTGTTCCTGAACCAATAAAAGCACCGGTTTCAATCCGTGTTTGGTGTTTATGCACACCATCGTAATTACAAGTAATCGTCCCAGCACCTACGTTGACGCCGTCGCCTATCACCGCATCTCCGATGTAACTAAGGTGATTAACTTTACTGCCTTTAGCAATTTTTGCGTTTTTTACCTCTACAAAATTGCCGATTCGACAATCAGAAGCGAGAGCTGTTCCCGGACGAAGGCGCGCGAAAGGACCTATGGTGCAATTGGCATCAACTTCACAATCTTCAAGTACTGAATTTGCTAATACTGCTGTATTAGGTCCAAGCGTTACATCTTTGAGAAAGCAATTTGGGCCAATGTGACAGCCTTCAGCTAGATTAACATTTCCACTAAAAACACTATTCACATCAATGTACACATCTTGTGCACAATTTAATTGCCCGCGTATATCAATACGATTGATATCTGCAATAGAAACACCTTTTGATAAGAGCTCAAGTGCCAAGTGCTTTTGCCAATAACGTTCCAGCGTATGCAATTGCTGACGATTATTAACCCCTTGCAGGTCAAAAACGCTATTTGTTTGTACGGAAGTAATGGTAGAACCTTCTGCAACTGCTTGAGCGATAATATCAGTGAGGTAGTATTCTTGCTGATCATTGAGGTTATTGAGTTGAGGAAGCCAACGTGACAATGCTTCGGCACACACAATTGAAACCCCTGTGTAGATTTCTTGAATGCTTTTTTGTGTAGCGGTGGCATCACGCTCTTCAACAATTGCCTGAATCTCTCCGGCGTCATTACGCATAACACGACCCAGTCCGAAAGGATTATCCACAGTAGCCAATAATAAACATAAAGCCGCATGTTTTTCGTTTTGTTGTGCTATGAGCTGTTTAAGCGTTTTTAGTTGGATTAAGGGGACATCAGCTGAGAGAATAAGAACCAGGGAGGCATTTTTAAGATAAGGAAGTGCTTGCATCGCGGCATGACCCGTACCACATGCTTGCGTTTGTGGCACCCATTCTACAGCGCAGTCACCTAACGCATCCCTGGCGCGGTTATCGGCGGGGTTATAAATCACAAGGATTTTCGATGGATTTAGAGCCCGAGCTGTATCAATGACATGATGAAGTAAAGGTTTTCCTGCCAGTGGATGCAAAATTTTTGGAAGAGATGAATGCATTCGCTTGCCTTGACCTGCTGCCAAGATAATGATTTGTAAGGTCATTGTAGCCCTCGTTTTCTGTGAACTTATTGGGTTGCAGCTCAGAAGATAAATGATATGATAAAAAAAAATTTAAGGAAAAGTAAGTAAAGGAGTGCTTGTATGACCATCTTTGTCGATGTTATTTTGGAACAACTCGAGCAAGAAATAGCAAAAATTAAAACGACCTCCTTGAGTGACGACCATAGTTTTGGTAATCGTGCATTAAGCAAATGCACTAATAAAGCATTTGGAAGAAATTTAAGTCTTGCAGAAATTAAAAGAAGTCTTGCCGATAATTTGTTAAAAGATCTCCTGTCTTTAAAAGAACAAGCGATTGAAAAAAATCTCAAAGATGAACGTGTCTACGAAAAAATGAGAGAAAAGATTCTTAATTGCCGACGAGAAGGCGCGCAAAAAAGTGCTGATTTTGCTTCTCGTGAAGGCAATTTCGGTTTAAAGCTGAATAAAATGTCATTATTTTTAGATACAGCTTTTGATAAATTAAAGGAAGTGGATCTACTAAATATTCCCCATGACGATGATCCTTTAAATATCTTTCGATATCACGCGTCTATCTATTATCGCGATAAAATTTTTGCCTCTGTCAAAGAAATAAACCTCACCCAATCTGTCTCAAACTTGACAAGGCATGGTTTCATGCGAGGTAACATCGTTGGTAGCGCAAAAGATAAATTACTTTGCCTAACCATCCAACGTTGTATACAAACCTTTGATGAACTAAGTGAAGAAAAACGACATGATCCCGCTGTGAGGGCTAGATACTTAGACATGCACCTTAAGCTACTTGAAGAAGAAAATAATCAGTTATGTAAACGAAACGCTCTAATTAGGCATGTGGGTTTTGGCTATAACTTACTGGGTCGCTTTTATATGGAAGTACCTAATGCTCGGCCTGGGGTGGGCCAGCTCGGAGCTTGTATAAAAAGCACACGCGAAGTGCTCAGCAACATTTGTAGCATGCAGGAGGGCATGAGTTTGCTTGAAGAGGAGAGGATAAGTGAGGCTAGCAATTTAAGCGAGGTCAGCGATCATTTGAATGAAAAGGAATCATTATCCACCTTAAGAATTTAAATGAGGAAATAATTCATTTTAAATCAATGAGTTAGGTTTTGAAGTTCACCGCATAAATTTGTTTCCATAAGGGCCTTAATTTCGGCTAACTTTAAACCGCGACTGAGTAAATAAAGTAATTTGCAATGGGCTGCTTCCAGTGTCATATCATGCCCACTGATTAAACCTACTTCATTTAACGCATAGCCAGTGGCGTAATGATTCATTTCTACATAACCTTGAGGGCATTGGCTGCAATTCACAATAACCACTCCATTATCGCAGGCATTTTTTAAAATTTTTAGAAAATGAGGATCATTATTGGGTGCATTCCCAGCACCATAGGTTTCCAAAATAAGTCCACGCAAAGGTTGTTGTAACACGTAGTCTAGCACTTGTGTTGAAAACCCTGGAAATAGACGGAAATTAGCAATAAATTGAGGGGACAACAATTGCAACTGAAAAGCTTTTTTTGGAAGAGGTAGAATCAATTTGTCATCTACGGTTATGCTAATGCCTACTGTTGCTAAGGGTGGGTAATTAGGTGAGTCAAAAGCATTAAACTGTTGTGCACTCATCTTTTTCGCGCGATTGCCACGAAACAAATATTTATTAAAATAAATGCAGACTTCGTGCAAAGCATGATGTGCGCATAGCCACAGCGAAGTGATGATATTATCTAATGCATCATTACGTACTTCTGAAAAAGGAATTTGCGATCCAGTTACAATGACAGGTTTACCCAAGTTTTCCAAAATAAAAGAAAGTGCAGACGCGGTATAAGCCATGGTGTCTGTACCATGTAAAATGACAAAGGCGTCATAGGCTTGGTAATGATGTTCAATGTCAGAAGCGATACGATTCCAGTCTGTCAGGGTCATGTTGGAAGAATCCAACAGTGGGTTATATTCCTTAAGGGTATAATGAGGCATATCCTGATGGTGCATCGCTGGAATATTGGCCAACGCCTCGGCAAGCCAATCGCAAACGGGTTCATAACCATTTTTCGTATTAATACTCGAAATGGTTCCTCCAGTATTTAAAATCAGGACGTGTTTTTTTTTCATAAAAAAAGGTAGCTACCCAATCAAGCGTAAAAATTCATGCCGGCTGGCCGCATTATGGCGCATTTCACCTAACATCACTGAGGTCGTCATGGTCGAATTTTGTTTTTCAACGCCCCTCATCATCATGCACAAATGTTTGGCCTCTACAACTACAGCAACACCTCGCGCGGAGGTAATAGAAGCTATGCAGTCAGCAATTTCCGCGGTCAAACGCTCTTGAATTTGCAGGCGACGTGCAAAATAATCGACAACTCTCGCAACTTTCGAGAGACCCAATACTTTGCCGTTAGGAAGATACCCAACGTGACATTTCCCTAAAAAAGGAAGAAGGTGGTGTTCGCACATAGAATACATTTCAATATCTTTAACAATGACCATTTCGCTCATGTCTGATTCAAACAAGGCATTATTGATGATGTCATCTAAATGCTCGCGGTAGCCTTTTGTTAAATACAACAATGCACTTGCGGCACGTTCGGGCGTTTCGCGTAGCCCTTCTCGGTTCGGGTCTTCCCCAATTCGTTCTAAAATTTGTTGATACAGTTCCCGCATGCGTGCGTTACCTCAATTAAACAGTCGTCAGGGTCTGTCTACATTCATCCCCACGGATTTGGTGTAATATTACCTAGGCCATGGTTTTTTGGAAAGAGACGTTTTGTTAAGCCTAGCACACCCTTCCAAAGATAATATTTATCAAATTTGTATTCCTAATACTTATCGCGATTTTTATTATTACCTTGCTGACGATATCGTACCTCTCTTAGGTGCCCGAGTTTGGGTGCCCTTTCGGAAGAAAATCTGTGTTGGTGTCGTTATTGGCCATGCACCAAATGCTTCGATTTCTTTAGATAGGTTAAAATCTATTCAGTCGTTGCTCGACAAAGAACCGTTATTATCAGATACGATGTTATCACTTTGTAAGTGGGTAAGTGCGTATTACCAAACGCCGCTTTCGGAAGTTTTGCCATTGGCATTGCCGAAGCGATATCGTTTAGGCAAACCACCGCTGCTACAAGCTGCGTCTTACTATACGCTTATTGTGGACCCGGACCAAGCACATCGTCAACTTTCAAAGCGGGCATTGCGTCAGCATGCACTCATCGATTACTTGTTTCAGACAGGCTCTCAAGAGGAGACAATTGTCTTAGAGGCGAAATTTACGCGTGCGCAGCTGAAAGCATTGTGTGATCTAAAAATCGTTGCTTGCCATCCTGAGCCTGAACTTTCTGAAGCAGAAGGAGCGCTCTCTACTACTTGTCAGCCCGAGGACGCTACCGAAGAAAAAGGCCGGGCGACTGTAGCCGATAACGCGCGCCACACCCTTTCAAAGGCAAGTACTGATTTGCTATTAAATAGCGATCAAACGGCTGCTGTCCAAGCACTAGCAATTACAGAAGCGGGGTATCGATGCTTTCTACTCTACGGTGTCACCGGTAGCGGTAAAACAGAAGTCTATCTTCAAATTATCGCGAGGTATTTGGAGCAAGATAAACAGGTACTTATTTTGGTGCCGGAAATTGGGCTAACACCTCAGTTGTTAAATCGATTCAAGGAACGCTTTAAACATCCTATTGTCACCATTCATTCCCATTTAAGCGAAGGCGAACGACAGCGTGCCTGGTATTTAGCGAGCAACAACAAAATAAAGTTAGTGATAGGGACGCGTGCAGCCATCTTTACGCCTATGCCAGCTCTGGGGCTGATTGTTTTAGACGAAGAACATGACAGTTCCTACAAGCAAACGGACGGTGTGCATTATTCCGCGCATGATACGGCATTGTTACGTGCCCATCGCGCTCAGATTCCTATTATCTTGGGTTCTGCAACACCGAGCTTGGAAAGTCTTTATAACGCTATCCAAGAAAAATACACGTTGTTACGACTGCATGAAAAAGCCACTCACTCTAAACCCCTCGAATATACGATCGTCGACACTCGGCAACAACGACTAGAAGAGGGGTTAGCAAGACGCTCCTTGCTACATATTGAGCAGCACCTGGCTGCAGGGAATCAAGTATTAGTTTTTATTAACCGCCGAGGATACGCGCCCCTCTTGCTTTGTCAGGATTGCGGCTGGATAGCCGATTGTAATGCTTGTGATAGCCACTGTACAGTGCACCGTGCACGAGGAAAGTTGATATGCCATCACTGTGGCCTGATCAAGCCTGTCCCACGTTTATGCGGTGCCTGTGGGATGGGTGTTTTGATCCCGATTGGCTCAGGAACACAGCGGGTGTACGAATACCTGCGACAATGTTTTCCAGCTGTGAAAACGTTACGTGTCGACAGAGATGAGGTAAGAGGAAAAGAAACACTCGATAAACGGTTGGATCAAATTCATCGTGGAGATGTTCAATTAATTGTTGGTACTCAAATGCTAGCAAAAGGGCATCATTTTCCTCGCTTGACCTTGGTCGTTATCTTGGATACTGAAACCGGTTTTTATAATCAAGACTTTCGTTCATTGGAGCGGTTAGGTCAATTAATAACGCAAGTTGCGGGGCGGGCGGGTAGAGAGGCGGCCGCCGGGCAAGTGGTTATACAAACCTACTTACCTAATCATCCTGTCTTAAATTTGTTGGTGCAAAAGGGATATGATGCGTTTGCTAAACAATTGCTCCACTTAAGAAAAACAGCCCAACTGCCTCCCTATTATTTTTTAGCATTGATTCGGGCACATCATTGCTCTGCGGAAAAAGTCACTGCTTTTTTGAACGCAGTCAAACTGTTCTTAAACAAGCACTCAGTTAACGTTCTAGGCCCAGCTCCGGCGCCTTTAACGCGTAAATCCCATCAGTATCGGATGCAATTACTTTTAAAATCATCTTCTCGGCAATCATTACAACAAGCGTTGCATGATTTAAGGGTGTGGGTGATGGATTCCAAGCGTAAAAACAATATTCAGTGGAGTATCGATGTGGATCCGATGGACTTATCTTGACAACGTTATGTACATTTCATAAAATTCACCTTTTATTTTGTGTTAGTCTATCTATATCAAACTAACCGTTATTCAAAGGAAACTGTTAATGCCCACCGTTCGTGTTAAAGAAGGTGAAAATCCTGAATATGCATTACGCCGCTTTAAGCGTTCTTGTGAAAAAGCAGGTGTTCTCACTGAACTCCGTCGCCGAGAATTTTATGAAAAGCCCACTGCAGAACGTAAGCGCAAACAAGCAGCTGCGATTAAACGCCACTTGAAGAAAATTTCACGTGAGATGGGTGGACACCGTGGTAAAAAAAATAGACGCCGAGGTTAAGGCGAATGGTTGATGCCAAGGAGCAGATTCAATCCGATGTAAAGGAAGCAATGCGCTCTCGTGATTCAAAAACGTTGGGTGCCTTGCGATTGATAACCGCTGCCATTAAGCAAATTGAGGTTGACGAACGCATCGTCGTTGATGAATCGCGCCTTCTTACCCTGTTGGGAAAACTAGCCAAACAAAGAGAAGAATCCATACGTCAATTTCAGGTGGCAGGGCGTGATGATTTAGTTGCACAAGAACAGTTTGAGCTTGATTTAATCCGCAAATATTTACCTCGGCCCTTATCACAAGAAGCCTTGGAAGCATTGATTACTCAAGCATTGAAGGAAGCAGAAGCGACCAAAATGAGCGACATGGGTAAAGTCATGACTATTTTGAAACCCCAAATCCAAGGTCGAGCAGACATGAGTAAAGTGAGCGCGTTGATCAAAGATAAATTAAGTTAAACCACCCTTCCATGTCCGGTTTGATCCCGCAGATATTTATTAGCGAATTGTTGAGCCGGATTGATATTGTAGGGATGATCGATAGTTATCTCCCCTTAAAGAAAACTGGCCATGACTTTACGGCCTGCTGCCCTTTTCATCAAGAAAAAAGCCCGTCATTTTATGTTATTCCCGCAAAACAGTTTTATCATTGCTTTGGTTGTGGCGCGAATGGAAATGCCATTAGCTTTGTGATGCAATTCTTGCATCAAGGCTTTGTTGAAGCGGTAGAAACCCTTGCGTCTCGTGTAGGCCTACAGATGCCTGTTGAAGGTCCACAAAACACAAAACCGTCTAAACAACTCCACCTGCTGCTAGCGGAAGTCAACGCTTTTTACCAGCACTGTTTGAAACAATCCGTTGGAAAAGCTGCGGTTGATTACTTACGATCCAGAGGCGTGGATGGTCTAACGGCTAAACAATACCAATTAGGATATGCGCCAGAAGGGTGGCATACCTTGGATAAACAGTTTAAGGCGCATAAAGAGGAACTGATTGAAACGGGCATGTTAATTCAGCGGGAGGGAGGAGGAAGTCCTTATGACCGTTATCGACATCGCGTTATTTTTCCGATTCACAATCGGCAAGGTCATATTGTGGGCTTTGGAGGTAGAGCTCTCGACAAAAAACAAAGGCCTAAGTATCTTAATTCTCCTGAGACATTAATTTTTCAAAAAAGCCGAGAACTCTATGGCCTTCACCAAATATTACAAAAAACATCATTGACAGATGTTCTCGTGGTGGTTGAAGGCTACATGGATGTGATTGCATTGGCACAAAAAGAGGGAGCCTATGCAGTTGCAACCCTAGGTACAGCGACCAGTTCTTATCATATTCAATGGATTTGTCGGTATACCAAACAATTAATTTTTTGTTTTGATGGTGACGCAGCGGGTCGACAAGCGGCGTGGCGGGGAGTGGAAAATTGTTTACCGCATTTGGATCAAGGCTTGGATATCCGCTTTGCTTTTTTGCCCGAAGGGCATGATCCAGATAGCTTTATTCGACAAGAGAATGGTAAAAATTTATTTAAAGAACTGATAGCTCATGCACTCCCTTTTAATCGCTTTTTTCTTGATACGTTAACGATGGATTTAGACTTAAGTTCTTCGGCAGGAAAAAGCCAACTGATTAAGCTTGCCCAGCCTTATCTAAACAAAATTCAAGAAAGCCCGTATAAGCAATTATTATTGGATGAAATAGGGCAAATAAGTCGTATTGAAACTTATCGCCTAAGCCATTTAGTGAGCGATAAAAATGCGGCTAAAACGCCCCCTGTTAAGCAAACGATATTAAAACGGTCTCCTTTGCGCTTAGCACTCGCTTTAGTGGTTCAATACCCACAATTATTTAAGGATTTTTCTTTGCCAGCCGGCGATTATCGGCAGGGCGCAATCTTTGAAGTCGAACGAGAGCAAATGGGAGGCCTCCACCTAGGGGCTACGCAGAAAGCTAAGACGCTTGCTGGCGATAAAGAAAAAACAGGTTTGAGCTTGTTAGCAAAGCTAATGGAGGCGATTAAAGAGCTGCCAGAGGTAAATACGGCGATTTTACTCGAGGCTTGGCGCCATACTCCTTGGTTTAAAACATTAGCAAAATTAGCCGTTTGGGACCATCAAATACCTACTCAATCTTTACAAAAGGAATTCAAAGATATTGTGTTTTTTTTGCAAAAACAGGATTTGGAATATAAAATTAATAAATATATTATGAAATCTCGCAGTGAAGGACTGACTTTATCAGAGAAAATGCAGCTCCAAACGCTGCTTAAACACAAGCATCATGCAGGCCGCGATAAAGGGGGCGTGTAAAGGGCTCTTTATCCGTTAAAGAGGTTAATTTTATTGTATCTCTTCGCTACGCAAAAGATGTATACTAAGGCTATTTTTTTTAAACGTTATTATGATGAATGAACAAGACCAGCAGTACTCTCAAATTATGCAGGTGATCCGTTTAGGTAAAGATCAAGGTTACCTAACTTACTCCCAAATCAATGACTTATTACCCCATGTTGGGGATACCGAGGACATCGAAGCACTTATTAGCATGTTCCGCGGTATGAATATCAATATCTGTGAAGAACCACCTCCTGAAGGCTATGAAGAAATGCCGATGCAGGAAGCAGATACCATCGAAGACGAGGATATTGAAGAAGCAGCTGCTGTCTTAGCGTCCTTGAAAGAAACGGGACGTACCACAGACCCTGTGCGCATGTATATGCGCGAAATGGGCACCGTTGAGTTATTGACACGCGAAGGCGAGATTCGTATTGCCAAGCGTATCGAAGAAGGTATTTGTCAGGTCTTGGACTGCTTGGCCTATTACCCAGAGACTGTGCTACTCATTCTCAACGATTATGATCGTGTGCAGGCTGAAGAGTTACGGTTAAACGAGCTGATTAGCGGTTTCTCCGATGCAGCCAATGAAGCGCCTCCCTCTAGCATCGGATCGATGCTCAATGAGCAGCAGCAAGAGGCAGAAGCAGACGAAATGTTTATCGCCGGAAGCAGCGGCAGCTCGAATGACGATGACGAAGAAGGTGAATCAGGAGATATAGGCGATGCAGAAGATGGTCCTAATCCTGAACAAGCGCATATCTACTTTACGGAATTACGTGAAAACTTTGAAGCAGCGATGGTAGCCCTCAAAAAAGATGGTCGAAATGCGCCAGGTACAATCGAATTATTAAAAGTAATGTCTGCGTCTTTCTTAAAATTAAAACTCACATCACGACAAGTCGATCGTTTAACACGCCATTTTCGACAATTACGTCATAAAGTACGTGAACTAGAACGTCAAATTATGCGCGTTAGCATTGAAGAGGCAAAAATTCCGCGTAAGTTATTTGTAGATAGCTTCCCCGGAGAAGAAACGAATCCAACTTGGTTAGCAACCTTAGTTGCGCGAAATCCTAAAAAAGTTTCGTTGGATATGGTGGAAAAATACAGTGAAGAAATTAAGCAACTACAAAAAACCTTGCTTGATTACGAGATCGAATGTGGTTTGCCTATTTTTGAAATTAAAGATATCAATCGTAAGATGTCTGTTGGTGAAGCAAAGGCACGTCGTGCCAAAAAGGAAATGGTCGAAGCAAATTTACGGCTAGTGATTTCTATTGCTAAAAAATATACCAACAGAGGTTTGCAATTTTTAGATTTAATCCAGGAAGGTAATATTGGTCTAATGAAAGCAGTCGATAAATTCGAATATCGTCGTGGCTACAAATTTTCGACTTATGCAACCTGGTGGATTCGTCAAGCAATTACCCGCTCGATTGCAGACCAAGCTCGCACCATTCGTATTCCTGTACATATGATTGAAACAATCAACAAGTTAAACCGAATTTCACGTCAAATTCTTCAAGAAACTGGACGAGAAGCAAGCCCTGAAGAATTGGCAGTGGAAATGGATTTAAGCGAAGATAAGATCCGTAAGGTCTTAAAAATTTCCAAAGAACCCATTTCAATGGAAACACCGGTCGGGGATGACGAAGATTCTCATTTAGGTGACTTTATTGAAGATGGCAGCATGGAATCGCCAGTTGATCGCGCAACGTCTGAAGGACTAAGAGAAGCTACCCTCGAAATTTTAGAAACCTTAACGCCAAGAGAAGCCAAGGTATTAAGAATGCGCTTTGGTATCGAGATGAATACTGACCATACGCTAGAAGAAGTCGGCAAGCAATTTGATGTGACGAGAGAGCGCATTCGACAGATCGAAGCCAAAGCATTACGTAAGTTACGTCATCCTTCTCGTTCAGAAAAATTACGTAGTTTTCTCGAAGGCGACGAGGATTAATAAACGCGTAGTTACCAGCTAATTGCTATCAATAATCTTGTGAGCAGCGGATATATTCGTGTGCTCACAAGGCATACCTTTTGATCCTGATAATTTTCCTCACCTATTATTTAAGTCGACAAAGAAACTTACCTAAGGTAGCGAATGACATGCTATTATTGGCTCCTACGATACATTTCGCCAATAGTAATCAATCAAAATAAAAAGCGGGGGAAGGCAGCATGGTTGAAATGCTTGAAGATCTTGATATCAATGACAGGATAAAAAAAATCATTGATGAAAATTCATTAGAGCAGGCAGATGTCGCTGAGATCACAGGATATTCGCCAACCCAGATTAAAAAATGGTTATTTAAGAAAGATCAAAAAAGTTACACCCGCGCGCCTGTGCAGGCCTTAAAACTTTTAGAAATTTGGCAGCAAAGACCTAATATCTCATCAAATGCTTCACAGCAAAATCAAGCCACACCTAAGCTTGCTGAAATTTGGAGCATTATTACAAACAAAGGTGGGGTCGGTAAAACAACGCAATCGTTTAACTTTGCGGTTATTCTTGCCAATACCTATGGTAAGAAGGTGCTTGCGATAGATTTGGACCCTCAGGGGCACCTGAGTCTTTCATTAGTGAAGTCCCCGGTCAATATCGGCTTATCGACAAGCGATCTTCTGCTAGGGCGTCAAGGGCACCCTTTTCAATACAACGAACGACTCGATGTGATAGCAACCGGTAAAGAACTAAGAGGGGTGCTTGATGCAATTCCGCCGCAAGATTTATTGTTTCGTTTAAAAGAAAGGATCCAAACGTATCGGGAAACTTACGATGTAGTTATATGTGATGGTATCCCAACCGATTCACCTTGGTTCGATGCGATCTTAGCGGCCTCAACAAAAATTGTTTTGCCCTTTACCATCGATCTATACGATAGTTGGGGTATTCAAGATGTTTTTGACAAGGTCGAAGTCCTCAAAATGAGAAAAGTGACGGAAGATCTGAAAGTCGCCGCGATTGTTGGAAACGCGATGTCCAAGCCAATGTCGGTTTTTGATAATGCCATTATTCACTCTTTAAAGGAAGCCTACCCGAAAGAATTCTGCCCTGTCGTCATTTCTAAAAGTGTCAAAATTAAAGAATGTAAAAGCCCTGCTATTTCAAAATCGATCGTTGATTACGAACCGCGGTCGCGAGTAGCAGACGAATATTTAAGTGTTGTTGATTTTATACTTAATGCTTAAGGGATAGATGCATGAAAAATGATCCGCGCAAACAGGCAGTGTTAGGGGTGGTGATGAAAGATAATACTACCGATTGGAAAAATATCGCTACGCGAGAAATTGAAGAAAATAAGACACTTAAACAACGCTTAGATAACCTTACCCAAGAACTCGCACATAAAGATACCACTGAAATTATTGGTATCGATCCCAAAGTGTGTAGAAATTGGCAATATGCCGATAGGCACAACTTTGAGCTAGGAGATATCGAGGCGTTGGCTGAAGACATTCAACGCAATGGGCAGTTGCAACCAGCAATCGTGCGAAAAATTGAATCTCCAGTTTATACCTATGAGATCATTGCCGGTGAAAGGCGTTGGCGCGCTTGCCTGTCATTACAGATGCCTTTAAAGGCAACGGTCACTCAAGAAGATGATGCCGGCTGTCTCGTCATCCAAACCAGTGAGAATAAACAACAAAGTGTTTCACCCTATTCTCTTGCCATTACTTATGAAAAGGTCATTAAAACCTTAGGTATCAGTCAGAACGAGTTGGCGAGGCGTTTAAATATCCCTAAAACATCTTTCAGCGAGCTTTTATCCTTTAATAAGGTGCCAGAGGCGGTTTGGCATGCTGTTGAAGATATGACGCTTGTGAAGCCGAAAACGGCTGCTTTCTTAGCGCAACTTTGTGCGAAAGGCGAAGAATACCTGGAAGCGATCACCAAATTGGCAGAAAAAATCCGCCTTGGGACAGGAGCAGATAACCTGTTGAAGTTTGTGGATGCTATGATCAGTGGCAATACTGCGAAAAGAAAAATGCCTGCAGTTTACCAAACGACCCAAGGAGAGATTTTGTTTCGAATGACAGAGGCAGGAAAAATTTCTCTCTCAAAATTTGCCTTAAAAAAGGTCGATCTTTCAAAGCTTGCTACCTATCTCAGTGAATACTTAGAGGAAACTGTCTAAGTATGAATAGGCCCCCCTTTAAAAAGTGGGGCTTTGTATATCCCTTTAAGATGTCCTTAATACATTCAAATGCTGCTTCTAATAATTTCCTATCTACTTCTTTAATAATTTTGAAAGCTTGTTCTTGCGGCCTTGGAAGTAGGAGGTAATCTTAACTTTTCTGACTTAGAATCTGAAATGGCAGTATAAAAACTGTTCGGATTATTTGCATAAGGTCTGTCTGCTGTTGGCTCGGAAAGGCTCTGTTTTTCCTTTACTGAAAGGCTGAGATTTTTTTGGTTGTAATCAACAGAGGGTAGTATCTGTTCAACAGATGGCATTTGAAAACTTGGCGTAAAAGCGGCGCTTTTTATTTGAAGAGAATTCACTTTCCGAGGTTGATTATTACTACGTAATGAATGACGTTTATTACAGTGATGTAATTTTATATATTTATCTGCAGTTTGTTGTATCTCATCTAAATCTACGGCTAAATACTTATCGTTGAGGGCAAATTCAGCGTCAGACCCATATACAGAATCACTGGCTTTAAAGTCAATTGTTAGATCCCCGATTTCAAAGCCTAGGGGAAGGATAGGGTTATCTACAGGGAGAAGATTGATGAGTAAAAAGGAAGGTTGTTTCTGACGAGCAATAGGAACCAACCATTTTATATTTTGCCAGTAGTTCGCACGTAGTTGTGCAAGAGAGGTAATTTTCCCTGTGGCTATTTTTAAAACATTTTGCTGATGCTGATCTGCTATTTTAATTTTGCGGATGCTTTTGCATAAGTGTATATAATTTTGAATCAAATCTGATATACGTTCTATAAGTTGAACTAGCTCATATATATTACGGCGCGCGTTATGATGCAGTTGGTAAGACGCTAATTCTCTGTAAAGATCTTTTTCTCTGTTAATGGCTTTATTATAGATGTTTTTAATCTTTGCTTTTATATTTTGCGGTTCATTATCATTCATATTTTTGATAGAAATTTATTTGAATTGAAGGGAATAGAAATTATCATTTATTGATAAATCATATGTCAATATGATTTATCGTAGAGCAGGTAATTTTTATTGAATTTGTAGGTCAACTAACAAATGAAGGCTGTTGTTTATTCGATAATCTAGATTCAAGGCAGGTGTACGCGGCGCGTACACCTCTTTAATAGAAGTAAGCTAGATGGGTACAGTTACGCATTTAATCTTTTTAATCGATAATCGCAGTATTAGGTATGTTAATATGTGGAGTAGTTTTTGTCGAGGACAGATATGTTTCGCTCTTTAAGGGGTTTTATCCAGCGTCATCGCAGCGCTTTATTTACTTTGATTTATTTCGGTGCTGTGGCTTTAATAGGTGGAATTAACTGGTCGGTGGGGAACGGTGTGTTATTGGAGGGCTTGGCTGCTGTCAGCATTGTTTTGCACGACATTGTTAAGGATTGGTTCTTCAATACCTTTGCTCCTTTATCTACCCCCCTTGCTCGACTCTCGTTGAGTACGCCAGGCAATATGCGAATATTTACGCCTTTTCAGATGATATTTCCAGACGAAATCCAAGTGAACGTTGAAATTAGACAAATAATCCAAGAAGGAGAAGCCTTGCGGGCAAGGCCGACATCTCCGCCGCTGTCCCATGGTTTAACGGATGAGGATATCACCGGTTTGTTTAAAGCCGCTCCTAAAACAACGATTACGTTTGAAACAATACAAGAAACCGCAAATGTTTTTCAGAGCAAAGATCCGCAGTTAAAGCAATTGATTAAAGAGTATGAAACCTTACAGGCAAACCTCAAAAAATCATGCGCGATCAGTTTGGAGTCATTACCTTCACCCGCAAATATCAACCGAGGTGAATGGTGTCTTTTGATAGACAAAGATCACCCAATGTATGCTGCACCTTATAAAACAGAAGACTTGAAGGAATGGTTGAAGACTAACGGTATTAATCCAATGAATCGACAGGCAATTATTGAAAAGGAAGATGGTTGTTTAACGCCTAAATTTTATATCGAACCACTCACCAGAGCAAAGCACCAAGGGAAATTTTTCATAAATTGTGAATATTTACAAGCGTTATTAAAAAAAATTAACGATCGTATAAAAATATTGCTTGTCAGAGACAAGGCAAAGGCAGAAACACCTATTAATGCCCTTAATAGTTACCCTCGTGGAAGTTTTTTTGAAAAAAACAAATCAACAAGACCCAGTCAAAAAAATGGAGCGGGGCGTCAAGAAACGTTTCGTCGTTGATAAAGTTTTCTTGCGGCCTTAGTTCGAGGAAAATTAAATGTTTACTTGGCTAGAAGGCTTAACAGGTAACGTTTGAGTTTTTTTCAATCTCCCCTTTTGCACCACAAGACAAATGAAAAGGGTAGTTGTAATACAAAAAACACTGGCTAATATCAAAAGGTAATTAAGTAAGGGATTTGAAGACAAGTAGCCCATGATAACAACGCTTAATGTTCCTACACCCATATTAATAAAAGTCATGATGGAAGCTGCACTGGCTTTATCCTCAATGGCATCGGAAGCCATATAGGAACCTCCAACAAATAAATAGGTGCTAAAACAATATAATAGTGCAGTGGAGAAAAAGAACCAGAAGGCGGAATAATTCATCGTCCAAAACAAACTTGTTAAACTACAAATCGCAATGGCGGCACCTGCATAACCAATGCCAATGATTTTTATTACTGAGAAATGATGCAGAAGAAAACGTGCTGATAGTCCACCTATCACCATCCCTAAGATATTCAAGGCATTCCAATACCCATATCTAGATGCTCCCACATGCAAATACTGATGCGCGATTTGCGGTGCTGCTGTTGAATAGCAGTAACCAGCGGCCGTGCATGTTCCCCAGATTAGTGAAAAAAGAAAGAGCTGAGGCGAATACAATGCACGCGCATAATCATTCAACATTCTTTGAAAATGAAATTTTTGAATGATAACGCTGGTTTCTTCGAAAGCAGCAACACCTAAGCGCATGATAATACCTTGGAGCAAAAGCAAAATAAAACAACCTTGCCAAGAAAGGTATTGAGTAATAATACCTCCCAAAAATACAGATAATCCCACCGCAATAGCAAACGAAAGCATTGCAGAAGCAATCGTTTTTTTTCGTTGCTCCTCCGGGAGCCATTCATTGATTAAGATAAAAGTGCAGGTTAAACCTGCAGCAGCGCCCAGTCCTGTTACCAAACGACCAATCAATAAAAGAAGGTAAGAATGAAATAGCCCGGATGTAAGACAAAGACAGAGCCCAAATAAATTGATATTAAGCCCCCATTTCAATGCCTGTAATCGACCGTATCCATTAGCTAGTGGTCCATAAATCAATTGCCCCATTAGATATCCTACTAAAAAAACAGAGACAATCCACTCAACTTCACCTTTTTTGAGGGTCAAGGCTTGTTCAATATGAGGTAGGGCCGGAGTTACCATAACGGCTGATACCGACGCTATGGAGATATAACTAAGCAACCAAATAATTATTCCCCTTGATTTAATAGATTTCGATGTCATTATCATACTCTCAAAAGCACAGCGCTTTGCATCAGTCGCAAAAATCCACCTAGGCAGTTATATGCTTAATGCGAATTTGTTGCTAAACATACTCGTTTAAGAACAAGCGAAAAATTACCGGGCAAAGAAGTTAATGTTTTCGAGTAAGAAGAACTTTAAAACGAGTGACTATGCTAGGGTAATTCCTACGCGGGTCTCTCTTTATTTATAGTATAAATGCCGAGGAAGATTAATGATTGATCAAATAAATTTGTTTCTTTTTTACAAAATTATACGCAGCATTATCCATTATGAATATTTTCATAAAAATACTGTTATGCAGATTCAAGCTGTTAAGTTGCCCTTTTATTTTGGCGCAAATCGATAAAGAAGTGATATATTGACTCTTTTATTTTAGTGTTTTAAAGGCATATTTCCAAATAAATTCACTTTATTTACAGACGCTTCTCGCATATACATTATTCAGAAAAAAAATTACCCCTTATCGTGTCAATTAAAATGGATGGTCTATGAAAAGGAAGAGATTAGGACGGTTTAACCTCGTTTCGAATAAAATTTACCGTAAGCGGCGGCTAAAAATAAGTTATCAAATTTCAGCGGGCATTTTAGGACTTATCAGTCAAGGTGCGGTTTTTTCCCAATTCTGTCCAAGCTCTATTGCAGTTGTTGATGCAACCTGCGCAATAATAACAGGGACCACCGTTACGGTGAGTACTGCAAATGCGACAGGTTTACATGCCTCAGGTCCTTTAGGCGCAATCTTAGCAAATGGTAATGTTGAAAACCTTGGAGCCTTAGGAGACACGGGAGTATTGGCTCAGTCCGGAAGTGCGATTTTTTTTAACAATAGCACCTTAGAGGCAACTGCTATCACTGCTGCGGGCGCACCTCAAAGCTTACAATGAATCACAGTTTATGGTTATGAGTGGAAGTTCTAATATCACCAATTTAACAAATTCAAATAGCACTGTCCTCTATACCGCACCGAAAGATCACCCACGGTTACTATCCAGCTATAAAACGCTTGTTACCAATAATTAAGACGGAAATTAATGGGCGTATTGTTCTCAATACCTTATTTGAAATTGATCCCTCCCCTTCCGGTTTATTAATCATTAATGGAGGTAATGCATCTAGAGACAATGGATTAATGGTCCAAAACACGGCAGGCTTGGGAGCACTCACACTCCAAAAGGGTACTCTTGTCGTTGACACGTTCAATAACGGAACAACAGACAGGAATTCATTTACTTAGCTGTTCCAGCTTTAGCAAGACCCTTTGAATATCGACTTTATCGCTCGAGTTTAGATTTAGCCAATGAACATGCATGATATCTCCGTTCATGATGTCCCTTGAATAATCCTAATTGTTCTTTAGAGCCGGATCCAACGCCTTCTCCAGTGCCAGGTTATTCTCCAGAGTATCGGAGTGAAATTGCTCTTTACCCCATTTTAACAGCAATGACAATGCTATATGGCCAATCAATTTTGGACACCTTACATCAACGTGTTGGACAAGGAAGATGGCCGGGTGATTCAAAAGGTATTGAAGATGATGCTAAACGAACGTGGGGACGTTTTATCGGCTTGCACGGTGAAAGAGAACGATTAAAACATCGTTATTTATTTAGGAGCGCCGAATTTGATTACAATTTTAACACGTTCCAACTGGGTAGAGATTTATACGTGCATGAAACGGAACAAAGCCGATTGGATTGGGCCGGCCTATATGTGGCCCTGGGTCGTGCTACTGGCAACGTCCAAAGAAGAAATAATTTTCGTTTTGGGTCCTACGATTTTAACGCCTACACTGTTGGGGGTTACTGGACAATCTACAAGGCGCAACAAGCCTATCTCGATATGGTTTTACAAGCAACCTGGTACGATGCGTCATCGCGGTCTTATCGGCTTTATCCATTAGTGACCCACGGCCAGGGGTTTGCAGGTTCGATTGAAGGTGGATATCCCTTTATCTTCGAGATTGATGGATGATCGAACCTCAACTGCAAGCCATCGGACAGGACGTTAATCTAAAAGAAGGGCGCGAGCAGGGCGCAAACATTCGATTTCAAGGCGTTGACTCTTTCATCGGTCGTATGGATATTCGTTTGGCTCATCATAATGAATTTGACTACCATGGGAAAACCAAGATATTTACAGTATGGTTTAGACCGAATTTATGGTACCAATTCAACGGTAATCCTAAAGCAGCATTTTCCTAATACTAGGGCTATATTCCTTTTCAAGCCGAATTAGAAGCGTCTTCTTTAGAATTAAACGTAGGTATGACAGTCGACATATCTAAAAATTTAGCTTTGTACGCAAATGGTAGTTACAACAAGGATTAAGTATCTTTATGAAAGGTTATAATGGAATGATTGGCTTGAAAATCAGGTGACGTGACAATATCGGGTAAATTCGCGATTAAACTACATATCCCAAAGTGACTGCTGTGTTGAACAATTACGTTTGAGTAACTGCAATAATTGTTCAAATGATTTATCCATCATTTTGCTTAGCCTAACTCAAATAGAGATAGAGCTAAGCTACTTTTTTGAATTGCAATGGTAAACTGCTAAGCTTAAAACCTGCACATTCCCTGCCTGGTGGCTAATTCATTCTCCTCTGTATCAATATCGTTAATTACGTACGGAAACATGGATTTTATTTCTTTTACGAAACTGAATACATCAGAGGTTTCTGTCGATATAGTTACATTGGCGGCAATGTCCTTTTTAAAATTCTCTAGATGCAGGTCGATTGCCTTGGTTACTTGATCGGAACTAAGCGGCAAGCCGATAAACTGTGAAATCGTATTTACCAATACTTTGATTTCACAAAGTATATTCTTAATGTTTTTAATCATGACATCTTCTTGAACCGTATCTCCGAGCACTTCATACAATGCTTGCAATGCTCTTTTAAATAATAGAAGTTGCCTATTACGTTCCAGGACCACATTTAGCTTATTAATGCCAGGGGAGTGAATGTTGACTTTAGTTGAAAATTTCAAATAACAAAGATTGGTATTAAATTCTGCTAAACCTTCAGCTAAATTTTCTGTAAATGCTTGGACACTAGGTGCAGTATTATCAAGTCGAATATTCTTAGATAGGTCTATTTCTTGGAGAGGGGTGTTAGCAAAAAGTAGGCTTTGCAAAGCAGGAAAAATCCCGGCGCTCAGCTCATTACCACTAACATCAAGTACGCCTACCTTCGTTCTTGAAACTTCAAATAATCTTAATAAATTATTAAGATTCGCATCGGATAGTAAATTCCCAGACAAATTTAAACAATGAATGCTTTTTGCAGAATCATTTGTAATCGTTTCAAGTGCAACCAGGATGCTATTGAAATCGCTTGAGTTAAGGAAACACCAGCTCAAGTTTATATCCACTGTTTCTTGCTTGCCTTTTGATTTTATAAGAGCAGCTGCAGCGGCTCCTCCAATCAAATTATTGCTAATATCTAGGTCAAGGTGAGAATGATTTTTGGATAATTCTTCGAAGAATTGTACAAGGGGGGCGCCCTTTAAGTTATGAAAGTTTAGCTTAATTTTTTGCAAGCGAGCTAGGTTAGGAAGGAATCGTGTGAGAAGAGCAAGCTCATGGACGTTTAACTGACGTACTGACAGATCAAGAGTTTCAAGGGATGTATTTCTTCTCAGGGCCTCCAATAAAGACTGAAAATTTTTTGCCTCTAGGCCGTTATTAGTATAAGGAAATTCTCCGGTCCAAAAATAGGGAAAGGCAGCGTTTTCAAAATAGGGAAATCTAAGCGATGATGGGCGAATATGTTTAATCAAATCAACTAAAGCGTTTGTCACGGTTATATCGTTGGAAAGATGCTTAATTTGAACTTTCATATTTTTGTTTCGGTTAGCATTTATTAGTCTGAATAATTTTTTTAATTTTTCTTTTTCCCAATCTTCTACGGTCAAAGCAATACCGTTTTTCTTATTGTTTAATTTGGGCCTGAGCTTAGTCATTGTTTTGTTAAATACGATGGGATCTATATTTTGGGGCAGAATTTCAAGAGGGCCTCTTTGCTGTTTGATTAATGTGGTTGCCAAAGAAAGGCTTGTATCATCCCAGCCTTCAGGTTGCTGCAGATAGTTGAATCTAACCTTTGATCGAGTATATCTAATCTTGTATTTACGTAGTTTTTTTTGTGATGTCTCAAGGTTAGATTCATCATAGGTTTCGTCTGGAGGAAGAGTAAAAAACACATTTTTTCGAGGACTTAATCGTTTTTTTTCTTGTGCCCTAATTTCACTTGCAGGATTTTTTTCATTTTTCATATAATTATCTCGCTGGACCAATCTTTCAATATTGAGACATAATAGCATTAATTGCTTAATTTTATTATGATAAATACAATTTCTTATCAATTTTAACGGTAAGACAAGAATTTCTTGTTTAATCTGCTTTTATTTTGAATGCAAAGAGTTTGAGTTATTTAGAAAAATAACTATGAATATGATGAACAATAGATATAGCCCTTATAAAGCATAGTGCCCTATATAGGGCCCTTTTTTAAACTTCGCATATTGCGTAGCTGGGTAAATTTATCAACCGGACTAGCTGAGGAATAAAACGCTTAGTGCTTGGCGATATATTCATCTACGCTGTAATAGGTGTAATTTTCTGGCTGATCAATCGCTTGGCTTAGCTTACCCTCGCCATTAATCGTTTTGACGCCGGTTGAGAAAAGTTGATTGAGATCAATCGTCTCAACAACATTGCCAATGAAACTGAGCTTCCCTTGATATAAAAACATACTGTTCTTATAGGTAATTCTATTATGGGTCAAATCCTTAATCGTATACCACAGGGTAGCGGTGCTATTTGGTAAAGCGGAATAAGGGACGAAAACACTGTTTAGAATATGCTCCATGGGATAATAGTAATTATTCGGCTCTTTCATGAAAGGAATATTTTTTTCTAAATAAGTGGCTCTTACAAAGCGAGAGGGGGGCGAATAATCACCGGGAATGCCTACCATTGATTTAATATTATCGCGTAGCGACGATGATTCCATCATAACTTCAAAACCCGGGATGTTGGCAAACTTAGATTTTTGTGCGTTTTGATCGTAATTTAGCAATGAACGATAGTTTTCTAAATTTTTATACTGTTCAGGTAGTGGCGGCCAATTGGTTAATATTTTTCCTGCTTTTTCTCCGCGGTATATTTTTAATTCTCCATTTATAGCCTCAATCACGGCTGAGTGGCCATGTTTATCTTTTAGTGACAAGTGGAGAGGGGCATCTTTGATGGCTATTTTAGGCGAGATAGCAAGGGCACTTTTTGAAATACGATGTTTTTGGATATTGGCTAACGCCTCATCCACGTTTTTGGAGGTTGCTAAGGCAAAGCTTCCAAGATCAAAAAAACTAAGTGTTGATTTATCAGTGGCAGTACTATCCGAAGGATATTGTGTCCCTGGCAAATACAAAAAAGCAGCAGATAATCCTTCGACATTGGCGCCATCCACTATTAATCCAGTATTTAGGATTTCACGGCCAAGGTAGGGATAGTCAACGGTCCATTCAGCAACTTTGGTCGCATCATTGCTTGTTGGTCGCATGTAAGTGGACACTTGCTTGATACCTTTATTATACCCAACCATATTCGTGCTGACATTAATGGGAAAATCCATGGTTCTACCAATAAGTGCTACATTATTGCGGTAAAGAAAGACTTCAGTGCATGCAAAGACAGGTAGAGCAATTAAATTTATTATATGAGTTAATATAACTGCGAAAGTCCATTTCATTTTCCAACGCTCCTCAATCCGAACTAATATTCATTGCTATAAGTAGAAACTGAATGTATTGATTAAAAGATGCCCTTGAAAATGGCTTGTGGGAGGTAAGGGAGTAATACCTTCTTCAACCATCTTCACAGGGCAATTGCTTTAAACGTTTTTTAGTTGTTTTGATCTAAGGCAATTGCAGCAGGCTGTGTTGCATCGTCTGTTGCTTTCTTTGGATACATAGTATTCATGGCAGCGATATCTTTCACGCTCAATCCATCTCGCTGGCCGATTTTAGCGCCTGATTGGAGGGGAATGATTGTATCTTTACCATTTTTGGAAAATGCTTTGGGTCCATAATGCATAATCGATGCATAATCATAGGAACCAATCAATTGCCCTTTTTTAATAATGGCAAAATTTCCTTCTGTACCAGCAGAAATATTTGCCCATACGATACGAACGTATGAATCTCTATCGGCCCTTCCTTGCTCATGCCAAAAGCCTAGTGCATGACTTGTTTCGTGAATACTAGCGCCGGTATAACACCCAGGTGCTAAACTGATGGTTTGTCTTCCACCAATTTTTCCCACATAAGAAGCGCAAGTGCTAACAGAGGGCATATACTCAATGTAATCTTTATATTTGCTTTTATTCGCTGCTGTTACGAGCACGAATCGCACATTTGTTTTTGATTCGATTTCTGTGATGGCATTATGAATGTAGGTGCGGTTTTTATTGGGCATTTTTTCATTAATGACATAAGGTAAAATACCGTTGGGCCAGCGGCTGCCTAAGCTTGAATTTACCACAGCACCTTGTCGTTTGATTTCATCGATAGTGCCGATGATTATGTCCCCTTCAATAACAGCGTAACCTTCTTTTTCAACGTAATTTACTGTCATTTGATCACCAGTCTCTGGATCAGTTATTTGAGCCTGACCTGTGATGCCTTGAGCGTTAAGCGTAGTGATATAAAACAAAATCGAGAGGCAGCCAATTTTCTTAAAATTATTCATAGATTCCTCGTCATCTGCTTTTTTAATAAAATCCATTAATAGCCAATGGACGCTTCAAGAATACTACCGAAAAAAGGTAAGCAAAATTTGATCCAAAATCGGAGGAAGGTAAGAAATTGCTAAAAACTAAGAAAATTTTTGTAGAAAACTTTGCAAATGAGGTCGATGTGACTCTTGCTGTAAATAATCACGCACAGTTGAAATTGCTTGTTCATATTCGTCGTGAGTTAAGATCCCCCGGATCAATTCGAAACGTAGATAGACACAATACGTGTTTAACACATCGGTTTCACAATAATCACGGATCCCTTTGATATTGCCCTCACAATATTGATGCCAGACAGCATTACCTGACATACCCATCTTACCAGGAAGTCCAAGCAGCACTGCAATATCATCAAGCGGGGCAAATGCTTTATTTTGATAACCGGCAAGAACATCCATCAAGTCTAGGTGCCGGTAGTGAAAACGATTTAAATAATTATTCCATCGAAACGGCTGCTGTTTATCGCCGTTTTCCCAGTATAGGGGAGCTGGAATACCGTGTATTAAACTTCGATAATGCAATACCGGTAAGTCAAAACCTTGACCATTCCAACTGACGAGTGTGGGCTGGTATTTCTCCACGCCTCGAAAAAAACGTTCAATAAGATCAGGTTCGTCTGAGGTTTCATTGCCCAGAGACCAAACTTTGATTTGATTATCTTGACTAAGGACTAGAGAGATAGCTACCACTTTTTGCAGGTAATGTGGCAAAAAATCGTTGCCAGTTTTCTCACGTCGTATGGAAGATAAAGCAGCGGCAACATCCGGATCGGATAAATCATCTAAGTGATACAAGCGGCGTCCGGCTTCTACGTCAGGAACAGTTTCAATGTCAAAAACAAGGGTACTCATATCAGGCTGCCGTTATCATCCATTTCAGACCTTATTTTTATCAATTAGGAAGAGGCTCATAGATTTTTTTTACATAACCATCTTGAGATAACAAGATCGCAATTGGACGTGTTTGTTTAAAATGTGCAAAAATTATCATCATCATCACGGTAATTGGTACAGAGAGAAACATGCCTAAAACTCCCCAAATTGCTCCCCAAAGAGATAATGCGATAAGTATGACCAGGGGGCTAAGGTTTAAGGATTTTCCTAGAAAACGAGGTTCGACTAAGTTTCCAATAATAAATTGAATAGCGGAAATGCCAGAACTAATGATAATAAAGGGTACCCAGCTTTCAAATTGAATCAAGGCAAGTAACATTGGAAATGCGATCGCAATAATCACTCCAATGTTAGGTATAAAGTTTAAAAAGAAAATCAGCACTGCCCAGAAAGCTGCAAAATCGAGGCCCACTGCGATCATAATGATCCAACTGGCCACTGCTGTTATCAAACCTAGGAGCGTTTTAATACCCAGGTAGGTCTGTGTATCTCGAACAATATGACTAAGGATGTTATTGACTAATTGCCGGTGTGCGACGCTGGGAAAGAGTGCATTAAGCTTTTGCAGGAAAAAATGTTGTTCGACAAATAAAAAAGCAACATAGAGGGCAATCAATACTGCCGAGCTAGTAATCGAGGTGAATACTTCATAGATACTGATCAAAAGGTGTTGGATGCTTAAATTTTTAACGAAAGTATCAATTTTAGCAATATCTTTAATGTGCAATCTGTCATCGATGTAATTAAAAATATTGGTTAAGTGTTGTTGGTAACGAGAAGAAGCAGCGATAACATCTTGAACATTGGTGGTAAGGATATCGAAAAAGGATTTAAGCAAAATAGCCACAATGAGCAATGATAATATCATGCTTAGCCATTTAGGTAATGGGTATTTAACAAATGGCAAATGATGTACACCATTGTATATAGTGTTTAGCAAATGCCAGATAAAAATAGCAATCACAAGTGGGATGAGTAAGCTACGTCCAGCTATCAGTAAGTAGCCAATTAAACAAACTGAAAAAAGGCTGAGCGTAGCGTTGAGAATAAATGGTTTGTCGTTTGTATCTCTATTAAGAGGCATCGTCATCACATTACTCCCACCCTATAAGGGATCAAACAACTATTATTTCAGGATAGCTGACTCTTTTGTATGGCTATTAACTCTTGAATACCGGTTTCGGCAAGCGATAACATTGCATTCAATTCTTCTCGGCTAAAGCTCTTATCTTCAGCTGTACCTTGAATCTCAATAAAATGTCCTTCCTCATTCATCACAACGTTCATGTCGGTTTCTGCAATAACGTCTTCTGCGTAATCCAAATCTAAAACAGGTTTGCCTCGATAGATGCCGACAGATACCGCGGCTACGTTTGAAAAAGTGGGCTTTTTAATAATTTTGCCACGAGCAATCATCCATTCAACAGCGTCTCTTAGCGCTACACAAGCGCCGGTAATAGCAGCTGTGCGCGTGCCGCCGTCGGCTTGAATGACGTCACAATCGAGTGTAAGAGTGTATTCGCCAATATGCTTTAAGTTGATGCAATTTCTCAATGCACGCCCAATTAATCGTTGGATCTCTAACGTACGACCGCCTTGTTTGCCTCTGCTCGCCTCTCTGTCGGTTCGTGTATGTGTGGCGCGAGGTAACATACCGTATTCTGCAGTGATCCAGCCTTGGTTTTTACCCTTAAGAAATCGTGGCACACCGTCAATAACGGATGCTGTACATAGCACGCGAGTATTACCGAACTCAATGAGGACCGCCCCTTCTGCATGTTGAGTAAATTGACGGGTAATCTTAATAGGGCGTAATTGATTCGCTTCGCGATGACTGGGGCGCATAACAATCCTTAAAACGGCATTCTAAATAATAGAATCAAAAGTCTTCAGTATACTCTGTTCATTTGAACGACACCAGGATTAAGAGGTTTCCTAGTAGAGCGAGTAATGGTTTAAATTATTTCTTTTGTATTTCTTGAATGGGAGGAAAAGAGAGTTGTTTTGCAAATGTATAGTGATAATGCAAATAACTATGCAGTGAAAGCAAAATCGCAAATGCTGTTATATCAAACCAATACGATTGAAACTGTAGATGCAACCAAATTAAAAGCAAAAACCAGCGAAGGCTTTCAATGTAAGGCATTAAGACAAAGGATTCTTTATTAAGAATTTTACCTATGGCATAAAGCGAAGCTAATATAAAGGCAAATAATAACCAGCCCTTGACAGTACTTGGGTTGGCATAGGCAAAATAATAGCCATAACATAAGATGATGACCGTTAGATTAACGAAAATGTAGAGTATCGGAGCCTGAGGGCTTATTTCTGCTAAGGGCAATCTTTTTGGAAGGTCGTTTTGCTTATTGCCAAGTTTTGTTAGGATCCATTCGGGAGGCATTAGAAACGCTTGAATCCGTTCGCGCACAGCTGACAATCCCTTCCCATACTGAAAGGTGTCACAAAGCACCTGAATATTCGCATAAAACGGATTCCAAGATGCCAGTGGATCGGTAGTCCCGTACTTGACCGGTTCTTCTTCTCTCACAAAAGTACCAAATAATTTATCCCAGATAATTAAACTTCCCGCGTAATTTTTATCAATGTATTGCGGATTTGTACCGTGATGAACGCGATGATGGGAGGGACTGTTGAATATTATTTCAAAACCACGCAGTCGATGGATAAGGGTTGTATGAATCCAAAATTGATAGATTAAATTCAGACTGGAAACGGTCAAAAACATCCATGTTGGAAAACCAATCCATGCAAGTGGAAGATAGAAAATCCAACCTGATAGAGTTTGTACTATCCCCTGACGTAATGCCACAGACAGATTGTAATGATCGCTTTGATGATGTACGGAGTGTCCTACCCATAAGAAATTACAGCGGTGAGTAGCGCGATGAAACCAATAGTAAAGAAAATCGATACCTAACCATAGGACGAGCCAAGAAGAAAAATGGTGCGGATCAATTTTCATCAGCGCATGATGCGTAAAAAGGTAGTGGTAAACAAAAATAAGCGCACCTTGCAAAGGTAACATTGATGTTTGTTCCAGAATCCCGCAACTTAGGTTATTAACAAAATTATTTAGTTTGTAAACATTCTTTTTGCGAAAATATCCAACCAAATATTCAATAAGAATCAAGGATAAAAAAAGCGGAACCGCAAGTGTTATTAAATTGATTGTGCCATTCATTGGGTAGATGTGAGCAAAAAAGAGATTACTGATCAACAATAATCGATTCAACTCACTTAGGCAAATTCAAGCTTTTTATGCCGTTCTTTTAATAAGAGGGTGCATGAAGAATATCGAGCGTAGGATGCACGGGGAAATTGGCTGGGATTTTTTCAGTGTATTTAACCGCGTAATCTTTTAGGCGCGTTCCGTAATAGGCAAGGTCTTCAATTGGCAATTGAAAAGCGAAAGATAAAATAGAAAGATTGGGTTTTGTTTGGTGAAAATAGTGCAATAAATGCCTTAAAAAAATAGTATTGTATGATTTTGGTTCATTACCCCCTTCTGACAAAATGCGAGCAACAAGTTTGCTGTTTGGAGTAACGGTTGCTTTGAGTAATTTTTCAATGGGGTTTGCTCGACCATGGGTCCAAGATAAGGTAGGAATACACTTCCATAAAGAAAAAGAACGGTTGTTATATTTAGGTGCGTATTCTTGTAGGGCGTTAGCAACGACGATTTTAAGAGTATCAGCAGAGCAAGTATCCACCGCTTTGAACAACGTTTCTTGCAGCAGTGATATTTTAGTGATCGAATAGCGATGTGTAAAACTTTTATCTTGTAACGCTAATGTCTGTGCCTGCGACGCATAATATGCCGCATCAAATTGATGAGAATCAACGGCCTGCTTAACGCTTAATAATTCAGATTGAATAGGTAGTTGTTTGTCCGCTAGCATCTGATTTATTAGTACCTTCATTAACCGTGTATTCAAAGACGTTTTTTCAGTACCACCCATACTAAATATCGTGGCAATACGATTGGCTCCGTCCTCGTTTTTACTGCGGTTTAAATAAGATAAGATAAAGTCCCCACGGTGACGTTTTGAACTCAAAGGATTTGGTTTATAGTCTTTATCGATAGTTTTATGAATCAAAGCTTCCAATGTGTGTGGATGCGTTTTTTTTGCCCATTCAAACAGCGTTTGCAGGCAAGGTTCCACAATGTCCTTATTGGTATGTGAGATCCGTAATATGGTTGAATAATCAAGCTCTACTTGTGCTTTGAGCGGCGTATCTTTTGAGACCAAGTGTCGTTCGAAATCAAAACCAAGATAAAATTGTTCGAACCGTTTCAGCCATGCTTCGTATCGAGTACCCCAACTCGTGCTTGCTAGATGTCGTAAAATATTTTTTTTGCTCTCTTGATAAAGGGCAAGCACATCATCACAAAATTTTTGGTTATCACTTAAATGAAGCATCTCTGCAGGAATGGCTAGAAAATATTTTTCCGATAGATTTTCAAGTTTTTTTATCATATCTAGCAATGCTTGATAACCGAGGCGCAACTTGTTTTTTTCATCGCAGTGAAGGGTATTAATATCCTCATTGACATTTAAAGAATGGGATAAAAACGAGGAAGTTTGGTACAAAGAATCGGATACTCTTAATTCTTTTGAAAGATCAGCGGCCAGTTTTTTTACAATTTTAATGACGCCATCGGTCAGCATACAGCGATGACTGTCACGCCATATCTGATGATAGCGTTGTAACAGTCGTTCTTCGTCGAACGGTTCACCGGTTGCTTTTAGCCAGCTACGAATTTTAGTGAAGGTCGAAGGTTTATTCCGAAGAAAACGATAAAAACTGATAACAGAAACCCCTTTAATATTTCGATCACACCCGGCATATTCGGTAACAAGCTTGTAAAATTTTTCATGTTCTTGCGCGAATACATTTATTGCATGCTTCAGAAAGGGTTGTTTATTTGTTTTTTCATTGAATAATGTTGGATAAGTTTTTTCTAAGCGATCACTTTTTTCAAGTTCAAGCATTCGATAGTTCAATGGTAAATCATTTCCAATATATTCATTCAGACGCTGGTGCAACTGTTTAGAATCGTAAGTTAAAAGTTCTTTTAAAATCGCGCTAAACATCTGCTCCTGAAAAGGAACATTGCCATTTCCTGTCGCAAGTGCGTTGTTTTCAGCAAGTGCTTGAAACTGAGTCGGATCAGCAAATCCTTTCAATACATACATATTTTGCGGAATGTCGTTGGTAGGCCAATGTGTTCTATTTTTTATATTCGGAAAATTATCGAGATCTTCCGAAGAAAGTTCCATGTCATGTTCAGGCAGTTTATGTAGGACAGTATCGATGTAACGACCGCCTTTGATAATATAAGTGTAAGGGTAAAGGCACATATCCCAATCAATCAGTCCACAAACGCTCACGTTACCTGGATGCCGGTCATCACATTTATATCGCCATGCACTGACTAATAATTCAGCGACATTATGTTTTAAAAGGGTTGCTTGTGAAGGGTGGACTAATTCGGCTTCGTCTTTGTCGAGAGGTGGTTGTTTCCATAAGGTTAAAAGCGGTTTATATTCAGGGAGATTAATGGATAAAGTTCCGCAGAGTTCATTATGCTCGTTGAAGACTAATCTATCTTCTGCCGCGCGGGCGCCAAGCGCGCTTCGAATCGCAACGCTTACAGCAACCGTATATTTTGCTAACAGGGGCGGGTAGGTCGAGTCTAAAGGTTTAAAAAAACCAACTTTTATCTGATTGTCGACATCAACAAACTGGCATTTGGAAACGGGATGTCCGGAAGGGGGTACGGGGTTCCCATCTAGTTTTAACTGTTCATAGCGTAATGCCTTGAGTGGCAATGGCATGGAAATCCCTTTCTTTCTTTTCTTTTTTTCAAACTACTCTCATACTAAGCAGAAATACTGATTAAATTCAAGGGAGCATCCTCTATGATGCTATCGAATACGGAGATGATTCTACGATTATGTCTCGCTGCAATATTAGGCAGTTTGATTGGCCTGGAGAGAGAAAGATTGTTGTGGGCCGCAGGACTTCGAACGCATATGTTAGTTTGTGTTGGCTCATGCCTCATCGTGATTATTTCCGCCTATGGTTTTTTTAATGTGCTAGGGTCGCATGTCATCCTAGATCCGTCTCGGATTGCAGCACAGGTGGTTTCTGGCATTGGTTTTTTAGGTGCTGGCGTCATTCTTTTTCGAGATGATGCAGTACGAGGGTTAACAACAGCTGCCAGTATATGGATTGTAGCGGGTATTGGCTTGGCTGCGGGTGTTGGCCTATACGTTGCAGCAGTAACAACAACGGGTATTATTTTAGTCATTCAAACGGTTTTAAGACCGTTAGAAGAAAGATTAAAGCTCAAAAGAACGCGTTGCGTTTTAAAATTTCAAGTTGAGCGGGGAGCTGTTAACATGGATGTATTGAAGCTTGCTATTGGTGATCGCACACAATATATACGCCAATTGATTATCCAACCAAGTGTCCTAACCAATGTCGATGATGTCATGATTACTTTGGTTCGTGTGCATCGCAAATTAGCATATAACATAAAGGATGCTATTAAAAAGTTGCCCTGCATGCAACACAATAGTGATATTGATATACGTTTTTCTTCCCAATTTTACTCAAAGCGATCAGATTGATCTTTTTGGTTTTTGATATTTATTACACGTCTTAAGAGGGATTTATCAAGCATATTTTTATTTTTCCATCAAGTAATTTATCCTAATAAATCAGCAGTTTGAAAATTTGTTGTCTCCTTTTAAGAAAAAACATGACGAATGCTTTTAATTGCTTTAAACTGATTTTTGCGGAATATAGGTTCGATAAGAATATTAAGTACCCAGCCAGAAATCCTTGGAAGGCATTACAGTGGTATAGGAATGCTTAACCTATCGACGTACATTGAAGTTTGCATCCGCCTTACAAGGTACCAACGGCCCAAGGATTTTTGCGCATCGCAGTGGACTTGCATTCTTATCAGGGATTATAAGGAGAGTAAAATGCCGTTTCAGTTTTTAGGGTATGAAAGGATGAAGGAAGATTTTTCACATAAGATGGATACTTATGCAGGATTTAAAAAGGTGCCGATTGTATCGAAAATTCCTGCCGATCGTTTAAAATACATTATGTTTGTCAAATCTGTTATTTCCTTATTAGATCAAGGAAAATTCCCGCATCCAAAGAAAGCGACTCCTGAAGAAATTGCACGCGAAAAATCCATTATATTAAGTGGCATACTCTATGCGTTAGCTGAACAACTTTATAAAAGGGGTAGTCAATTGGCTTCATCCTTTGAAGCAGTGGTGCTCGGCGAAGACAGTTTAAATATGGATAATAAAGACCTTGTGAGCAAAAGCTTTGATATAAAAAACTCCAAGTTAGGTATTATTGATGATTGCGAAGCATTTAAAATGCTTGAAACAGCTGAGCGTTTCTACATTCATAATGTTTTCAAGGAAGGAAAACTGAAGAACGGACGATTGACCATTCACAGTTTAATGGCGGCCAATCCAGCCCTTACCATCAATTTTAGTAAATTCGAAAAAACGTTGGTTGATCTGAAACAGAAAAATAACGGCGGTATTTATACAGCTTCTTGGGAAAATCTCAAGAAAGAAACCTTACCTGAGCAAAGCAACAGCGGTTTCTTTTCTCGTATCAGCTCCATGTTCTCTTCAAATCAATCAAAAACGATGCCCGAGTCAATATTAGACAGTACCGAAGCAGATACTCAGAATCTGTCGGAGGATTTAGAATTGTCAAAGAGCAACCTAGCCATTTAACCTATTAATAATTTTTTGTTGAGCTCGGAGAGATGGCCGTATTCTGAAAGACTGGAATGCGGCCTCAATTTTTCAAAGAATGATTTTTTGACATGCACTTTAATTTGAAATGCATTAAAGGTTTTCATTTGCTCGCTTAAATAATCATCACTTGTTTTTATCTCATCAACTAAGTTTAAATCAAGTGCTTCAACGCCTAGCCAATGTTCGCCTGTGGCGACTTTATCCATTTCCAATTGTGGTCGATTAGCAAGTACGTAGTTTTTAAATACTTGATGAATTGTTTCTAAATCTTCTTGGAATTTTTCCCTTCCTTTGCTTGTGTTTTCACCAAAAAGTGTTAACGTGCGCTTGTATTCCCCCGCAGTTAACAACTCCACATCAATGTCATTTTTTTTAAGCCAGCGATGAAAATTTGGTAGCTGGGCAACCACGCCAATCGAGCCAACCATTGCAAAAGGTGCCGCTATTAAACGATTAGCCACACAGGCCATTAGATAGCCACCGCTCGCTGCAACTTTATCAATACAAACGGTTAATTGGATGCCTCTTTGACGAATCCGTTGCAATTGAGATGCAGCCAGACCATAGCTATTAACAATGCCTCCGCCACTCTCGAGTCGAATAAGCACTTCATCACCGGTTTCAGCGATGGATAGCAAAGCATTAATGGCTTCTTTGAGCGGTCCGATATCTGTACCTTTGATGTCGCCATGAAAATCAATGACGTAGAGTGAGGGCCGTGGGGTAGAGAGTTTTTCTTTTTTCTTTTTGGTTTTTTTATTTTTGATTTCGTAGGCCATACGCTGTCTGATTTCATTCTGCTCTTGATTTAATGAGAGGATCTCAAGTTTTGGTTTTGCTTTGCGGTTAATTAAAGCGATTCCAGCTACAGCCAGCAAGAAAAATACAAGCAGTGTCAATGCCTTAGCAAAAAAAAGACCGTATGCGTACAGGAAAGTCATGGTTCTTTAGCCCCTTTATCAATTTGCTCTGTCATACAGGGTGAGGGTGAAGATTTAAGTGGTGCACCTTAGAAAAATTTATTATGCCGATACGAAACTCTGTAGGCAAGGATTAGATTTTTTCTTGTGAATCAACTGCATTGTTCTTTAATAAGGCGATCTATATAAATTTTTTCAAAATATAGGCGCATTTTTTACACAAATATTACAATTTGTAGTATAATTGATTTTGTAAATTAAATGTTAGAGATACAAAATGAAATATCATCTTTATGAGTTGGAAGACCACATGACTGATCACCCTGAGGATTTTTTTTCAGACAAATTTACTGAGCCTTCTTCGCAGGCCGATGTCAAAAGCCGAGAAGTGCGTCAATTAATTGAATTAAGATTGGAAGAAAAACAATTAGCGAAAGATATTTCTGATTTCGATGATGAGTGGTATTCAGACGAAGATTTTGATTAATTAGCTTTTTCTCAAGGGCTTATTCCTTACATTCTGACGATTGGAAGACGTAAGCTTGCCACGTATTATCTAAAAGCGTAGCAATGGTCATTGGCCCTACTCCCCCTGGAACCGGCGTTATCCAAGCTACTTTATCCTTTGCTTCGTGAAAAGAAATATCTCCACGCAGACATCCATCCGCTGAGCGGTGGATTCCTACATCAATAATAATATGGTTTGGTTTCAACCAGGTGGGAGAAATGAGATCTTGCTTCCCCGTTGCAACCACAATAATCTCCCCGCGTTCGATGTGAGATCGAAGATCTTGTGTCAGGCTATGACAGATCGTAACGGTAGCACCTGCCCGTAAAAACTCAAGCATCATCGGACGACCGACAATATTGGAAGCACCGACGACTACAGCGTGTTTTCCTCGAGGAGAAAGAGAATAAGCGTCTAATAGCCGCATAATCCCGTAAGGCGTACAGGGACGTAAAAAAGGGTGATTCAGGGCTAAGCGGCCAATGTTTTCAGGGTGGAAGCCATCCACATCCTTATGAGGATGGATGCGTTCAATAACAGCAGCGGTATCCACATGCTTGGGGAGGGGCAGTTGTACTAGAATCCCATGAACCTTGGGAGATTGATTAAGTTCGTCAATGAGATCAAAGAGCACTTGCGTATCGGTGGATGTCGGTAAATTATAATCGTAAGAATTTAACCCAACTTCAAAACAAGCTTTGCGCTTATTATTAACGTAAATACGAGAGGCAGGGTCATCGCCAATCAAAATGACGGCAAGGCCTGGTAGATCCTTTTTTTGTTTCTCAAGTGCACGAGTAGCGTCTTTAAGCTGGCGTTTTATCTCGGTGGCGACCTTTTTTCCGTCTAGTAATGATGCTGTCATGCTCTCGCTTTATTATAAGAAATTTCTCAATCTCGTATGAGAAATGAGGTGGGAAATGCATTCTTTATGCCTTGAATTAGCTAACCTTTTGAATCTTATCAAGTAAATTTATATATGCGCACTGTCTCTTTTCATTTTACAAGACGGCCTATAACTTGCTAAATCAGCATCCCATTGCTACATTTTAATTAAGACCTCAACGGATGTGAAGTCTTGCACGGATGAAAGCACCATATGGATGTGGTGATTTAGGACGATGCAATATCGGCACAGGTAAGTGCCTGACTGTAAAGATTCACCTCGCGTGTATTAGAAAACAACGTTAGCCAAGGAAGGCTATGCGTGTTTCTGGACACGCATAGAGGTGAGGTTTGAAAACTTCTCTACTTCTCTACTTTTCTCTTTTCCCCACCCTTTTGTTATCACTAGGATAGCTTTATCAAGCCACTGCGAAATTTGAGTGTGATAAATAATATTGATCAGGATAATAAGCAAAAACAACCGAACCATTCTTTATGGCATTAATCAGTGATTTTGAGAGAGTTCTTGCAATTGAAGGGCAACCCCAGCTGCGTCCAGCACGGCCTGCTTGATGGATAAAATTAGGCTCTACGTACCACGCTCCATGAATAACAATTCTGCGTTTATAGGCGTTGTCGTTAAATCCTGGCTCTAAGCCCTTTAAATTTAAAGAATACCCTTTGGAACCCATATAAGTATCACTGGTGACAAAGGTACCTAGGCTGGTTTCTTTACTGGAGAGTCTGTTAGAGAAATGATGAGGGGTATCAAGGCCGGAGTTTCTACCATGTGCAACATGCGTACGATAGAGCAGTTTTTGGCTGTTGAGATCAAAAACCCACATTCTTTCCTGGCCGGAGGGTAAGGAATAATCAATCACCGTTAATCGAGGTTTTTTCACTGCACCTCTTGCAGAGGCTTTTTTATAAGCGCTTAGCGCTAGTTTCAATACCTGCTTGTTCAATTCAGGTGCTTGCGCGCTTAGCTGCAGCGTGGTTGCATCAACATCTACGGAGGCACCGGGATGATATTGAAAGGTGTGGCCTAGCGGAGTGAAGAAAAAAAGCGAGGATATTAAGCTTATTAAATTTATCATCATGTTCTAATTTATTTCAGCGTGAAAATTTTTCCATTATATTGGCTACCACCCTAAATGTAAAATTAAAATTAATTATGATTTATATATGAATAAATAAATTTTAAATAATTCAAGATACTTGCAAAAAAAGGAAAATGAATATTTAAATTACACATAAAGGGTTATAATTTTCACATATTGTATAAAATATTTACTATAAGACTTCATTTTAACATAAAAAAAGGCTTTGTCTGTACCTTTCTTGAAAGGCAGGCAAAAAAAGACGCAAAGATAACGTATATTTGCCTGTTATATGAAAATATTGTAAAAAAATCGATATGATAATCGATTACTGTGGCTGGAAGTTGGGATTGAATGGCATTTGAGTCCATCTATCTACATTTAAGAAAGCGTTGTTTCCTTACCGAAAGCACGCAGGTGGCTGCTAATTAAGGTGACATTATCCGTAAACAACCATGGAATATTGCGGTTCATTTCGCGATATAAACTGTTTTTTGACTCGAGAAAACCCACACCAAATGCTTTATTATGAATTTTCATTTGTTGAATAACTTTATCTGACATCAAAACGTAGTGGCCCAAAAGACCTCCATAATTATGCTGCAGACATAATTTTGCATATTTTTTTACATTATTATGACCAGAAACTAATAGGAAACAGGCGCGAGGGAACGTGGTAAGTTTCTCAAAAGTGTCTGGGCTTAAGCTGATTAGATGGTAATCAATACAGGGTATTAAAGGGCTTAATGCTTCTTGCAACGCTTTCTCTGACGTGAATGGTTCTTTCAGCTCAATAAAAAGGTGCAATTTTTTTCCGTAGAGCCTGACAATGTCGTTGAGGACCAGTAATTCTGGAACCTCCGCACGCAGCACTTCTAAAGTATTTTCTCGTATGGTTTTATCGATTCCACAAATCCGTTTGAGATCGGGATCATGATGAACCAATAACGCCTTATCTTTTGTTTCGTTAATATCTAATTCAATGCCCCAGCACGACATTGCAAGCGCACGTTCAAAAGCCTGATGGGTGTTTTCTAAAATACCCAAGCTAACATCGTGAGCACCCCGATGAGCAACTAAGCAGACGTCGTTTGCTTTGCGTCCCTCAGGGAATCGACGAGGGATAAGGCTAAAGCAAACATCGGTTGCTGACTGAAGAAAATTGAGGCTTTTACTCAGCATTTGTCGCAAGCGAAGCAAAAATGGCATTATCCGGCTCCTAAATCGAGGGCAAGTTGGTAAAGGTCGTTCTTGTTTTTTTTAGTGAGTGTGGCAGTTAATTTAACGGCTTGTTTTGTGGGCAGCTCTGCCAATAGCACCGTTAATATTTCCTCTTCGTGGGTCGGTATCACTTCGGGTGCTTGAGGGGGGAGTAGAAAAACAAATTCTCCCTGACGATGCGTTTTGTCTTCAAGTAACCAGGACTGGATTTCTTTAACAGTTCCTGTAATAAAGCGTTCAAAGGCTTTGGTCAGTTCTTTGGCGATGACAAAAACATAACAAGGATCAAAAAGTTCCGCTATTGCATCTAGGCAATCCATTAAACGGTGAGGAGACTCGTAAAAGATAACCGTGTGTGGGCTACCTTTGACGGATTGCAATGCTTGATTTCTAATAGTTGCTTTTGCAGGTAAGAAACCAAGGAATAAGAAAGAATCGCAGGGAATGCCAGCAGCACTGAGCGCTGTAGTAAAAGCGCAAGGACCTGGAATAGGCACAACAGGAATGCCTTCTGCCCGAGCTTTTTTCACCAAACCATAACCTGGGTCACAAATTAAAGGTGTGCCAGCATCGCTAATAAGTGCGTAGGATTTTCCGGATGTAAGTGCCTCAATAACAAGTGCTGTTTTCTTTGTCTCATTATGGGCATGAAAAGAGATAACTGGTTTTTGTACACCAAGGGTACGAAGTAATGGTAAAGAATGTCGCGTATCTTCGGCGAGAATGATATCGACTGTTTTTAGAACATTCAGAGCTCGCAAGGTAATATCTTCTCGATTACCGATAGGCGTGGCGACAATATAGAGTGTTCCTGTTGTAGTTGCTGATTTTTTTGACATCGTTTATTCTTAACGGCACCCTTGGGGTTTCTCGTAAGTGCCAATGTACCTTTCGACTCGATTGCCGACCTGTTTTTTATTCCCGATCATATTGATTTTTATGACCCAATGCACGCATTTGCCAGAATATCCGACAAAATCGATGTCTTCTTCAGCGGTGCATTCATTTTATACCCGCTCAGCCGCTGAATATTTAACCTTGGCGAAAGAACAAGAAGGGTATAAAAAAACCACTTCAGAATTGATGGCAATTGGAAAACTCACTGAAGATAGGAACTGGCGAGAAGCACAATCACTTCTTGAAGAAGTAAAACCGGCCAATTCCTTACAAGAAAAAGAAAAGATTATTTTATTAGCAAAAGTTGAGCTAATTAAGGGGCAGCCACAGTCGGCTATTCGATTATTATCTCATGCCCAGCAGGTGGATTTACTTTCAGAACTGTATCAACTGCAATACCATGAAATTTTAGCAGAAGCTTATGAACGGCGTGCACAAACCTTCGAGTCGTTGCGCGAACGGGTGAAATTGCAAACAAAATTACATACATTTAAAGAACAAGCTCCCATTACAGATGGGATATGGCGTACGCTTACAAAGTTACCACCCGCAGAAATGCATACTCTTGCGTTAGAGATCCCAGAGGAAGATGAACTTCAGGCATGGGTTAAGTTAGCACTGATCGCCCGCGAATCAGATATTCATAGCAGTTATGACCAATTATTAAAATGGCAACGTCTTTACCCTAATCATTTAGCCAATCAAACCTTGCCTAAACCTTTGTCAGCGGTTCAACCCTATCTTCACAATCCACCGCAAAAAATTGCCCTATTATTACCGTTGAGTGGGCCTTTAGCTGGACCTGGTAATGCTATCCGAGATGGATTAATGAATGCCGCTCAAAACGTTATACCTTCGCCTGCAATCGAAACTTACGATACATCACAGGGCTTTATTGAAGATCTGTACCGACAAGCTATCCGGGAAGGAGCTGAGGCTGTTGTCGGACCACTCACCAAAACAGACGTGGCGAAAATTGCTGCTATAGATCATCCAGTGCCGACCGTACTATTGAACGAAGGGGGCGAAGAAAAAGTCGTAAATAATATGTATCAAGTTGGTTTATCACCCTTGGAAGAAGCAAAGGCGGTAGCATTGAAAGCTCGTCAGCAAGGACGGTCGCGAGCCATTGTGATTGCGCCTGCGACGGCCTGGGGCAAGGAAGTCGCTGATACATTTAGTAAAACTTGGTTGGAAAACAGTGGCGCTGTCGTTGATCAATTGAATTATAATAATGATGCTATAACAAACGATGAGGCTATTCGTGACTTATTAAAAGTTCCTCCGGAAGAAGAGAGCCTTCGTAATACCACATTAAAAAAGAAGCGAACCAAACAAGATCATTTCGCAGCGCGACGTCAAGATTTCGATATGGTGTTTTTAATTGCCTATCCATCAAAAGCGAGACAAATTTTACCAAGATTGCGCTATTACTATTTGGGGGATATCCCTGTTTATGCAACCTCGGCTGTTTATAGTGGTTATAAAAATAAAATGAATGACAAGGATCTAGATGGCATCATTTTTTGTGATATGCCGTGGATCTTTAAACATGAAGTCGGGAAGAGCACGTGGCCCGAGCAGTTAAATAGCTATAACAGACTCTATGCGTTAGGTCGAGATAGTTATGCAACTGTGACTCAATTAAATCGTTTGAAGCTATTTCCTTCCATTGGAATTAATTCCAGCAATGGGCTTTATCTCGATGGGATGCAAAAGGGACTAAGGACGTATGCCTGGGGTCAATTTAAAGGCGGTCTTCCGATCCGTTTATGGATTTAACTGCGGATTGTTTTTATCGATTTTACTCACTACCGTTGTTGAGAAATCCAATTTGCTTTTATTAAGAGAAGAATAATTCCAGGATTGCATAAAATTATTGTATCTTTGCTTCGCTTCTTGCCCAAAAATATTATTTAAGCCTTTGTGCTTAAATATACCGTTATTGATACTGTTAATATAAAATCCATTTTTCGCAAGTAATTCTTTTAGTTCTAATTCTATATCTTTACTCGATTGAAAGGCGGCATTGACAGCAGCAAAATCAACGAGACGGATGAACGAACCTTTTTGTGCCATCGCCTCTTTGAGCACGAAAGGATTACTGTATCTGGCACCCTGTGGCAAGTTTGAATAATAGTCATGCAAAAGGTTGAACAGTTTTTTCTGACAATCATCAGCGCCCTTAAATGGCATGTAATGTAAGGTTAAATCGGGAGATGCCTTTAATGCATTAGGTTTAACTTGCGGGGGTGCAAATTGCAGTTCAAAGGTTTCTAATAAATTTTCAAGACAAAAAACCATTAGCTCAAACGTTTGAAGTGTAAAAGTTTCATCTTTACGGTAACGTTGTATCGCCGAAATAGCATTTTCTATTTCGATGGCTTGCATCGAAACGTCCGTTGCACTTAGATCAGATTGTTCTATGAGGGCTTTCCAATCTGTTGTCAATTCAAAAAACCATTCTTCTTGTTCTTTTACTAAATTATTTGAATGCATTTTAACTGGCCAGAAGTTATAAAAATAGAGGATAACATTTTAAGAATAAAACTTGAGGGACTGCTTAAAGGAGGCCTTCATGTTAACTTATTGAATTGACCTATGCTTATGATTTTAAACTATTTTACGATTAATAATTTTTACTAATTTAGAAAAATAGGCTATCTTTTATATTAAAAGATATATTTTTTTGTAAAAAGATTTTTTTAAGGTCAAAAAAACTCAATCGAGTATTTTTTTTTCTATAAATTATAGAAAGGAGGCTATATGGAAAAACATTCCGAGAATGTCGTACGAGCGACGAAAGATGTAGTAGGGAAAGAAGTGAAATCAATGGCGTTAGAAGATCTCGGTAAAATTGCAGAGATCGTTCTAGATAAACAATCAGGGGAAGCTCGTTATGTTGTAGTTGCTTTTGGTGGCGTCATGGGCTTAGGTAAAGAATATTTTGCGTTTCCCTGGCGGAGTATCAGTTACAACAAAATGGAAGAATGTTTTATTCTGAATGTTAATCAAGAAAAACTAAAACAAGCGCATGGTTTTGATAAGGATCATTGGCCTGATATGTCTACGTGGCCAACAACAGTTGATAGATATTATGAATAAAGTTTATCTATGAAGCATTTGCTTTTTCTAAGTATCAAAAGTCTGTCCACTTATTAAAGAAAGATACGAACTTTTCGAGTGGACAGAATCAATGCTAAAGCAATGTGTTGTGTTAACGTTCGTTACATCCCCTTATTCATCATTGATGGAAGGCTATTATTCATGAGTGCTTCTACCTCGTCCCAATTGGACATGGTTCCAGTATCGCAGATTGACTCTAGTCGATTCTGAGATTCTTCTTGGTGTATATCTCGTATATCTCGTATATCTTGCACATCTTTTTGATCAGCATCTTCGAGCTCTATGCTGGAATCAAAAAAAAGTTTAATAAGTTGAGATCTAGGTGTCTGCAACAATTTAAGCGTGTGTCCGTTTGCTATCTGCGCTTCTGATTCTTGCAATTCTTCGTTTATCAGCCCTATAAAACCCGAAATTTGTTGTAGAAAGTCATTTCTTCTCTCTTTAAACTTTTCTGCTAATCTATTTAGAAAAGGTATTTTTTTAGCAGCTGCTAGCAATTTATAATCTTCTGAATCGCTAAAATACTCATGCAATGTGTCCACATCGATGCTTTGGGTTAGAGCGTTAAGGTGTTCCTCCTGTAGCAGTTTCTCGATTTGAAGAAAATTATTTTGTGTGGTAATTTCTGTGAATAAGTAGCATTGAAGTTTTTTTTGTAAATCATTTAGGCGTTTTATTCGCATAAGAAGCGGAGAATCCCGGTATTCTTGGCTCTCAAAATATTCTTGCATAGCCAGTGGGTTGAAGGTGTAATGAAATATTCCTCGATCAATGCGTTTTTTATGTCCTTCATAAATAATAGGATCTAAGGTTTCTTTAATATCGTTTAATCGCCGCATCAGTTCATTAAGAAAATTCGTTTTGCGCACGGTAGATAATTGGGTAAAAGTCGAAGATTCAAGACATTCTTGAAGCATGGATCCTTCAAAATAGCAGTCATAGCGCATGTTATTAAGGCAGACTATAATTGCATTAAGCTCTTCAATTTGCATGGAATTTTGGTCATAAGCCTTAACATATCGATCTCGTAATTTATTCAGGAAATTCAATTTTTCTAAAGGAGAGAGCGTATTTAAACTTTCATAGTGTGCATCTTGAATGGCTTGCTGTAGTTCCTGTAAATTTTTCATGTTTGATTTATTTGCTATAAATAGCCATTATATCATAAAAATAAACATTTTTGATTAAAAATTTACAATATGGATTTTTTTTCAGAAAAAATTGCCTAGGGGGTATCACTAATCTAGTGAAGCCAATATCTTTAAAAAAGACCTTAGGTTTTGGTTATAAGCGATGACTGTTCTGCAGGGTACTAAAATTATTCGACGGGAGGTAGCTTACTGATTTCAGCCGATCGAACCTTTTTCCATTCCTCATCTTGAGTAAAAACATATTTACAACATTGCTCGATAAAATATTCTCTCATCTTGATATCTGCCCAATTACAATAAGCTGTTATTTCATTATAAATAGACTCAGCAATCCGAATGCGGCACTGAATTTTTTTTTCTGATTTAGATTCCTTTTGGATAAGCATGATAGAGATCGTCGATTGTTCGTTTTCGTGAAATATGTTTAGTTGTATTTTATCATACTTTTTTGTATGACACAAAACTTGTGACAATTAATATATTTTATTTGTGACGAAACATGAAATGCCCTGTTGACATCGATGGCAAATGAAGATAGTCTGTAGTTGTCACCTGTTGAGAGAAAGAAAAAAAATTTCTTCCAATAAAAACAAATAGAAATTTTAAATTTTAAAACAGTGGATCTTATAAATAACTTAAGAAAATAATATGTCATTTAATAAAATAAGTTATTTATATAATAAGAAATGTAAGCAGAAATTATTCTGAAATAATGTTTCAAAGGAGTTATATAATGTCTAATAAATTTAAAGATCAAGTGGAAGAAAAATTCGAAGATGTTAGTAACGATGCAAAAAAGAAACTGAATGAATCATATTACCAAGGTAAAGAAAAAGCCGAAGAATTGGCAGATAAGGCCGAAGGCCATTTGGGTAATATGCAAGAATCTGCACAGAAGTTGATTGAGGAAGGGAAGAAAAAAGTAGGCGAAGCTCAGGATTACCTTGCAGCAAATGCTGATGACTTGATCAAAATTGTCAAAGAGAAACCCTTGGTTTCTATGTTAGTTGCAGGTGGTGTTGGTTACCTATTATCGATGCTGGCACGTAAGTAGAGACGTGCCCCGCGTTTGACCACCAGCACGGTGCTTGTTGTAAGCTGCAGTCGAAGAATAAGTAATGGAAGAGGAGAAGAATATGACTAGCCGATTCGCGAAAATTTCTTGTATGGCTTTTTTAGTTGCCTCAGGGTTAGTTCAAGCGGCCACTCCCTGTGATGGTTTTAAAATAAAAATTAAAAATAAATTGGCCGATGATCTAGTCGTGAGTACAGCGACGATAGAAGGTGCTGTTTTGGAGCCAAAAGGTATTCAAAAAATTAGTAAACGATCTGAGAGCACTTTTACTGTCAATAAAAGCATTGATGGCACGATAATGCCTGTTGAATTAACTTTCAATACAATGAGTTTGCCGACAAAAAAAGTGACCCTTAAGTTTAATTTGAAGAATAAAGGCTTAGCTTGTATTCATGATGGGGCGTCTACTGAAGGCGATCTGCATGCTACCTCTACACGCCTGCCTGGTAGCGTCACCTACACTATCAAATAATGTAATTTTCTGAGTTCTTTACCGAAGACAAGTGGGTTGTATTGTCTTCGGTTAGAAACCCTCGTTCTTATAGTTGCTGCCGTTATATTTTCATCCCTCTCAAAGAGCAACTATAAGGCGAGTATTTTTCCTCAAAAGACACACTTCTTTCAACCTAGGTCGAGGGTAGTGCGCTGCTACTGCCTAACCATTAAAATTTCGATTAAAAAAATTTATCAAACCAATGAAGTCTCTACTTCATTTAAATCGGAGGCTAATTCCTTTACTGGTCTTCAATAGTCATTAGAAAGGAACAATTCTCGATTTTAGCTTAGCAACAGAGGCTTTTTTTAAGCTTGATAAAGTTTGAGGTCCGTATAAGGTTTGTACCAATACACCTTCTGGATTAAAAACAAAGGTTGTTGGGACACTAGGAATACGACCAAGGCTTAAAGCTTTAGCAGGATTATTTTGTAAATGAGGATAGTCGATTTGATATTTATGGACTAAGGTTGTTAGTTGAGAAAGGGGTAACTTATCATAATGTACCGCAAAGACAGCGACGTGTTTTTTATACTGATGATAAAAATCATTAAAAACAGAAATTTCACTGAGACAAGGGTGACACCAACTTGCCCAATAATTAATGAATACCCACTTACCCTTTAACTGTTGAAAAGACGTTTGATGACCCTCGAGGTCTTTAAAAATCGCATCGGCATAAGCGTAGACTTGATAGGTTGAACCCATGAGAACGAGGCATAGGACCATGCTTTTTTTTAAAATGCTCGAGATATTTAAGATCAGATCATTAATTTTATGCATTAGCGTGCCTCACGTTTTAAATTAAAAAGTCTCAAATTGAATGTGCCTAGTAGTCGCGTTGATGAATATCATCAATTAATAAGAGCAAATCTTGCGCCTGTTCTTTCCAGGGCGCTAGCAGAGATTTTGCCTCGTGAAAATGTGTCTGTATATGAGCGAGTAGAGTGTCTTTGCTATAAAGTTCAACGAAAGTTAATTTTTGATTCGCTTTATCAGAGGCCCTTTTTTTACGTTTTTCTTGAGAGCTACTGTAACAATCTAAGTAATCATCTTGCATTTGAAAAACTAACCCCACATGAGAAGCAAAATTGCGCAGGGCTTGAGCCAGATCATTATCAACGCTCGTTCCAGCCGCTGCCAGCACCATTTCAAAGCAGGATAAGATCAATTGCCCCGTTTTTAGGCTATGCATAAAACGTAACTTGGTCTCATCATCTTCAGCATCGAGATTTTTTCGGCACATATCCAAGACCTGTCCACTAACCATGCCGTTGCCACCGCTGGCTTTAACAAGTGCTAAGGCAATTAGGTTGACACGTGTACCTTCGAAGAAACGAGGCAGATGACACAGCAAGATTTCTACTGCAAGCATTTGCATGGCGTCGCCAGCTAAAATAGCCGTAGCTTCATCAAAAGCTTTGTGACAGCTGGGCAGTCCTCGGCGAAAATCATCATTATCCATTGCTGGAAGATCGTCATGTACAAGTGAGTAGCAGTGGATTAACTCGACAGCAGCGGCCATAATATCGAGGCTTTCTTCCGGCACGCAGAGAAGTTTTCCGCCTAAGTAAACAAGCAGGGGGCGAAATCGTTTTCCGCCAGGAAATAAAGCATAGCGAATGGCTTGCTTCAGGGGCTCTGCAGGAATAGGCGTATCTTGTAAGAGAGTGTTTAAGACAGATTCGTGCCGCTTTAAGTAAGATTGGATTGTCGCATTATCCTTAATGCAGGAATTGGATTTACTCAATGGCGGTTCCCAAGCAAGACAAATGACAGCTTGCATGATAAGCTAATTGGTTAGTTTTGGAAACCGTAATAGCCCGCAGCGATGATCAAAACAAAAATACGATTTATCTGCAGTGAATGTGCAGCCAGTTTCTCTCAATGGGCCGGTCATTGTTTACAATGTGGTGCCTGGAATTCCGTGCACGAGGAAAAAACGATTTCAGCCCCTCCCCGTTCTCGGTTCCAAGCGGATGCATTGCAGCCCTCAACGGTCAATTCGGCAGAAGCAGTTACCCTTGATGATCAAACACGCCTTGATTGTGGCTTGCAAGAATTAAATCGTGTGTTAGGCGGCGGTTTAATTGATGGCTCCGTTGTATTGATTGGTGGTGATCCCGGCATTGGCAAATCGACTCTCCTGATACAAACACTCGCACTTTTGTCAAAAGCTTACCCCGTTTTGTATGTCACCGGAGAAGAATCTTTACAACAAGTGGCCATGCGTGCAAAACGATTAGAATTACCTTTATCTAACCTTCGGCTACTTGCAGAGACCCACATTGAAACCATTTTAGAGCATACTAAAAAAGAAGCGCCACGTGTAATGGTCATTGATTCTGTACAAACGATTTATACCGACTTATTGACGGCTGCGCCGGGCAGTGTCAGTCAGGTGCGAGAAGCGACCGCGCAATTGGTCCGCTACGCAAAAAACACTCAAACCGCTATTTTTTTAGTGGGCCATGTGACCAAAGAAGGTGCTCTTGCCGGCCCTCGTGTGCTCGAACATATGGTAGATTGCGTATTGTATTTTGAGGGGCAGCGCGATAGCCGTTTTCGTATTATAAGAGCCATTAAAAATCGCTTTGGAGCTGTGAATGAATTAGGGGTGTTCGGCATGACGGACCGAGGATTAAAAGAAGTCGCTAACCCCTCGGCTATTTTTTTATCAGGACACCCCGAGCCCACGGCTGGGAGCGTTGTAATGACCACTTGGGAGGGTTCTCGGCCAATGCTCGTTGAAGTTCAAGCGTTGGTGGATGAAGCCCATGGGCAACAAGCTAAACGGGTAACCGCTGGACTTGAGCCCAATCGTCTGGCTATTTTATTAGCCGTGTTGCATCGTCACGGGGGTATTGCAACGTTTGATCAAGACGTATTTATTAACGTGGTGGGCGGCGTTAAAATTTCAGAGACAGGTAGTGATTTAGCATTGTTAGCAGCGGTTGTATCTAGTTTGCGGAATCGTGTGTTCGATCGCAAAACGATTCTTTTCGGAGAAGTAGGGCTTGCTGGTGAGATTAGACCGGTGCAAAGTGGTCAAGAGCGCTTACGAGAAGCAGCTAAACATGGGTTTCAACGTGCGATAGTGCCTTTTGCCAATGCCCCCTCACAAGATTTAGGCATTGAGGTTGAACCCATTAAATACCTTCACGAAATGCTAAATAAGATTTAAATTCATATTATTTTTATTATTGACGTAGGAGTTCTCGCATGAATGACAATCCCCATAATAAATGGAAAAATTTTAAAGACAGTAATTTTGAGTCCGAAGTTGGATCTGACCAAGACCAACCACCCGAAACTTCCAGTGATTTTTCTTTCGATGCCGATCCTAACGAACAGGAAACAACAAAAAAAGAATCGAATACGTCACTTGAGCACTTAACTTACGGTGAGTTGGAAGAACAACTCACTTTAACAGAGCAAAAAGCGCATGAAAATTGGGAAAAAGCGACACGTGCTTTGGCTGAATTAGATAATGTGCGACGTCGTGCAGAAAGAGAGGTGGCAAATGCGCACCGATTTGGGGTGGAAAAATTAATTATTGGTTTTTTACCCATTGCAGATAGTTTGGAACAGGCTTTACAAGTAGCTGCTCATGATGAAAAAATTGCAGAAGGTATTGAACTAACAATGAAATTGTTGCTTGATACCCTAGAGAAACACGGTGTTCAACAATTAAATCCGATGGGAGAACCTTTTAACCCCCAAGAGCATGAAGCAATGTCAATACAACAAACGGATGATGTGCCTTCGAATTCAGTAATCGCTGTTTTTCAAAAGGGTTATCGTTTACATGAGCGGGTGATCCGTCCTGCAAGAGTGGTTGTGGCAAAGGGTAAAATGCCTGCTTCTAGACCTGCAAGTGATGCATGATAGATCGACTTTAGAACTAAGCGCTATATTTCATTCGAATATTGCTTGAAATTAGTAAATGTCACCCCATATTAAAGTTCAGAAATGCTGAAAAACACAAATTATTGGAGCAGAACAAATGGCTAAAATCATTGGCATTGACTTAGGTACTACCAATTCTTGCGTGGCAGTGATGGAAGGTAACCAACCACGTGTCATCGAAAATAGTGAGGGTCAGCGTACTACCCCTTCTATTGTTGCCTATACCGACAATAACGAAACCCTCGTAGGCTTACCCGCGAAACGACAAGCGGTTACTAATCCAAATGACACTTTATATGCGGTTAAGCGTTTAATCGGCCGTCGTTTTGACGATGCGGTAGTGCAAAAAGATATTAAAATTGTGCCCTACAAAATCATTAAAGCAGATAATGGCGATGCATGGATTCGCGTACAAGATCAAGATAAAGCGCCACCACAAATTTCGGCAGAAGTTTTACGCAAAATGAAAAAAACAGCCGAAGACTATCTCGGTGAAGAGGTGAAAGAAGCAGTTATTACTGTACCTGCTTACTTTAATGATTCACAGCGTCAAGCAACAAAAGATGCAGGCCGTATTGCCGGTTTAGAAGTAAAGCGTATCATCAATGAACCAACAGCAGCAGCCCTCGCTTATGGTATGGATAAAAAACGTGGTGATTCTGTTATTGCTGTTTATGATCTTGGAGGTGGTACGTTTGATATTTCTATTATTGAAATTGCAGAAATTGATGGCGAACACCAGTTTGAAGTATTAGCAACAAATGGTGATACGTTCTTAGGCGGAGAGGATTTTGATCTTGCGCTCATTGAATATTTGGCGTCCGAATTTAAAAAAGATTCCGGTATTGATTTGCATAATGATCCCCTTGCTTTGCAACGACTGAAAGAAGCGGCAGAAAAAGCAAAAATTGAATTATCTTCTACTCAACAAACGGATGTGAATTTACCCTACATTACAGCAGATGCATCTGGACCAAAACATTTAAATATTAAACTGACACGTGCGAAACTTGAATCTCTTGTTGAAAATTTAGTAGAGCGTTCGATTGAGCCTTGTAAAATTGCATTAAAAGATGCGGGCCTTACGGTTGCTAAAATTGATGAAGTTATTTTGGTCGGTGGACAAACCCGAATGCCACTCGTACAAAAAACCGTGCAGGAGTTCTTTGGTAAAGAACCACGTAAAGATGTTAATCCTGATGAAGCAGTTGCAGTTGGTGCAGCGATTCAGGGTGCTGTGTTGTCAGGCGAAGTGAAAGACATTCTTTTACTTGACGTGACACCACTGTCGTTGGGTATTGAAACATTAGGTGGCGTCATGACAAAGTTGATTGACAAAAACACCACGATTCCAACGAAAGCTAACCAGGTTTTCTCGACGGCTGATGACAGCCAAACAGCTGTTACTGTTCATGTGTTGCAAGGAGAGCGCGAGCAAGCGTCTGCGAACAAGTCACTAGGGCGTTTTGATTTGACAGATATTCCGGCAGCCCCCCGTGGTGTGCCACAAATTGAAGTGACGTTTGATATTGATGCCAATGGTATCCTTAACGTTTCTGCAAAAAATAAAGCGACAGGCAAAGCGCAATCGATTGTGATTAAAGCATCAAGCGGGTTAAGCGACGAAGAAGTGAACTCGATGATTAATGATGCGAAAGCACATGAAGCAGAGGATAAAAAGTTCAAAGAACTTGCTGATATTCGCAATCAAGCAGATGGTCTCATTCATAACAGTGAAAAGTCACTCAAAGATTTAGAAAATGAACTAACGCCTGAAGAGAAACAAGGTATCGAAACAGCAATTGCCGAGTTAAAAGAAGCTTTAAAAGAAAGTGATAAGGCACAGATTGAAGAAAAATTAAAAGTTCTGACAAATGCATCGGGTAAGATGGCAGAACGCGTCTATGCCAAAAAATCTGCAGAATCACAAACTGAAACAGCACAGAAGAATGCAGAAGAAACTTCAAAGCCTGCTGAGGAAGGTGTAATCGATGCCGAATTCGAGGAAGTTAAAGGTGAAGATGATCAAGGAGGAAAGAAGTCTTCCTAATCGAACACAGCGCTTGCTCTTCTGAACATGCACCGTTTACACGCAAGGAAGCACTAACATAGGTATTAAGCAGTATGGAACAACAGGATTATTATGAGCTTCTTGGCGTCAGTCGTGACGCCGATGACGCAACCATTAAAAAAGCTTATCGAAAATTGGCGATGAAACATCACCCTGATCGTAATCTCGATAATCAAGAAGCTGAAGAAACATTTAAGTCGATCCAAAAAGCTTATGCCGTGCTTTCAGACCCGCAAAAAAGAGCTGCCTATGACCGTTTCGGTCATGCCGGTGTAGACGGGGCAGCGGGTGGAGGAGCAAGTGGTTTTGGTGGCTTTGGAGATGTTTTCGAAGACATTTTTGAAAATATCTTTTCTGCTGGTCGTGGTGGTAGTCGTTCTCGCGCGCAACAAGGTGCGGATTTACAATTTAACGTACAACTGACCTTAGAAGAAGCAGCCCAAGGGAAACAAATTGAAATTAAAGTCCCTCGGCATATACAATGTGATGCTTGTCAGGGGCTGGGCGCTAAAAATGGCACCGCTTTTAAGAGCTGTACTTCTTGCGAAGGTTCGGGACAAATTCGCATACAACAAGGATTTTTCTCTATCCAACAAACTTGTCCCACTTGTCACGGTTCTGGGAAGGTGATTGTTGAAGCATGTCCCCCTTGTCATGGTCAGGGTCGAATTCGAGAAACAAAACCGCTTACCGTGAAAATTCCTGCGGGCGTAGATAACGGTGATAGAATGCGCCTAAGTGGGGAAGGTGAAGCTGGGGTTCACGGCGGCCCCCCAGGTGATTTATACATACAAATTAACATCAAAAAACACGCTATCTTTGAGCGACAAGAACAAGATTTATATTGTGAGGTACCCATTAGCTTTATTACGGCAGCTTTGGGTGGTTCCATTGAAGTCCCAACCTTAGAAGGGCGTGTCACTTTGAAAATTCCTAGTGAAACGCAAACAGGAAAGACGTTTCGATTACGTAGCAAAGGAATGAAAAGGGTGCGCGAACATGGTACTGGCGATCTGCTATGTAAAGTGATTGTAGAAACACCCGTTAATTTATCAAGGGAGCAAAAAGACTTGCTTTCAAAATTACAGGAGTCTTTAAACGGTAGTCAAAAAACGCATTCACCCCGTTCATCTTCGTGGTTTGATGGAGTAAAGAAGTTTTTTGAAGATATGAAATTTTAGTTTATTTGCTCGCTGGAAATTATAATCAATGTTTCAGAACAAACCTGCAATTCTTGCGTTGTCAGATGGCACAGTACTTGAGGGAGTTTCCGTAGGTGCCGCTGGCGAGTGTATTGGTGAATTAGTTTTTAATACAGCGATGACAGGCTATCAGGAGATTTTGTCAGATCCCTCATATGCAAAACAGATCGTTACATTAACGACTTCGCACGTGGGCAATACTGGCTGTAATCTCGAGGACATGGAATCCTCCCGCGCCTGGGCTGCTGGGTTGGTATTAAGAATGCCACCGATGCTAACGCCGAGTAATTACCGTGCAACAATACCCTTCTCTGATTGGTTAAAAAAACAAGGCGTTGTTGCAATTGCCGATATAGATACCCGTTACCTCACTCTGAAATTGCGTGATCAAGGCATGCTCACAGCGTGTATCAGTACAGACACTACTGATCCGGAACTTTGCATTGCTAAAGCCAAAGCTTTTGCCGGCGTTCAGGGGCTAGATCTGACGAAAGAAGTTTCAAGGCAAACGATTGAACGTTGGCATGCAGGACGTGGAGAGTGGGCACGTGAGGATACAAGACCTAACCATTTTCAAGTGGTTGCTTATGACTTTGGGGTTAAACAGAATATTTTACGTATCCTATATGATAAAGGCTGTCATATTACCTTGGTACCGGCAACCACATCTGTCGAAGAAGCGCTAGCATTAAACCCTGACGGTATTCTATTATCAAATGGGCCAGGTGACCCGCTAGCCTGCGATCATGCTATTAAAGCGACACAAATATTCCTCGAAAAAGAAGTGCCTCTTTTAGGGATATGCCTTGGGCATCAGATCCTAGCATTAGCGTGTGGTGCAAAATCCGTAAAAATGAAATTAGGGCATCACGGAGCCAATCACCCTGTCATAGGGGCAGGTGCCGATAAATCCGTTTTTATCAGTAGTCAAAATCATGGTTTTGCCATTGATGAAGCCTCTTTGCCAGATACATTAGAGGTGACCCATCGATCTTTGTTTGATCAGAGCTTGCAGGGCATCAAGCATCGCTTTAAACCTGCGCTGGGCTTTCAAGGTCATCCGGAAGCGAGCCCTGGGCCTCACGATCTTGAATCCATCTTTGATGCGTTTATAACGCTCATGGATGCACATGTTAATTTTTCAGCATAGGATATTTAATTAATGCGCTCTCATTTGTTTACCTCAGAGTCGGTCTCGGAAGGCCATCCAGATAAAATTGCCGATCAAATTTCTGATGCAATTCTCGACGCAATTATAGCAAACGATCCGAAGGCACGTGTAGCCTGTGAAACCTTGGTGAAAACGGGCATGGTGTTGGTAGGCGGTGAAATTACGACCAATACCTGGGTGGATGTTGATGCAATTGCTCGTCAAGTAATAAAAGAAATTGGATATAACAGTTCAGAAATGGGGTTTGATTGGTCTTCTTGTGCCGTCTTAAATGCGATTGGGAAGCAATCACCGGATATTGCTAGAGGAGTCGATAACCTTGAGACTCAAGTATTAGGTGCAGGTGATCAAGGATTGATGTTTGGTTACGCATCACGTGAAACCGAATGGTATATGCCAGCACCTATCGCTTATGCTCATCGCCTCATGGAAAAGCAAGCTCAATTAAGAAAAATGAATAAACTGCCTTGGTTGAGACCTGATGCTAAATGCCAATTAACGGTTCGATATGAACAAGGTAAGCCAATCGGTATCGACACCGTGGTTTTTTCTACACAACACGCTCCAGAAATTGCCCATGCTGACCTTGTAGAGGCTGTTCGAGAAGAGATTATACGCGATGTTTTGCCGGAAGAATGGCTTACTGCCGATACTCGGTACTACATTAATCCTACGGGCCGATTTGTGATCGGTGGCCCTTTAGGTGATTGTGGACTCACCGGTAGAAAGATTATTGTGGATACCTACGGTGGAGTGGCTCGTCATGGCGGTGGATGTTTTTCTGGAAAAGATCCTTCCAAAGTGGATCGATCAGCTGCGTACGCTGCAAGGCACATTGCTAAAAACCTTGTGGCAGCAGGTATTGCCGAAGAATGCGAGGTACAATTAGCTTATGCCATAGGTATCGCCGAGCCCACTGCCATTAGTGTGAACACCTTTGGAACCAGCCAACTGCCTGAGTCTGAAATTATTGACATGATTTATACGCATTTTAGTTTGACCCCTCAAGGGATCATCGATCATCATGATTTGCTGCGGCCGATTTATCTAAAGACAGCGACTTATGGGCATTATGGTCGTCCCAATTTTCCTTGGGAACGTTTAGATAAAGTAAACGTTTTGAAATAACGACACTGCTTTAAAAAAGCAGTCCCCTAACCCGCATTAAAGAGGATAAACCATGAATCAATCGACGCTTGCTCCCAATGCCGATCTTCAATATCAAGATTTTAAAGTAGCTGATATTTCACTTGCATCTTGGGGTCGTAAAGAGATGCAATTGGCCGAAGCAGAGATGCCTGGTTTAATGGCACTCCGAGCAGAATACGCAGAACAACAGCCATTAAAAGGGGCACGAATCGCAGGTTGCATCCATATGACGATTCAAACCGCGGTTCTGATTGAAACGCTGCAATGCTTGGGCGCAGAAGTAAGATGGTCGTCTTGTAATATTTACTCAACCCAAAATCATGCAGCAGCAGCTGTGGCTGCGGCAGGTACGCCTGTCTTTGCATGGAAAGGTGAAACGGAAGAAGAATATTGGTGGTGTGTTGCGCAAACGCTACAAGGCCCTGATGGATGGAAACCGAATCTTTTATTGGATGACGGTGGGGATTTAATTAGCTATCTCTATCAATATCATCCAGAACTGATTTCTGATATCAAAGGTGTCTCTGAAGAGACAACCACCGGGGTTGCAAGGTTGTATGATTTAGCTGAAAAAGGTCAGTTACTCATCCCAGCAATTAACGTTAATGATTCGGTTACAAAATCAAAATTTGACAATATTTATGGCTGCCGTGAGTCACTTTTAGATGGATTAAAGCGCGCGACTGATATTATGTTTGCAGGTAAAGTTGTGCTTGTTTGTGGTTATGGAAACGTTGGAAAAGGATGTGCACAAGCGTTGCGTGGCCAAGGGGCAACCGTCTTGGTTACGGAAGTCGACCCGATTTGCGCACTTCAAGCGGCGATGGAAGGTTACCGCGTTGTTCGTTTAGACGACGTTGTCAAAGAAGTGGATATTTTTGTGACAGCGACAGGCAATTACCATGTGATTCATCACGAAGCCATGCTACAAATGAAAAACCAGGCTATCGTTTGTAATATTGGTCATTTTGATGATGAAATTGATATAGAGAGTTTACGCCAATATTCCTGGGAAAACATCAAACCTCAAGTTGATAAAGTTAGTCTGCCCAGTGGAAATGCTTTAATTGTGCTTGCTGAAGGACGACTAGTGAATTTAGGCTGTGCGACAGGTCATTCAAGTTTCGTAATGTCGACTTCCTTTACTAATCAAGTGCTTGCTCAAATTGAACTCTTCCAAAATCATGAACAGTATGAGAATGATGTCTACCGGTTGCCCTTGCATCTTGATGAAAAGGTTGCACGTCTACATCTAGATCGTATTGGGGTTAAGTTGACACAACTTACGGAAGAACAATCAGATTATATTGGTGTTTCTCAAGACGGCCCTTTCAAACCTGATCATTATCGTTATTAATCCTTATAAGCTTAAGTGCTTCTTTTTGATTCATTTTTTCTGCGTTTTAAAGCCTTTTCGTGGAACGCAGAATCTGCTCGAGATATTTCGTAAAATAAGGTGCTCGTTGGATTTGATAGAACAAAAATAACGAGCTATACCTTAAGTGTAGCTCCCGAAATAAGGTCAAATCATGAGCAATATGTACACCGCAACGATTTATGCCGAAAATCTAACGGTTGCACAAAAATCCGGCGATGACATTGAAGCATTGTATGCCTGGATGTTGATTTATAATAACGGGGACAGTTATCGAGATACACGTGTGAATTGTCATTTTCATGGTGAAATCATTGACAACGTAACCAAAGAAATTGTTAGGAAATTCAAAAAAAGTACTATAGAATAATATTATTTTTTGACATCAATCAATGAAACAAATTATTGAACAACTGCTTCAAAAAGCAGTTGACCACTTGAAAAGCGCTCAGATTATTCCTCAAGATATTTCCCCCAGTATTCAAGTGGATAGAGTCAAAAAGGACCAACACGGGGACTTTGCCTCGAACTTGGCCATGATACTGGCAAAACCTGCCCGCCGTTCTCCTCAACAAATTGCTGCTGCTATCGTAGATAGCTTTTCTGCTCATCCGCTAATTGAGCGCATTGAAATCGCAGGCCCAGGCTTTATCAATTTTTTTATCCATGCCGAAGCACATTTTCAGATACTGGCACGTATATTTGACGAAGGTGATGATTTTGGCTGTAGCCAGTTAGGCAAAGGTCAAAAAGTTCTCTTAGAATATGTTTCTGCGAATCCCACCGGCCCTCTTCATGTCGGGCATGGCCGTTCCGCCGCTTTTGGTGCCACTCTTGCAAATTTATTAAAGGCTGCGGGCTTTTTAGTCACACGTGAATACTATGTCAACGATGCTGGCCGTCAAATGGATATCTTGGCTGCCAGCGTCTGGCTTCGTTATTTAGAGATCATCGGCAAAACCATTGTCTTCCCTGCAAATGGCTACCGAGGTGAGTATGTGCGTGATATCGCACAAAACCTACGTGATACATTAGAATCGAATCAGACACTGTCAGCAGTACCCACGGATTATTCTTGGGAAACCATTACCGAAGGATTGCCGCCTGATTTAGGCGATGGTGGTGATAAAGAAATTTATATAGACGCGATCATTGCGCGTGCAAAAGCGTTATTAGGTCTGTCTTATTTTCAAAAGTTTCACCAGGCGGCTCTGAATTTTGTTTTAGCAGATATTAAAGATGATTTGACGGGTTTCGGTGTTGATTATGATTCATGGTTTTCTGAAAAATCACTCTTGGATACCAATGCTTTAAGTGAAGGTATTCATACCTTAAAAGAAAGTGCATATACCTACGAGAAAGAGGGTGCACTGTGGTTTCGAAGCACTGATTTTGGTGACGAGAAAGACAGAGTCTTGATCCGGGCAAATGGTCAAGCAACTTACTTTGCCTCCGATATTGCTTATCATTGGAACAAATATAAACGTGGTTTTAATCGTGTGATTAATATCTTCGGCGCAGATCATCATGGATATATGGGTCGAATTAGAGCAGCCGTTCAAGCATTGGGGCATGACGAAAAAGCTTTGACGATTCTCTTAGTACAGTTTGCAATCTTGTACCGCCAGGGAGAGCGTGTGCAAATGTCTACTAGAAGTGGCTCATTTGTCACGTTGAGGGCGTTGCGTGAAGAAGTAGGTAATGATGCTTCGCGTTTCTTTTATGTCATGCGTAAGCCTGAGCAGCACATGGACTTTGATTTAGATTTGGCGAAGTCTGAATCAAATGAGAATCCTGTTTATTATATTCAGTATGCACACGCACGCATTTGCTCCGTTTTCCGACAGCTTGAAGATCGTGGTATGACCTGGGAGTCCTCTCATGAGGTAATAACATCCTTGCAATGTCTAAATGCGCCGGAAGAGACACTATTAATTTCGTTACTTAACCATTATCCTGAAGTCATAGAATCCGCCGCCAGCGTCTGCGAACCTCACCAAATTGCGTATTATTTGCGTGAGCTCGCAAATGGGTTACATAGTTACTATAATGCGGTAAGGTTGTTGTGCGAAGATCTGACGTTAAGAAACGCACGTTTGAGTTTATTGAAGGCTGTAGGCCAAGTTTTAAAAAATGGCTTACACCTCCTTGGAGTATCAGCACCTGAGAAAATGTAATGACCTATACCCAGGAAAGACGAGACAGGGCAGTTTCTTCACCTAAAAAAACTTTCTCACGAGTTTTTAATGTTTTTTGTGTTTTTCTCATTGGTTATTTAACGGCGAATTTCTTTAACTTTACTCAACTTACTGATTGGGTTCACCATCTAAGTCGTGCTTCGAATCGCGGTAACGAAAACGTAAAAGTTGCTGTTAAAACCATCAGCTTACCCAAGCCGAAATTTGAATTTTATACGCTGCTTGAGAAGACGGACGAAGAGCGTCCAACCCCAATAAAAGCGCGCGCGCACATTGCGTCTGCTACAATGCCTTCCAAAGCAGTCCCAGCTACACAACAATCGGCCAATAAAAACGTGGCATTATCTCAAAATGCGAATAATCCACTCTCCTCTTTGACTAAAAGCCCATCCTCAACTCCGGCGACAGTAGCGAAAACAAACAACGTTACGACGCCCACAATAACTACACCGAATGCCGTAGTTTTACAATCCCAAGAGAAAAACAATTATTGGATTCAAATTGCCTCTTTTAAAGGAAAACCAGAAGCAGAACGGTTAAAAGCTAGCCTCGCTTTAAAAGGATTTGATGTGCAAATTAAAACAGCCGCATCCAATCAAGGAGCATGGTTCCGTGTTTTGTCAGGTCCTTATCCTTCAAAAAATCTCGCTGAAAAAATGCAGTTAACTATCGCACAAAATGAACATATCCGCGGCATGGTCTATCGTTCTTAGAAGTTAACCTGGGCTTTGTTTGCCTTCAAAGAATTATCGCGAGCAGGTTACTGATACATTTTTAGCGTTCTTAACGGCTTGCGGTTTGCTGACGCGAACGGTGAGTTTTGAAACGTTAAATTCCCGTTGAATGAATTCAATTAATCGTTGCCCTACGGTTTCTATTAATTGAAAATGATTGACCTCCAAGTAAGTAGTGATTTCATTGCACAGTAATGCATAGTCGAGCGTACTTTTAATGTTGTCATCACATTGACCGAAATTAGTAGGAATAGTGATATCAATAAGCAGGGCTTGAAGTATCTGTTGCTCCCATGGATAAATTCCAATTTTTGTTTTTACCTGTAAACCTTCAACCGTCAATACATCCATTCATTTTCTCAACTAGGAATCGTTTGCTAGTTATATCATAACAGGAATTTTATTGAGTTATTGCTCCTGACTTTAATCGACGCTTAAAATGGGCAGATTAGAGCCTATTAATTAATCCATTTTCTGAAAAAATATTTAAAATGCAAAATAATTAATTAATTTTACCAAAATTTGATTAATTTAGATAAATTTAGTATAATTAATATACAAATATTTCTCGGATGAAACTAATATGAAAAGAAATGATCAAGAGCAGGTTGGCGGTTTTCTACAAGAAGGCATGGAAGAACTTGACGCAAATATTATAAATGGACACATAGAAGAGTATATAAAATATGTTAGAGGGAAATTAGATTCACCTAAACTTATCTTAGACTTAGATAAAAAGGAGGCTCAGGAAGCTAGGCTTTTGGCTCTAAAAACAATGCTTGCAAATGTCCCAAACATTGCTCGTTCTCAAGATCGCAAAGCTATTAATGAATTTTTAAGTGCCTTCCAAAAACTTATCGACAATCAATCCCAACAGTTAAGAGATATCAAAGAAAGATTTAGAGGATTTAGCAATGCTGATCCAAAATCTGCGGAAAAAAGATTTACTTTTAAGATCATGGATTCATTAACAGATTATATTGATGAAGAAACATTTGAGCAGATTAAGCCATCAATTTATGCACATAGAAGTAATTTTGCAAATAGGTACCCCGCTCTTGCAAAGGCACACAATAAAATTAAAGAGCACTTTCACAAGCAAGTTAATTCCCGATTTAATGAAGCTGATAACTATTACATAAAGGACAATTCAGATAGACCTGGTAGTGAAAAAGAAGAGGCCTTAAAGCTGCTACTTGATCTTAAAGAGATCGCGAGGAGCTACATGGGATATCTCGCAACAAAAGCAGACAGAGTACAGTATATTATTACTGAGGATTTAGCTGACATTGCTAAAAGAAACGAAAATAGCAAAATTCCGACCCGTGATAAACAAGAAGAAGTAAATAATAGGATGGCAGCTATCGGCGATTTATTGGAAGCCATCAAACTCTTAGAGAGGGAACCTGCAAAATTGGACTTCGATGCTCAAGCACTTTTAACGTCCTGTGTCACAAGATGTAAAAAATACAATACCCTACCTGAAAATAAAAAATTTCAAGGATTCACTAAACTGAAACAATTTTTTAGTAAAGAACCTGAACTTTCTTCCGAAGAAAAATATCAGAAGATTTTAGCGGATTCTATAAACGATCTTCCTTTGCAAAAAAACGTCGCTATGCAACCTAAGTAGTGGCCAATATTAACCAAGTAATAGTTTCAACATTTGTTCAGCGGCGTGTTGCTCAGCACGTCGCCTATTCGATCCTTTTCCAGTAACTGCTTTTTTTAAACTCGCGACATGGCAGGTGACATAAAAAATTTGTTCATGCGCTTTGCCCTCAACTTGCAAAAGTGAATAGGTGGGTAAAGAACGTTGGTTGGATTGTAAAAACTCCTGTAAGCGTGTTTTAGCATCTTTAAGGGTCGCGTCCATGTCGGCTTTGACAGTAAGGGCTGCTAATTTTTTTTCATATAACGAGAGGATCAGTTGTCGGCAAGGCTCGATGCCTCCATCGAGATAAACAGCGGCTATTACCGCTTCAAACGCGTCTGCGAGGATAGATTGTCGTCGGTTGCCTCCCGTTTTTAATTCCCCAGGCCCTAGCAATAAATACTGCCCTAAATTGAGCTCTGTTGAGATGCTGGCAAGGGCCTCACCTTTGACTAAGAAGGCGCGCAAGCGGCTTAATTCGCCCTCGCTAGCATTAAAGAAACGTTTAAATAATTCGTCAGCAATGACAAAGCTTAGTAGCGCATCACCGAGGAATTCGAGGCGTTCGTTATTAATGGGGCCTGCACTACAATGAGTGAGGGCTTGCTGCAGCAAATTTTCAGCTTTAAAAAAGTAACCGAGACTTTTCATCAAAGCCTCTAGAGAAACAGGGGAAGAAGACATGCGAGGGTTCTCCAACAGTGCTTTCTCATTAATTCAAGTGACTACAATAAGATGAAATAGAACAAGTGAATGTTCTCATTCAACTAGTGAATGATTTGCCCTATACGAGACCATCGAATTGCGTCAGTTTTACTATTCCAACTCATCCAAACGAGAAATGCTTTACCGCGTAAAAAACGATCTTCAATAAATCCCCAATAGCGACTGTCTGCGCTGTCATCCCGATTGTCGCCCATCATGAAATAATGATTGGGTGGAACGGTGACGTCAAAATCTTCCCCTGAGGTATCCGGGCGTAGGTAAACGTCATGGAAAACGCCATCTAAGTTTTCACGGTATTTTGCGACCGGTTGTCCTGAACTTTCGTCTGTTGTGTAACCAACGAAAGTTTTAGGCATCAACTTGCCATTAATCGTCAACGTTTTATTGTGGTAATTGATATGATCGCCCGGCACACCGATGACTCGTTTAATATAATCAAAATGCGGGTTAGGAGGCCAACGAAAAACACTGATCTCTCCTCGCTTGGGGTTAGCAATAGCAAGAATTTTAGTTTCTAATACAGGTAAACGTAATCCGTAGGCAAATTTGTTGACAGCGACAAAATCACCAACGTGTAGGGTGGGTTCTAATGAGCCAGAAGGGATGCGGAAAGGCTCCAATAAAAACGATCTTAATAGTAATACAAAGATAAAGATCGGAAAAAAAGAACGGGAGTATTCAATAATCTTTGGTTGAGGTGCATGTGCCCCTCTTTTTTTAGCGAATATCAATACATCCAATAAATAAATAATTCCGCTAATAGCAGAGAGGATAACTAAAAGTAATGCGAAGTTCATAAGCTAGCTCATTATTTTTCGTCAGTTTTAAGGACGGCCATGAAAGCCTCTTGGGGGATTTCAACACTACCTACTTGTTTCATCCTCTTTTTACCTTCTTTTTGTTTCTCTAACAGCTTTCGTTTACGCGAAATGTCACCGCCGTAACATTTTGCTGTGACATTTTTACGCAAGGCTTTGACAGTTTGTCGAGCAATTATATGATTGCCTAAGGCTGCTTGGATAGCAACGTCAAACATCTGGCGGGGTATTAACTCGCGCATCTTATCGACTAAACTTTTACCCTTGCTGTAAGCACTATCACGATGTACGATGCAGGCGAGTGCGTCGACACGTTCACTATTAATTAAAACATCTAATTTCACTAAATTCGCTTCTTGGAAACGTAAAAAATTATAATCAAGCGAAGCATAACCGCGACTAATGGATTTCACTCGGTCAAAAAAATTAGAAACCACTTCACTCATGGGTAAATCATAGGTAACCGATACTTGTCTGCCTGTATAAGTCATTTGTTGCTGGACGCCTCGGCGTTCGATGCAAAGCTGGATCACAGGCCCCAGATAATCCTGAGGGACAAGAATAGTTGCACGCACTAAGGGCTCAAGGACTTGTTTGATTTGTCCCGGGGGGGGAAGCTGCGAGGGGTTATCAATGAGTAGGGTCTCATCTTTTTCTGTCAGTACTTGGTAAACAACGGTAGGTGCCGTTGAAATTAAATTTAAATGGTACTCTCGCTCGAGGCGTTCTTGGATGATTTCCATATGGAGCATCCCTAAAAAACCACAGCGGAATCCAAAGCCAAGTGCGTCAGATGATTCAGGCTCGTAAAACAAGGAAGCATCGTTCAAACTCAATTTTGCTAAAGCTTCTCTAAAAGCTTCAAAATCATCGGCGTTGACAGGAAAGAGGCCTGCATAAACTTGGGGTTTTACACGTTTAAAACCTGGTAAAGGGGTATCGGCTGACTTCTTATCTAAAGTGAGTGTGTCCCCAACAGGTGCACCTTGAATCTCTTTGATACCTCCAATCACGTATCCTACCATGCCCGTTTCAAGCTGGCTGAGGGGTGTTCTTTTGGGGGTAAAAATACCAACTTGATCGACCTCGTAAACTTTGCCGGTTGAAAAGACACGAATCTTGTCTCCTTTTTTCAAGCAGCCATGGGCAATGCGAACCAGCGTCACTACGCCTAAGTAGCTATCGAACCAGGAGTCCATGATTAAGGCTTGTAAGGGGCCTGCTTGATCACCTTTAGGAGGCGGAATATGGGCAACAATGGCTTCTAAAACATCCTGAACACCTAATCCGCTTTTTGCACTTACCCTAATTGCATGTGAAGCATCCAAACCAATAATATTTTCGATTTCTCCGATCACACGTTCAGGTTCTGCTTGCGGCAAATCAATTTTATTTAGGACAGGTAAGATTTCTAGGGATTGGTCAATGGCCATATAACAAACGGCAACTGTCTGTGCTTCAACCCCTTGTGCGGCATCAACCACTAAAATGGCTCCTTCGCATGCAGCAAGCGAGCGCGAAACCTCGTAACTAAAGTCGACATGACCCGGTGTATCGATGAGATTAAGGAGGTAGGTATTGCCGTCGAGAGCTTTATATTCTAAAGCAACGCTTTGTGCTTTAATGGTAATACCCCGTTCTCTCTCAATATCCATAGAGTCGAGCACTTGATTGGCCATTTCGCGATCAGTTAAGCCGCCGCAAAGCTGAATAAAACGATCGGCCAGCGTTGACTTCCCATGATCGATATGGGCGATAATAGAGAAGTTACGAATAAAAGCGAGATCCTTCAAAGGGACAACCAAGTAGTCATAGGATGACTAATTCTAGCTTAAAATGACGCTTGATGAAATGCCAATAAATACGAATAAACACCAATCAATGGTATATAAACTGGGGCAGCATTTATTAAATGTTGTACAAACCTCGAACTTTCTTTGGAATGAAAATATATAAGGATAAAAATGAGTTTTATATCCCTAAGATGGTTAAAATTGAACGTGGTCCGTTGCGTGTGCTCACTCTTTATTTTGGGTTCGCACCTCGTGTTTGCCGATGCCGCACTTTTGAAAAGAAAGGATGTTAAAGCATTTATTAATGAGATGGTTACCGAACATGCTTTTCATCGTCCAACCATTGTCAAAGCTTTGAACGAAGCCAAATGGCAATCCTCCATTGTTGAGGCCATGGATAAGCCTTACGAAAAGAAAGCATGGAACATTTATAAAGAAATGTTTTTGACAGCGGAGCGTTTACAAGAAGGACTTGCTTTCTGGTCGGCCAACCAAGCAATTTTGAAAAAAGCGGAAGAAAAATATGGAGTACCAGCAAGCCTAATTGTGGCTGTCCTTGGGGTGGAAACTCGTTATGGGAAAAATCAAGGGCACTATCGCGTATTAGACGCACTAGTAACATTAGCATTTAATTATCCGAAACGTTCTGCTTACTTTACCAAAGAATTAAAAGAATATTTTCTGCTTTGTCGAGAGCATCAGATATCACCCACTGAATATGTGGGTTCTTATGCTGGGGCCATGGGCCAACCTCAGTTTATGCCAAGCAGTTATCGTTATTACGCCGCCGATTTTCTTGGCAAAACGAAAAAAGATTTAATGCAGGATACGGAAGCTGTAATTGCCAGTGTTGCCAATTATTTTCAACAACATGGTTGGCAAAACCAAGGACTTGTGGCTCAGCCGGCCAAAGTAGCTGGAGAAAGATATAAAAAAACCATCGACACCACACTAAAGCGCGCTAGCTATGATGTTAGCCAGTTAAAGGCTGCTGGAATTGTCCCTGAGGAAGCTACAATGACCGAGTCAATCACAGCAGGACTTATTGCTTTAATGACCCAGAAAGGTGAGGAATTTTGGCTGGCCTATCCCAATTTTTATGTCATTACGCGCTATAACTCGAGTCCACAATATGCGCTTGCTGTTTATTTGTTGTCGCAACAACTTAATCAGCATAAAAGGATAGGATAGTGGCTACTTGTTTTATTTTTGCAGAAGGTTCTACGGAAGAAGGTTGCTTTAGCTTGTGTTTGGGTGCTGATCATGAGGTCACAGAAGTTTTTGCACATCGTCCGTATGGCGACGTCCAACTGCTACAAAAAAATCACAAAACCATTCTTGTGTTACCAACGCAGCGATTTAATTTGTATCAAGTACCGTTACCACAAAAAGTAAACGAAAAAACAGCCAGGGCAGCTATTCCATTTGCTCTAGAAGAACAGCTGGCGCAAAACATATCAGCTTTTCATTTTGCATTCGACCGTTATTTTTACAAAGGGGGAGAATATCTTGTTATTGTTGGTGATAAAAATTATTTAAATCAGCTATGCAGTCTTCTGAAATCGCATACCATCCAATGGGATAGCATGACAATGGATTGGTTCGCGCTGGCTGAAGAAGAAGTGGCAGTCACAGATCAGGCTATTCTTGTTAACGATATTGCTTTAAAAGGGGTTCTCGATGAAGATGTTGCTTCTTTTTATTGGGAAAAAGCCGTCTTATCCCCCACCAAGCGAAAAGTTTACCACTTTACAAACAGCGATGCAGACTTATGGAAACGTTGTGAAGCAGCAGCAAAAAATGCTGCAGATGCGCAGAAAAAGTTTTCTCTTCAAGAGACCAAGGAGGTTAATGCCTCGGAACTTTTAGAGAAGTGTCTTCCTGCAGCAGATAACCCTTGTTACGAGGTAGAGACCTTGAATAAGGACAGCTATGTCTGGATTGCTCAGCAGTTATCTAAAAAGGCGTTTATTGATTTTTGCCAGGGTGAATTTGAAGTCGGGACAGCGTCCTTACGATTAAAACGTTGGTATCAATTGGCGGGGGGGCTAGCCTTATTGTGGTTAATAACTTTTTTGGCCCGTGAAACCCAAGAGTTATATCATTTAAAACAAGAACTAGCGCGTATTGACAATAAAATTGCTGTCATTTATCGCGAATTTTTTCCTCAAGCCACCCAAGTTATCAGCCCTAAATTTCGTATCAATCAGCTGCTCAAATCGAATCAAAATCAGGCCACGGATCATTATTGGCAATTGCTTGATGGACTTGCGCGGCATTGGGATATTAGTGAGATGGAACTAGAACAAATGCGCTTTCAAAACCAAACACTGATTTTATCTTTGATTACGAAGGATTTTGAAAGCCTAGAGAGTTTATATCAGGGTTTACGAAAAGAAGGGATTAAGGTTCAACAAAAACAAGCAACGACTGATCACGGTAAAGTTCAAGGTACGGTGGAGTTACGATGAAACACCTACTAACAAATTTAAATGCACGGGAACGCTATTTTTTGGGAATAGGTTTAAGTTGCCTTTGTGTTTATTTACTGTATGCCTGTATTTACTCACCATTAGTTTCTGCCGTTCATGATAAGACTGCGCAATTACTGGAAAAGCAAGAAACTTTGCAGTGGATGGAAGAGGTCCGCCACGCGTCAAAATTACAGCATAAAACCAATAAACTCACTCAAGCAAATTTATTGGTCTTGATGAATACCCAATTAAATCGACCGGAATTTCGTACTTTTCCTTACCAGCTTCAACAAACAGGCATTGGCGATATTCAACTTTCTTTTGAGAAAGTACCTTTTGCATTGTTTTTATCTTGGTTTTGGGAGCTGAGTCGCAAAAATGCTATCCAATTAAAGCAAATACAAGTAAATCGTACAGACACGCCAGGCATAGTCAAGCTTAACGCACTGACTCAATGATTAATTTGTAGCAAGAAAATAAGGGCAAATAATTTAACCTTTCCTATTGTTTTTTATTTAAATAATTTTATAAAACGCACATTAAGATTACAAATGTTACATATCGATGTAACTATGGTCTATAATTTTGTTTTATCTTTTATTGGTTTATTTAGCAAAAATGAAAAACGTCAAAATAGAAAGTGTGAATGACTTAGCCGTCGAACAACTAGCAAGCCGAAGGTCACAAAGGAAGTGTAAGTCGACGTACAAGGTGACTGAGCAAGAGAAATCTGTCGATGACGTATTCTCGACGACCATTCAGGAATCAGGAAAAAAACCACTAAGAGGCTCTTATACATTACAGTCGCGCATTAATAAATTGAATGAGCACAATATCATGGACGTACTAAAGGAACTCAAGGATTTTTTTGATGAGAAGAGGGCAATAGCCAAGCAAAAAAAAGTGAGTTGGCAAAAATATTTTATCAGTATTAAGCCCGATGATATGAAAAAATTACTAAATGGATTTCTAAAGAAAAATTTCAAAGAAAAAAAAATGGTCGTTGAGGATTTGGAACAAATTACTCCGGTAGCTGAAGGGTTCCCTCACGAGATTCGAGCGTTTTTAAAGGCTGTGGGACTGGATATAGCTTCCAGAATTGCTCATTTCCGCGTTCTGCTCAACGATAACAAGGAGCTTGAGGATTATGCCCAGCTATTTAGAGTAAAGGTCGTACCTCTTGGCCTGAGTGCTCAAGAGAAAGTTGTGGTTAGAGCAGATTACAAAGATAGCGCTATATTTTCTTACAGGGAGCCTGTCAGGGCATTTTTTAACAAACCTGAGACAGAACGAATTCAAATATTTAAAGATCAGTTCGATAGTATGATTCCGCAGCGCGCGAGCATAAAAAAAATCAAACCTAATAGCAAACGTAAGATATCGGCAGCAGAGATTTTGATGCATATTATTTTTAAAGATCTGAATCAAAAGATGCAGCGGAAATGTCGAAATGACATATCTTTTGTAGGTAAAAATCAATGCCCAAAACAATATCAGCAATTGAAAGAATTAGTGGCAAGTTGGCAGGAAGACGGATGTTATCAAGACCATCCATCGAAGACAAAATTTAAAACGAGGCCTTCTCTGGTTACTGCCTATGACGTTGCATCCCCTGGATCGGCCGCTGTTAGTAACCGATTATCTAGATGTTCAATTTCTGAATGTGACGAGGCTGAGAAACCCTTTAAAAAAAATAAAGGTGAGAGTGGATATCTGATCATTAAAAATCAGCCTGGAATAGGTAATCAACAGAGTCCTTCGGAAACCCCTTTTCTAAGCGATGATAGTATATCCCCTGAACAAGAGGAGGGAGCTATCGCGGATTCTCAATGGCCCAAAGTAAATGCTGATGCAGGTAGCGACTTTGTAAACATGATGAACACATTTGGTATGTTTAAAGAGGCAGCAGCTGCAGATGAATTTTTCTCTCAGAGTATATATAAAAAAAATAACTAAAATAAGCGTAAATATTTTTAAAGAAACAGTTTTGCCCGTAAATCAGGTTAGCATTCTTGAGAACAATTCAAAGGAAGGGGCTAGTGGTCGCCCCGGACGCCTATTAGAGCGCTGTGCTGCCCTGATACCAGTATTATATAAGGCTATTTTTTTTGATGAGAGAGGCTTCTTCGATAGTGACGTTTAATGACATTGCTTTTGCAAAATCTACTTGTGAATCTGAACGATATTTATTCACAATATCTATTACTTGATCTTTATAACTGGCTAGACCTTCTTGCGATTTGGGAAAAGCTATTTTAGCAATTGCTTGCTTTGCTTGTTGATAATAAGGATTTTCGTCAGCTAAAAATCGATTGATGGAAGTTAGAACATTCGGTGAAAGAGCGTCTATTTTAGTTTTGATTCCATTTTTAAGACAATGTGCCTTACCTGTAAAAAAATGGAAGAGTGAATGGTTGTGGGGAACATATAAAATTTTATCAAGTTCGTTTTTGACCAAACTAAAAAGGCTACTTTCCAAACCTTTCTGCATGACATTATTGCGAGGCCGATAGGGCAAAAGTGCTGTAATACGTTTTTTATCCTCTTCATTCGCACTATCAATAATCACATTTAAAATCTTGCAGTCAGCGAATGCACAATCGGTTTCGATTGTTCGCACGCTGCTTGGAATCGTTATTACCTTTAAAAGACTACATTGCGCAAACACTTCATGATCAATTTCAGTCACACCATCAGGAATAGTGATACTTTCTAGATTTGAACACTCACGAAATGTGCCTTGGTTGAGTTTAGTAATGCTGTTAGAAAGAGTCACACTTTTTAAATTCTCACATTGATAAAATGCGTCTTTGCCAATGGATGTAACGTGATCCGGTATGATTATTTTTTTTAAGGCAGTCTGTTTTGTAAACGCTAAATCGCCGATCGCAGTAACGCTTTTTGGAATACAGACACTGCCTTCAGAACTAATATCACTTGCCTTGACTTCCAGTAAAATCTTTTTATCCCTGCTTAATTTCATACTGTTTTATTTTCATTATTAAAAGTTGTCATATTAATTAAATTTTTTTTAATTTAACAGGTTGATTTTTATTAATTCACTAACATAGAACGGCAATTCTAGCATCCCCTATTAAATTTCTAGTGAAGGATTGCCGCATTTGGCGTAATGGTGATGAAAGGTAATATCAGGGTATTGTTCTGCTAAGCAAGCTTAAAATGATGATAAGAGATGCATTTGTAAATGCAAAAAACTTAGGATAGATTCTCATTGAAAGAAGAAATGACTGTAATATAAAAGATTCACGTTCGCCAATCTTTTGCTCGAAGATTGGCGTCCCCAAGGGGATTCGAACCCCTGTTACCGCCGTGAAAGGGCGATGTCCTAGGCCTCTAGACGATGGGGACCTGGCAGATGACAACAAGATCAAACGACTAAAAATTATAAACACTTTGGTGGAGCTAGGCGGCCTCGAACCGCCGGCCTCTTGCATGCCATGCAAACGCTCTACCAACTGAGCTATAGCCCCTAATCGTGCTACTTAGGGAAGACATTTTAATCAGTTGGATTCTATGCTGTCAAGCCATTTATCATTTTTATTTTTTATTCTGCTTCTGCGGTTGCTGCTTGTTTCTTTTTAGCTTTTTTATGGCGCTTCCATTCTCTATCTTTAGCAAAAACAAAGCTAGCGGCTTCTTCAATGAAAAACCCGATATCATCGATATTCGCCCAAGCACAATATTCGTTGATGGCATTTGCCATTTCAGAGCTGATTTCAGCCTTGACTTTCTCTTTTTTTCTAGCGCTAGCACTGTTAATAATCGGCATATTCGACCTCTCGTTAATTAAACATATTAAATCTTAACAAATCAGCAAATACTTGAAAAGTATCTTGTCTATTGTCAAAAAAAAATCGATTTTTTTTTATTATTAAAATCAATTTTCCTGGAGAATGCATGAGTGTACTTTAAATTAAATGTAAAAAAACGCGAAAGATTTTTCCGATGATTAGATGTTTTTTTGTCCACGCTTTTTAAAAGCATTAAAGTGATTTAGTGTTTATTTGAATGGGAGAGGAGATACCAGCTACGGTATAAAAAGTTCATTAGAAGTGGGAACGATTTAGTAAAAAGTGGTGGGCCGTATAGGGATCGAACCTATGACACAGAGGTTAAGAGCCTCCTGCTCTACCAGCTGAGCTAACGGCCCGGCAAAGGGTACTTATTTGGTAGCATAGCTTGTTTAAAACAAATTGCAAGACAGTTTTTCGCTGGGGATTACTGATAGTTCTTAGCAGCGGTCAATCCGTCCCATCTTGCAATAATCAAAGTATAGTTATTAGCGCTTACACTAATAAATAAAAAAATTTATGCCGATAAAAGTTGGGTGCCTGATGCAGTTGCAATTAACACCTTATCCGCACTTCTTTTGGCAAACAATCCGCATTCAACAACCCCCGGAATCATTTTGATTCTTTCTTCAAGTTGTATAGGTTCAAAAATTGAAAGATTGTGAACGTCTAGAATAATATTATGATTATCGGTAATAAAGCCCTCGCGGTACTCGGGATCTCCTTCTAACTTTACCAGCTCTCTCGCCACAAAACTGCGTGCCATTGGAATCACTTCGACTGCGATAGGAAAAGCACCGAGTTGCTTTACCAATTTTGATTCGTCTATAAGACACAAAAATTTTTCTGCAACGGACGCAACAATTTTTTCTCGAGTGAGGGCGCCGCCGCCACCTTTTACCATCTGGAATCTATTTGTAACTTCATCGGCGCTATCAATATAGAGAGGTAATGTATCGACGCTGTTTAGGTCTACCACGGGAATCCCGTGTAAACGGAGGCGTTCTTCTGTCGCTTTAGAGCTTGCTACGCAAGCTTCGATCAGATGTTTTTTGGTAGCCAGCGCTTCAATAAAAACATTAATTGTCGAGCCTGTACCAATACCTAGAACACCATCCGCTGGTAGATAGGATAGAGCAGCTTTTGCAACCATTTCTTTAAGGGCATTCATTACGGATTCTCTTTCTTTTTACTTATAATAATTGCAGCGAACGATGCCCTTTTCATCATATGACGATCTTAAGGTGCAACCGTCGGTGCTGCTCCTGGAACCATCGGGGTGCTTGTCGGCTGCACTCGTTGCATAGGCTGACTTTCAATTTTTGGCGAAGGAGAAGGATCGGGCTTAGGTTGTAAAGTATTTCCTCGAGATTCTAAATTTGATTCAGGGCTGGAAGAAGGAGCCTTGTGAACGGTAGATGGCATGACTTCTGTTTGTGGTTGAACTGTTTGAGGTTGAACCGAAGGTGAAGTTGCACGATGCCGTTGATAAAGAGGTTTATAATGCCTTGGTGAATCCCCTGCAGGAACTTCGTAAGTCGTACTATGTGTTTCTGTGAAGAATTCACCCATACTTTGGCATCCAGATAGCAAACAAACTGAAGAAATAAATACAAGACAACGATGCGATAGCACTTTAGTAGGTTGTTTCATTTCGTTTCATCCTTGTCAAAGTCAGCCTTTAAGAAATTTAGCGTATTCAGCCATAGGGAAAACGACAGCACCATTATATTGTAGCGAATTTCGCTTGATTTGTAAAAAAGGTTTCCCTTGCACTATTGAGAGAATTTCAGGCAAAATCACCCCTTTGTGTTTGAAAAATTGAGCGTCACGCGAAAAAGAATCTTAAGGATTTCGATATGATCTACCCTAACATTTTATCGGTTATAGGCCGCACTCCGACAGTAAAAATCAATGCTTTAGCAAAAGGGCTTGCATGTGAAGTTTATGCCAAGTGCGAGTTTTTAAATCCAGGTGGATCGGTGAAAGATAGAATTGGCTATGCAATGGTCGAGGCCGCAGAACGCGCGGGGCAAATCAAACCAGGCGACACATTGATTGAGCCAACCTCGGGTAATACCGGCATTGGTATTGCTCTAGCCGGTGCTATTAAGGGGTATGAGGTGATCATTACCATGCCCACTAAGATGAGCCAAGAGAAGCAGATCGTTCTCGAACGTCTCGGTGCCACCATTTATCGTACACCTTCAGATGTGACTTCGGATCATCCAGACAGCCATCTTTCACTCGCGAGACGGTTGTGCAAAGAGCTCCCCAATGCACACATGCTCGATCAATATGTGAATCCAAATAACCCAGCTGCTCATTATCACGGTACAGCAGAAGAAATCATCGAAGATTTTGGCCAAGATCTGAATATGATAGTAGCTGGTGTAGGAACAGGGGGCACAATTACTGGCATTGCCAGACGCTTTAAAGAATATAATCCGGCAGTAAAAATCGTCGGTGTTGATCCAGTGGGATCAATCTTAGGAGGTGGAACGACCATTGAGCCTTATCTTGTTGAAGGGATAGGTTATGATTTTTGTCCTGAGACGTTAGATAACCAATTGATTGATACTTACATCAAAATAGAAGATAAGGATGCATTTATTACGGCCAGACGTTTGATAAAAGAAGAAGGCTTATTGGTAGGCGGATCATCTGGCGCAGCGATGTGGGCAGCGTTAGAAGCGGCAAAATCATTAACAGCCGGGCAAAAATGCTTGGTTATCTTGCCAGATTCGATACGTAATTATCTCTCTAAATTTGCTAATGATACATGGATGCAAGAGCAGGGTTTACTTAAGTAGGGTGTTTAATTGGGCGAGATAAGATTGCTCATTAGGCATTGTTTGGTTTTTTTGTGCCAACCATAAGCAATCAGACAGATGATCCATCATCGCATGCTCGGTATCTAGGATGCTCTGATATTTCAGTAGCAGTCGCTGATAAATATCTGCGATACCTTTAGGTCTGTCTGTTTGTATTTGCTCACGTAGCGCAAGGTGTAAACCCATATGTAAAAAAGGGTTGGTTTCTCCTAGTATCGCGGAATAAGAGGCAGAGGCAGCGTTTGCAGGCGAAGATAGAAGTGCATGGTATTCTGGATGTGCAATGATGACATCGACGATTTGTGCTTCTAGCGGAGACAACGGTTCTTTATTACAATAATGAGCCCAACTTAAGAAAAAAACTTGGCGGGTGTCGTTAGTGTTATTTGAATAGAACATCGTAGGTAATATTAAGTCAAAAAAACTAAAGTATCAGATTAAAAAAACAACAGCAAACTTAATTTATCTTAGGCAATGTTCATTAGGTTGGCAGCTTGATGTTTTGATTGATATCCCATGGAGTACAGTTAATTTTATTAAGTTAACAGTACGCACAAAAAAGCTCTAAGAGCTATCGATGTGTTGTATCGCAGTGAAGCGGTAATGCGAGAAATTTTTTAGATAGTTGGATTATTTATCGATAAGAATTATGAAGTGTTAAGCGCTTGTGAATATTGATTTTTTTCAAGTGATGTTTATGCGGAATAACAGTAGATAGTTGAGCTTTACTACAAATGCTTGTAAGCTCAAAATGCTTTTTTAGGTGAGGAGTATTTGTGTCTGTGACAATTTGGCAAACGTGCTTAGATCTGTTAAAGGAAGAGTATTCATCGCAACAGTTCAATACTTGGTTGCGTCCTTTACAAGCTGAATTTCGTGATACGAATTTAATCTTATTTGCACCAAACCGTTTTGTAGTGGATTGGGTCAAGAAAAATTTTTATGAGCGCATCAAAGAGCTTGTCCATCAACACAGTGAGGCGCAAGTCTCTTGCGTTAGCATAGAGATTGGATCGAAAGAGTCCGTGCTACCTCCACCAATACCAGAAGATGTGCCTGATGTGCCCAAAGCCGCACCTAAAAAACCGGCGGACTATAAAAACAGTTATCTAAATAAAAAATTTGTTTTCGACAGCTTTGTCGAAGGTAATTCAAACCAATTAGCAAGAGCTGCTTCTTTGCAAGTTGCAGAGCGTCCTGGGGAAGCCTATAACCCCTTATTTATTTATGGCGGCGTTGGGCTTGGAAAAACGCACTTAATGCATGCAATTGGTAATGCAATTCTTAACGCAAAACCGGAAGCAAAAGTACTCTATCTGCACTCTGAACGTTTTGTAGCAGATATGGTGAAAGCATTACAAACCAATGCGATCAATGAATTCAAAAGATTTTATCGTTCTTTAGACGTTTTATTGATTGATGATATTCAATTTTTTGCCGGTAAAGATCGCTCACAAGAAGAGTTTTTTCATACCTTTAATGCTTTGCTGGAAGGTCAACAACAAATCATTCTCACCAGTGATCGATATCCGAAAGAAATTGAAGGTGTTGAAGAACGCTTAAAATCACGTTTTGGCTGGGGATTAACGGTCGCTGTTGAGCCTCCTGAATTGGAGACAAGAGTAGCTATTTTAATTAGCAAGGCAGAACAATCAAACATAGAATTGCCCTACGAGGTCGCTTTCTTTATTGCAAAACGTATTCGTTCCAACGTCCGTGAATTAGAAGGTGCTCTAAGGCGGGTAATTGCGAATGCGCATTTTACAGGAAAATCAATTACAGTCGATTTTGTCCATGAAGCACTGCGAGATTTGCTTGCTTTACAAGATAAATTAGTGACAATCGAAAATATCAAGAAGACAGTGGCACAATATTATAAAATAAAAGTCGCGGACCTATTATCCAAACGACGTAGTCGGTCCATTGCAAGGCCACGTCAAATTGCGATGGCATTGGCCAAAGAATTAACGAACCATAGCCTCCCTGAAATTGGTGAACATTTTGGAGGTCGTGATCACACCACGGTTATTCATGCCTGCCGTAAGGTGAAGTCCTTAATACAAACCGAAAGTGATTTTGCGGAAGACTACAAAAACTTATTACGTACTTTAACTTCCTAGGCCTAGTGGACGAATGATGAGCGGCCATACTTGCCCAGATCGCCGAACATAGCCTGACTGATGAGCGAACCATATGTTTGATTTGACCCTCAGCAAAGAACAGCTTCTTGTTCCACTGATGACGGTGGCGGGTACTGTTGATAAGAAACCCGCTATTGCTATTTTATCGCATATCCTAATGACGCTAGCTGATCATCAATTGTGGTTAACTGGTATGGATCTGGAAATCGAGATAACGGCTTCGGTCCCTTGCGATAGTACTCACCCAGCTGGTCAAGTCACGGTCCCAGCTAAAAAATTATTAGATATCATACGTTCACTCGATGACACCGCCGTGCCGACACTCGCGTTTAATGCAGACACAGTAACCATTAGTGCGGGACGCAGCCAATTTAAATTAGCGACTCTGCCAGCTGAACGTTTTCCTACCCGTGAAGACGAAGTTAACGAAGTAGAATTTACGGTATCAAGGCTAGCATTGATGGATCTGTTACAGGCGACTCATTTTGCTGTCGCACAACAGGATGTTCGACTCTTTTTAGGCGGCCTGTTATTAGAATTAAATGGGCAAACCATCACAGCGGTTGGAACTGACGGGCATCGCCTTGCAGTGTGCAAATTAGCTTCACAATCAAAATATACGGGGCATCGTTTCTTAGTGCCGAAGAAAGGTGTCCAAGAAATTCTTAAATTACTCAGTAACATTGAGGACGACGAAGTAGTGGTAGCCGGTGGAAAACGGTACTTGAAAGTCGTTGCTAATCAATACCGCTTACGTTGCAGTTTAATCGATACGCGGTTTCCTTGCTATACAACGGCTATTCCGAACGCCCAAGATAAATCGGTTGTCTTACAGCGTGACACATTAAAAAAAGCATTAATGCGTATCGCCATTTTAGCCAATGAAAAATCTCGTGCTGTCTTACTCCATTTGCAAGCGAATACCTTAACCTTGATTGCACATAACCAAGAGCAAGAGGAAGCGGTTGAAACATTAGAAGCAGAAACAACCGGTGAAGACATCAAGATTGCTTTAAACGTCACCTATTTGCTCGATGTTTTAAACTACTTAAATGACGGACTTGTCCGACTATCTTTGTCAAATACCGATGCCAGTATCTTGGTAGAATCCTTAGAAAAGAAACAATACCAATACATTATTATGCCGATGCGATTATGACGCTCGTTGATCTACAAATTACTAATCTTCGAAACATTGACTCGCTCAAATGGCAATGTCATCCACGACTGAACGTTATTTTTGGGGAAAACGGCAGTGGAAAAACGGCTTTACTCGAAGCAATTTATTTATTAGGCAGTGGACGCTCGTTTCGTACGCGGGAAATAGGCCCTCTCATTCGTCATGAAGAAGAAGCACTGGTGGTTTTTGCAAAAATGGATGATGCCCAAACCATTAGCTTAAAAAAAACAAAGGCTCTGCCAACGCAAGCGCGCATTAATGGTGAATCCTGTCGCAATAGCAGTGAGCTTGCATCTTTTTTACCTGCACAACTTTTTTACCAAGATTTGTTTCAAATTCTGGATGCAGGACCGCCGGTAAGACGTCAACTACTAGATTGGGGGGTGTTTCATTCCCAACCCGATTATCATCCGACCTGGAAAAACTATAAGGAACTCTTAAAACAAAGAAATCATCTTCTAAAGCAGCATCATTGTTCCTTACAACTGCTTGCTCCTTGGGATCAACAATTAACGGAACTCGCAACACAATTAGATATAGCCAGAAAGATGTATTTTCTAGCCTGGGAACCAAAATTTTATGAGCTCTTGGCGCAGGTGATGGACATACCCTGCACCTTACAATATACCAAAGGGTGGGATACAGAAAATACCGGTAAATCTCTCATGGATATCCTTAAGGAGAATTACCTAAGTGATAAATATCGTTCCTATACACAACATGGCGCCCATCAAGCGGATCTAAGCATCGATAGTCAGCAATTTTCAGCGAAAAAACATTTATCCCGCGGTCAACAAAAAATGATATTGTTTGCCTTAAAACTTGCGCAGGCGCAACTGCTGCTTAAACCATGTACCTATTTATGCGATGATTTAACCGCAGAATTGGATAAAAAGCACGTCGAGCGTTTATTAACCTTAATGGATAGCTTGCCTGGGCAGTTTTTTATAACTGCTTTAGAACACTCGTCTGCTTTTGAGTCAATCAAAGACAAAGCAACTTTTTTTAGCCTAGACATACGTGAGACTGTCAATACTTAAAACCTGCCTTTAACGAAGAAAGCCTAATTAATCTTTTAAAAAATACAACGCACTGCCTCCTTCGTAGTCCTACTTAAACCTGCCGTCGATAAGCTTATGATTTAACAAAGGTTAAATCCTTTTTTATAGGTTATAAACAGGAAAAATCTTTAATGCATATTGTTAACAATATACACTAATTGTATTGATTATGTTATCATGGTAATTTAACAATAAACACAATATAGAGGATAAGATGAGTTTTGAACCTTTTAATGATGAGACACGAGGGATTGGCTACGACGGATTACGAAAGTTAATGATTGAAGGTACTTTATTAGAAGAAAGTAAGTTGTTAGAACATACACTATTGAATTGTATCAAAGAAATAAAAGATCCTGCTATTAAAGCGGTAATGATAGAGCTAGTAGAAAATAAAAACCAATTACTCAGAAATGCAGTGTATTTTGGTAAGAATACGCGTGCTATAGCTGTATTATTGATTCAAAATATTCAATTTTATCACATCAATCTTCTTGAAAAAGATTCTAAGGGTCGGGCTGTCCTTGATTATGCCCTTAAAGGCTATAAAAATGAGTTGAATTTTGATGTCATACAAGCGTTATTGGACAATAAAGAGCAACTACAGCTTTCTAACTTCAAAGAATACGTTGAACCATTCATCAAGAAGGCTCTACAAGAAAAAATTGTTATTAGCACGTTTGAGCCAAGCGTCTATTTACGGCTTAAGTTTATCTTCGAAAAGAATCATCCCGAAAAAACTTTTATAAAAGACGGTGCTGAAGACAAAGCATTTTCACTGTTATTGGCTAATATGCTCTCTCAAGATGCAATCAGTATGAGTGATTTATGTGATTATATACATGAAATCGTTCTCGCCAGCCAAGGTAAATCAAACCAACCTACAGTGAAGGAAGGATTGTTTTCAAGAATGATCTTGTCTGTTTTGGTTAAAAAAAATGCGATTAGTCCTCTTGATCGTATCTATCCTACCTTGTCAAATTTTATAAAAAAAATTTTGGCAGAATATTTGCGCGTATACCATAGTCAATTAGTGCATATTGAAAACGATCAAAAAACATTCATTCAGGGGAAAGACTTAAACACTGATTGTAAAAGCAGCGTAAATACGTCAGAAGTAGCTCTTGCAAGAAAATTAAGCAAAGATCAAAAAGATTTTGAAGAAGTTGCCCCTTTATTTGAAATTTATCTTAATGCCTTTAAAAAATACTGCATGTTTATGGCAAGTAATACTTTCAGGCAAGGACGATACAAGTATTTTGCAGCCCGCGAATTAGAGGCCGTGAGCAAACGTTTAGAAGCATTTTACGCGTCACTTGATGACAGGTTCGCACTTTTAGATTCGATGCGTCAAAAGCAATCGGTTGACGATCGACAGCTCATTGATTCTGCCTTACTGCAAAAAATAATCGAGGCAAATAATAAGTATCATATGGACACCATGCCTGACCTTAGTGGTTTTACACCCGTTGAAAAAACAGAAACTGTCGAAGAAACCTCTGTGCTGAATCAATTAAACGAGCAGGTAAGTCAACCAAAAGAGCCTTCCTATTATTCTTTTCCTTTCTACGATCCTAAACGAGATCAAAAGACTCTGGATGGTGAAACAAGCGGTGCAATCTCCCCCACCAACCGTGGCTAAGTAAGCTTATAGGGAGCGAGCTAGAACCTATCGCTCCCTTTTTGGCATGATATGAAAAACAAGCTTGGTACCTGTTGCGTTTTTCATTCGTGCATCCCGTCCTTTTATTCTTTATTTAAATTATATTTCATAATAGACGCATGCCTCTCAGAATTACGCTCTAAATCATAAATATCGCCCGCTAAAACAAAATCAAAATAGTTTTGGATGTCATTTTTTTCTTCGGTGGTTAAAGAAAAAAGTTTCAATTGATTCAGCGGATTTCTTTCAAAGGTTAGACGAATCCCTAAGATGACCGCATCAATTTTTGTATATTTAATGAAATAGAGCACTACAACTTCAGAAATACTACACTGCACCTGTTCTGAAATTTTATGTAGCGTCCTTAACAACGCTTGAAATTTATTCCATCCTCCGTACTCCTGAATAATTAACAAATACTTAATCAAGGAACGATTTTTTAAGGTTTGAAAGGTAGGCTCAGGTTGGTTTAACCAATTGATTGAAAAAAATCCCCCTGCAAGGACGCCATAACAAAAAATTTTTATCGCATTTGTTTGTGCAAGTTGAAAGACTTCTTTCTCCAAGCGCTTGTCGAGAAAGGAGTATTGGGTCTGTATCGAATATATGCTTATCCCGTGTTGTAAAATGCGGCGTAAGTGAGTGCCATTAAAATTGGTTAAGCCAATTTCTTTAATAAGCCCTTTGTCTTTTAAAACAGTTAGCCATTCTAAAACTTGGAGGTAATCACCGCGAGCATAATCCCACCAATGAAACTGTACTAAATCCAATGTCTCGGTTGCTAATTTTTCACAGGAAGAAACAATTGCTTTTTCAACGCATTGAAAGGTTAAATCAGCTAACGCATCTTTATTGGGTACATATTTTGTATGGACGGTAATATCAATCCCCTGACTTGAAGCTTCTCGGCGTAGCTGCCCTAAGTGTTCTTCCACACCGCAATAAATATCAGCACAGTCAAAGGTCGTTAAACCTGCTTCAATATAATTAAAAAAAAGGTCAGTTACATGAGTACTTGTCCGAGAGAATGTATGACCTTGAGCAAGCTGCCAGCAACCGTTGATAATGGCGGAAGATTTATTCATGCTTGAGACTGCCTGCTAAAGGAGTCGCACTGACTTCATGATGAAAAAATTTACGTTTGTCGGGAAGTCGGATAATTTTAAACAAACCGCCACAAGCCGGATCCGGACAGGCAACGTAATGATCCGTAGTTAGCCAATCAAAAGCGGCGGTTTCACGTTGCTTTGCGGGTAACAGAGGGATTAAGGCAGCCAAACTATAAAGGGGGAAAGTAATACCTTCGGGGAAAATAATGTTTTCCCCTTGAAGTAGAAAATAGGTTCCCTTCGGGTGGTTACAAACCATATTTTTACCTGGTTGCTGGTGCACTTCAATTTTTAAATCATACAGCTCAAAAAAGGGTTTATTATGATCATTCATGGCTAGAGCTCAAAGGAAAAGTTGAGAAAAATCCCAAAAGTATAAAGATAAATAAAAGCGCAATAACACCATCGATGCGGTAGATGTTATAAAAATAATCGTTGAGTGGCAAAAGCAAAGCGGCTATCGATGTGCCAATGCCATAACTTAATCCGACGTGGGTGTTTCTTTTATCGAATTTAAAAAAACGACAAATAATAACGGGTGTTGGTGCACAAAATAAAATGTGTGCAATCGTCAATGCTATTTGAGCCAGTAAAAAAAGATAGAAATGAGGATAACGAGCCGCAACGAAAAGCAAAGGTAGTCCTACTGTCATTGAAAAATAGCAACTCAAACGCATAACGCGGTTGGGGTCAAGTTTTCTTAGATCAATGAGATAACCGACGAGGGGGGTGAGCAAGGCCCATGTTGCCAGCAAATAAAAATTAATCAGGTAAGTTTGTTGGTTACTTAAAGCAAACTGTACCGAATAAATTTTATTAAAATAAATTGTGACCGTATAGAATAAAAAAATTAAAGCCATACTCAATAAGAAAATGCGTAAATACGCGACGCTTTTTTGTGGCTTTACAGGCTCCTGGAACACCGCTTCTTCATTAGGGCTACCGGTCAAACTGAGTCTCATCCCAAAGAGTGTTAAGCCCATCAAACCAAGAATAACAAACACTGTTTTAAAGTTAGTTGGGTGTGTGTAAGCAAGGCTTGCTGCGATCATTCCCCCAACGTGTGTTGATGCAATCAAAAGCGAACCATAAAAGGTTTGGCGATTTTTGGATGTGCTTTCAAAGACGTAAGTCATTGCCGTGCTATACTCACCTCCCACGCTTAATCCTTGTACCAATCGTAAAGATAGGAAGAGAAAGCTTGCAGCTACACCCATCGACTCGTAAGAAGGTGTGAGTCCGATTCCTAATGTTCCCAGTGTCATTAATCCAATAGAGGCAACCAACGCACTTTTTCGTCCATAGTTATCTCCGATGCGACCAAAAATAACAGCACCTAGGGGACGTACAAGGAAATATAAACTAAAAGACATCAACCCTATCAACCAAGATTGATCTCGGTTGACAGGATTAAAAAAGTAAACAGCGAGCAAAGGAGCGTACAAGCCAAAAAGAACATTTTCTAAATGCTCAATCACCGTACCGAAACCAATAAAAAGGAATTTGCGTTTACCCATGGTCTCTCAACCTCTTATCTGCTGTGTACGTTGATGGTTATCACTTACCTGGCTTATTTTTTTAAGGGTATCCTCAATGAGTGCACCTAAAAAAGAAATGGGGTTGGTTCCACCTGTTCCTTTAACGTCTGAATGAGCGACATTTTTTTCAATACCGAGGTAGTGATGGACAATGTTCTTATGCAATTTTCTAAAAGCAGCTAGTCGTCCAATTGCTGTCTCATACGCTTTTTTTACATCAGCATCTTCTGTAACCAGGCTTGAACCTTCATGGTTGTTATTAAGGTTTTTTATGCCTGCTTTTGCTGCGTCTTGAATGAAAGCCCTGTCTTTTTGAGGCATATATGCTTGAAAATTATGCACCGGCGTTCCAGGTTCATGATGGACATCTAAGAAGGCGTCAAACGCTGGGAGAATACTACTTTGAGCCCCTGAAGGTCCTTGGTACGAGTACAATTTTTCGGAATCCTCTTCTAAGGTTAACTTAACGCCCGACTGGATTTTCCCATCAGCAGTAAGATTTGAGACAACGCCCCAACCGGTGACATAGGGTCGTAGATTGTTTGTAAAAAAGTTGCTATCACATTGGCTATACATCGCTTGTAAAAGCGTGCCAGATACTTTAAGCGCCTGTGCAATTTCTTGTAAACACACAAGCGTTTGCTTATCAATAAATTGGGCCTGGAATGGATCATCGTTTTTTAATTGCTTTAAGACAGCAATTTCTCGAATCAAATCTAAAGCTTTGCTGCAAGCCGCTTCGATGGCAACATGAATTTTAATAAATCCTTTCTCATGAGAGGAATCGGTAAACGTAAAGAGTGGTTCGATGTTTTCTAAACTAAATCCCTTCTTTTTATCGAGGAGGGTGAAGTTATGTAGGATATAGTCATCATAGGTAATGATATGAATGTTTCTGTCCTCACATAATTTGATTAGATTTTTAGAAAGCACAGAGGGTAATGATTTTTGAGGGTTTTTAGGATCATTAAAAATGTACGCTTGAGATATCATTGTGAGCATTAAAATCGCGGTTGCTTTATCTTCTGCATCCGCTATTTTTATTAAATTTTGAGAAAATTTGGCGTCAAGGGTTGTAATTTCATCGAGCAATTTTCCTTCTTTCAGTAACATCGGTAGATTATGCGCGATACGATTAATATGTGCGTTTAAGCTCTTGGGTTCTGTATCAATAAGGGTTGAGCGCGGGAATGTTTTTGGTAAAAAACCAAAATGAATAGTAGGCTGAATTTTTCTACGACAACAAAAAAACATGGTAGTACTCCTCTAAACTAGGTAACACATAAAATATCTTTTAACGCGTTAAGTTGACTGTCATCTAATGTTTTTAACGCATTTGAACCTCTTGTGATCTGCGCAATGCTTACTTGGTGAACTTTGCAAATCTCACGTTGTGTGAGCTCATGTGCTAGCAGTTCTTTAATAATTAAATACCGTGAAGCAATGTTCTGTTTTTCTTCGACCGTGAAAAACAGGTCAAAAAACAATTGAAACTCTGCAGGATCATTCATTTTTAAACAGGCATGGAGAAAGTCACGCCAACCACTTTGTTTCATAAGATCTCCTTTTTGTATGGTATTAAAGCATTATATCTGTAATGTCGAACCATTACAATGGTACAGAAGTACATAGATGACATCAATTAATGAATGCTTAAAAAGATAATTGATTAATCAAAGGATTATGGATGCCGTGGAGGATGAGGGCGCATCAGATTAAAAAGTCATTATTAAAGATGTAATGACCATCTGTGACATAATTTATGCTCGGGAAGAACGAAAATGTGTCTGCTGTTGCAGAAGCAAACACTCAAGAATGAAACTTGCGAATGTTAGGTTAATCGAGCGATCCCGTGTAAGCGCAGGAAGCGATTGTGTGCTTATGCAGAGGTTAAACAAACTGAATATCGTGTGCTAAGCGGCGTCTATAAGCCCGGAAATAGGTGAGTGGCGAGTGATCTAGTAAGTCAACAAATTTTTCCATGTAGATACAGGCGAATCGGTCTACTTGATAGGCAAAGTAGCTTTCCTCTGCGCCTGCACGAAAAATTCTTCCCCAATAAGCATTGTAAAATGCCTTTTCATCTTTCAGCAGTTGAGTAATTTTGACATCAAGGCGTGAGATCTGTTTTTGGACATTAAAAATTTTCTTTTCTAAAGCGGTATCGTTATTTTCGATTAATTGAGAATGCAATTGGATGTGTTGCTTCTCCAATTTTTGTTTAACGTGCATGGTTTCAACGATTTTTTTTTCGATAGGAATCGCTTTGCATTGCGAGTCAATTTCTTGACCTAATTCTTCGACGATCAATGCTGTACGCCAATTGCAGTCTTTTTTTAAGCGCAAGATATCGCCATAGATATGATCACCAATGTATAAAATCTCATCCCCATTAATTGCTAGAGCATCTGTTAACATCCTTGCATTGCCACCTTGATAAACGCCTGGCTTTAATGGGCCAAAGGTATTGGAAAGCATGCCATCTTCAGGATTAACTGCCAAAAATTTCAAATCATCGTAAAAAAAACGAGGTTTTGCAGCTAGGGTAATAATATATTCAAAAAGATCTTGCCAGCGTTCATTTTTTTCGAGAAAGGGTGTGATGCAATAATTTAAAAGTAGATTCGTGTAGTGATAATCCGAATTGGTTAATAAGAAAAATTTTTTCCCATATTGAATGTAGCGTTTGAGACCTTCAACGATTTGCTTATCGCGAAAAATATAATCGTGCATGCGTTCTGTGATTGAAGCTTTAAGCTGACCTTCAGCGTGGACTTCGTCAACGGAATTTAAGACATCTAAAGCAATTGTCCGATAATCAGGCAGTAGGTGGTTGCTATCTTTTAGATCAACAAGCTGAGCGTAGAGCACGCAAAAAGCGATCGAAAATGAGGTATCGATGGCTATGTAGTTAGGGTCTTTTAAGTCAACGTAAACACTTCGGTAAATTTGTTTCTGTTCTCTAAAACGGATTTCTTTGGTGCCATGATAACTTTGACGGATCGCCGCATAACGGCTGAGTTTTAATATATTCCCATTTTTACTATCGATCACTAATCCACGAATCGCATGATCAAAATTAAACTGTAACGACTTCAGAAGAGAGGGGTACCCCTTATCTTTCACGAGCTTGTCAATAACGAAAGTGTAGACTAAGGTTTCGAAATTTTTAGTGTGATAACGGACCAAGGTATGATCCATATCGAGCCCAATATATTTGATCTTTTTAACGTTAAGAGTTCGAGTAACAAAAATAGTCTGATCCATAAACCGTCCTTTAACCAACGAAGGGTAGAGAAGCACTCATCGGATGCAATGCACTGCTTTCTATCCTTTTGTTCGTATGTGTGAGTCTCTGATCGTTTTTTTTTACAACTAGTACTAAGGACAGATTAGCAGAGACCGGTGGGTAGAGATAGATGAATAAATGATACAGTGGCGCAAAATACCTAGGACAATCGAGATGGGTGCCTTGATTTTTTACTTCTATCCCCCATTTAAAGATGAAAGGCATTTAATGAGGTAATTACTTTGGAACAATTTCATGGCACTACTATTCTCTGTGTAAGAAGAGATAACAAAGTGGTGATTGGAGGCGATGGTCAAGTTACCATGGGTAATACCGTCATGAAGAATAACGCGCGTAAAGTACGACGCTTATACAAAGATCAAGTAATCGCCGGTTTTGCTGGAGGCACAGCCGATGCTTTTACGTTATTTGAGCGCTTTGAGCGCAAATTAGAGATGCATCAGGGTCACTTGATCCGAGCAGCAGTTGAGCTTGGTAAAGATTGGCGAACGGATAAAATTTTGCGACGTTTAGAAGCATTATTAGCAGTGGCGGATAAAAAATCCTCATTGATTATCAGCGGTAATGGAGATGTGATTGAAACCGAGGGCGGTTTAATTGCGATTGGCTCAGGAGGCCCTTTTGCACAAGCAGCTGCGCGAGCATTACTTGAAAACACAAAATTATCGGCGGATAAGATTGTGCGTAAAAGCTTAGGTATTGCTGGCGATATTTGTATTTACACCAATCATCATTTAACCATTGAAGAACTGGATACTGAAAGCGAATGAACAAATTAGAGAGTAATAATCATCGTACGCCGATAAATGTACTACCTACCGTGATGACGCCGCGTGAAATTGTCGGTGAACTGGATAAGTTTATTGTGGGGCAGGATGCTGCAAAACGTGCAGTTGCTATTGCTTTACGCAATCGTTGGCGCCGCATGCAGCTTCAAGATGCTGATTTACAAACAGAGATCACGCCTAAAAATATTCTTATGATAGGTCCTACCGGGGTTGGTAAAACCGAAATTGCGCGCCGTTTAGCGAGATTAGCACAGGCGCCTTTTATTAAAGTAGAAGCGACTAAATTTACTGAAGTCGGTTACGTAGGGCGTGATGTGGATTCTATCTTGCGTGATCTGGCAGATATTGCTGTGAAGCAAGAACGTGAATTTGCCATGAAAAAAGTTGAACATTTAGCAGAAGAAGCAGCTGAAGAACGGGTTTTAGATGTGTTATTACCGCGTCCACGAAACGGTGGTGCAGAAGATCAAGAATCAACGGCTAGGCAGCATTTTCGCAAACAATTGCGAGAAGGTACATTAGATAAAGATGAAATTGAAATAGAAGTCGCATCGAATCAAATTGGTGTTGAAATCATGGCACCCCCCGGCATGGAGGAGATGACGAGCCAACTACAATCGATGTTCCAGCAAATCGGTAGCTCTAAATCACGTACTCGCAAACTGCCAATCGCTAAAGCAATGAAAATTTTAAAGGAAGAAGAGGCAGCCAAGCTGGTCAACGAAGAAGATATTCGTGTACGCGCGTTTGAAAACGTGGAGCAAAATGGCATTGTGTTTATTGATGAACTGGATAAAGTTGCTCGACGTTCAGAGCATACAGGCGGTGATGTTTCACGTGAAGGTGTACAGCGAGATTTACTGCCACTTTTAGAAGGCACCACGGTTTCTACCAAATACGGCATGATTAAATCCGATCACATTTTGTTTATCGCATCGGGTGCTTTTCATGTTTCAAAGCCATCGGATTTGATTGCTGAGTTACAAGGTCGCCTTCCTATTCGGGTAGAGCTATCGGCATTGAGTGTGGAAGATTTTGTACGCATTTTAACCGAGCCGCATGCGTCGTTGACAGAGCAATACAGCGCCTTAATGGCGACGGAAGGTTTGTCATTAACCTTTGCAGAAGATGGTATCCGACGAATTGCTGAAGTGGCATGGAAAGTTAACGAACGGACTGAGAATATTGGTGCAAGGCGTCTTTATACGGTAATGGAACGGCTTTTAGAAGTGGTTTCATTTGATGCTACCGACCGTCCAGGAGAAGCAGTCCACGTTGACGCTGCTTATGTGGACAAACAACTTGGAAAATTAGTCGAAGACGAAGATTTAACCCGTTACATTCTTTAACAACGGTATTTTTATTCTCCTGTAAAAAAAAGCCTTCCTTGTAGGCGTGGGGTCTATGTCAATAGACAATATCGCCTTTCGAGGAGCACGCTCCCTTCACATTACCCTCCTAGCAGCCACTTATCAATTTTTAAGAACTTTTATAACAAACAATTTCTTCTATAAAAAGTTAAAAAGAAAAAATAAGAGATGATTTGGTTGATTAAAAATTTAAAAGATTTAAAATGTAACAATTGTTATATAATGACTGAATTAAATGAAAAGTAACAAAGAGTCGAATCCACCCAAAAATGGTTTACGCGCTATAGTTTATTACTGGCCGAACTGTAATATAAATTTTGGTCACGTCGCCGTAGAAATCCAGCCGATAAGAAATTATCAACTTATCAAAGATCCCTTCGATAGGTTTGCCGTTACCGAAACTTTTTATGTTAGTTGGGCGATGGGAAATAATTATAGCAGTGATGTCCACTTGCTCGAGGCGCTGCCCAAGCTCTTGATTCTGCCAGTGTCGCCAATGAATTTTGAATTGTTTAAGGCTAATTTTATAAAATCCTCTTATTACTATGATAAGGAAGAACCTTGTGGAACAGGTAAACCTTATGGCTCGGGTTATAATTTTTTCAAAAATAACTGTGCGGATGCAGTGGAAAAAACGCTCAGAATGGCTGGTTATTGCATTGATTTTCCGCGGCTTATAGCGCTAAGGCCAGCAACAGTTATCAAAGGCGCCTATTCCTTCGCATTACAGGAGGCTTCGAAACAATTGAGCCTATTAGGGCAAAATTGTACCCAGGCCGGTAGCATGACCTATGAAAGACTTGAAGCACTCAGCTATCTTATGAACTTATATTTTCAGGCGGAATATAGCCGATTATTTGTTCACAGTAAGAAAATTGGTCCTGGTTTATTGAAGGTTCTGACGGAAATCGGTCAGCTTGAGCAAATTCTTAAAACCAAGGATTTTTTTACCGAAGAGAAATTAAAGTTAATAAAATCGATGTTTAGTAATCTTCTGCAAGAGGTTAGCTTGGATAAAGATTCGCTTGCTCTTTTAAACACAGTCAATCAACAGTTAATTATTCCTCTTCAGATGCCAGCAGAGGCACAGGGTAAACCTCGTTATAGTTGTTATGCCTTAACTTTACCGGCATGTGTTGAACCAGAGGAAATTCCTAAAGTTTCACAAAGTAAATGTAGCTTATGGGATCATCAAGAAAAAAAACAAACGAATATCGAAAAGCCAACTGCACTTTTTGATTGCGTTTGTAAGTAATAAAGACAATTTCATTTTAAAAGATTTTCAGGATGTAGGGCTTGGTTGAAAAGTTGATGCAGGCTGATTGCTAAAGAACGATGTAAGGCATGATCCGTGGCATACCAAACTTTCTGCCAAGCGGCAGTGTATGGGAAAATTTCGAGCGTGATTTCTGATTGGGTCGGTAAACGAAAAGGTAAATTCTGTGCTAATTCATAGAGACTGATCTGGTTCAAATCACGGCTCAACATAAAAATATCTTGTTGGGTATGATGTATGAGCCCAAGTCGCACTAAAGTGTTAATCATTTCATTGGCATCAATGACAAAGGGTTGTGAACTTGCTTCAACCAGTTCCTCACGGTTTAAACCGCTACCTTTTTGTTGTGCACACCATAGCTTATATAACCAAAGTACAGCATGCGAAAATCCATCAAGCGGCAGACCTTCACGTCTTTTATAATGCACTGAAAGAGCGTAACTAATTTCTGCCCCCAAAAGCGTGATGACCCAACCCCAGTAAACCCATAAAAAGAAAATAGGGATAGTCGCAAAAGCTCCGTAAAGCAATTCGTAGGTTTTATATTGTGTTAAATAATAAGCAAAGGCTTGCTTAGCGGCTTCAAATAACAAGGCTGTTACCATCCCTCCCCATAAACCATGGATAATTTTTACCGAGCAATTAGGGACAACAACAAATAAAAAGGTAAAACCTAACCAGGATAAGAAAAATGGAATGCTTTTGGGTAAGAGAGAGTAAGTTTGCTGATGCTGAATAAAAGGTATTGATAGAAAATAAGAACTTGCGGCCAAACTTAATCCCAATAAGATAGGTGCTAAGGATAAAATGGCCCAATACAGTAAGAAAGCAGACACACCTTTGCGGGCTGAATAAACACGCCATATCTGATTCATCGCATTCTCTATCGTTACCATGACGAGTAGCGCTGTAATAAATAAAATAGCAATCCCAAAAACAGATAACTTCGTGGTTTGAGCAGCGAATTGTCTTAAATATTCTTGAATCGCTTGACCGGCGGTGGGAACAAAATTTTCAAAGATAAAATTTTGTAAGGGATTCAATAAATGTTGGAATACCGGCAATGAAGAAAAGATGGTGAAACCTACCGTCATTAACGGCACTACAGCGAGTAAGGTGGTGAATGTCAGTGCAGAAGCGCGATAGGTGCAGTCGTCTTTAATGAAATGCTCGGCAACAAAGAGCATGAAGCGTTTTGCTTCATAATATTTTTTTAAAAGTTGTTTTTTCCACTGCATCCCTTACCTTCCTGATGACTGACGTTCGATTTGTCAGAATTAATACGTTGCTGATTTGCTGGGTATTTGATAGTAGAATAGCATGCTCAATGTGGTACGACCCAGGGGCAGACCATGCAACCTTATATTCTCGTTCTTTACTATTCACGGTATGGCGCAACAAAACAACTCGCCCAGTATATTGCACGGGGTGTTGAAGCCGTCGAAGGTGTTGAAGCAAAACTGCGAACGGTTCCGCCTGTGTCCACAACTTGCGAAGCGACAGAAAAGTCTCTACCTGACGAAGGCGCTCCTTATGTAAGCCTAGATGATTTGCGTCATTGTCAAGGCTTAGCATTAGGTAGTCCGACGCGCTTTGGCAATATGGCTGCCCCACTTAAATATTTTCTTGATGGTACCTCTGGCCTTTGGCTAGCAGGAGATTTGGTTAATAAGCCTGCCGGTGTTTTCTCCTCTACCTCTTCACTGCATGGGGGCCAGGAAACAACGTTAATGAGCATGATGCTGCCCTTATTGCATCATGGAATGGTATTGGTGGGATTGCCGTATACGGAGCCCGATTTAAGCGCGACTCAGACCGGCGGGACGCCATATGGGCCTACCCATGTTGCTGGTACCACCAATGAAAAACCCGTTAGTAAAGAAGAATCGATTTTAGCTCAGCATTTAGGTAAGCGCTTGGCGCGGCTTGCATTAGCGTTATCCACTGAAACACTAGCAAAAAAGTAAAAAAGTTATCAACAAGAAGCAGTTAGTATTGCCGTAAATGCTTCACTCACGGTACCTGTAGAAAACTTGCTCTTAAATGGCTCAGTAATCATTGTCTGTACTGGCTTATCTAGGAAGAGTGAGGCGATTTAGTAATAGGGTTATTTTTTTATGAAAGTTTTGACATTTAATGCCAATGGCATTCGCGCCAGCGCCCGTAAAGGCTTTTTTTCATGGTTGGCCGAACAAGATGCGGATTTTGTTTGTCTACAGGAAACAAAAGCCCAAATGATGTTGCAAACGGACCTTGGTGCTCTTTTTAACCCCGCAGGTTATTTCTGCGATTATTATGATGCTGAAAAAAAAGGATACAGTGGGGTTGCTATTTATGCCCGCCGACAACCACATACCATTAAAAAAGGGCTGGGTTTTTCTCTCTGTGATCAAGAAGGTAGATATATTCAATTCGAATACCCGAAATTGAGTGTGGCTTCTCTTTATTTACCTTCTGGCACCAGTGGAGAAATACGACAGTCAGCCAAATATGAGTTTTTAGAACAATTTGCTGCGCATCTCGTTGCGCTTAAAAAAGAGGCCGAGGAGAATGGTCGAGAGCTGATCTTATGTGGGGACTACAATATTGCCCATCAGAAAATCGATCTTAAAAATTGGCAAAGCAATCAAAAAAATTCCGGATTTTTACCCGAAGAACGCGCCTGGATGGATAGGCTTTTTGGCACGCTTGGTTTTATCGATGCATTTCGCCTGGTTGAATCTGAAGGAGGTCATTATACCTGGTGGAGTTATCGACATCCCAGCGCATGGAAAAATAATGTAGGGTGGCGCATTGATTATCAAGTGATTACACCAGGGCTTAAAGAAAGTGTCTTAAATGCCACGGTTTCGCGTGAGGTACGTTGGTCTGACCATGCCCCGCTAATTATTGAATACAAAGGAGCTTGGGATGCTTAAATTAGCTAGCTGGAACGTTAATTCTCTAAAAGTCCGTTTAGAGCACGTTTTACAATGGATGGAAAGCACCAATATCGATATTTTAGCGTTGCAAGAAACCAAATTAACGGATGAGTTTTTTCCTGTGGAAGCTTTTCAGTCCAAAGGTTATGAAGTGGTATTCGCTGGGCAAAAAACGTATAACGGCGTAGCAATTATCAGTCGATATCCAATGATAGAAACAGTGACGGACATGGAAAGTTTTGTGGATCCACAACGCCGAATACTTGCTGTTACAATTCCAAATATTGCTGCATTAGGTGGCGAGCCTATCCGCTTACTCAATTTATACGTGCCTAATGGTGCGAGTTTGATATCTGAGAAATATTGCTATAAATTAGACTGGCTTGATAAAATGACCCATTTTATTAGAGAACAATTGACCCGCTATTCGAATGTAGCCGTTGTGGGAGATTTTAATATTGCTCCAGAGGACAGAGATGTGCATGATCCGATGGCATGCATCGACGAAGTGTTAGTGAGCCCAGCAGAGCGAGAAGCTTTTGCGAAATTGTTGCAATTAGGTTTGAGTGATAGTTTCCGGAATTTCCCGCAAGAAGCGAATACCTTTAGCTGGTGGGATTATCGCGCAGCAGGCTTTAGACGCAATCGAGGCTTTAGAATTGATCATATTCTTTTAAGTACAGCTTTAAATACTCGCTGTTTGACATCTAACATCGATCCTACGCCGAGAGGGTGGGAGCGTCCGTCAGATCATGCGCCGGTTTGGGTTAATCTTAGCGGTTAAACTAAAAATAAACCTCTAAAATCAAACATTAAGATATAAAAAATAACTTATTGATCAATATAAACATAAAATGTATAATAAAAGGTATTGTTATATATTTTTGTAGAATACAATGAATTTCCTACGCCATGCCTTTTTAGTAAGGCAACTCGCTTTTTATCAAAAAAAACCTATCTCTTATTTACACTTGAAAGGGTTGCTGGAAAAAACAAGGAGTATTCAAAATCATAAGCAAGACCCTGCTTATTCAATTCTGGAGGGTATTTGCAGGCTGCAGCAAAACTCATTACCTCGTAGCTATGACATTGCTCAAAGCTTAAAGAGTAGGTTAGAGCCATTAAATGCAAGACAGCAATTAATTGATCTCCTTTTTAATAAAAATGGACAACTTTTTCATACGACAAATTCTAGCTCGAATATCGCTTCATCTCTGACGCCAGAGATTATCGCTCATCTTATGGTTTATCTCGAATCGTACAGCGCTTTAGATGAAAACATACCTTTTGATCATACTCAAACAGCGAATAAAATTTATCAGTTATGGAAGGAAGCTCATTTTATAAAAACAAAAAGCAAGCTGACTGTTTCCAAATTTAACGCTTTTTTGAATGCATTTCTCCACACTAAAAAGGATGCGTTAGAGGCAGGGAATCCTTTTGAAAAACAATACGCAGAAGTGCTATTACTTAGTTTTCTTAGTGGAAAAGCCGAAAATTCAGAAGAAATTTTATCGTATTTCCAGCACCTGAATCGATTAAAAAATCCCGAAGGTAAAGAAAGTCTCTTACCAAAATTTGAAACGTTCACTCCAGAAGATTTAAGGATTGGTCGAGAAAAATTAGAAAACCTACAGGAAACCTTTAACTATCCGGAAATGGAAACAATCTTAGAAGAAAATTATGAACAAATCATGGCGTATCTGCTGTTAAAAGAGAAAGATTTTTATCTGCCTGAAGTTTTTGCCAGGGGCTATGCTTATCAGTCGAGCGCGAAGAGGCCCAGTTGTGTTGAGACTGCCTTTCAAAATTTATTTAATATTCTTCTGCTTTCGCCTGAGAAAAATTGCTTTGACCCTTCCATGCTACCAGAGAAACTTAAGTTAAACGAAAAACTGAGTGCATTTTACGCAGCAGGTGATTTTAAAGTCGATAACATTAATACTGTTGAAACAGGTCAAGCTTTTTTCAATCTTTTATCAGGTTTAGAAAACATTAGTTATTATTCAAAAAATTTTGAAGTAGGTGCTGATGCAAATAATTTTTTACCCATGATGAATCATTTTTTTAAAAGTGAAACGCCGGCTACTTCCCTTGAAGAACTTTCTGCTAATTTTTCTGATGATAAAAGAAAAATCCAGTTTTCTAGGGACGGAGAAAATATCTATATAAAAATTACTCGTATTAACAACGAGCAGGAACAAACCTGTGAAGAATTGGTTTTCCATATAGTAACGGCTCGACATGCAGAATTAATTGCCGAGCGGTTCAGAGAGGGAATGGCCAAAGGGGTCGATCAAGTTCGATTAATTCCTTTTGCTTACAAATGCATGGAGAAATATCCTTTACTATTTCCTACTATTTTGCGTAATGGTACATTTGGTCAAAACCTGGATATCTTTGTAGGGCTGGCAAAAGCTGATAATAGGCTTAGTCTTTTCGATCTCTATCTCATCTTTATGAATTCTCCTTTATCCTCTTCGCACAATGATATGTATCATTTCTTTAATTTACATATGCAATATTTAGCTGCCTATCCTGAAGATACCGAGCTAGTTGAATATTATTTAAGTCTTTATTGCAGAAATTTTCCCGCATTTGCTGAAGAACTGGCATTAGCCGGTGCTCACCGAGGCGAAAAAGGGATTAAATCGGCTGTAAGGGCTAATGCAAATTTTGAGCATATCTTCGAACGGGTAGTCAGTTATCGAAATAGTTTAGAGGTTATACAAACGTTGATTGAAGGAGGCGCCAACCCGAATGGTGCCGACTCGGCAGGTAATACACAACTGCATTTATCGACCTCTCCAGATGTACTGAAATTTTTACTGCTAAATGGTGCCAATCCTGCGCTGTCTAACGCTTTCGGATTTACTGCACTCGATCTTGCATGTCGAAAAAGCGATGTGGTAAAAGTACAAACCTTGCTTGAAGCAGGGGTTAATCCGAATACAAAAAATGCCAAAGGTGTAACCTCCATAGAATATGCGAAGAGTCCTGATATTATTGAATTATTACAAAAATATGCTACAGCAGTGCTTACTCAAGAGGTGAGAGAAGAAGAGAATACCTCTCATCGCAACGGTATTTGATGGGCAGTTACGGCTACTATAATAAATTATTGAGTAGTTTCTAAACATTTTCTTTTCTCTTGAGTTTTATTACCGCTTACTTAAATTTGTTAATGTAAGTGGTAACCTTTCCTATCTTTTTAATTAATGGGCAACTCAAACAACGTATCGTACCTGTTAACGACCTGAACACTAAGGTATTCGTGTCGGAGCAATGTCCTTCAATATATCCAATTAAATCTTCATTCTTAGTGGAAAGTAGAATCAGTGCATTTGATGTTTTTTTAACAAGATGTGTTAAGTCCTGGATTTCTGCAATCGCATAAAAATATGGGTTATTAACTTCAAAATAGCTATCGGTGTCATTTTTTTTTAAATGTAATAAAATATCGTCGGCATTGATATTCAGTTTATTTAGCCTGGAATTATTTTCAATATAGGTAGAAGACTCTGTGAAAATAAGAACCGGGGAAGCGCCTGTGCCGTATTTTAACCAGTTAGGAGTGCACTGCACATAACATTTTTTAAGGTCAAAACAAAGTTCTTCTAAGCTCTTATCTTTTATCAAGCCGCCGCGTCCAGAAATCCAGAGAGCAGTTGTTACTCTAGAACGCTCAGTCTTTTCGCAGAATTCTTTTACGTTATATCCGGTAAGGCCTATACTTTGTTTAATTCTAAAACCTACTTCCAGTATATTCATCATTTTAATTTAAAGTTAAAAAATTTAAAAATTCGTCATACACAATATAATTTTCTGCATTATTAGTGAGTACGTTTACTATATTATTCTGGTTAAAATTTGAAGGCAAAATACCTTTCAAAGCACATAGGTGTGTATGATTATAATGATAATCTAAAAATGCTTGGTTTAGACTAAAAATAGAAGGAAGAATATTTTCAAATAAATCATCTGACTTATTCAGGTATCCTGCAATCATTTCTTGATTAATTAATTCTAATGAAAAATTATTAAAGGGACTACCCGAATAAATAAGTGTTTTAACCTTATAAGGGCGAAGTAACTCGCAAATTTCAAAACCTTCATTGGTGTGGATGCTATTTAAATTCAAGTCAATCAAAGCTACTGAGAACGGCCTAAATTCAATTAAATTCAAAAAAACATGATTTATCTCGCTCTTTGGAAGATTTGATTTATTTAAATAAAAAAAGAAGGTGTTCAAAGTATCTAAGAAACGATTATAAGTGGTAGAGATGCATTGTTCGATTGTTTCAGGCGAAGAAAATCCCATCAAATCAATCTCATTTACACAAGTAATCATGTCAGATATCAAATCTTTGTCATCATCTAAGATTGCCACCTTTGGTTTTAATTTGATTAGAGAAGTATTATTTATATTCATTATTGCTGCTTATTTTTTTAAGCTCGATGAGCAAATAACTAATTCTTTCAATCTGAGAAAGAGCGCTGCGGTTATCTCCAGAAGAAAGATCATTTAATATCAAGGTTAGTTTCATTTTAATTTTTCCAACGATTACGTTAGCGTCATGATTATTCATGGAAAAAATCTCCTTTGTCGAATATTTTTTTGAAAAATCTGGAACGTTTCATTTTTTCGCCACTTTGCAAATATAACTCGCGGAATCCATCTTTATAGAGTTTTTCTCCAACTTCTAAACCTGTTTCTAAAATATCATCGATATGATTATCAAGCGTAATTGGAGTTGTTTTTTCGAGCAGATGTAAAATCATTTTCAATTGAAGAAAATTATTTAATGCAAGTAGAGAAATTGATTTGATATCTGCAATCGCTGTAGCATCCGCTAAGATCTCAGTATCATCATCTACTAAAATAGCATCTATCTGTTTCAATAACTGGAATTTTACTTTATTAATATACCCCTTCGAAATCATAGGAATAGAGCCTCTATATTCTGGATAAAGTTCCTTAACATAATCTGCTGAAGAAGATACCATGTATGCTTGACCAAATAAGTTGTATTTTTTAATAATGTCTATACCATTCATGCATTCGCTAAATTGATAGTCGATAATAAAAATGGCATCACGAGAAAATGGAGTGGCTAAAAAATTTTTCACTTGGCGAAGATTATGGAGATGAATAAGGGTTTGTTTTTGCGGGATTAAATTAATAATAATTTTATGAAATTGAGGTTCATCATCTATAATGATAAATTTCGTGTTTTTTAAGTAAAAAACAGTATTTAAATAATCAAATGGAGCTCTTGATTGAGGTATTTGAACGCAGAAATTTGTACCTTCATTTTTTCTTGAAACACAGGTAATACTTCCAAGCCAAGATTCTATAACTCGTTTGCAAAAACTGAGACCTTTTCCGCTGCTGCCTGTAAAGGATTCGCCATCAACAAAAATTTTTTCGATGTTTTGAAGAGAGATTCCCTCTCCATTATCCTGGATATCTATTTTAACCATGAACTTTTCTATAGATAAATTTATGATAATTTTCGGAGAAGGTATGCTAAGCGTGGCTTTAAGTGCATTTTCGATTATGTTACTAATAATTCTAACAAAATGGCTATATGATCCTCGGCAGAATATATACTCACCAACAGAAGAAAGAGTAATAATTCCGTGGTTAAATTGTTCGGTATATATTGAAAGTATGCAATAAAATAAAGACTTTTTGATGTCGATATTTTCAAGCTTTTTTTCATGAAGTTTTTTTATTGCCAAGTAAAATTGCGTATGAATTTTTATAATATCTTGTTTGTGATTGTCCGTAACTTTGTATGAAATTTCTTGAAGCCTTTTGAGAGGAGGATTCAAATCATGCGCCAAATTTTCAATGGCTTCAATTTTCTTTTGAGCCAGTGCTTTATTGACGGCATGTAATAAATCAGATATTTCAGAAGGACTTTCTCGGTATTTCTCATCAGGTATAAATTTATTCCATGTTAAGTGATTATGTATCTGTAAAATATAATTAAAATAATTTTTTTTATAAATATTTAAAATAAATCTAACGAGGAATATCATTGATAAAAAAAGAAGTGCAATAACTGCAGATATCAAATATTTTATATATATATAAGGTGTTTCTAATTGAAAGAAAATCTTAGGTAAGGTCTTTTGAGACACCTGCATAACTTCAAAAGAAAATAAATCATCAATCGGAATATTATTTTTCTCAATCTTGGATATTTTAATATGATTTTTCAACAAATTTTTGATGAATTTAGATTCACTGATATAAAAAGTCCATGTTCCTAGGCAAGGGTTTCCCTTATTGTAAGATAGAATGGAGTCGCGATAACATAATTGTATGGAGATCTTGTAGGTTGATGAAGTACTACCTTGTGTAAAAACAGTTTGTGTATATCGATTAATGACCTGGATACCTTCGAATATGGCATCGGGTTTGTATTTTGCAATTAGCACAGCAATTTGCCGTCTTAATCTGTAATAAGAATTACTGTGTGTATCAGCAATTTCTATTGTTTTGTTATCTGCCTCAAGCAAATTTCTAAGGAGGGGTTGAGATGCGATGGAGATTGCCTGATATTCATAGCTACTTATAAATTTAGAGAGTTTATTTCTAATTGAATTTTCGCTAATTTGATAAGTTTTTTTTGCATATGAGTTGAAAAAAAATGTTAAAAGAAAAGCGAGGATAATGACTAATAGGGAGATATAAGTAAAAAGGAAGATATTGAGTTTTTTATTGAGATCTGGGATGGAAGTTATAACCATTTTAAAAACCATAATCTAAAATGATTTTTTCCCAAGATAAAATTGATTGTTCTAATTCTTCTTTTGATGGAAGAAGCCATTTTGTTTTCTTTAACATTAAATCTTTCACAAAATGTTTTTCTAACAAAGTATATGTAGGATGCAAAATGTTTGCATGTTTCTTGAAGGGCAAATAATAAAAATTATTTTTTTGTAATTCTTGTAAAAAATTTCTACTGCAAATTAATTGAGCAACACAGCGAGCCTCTTTTGAATCAGAGAATAGACTCACTAAGTCGCCAGTTGCATAGGAATATCTCGGAATTGTTATAATTTTTAACTTTACACCTTGTTTTTTTGCTAATTCATAATGATAAATAGCGGAGCCTGACCATGTAAAGAACACTCCTAAATTTCTATAATCTATAAAATCGTTTGAAACGATTAAATTAGGGTAATTAAACACCTTTTTAAAGTATTTTGTGGTCATATAGTGACTAGTTTCTTGTACTACCAAGGAGTTAATAATTACTGCGTCATCTAGGATAATGAAAGGATGTGAATTTTTCTCACCTAATTTCTTTATAATTGTTTGCATAGAGTCTTGAGGATCAAGCATGACATTCTGAGGGTTGTACAAAAAGACCGTATTGGCTATGAAGAAAAAGGCAGTACCTTGATCTTTTATAAAATTATCTTGAATGGTTTGTGCAAAAGGCTGATAAGAGTTTTTTTGCAATAGGTGATTGCGTGTTTCCCTAGCAGGGAGTTGTTTTTCAACTTCTTTGAATTGAGATAATTCATATATTGCTATGTCGTAATTGCTTAAATCAAAGCTTTTACTAAATTCATTTGCATCTTTATACGACTGGACAGCAAGGTCTACTTTACAGGTATTTTTAATCTCAGATCGAACCCATGCAGGGTCAAAATAACTCCACCAGCTCAAAATCTTAACAACTTTTGGTGGCGCGGAATGAACTATAGAGTTAGGTAACCAGAGATAGCAAAAAATAAATAAAAAGTTTTTGATCATGAATATATGGGGTGCTTCTTTGAAACGATATCCTACCTGGCATCGAAATTTATAAATAGCTCTTTAACCTTTATAACGTGTAATACCTTCTTATCTCTAAGCAAATGCGACATATCACGTTATCGCGTTGTTGGGTTGTTTTAATCAGGAACATCTTATTGGGAAAAATTGATATGATTGCATTTCTTTATGATCTTATAAGTCTAAATTCTAGCATCTGCCTAATAAGCGAAAGTATACGAGTTTTGGGATGAATATCAAATTGGAAATTTAGAGTTGCAACCTTAGTGGAAGAAACAAAATCAAAAAGCAATGAATAGTAGTAGGAAACTTTATGTTTGGTTCATAAAATTCTTTACTCAAAACAAACATTATGTTTTAATAAGTGTATGGAAGGAATCATACCCCTTTTTTGTTTGTTCAGCACTAATTGTGTAGAGGTTATAAGTGACATTTAAATAATTAGATGCTGATGCTGCAAGCATGTACAAGGAATATTAACAGGAATAATAGTACGGGTTATTTATTGCAGAAAAGGGGGAGTAGTGGAAGGGCCATAGCAAGCCCCCTCGCAGGTAGGCTTAAATCTCCAACGTTTAAGCCTTTTTTGAACCTCAACGTGGCATTAACTATTTATTAACTTGAATATAATGTCACGTTCGATGGTCCAGTTTTCGATAGTGCTGCGTAGTCAAACAGGCTTAGTATTTAGCGCATTTGCAATCACCTCTGCAAATTCTAATTAAAGCTGGGATAGGATAATGGTTAAGTCACTCAACATGATACTACGATCTTAACTTACAAAAACCAGTAAGAAATTTAAGTACAATAAATGTAGGACATTGAAAGAATTTAAGCTGGTTAATGAGAAATTTGAAACAGCAGCGCAAGAAGTAAGGAAGTTATGGCAATGTGCTGTTTTAAAAGTAGGAGCAGCTATTCCTTTAGACAAAGTGCAAGTTGAGTGACTCTAGGAAAGGCAGATTGATCCCTTGCAGGATTTCTGCTAAAGTTCTTCGTTTAAAAAATCCATGGAATTAATCATGAAGGCAGAGATTCATCCTGATTATACTGAAATTACGGTGACCTGTAGCTGTGGGCATGTGTTCAAAACACGATCAACTTTATCGCATGATTTGACGATTGAAGTATGCTCGGAGTGTCACCCTTTTTACACTGGTAAACAAAAACTGATTGATACTGGTGGACGTGTCCAACGTTTCAACCAACGTTATGGCAGAACAGGGCAGCAAAAATCATGATTATGAGTGCTTAACTCGGTGGATAATGACAGCTTAAAAATTCGTGCCTTAGAGTACCATCAATACCCGACTCCAGGGAAACTTGGTATCCAAGTGACAAAGCCAGCACAATCGCAAGACGACTTGTCACTTGCTTATACTCCGGGTGTTGCTGAACCTGTGCTTGCGATAGCAAGTAATCCCGAAGACGCTTTTCGATATACAGCGAAAGGTAATCTGGTTGCTGTAATTACAAACGGTACAGCGGTCCTGGGATTAGGTCACGTCGGTGCATTGGCTAGTAAGCCGGTGATGGAAGGAAAGGCGATATTGTTTAAATGCCTGGCTGACATCGATGTTTTTGATATTGAAGTAGATGCAGACGATCCAGATCTGTTTATTTCCACCGTAAAATGCATGGCACCTACATTTGGTGGTATCAATTTAGAAGATATCAAAGCCCCGGAATGCTTTGCAATTGAGCAATCACTCGCTGCACAATTAAATATTCCAGTTTTTCATGATGATCAACATGGCACTGCTATTGTCGTTGCAGCTGGCCTGTTAAATGCGCTAGAACTTCAACAAAAAAGTTTATCGCAAGTCAAAATAGTCTGTGTCGGCGCCGGTGCTGCTGGGCTTGCTTCAATGCAATTATTAGTCGCATTGGGTGCAGATAAAGAGAATTTATTACTCTTAGACAGTAAAGGCGTCATTCACGAAGGTCGCGATGATCTCAATGTCTACAAGCGAGCTTTTGCTAGTAAAACGTCTGCACGAACGCTTGAAGACGCTTTAAAAGATGCAGATGTCTTTATTGGCGTTTCAAAACCTGGCTTGCTTGATGCCGAGTCTTTGCATCTGATGGCCGAAAGACCCATTATTTTTGCACTTTCTAATCCAGAGCCAGAAATTCGTCCAGCGCTTGCTCATCAAGTGAGGCCGGATTTAATTATTGCCACTGGCCGTAGTGATTTCCCTAACCAGGTTAATAACGTTCTTTGCTTTCCTTACATATTTCGAGGTGCTTTGGATGTTCGTGCTACTTGCATCAACCAAGCAATGCGTATCGCTGCTGTAGATGCTATTCGACACCTTGCACATGAACCTGTCCCTTCTGTTGTTAAGCATAATTATCCTACCGTAACTGACTGGAATTATGGTGCGAATTATATTATTCCTAAACCAAGCGATCCTCGCTTGAAAGACCGCGTTGCTGCAGCTGTTGTAAAAGCTGCCATTGCAAGTGGCGTTCATCAAATCGTTCCGCAAAAATACTATTAATTTTTTCAAGATATGCTTAATCTAAAAAAATTAATGAATAGAGTAATCATTGGTTTTTTAGTGGAGCAATCGCTTCACTATGCAACCCCAGGCCCAAGGTCTGTGATGGGGGAAAAGTAGCGTAAAGTCATAAAAGCAGAATCGTATTCTAGAGCAGGCCGTAAATCGGCTTGAAAGGGTGAATGTATATCAGTGGAGGGAGTTATTTTGTATAAAAAGACCCATAGAAAATACATGTTGGTTCCCTGGTTAATTTGTGCGTTGGGGGCAATTTATTACAGTTACGAATATTTCTTACGTATCTCGCCAAGTGTAATGGAGCTTGCCTTACGGGAGCATTTTAATGTCTCAGCGACAGGCTTTGGATTTCTTTCTGCATTTTACTATTACGCTTACGTTCCCATGCAGCTCCCAGTTGGTGTCCTTTTGGATCGATACGGGCCGCGATTATTGTTAACTTTAGCCTGTGCAGTCTGCGTTTTAGGCACTTTCATTTTTGCGGGAACCACTTATTTTTGGGTAGCGGCTTTTGGACGTTTCTTAGTGGGCTTTGGTTCAGCGTTTGCGTTTGTTGGTGTTCTAAAGCTTGCAACGATTTGGTTGCCCGAAAATAAATTAGCAATGTTCTCAGGCTTAGCAGCCGCGTTGGGCACGATTGGTGCCATGGTGGGTGATAATCTGCTGGGTAACTTAGTCATGCAAGTGGGATGGCGTTCAACCGTACAATATACCGCCTATTTCGGGATCGGTTTGACGATTCTTCTGTGGATAGGTATACGCAATCGCGCAAATTCTTCCGAAGAGACCGGGACGGTCGTCGATTTCAAACAAAGTATGCGGGATCTCAGTTTAATCGCTAAAAATAAGCAAATATGGGTTAATGGCGTTTTTGGATGTTTAATTTACTTACCGACGACTGTCTTTGCTGAATTATGGGGTATCCCTTATTTAAAATATGCGCACGGGATGACCCAAGCAAGTGCTGATTTTGCTAATTCGCTTTTATTTTTAGGATTTACAGTAGGTGCGCCTTTAATGGGCTATCTATCCGATAGAAATTGCTGCCGTAAACTACCTATGCGCATAGGAGCGATTGGTGCCGGAATCATTATGATCGTCATACTGTATTTGCCCGGTTTAACAGAACATCAAATCGGCTGCTTAATGTTTTTATTAGGTTTGCTTTATAGCGCACAATGCATTGTGTTTGCAGTTGGTCGCGAGTTGAGTCCCACAGAAGCAGCAGGAACAGCAATGGCAATGACGAATATGCTTGTTATGTTCGGGGCAATGTTCTTGCAGCCACTGGTAGGAAAATTGTTAGATTTTAGTTTGTCGACGCATCTTCAAGTGGATGAATCGCTTCTGCAAAGTATGCCTGTCGATCGGTTACATCAAATGTATACTGCTCAAGATTATCAGTTTGCTCTATCGATAATCCCATTAGGGATTTTTATTGCAGCTCTATTAACCTTCTTTTTGAAAGAGACGTATGCACATGCAAAAAACTGATCGAGCGCGTAATAAAAGACAAACACTTTACGGCTGTCTCATTTGTACTGTAGGTGCCTTTTTTTATTGTTACGAGTTTATTCTTAGGATTGTACCGGGTGCATTACAAAGTGAACTCAGTGCAGCTTTTGGTAATATTTCAGCAACCATTTTTGGCCAGCTTTCAGCGCTTTATTACTTTGCTTATTCTCCAATGCAAATGCCCGTTGGCATGCTTATGGATCGATATGGGCCAAGACGGTTACTAACCTTTGCCTGTTTTTGTTGCGCGCTGGGGACGTGGTTATTTGCCGATACATCGTCGATGTTGACAGCAGGCAGTGGACGATTCTTGGTTGGGTTTGGTTCTTCTTTTGCTTTTGTGGGGGTGTTATCCCTTGCCATTCACTGGCTGCCACGGCAGTATTTTTCCTTAGTGGTTGGATTAATTACCACCCTGGGAATGTTGGGCTTAGTTTACGGTGAAGTAAAAATTACCGATGTCGCTGTAACTCTGGGCTGGCAATATATTCTTAGTTTGCTTGTGATTATTGGTGTTGTGTTAATGGTGCTAATGTTTTTGGTCGTTAGGGATGGCCCTAAAGGGCATGAAATGCATAGCCAACCTTTGCCTGAATTTTTTACCAATGTTTGGCAAGTGTTAACCTCACCCCAAGTTTGGCTGATTGGCTGCGTGGGTGCATGTCTCTATACATCGCTTTCCGTTTTTGGTGAATTATGGGGTAAAAATTATTTAGAGCATGTTCATCATTTAACAAAGCTCGAAGCCGCTAAAGCCATTTCTGCGGTATTTTTAGGTTGGGCAATTGGTGCGCCCTTGATCGGTTATTTATCGGATAAAAGTGGTCGGCGCGTACTGCCTTTAGCGCTGGGGGCAGCCTTTGCTTTAGTATGTATCAGTTTTGTGCTCTATTATCCAAACCTACCTTATGTGTATTTGGTAACATTGTTGTTCTTGTATGGTTTATTTAGCGGTGCTGAAATCATCGTATTTATTATGGGCAAAGAAAATAGCGGTGCGGCGTTATCGGGCACGGTTTTCGCGGCCGTGAATATGATCGTTACCTTAGGAGGAGTCATTTTTCAACCATTGGTGGGGCAATTGCTCGATGCTGTTAACGACAGAGGGTTAGTAGCAGGGCAGCACGTCTACACAGTGGTCGATTATCAAATCGCGCTTTCTATCCTGCCTATCTCATTGTTATTGGTGACCATTCTCGCTTTCTTTATGAGAGACGTGAAAGTTTCACAAGCGAAATAAAAGGCTTCCATCACCATAACTAAAAAAACGATATTCTTGAGAGATGGCTTCCTGATAAAGAGCCATCGCTTGCTCATAGCCAATGAGCGCTGCTACAAGGATAATCAATGTCGATTGTGGTAAATGAAAGTTTGTAATTAGGCCATCGATAAGGCGAAATCGGTAACCGGGAGAAATAAAAATTTCCGTTGCTCCCTCGCCAACGCGCAAAGAACCATCCTCTTCTGCTGCGCTTTCTAGGCTGCGTAAAGCAGTGGTTCCAACGGCGATAATACGTTTCTTTTGAGCGCGTGCGTACTTAGCTGCTTCAGCTAGCTCAGGGGTGATGACATACCTTTCTTCATGCATTCTATGTTCAGAAATACATTCGGAACGAATCGGTTGAAAAGTACCTGCCCCGACGTGTAGCGTCGTATAGGCAATATTAACCCCCTTGTCTTTTAATGCAGACAATAACGCATCGTCAAAGTGCAGCCCAGCAGTGGGTGCTGCAACGGAACCATTATGTTTTGCATAAACGGTCTGATAACGATCTTGATCAGTATTATCAGCTTTACGTTGGATATAAGGCGGTAAAGGGATATGCCCGATCTTTTGCAGTGTTTCCAGCGTGTCGCTCTGCGTTTCGCAAAGATATAGGTTGTTAATTTTTTCGATTACCTGCAGAACATACTGGCCCCCAGCAATCTCTGAAGCGCTCTTTGTATGTTCTTTTTGGGCGTTAAGATAAATGATCGTACCGGGTTTCGGCGATTTACTGGCTTTAATATGTGCTAAAAACCGTCGTTCTCCCTGCAGACGTTCTACTAATAACTCTACCTTACCACCGGTAGCTTTCGTACCATATAAGCGAGCAGGAATAACCTTAGAATTATTCATGACCAATAAATCACCGGGATTCAAGAAGGAAGGCAATTCTTTAAACTGCTGGTGTCGGTTGCCTTGCTGGGGATCATGAACCAATAGCCTAGAATCGCTTCGGTTAGGTAAGGGATATTGAGCAATCAGTGCTTCAGGGAGATCAAAGTGGAAATCAAGAGTCTTCATAGTAAAGAATTATACCGGTATGTTTGGAAGAAGGATAGATTTTTCATGTTAGCCGCTAAATAGATAATCAGCGGATTTTTCGGCTGATGCGATTAATAGGTATTTTCGGTTGCCTTCGGTCAGTAGTAAGCGCATGATAAACGTAAATAAGCTGTCGGAAAAGAAGGAGATAAAGGGTGATGCAACTACTAAGGCTTATTACGTTGGTGTGTCTCATGAGTACTCGGTTCGCAGAAGCCAGTACACCGGAGCCGACCCCTGATAAGAAGGTAAATTCTTCTCTTTCAAATCAAACGATTAAAACAGATGTTCAAAAATCTTCGCCTTCTAATCTACCTGCTGTCGCCACTCTGCACCTTGATTGGATTGATTCAAAGGTGAGTCCTAGCCAAAATTTTTATGCATATGCTAATGGTGCGTGGCAAAAAGCGAACCCTATTCCTCCGGATTATACAGTGTGGGGCTCTTTTCAAATGCTACAAGAAAAGGTTCAAACACGCATCCACGAGATGCTGATAAGTTTGGCAAACAAAAGTAATGCACCCGGCAGTATAGAGCAGAAAGTAGCTAACTTTTATAAGAGTGGTATGAATGAATCGCTGATTAATCAAGTTGGTGTGCAACCTCTAATGGAAGAATTTAATGGTATTCAATCAATCAAAACCAGCGCTGATTTGCAGACAGTGATTGCACATCTGCAAAGAATCGGGGTGAATGCGCTTTTTGGGTTTGGAAGCATGGCGGATTTCAAAGATAGTCAGCGCATGATAGGCGCGGTTATTCAAGGGGGGCTAGGCCTGCCTGAACGCGATTATTACCTTGATGAAAACCCAAAATTTGCAGAAATTCGCTCTGCGTATGTGACGCATCTAGCCAAGATGTTTGAATTGCTTGGAGATGAGCCTAAAAACGCTGCAAATGAAGCACAAACCGTGATGGCCGTTGAAACGCGATTAGCAAAAGCATCGATGACCTCGGTTGAAAAACGTGATCCCTATGCTATCTATCATATGATGGATGTAGCCTCGTTGGATAAAATGACCCCGCATTTTTCATGGAAAAAATATTTTGACGCAATGGGTCAGCCTCATATCAAACGCATCAATTGTGCGATGCCTGCTTTTTTTAAAGCAATGGACGAAGCGATTGCGCAAATTCCTATGGATGACTGGAAAGTTTATTTACGATGGAAATTAATCGATAGTTTTGCCCCTTATTTATCAACTGCTTTTGTAGACCAAGATTTTCATATGAATTCCGTCATTGGTGGCGCAAAAACACTACAACCTCGTTGGAAACGAGTGGTTGCAGCGGCCAATGGGGGCTTAGGCTTTGGGATTGGAAAGTTATATGTGAAGCAATATTTTTCGCCGAAAGAAAAAGCAGCGGTGTTGGAGATTTTAAATAACATTAGGGCTGTACTGAAAAAAGATCTGACCACCCTTGCTTGGATGACCCCTGCAACCAGAACTGCTGCATTGAAAAAATTGTCGCAAATCGAAGATCGGGTGGGTTATCCAGATAAATGGTGGGATTATTCTCGGCTCAGCATTGATCAAGGTCCTTACGTTTTAAACATCTTGCATGTGAATCAATTTTTAGTCGACCGTGATTTGAATAAAATCGATAAACCGGTGGATCGCAGCGAGTGGGAAATGACCCCGCAGACAGTAAACGCCTATTATGATCCGTCAATGAATAATATTAATTTACCTGCCGGTATTTTAAATTCGCCTCTTTTTGCGATAGATGCTCCTGCGGCCGTTAATTATGGGGGAATAGGTTTTGTGATTGGGCATGAAATTACTCACGGCTTCGACGATAAGGGTGCTTTATTTGATGGTAAAGGCAATTTAAACAACTGGTGGGCACCTGAGGACTTAAAACGCTTTGAACAGGCTACTCAGTGTATTGTTAAACAATACTCAAGTTACCAAGCGGCAGGATTGCCTGTTAAAGGTGAGTTGGTCGTTGGAGAAGCAACGGCTGACTTAGGAGGGTTAGCTATTGCTTATCGTGCCTTCCATCAGGCGCAAGCGAACAAAAAAGCACCCACCATTGCTGGTTTTACACCGGATCAACAGTTCTTTTTAAGTGTTGCTCACGTCTGGGCAGCCAATATAAGGCCGGAACAGGCAAGAAACCTTGTTACAACGGATCCGCATCCACCAATGGAAATGCGGGTGAATGGTACTTTAGCAAATATGCCTGCTTTTCAAGCGGCTTTCGATATTCCGAAGGATAGTCCGATGGTCAGCCGTCAGCAGTGCCATATCTGGTAAGCACCTCTTATTTTTGCGTTGCTAGAAAGACTTTTAAGGGCGGGGATTGCTGTTGAGCCTTGCGTTCTCGCCTTGAGGTTCTGTATAATTTAGGCACCTCGCTTCTATTTGAAGCTAACCAGCATAGATGTAAATCTAGCTGTAATGTAAAACATACTCTGTTTTATTCACGTTGAGAGGGCCTCGATATCATTTGGAATCGCTCTTCATTACGCGCTTGGTTAGTGTGTACTTCAGCTGGTTTATTTTTCTTTTACGAATTTTTTCAGCTCAATTTATTTGATGTAATCAATCCGGCACTACGCCAGGATTTTAATTTAAATGCGACCCAGCTAAGCTGGATGTCCAGTGCCTACTTGTGGGCAGATATTCTTTTTCTACTCCCAGCCGGTATCTTATTGGACCGCTACTCTGTTCGCCGCATTATCTTAGCAGCTATGCTTCTCTGTATTCTGAGTACCTTAGGCTTTGCTCTTACACATACGTTTTGGATTGCTTTTTTCTTTCATTTTTTATCAGGTATTGGCAACGCGTTTTGTTTTTTGTCGTGTATTCAGCTCGTTACTCGTTGGTTCCCACCCCATCGACATGCTTTTGTGATTGGCTCACTGGTAACGATGGCTTTTTTGGGTGGGATGATGGCACATACACCGCTTGCATGGCTGAGTGACGTGTTTGGTTGGCGAACGGCGCTTGTAATTGATGCCGCTGTCGGCGGATTCTTTTTCCTCTGGATTTGGCAAATGGTAGCCGATTACCCAGAGCGATTGACAACAGAAAGCAACCCGACTATTAAGGTATCCAGTCATAAAGAGGCTATGTATTCACTTCGTTCATCATTGAACCAAGCTTTTGGTAATCCTCAAAACTGGTTTGCCGGTATTTACACCTCTTTTTTAAATCTACCTATTATGGTTTTGTGCGCATTATGGGGTGCTAGTTACCTTCAAACGGTTCACCATCTGCCACCTATGTCAGCAAGTAATATCGTTAGTTTGATCTTTTTAGGCAGCATCGTTGGTTGCCCTGTGATTGGATGGTTGTCAGACCACCAAACTAAAAGAAAACCTTTAATGATTGTGGGTGCCATCGTCACTCTTATCTTAGAGCTTCCTTTTATTTTGCAGATTCCCTTATCACAAACACTGCTAAGTACGCTTTTTTTTAGTTTAGGGTTTGTGACCAGTACACAAGTCATTAGTTACCCGCTGATTGCGGCGAGTAATCCGCCCGAAAACACAGGTGCAGCGACAGGGATTGCATCGATTTTAATCATGGGTGGTGCTGCATTGGGGCAGGTAGCTTTTGGATTTTTGATGCAATATCCAACAACCTTAATGGTTCCGGGGTATACAGCGAGTGATTTTCAGCGTGCGATGTGGATGTTCCCATTGACTGCATTGGGCGCATTGGTAGCAGGATTATTAATACGTGAACGGAGATGTTAATATGCAAATCGTCGAGAGCTATGCTCCTGGTGACCGTTGGATCCAACGCCTTTTGCCGTGGATAGTCTGTTTCAGTGCATCCTTATTCTTTTTTTATGAGTTTATTCAAGGCAATATGTTTGCTTCGATTGCCGATAACATCATGCATGATTTTCATGTACAAGCTGATAAAATGGCGTATCTGTCCAGCACATATTACTTAGCTAACGTTTTATTTCTCTTTATTGCTGGTTTTGTTTTTGATCATCTATCGACAAAAAAAACACTCTTACTGGCAATGTGCTTTTGTGTCGCAGGTACTTTTTTATTGGCACACACCCACTCATTTTATGTTGCCATGCTCTGTCGTTTTATAACGGGCATTGGCAGCGCTTTTTGCTTTTTAGGTCCTATTCGCCTTGCTTCACGTTGGTTCCCTCCTCAGCGGATGGCCATGGTTACTGGTGCCATTATTACCATGGCGATGACCGGTGGAATGTTAGCGCAATATCCTTTAGCAAAATTAGTAGGCCAGGTAGGATGGCGTGAGGGTTTAGTTGATGTGGGATGGTTAGGTGTTGTTATGTTAATTATGATGTTTTTAGGTGTCGTTGATAAAGCGCCTCAGGACAACCATGCTATATCTCGTATCACAAAACCAAGAGTAAAAATATTAGCAATCGCAAAACAAGCCTACCTTAACTTACAAACATTAAAAGCCGCACTCTATACCAGTTTAATGAACATGGGTATTGCTGTTTTCGGCGCAATGATGGGTTCTTTATATTTAGTACAGCGATTGGGTATCACAAAAGAAGAAGCCGCTGCGGTTAATCTAATGCTCTTTTTAGGAACAGTATTGGGCGGACCGATTATTGGATGGTGTTCTGATAAGATGAAACGGCGTGTAGTGCCAATGTTCTATGGATGCATTGCATCCTTTGCGGTACTGATGTGTATTTTATTCGCCCCTGTTTCTGTTGCAGGCATGAAAGTCCTATTCTTTCTCTTGGGGTTTTTCACCTCTGCACAAGTTATTAGTTACGCCTTAGTAGCCGAAAGTAGCCCCCGGGAAATGACAGCAACGGCTGTTAGTATGGTCTCTATTTTGACGCAAGGCGGTTATATTGTTTACCAAAATTTGTTTAGCTATTTGTTAGTGCAGCATGGCGAGATGCAGATGGTAAATGGTGTTCCTACCTATTCCTTAGCTGATTATCAATATGCAGCATTGATTCTGCCCATTGGCCTATGCCTTGCTGGGCTAACTTTATTTCGCTTAAAAGAAACCAACGGCCAGGCACGGCAGGATTGATCATGCCTAATAAACGCGTTTGTGTCTTACTCATGGATTCTCTGGGGATTGGAGCAAGCCTCGATGCCCATGAATATGGTGATAAGGGGGCAGATACCTTTGGCCACATTCATTTTGCTTGTAAGGAAGGTAGAGCAGATAAAGTCGATTTGCGACAGGGTCCTTTAAAATTACCCAACTTAACGAAATTAGGTTTGTATCATGCTGCGATTGCAAGTTCAGGAGTGGCGCATCTTGATTTGGCATCGGTAGAGGAACCAAAAGGTTATTATGGTTACGGGGTTGAAACCAGTTTAGGAAAAGATACACCCAGTGGGCATTGGGAATTAGCTGGCGTTCCGGTCGAGTTTAATTGGGGCTATTTTCCTGAAACCACACCTTGTTTTCCTGAAGCCTTAATCCATGCCTTGATTGAACAAGGTGAATTGTCAGGTGTGCTAGGTAATAAACATGCTTCCGGTACAACCATTATTGAAGAATTAGGGGAAGCACATTTAGCAACGGGCATGCCCATTGTTTATACCTCTGCGGATAGTGTTTTTCAGATTGCTGCTCACGAAGAAAGTTTTGGCTTAGAACGGTTATATAAGCTTTGTGAAATCGCTCGCGTCTTAGTCGATCCTTATAAAATTGGCCGTGTGATTGCTAGACCTTTTAAAGGAAAACCAGGGGGCTTTACAAGAACAGGTAACCGTAGAGATTATACAGCGCCTCCGCCACGAGCAACGTTATTAGATGTTTTAAAAGGAGCAGGGCGAGAAGTAATAGCTATAGGTAAAACAGCCGATATTTTTGCTCATCAGGGCGTCACACAAACGATTAAGGCAGATGGTAACATGGCCTTGTTTGATGCAACGCTAAATGCCCTGAAAATAGCGCCTGATGGAAGTTTGATCTTTACCAATTTTGTGGATTTTGATTCTTCCTATGGACACCGGCGTGATGTACCTGGGTATGCTGCAGCGCTAGAAGCATTCGATACAAGGATCCCTGAACTCGAAAAGCTACTTATGCCCGGTGACCGCATTGTGATTACCGCCGATCACGGCTGCGATCCAACCTTTCCAGGTTCGGATCATACGCGTGAACATGTACCTATATTGGTTTGGGGGCGAGACTGCCCAAGTCAATTTATTGGTCGTCGAGACAGCTTTGCAGATGTGGGTCAAAGCATTGCTGCTTATTTGGAAATTGATCCCTTACTGTATGGTGTAAGTTTTTTGTAGAAGATTAAGCGATACAATAAACTGAGAAGACAGCGTCTCTCGAAAGTGTTCATCTAAGTAGAGGCGTTACTTCTGGTAAGCACGATAAAAAAGGAGAACAAACGAGATGATCAAAGTCCAAGGATACGCTGCTCTCCATCCTAAAGCACCTCTCACCCCCTTTGCATTTGAACGCCAAGCAGTGGGTCCCCATGATGTTTTTGTTGAAATTCTCTATTGCGGTATTTGTCATTCGGACATTCATCAAGTGCGTGATGAGTGGGGCGGATCTTCTTTTCCTATGGTTCCAGGTCATGAAATCGTAGGTATTGTTTCTCAAGTCGGAAAAGCTGTAACACGTTTTAAACCGGGTGATTCAGTAGGGGTCGGCTGCATGGTCGATTCGTGTAGAACTTGTCAGAGTTGTCACCAAGGGTTAGAGCAATACTGCGAAGAGGGTTTTGTTGGCACTTACAACAGTAAAGACCGCAGAACTGGACTTGCTACGCAAGGCGGCTACTCAACAAACATTATAGTTGATGAAGCTTTTTGCCTTCAGATCCCCAACAATTTGCCGCTCGATGCAACCGCTCCTCTACTGTGCGCGGGAATCACTTTATATTCGCCTCTTAGCCACTGGAAAGCAGGCCCCGGTAAGCGGATAGCCATCATCGGGTTAGGTGGGCTCGGTCATATCGGAATTAAAATTGCCCATGCGATGGGTGCTAATGTAACCGTCTTAAGTCATTCAGCAAATAAAGAAGCAGACAGCAGAGCGCTGGGAGCTGATGATTTTTACAACACCTCTAATTCAAAGGTTTTTCAAAAACTCGAACGACACTTCGATCTGATCATTTGCACCGTCTCTGTGCCATTAAATTGGAATGCTTATTTTAACCTGCTAAAACGCGAGGGTACTTTTGTACTGTTGGGCATTCCACCCGACCAAGTCCCGATAAGTGCCGCCACATTGATCTTACATCGACGAAACCTTGCCGGTTCATTAATTGGGGGAGTGAAAGAAACACAAGAGATGTTGGATTTTTGTGGTAAACATAATATTACCGCCGACATTGAGCTCATTCCTATTCAACAAGTAAACGAAGCTTATGAACGCGTTTTGAAAAGTGACGTACGCTATCGTTTTGTGATTGATATGGCTTCTTTAAAAAAAGAGGGGAAAACCACTGGCCAGAATGAGGGGTAGAAAACAATGAATAATCCTGCCATTACCTTTGATGATGTCCTATTGGTGCCCGCTTATAACCATTATGAATCAAGACGTGTGGTCCGTTTAGATAATCACGATCGCCTTGGCAAGCTGTTACTTTCCTTACCGGTGATGAGCTCCAATATGGATACCATTACCGAAAGTGAGATGGCCAATTTTATGCACAAAAAAGGGGGCATCGGGGTTCTACATCGCTTTTTAAGCATTGAGGCGAATGTCGCCGAATTTGAACGTTGTCAGGGACCTGCGTTTGTTTCTGTCGGGTGCTCGGAAATTGAATTAACCCGTGCCGAGGCTTTGCGTGATGCTGGTGCCGATTATTTTTGTCTAGACGTGGCACATGCCCATGCAAAATATGTGGGAAAAACATTAAAAAGCTTAAGGCAATTATTAGGTGATCGATGCATCATGGCCGGTAATGTAGCGACCTATGCTGGCGCGGATTATTTAGCATCTTGCGGCGCAGATATTATAAAAGCCGGTATTGGCGGTGGTTCGGTTTGCAGCACGCGAATTAAGACAGGTTTTGGCATACCCATGTTAACTTGTATACAAGATTGTGCTCGCACTGATCGCTCTATCGTTGCTGATGGCGGCTTGCGTAGTTCGGGCGATATTGTGAAAGCACTTGCCTTTGGCGCAGACTTTGTGATGATAGGAGGGATGTTAGCGGGTACAGCACCCACGCCTGGTAAAGTCTTGCAAACAACAGAAGGTAAGGCGGTAAAACGGTATCGAGGGATGGCTTCGCGTGATGCACAGGAAAATTACTTAGGTCAGTTACATGAATGGAAAACAGCAGAAGGTGTTGCTACAGATGTTCCCTATCGAGACGACCAAGAGGCTATTATCGCGGATATCATTGGAGGGCTGCGTTCTGGTTTGACCTACGCAGGGGCTGATACGATTAGTGAACTACAACGTAAACTCAATTATGTGACGGTTAGCCAAGCAGGACGCATTGAAAGCTTGCCGCATAAATTACTTGGATAAGGATGTAACTGAAGATAACAATCGCTAGATCCTTCCGGTAGCCTTAAAAAATTTTAATGGAAGGGTCGAAATGTAAGGAAACGGCTATGATCGTATTTACGGACTTATTTTTTAAAACGAAATATCCCTCCCAAACGGCATTGCAAGTTCATGAAACACGCAAACTTTTAGATCAACTCTATAAAAGAGACACTCAAAGGCCCGATAAAACGGACAACAAAAATGTTAATTCATTTAATCAACAGAAAAATGAATTACTGACATTATTGACCTATTATAGTTTTCTCTACCCAAAGTTATCGTTATTTCAAAGCTACCGACAAAATGTAAAAAAACTTACAGAGTCAACCGCTAAAATAGACATCGATATTACCTTGAAGGCAGCGAAAAATTTGCTAGAGACCATGCTGGGCACTGTCGGGCAAAAACAATGCACGGTAGATAACGCTAAATTTAACAGTTATGAGGTAAGCGCTTGTTATCAGGGTGCTTATTCCAATCTAGCCCAGGCACTTAGCCTTTTTCAGGGAAATGCGTTATCAGTTGCGGTTGTCGACACGAAACAATCGTTAATTTATGGTATAGCTGCCGATTTTATACGAGATGCGAAAGACCCCTATCTAATAGGGCATGAAATTCATAGGGCGAACACACTCGCTGGTTCTGTAGCTGAACATTATGGGATTCCCCATCCGGTTGATTATTTTGCAAATCGTTACGTTGCTGTAGAGATCGAAAGATTTAAATTTTTTTTAAACAGTCATTTAAGGCCACAAGATTTTATTGAGTTTATTGTCCATAAGGCCCCTGAACTACCAAGAAATGTTCTTGATGCAGATGACGGAAAACGTTTTCGACAAGAACAAAAAAAGATAGAAAATTTTTTCGAGTGGCTGGGTGATAAAACGGTGTCTGATCACGATTTGAGGAAACTTTATCAGATCGAGCAAACGGCTGATTTTGAATTTGGCAGTGAGAGAGAAGCGATTTTACCGCAACCTGACAAACTGGTTTATCGCCTAATCCCTCAAAAAAAACTAGGGTTATTCCGACGTTGCCTGGTGGCGGAATACCTTGAACGGCAAGGATACCTCAAAGGAGTTTATCTAAGTATTGGCGACTATACCTTAGTAACCGATGGAGAAGCTTTAGTGTGTGTCGATGCTGAAAAAGGGTATCGCTTATTGTCTCAGGATGACATGCTCAAATTATTACATGAAAAACGCTTAAAAAATGAACCTTTGCTAGTGAAATCACTTCTTAATCAACTTTCACCAGAGAGCTTAAGGCGTGTTTTTGACAATGAAATTAGTTTAGTCATCAATCAGCAAAGAGAGTGGAGCTTTGATGCCTTATTACGTCACCATGATCTAAGCCACGATATCACCAGCGCTATTTGTAAAAGCTTATTGAAGCAAACGTCAGAGCAAGTATTAAAAAAGCAATTTTTAGACTACGTTTTTCATGCCTCAATTGAAAACTTTCCCGATGGGTTGTCAAAACTGACTGCACAAATGAAGATAAGTACCGAGCAAGCCTTTGAGTATTTCATAGAAGCAATCGATCGAGACTCGGTGATGGTCGTGCGTTTTTTGTGTGAAACATTCCGCTTACTCCACTGCTGGCCGAATGAAATGGTACCGCCTATCCATCTTGCTGCAAACAAGAATGCTTTAAAAGTGATGGTGTATTTTGCCCACAAAGGGGCGGATCTGAATGCCTCGCGTTCAGACGGTAAAACGGCATTGCTACTGATGGCAGAAAGAGGTTGGGCAGATGCGCTGACAAAGCTGCTAGAGCTTGGCGCAAATGTTAATAAACCAACACATGATGGAAATACTCCTGCGTTAGCAGCTGCTTTGAACGGAAATGCCATCTGTTTACAAACACTGAGGGCGTTTGGTGCCGATCTCAATGCAAAAACGAAGCGAGGAAATACTATCGCACATCGTGCCGTCAAAGGACACAATAAGGATATATTGAATGAATTAATATCATGGGGCATTCCCATCGACGAAAAGAATGAGCAAGGGATAACCCCGATAATGATAGCGGCTTCTCAAGGTAATAATATCTGTTGCGTTATGTTAGAGAATGCAGGTGCTAAAGTTGATCGTGTCGATAACACAGGTGAAGGATTGGTTCATAAAGCTGCTTTGAGTGGTAGTTCAGGAATGGTTGAACTAATGGCTGCGTTTGGGCTGGATTTAAACAAAAAAAATCACGCTGGTTGGACAGCTGCTCGTATAGCGACCGCGAATTGTCATCTAGTAACATTAAAATCCTTGGAAGCATTAGGTGCTAATTTGGATGAATGCTCGTCAAGTGTTAAAGGTGAAACCCTTGGTTTCCTTGCTGCAGAGAAGGGATACATTTCAATTGTTCACCATTTAATGTCTAAGGCCAGTTTTCATTTGCCGGTTGAAAAAACAGCAAAAGAATGGATGGAGTACATTAGTAAGTGCCCTCAAGATGTCAAAAAAAGAATGACTCAGAGAATTAGAGAAAGATTAAATAAAGGTGATCGTGAGGATGCTATACATTTTAGACCCTATGATATTGCAGAAATACAAGGTCATCGGCCACTTGCTAAGCAAATCGACAGATTTGGATTTAGCCAAATACAGCCTTCTTTTTCAAGTCTTTTTAAAACTATTTTGCATAAGGAGCCAACAGGAATGGAACGCGTGCAAAATGGCATGAAAATTTAACGCCAAGGCACAGAATGTTTTTACTTTTTAGCGAGTATTACGTCAATGATGTGCATGTCATGATAAGGGAAGGGGATAATGTGACGAAAGAGGCGCTTAAATCGACTGAGCAAAAAATGCTTGGGAAGCATTTTAATGCTCAGGCTGTTTAAAAACCAAGTTCCATCAATACCGAATCGAACCAGTGCTTCGGTATCTTCGATCAAAATAGGAACATATAATCGTTCATGTTGAATAATCTTAAAACGATGCTGAGAAAAGACTTTTAATAATTCGTCTAGACCTGAAGCAACCATCGTGTTTTTAGTCATGCTTTTGTAGTAGTGACCTACGACACTGCTTAATAGTCCTCCCTGAGATATAAAATTAGCTAAATGCTGCTGTGCATTAGGAAATGATTCGTAAGTTGTTGTTATAAAAGAAAAATAACCATTCGCCCTCGCTAATAAATCGGCTTCTGCAAATAAGGTATGAATAGGGATATAAGCATTAATAAAGTGAGCAAGCACTAAATCTTGACTGTGATGAGGTAAGTAGTGACTCGCTTCCGTTGCACTGGCTTCAATGGTTTTAACAAGAAGATTCTCGCGAGCGTATTTAAGCATTTTGGGCGAAATATCAATGCCGGTGAAATTGGCTGTTGGAAGAACGGTAGCTAATCTTTTTAAAAAAGCACCGTTGCCAACGCCAAGGTCTAAGACCTTAGATTTGGGTGCTGTAATAATAGGAGAACGCTTGATCTGCGCGATAGCTGCAGCATGACTTTGGCTAATTGCCCCGAATTGATCAGCAGTAACATAATGACTTGCGATCTCATTATACACGGCCTTTAGCGACATGGGGTATCCCAAGGAGCGCGCATAGAGAACGCCGACCAAATATTTGTAAAAGACATCAGACACGAAGTGAAAACAACAGAAAGACGGGTTCTGCTAAGGTTTAACAGATTCCCGAGAGCCTTCTGAAAATCACGGCGCTGAGAGAGCGATTCGGTTTGCATGAAACTAATTATACGCATCGCGATTATAGCGTGACAAGATCCATTTTTTCCTTGAACAAACCCTTATCATTTTGCGCACCACAAAAAAATAGTAAATGGTGGGCATGATGCAGCGTATGCTTGACATCATACGTATTCTGGATACTATAGGGTTTGTCTTTTTGTTTTTGTATTTAAAATGACGCGTCTCAAAAAAATAGGACTTGTCTTCATACTTTTGCTTACTCTGGCAACGAGTGTTCTATGGATCTTAATAAAGTCGATTAAACCTGAACTTATCAAAGACTACGTCAATACCCAATTAACAAAGCTAACAGAACAACCGAGCCGTGTAAACGGTGATATCTCCTGGCAATTTTTCCCCAGCCCCGGTGTGAGATTGACCTCAATCCAGATCGGAGAAATCAATCAAGGCGATTATACAGCCACGCTTGAAAATGCACGCTTTAATTTAAAATTGATGCCTTTACTCCAAGGGAAGTTCATTTTTAGCGAGTTAGATATTAACGGTTTTAACGTTCAAATTAACCCTGCTGCTCAAGCCATCGATTCAAAGTTAAGCAAATTAAAACAAACGAGTTCTTTGCCCATAAAAGGGGAAACCCACCCACTTACTTTAGATGAGAAAGCAAACAACATTGCTGAGAAATTTGCAATTCAACGTATTCTACTCAGTCGCGGGCAAGTTACTTTCTTGAAAGATCAAAAAAAGATAACCCTATCGAACTTGCAAGTGGGCGCTGAAAAATTCAACTTAAAGAAAAACTTTTTCCCGCTGCAACTCAGAGCAGGCTTAGACATTCAAAGCGAAGGAACGAGTAAAATTAAAGCAGCGATTAATTTTAAAGGGCGGATGGCTTTTTCTAATGTGATTTTTAGTGATTTACTAGACACCTTAAAAAGAACCCCAATAAAAGGGCAGCTGTTCATCGAGCAAATGCATGCCGGGTCTTTAAATATCGATAAAGCGACCGCCAATGTTAAAACGAAGGCCGGTACCCTTCTATTAACCCCAATAACGTTAAATTTGTATAATGGTGAATCTATCGGCGACCTTAGTTACGAGTTTGTTTCGAAAAAATTATTGTTTAATCAAACGGCTACTAACTTAGATGCTCAAAAATTGGGCTATGATTTAACCAAAAAAGATAATTTTAAAGGTAGTATAGATTTTTCAATCCACACTCAGGCTAACTTTGAGGATCCTCAATGGAAAGAGTCAATGGTATCTCGAGGAAATTTGACGATTAAAGAAGGGAGGTTGCCTTTTGTTAACCTTGAATCCGGTCTTATTGACATGGCTAACATGCTCAGCGAAGTCATTTTAACCCAGCGCGGGCAGACCAACCTCAATCAGAAAGACACGTTGCCTCAGTTGCCTTCGAAACAATTGGCTGACCTCACCGCGTTTTCTGGTGAAATAAAATGTAAGATCTTGACGCTTCAATATGTTTGGAACAACGATAGATTGCAAAGCGACTCATTTGTCCTGCAAACCGATAAGCTTCAACTAACGGGTGATGCGGCGATTAATTTTAGTAATGACAGTTTAGATAGTCATTTGTTTGCGACACTAAGCGCAAGCGATGAGCAGATTGAGAAGATTCAAGCCTCCCTGGGAGGAAGCTTCCCTCTAGTGGTACGCGGAACATTAACCAGCCCAGTGGTTTTGCCAGATGTTAAACGTATTATGCCCGTTGTTGCGCGTATGGGGCTTGAAGACACCATCTCGAAAGCTATCGAAAAAGCAAAAAAGCGCTTTAAGCTTTCTACAGCTAATGCCAAAATGGTCATGGCGCAGCATTAAGATTGCTTATCTATGCAAATTGAAGGTAGCGATCTCGAAAGCAATTTTACTAAACCGTTATTGACTTGGTTTGATATACACGGACGCAAAAGTTTACCCTGGCAAAATCCTCGTACCCCTTATCGGGTATGGATCTCTGAAATCATGTTGCAACAAACTCAAGTGAAGACGGTTATACCCTATTTTGATCGTTTTATGGAACGTTTTCCTGAGATTCAAGATCTTGCGAATGCTTCTGAAGAAGAGGTTTTAGCAGTATGGTCGGGTTTGGGATATTACAGCCGCGCGCGTAACCTATTTAAAACTGCTCAAATCATTTCTACACAATATAACGGGTGTTTCCCCCCCGACCATAAACTACTCGAGAGACTTCCTGGGATCGGACCTTCTACCGCTGCAGCGATTACTTCACAAGCCTTTAATCACCCCAATGCTATCTTGGATGGTAATGTGAAGCGTGTTTTGACACGTTATTTTAGAGTGGAAGGGTTTCCAAATCAGACAAAAACCCACAAAAAACTTTGGGATCTTGCTCAGCAATGCATGGATAAATATCGATGTGCTGATTACACCCAAGCAATTATGGATTTGGGCGCCACTTGCTGTACTCGCAATAAACCCAGTTGCGGAGCCTGTCCTGTGCGAAGAACTTGCGGTGCTTTTTTGCATGAGGAAGTCCAAGTATTTCCAAACAAAAAAATAAAAAAACAGCTGCCCACAAAAAGGCAACAATTCATATTGCTACATACGGCTGACAACGATATTTATTTGGAAAAAAGAGCATCAAAAGGGTTATGGGGCGGTCTTTGGTGTTGTCCAATGCTGGACGGAGAACAAGAGGAAACTTTTTTTGAACAATACGCAGAAGAACGATTAGGTTTAACGGTTATTAAATGGATGCCACTTATCGATTTTAAACATTCATTTAGTCATTTTCACTTAGAGATTCAAGCGTCAACGTTGCATGTGCAGTCTCCAGTAGAAAAAAGATATGGCGTACCTACGGGGAATGACGTTGACCTTTTGCAAGTCGCTGAACCGCGATTAAATTTTGCTTCGCGATTAGCTGATCGAAAACAATTATCCGAAGGGATGAACAGTACGAGGACGAAGGTAAAAACTCTGGAAGGCCGTTGGTTTAACGTTCGTGCGATACTGGATTTAGGGATTCCGCAACCACTTCGGCGTATCATAACCAGCTATCTCAGCAACAGGCTGCTCTAAAATTCTTTTAAATTCTCAAAAAAATTAATTTTAACGTATCAATTAAACAGGTTAACTGATTCTTTTCTATCTGAATTTTTTAGGGGGAATAGCTGTTTAAATTGAAACGATTACTCTATATAATGCTAGCAGCTTAAACCACTCAGCGGTTTTGAGTCACAACGGATAGGACACTTTTTTGAATACAGGGATGAGGTGGGATGAAAGTTTTTTCATTGTCCATTAAATTTTCTACTGCATTTTTTGCACTTTGCTGCTTCGTATTAATTTCTTTATTTGTCTATGCGGGTACCGAAGCAAAATTCGCGTTAGATCCATTAACGCCTACTTCCTTTGAACTTAAGCCGGCTGAAGAAGCCAACGTTCAGTATCAAGTGACGAACAACACAAAACTGCTGCGCACGCTGACGATGGTACCCATCAGTGGTATTACGCAAGATACCTCGGCTGGTTTTTGCAGCTCACCGTTTACCCTCGCTCCCAATGATTCTTGCATTTTAAATCTAGACATTGCTGCTGGCAAAATGTCTTCCCCGGTTTTGGGGGGGCCTAAAATCTGTAAGACCATGGGCCCTAATGATAATCGTCCTACTCCTTTTCTTTGTTCTCAACCAAGTTACGTTAACAGCTTGAATGTAAAAGTTGTTTCTGCCGAAACAGGCCTAGTAGCAATCCAAATTGATCCGTTAAATAGTACCGTTCCTGCTGGGGGTACACTTCAGTTTACCGCCACCGGCATTTATGCAGATGGAAGTAAGACTAATATCACCTCTCTTGTAAATTGGGCAACGGGAGCAGAGGATATTGCAATTATCTCTAATTCCCCCGGATCGCAAGGGTTGGCCTTTGGTGTTAGTCATACCGGGGGTATAACTGTCATAAGTGCTACCCTAGGTAATGTTGTTGCTTCCACTCAACTAATAGTAAACGCAGCCACATTAGAAAACATTACCCTTGCACCAACCAATGCTACGATTGGGCAATGGACTAATCAACAATTTACTGCGTTGGGCAGTTACTCCGATGGCACCACTCAAAATTTAACAAGCCTAGTCACTTGGAGTTCGTCCAATGAAAACTTTGTTATTATTTCAAATAGCTCAGGAACTAATGGCCTTGCTTCTGGGGTAGCTCCCGGCACTGCCACCATTACAGCTTCCTTCAACGGTCAAACAGTAACGACAGACTTAACGGTCAGTGCTGCGCAACTAACGGGCATAGACGTTTTTCCAACCACGGACAGAATTGCGGCAACGACAACGCTTGCTTTTAAGGCGACAGGCTATTATGCGGATAACCGCACCCAAGATCTCACAACGTCTGTGCTGTGGGGTTCTTCGAATACTTCAATCGCTACCATTTCCAATGTACCTGGAACCCAAGGTTTAGCGACAGCTATCGCCGCAGGACCACCGAGCACATTAATTACAGCAACCTTCGGTACCGAAGTAGGTAGTGCTATTTTGAACGTAACCAATGCGACGTTGGTATCAATTGAAATTGCGCCTCTTTCAGCACAGATTGCACAAGGCACAACAAAACAATACACCGCCACGGGCCATTTTTCCGACGGCACAACACAAGATATTACGACATTAGTGACATGGACTGCCGTTGGTACAGCCACTATTTCGAATAGCTATAGTACAGCCGGTTTGGCTACTGGAAAAACACCGGCCGGAGGCCCAGCTACTATTACTGCTGCTTTTAATGGTATTCAAAGCACAACACCTGCAACGCTTGATGTAACGAACGCAACCTTAAGTCAATTCACGATTGATCTGCAAAATAAAATCATTGCAGCCACGACGACCATACAATTTAGAGCCATTGGAACTTTTTCAGACGGCACTTTGCAAGATTTAACAAGACAAACCTACTTAGCAGATACGACACAAGATTTAACCTCCCAAACCCTCTGGGGATCAACGAATCCCACGGTTGCAACCATTTCCAACGAAGCTCCCACGCAAGGATTAGCGACAAGCACCGCCTTTGGTGGCGATACCACTATCACTGCTAATTACAGTGGTTTTAGCTCGAGTACCAACTTACATGTGACCACCGCGAGCCTTGTTTCGATTGAAATCGCACCGTCAAACTCATCGATGGATGCAGAAACCTATTTGCCTTTTATTGCAACGGGTCACTTTAGTGATGGAACGGAACAAGACATTACTGGGATCGTAACGTGGACTTCAACGAATCAGAACGTTGCCACCATCTCAAATGCTGTTGGATCCCAAGGTCTTGCTTTAGGCCTTGGACAAGATGGATCAACAATCACTACAACCATTCGTGCAACTTATAATGGCGTGACCGGACAAACACAGCTAACCGTTAATCCCGTCCTCATCGCCCTTGAGATTACTGCTGACCCCAGCAGCATAGCCCTAGGTCAAGAAATTCAGTTGGTAGCGACAGGTACAATGACGGATGGAACAAGGCCAAATCTATCAAACCAAGTAACTTGGTCGTCTGATCCGACTCAAATAGTAACCATTTCGAGTACAGGTCTCCTCAAAGGGATCGCAGAAGGAGATACCAATATTGGGGCTAGCTTAGGTACGGTCGTCGCTACTGCTCAACCGATGCATGTCGGCCCCGCAGAGTTGGTATCCATAGCGCTAGAACCCCCGTCCGTGAGCGTTGTTGCAGGTAGAACTGTGACCGTTAATGTCCGAGGCACTTACACCGATGGAACAACCCCCTTACTGACAAGTGGTGTTACTTGGACAACCGGTGATGCAGCTATAGCGACAGTCACGGGCACGGGCACCGGCACGATTAGAGGTGTTGCTCACAATGGCGATAATACGACCATGACGGCAAGCGTTAGTGGCGTTTCTCCTGCCACCGGCCAAGTGGAGGTAACTGCAGCTGTACTGGAATCGATAGTGCTGGAGCCTCCTGCTGTTACCGTGGTTGCAGGTTTAAGCACGACAGTGGCTGTGCGAGGCACCTATTCGGATCAGGAATCTGAGCTGTTGACAAGCGGTGTGACCTGGAGCACTGACGATCCTTTAATAGCAACTGCTACAGGTTCTGGCACGGGAACAATTACGGGGGTCGCTCGCAACGGTGATACCACGACGATGAGAGCAAATGTGACGGGCGTTGCAGAAGCAAGCGGCCAGGTGGAGGTGACAGCGGCTCGGCTGATTTCGATAGAACTTGTACCTCCCTCTGTTAGAGTGGTTGCGGGCTTAACGACAACGGTCAATGTGCGGGGCACTTATACGGATGGTCAGAGGCTGATAACCAGCGGCGTGACCTGGACGACAGATGATTCGGATATTGCGACGGTTACGGGCACAGGTACGGGAACAATTACCGGTGTGGTTCGTAACGGCGGTACCACGACGATGAGAGCAAATGTAACGGGTGTGTCCGAAGCAAGCGGCCAGGTGGATGTGACGCCGGCGGAGCTTATATCAATAGCGCTAGAACCTTCTTCCGTAACTGTGGTTGCGGGGTTAACCGAGACGGTGAATGTGCGGGGGACGTACACGGATGGACAGAGGTTGGTCACCAGCGGCGTGACCTGGACGACAGATGATTCGGATATTGCGACGGTTACGGGGACAGGTACGGGAACAATTACCGGCGTGGTTCGTAACGGCGGTACAACGACGATGAGAGCAAATGTAACGGGTGTGTCTGAAGCAAGCGGCCAGGTGGATGTAACACCAGCGGAGCTTATATCAATAGCACTGGATCCTTCTTCCGTAACTGTGATTGCGGGACTAACTGAGACAGTGGTTGTGCGAGGCACTTACACGGACGGACAGAGGCCAGTGACCAGCGGCGTGGCCTGGACGACAGGCGACCCCACCATAGCGACCGTTACAGGCACGGGGGATGGGATAATTAAAGGTGTTGCTCACAATGGCGATACGACGACGATGACTGCGACCGTAACGGGGGTGACGCCTGCAAGCGGGCAGGTGTTCGTAACACCGGCCCGACTGACGTCTATAGCGTTGGAGCCTCCATCCGTGACAGTAGTGGCTGGGCTTACTGAGACAGTGAACGTGCGTGGCACATATACGGATGATGAAAAGCCTTTATTAACCAGCGGCGTGACCTGGACGACAGGTGATTCAGACATAGCGACAGTTACGGGCACGGGAAGCGGAATAATCAAAGGCGTCGCTCACAATGGCGATACGACAACGATGACCGCGACCGTGGCCGGGGTGACCCCTGCCAGCGGCCAGGTGCTCGTAACACCGGCCCGACTGACATCGATAGCGCTAGAGCCTCCATCTGTGGTGGTAACTGCGGGACTAACTGAAACAGTGAATGTGCGTGGGACATATACGGATGATGAAAGGCCTTTACTGACCAGTGGTGTGACCTGGACGACAGGCGATCCAACCATAGCGACAGTTACGGGCACGGGGAGCGGAATAATCAAGGGCGTCGCTCACAACGGCAATACGACGACCATGACAGCGAGCGTTAATATAATCGGCGTTGCCGATGCAACGGGTAGTGTGCAGGTAGACCCCGCTCGATTAACTACAATAACAGTCACCCCGGACCCTATTGAAAATTTACCGCGAGGTAGGACACAACAGATGGCTGCTGAGGGTACTTATACTGATAATATAAAAGAAAATTTAACAAACACAGTAACTTGGGCAACCGAAGATACCGATATTGCTCAGATCAGTAATATGTCAGGAAGTTATGGTATCGTAATTGCGGCTGCATCATCTGGAGAAACAGATATCACTGCAACGATAGGCACTGTCGTTGGAAGAGCTACTATCACTGTAGCACCACCTGTATTAGATAGGATTGATATTACCCCTGCAGTAAGTGGTTTGCCTAAAGGGGACACAAGGAATCTTACAGCCACGGGTGTCTATAGTGATCTGACAACAGCTGATTTAACCTCCACATCGGAATGGCGTTCACTTGATCCGATGGTTGCAAGCGTGAGTAACATCTTTGGCCTCAAGGGCTTACTAACAGCCGTGGCCTCTACCGGTAGTACAGATATTATAGCGACGTTCGGCGCAGTCGAGGGTAGTTTAACCGTTAGCGTAGGGCCAGCGGTTGTGAAACAAATTGATATTTATCCCACAATGATTTCAGTGGTGGCTGGAAAATCGACTTCACTGTTGGCTGAGGCCACCTATACAGATAATACGAAGGTTGATTTGACCAACAGCGTTAGCTGGGGAACAAATGATCAGAACGTCGCCGTCGTGAGTAATGATGTAGGTACTCAAGGGATATTAACTGGGGTTAAACATGATGGTGGAGGCACAAAAGTTACGGCAACTTTAGGTGATATTGTTGGTGAGCGGGATGTAACAGTAACACCGGCCGAGCTGGTTAACATAACCATTTTACCTTCAAGCAGCGCGTCGGTTGCGGCGGGCACGACTACACCACTAAAGGCAGAGGGCTTGTATACTGATCAAACCGAATTGGACATCACCAATAGTGTTACTTGGAGCACAGGCAGCTCAGCCATTGCTACAATAAGTTCTTCAGGTGTGCTTTACGGCGTTTCACAAAATACCACGACGATGAAAGCCAAATTAGGAACTATCGAAACCAACGGAATAGTTGATGTGACTGCGCCACTGCTCTTAGAAATTACGGTCATTCCTGACAATACTTCATTGGCTGCAGGTAGAACAACGCAACTTCAGGCCCAAGGCAAATACACAGACGGCAGCATGCCCTATATCACCAACGTAGTCAGTTGGACCACCGGCGATGATAACCTCATTACCATTAGCAACGCTGACGGCAGTCAAGGACTGTTGACGGCAAAGGCCGTCGGCACAGATATTCGGACTACCGCAACGCTGGGAACTGTCGTTGGCAACGGAAAGGTAACGGTTACACCTGCAGAATTAACCCAAATAGATATTATGCCTGCGGCTGCAGCGACGTCGCCAGGTGCTACGGTGCCGTTAATGGCACAAGGTACCTACACAGATAATAGTAAACTCGACCTAACCACAAGTGTATTCTGGGAGACGGGCGATCAGACTATTGCAACGATTAGTAACGCATCCGGAAGCCAAGGTGTAGTAACAGGCGTTAACGCTAATCCGAATCCGACCACAACAAAAGCTACTCTGGGCGCCATCGTAGGCAATGGAACGGTTTCGGTAACGAATGCTACCTTGACATCCATCGCGATTGTACCTGGCCCACCAGATACCCCTGTTAGCAGCGTTGCCAAAGGGAACACCCTGCAGTTGACTGCGAGAGGTACGTATAGCGATAGTTCAGTACGAGACATATCCTCGCTAGTGACCTGGCTTCCATCTAGCACGAGCTTTTTGAATATAAATACTGTAGGGCTTGTCACTGGAACTAATATAGGCTCGGGTACGACGGTGAATGCTAAACTTGGTAGCGTAGAAGTAGCTACTGTCAACCAACCCACTATAAATGTGACCGCACCGGTCTTAAAATCTATTAAAATAATTCCAAGTTCTGTCACGAATCTCGCTGTAGGTGATAATACTCAACTACAAGCAGAGGGCACTTATTCCGATCAGTCAACAGCTTATATCACTACCAGTGTCACCTGGTCTACAGGCAACACGAATATCGCAAGAATTAGCAATACGTCAGGAACTCAAGGCGTATTAACAGCTACAGGCGTCGATCCCACCCCCAATACTAGCATGGCCGCGACCTTAGGTTCGATCAGTGGTACCGGTACCGTGGGTACTGTGCCGCCCCGATTAGTGTCTATTGCTATCACACCGACCACCACTCCACTCACCGTTAATTCAGGCGCCTCGTTGAATGCGCTTACGGCTACGGGCAGATACAGCGATGGTTCAACCGCTAATTTGACAAACACCGTAACATGGAACTCCAGTGTTGCAAACGGTGTCTCCATAACTAATGGTGTTATTACTGGCGGTTCAGTGATAGGTCCAACAAATGTCACTGCTAGTCTAGGTTCAATAACCGGTACGCCTACGATAGTGGTAAATGTGCTTGCGACCGTTACAATAGCGATTAACAATCCCACCCGTTTTTCGTTGGCAGGAATAATAGTCACCAATAATGCACAGTCTACAAATCTGACAGCGGGTCAAACCTCGTACAAATATCCTGCTGGAATAGCGAAAGGTGGCACATATTCTGTTGCTGTTAGAAACTCGAGTGTACGAGATGGATTGTATTGCGGTGCTGTCAGCGGTTCTGGAAATGTTGTATCCAGCAATATTATTGTTAATGTGAATTGTGTTGTGAATAACCTCTATGTGGCGATTGTCGGAGATACCGATGGGCAACAAGTTTTTGTTCGAGGACTTGAAACGAGTAGCGGGGATTTATCAGCGGGTATATTCTCAGATAGTAGAAATTCGATTTTTCCTACGGCAGGCGCATTCACGGCAGATGGGACATATCTGTATCTTACAGGCGGAAGCTCAACAGTCCGACGTGTTAATAGTTGCCCAGTAAAACTTAGTAATGGTGAGTTGACAGACACTTGTGAAGGTTTGGCAGGAAACCTTCCAACTGGGAACACATTCCCTTCGGCAATTGCTGATTACGTTACGACGGGTGGCCTGGAATATATGATGGTGGGCAGTTATGATGGAGATAAAGTCTTTAGGTGCGGCCCGATCACAGGGAATGGTAGTTTAGGAACTTGTACGGCAAATTCAATGACTATCAATAACCCGCGCTTTATGGTAATCAATCCGGCTAAAACAGCGGCTTATATCACTTCTTACAGTAATGATGCGGTCTATTATTGCACCATTAATCAAAGTACCGGTTTATTTAATAGTTGTAGGTTAATGCAGAATTACTCTTTCACCTCGCCTCGAGGCATTGCTATAAATCCAGCAGGCACTATTCTCTATGTTACTGCGAATACAACTGTAGGCAGAATATGGTACTGTAAGATTACTGGAAATGATCTTACTGATTGCAATACAACCGGGACGACCGCGGATACCTATGGCGGGTTAGTCATAAATCGAGCAGGAACCTACCTTTACGCATCTAATCAAGATACAGCGGGGGGGGTAAGGTGGTTTTCGATTGATCAAAGCACTGGTGCCCTAACTTATACTACGGGTAATTCAACCGGCTTTAATAACCCCATTGGCCTTGTGATCCCGTAATAGAATTGCTTTAGAAAAGAGAAATACGCGGATACTAATGTGAAAAAATTTATTGGCATCTGATTTGAAAGTGACTACTTTCTAAATCAGATGCCGAATGCACAATGCCTACTTGCACGCATGCAATTGTTTTATCATCGAAGAATTAACTTCTGAAGGTCGGAATTGCCTATCAGAATTTTTGGTCGACTTTGTTGTGTGCTTTTCTCCAGGATAGATTTTTTTTAATGTGTAAATAAAAGAAATTCTACTTCTTAAAAGGGGTCATGCTGTCGGAATTAGTTCTGTCTATAAAGGCATTTCTGGTTGTAGGCACAGCAAAAAAACCTCCGTTTATAGCCACGGATATTGGCTGTTGCTCAAGATCAGGATAAATCTCTTCGGCAGCTTGGCGCTTACCTAAACAGGTACTGATTTCTTTCGCTTCTTTCTTTTTTTGTGCTAATAAATTTTTTAGAGACTTGTTTGATATTTGTTTTTTTTGACCAGAGGCAAGCATTTCTACAAAGAGCGATATTTTTTGTTCATAGAAACCTTGGCTTTCGGATTCATTGGAAAGAATCAGCTGGTTTGATGAATTTACCGAGTGCTTCTTGAGCGATTTGGACGATGATTTTAAGTGATTTTGGTCATTGTTTTTAGAACAAACAGCTTGCGCTTCTTCTACTAGAAACTTGGTTGTAGAGGTTTGCTGCTTTGTTAGTTGCGCGGTCAATGAGTGTTCTAACAATGTGTAAACTGAGTTGCAAGTGAGTTCTTGGAGTGATCTCAGTTGTGCTGCAAGTTGTTCCATATTTGTTGCATAACTCGGCATAACGTTTCCTGTTTGTCTTACCGGAAGAATTTTACGGGATTGATAATCAGTGAGTTGTTGTAGAATTTGTTCTAAATAGGGGTTCATTGATATCTCACAAAATCATTAATTTGATCCATTTTAAATAAAAAAAGTCAAAAAGCAAGTTTATTGATTTTATAAAGTTCATTTATGCAAAGTTTTAGCACTGATAGATTGACGGTTGAGTGTCATTTATCTTTTGACTGGGAGAGCAAAAGCACTTCTGACGTCATTGTGGATTCTGATAAAGTTAGCTAACATGCGTTGAGCTTAGGTTTTCTTGAAATACCTTAGAATGTGGGTTAATTGCCTGCTTCATTAAAAAGTTAGAAGGAGATTATTCCATGAGAAAATTTCTTGCAATTGCAGCATTACCGTTTAGTTTAAGCCTAGGTCAAACGACAATCGCTGCGCCTCAAATAGTGCCTAATGCATGCCCAAGTGTAGCCGCTTTGCAAAATGCTAACCTGGAAGATTTGACGGCTGAAATGTCAACCCCGGGCTTGTGGTTCTCCGCTAATTTCACAGAACCTTACGGTACGACCCATACTTGGACCTTTGTGGTTGGAAATATCAAGGCTTATTCCGCCGAGGACGCCAAAGAGAAGGGATTAGCCAGTTTGAAGTCGTTACAATACGTTGTGGGGCCGGAAATGGGTCCACTTCGTCGATGGACTTGCCGCTACTCAACAACAGAAGGGTACGTGGCGCTAACGCTTACTCCTCCGATAAGAGGCGGTAGTATCTCAAATGCCATTGCATCTGTGCGTTAATTAAAAGACTTATTATATTTAATATCAAATAACTCAATTAATAGTCAATATGAAGGGGCGCACTTTAGAAACAGCTGGCCCCCAAATGGCTTATGAAAGTAATTCTTCACGTTGCTTAAAGTAATTTAATGCTTCTGGATTTGCGAGCGCGCCCATATTTTCAATGGCGTGCCCTTGTACGGCATCGCGCACTGCTTTTTCTACGATTTTACCGTTAATCGTGCGAGGGATTTCGGGCACTTGAAGGATCTTAGCCGGCACATGGCGCGGAGACGCCTGGTGACGTAAAGTGTTTTGAATATGCTTTACCAAGGTTTCGTCCAGTTGCAAGGGTTGTTTTAGTTGCACAAATAAAATGATACGTGTGTCATCCAGCCACGGCTGATCAACCACGACAGCGTCAGTGATCTCTGGAATGGTTTCCAACTGTCGATAAATTTCTGCGGTGCCGATTCGAATGCCACCTGCGTTTAAGGTAGTATCGGATCGGCCATAAATGATCACGCCATTGTGCGGGGTAAGCTCTGCAAAATCTCCTTGACACCAAACACCAGGAAACCTTGAAAAATAGGTGTTTATGTAACGCTCTTTATTTATGTCGCCCCAGAAACCAAGCGGCATAGAAGGAAAAGCTTTGGTGCATACAAGTTCTCCTCGCTGTTCTCGTACTGGCTTTCCTTGTTCGTTGAATACATTAACAGCCATGCCGAGACCTGCGCCTTGCAACTCACCTCGATAAACCGGTAGGAGGGGGTTTCCTAAAGCAAAACAAGAAATAATATCAGTCCCCCCAGAAATTGAACAAAGTTGCACGTCCGATTTAACCGAACGGTAAACAAAATCATAATGTTGAGGTAATAAGGGTGATCCGGTGGAAAGAATGGTGCGTAACTTGGGGAAAGAAAAATGGGCAGAAGGTTGCAGATCAGATTTTTCAATGCTCGATATAAATTTTGCACTTGTTCCAAAAACTGTCACCTTTTCATCAACCAGGAGTTCAAACAAGCGTTTGTTATTAGGGTAGGTCGGTGCGCCGTCGTAAAGAGTAAGGGTAGATCCTAGCGCTAATGCTGAGATGCTCCAATGCCACATCATCCATCCACAAGTGGTATAGAACAAAAGATTATCATTGGGTTTAAGATTGGTATGTAGACCCAATTCTTTTAAATGTTGCAACAGGGTTCCACCAGCGCTATGGACCAAGCATTTTGGTTTACCGGTTGTTCCTGAGGAGAACAATATATACAGAGGGTGAGAAAAAGGGAGGGATACGAAATTACAATGTTTAATAGTAGGATCTAAAAAATCTTTCCAATAAACCACATTAAAAAATGACTGGAGCTCCAGGGCGATATTTAGGTTGGGGCAAACGATGATTTTTTGGAGGGAAGGCAGAGCCTGGTATAAGCCTGTTAGCTTTTCTTGGGCAGAATGTGCTTTTCCAAGGTACCAATGACCATCGGTAATAAATAAAATTTTAGGGCTGATTTGACCGATACGATCCACGAGCGCTTGCACGCCAAAATCGGGTGAGCAAGAAGACCAAATAGCACCTAAAGAGGTGGTTGCTAGCATGGCCACTATGGTTTCAGCGGTATTGGGCATCACAGCAGCAATGCGATCGCCTACCGCAACGCCCGCTGCTTTTAACCCGGCTGCGCATGCTGCTACTTGCGCGTAAAGTCCCGCATAGGACAGCAGACGACGATTTCCTTGTTCATCAATGCTTATAAGGGCCGTATGATCATCATTTCGGCTTAGCAGTTTTTCCGCAAAGTTAAATCGAGCCCCTTGAAACCATTGTGTGTCCACCATGTGTTTTTTTGGCACTAATATCGCTTCTGGGGGAGTATCAAAGGTCAATTCAAAAAAGTGACACAGAGTTTCCCAAAAGGGCGCCGGTTCTTCGATGGACCAGTCGTAAAGTACGTTATATAACGCCGATAATTGTTTCTCATTGTTGTCATTTGTCGGATGATTTTCTGGCGTTAATGCATTGTTTTGAGATATATGGGCAAAATCAAGATTATTCTCTCGGAAAATACCATGCCTCCGATTGACCTCTTGCATAAATGCCCAAAGGCGGGTTGCGAAAGGTTTTGTTGGTTTCCATACCATTTCTTTGTCCATAAACCGTACCTAATGCTGAGATTGAGAGCCTTACTCCGAGCGTGATCTTAACCGTTGCCTGCGGATGCGCTGAATGGTAAAAAGCGTTTGTATTGGGCCTGATAGTGCGTAAAGAAGCGCTGCAAGAAACAATACAAGAGAAGGGTTGGCGGCAATAGCAACGAAGAGAACCACAATAATTAATAAATAAAGAAAAGGCACTTTCCCTTTAAAGTCGACGTCCTTAAAGCTGTAATATCGGATGCTACTTACCATCAGCAGCGCCATAATAACAGTGATGAGCGCTGTTAAAACGGCCATTGCCGTGGATTGTAGCTGATTCTGATAGCAGACCCATACCCAGGCAGATAGAATGGCCGCCGCCGCTGGGCAAGCAAGTCCGTGAAAATAACGTGTATCCAGGTTTGCACTTTTGCTATTAAAACGCGCTAAACGTAAGGCAACTGCCGCTGTGTAGATAAAAGCAACGAGCCAGCCTATTTTACCAAGTCCCATTAAATTCCAACGGTACAAAAGTAATGAAGGTGCAACACCAAAAGTTACCATGTCTGATAAGCTATCGTATTGAGCCCCAAACGCAGTTTGAGTGTTCATTAGACGAGCAATTCGGCCGTCTAAACCGTCTGCTAGCATGCCAATAAAAATAGCTATCACTGCAGATTCATAATGCATTTCGAGTGAGGCTACGATGGAATAAAACGCAGCAAATAAACTCGCGGTAGTTAAAAGATTGGGCAATAGATAAATGCCTGAATGATTCTCTTTAGCGTTCACAACAGCGCTCAAAAATGCTAAGGGCTTTTATTTTAACATATTTTAAACACAGGGATGAATATCTCCGTAGACGTTGCCGACTACGGAGAAGGAAAATTATCGACGAACGATTAAATTGTTTTGTACGGAACGAACACCAGGTACTTTATAAGTGACGTCGTTTGCAACGTCATTTTGACGAATGGTTCTTACCCGGCCAGAAAGGGTAACATTTCCTTGATGGGTTTCAACATGGATACGCGCTGCTGCTGTCATCGGGTTTTGTTCAAGGGCGCGGTGTACAGAGGCTGTGACAGACTCATCGGAATAACGGGGTCCGAAAAATCCTTGGCCCGGGTAATAGTGACACCCACCTAGCAGGGCAATACTAAGCCCAAGTATCATCGAACGGAAGTAATGTTTCATGGCTTTCTCCTTATGGTTATGATTTATGATGAAGTCATTCATGGATGATTTGGGTCGGTTGACATTAGGGCTTCTAATCGTTCAATTTTTTTCAATAATTCCAAAGCTAATGAGGCTCCCGCATAGTTAATACCTAAATCTCGATGTAATCGCATAGCTTTGTAAATACTACTCATCGCTTCATTATCAAAGAGCCATTCATGTGTCGTGTCTGGCTGTCCTACCATAACACCCTCATCCAACATTTCTATCAACGTGGTTTTTGAAATGCCAAAAACTTCAGTGACTTCATGTAAGGAAAGACAAAAATGAGTTTCACATTGCCAAAGAAGCTCATTGGCAGAATCATCACTCGGATCATTCTTAGGACCATTGCTTGGATTATTTGCCATCACTAACTCCTAAGTCTTTCCGTGGGTTAAAGTGGCTTGTGTCTGCGAGTTGTTGATACAGTGCATTCATCTTTGGATCGTCAGTTGCAGGAATAACAATCATTAAACTAACGTATTGATCACCGCTCGGATTACCAGGTAAACCGCGGCCTTGCAATCGCATTTTACGTTTAGATTGGGATAATTTAGGTATTTTTAAATTGACAGTGCCTGCAAGTGTTGGCACTGGGACAGTTGCGCCAAGCGCTGCTTCCCAAGGAGCAATGGGTAAATCCAGGTAAATATCTTTTTTATGCACATGAAAGAAGCGGTGTGGTTTCAAATGAATGTCGAGATAGAGGTCGCTTTGCAATTGGGTATTATTACCTAACGGTTTTTTCAATCGGAGTTGTTGTTTATCGGTCACCCCAGCAGGAATCTTTACTTTAATCGTGCGGGTTTCTACGCTTGCTATGCCCTGAGTATTAGTAGAAGGGATCTGTAATTGCAAAGATTTTTCTGTGCCTTGAAAGCTTTCTTCGAGCGTAATGGTGAGTTTGGCATGTAAAGGAGGATGCCGGTCTGCTCTGCGATGGCCCGTAAAAGGTTGATGATGCGTTTGATAAAATCCTTCCTGTTGCTGAAAGCGATCTTTAAATAAATTATTAATGAAGTCGTTAAATTCCGCTTGATCATCAGGGCTAAAAGCAGAGGAAGTATAGTGAGAAGAAGCTGTGCCATGTTCAGGTGCTTGTTCGGCCTGGCTTTGTGCCTTCCAATATGCACCGTATTTATCAAATTGGGCGCGCTTTTGAGGATCTTTTAATACCTCATAGGCTTCACCGAGCGCTTTGAATTTTTCTTCAGCATCGGGTTCTTTACTGACGTCTGGGTGATATTTACGCGCGAGTTTTCGATAAGCTCGTTTGATATCGTCAGCAGTGGCATTAGGTTCAACACCCATGACCTTATAATAATCTTTATAGTCCATGATTTAGGGAAGAAATTAGGTCCTTATTGCTTAGATGTGTAAGATTAATTAAGGCAAAATGCCTCTTCCTTTACAATACCACGCTTATCCCGGGATAAGAAACCAGTATCCTCATCAGCGGTATTGGAAATATTTAAAAAGTGTCATTTATAGTCTGAAATTGTCTGCAGAGGGTGCCGATCCAATATAATTTGCAAGCGTCATGTAGCCATTTAGCACCTATTTCCTCCATGGGATTATTTTGCATTATTAATGTAGGGTTAATTCGCCTATGCTAAACTTTAACTATGGTTATTCAACACTTTGCTTTATTAAGTGCCGGTATCATTCAATTTTGTCGGTAAATCCTACGGAGTGATTCGATCTAACTACTTGATGGAGCAAATCATTTGCAGCTAGCAAAAGTATGAATGTACTAAATCATTCATGCTTTCTATCTGGAAGGGTTTTTAGCGTTTTATAGAGGGGAAAGCATGGCTAAAAAGACAGAGCGATATTCAAGCAATAATATATCGACGCTTACATCTGAACTTGGTGTAAGGCCCATGTTTTGGCAAGAGTTTTTGCGAAATTTAACCGATCAAAAGCGATGGACGATTGAAAAGTCGCTTCAAGAGACTAATCGTTTTAAAGACGTATTTGGTGGATCCGGTAACGAGCAGCCGCTAAGAGCACCCAATGGTGTTCCCTATATGAGAGCGCTCTCTCCTACCCCTGGAGATTCGCTAGAAGTTCGAGAAGCGAAGAACAGGTTAACTCAGCACTGGGAAACTGAAATTGCAGCGGATAAACCACGGGTGGTTATTAATAAGCGAACCGCTGCCGGTGACGTAAACGTTAACATTGATGCATTACAAAAATGGCGTGACGATTTTTCTGCGCTACAAAACGATGTCCTGCAAGGGCTAAACCGACAAAAAGGTATTCAAGACGGTGGTGGTTTAATGGTGACGGCTAATAATGAAGTGCCGACCCTTAATAGTATGCGCCAATACAAATCCTCCCAATATGTACTAAATGCCGACGATAAGCTGTTTTATTACAATGCTTGGAATGACTCAATTACTCCTTTAAATAATTCAGAAGCGATCACACCGGCACTAAAAACAGCGATTACTGGGGAGTTAAACGGAACGACTTCCTTGGGTAAGTTATCTGAGAATCACCCAGCACTGTTAACAGCCATTGAACGAGAAACTGGTCACCAACATTATGATAATGGTAGCGCTCAAAATGATAAGCCGGTGAATAAAAATTTCCAAGAAGCACTAATACAGAATCCCCATCAGTTAGTTGCTCAAATGAAATATCTGACCAACCAGCAAATTCAAGCGGTTAAATTGCAACAACAGGGTGAGACAGATACTTTAGAAAGGCTGTGTAATGATCCAGCTTTCAAGAATGATATTAAAGCAGCCTTTTCGCTGACGGATGACGACCAAGCGGGTTTGCATCAAGTCATCACCGATTTTAAAGAAGGCCTTCAACGCAGGCAAAATAGTCGACTAGAAGCCATCACTAAAAGTGCAACTGATCTTGTTGCCGATACCCGAAGGCAAGTCGATCAAGAAGGGGCACGAATTGGTGTGATTCGTGATTTGATCCGGCGGGAAGATAAAGAAACTTCAGGATTGTGGTCACGCATTAAAAGACGTTTTGGTGCTGATGACAATGCTCACCTTGGAGAGGAATTACAAGATCGTGAGTTAGAAGCAGCTATTGGGCAGAACGCAACAGGAGCATTAGCTGAATCGGATGCAGAACGTATTAAACATCAGGCAGAACTGGGGAGCATTGTTAACCAATTGAGTAATTATGCCAGTACTTTTCGAATCAGCGTTGATAATAATGAAGTAGTGATCAATGAAGGCAACGCCCCGCAAATGGGGATACGCTCTGCCGGACGAAGTGATTTTCAAAGGGTTTTACCCAATTGGGATCGCTATTTTTTTGCTGTTACTCAAGCTTTGCGTGGGACGCGGCAAAAACAAATGAAGTTCGAAGGAAACATTGCGGGAGAGGGTTTACCAAAAGAAGTTCAGGAAGCGGCTTGTGCAACGTTCGCTGCTCAGTGCATTATTTCAGCGTTAGCTGCTGATATCCCTCTAGAAAAAATACAGGCCAATATTAACAATCGTAATTGGGGAAGCAGCTCGCTGAATGAAAAAGGCAAGTCTGTGCCGGGTGAACTAGAGAAAAATTTCCCCGAAACGTGGGCGTACATTCTCTGGTTGGCCAAACGACAAAGGCCACAAGAAACCTTAAGCGATAGCAATCAGGCTGGGGAAGCGCAAGATTTAGAGCGAGCACAAGCACTGCAACAGCGTGAAGACGATCAAAGAAACACCTATTTGATCGAGGAGCCACAACCAGAAACATCAGACGAGCTCGTAGCTGAACAAGCAGATGATGCTGTCCATCTAGAAGGTGGCATGGATCAAGAAGGTCTCAACAATGAGGAGAGAGTTGAAAACGATTCACAACTCGACGATCAACAAGAACATTCTTCTCAGCAGGGTGTTGAAGGCGCACTGTCTGAACAAGAAGAAGAGCATGAACATGATGGCAGCGGCGTCGTCCTTTCAAACGAGGCGAATGAGCAAGCGCCAGAAGAGCTCCGGCAGGACGATGCCCAATCTATCCGATCAAACGAGTTTGCACAGAGTCCTGTTCAGAGTGGACGTTCTGCTTTCACTAATAAACCCAGCTCTGTAACAACGAAAGAAGCATTAATGCAATCAAGAAAGCAGAGTACCGGTACAGAACCGCTACGCCCTACAGGAACGACACCTGCTGCAGAACATGAGCGAGAGGTAGAAAGCGATCAAAATCCGCCAAAGCATGGCATGTAATTAAACTTGATTAGTGAGTTCATTCAGCGAAAAAATTTAATAAACAATGGATAAAGCGTTTGTTACCTGTAAAAGGCTTAGCGCTTTATCCATAGGTTTTTCGTAGAAAATCAGCAACTGCCCTTAATCCCATTGCTTCCCCTCCCTCAGGCTTACCAGGCCGAGAGGTGAGGTTCCATGCCATGACATCAAAATGGACCCAAGGCGTTGAGTCCTCGATAAATTGTTCCAAAAAAAGAGCCGCCGTAATGGCGCCTGCATAGGGAGCGCTGCTTCCGTTTGCGATGTCTGCAATGGTTGAATGTAGAAGGCGTTTATAAGATTTAAAAAGCGGCAACCGCCATACTGGATCGTTAACTTCATCCCCTGAATGACTAATCGCTTGTGCAAGCGAATCTTGGTTAGAAAACATGGCTGCTAGTTCGGTGCCGACTGCAATTCGCGCTGCACCTGTTAAGGTAGAAAAATCAACAATTAATTCAGGTGAATCTTCGCAGGCACGGACCATCGCATCAGCCAGAACCAATCTTCCTTCGGCATCGGTATTATCGATTTCTACCGTCAGTCCATTGCGCATCGTTAGAACATCCCCGGGCCTGAAAGCATTCGGGCCAATTACGTTTTCAACCGCAGGAATTAAAACCCGTAAACGCAAGGGAATTTGAGTCGTCATAATCCATTCAGCCAAAGCAATGACATGCGCAGCTCCCCCCATGTCTTTCTTCATCAAACGCATGGCGCTTGATGGTTTCAGGTCTAAACCTCCGCTATCAAAGCACACCCCCTTACCAATCAGTGTGATAGCGGGGTGGTTTTCTTGACCCCAAGTCAGTGAGAGTAAGCGAGGCGGGTAGGCAGAAGCTCTGCCGACAGCATGAATGGCAGGAAAGTTAGCGTCTAATAAATCATCACCTACAATTTCTTCAAAAGTGGCCTGATGTTCATGAGCGATGTTTTTTACGATCTCGGCTAAAGTTACAGGATTTAAATCATTTGGCGGCAGATTAATGAGATCTCTCACACGAAAGATTGCTTGTAAGTCAGCTCTTAGTTGAGGCAGGTCAGCTTCGCCAACCCGAAGCTTTGCTTTTGCGTCGCCCTTACCTGAAAGAGCGGTTGTTTTGTAAGCTCGGAATTGATAACGGGCGGCACCCCACGCTGCCAATAGCGCGTTTGAGGGCGTTTCTACAGGGAGGTAAACACCAGCTGGTAGATGCAGCGCAGCATGCGATAGAGCCACAGATTGTTCCTGGCTATCACCTGAGGCGGTTCCTAAATAAGCATGGGTGATATTACCTTCGATATCGTAAAGAAGACAGATATCACCGATATCAGCATGAAAACGTTGATGTTCAAAGTGCCGCTGCTCGATAGCGGAGAATGCTTCACGAAATATTTTTTTCCAGTGGGATTGGCTAATAAGTGTCAGAGGAATCGTAGTATCGGAATGGGTATCATAAGGTTCAGTTATTTCATGCATTATCATTCCTCACCAATTGTCTAACTTTCTTGTATCGGAAGATTATTGTAATGCGCTTCCCGAAAATGCGTGGTGCGCACGCCTAGTAACCACAAACTAACACAATAAATGATCGTTACTGCACCGACATGCCCTATTAAATACAGTAAACGTTCCGGAGCGTGTTTTGTTAGCCAAAAATTGATCTCTGTCCGGGTGAACCACCAATAAAGCACAATGCTCAGATTAGCCACGCCTAATTGCAAAAGCCACTTTCCCCATCCAGTCAATGGTTGGTAAATACCTTGTTTTTTTAATTTCTGAATAAGTGTTACACAGTTTAAATAACCGGCTAACGTTGATGCCAGTGCAAGTCCTGCGTGCGCCAAGTGGCCAATTAACAGAAAACAAAAGACACTGTTTGCTACCATTGCTAAAGCCGCTACTCTGACGGGCGTTTTAATGTCATGCCGTGCGTAGAAGGCGGAAGCGAGTACTTTAATTAACATAAAGGCGGGTACGCCAAGTCCGAGAGCTATTAGACTTTTTTGTGTTTGGATTAAATCAACACTGGTAAAAGCGCCATAAGCAAAACAGCTCGCAATTAGGGGCATTGAAAAAAGAGCAAGTCCTAACCCCGACGGAAGTCCAATAAATAAAATTAGACGTAATGCCCAGTCCAAGGATCGCCCATACTTTGCTTGGTCGTCGGCTTTAAAATGGCGTGCTAAGTGCGGCAAGATAACAGTGGCTAAGGCGACACCAAAAACGCCTAAGGGAAAATCCGTTAAACGATCCGTATAGTATAACCAGGTTACGCTACCTACCTGGAGGAAGGAGGCAAAGATGGAGTCGATCATTAAGTTGATTTGAGCGACAGAAACGCCGAATAGGGCAGGAACCATAAGGGTTAATACACGGTTTACACCAACATCACCCCAAGCCCATTTGGGTTTTACCAATAAATGTTTTCGGTACAGAAAAGGCAGCTGGAAGAAAAATTGCACAAGGCCTGCAATCAGCACCCCCCAGGCAAGCCCAACAACCGGTACATCCAAGCGCGGACAAAGGTATAAGGCTGCTAAGATCATGCTTAAATTTAAAATGACTGGGGTTAAAGCCGGGATACCGAAGTAACCGTAGGTATTCAAGACAGCTCCAAGCATGCCGGTTAAGGAAATAAGCATTAAAAAAGGAAACATCAGTCGTAACATTTCGATGGCAATAAGTGGACGATAGCCATGGATGCCAAAACCTGGGGCAAAAAGATGAATAATCAAGGGAGCACTCAAGATGCCAAGGATAGTAACAATGGCAAGTGCGGCGCCTAATTGCCCGGCAATGTACGCTATAAAAGTACGGACTTCATCGAAAGATCGCCTTTGCTGATATTCGGCGAGAACCGGTACGAATGCTTGTGAAAAAGCGCCTTCTGCAAATAAACGACGTAAAAAATTGGGTATTCTAAAAGCGACGTAAAAGGCATCCATCCCGGCTGTAGCGCCAAAGAGCTGAGCTATAATCATGTCACGTAAGAAACCCGCGATACGTGAAATTAATGTCATTAAGGAAACGATCGTTGTCGATCGCAGCAACGTTTGCCGCTTAGGTTGGCCGAGATGCGCTGGAGAAGTCATAAGATTATTCGCTGAAAGATTTAGCCATGGGTTGGACGACCTCGCAACGGTAAGCGTTACAAAGAAATTTAGTATAACATAGTCGTTTGGGTGGGTGGTCATGCGCCTTTTTGGTTTTTAACCCTAGCGATCCGCATCCAGGATATTCTTAAAAAGTCACGAGCTTTTTAACATTATCCAAGGTATCGGCTTCCAGTGCGGGCTTGTCCCATCGAATGCGATGAATACGAGGAAAGCGCAAAGCAATACCCGACTTATGACGAGAGGAATAGTTGGCTGCATCAAAAGCGACTTCAAACACAAGCGCTTTCTCCACTTCACGTACCGGTCCAAAACGATCAATGGTGTGCTGGCGTATCCATTGATCAAGTGCTTTGAGCTCCGTGTCAGTAAAACCGAAATAGGCTTTGCCAATGGGAAGAAGTTGCTCCTCCTGCCACACCCCAAAGGTAAAGTCCGAATAAAAAGAGGAGCGCTTCCCATGTCCCCGTTGAGCATACATTAGGACGGCATCAATTAATAAAGGCTCACGCTTCCATTTATACCAGTGGCCCACTGGTCTGCCTGCGATGTAAGGGCTGTTATTGCGTTTAAGCATCAGACCTTCGACCGCAACATGTTTTTCTCCCAGCACCGTTTTTTTTAACTCAAGCAAGCCAGCTTCATGGACCAAAATATCAGACAACAGCATATTTGCAGGCTTATGAATTGCATACCATTGTTCTAAAGCAGCGCGACGCTCAATAAATGAAAGATGCCGTAAATCCTTCTCATCTGCGCGTAAAATATCATATAAAATAATAGCTGCTGGTGAATCGAGTCGGATTTTTTTGCTAGGATTTTTACGATTGAGTCGTTGTTGTAATTGATTGAAACTGAGAATTTCTTCGTTTTTTTTGATAACTAACTCACCGTCTAACACCACCGGCGTATGCACGGTTTCTAAGATGTCTGGAAAAGAATGGCTGATATCGTCTCCACTGCGGGTGTATAAAGCCACCCCCGCTGGGACAGATACCACCTGTACCCGAATACCGTCATATTTGCGTTCAATTGAAAATTCTTCTGTATTCAAGATTGTTAAATCTTTTTCTTCCAAGGGGTGAGAGAGCATCACCGGATGAAAATAGACGCTGTCTTCAATATTCGGCGCTTGTGTTTTACCTTCTAACCAGGCAAATAAATCCGTATATGGGGGAGAAAGCGCATGCCAGACTTTTTCAATGGCATGAATATCGACCTTGCCAAATTTAGAGAGCGCTTGTTTTAAAAATCGTGCAGATACACCAACACGCATGTTACCGGTAACTAGTTTTAATAAGGTCCATCGCTCAACAGCTGAGCTTTGGTTCAAAAGCTTGCTTAAATAAAGTCCTGCTGCCTCTTTGGACAATGTTTTAAAGGTATGAATAATTTCGGTCAAGCTAGGCATTTCTACCCTGTCGTCGGACAATTGATTTTCCGGCCACAATAAAGCCACGGTCTCTGACAAATCACCAACATAGTCATACGAAAGGTCGAAGAGTTTCGGATCAACACGTGTGTGCACGATCTCTTTAATGAGACCGCGTTTTATATTAGGGAATGATAAGGTATTTGCGATGACAGCAAGCGCATAGCCTCTGTCAGGATCGGGGGTATTACGAAAGAAGTCATTTAATAATTCTGTTTTTGCTAAATGACTGTAGGTGAAATAAAGCTTATCCAATAGTTGCGCAAAATTCTTCATGGCTAATCCTCGTCTTCTTCATAGCCTAACAAATAAAGCGCCTGCGCTTTAAAACCAAGTTGATTTGCGTAATAAACCAGCGCATCTTCACGACCATGTGTAACCCAAACTTCTTGCGGCTGAATTTCTTCAAGTGTCTGTATTAACTCAGGCCAATCGGCATGGTCTGAAATGATCAAAGGCAAATCGACCCCTTTTTGTTTAGCGCGCGCACGTATTTGCATCCATCCAGAGGCATGAGCTACGATCAGTGACCCAAAGCGTCTGCTCCAACGATCATGAAGTGCACTCGGAGGGCAAATAACAATTTTTCCAGCCGCAGTTTGCTGAGTTAAGTCAGTTGCCGGCGCAATATCGCCTAAGTTGCAGCCGTGAGCTTGATAGAGCGAGCAAAGTTTACTCATGGCGCCATGCAAGTAGATGGTTTCTAAATAGCCCATGTCTCGTAAGGTCATAATCAGTCGTTGGCATTTGCCAAGGGCATATGCTCCGACCAAATGACATCGTTCAGGAAACATCTTTAATGAATTTAAAAGTTTGTTGAGCTCACTTTTAATCGGTGGGTGCTTGAAAACGGGTAAACCAAAAGTGGCTTCTGTAATAAAAAGGTCACAATTTTCGACCGAAAATGGCTGGCAGGTTGGATCAAAACGGCGTTTGTAATCGCCCGAAACAATGACTTTCTTTCCTTGATAGATTAATGCGACTTGTGCGCTTCCTAAAATATGCCCGGCAGGTAAGAGATAAAACTCAACACCGTTTATAGTTGTTTGTTGTTTATAACTCAAAGGCTTAAATTGCCGCGCAGACTCTTCACCGTAGCGTGCTTGCATAATTGCTATCGTTTCTGGTGTTGCCCACACGGTATGGTGATTAGGTCGCGCATGGTCGGCATGACCATGTGTTATGATAGCTGTATCAACAGGTAATACGGGGTCAATAAAAAATTGACCAGGCAGGCAATATAAACCTTCTGGCTTAATGGTTAACCACTTTTTAGGATGAGTCATTATTCCAACCCCCTTTTATGGTGGATGCTAACATGGTGATACCATCTTATCTATTGGCTTGGTTTACGCAAAAGAGATGGAGACTCCATTCTTACCAAAAAGCGATGTTTAAGCAATTTGGTAAACGCGCGTCAACCTTACTGATTGCACCTACTGGTGGTGGCAAAACGCTCGCGAGCTTTCTGCCGAGCTTAGTCGATCTGCAAGCGACGCCAAGAAAGGGGCTGCACACCCTTTATATTTCACCGCTAAAAGCACTCACTAACGATATTCAAAACAATTTACTTGATCCAATTAAGCAAATGGGGTTAAACATTGAGGTTGCGGTTCGAACCGGCGATACTTCTTCTTATCAGCGCCTGAGACAGCGTAACAACCCTCCCCATCTTTTATTAACCACCCCCGAATCCTTAATGCTTCTTTTATCTTATAGCTCAGCACAGGATTTTTTTAAATCTTTAAACGTTATTATAGTGGATGAGATCCATAGCTTTGCGGCGACAAAAAGAGGCGATTTATTGTCGCTTGCTCTTGCACAAGTCAACACTTTTGCGCCGGACGCTCTAAGGATTGGTCTTTCCGCAACCATTGGCAATCCTCAGCTGCTTGCGGCCTGGTTGGCAAATGATAAGCAAAAAGTAGACGTCATTGAAAAAATAGGGCAAAAAAAACCGACAATTAAAACCTTAGTAAAAAAACCAATCCCTTATGGTGGTTTTTTAGCGCGGTATGCTATTGACGATTTATATAAAACGATTAGACGGCATAAACTTTCTCTCATTTTTGTTAATACCCGTGCACAGGCTGAATTTATTTTTCAGTCACTTTGGCAAGTAAATACTGCTAATGAGCGTATTGGCCTCTATCATGGTTCCTTAGAAAAGGAACAACGGATAAAGGTAGAAAAAGCAATGTCCCTCGGTCAGCTAAAAGCCGTGATAACGACTTCTGCGCTTGAGTTAGGCATAGATTGGGATCATGTAGATTTTGTCATTCAAGTGGGAGCGCCGCATGGTATTAACCGATTAATTCAGAGGATCGGACGCTCCAATCATCGTTTGAGCGCACGTAGCCATGCTGGCTTCGTTCCTGCCAATTGTTTCGAAGCTTTAGAGTGTGAAGCGTTTATTCAAGCGATCGAGAAGGGGCAGTTCGACAACGAACCATTGAAGCCAGGTTCACTTGATGTTGTTATCCAATTTATCATGAATGCCGCTTGTAGCGAGGCAGTGACCATGAGTAGGCTTTATCAAATTGTTCGCAAGGCGTGGCCTTACCAGCATTTAACCAAAAAGACATTTGGTCAATTGTTTCAATTTGCAGTAAACGGCGGTTACACCTTGAAACACTATCAGCAATATCACCGCTTGGTCAGCCTTGATAGTAAGCATTACATAGTCGCAAATACCAAAGTCATGCGACGACATCGGCAAAACATTGGAACGATTATCGAAGCTGCGCGTTTGCGCGTAAAAATCTTGAATCGCCGCAAAGATAAGATTGTGGGGGAGGTGGAAGAATCTTTTGCACAACAATTGGTTCAAGGTGAGACCTTTGTATTTGCAGGAGAGATTCTCGAATTCATAAGAATTCGTGATTTGTACCTTGAAGTTAAGAAAAGCACACGCACACAAGCGCAATTACCCTCTTATGCAGGTGGAACACTCCCTTTGACGCGTTCGCTGGCCACAGAAGTCAGTCATCTCATAAACAATCCACACGCTTGGAAAAGGTTGCCGGAGAATGTCCAGGAGTGGCTTGTTTTTCAAAAAAAATTATCTCATCTGCCGAAAGAAGGTCAATTGCTAATTGAGCAATTTATCTATAGAAAAAACCACTACCTTGTCATTCATAATTTTATTGGGAAACAGGCCAATTACACCTTAGGGATGTTAGTTACAAGACATTTGGAAAAACAACATTTAAAGCCTAGAAGTTTTACCGTAACGGATTATGGTTTGGCAATAAATAGTCAGAGGAAACTTAAGCAGGAGGAAATAAATACTTTATTAACAATCAACTGTGTTGAAGAGGAATTAAACGACTGGCTAAAAGATTCTAGTTTATTAAAACGGACGTTTCGTGAAATTGCGATTATTTCAGGTTTAATTGAGCGACAAAGTGCTGGAAAACGCAAAACAATGAAACAGGTTACCTTTAGTACGGATTTGATTTACGATGCACTGCATCGATATGAACCCAATCATATTTTATTGGCAATCACAGCAGAAGAAGTGCAAAAGCATTTTCTAGCAATCGACCGCGTAATGGCGCTTTTGAAAAACATTCAGCAACAGGTCACAATCATTGCATTACCCCATCCATCACCGTTTGCGATACCTTTATTGACCGCATTTACCACAGAAAGGTTGAAGGGTGAAGCGGTAGAAGAAATTCTATCGCTCGAAGAGCTAGACGCTGAAGCAAATGCATTAATGAGAGAGACAAAAAACATTGTCGAATGATTGCTTAAATCCTAGGAAGGCCAAAGAATTTTTTTTTGCAAAGAACCAGTGGATTATTGACGGTGCTGGTGTTGTATATTGGCCTGCGCAACAAATGTTGATTGTCGCCGATATGCACCTTGAAAAAGCCTCTTATTTGGCAGAACAAGGACAAGTGTTACCCTTACACGACACGCGGGATACACTGTTTCGTTTGCATAGTTTAATAACCGATTATCGGCCAAAGCGTTTACTAACGTTAGGGGATAATTTTCACGACCCAAATGCATTAAAACGGATGGCCGAGCCGAATAAGCAATGGCTAAAAGATATTTGTAGTAAGGTTGAGCATACGTATTGGGTTTTAGGGAATCATGATAAAGGCACGGTGTTTCAAGCACTTCCTAATGTAACCTTTCTCCCAAAATTTTGTTTTCAAGGGCTAGTATTTTCTCATGATGTTGAAGCACATTCTTCGTATCAAATTGTCGGTCACTATCATCCAAAAATTTATGTAAAAGCAATTGCTGGGAAATGTTTGATTTTAGATGACCATACGATGATTCTTCCTGCATTTGGTAGTTTCACAGGGGGGCTTGATATTAATTCGATGCAATTTAAAGAACTAACCGGCTTACGATTTCCGAAAGTATATATGCTATATAAAGGTAAGGTATGGCAGGTCAGGGCGATGTCATTTGATGACTGATAATTTTAGCACCAAAGCTAAAACCCTTATCCTCCATACTCCTTTCCCATTAAGTCTAACTTACGAAGTGTCTGCTCCTGTTTTATATAGAAATTACACTACTTACTTTGAGTAGGTAAACTTAACCTGGTTGGTTGAGCTTCATCAATGCTTTTATATGATCAGGATTAACGTAATTTGTTAGCATCTCCTTTAACTCTTGCTTGCTGCCTTTTGCAAATAAATAATAGCTAGAATCTGTGAGCGGAAGATCATAACGCGCTTGATTCCAATCAGAAAATTTTACTTGTTTAGGTTTATCATTGGATTTATTTTTTTTAAAGCAAGAGGGCAGGGTATTTTTTGTATAAGCCCTGTCTTTGCCTTGGTCTTCTTTATTCCTAAATAGACGGTTAGGGGTATTAGAATGATTTTGATTAAGACCATTTATCTCAAAAGAGTTCGTAGACAAGTGACTTACCGGAACGTTGAAATCGCTGGGTAAATTATTTTCGTCACACTTTATGAATATTTTTTTCTGGGGGTTTTCTATTTTCACAGGCGTATGTATTAAAACCGGGGAAGGACTGGCTGTTTCGGGCGAGCTAATGGGGCTTAAGTTATTATGATCATTCAACTTTTTTGTTGGTATTGTAATTTTGGGGTCTTCATGGGTAAGTAGGCGCTTTTCTAATTGAAGAATATTATCTTCTAGTCGCTGAATTTTATCTTCAATGATTTTACAGGCGTGCAGACATTGTTCAGTCACTCTCTTAACGGTGATCGGTTTGCGCTCTAATAAATTATCTTTTTGGTAAGAGACTGAAGTTATCGGTCGTAATTGATAAACAAGCATGCTTTGCTTTTCTTCAGATAAGCTTTCTTGAGATCGAACACTATGCGCAATATTTGAAGGATCGCTCGTGATAAAATAGGTATTTTTCTCAAGAAGATTGTTCAAGCCCAATTGGGTAAGAAGATTTTTAATCTCTATAAACGTTAGTAGATCAGTCGGCTCGTCAAAAGAAGTATCTTGATCAAACCGAGCGAGGAAATCCTTAAATTCTAAGGACTCACGCGTTTTTTGAAGGAGTAAAAAAGCTATATCAGTATATGCGTAATTGTTGGCCAGAATTTGTCCAAGTTTTGTAAACTGTGTTTTTTCGTATTTTCTAGCACGTAACTCCGCTTTTAAGTCGTTCTTTTTGGGCACTGAAAACTCCTATCACTGAGTGAATTAATCAAGGCCTTTTATTATATATAAATAAAATTAACAAAATATTAACTTTTGGTTTGATTTTGATATAAAAAAAGCCCTTTTAAGGGCTTTATATGCTTTTTTAATTTTTATTTTTTTCTAATTAATAGGGTTATCAGTATCGTAATTTTCCATTGCTTTTCCGATAGCGTTCAACTTGGAGGCACTGAGTAAATGCTTTACTTCAGGAAAGAGTGATTTTTCTTCTTCTTCAGCATGATTTTCAACGGCCATTTTAAATTTTTTGAAAGCATCTGCCCAAACTTGATTGCTGCTCTCATAGAGATTTTGCAATTTGTTAATTTCCCTTTCGGCAATTTTTTCTTCTTTGATAAGATGTTGCACTTCATCGCTTAAATCGTTTTTAAAATGAGGATACCAGATTTCATGTTCCATGTGTTCGTGTCGTAACAGCATTGCGGATAATTTATTGAATTTTTCTTTTTTTGTTTCTTTTGAATCAAGGTGATCTTCAATCAATGTTAACATCTCTCTTACTTTATTATGTTCTTTTTTTAAAAAATCAATGGCATTCATCATCGCTCTCCTTACTTAGTAACATAAGTGCATCATGTACCCTAAAATCAGTAAAAAACTGATTGAAAAAAAATAGTGGCTATATGAAAAATTTTATAAAGGATGTTTTAAGATAAGTGAAAATTTTTAATGAAGATTATATCTTTGTAATTTGGGTAATTGATTTATGATTATTCCATTTAAAAACACTTATGTTTTCAATCCTATTGTTTATAGATTAGTTTAAAAATAATTGATTATCAAATTTACCTGATTTTAATAGAAAATTTTATAGATAATAAAGATTTTTATTGTTTATCGATAGCAAGCACCAAAAACCAAAAAAATTAATAAAAATATTATTTTTTAATCAATTATATATTGATATGAATCTTATTAATTGGATGAATAAATTTTCAGCAAAACGATAAAAAAAATCATTTAATAAGATTAAACGAGCGAATTATCTAAAGATAATAGATAGCTGAGACTGAATAAAATTTCTTAAACAATCTATTTGAAAAAAGGAAATTCATATAATATATCTGCCGGAAAATTAGATTTAGATCGAAATGGTATTGATTTCATCATTTCGATGAAAGTTGTATTAAAAATAAAAATAAAAACAAAATAAAATCAAAAGGATACTATGAGAGAGAATAGCGTATGTATTGATATAGTAGCTGGCGGAATAACCGGTGCAATCTCAGGGACAGTATTGTTTGGGCCAGGAGGAGCAGCCGTAACAGCCATGGGCGCAGCTATTAATGATCAAAATGTTTCGAATGAAGCATTGACAGTATTAGTGGGAGGATCCCTCACGGGAGCAATTGCAGGCGCGATTAATCGCGTACTTCGGAACGCATCAGATACACCAGCTTCATGGCGCTTGAATCTGGGGACTGCTCTACTCGGCGTAGCAGCCAGCCTAACTGCGCCATTAATGGGTAAATTGGTCTTAAGTAATGATAATGACTGGGGTCAAACAATTGTTGACGGTCTGATTGGTGAAGCAGTGCTACTAGGTGCAGCGTTAACTGCTAGAGCCTGCACAGCTTGCTGTGCTATCGGATACCACGCATGGTCAGAAAATACAAGTTTTTTCAGACGTGCTCCTCGGGCGCCAATTTCTACCCATGCAGTTCGTCCTCCTGTGGCCGGCATTGAGGCTGATCAGGTGGAGAAGCCTCAAGCAACGGGTGAAGAGCCTAAAAGCTTAGCGCTGGGAAGTGATCCGCTCCATCCTATCGTGATTGACGATGAGCCTAATCAAGTAATTGAAACAGATCCTATTGTCCCAACTACGGGCAAGGTAGATAATATTGTAGAATGTGATGCGGCCGCATTAGATTCTGGCACAGAAGCTCGATCGCCAAAAATGTAACAAAGGGCGTTTTTTAGTAGTTTCGGCGGATGGCTTCAGTATTAAATGCCCTAAATACTTATTGATGTAAATAAATTTTCGTCATTATTGAATCAATTTAGGGCAAAATGTAATTATCTTTGTTAAGCGTTGTGTAAAAATTACAATAAAAAGCAAAATGTGAGATAATACCCATGAGCCATCTTGCTTAAAAGAAGGCTTTGGTTACAATGCTCTATTAACGTACCTTTTAATGTCCCTAAAGCGTTCTAACTTTTGTAAGCTTTTAGCGCAGACAAAAGCCTCTTGCATTGAATGCAGTAGCTTATTAAAATTGGTGCATCTTTCTATAATAGCAGTTCGGAGATTTGTTAGTGGCTAATATTAAATCCGCCATCAAGCGTGCACGTCAAAACGTAAAGTTGCGTCAACACAATATGAGTGCGCGTTCTATGTATCGTACTTTTGTGAAAAAAGTACTCAAAGCGGTTGAACTCGGTAACCAAGAAGAAGCGTTGGCAGCTTACAACAAAGCACAACCAATTCTTGATAAAGCAGCAGGAAAAGGGTTAATACACAAAAATAAAGCTGCTCGAATTAAAAGCAGGCTTGTTGCACGTGTTAAATCTTTGTCTCAAGTAGCATCTGCTTAATTCACAAAACGCTGCATTTTAGCATCTAAGCTTTAAAGCAATAGTTGATGTTATAGATCCAATGCTTCTTTTAACTAAGCATTGGATTGCTTACATGTGATTTTCTGTGCTGGGCGCAATCTTTTCATCCTCATCAACTTTCCTTTGTAATTGAATCGATTTGGATAGGATTGCCGATTTTTAGGAAGAATCATGTAATTATCAAGGAGTGAGCTGAGTCCATTATCTTCAGACAATGTGATGTTTTTCAATCGATAAGAACTTCTTTCAGTACAAAAAACATTTCATGGCTGCTTGAATAACTTACAGACAAAACATTCTTCGATGTCTTATTTTCAAGATTTAATCAGTATGATGTCATTTAATACTTGGAGGTCCTCTGACTTCGGATGTGTTTTATGGCTTATTCGGTAGTTCATTAATTCTTAGCGGTTTTTTAAAATTGCTTAAAAATGCTTCTGCTTGAACAATACAGGTTTCTACTGTGCTCTCAGGAACAATATCCCCTGAATAATCCACAATATTGCATTCTGCAGCATGCAAAAGTCGTTTTATTGCATCTAACTGAGGTATTATCTTTTCCAGGCTGATACCAATCAAATTATCCAAGGTCATGTTCAGTCCCGATGATAAATAGCTTAGAATGATTTAAAATTTCTTGCATGAAGAGCTGTTGTTTTTGTAAACATTCGTCCCATTGTTCTCGTGAATATATTTTTGGATTAATTTCTCGTCTTAAACTGATTTGAGCAGCATAAAGAGTGGTTGCTATTTCTGTAAAATCGATGTCGCCAATTACGAGCACATCGATATCAGAGCCCAGATTTTCAGTTCCCTTTGCCACCGAACCAAAAACGCAAGCCACTTCGATTTTTTCAGTTAATGGTGCTAGCGAATTAAATAAAACATCCACCAAACCAGACGTTTTTTTCAAAATGCTGGTAAGTTCTGGGTAAATGGGTAAATTACGATTAGCTTGATAGTAGACTTGATTACCACTGATCTCGCGTAATAGTACGTTAGCCTTAGCAAGCTTGGATAGTTCTCGATGAAGCGTGCCTGCGGTCGTGCTTGTTAATCTTGCAATCTCTCGGACATGGTAGCGCTCATCAGGATGTAGCAGTAAAAGACCAAGTACACGTCGCCGATATTCAGAAAATAATATTGAGGTATCTAACATAATTTTCTTATGAAGCCAAATAAGCTTCAATCATAGCTATATAAGCTACATTATTGAATTATTTGTCACTATTGTTTTTGAAAAATATAAAGCTAGCGAATTATTTCAATCTATTGGTCCTAATGATTGGAGTACTTTTTTAAATTACAATTGTAGTACTGAGAACAAAATAACATCTAAAGGACGTCAGAGGCCTATCGTTTAGACACAAAGGGATTATCTTTCAAGTAAAATCTTAATAGTTTATCTGCCCATTCTTTAGCATAAGCAACCCCGATTCGGGGGCGGCTTACAACGATGGGCCTGTCGTTATGGGCTGTAAGATCGTCTGCAATAAAAAGTGTGTCACTTAAAAAATCATGACCGTTGAAAGATTTATCAATGCTTAATGCTTTACATAAAAGCCCAGGGCCTTGAGTGCGTGTGGATATATTTTGAATGGGTTCTAGTGCACGAAGTAATACGGCACAACCTTTACCTTGGTTTTCTGTAACTACGTTCAAGCAATAATGTAAACCATAGATTAAATAAACGTATGCATAGCCCGGAGGACCAAACATCACTTGGGTACGGGGTGTCAGGCCTTTTGATGTATGACAGGCTAAATCATGTGAGCCTGTGTAGGCTTCTACCTCAACGATTCGACCGATCTGGCGTCCGAAAGGGGCCTCTCGAATCAAAAACTTTCCTAGAAGGTCTTTTGCTACTTCTACGGTATCGCGATCGTAGAATTCACGCATTAATTTCTGCATCAGTAAAAGGATACCTTGATCTTAACGATAAGAAAAGCGATCATTATTCAGCAATTCTCACCCTTTGATAATACGTTATAAGCAAGGAGTTTGCGTGCAACATGAAGTGATGGAATATGATGTGATCATCGTTGGAGCAGGGCCTGCAGGCTTATCTGCTGCAATTAAAATACAGCAATTAGCTGCACAAGCGAATCAATCCCTTCGAGTGTGTATTTTGGAGAAGGGCGCGCAAGTAGGCGCTCATATTCTTTCCGGCGCAGTTTTAGAACCTCGCAGTCTACAAACACTTTTACCAACTTCTTGGCAAGAGGCACCGCTGGATACAGAGGTTAAAGAAGATAAGTTTTATTGGTTGACCAAACGGCATGCTTATCGTCTACCAACGCCGAAACCCATGCGTAATCATGGCAATTACATTATCAGTCTAGGCGCATTATGTGAGTTTTTAGCAGCACAAGCAGAGGCATTAGGTTGCGAAATTTATCCAGGATTTCCTGCGACAAATATTCTTTATAATACAGAAGGTCAAGTGTTGGGTGTTTCGACCGGAGAGGTCGGTGTAGATAAAGCCGGCCATAAAACAGCCCACTATCAACCAGGCATGCATTTGCATGCCAAACAAACGCTCTTCGCAGAAGGATGTCGTGGGCAATTAAGCGAAAGTTTAATGCGACGTTTTTATTTACGTGATAATGTCCAACCACAAACCTACGCGCTAGGTATCAAAGAAATATGGCAAATTTCACCTAAGCATCATCAACTCGGAAGTGTGACCCATACAATTGGTTGGCCGCTTAATAGGCACACCTATGGTGGCTCATTTATCTATCATTTCTCCGAAGAGCGCGTTTCGGTTGGATTGGTTGTGGGCCTCGATTATCAAAATCCCTGGCTAGATCCTTTTGAAGAAATGCAACGCCTAAAAACCCACCCGTTGTTGTCAAATCTTTTGAAAGAGGGAGAGCGGATAAGCTACGGTGCGAGAGCATTGAATGAAGGTGGTTGGCAATCCATACCAAAACTCACTTTTCCAGGTGGCGCTTTAATTGGCGATGCAGCAGGTTTCTTAAACGTACCTAAAATTAAGGGCGTCCATACCGCTATGCATTCCGGAATGCTTGCTGCAGAGGCCTGTTTTGAAGCATTAACTCAATTAGAGAAAGAGGCGGATGCTCCGATTGAGTTAAAAAAATATCCAGAAAAGTTAAAACAATCTTGGCTTGCGAAAGAATTGTATTATGTGAGAAACGTTCGCCCTGGGTTTAGGCATGGTTTATGGGTGGGACTTGCAAATGCTGCCTTTGAAACCTACATTACCCACGGTCGTTCACCATGGACTCTTCAGCACGCTATCGATCATGCATCTTTACAATTAGCTTCTCAGGCCAAGAAAATTAACTATCCGGTTCCCGATGGGATGCTTACTTTTGATAAGCTTTCATCGGTGTATTTAACCAATACCCATCATGAAGAAAATCAACCCTGTCACTTAAAGTTACATAATCCAAACCTTGCAATCGAAGTTAACTACCAACAATATGCATCACCCGAAACACGCTATTGCCCTGCAAAAGTTTATGAAATTATTCCTGAAGGTGATAACGTAAGACTGCAGATCAATGCAGCGAATTGCATTCATTGTAAGACTTGTGATATTAAAGATCCGCGCCAGAACATTATTTGGACTGCGCCTGAAGGAGGCGGTGGGCCTCATTACGTTAATATGTAATCGTACTCACTCACTAAGTTGATTAGACAAATTGGTATAAACATATCGGCTAAGCGATCTTAACGAGGGCTTAGCTGAACGACTAACACACACTTTTTATTGCCCCTAGTGTAACAAGTGTAAGAAGAGAAAATGATGTCAAGACAAATTTTATGTGTGAAATTAAATGCAGAGAAAGAAGGCTTTGAAAAGCCCCCTTTTCCTGGGCCATTGGGGGTAAAAATTTTTGAGCATATCTCTAAAGAAGCTTGGCAAATGTGGTTAGCCCACCAGACAATGTTGATTAACGAATATCGCTTGAGCTTAGTTGATCCAAAGGCACGTGAGTTTTTACAGACGGAGATGGATAAGTATCTTTTCGGACAGGGATCAGACAAACCTGCTGGATACGTTCCTGAATAGTTTTTTTTAGGAGTGCATAATTATGATGATTGATTTACAGATGCCTGCTATTACGGAAGAAAATTTTTTAGATTATGCTTTAGCGCATGGTTTTGGCGATTTGCATTTTCGCGTCGATCAAGCTACCGGTATGAAAGCTATCATCGCGATTCATAGTACAAAACTTGGTCCTGCGCTGGGTGGGTGTCGCTTTATTGAATATCCGAATTCGTTTAGCGCTTTGTACGATGCAATGCGGTTAGCACGTGGCATGAGCTATAAAGCAGCTTCCGTTAATTTACCCCTCGGTGGAGGCAAGGCGGTGATTATTCGGCCACCTGAACCCTATTATCGCGCAGGATATTTGCATGCCTTCGGCAAATTCGTTAATGAACTCGGAGGTCGTTATATCACTGCTTTAGACAGTGGCACCCAATTAAGTGACATGGATATCATTGCACAACATACGCCTTACGTTGCAAGTTTATCACGATATGGTGGCGATCCATCACCACACACGGCTATGGGTGTATTGAAAGGGATTGAAGTGGCTACTGCCTTCAAACTGGGTAAAGATAGCTTAAATGGTTTGCACGTTGCTATACAGGGGTTGGGTCATGTTGGTTATGTATTAGCCGAATATCTGCATGCTTTAGGTGTGCGATTATCGGTATCCGATATCAATCCTGAGCGGGTCGATCAAGCTGTTAAGACCTTTGGTGCTATCCCGGTTCCTTCAGAGCATATCCACACGATTGCTTGCGACGTATTTGCACCTTGTGCATTGGGTGGGATCTTAAATGATCAAACCATTCCTCAATTGCAAACTACTATTGTTGCTGGTTCTGCGAATAACCAATTGGCGCACACTTACCATGGTCAGATGCTACATGAAAAAGGCATTCTTTATGCCCCTGATTATGTAATTAACGCAGGCGGATTAATTTTTGCTGCGAGCCAATATTTGAAACTTCCCGGTGAGTTAGCGTCACAACTTGAAGGTATTTCAAATTCCTTGCAAGAAATTTTCAGGCGCTCTCAACTTGAAAATTGCCCAACCAATGAAATCGCAGATGCGATGGCTGCGGAGAAACTTGCTGAGCAACGATGAAAAATTTAACGTTAAGTCCTGCTTTATACGATTATCTCTTGGATGTTTCACTTCGCGAAGATCCAACGTTACAGGCATTACGTAAAGAAACAGCGGCACTACCTGCTGCGCAAATGCAGATTGCCCCGGATCAAGGGCAATTTATGCAATTTCTTATTCGTTTAATTGGTGCAAAAACAGTCCTGGAATTGGGTACCTTCACAGGTTATAGCGCTCTTGCAATGGCGCTGGCTCTGCCCGAAGATGGTCGAGTCGTTACTTGCGATATTAGCGAAGACTCTACGGCAATGGCCACTGCTTTTTGGCAAAGAGCTAAACAAGATAAAAAAATTCAGCTGAGGCTGGGACCTGCTTTAACGACGCTAAAAAATTTATTGCATGAAGGCTACGCATCTTCTTTTGATTTCATTTTTATTGATGCCGACAAAGCAAATTATTGCCAATATTATGAGCTGGCATTGACCTTATTAAGTACGAACGGAATGATTGCTATTGACAATGTACTTTGGGAAGGGCAAGTCATTGATCCGACAGATACCAATCAAAAAACACTTGAAATTCGACGACTCAATGAATATATCAAGCAGGACAAACGTGTCGATGTCTCGCTTGTTTCTATTGCTGATGGTTTATTTCTGATTCAAAAAAAACGGATGTTTAATGAGCGTTAATAGGTAATTTTTGGGGATTACCAAAATCGCTACAAAGGAGCTAAGGATATGAATCACGATAAGGAATATAATCCCTGTGGCTGCGATGGGTTTGCCTTTTTAGAGTTTTCTGCACCCGACGCAACGTTTCTAAAAAAGCAATTTGATCAGATGGGATTTTATCTAACAGCCACCCATCTAACAGAAGATATCAGTCTTTATCAGCAAGGAGGCATTCAGTTTATTGTCAATGGTGCCTCAAAGACCCAAGCGGCAGAGCATGCAGCCGTGCATGGCGCGGGTGCCTGTGCAATGGGATTTCGGGTCAAGAACGCACAACGTGCCTATCAACATGCTTTAAATCATGGTGCACAACCCTTTGAAGATTGTGAACATGCACATCATGGCTTACTTGGTATTCAAGCAATCGGTGGCAGTGTTATTTATTTTGTGGATGAAAGTGACCAGCCGTTTGCCCACCATTGGAAGGCGAGACCTAAATTACCTCTTTCCCATGAGGGAGCTGGTCTCACTTATATCGATCATTTAACGCATAATGTTTACCGTGGCAACATGGATAAATGGGCAGAATTTTATGCGTCTATTTTTAACTTTCACGAAATTCGTTTTTTTAATATCAAAGGTCAGATGACAGGTTTGATAAGCCGCGCTTTATCAAGCCCATGCGGGAAAATTAAGATCCCTTTAAACGAATCAAAAGATGATATTTCGCAAATCGAAGAATTTCTACGGGATTACCATGGCGAAGGCATCCAGCACATTGCACTTGGAACAGATAACATTTATCAAACCGTCCATGGTTTAAGGGAACAAGGCGTTCGATTTTTAGAGGTGCCAGATACATACTATGAAATGATTGAAGCTCGCATCCCTTGGCATAAAGAACCCCTGGCTAAACTTAACGAAGAACGTATTCTTATTGACGGAGAGATTACGCCTAAAGCAGGTCTACTTTTACAAATCTTTACAGAAAATCTTTTTGGCCCTGTTTTTTTTGAAATCATTCAACGACGTGGTAACGAAGGATTTGGTGAAGGCAACTTTCAAGCGTTATTCGAAGCCATTGAACGTGATCAACTAAAACGAGGTGTTCTTGCGAAGACAGAATCATCCTCATTGCCTGAAGGTTTATAATGAAACTGGCAAGCTTAAAAGCAGAGGGTAGCTTCGATGGTATCCTATGCGTAGTGGATCGTAAGCTTATGAAAGCTATACAAGTACCTCACATTGCCAAAACCTTACAATGGGCGCTGGATCATTGGCATATGGTGGAAGCACCCTTAAAAGCAGCCTATCAAGCCTTAAATCAAGGGGAGGTTGCAGATAGCTTTATATTTGACCCGATGCAAATGGTTTCACCGCTGCCACGCGCTTTTCAATGGGCTGACGGCAGTGCCTATGTTAACCATGTCGAATTGGTTAGAAAAGCCCGTGGTGCAGAAATGCCAGCCGATTTTTGGACTAATCCATTGATGTATCAGGGGGGATCCGATCAATTCTTAGCACCTCGCGAACCGATATTGGTTGCAGATGTAGCCTACGGTATCGACTTTGAAGCAGAGGTCGCCGTTGTCACTGATAGGGTACCTATGGGGGTAACAGCGACAGAAGCAGCTAAACATATACGTCTTTTTATGCTGGTAAACGACGTTTCACTCCGTCATTTAATTCCGGGAGAATTAGCGAAAGGTTTTGGGTTTTTTCAGTCAAAACCCTCCAGCAGCTTTTCGCCGGTGGCGATTACACCTGATGAACTTGAAGATGCTTGGGATGGAGAGCGGGTTCATCTTCCCTTGCTGAGTTTTTTAAATGAGGAGTTGTTTGGCAAGCCAAATGCTGGGGTTGACATGACTTTCTCGTTTCCAATGCTCATCGCCCATGCGGCTAAAACGCGTGCATTGTCTGCGGGTACAATCGTTGGCTCGGGCACTGTTTCAAATTGTGATCGAAGTTTAGGATCCTCATGTATCGCGGAAAAAAGAATGCTCGAAACCATTGATAAGGGCACCCCTGAAACACCCTTCATGGCTTTCGGAGACACCGTTCGTATTGAAATGCTGAATAAAAAAGGTGAGTCGCTCTTCGGTGCGATCGATCAAACCGTGAAGCGCTACGAGGGCCCATGTTAACCCTCTACGATTATTTTCGTTCCAGCGCCAGTTACCGCGTTCGTATTGCTCTAGCATGGAAAGGGCTTCTTTACGAGAAACTATCTATCCACCTCGTTAAAGAAGGGGGGCAGCATCGTTTGCCTTCCTATTTAGCAATCAATCCACAAGGATTAGTGCCAACATTAGCAATTGAGGAAGCTGGGCAAACCAATTATCTCAATCAATCCTTGGCTATTATCGAATATTTGGAGGAAGTGCACCCTAATCCACCGCTGCTACCAGCTGATCCACTGGCTAAAGCAAACGTTCGAAGCATGGCTTTGATGATTGCCTGTGAGATTCATCCACTGAATAATTTGCGCAGCTTAACCTATTTGAAAACACATCTATCGGCAGAAGAAGAAACGATTCAAAAGTGGTATCATCACTGGCTAACAGAAGGCTTTAATGCCTTAGAGCGTAAGTTAAAAACTAAGCCACAAATGGCGCCTTTTTGCGATGGGGATTCTGTAACATTAGCCGATATTTGTTTGATTCCTCAAATTTATAATGCAGTACGTTTTGGATTTTCGCTGGAACCCTATCCTCGATTATCTGCCATCAACGCGCATTGTTTGACATTGAAGGCATTTAGAGATGCAGCACCTGGTGTAGAATTATGACAACAATACATAGTATTAAAGAATGTTTAGAGAACCCTAGCCTTGCTAACCATCAAGTGACGGTGCAGGGATGGGTAAAAACGCGCCGTGACTCTAAAGCTGGTTTATCATTTATTAGCTTACATGATGGTTCTTGTTTTGCTCCCTTGCAATTGATAGCACCTCAATCGTTAGTCAATTATCAGGACGAAATTCTAAAGCTAACAGCGGGTTGCGCAGTGAAAGCAACGGGAGAACTGACCCCTTCACTTGGGAAAGGTCAAACCTTTGAACTGCAAGTGACAGAATTAGAAGTGGTTGGTTGGGTCGATCATCCTGAAAGTTATCCTATACAAGCGAAAAGACACACGCTTGAATTTTTAAGAGAAGTGGCACATTTACGTCCACGAACCAATACTATTGGCGCTGTAACACGAATACGACATTGTTTGGCTCAAGCCATCCACCGTTTCTTTGATGAAAAAGGTTTTTTCTGGATCCATACGCCCATTATTACTAGCAGTGATTGTGAGGGCGCGGGGGAGATGTTTCGCGTTAGCACACTTGATCTCTGCAATTTACCTAAAACCCAAGACAATCGAATCGATTTTACGAAAGATTTTTTTGGCCGCGAAACCTTCTTAACCGTTTCAGGCCAATTGAATGTCGAAACTTACTGCATGGCAATGTCAAAGGTTTACACCTTCGGTCCGACTTTTAGGGCGGAGAATTCAAATACAAGCCGTCACTTGGCGGAATTCTGGATGGTCGAGCCGGAATTAGCCTTTGCTAATCTGTCAGATATCTGTATTTTAAGCCAAGAGATGCTTCGCTATTTGTGTCAAAGTGTCTTGGAACGTCGCGAAGACGACATGCACTTTTTAAATCAGTTTGTTTCGCCAGGATGTATTGATCGGTTAAAACATTTGATTGACACACCCTGCGAAATCATGAGTTATACCGATGCAATCCAAGCGCTCAGCAAAGCCAAACGAACATTCCAATACCCGGTAGCTTGGGGTACAGATCTTCAGTCAGAACATGAGCGTTACATTGCAGAAGAACTCTGTCAATCACCAGTCATCATTACGGATTATCCGAAGGAAATTAAAGGGTTCTACATGCGCTTGAACGACGATAATCGCACCGTGGCTGCCATGGATCTGCTCGCACCAGGGATTGGAGAAATCATTGGCGGTAGTCAACGTGAAGAACGTTTGGATATTTTAGATCAGCGTATTGAAGAAGCACAACTCGAAAAAGAAGCCTACAATTGGTATCGGGATTTACGACGTTATGGTACTGTCCCCCATGCCGGCTTTGGCCTAGGATTTGAACGTCTCATTAATTATGTGACAGGTATACCGAATGTTCGCGATGTTATCCCTTTCCCGCGAACACCAGGACATGCCGACTATTAACGCATACCTGGGGCACCCAGGTAGCTAGATTTAATGTCTGTCTCATTGGCTTGCATGGTTTTCTGAGATTGCTCATACGCCTTAAGGGCAGCTGCATAGTGGGCAAGTTTTTCAGAGCCAGGCGAATTGTTTTCTAGATCAAACTTGATTTCAAATTTTTCTAATGCTTTTTTAATAGCCTGATGTAGATCACTGTTGTTGAGGATCTTCTTATCCTTCTTGCAACGCTGAGCATTGATCTGTCCATGCTTTAAAAGTGCACCAATGAATGCATCTCGGGGCATTTCGATGTTACACGCAGTCATAAGGTTAGTGTATCTTTCAAGCCCATTAAGGGTACATTTGCTTTTTATATAACCTTCCAATATGGTTTTCGCTCGACCATTCAAAAATAAATCCATTTTGTTCTGCAAAATATTGTTTTGATCAAATTTTTCAAAGAAATATCCTAAATAAGTGTTGTCCGTTGGCTTATTATCACAGCTAGCCGATGTGCTATATTCACAGAGAAAAAGGTCCATCAGTTGATGGGCTGTCTCATTTTCCGGTTCTTCTAGCATTCCCTTTAGAACACGAAGTAAAAACTGTCCGGTCTTAGGACAGGTAACAAAATGAAACGCAGGTTCTAAAGAATTTTTAGGATCTTTAAAGAGAGAAAAAAAGAACAATAAGTCCGAGATCTGAACTTCATTTTTTTCCATAATACAATTAAGAATAAAATGCGCTTCATTAGCAAGATGTTTTGGAACAAACGCAATCAACTGTTGAAGTAAATTGCCTGCTCTTCTAGATATGGCCTCTATCAGTAAAGGCTCTAAAAAATCTTTTTTGGGTTCTTTAAACACCCCGCATTTAGCAATTTTTTCATAAATTTCATCAAGTAGTTCCAATACTTTTCCTGCTTTTGTCAGAAACATAACTAAATGTTGCATATTGAAAGGAAGGGGCTCAGCGCAGAAGTCTGTAAATTTTTTTCTCCCATGTTTAAAAAAGTTTTCAACGCAAGGGCCAGGTAGCTTCGTGAGAAAAGTTGCTGATGTCTGGTGCTCTAGGGTGCCACTCAATGCTGCACGTAGTAACATCCATGAAAGCTTTTGATAGTTCTTTTTTTCCGACATGTAAAGCGTGGTTAGTAATGCCTCTGGGTTTGAGAGTGACAAAATAAATTCAAGTACGTTTTTATAATTTGTTAAAAGGCGTTTACCAGCACTTTCAGCACTTTCGAGTATTAAACCAATGCAAGCCTCAGGCCCTTTTTTTTCCCAGTCTTCAATCCAACTTTGCATGTTTCTTAATTTATAAGGGGAAATTTTTTGCCAAGGTGTTAGTTTTGTATAATGATCAGGAATAAAGATCTCATTATTAGGAAATATCTTAGAGAAAAGCTGACTGTTTTTTGAGTTGATAAAGGTAGGGATGCTATTTTGTTGGGAGGAACGCTTTAATTCGATAATAGCAGTAAGCAGTGCTGTGGGTAATCCACTGATTTTCACTTGCTGAAATAAGCTCACAGTAGCTTCAACCGCCTTATCTGCAGTAGTTTTACCTTCTTGTTGAGATACCTCTTCAGTAGCTTTAACAGCTTCACCTTCTTGATAGAAGATTTTTGTGAAAGAATTTTGATTCAGCCCCGATCGAATAGTGTGATTTTCTAACCGATCAACGAGATAGATTACAGGTAAGCGCTGGGTTTTGTTGGGAAAAGCTAAAAAATTAGTGATGATATCCAATGTGTTTTTAGCTTCAATCGAATTAAGTTGGTCATAGGAATCAACAAAAATCACTTGATCAATGTTGTTTTTTAATTGTTCAAGCTTTTCTAGAGAATAGTGAGAGCCGTTATTTAGTGTTATTTGCTCATCACTTTGATCTTTTATGGTTTCAATTGGGATTATTTGACTATCATTTATATTCTGTTGGTCATTTGATTCAGACGTAACTAGGGGCATTTCAGGTGTTGCCAATAAAAAATCAAAGTGGTGAAGCTTGGTTAAACGATGACTTACAAGGGCATCATAAAGCTTGACCATTAAATGGTAGCGCGGGTGCGCGGTGCTCGGTATTATAAAAAGGATCCGTGTATTTGCCATGATGTGGACTCGGAAAAGTTAAAGTAAATAATGCAAATATTATACCAAAAGTTTATTAATTAATCATTAAGACTCTTATCGTTCCTAAAAGATTTGAAAGTTAATTGCGAGGGTTTAACCAAAGTCAGGACTCGTATTTAACGCTAAACAACGATACCATAAGCAAAACGTTTTGCTTGAGGTAAGTGCATGATTGCATTAAATCAACTCGGTATGGCCTACGGGCAACGCCTACTTTTTTATGATGTTAATCTAAATTTGAACGCAGGTGAATGCTATGCACTTGTCGGCGCAAACGGTTGCGGTAAATCCACTTTTTTTCGCCTCATTACTGGCGAAGAAGAGGTTACCTCAGGAGAGGTAATTATTCCTAAAGATGCTACTATCGGTTGGCTTAAACAAGATCAATTTCGATATGAAGATACCCTTATTAAAGATATTGTTTTACAAGGAAAACCGGCTTTATGGGAGGCGTTTCAAGAACGTGATGCTTTACTGGCAAGGGACACTTGGACTGATCAAGACGGTTTTCGCTTAGCTGTCTTAGAAGAAATCATTATGCATCATGAGGGTTATTCAGCAGAGCCTGAAATAGAAACGATTCTTTTGGGATTAGGTATTGCAAAAGATTATCTAAACAAACCCCTAAAAGCATTATCAGGTGGTTATAAGTTACGTGTTTTACTGGCTCAGACTTTATTTCAAAATCCGGCAATTTTACTATTGGATGAACCTACTAACCACCTTGATATTCTTTCAATTCGTTGGTTAGAAACATATTTAAAAAATACCTACAAAGGGCTGGTAATTTTCATTTCGCATGATGTTGATTTCATTAATAATTTATCAAATTTTATCCTTGATCTTGATTACGGAGAGATTCGTCAATACCGAGGTAATTATCAACGATTTCTAGAGGAAAAAGCTGAAATTGAAGCGCAAAGAAATGTAGAGAAAAAAGCAGCAGAGTCTAAGATTGCAGAAATGCAAAAATTTGTGGATAAATTTAAAGCTAAAGCTTCTAAGGCTGCACAGGCTCGATCCAGAATGAAAATGATCGAAAAGGTGGAAATACCAGACGTTAAACACTCTTCACGCATTTCACCCTATTTTCAGTTCGCTCCCAAGAAAATATCGGGTAAGCACGTTATTAAAGCCGAGGGCCTAAGTAAAGCATTTAAAGAAAAGCTACTGTTTAAGCAGTTAGATTTCAAGGTAGATAGGGGTGAAAAAATAGCGGTCACAGGGGTTAATGGGATTGGTAAATCAACGTTAATGAAAATTCTAACCGGCATGCTGCCCAGTGATACCGGCGAAGTCATTTTGGGACATGAAGTACAGATTAGTTATTTCTCGCAAGATCATCATGAACTACTCAATCGATCCGCAACGGTCTTGCATTGGTTAAGTGAAGAAGTGTCGGGTGTCACAGAACAACAAGTGCGTAAAGTATTGGGACAAATGCTATTCGTTAAAGACGACGTTCATAAAGATATTCTATCGCTGAGTGGAGGAGAAGCTGCTCGACTGCTTTTAGCAAAGATTATATTGGAGTCGCCCAACGTACTCATTCTCGATGAACCGACCAATCATATGGATTTAGAAACCATTGAAGCACTTGCAGATGCGCTGGTTGCCTATAAGGGAACAGTCATCTTTGTGAGTCATAATCGCCATTTTATCGAAAAAATTGCAAATCGAATTGTATATTTTGATGTAAAAAAAGGTGTGATCAGTTACAAGGGAACTTACGCTGACTTCGTAGGCCGTTATTTACAGTAACCAAGGGATGGCTTTTTTAGATAACTAGACACGTTTATTAGCAAGGGAAAAAGGGAATATTTATGGCAATAAAACAGGTTGTGAAGATGGGTAATACGGCGCTATTGTCTCCCTCGTTGCCTCTCGAAAATTTTAAACAACAGGGTTTAAACTATCCCGGATTGAAAGAACTACTCCAAGACATGCAAGATACCATGCATGCAACAAAGGGAGTTGGCATAGCCGCTCCGCAAATAGGTTCCAACCTACGGGTGATCATGTTTGGCTTTGAAAAAAGCGATCGCTACCCAGAGATGCAACCCATTCCCTTTACCGTGGTCATTAATCCTGTGATAAAAATTTTATCTGAGGTTAAAGTTGACGGTTGGGAGGGGTGTTTAAGTGTTCCAGGCTTACGGGGGGTAGTTCCTCGATATGATAAAATTCAATACAGTGGTTTAACGCCAGAAGGTGAAGAAATTGAACGCGTTGTTGATGGCTTCCACGCGAGAGTGGTACAGCATGAATGCGACCACCTCGATGGTATTTTATTTCCTCGCCGTATAAATGATTTGCGGCGCTTTGGTTTTGAAGATGTACTGACTTTTGATTGAACTTATAAAGTTTAATCGTTCTTCTAGCGAGTGTTGGCTCACCCTTTTGAGCTTCTCCTATTATCATCCTTATTTATCTATCGATCCTGTCTAGAAGATCGATAGATATGACAAAGGCAACCGGTTCCTTATTTAACAAAAGGTGATATTTTCTCGTCACACAATCCAAGAGATATGGGCTGTGTTGTTTTTTTACCCAGAAAATGAAATCGGGGTAAAGCTGCCCATTCAACGTATCTTTCTTTCTTTAAGGAAGCGACACACCTTAGGGAAGAGCGGCGTAATGCATCAATATCAGGAAAGTTTTTAAAATCATAGGGACGTGATGCAATATTCTTTAATGTCGTGGGGGAAAGAAGGGTATTCAAATCAATGTTCTCTTTTTTAGCAAATGCTAATAATGTAGAGATGGCCGTTTTGTTGTTTTGAATAATGGCAAGATCTAAGGCCGTTAGATCCAATGCATTTTTCTCACTAAGCCGACATCCATTACTCAAAAGTAATTCGAATAATTTTTCTTTGCCGTGAGTATTTGGCAGCGCAAAGCAAGCAAGATGCAGCGCTGTATTTCCTTTGGCATTTTTTTGAGACAAGTCAATTTTTTTAGTTTTTAAAAGCGCCTCAATAATTTCGGTATTGCCCTTACTACAGGCAAGTGCAAAAGGAGTTACACCCTCGTGATTAGATTGATTAATATCGAGCTGGCGATGTTTTAACAAGATATCGACCATTTCCCAAGAACCTCGCTGACAAGCATAGTAGAGCGAGCTATTACCGTACTGATCCGTCATGTTTATTTGAAGCGTCAGATAGGGCGATAGAGCATTAACAACCGCTGTATGCCCATTCTTGCATGCAACTAACAGGGGAGTGAGTTGCTTATTGTTTTTCTGATTAATGCGAATACGCGGATGCGTAAGTAAAGCATTTACAATGTCTAAGTTACCCATTGAACAGGCAGAAAAGAGTGATGCTTCGCCGTAGCGATCTGCATGGTTGATACCAAGAGCGGGTTGATTTAATAAGCATTTAACCACTTCAAGATGCCCATTTTTAGAGGCAACTTGCAAAGGGGTAAGACCCTCACTTGTTTTTAAATTCAGCTTAATTTTAGGGTGTTTTAACAGTGTCTCCACTAGCGGAAGATTGCCTTGCTTACACGCGATGAAAAGCGCTGTTTCACCTATGGAATTGATTGCATTAATATCGAGTGATGGATGCTTCAATAGCGCGGTAACAATATCCAATAAACCATCACGGCAGGCAATAAATAACGGTGTCATTCCATCTGAAGTCTGATTAACGTTAATAGAAGTGCATTTTAATAAGGCTTCTACAACTGCACAGTGTTGAAACATACAAGCGATGAAAAGCGGAGTAAAACCGTTTGCTGCAGCTAAATTAACGTTGATACCTGGATGTTGCAACAATTTTTTTGTACTCTCTAAAGAACCACTATTGACTGCCGAATGAAGCGCGCTAAGTCCATCGTCATCGACAAAATTAACGTTGATGTCGGGATGCCTTAAAAGCGTACTAACGATATCAAAATGATTACAAATGCATGCAATATGAAGCGGCGTTTGCCCTTGCGGGTTTGGTAAATTAATTTTAAGGCGACGATTTTTTAAAAGAGCATCAACGATCTCAGAATGGTTACCCGTACAAGCAGTATAAAGAGCCGAGAAACCATCATTTGTAAGATGGTTGATTTCAACATCAAATTGCTTCAATAACGTTTGCACAGCCGCAAGATTACCACAGCGACTAGCAAGATAGAGTAAGCCCGCTTCTTTTTCATCATACGTAGAGGCTTGAGGCGGGTGGATAGGATAGCGGGCATCAAGCTTCGCGACGGATGTGGTGAAAGAAACAGGAAGAGAGGTATTAGTGCTGACCACAAATTCTAAAACAGCATATACATCGTTCATGCTAAGCGATTGAAAAATACTATCGGCTAACTTTTCTTCGGTGAGCTCACGAGAATATAAATGATGTTGTGGGTATCGTCCAAAGTCATTGGTATCAATATACTTCCAATGTTTAGTTGTTTTGTCATATTTTAATGAAACGGTGTGGGAGTAACTTCTTAAGATAATGGGCAGAGGGTTATCTACTTGCGATAGCATGTTGCCTAAGTCCAGTAAGTACTTGTATAACGTTTTTTTTTCGAAGACGTATGGCTTATTTAATACAACATGCAAGTCACTTGTTGATAATTTACTAGATTTTGCAAGTTCATAGATGAGATCTAAATTGTCTTGTACAACCGTATGTCCATTGAATAGATCCTTATGACCCATTGGATACAGATAAAGTTCAACGCCATCGAAAAAGGCAAGTATATCCAGAAGTTTCTCTTCGTGTTTATCAATAAGCTCCCCACGTTTGATTTTCTGTTGGGCGGATTCTATTTCTTTTTTTAGCTCAAGAAAGTTAGATTTATAAAAGGAAATAAAATGGAGTCGCTCAAAAAAAATTTTTTCTTCATGAGCAAGTACAGCTTGTGTATACATACACGAAAAGCCCTGGCATATACCCTCGCCAAATCTTTTGTAACCTAAAAGGGAACCTAAGTGTAATAAGTCATGATGCGTGAGCTTTTCCATATAAACAATCAGCAATAATTTTGACGATTAAGTATCTTAATAGAATACTGCGCAAAATTAATAGATCTTAAATCAAAATTTTTTGAGTTAACGTTTTTTCCACTCAATTGATTTTGAAGAACTAAAAAATGAACTCAAGAAATGCTGAAGGAGGAATATAGAATGAAGTAAGGTCTGATGCTAGTACTTTGACTATCAATCTAAGATCAGAGAAAGTCGCACAAAGAATTAAGAAAATAATAGCAATCTTTGAATATAATGATTAAAATACCGTTTTGTAGGGCCCATAGCTCAGTTGGTTAGAGCAGCGGACTCATAATCCGTTGGTCCAAGGTTCAAGTCCTTGTGGGCCCACCAAATTAAACCTTTAAAATCAATCAGTTACGTGTAATTCCTTAAAACCTAAAAAATCTGCTTCGGGAGCTAGATGCAAGGGCTAAAGTGAAAT
>JACETI010000006.1 GCA_013911415.1 Legionella sp. | reverse complement strand
TAGATTGGTATAAGAAACGTCACGCTAGAAGCTGGTTTGTTGATGAGACTTACATCAAAGTGAAAGGTCAGTGGAAGTATCTGTATCGAGCCATTGATGAGCTGGGTAATACGATTGACTTTTATCTTTCGCACGTCGCAATACCAAAGCTGCGAAGCGTTTTCTTCATAAGCTGATCAAGAGTCACCCAACCTCTGATTTACATACGATTAATACGGATAAAAATCCAACCTATCCCCAAGCCATTCAAGCATTGAAGCAAGACAAGAAGTTATCTTCGGTGGTAAAGTATTGTCAAATTAAATATCGAAATAATCGACTCGAATCCGATCATGGAAAGCTTAAACGGTTGATCAATCCAACCCTAGGATTTAAATCGATGAAAATTGCTTATGCCACGATTAAGGGTTTTGAAATTATGCGTATGTTTAAAAAAGGGCAATTTAATCGTTGGCTTTATGGCAACAGAACGGAGGTTTCATTTATTAATCAGCTTTTTGGGATCTATGCCTAAGCTCTAAGCAAAAATTAGATCCTCCCATCTTTTTTAATTTTTGCAACAGCCTTAGGAACACGTCCTGCGCCTCGAGTGATTGTCACTGATAAATTAAGAAGTTACCTTAAGCCGATTAAAACACTAGCTCCCAACAGGATACATCGTAGTCACAAAAGACTAAACAACCGTGCTGAAAACAGCCATCTCCCGATTGGACGCAGGGAAAAATCTTGGATTAAAATGAAATCCGTTTCTACGGGACAAAAAACCGAGTGTCACCCGTAACTTTCTCTCAGTGGACGTCGGTCGTTATAAGCATCCTGCTTGTATTAGAAAATTCAATCTTAAAAAAGCTTTTGTCCATTGGAATAGTGCTTTTTCAGAAATGCTTTGCGCCTAAAATAAGGCAAAAATGTCTTTTGACACCCCTCAAAAATAACGTGACGCTTCCCGTTAAAGGAATATCAAGTGTGACTAATAAAGACTGGTTTTCTATGGTTGAATGTTTTGATTGATGGTGACAAGAAATTAACCAATTTGACAATATTATGAATATAGCCATAATATATTGTACTTGTTAATTTTCGGGTTACAACAATATGAAGGAAAAAAAATCTCTGGAACAAATTTTTATAGATATAGAAACTAAAATTCCGAATCCTATTCCCACTAAATTCAAATTGAATACTTTCATAACGCCGGATGAAATTAGAGAAATAGTTAAAGCTAAATCTATTAGTAGATTAGCTTCTCTGTTTAATCTTACAGTCCCGAAAATTAAAGAAAAAATACAAAACGATTTTTTAATTACTAAAAATAAAGGGCTTATTAAATATTTATCTGAAGAAATCCAAAATACAATTGTAGAGTATAAAAAGAAATCTGTATTTGAAAAGCTTGATCTCTTACATAATAAAGGGTTTGCTAAAAAAATAATGAGTGATTTAGAAAGTAAATATATAAATTATAGTGAAGTTGACATTGCGGAATTTTTTAAGTTGAAACCTTCTAGTTATAGAAAATTTAAAAGTTTGGCAAAAAATGGAAAAATCTTACTTCAAAAGTTTGATTTAGAAAAAATACCACAAGAAGCTCACACTATATTAAGTAATTTAAAAGAAAAAAATAATGAACAGCAATTTATAAGCTTATATATAAATAACGATTACTCTGAATTAAAAAGAATTATAAATGAAAAAAGTATGAAATTTAGCCAACGTAATTTGCTAGACTATTTAGGTAAAAATGAAAATAATTTTATAGTTAGTAAATTGAATTTTATGAAAAAATATAATCTTCCCTATAATAGAATTAGCACTGGCGAAGAAAATAATGGGTATAAAAAAATTAAAAATCATGAAAATAGTGTGAATCCTCAGATTAATAGTGTTGAAAATCCTGTATATAGTTACTTATCTGACGAACCAAATTTTTTTGACCTTTTCAATTCTGAGATCATTAATAAATCAGATTTATTTACATCTAATACCTTTAATAGATATATCGCTAATTTTAATTTGATTTATGATCTATTTAAAGAAAAGCTTTTTGGGCTGCAAGAAAATAATTCGTTAGAAAAAAAAATTACAAATAACCATTCTGAAACTCCTAGTAAATTCATAGGTGAAGATATTGATGCCTTTGCTAGATCTCCCTATTGTCTTTTTTCTCCAAAGCTAAGAAACAAAGTTTCTGAATTACCATCTATATCTTTAAATTCTGAAGCTCCTGATCTTATTAATAAAAAACCTATTCAAGAATTACTCTATGTAGATAGCTATTTTGGTGAAACACCTGCAGGTTATCAATCTCAACATTTTTTTAATTCAGACACTCCTCTTTCCAATGATATACACCAAACTGAGCTTCAATATAATTTTAAATAATTTGTAGATAGAAAACTTACCAAAACACTCCAGATAAAGATAATAGTCGAGTAGCCACTCCCCATTGCTAAAGAGCAGCCCTCTAAGAACGGTGCGGGCTATTTGGGGTGTGACAATCATTGGAACGAAAAGAGAGCTGTTGCAAAAATTAAAAAAGATGGGAGGATCTAATTTTTGCTTAGAGCTTAGGCATAGATCCCAAAAGCTGATTAATAAATGAAACCTCCGTTCTGTTGCCATAAAGCCAACGATTAAATTGCCCTTTTTTAAACATACGTATAATTTCAAAACCCTTAATCGTGGCATAAGCGGTTTTCATGGATTTAAATCCTAGGGTTGGATTGATCAACCGTTTAAGCTTTCCATGATCGGATTCGAGTCGGTTATTCAGATATTTAATTTGACAATGCTTGACCCGCGAAGATAGCTTCTTCTCTTGTTTTAATTCACGGATTGCTTGAGTGTAGGTTTGGTTTTTGTCCGTATTAATTTTACTGACATCACACGCCGGATTATTTTTTATTAGCTTATTCAAGAAACGTTTAGCTGCTTTCGCGTTTCGGCGGTGAGATAAATAAAAATCAATCGTCTTGCCCTGCTCATCAATTGCTCGATAGAGATACTTCCATTGGCCTTTGACTTTGATGTAAGTTTCATCTAGAAACCACCGTCTAGCGTAGCGTTTTTTATACCAGTCTAAGTGGTTTTTTAACTTAGGGGCATAGTACTGCACCCAACGATAAAGGCTTGTATGGTCAATGGCCAAACCCCGCTCTGCCATCATTTCTTCTAAGTCACGATAGCTAATACCGTATTTGCAATACCAGCGTACACATTGAAGAATAATCTCACCATGAAAATGGCGCCACTTAAAAGCAGACGGTTGTTTAGTGATCATGCGATGCTTGATAAATTAAAGCAGTATAGCTCAAACCATTTTTTGCAACACCGCCGCTTCCTTTCCTTCCAATGATTGCCATACACCTTATACTACGCCACATGAATTATGGCAAAAGAACATCAATTAATTATTATCTGGGGTTGATATTATTTTGACTAATATGTCCTTTTTGATTGGGTGGCTCATGAATATTCAATTGAGATAAAGATAAATTAGGAATTGAAGCAATTGCGTCCGAAAAGATGAGTGGGTTAATTCGGCTCTCAGGTAACTCTGCAGGTCTCTTTCTCTGGGAACTCCATGGAGGAGAATCTAAGAAGTTTTGAATCTTCTTACTCAAAGTAGGAGTTAAAAAGCGCACGCCATTTTTACGGAGATGTTTGATCAAATTTGACGTTAAAATGCCTGTATTATTAGGTATCTCGAGAGCATTAAGGCATTTTATAGCTGAGGGTCGCAGAACGCCAGTGGAGGTATGCTTACGGGCATTCGTTATAGCTAAAGTGTCATAGCGGAAATAATTGTTTAATGCTGTGTTATCTTTGTGTTTAAAAATAATTGTTAGCAATGTTTTGAGATGCTCTTGATTATGGGTGAGCGCGTCAATTGCTAGACTACTTTGAAATGCTTTATTTTCATTGAAGGTATCGATCACGACATAGTCAATTGCATTTTTCTGATCGTCAAAGGTTAAATAGAGGACGCCAGGTATGAGCGGCACTTGAGGATCAAGGAAAGCCAGATGATAAGTCTGTATTTCACTTAGCCAAAAATTTAACATTTTCAAGTTCATTATTTTTGATAGCGCAATGCAAAGCTTCGTATTTAAATTGTTCGGCAGCAAGTAAATTATTTGCCGAAAGGTTGTTACGGTATGCCGCCCAAAGTATTGGGCTAACGATGTTTCCTGATTTAATAGCTTGTTGAATCGAATTATGCAGCAATTCATGTCTTGGAGCACGTTCGTATTTTGCTAAATCGGGGGTAGAATGTGTAGATTTTATTTCTAAGTTTCCACCTTCCAAGCTTCCTGTCTCAAAAATCTGGCCGACATTGACCAAGTCATCAATAACTTCTCTGAATAACATTGGCCGCTTATCAGCCAATTGAGCGATTAATTTTGGCTTCATACTCCAACTATTAAAATTCGTTATATTAAACTGACTGATGTCTTTACCAGACACTTCATGATACACCTTGTTAATAATTTCTCGAACGACACTATTGCCAAAAAATGCTGCATCGTAAGCAAAGCTCATATATGCGTCGAGAATTTCATTCCTCGGGTAATTTAAGTTGTTTAAGTAAGAATTCTAGGCTTTTCGTGTTCATAGCATGAATAGCATAGTGAATAGCTTTACATACCTCTGATGCATTTGGTGGATATTGCTCTAGTAAAGTTTTAACTTCGATGTCTGAAGAGATCCATGCTGCAAAAGTCATCGAAGAAAGCCTTTCATTTTGGGGAGCGTCAGGCTCCTTCACAGTATAATTTTGATCAAGATATTGCTGATAAATTGCAGCATGGTAGCGCCCTAAAAGGTTTTCAGTGTCTTCTTGAGTTTGCTTATAAGCAGCTGATCGGAGGATTGAAATACGTATACCAAGTGTACCTTCCTCGGATTCTAATTTAAAAATATTCGATTTGAACTTATCTAACACTTCTTCTTCATTTTTACACTCATAGATGATGCCAGGGTTATTAAGATCATATACATGGTAAATACCGTTTTTTTTGCTCATAGCAATGGTGTGGAGTGCACCGCTCATGAGCATTGCTTCGTGATTTTCTAATAATGCTATATCTTTCAATGCTCTTGCCCAATTATTTGGAGTATTAACCATACCGAAATCAAAGCAACTAGTAATAGGTTGTTTGGATTGAGCAGATTGATTGTGTGGATCAAAAATTTTTACAATTCATAGGAACGCTGTTGAGGGATAATATTGCCAAATTTTTCAGGTAGTAAGGTGATAAGAGTTTGTGACAAAAAATTAAGTAATTCCAGATCAAACTTAGTATTCTCGTCATGAACACGGGAAAATCCTTTTACAATCAAATGGCTTATAATATATTTGAAAATATCTTATCTACCTTCTAGAACATACTTCGCGTAAAGCGTTGCTAGTCCATGACATATGCCTCTTTTATCGAGTTCTAGACCATAACCATTGGCAAGGAAGTAATCGTTCATAACCCTTATCAAGCGATTTTGAGAAAATATTTGGTCGACATTAGGCATAATATAATGTTCAAAAAATATAACACTTATATTAATTATATTTAATTATTATAAATATGTGTAATGTTAATTAAATTAACACCATATGCCACAATGACTCAAAATGGAACTGATGCAAAAATTCCGCGGTGGTAAGTCTGTCAGAGACGCCGTGGTAATTAACCCATCCAATGACAACTCGAATAACCGACTGAATCACACCAAAGGTATTTTCGGCGCCGTCAACTTAATACATTGAGCTAAAGAAAAGGGGGCTTGTTAAATTTTAGGCGCAAAGAAGCTGTGTAGCCGCATCATTCCAAACATCCAGCTCGTGGCCTTGGCTATCGACTGCTCGCCAGAGAATATAAGGCTTGCCACTGATGCGTATGGTTTGTTCATCTAAATGCCACTTTTCACTAGGCTTAGGTTCACGCTTTTTTAGTACATCCTTAAAGTGACAGCTGAATTTAATACACCACTCTCGAATCGTTTCATGAATCACTATGATTCCACCGATACAGCAAACGTTCTTGGACATCGCGATAACTATCATTGAAACGATGATAGCTCCAAACGACGTAGCTAATGATTTCTAAGGGATAGCGGTAACGTTTTAATTTCTGAGTGAGCATCAAAAAATTCTAGAGAAAATAATAGTAAGTATAAGCTCTAGTTAACTTGACGCTGACAATTTTTTGCATAATTCGAAAAAATTTTTATCAAAAAATAAACTATAATCAATAAATATTATTTTTTTTGTATTTTTATGAATTATTTATATGTCGCTGAGTCGCAGGTTGCATCGTTTAAGCGTAATCCAAATATAGATTGTGATGGGCTAATGGCTTATAACGTATGCGATTGTATCATTATATGTATAGAGGAAGCCCTTGAATTAGAAATTCCGTTAAAAAATCATGACGAAAAAACCATTACAATGGTTCACCTTTTTAGAACAGATTGTGTTGATAATATAATTAAAATTATTTCTGAAAAATTTTCAGGAAAGCGAGTCAATATTAATATCATAGGTGGTAATTTCTCAAACCTTTATTTTCCTTGGAATGTTAATAAAAGAGAATTGATTAACTTTGCAGGCATGAATCATGAAGAAATTAAAGAATATTTCCATAAAAATTATTCTGATAATACAGAAATGAAAAAATTTGAGATGAAGTTAGATAGGGCTTATGCTGAGCAAATTTATTATTATTATAAAGATAGATTGCCGAAAACTGATCAAATGGATATTTTTAAGTACTTCTCCAGTTTAAAAAAATTAGAAAAAAAATGGGGGGTTTATGCCTATAATGAGAATGGAAAAAAAATGAAAGTTGAAACCTTGAAAGATAATAGAGGGTTTCAAAATATTCTAAAAGCACTTTATGCGATACTCAAAGTAGAGGACCTGAAAATAAATTCTTTTTTATATCATCCTACACGGAACCAATCCAATGTTATCTATGATTTTAAAAAAGGCATATTGTTAAATCCAGAAGAAGACACTTATAGCATACTAAATCCGAAAGAAGAATTATTCGGTGAATTTATAAAGGTTCAAAGTACAAAAAATCAATGGAATCAATTTTTGTCTTTAAATAAACTTTATAAAGCTTTTGAAGATAAAAAATTCATTGAACCTCAGAAAAATAGTATGCCTACATTAAAAAAGGAGTTTTTTAATGTAGGTGACCCTAAAGTGAGGATGGGGATTAAAACAAAAGCTAAAGAAAAAGAAGATTTTGAAGCAGCAAAAAGAGAGTGGGACTCTCTTATGAAAGAAAACGAAAACTGTAGTATATTTTGATAAAGAACAAAAATGCTTCATCTTAAACGTGGATAAAGCTAAATTAAAACAAGAAAATGGCTTTTGATAAAGAGGCCTGGCCTGATATGAGCCGTGAATATTGGCAAACCACCGTGGATGAAATGTATTGAGAAAAGTTGTTTGGTCAGTTTTTACTGACCAATGCCCTTAGAACATGCAATGAGAAACAGGGAGCTTACGATGTCTACTGCTAATCCCTCTAAGAAGTCTAACAAACCTTCTCAAACATCAGGCAAACCGACGAATCAAGATCAATTAAACCCCTCCAAAAACGAGACAAAACCTTAAAAGATTCTTTTCCGGCCAGCGATCCCCCGCCCTTTAAGTAACTATATTCGATATTGAGTAATGAGCACATTATTTACTGTCATTTGTAAAAACGTTTGAAACATCTTTATAAGTATCATCAAGCTTCACTTTAAAAAAAGCGTACCGATTAAAATGTTTAGAATTTATTCATTGACAACGGATTGTCATGAAATTGCTGCGATGGAATGCGCCGCTTCTAGGATAGGAAGCGAATCAGGCGCTTTCAATGGATTGATTCAAAGGCCGGTCCAAGGATGTAAGCCCTGCCCCTTATTGCCTTATAGACAATAATGAGCACCTAAACAATAAAGTTATCATTTTTTGATCTATATCTAAAAATGATATATACTCATGCTATGATCTGGAAAATAAAAATACCAACTAAAATTGGAAAACAAATTATAAAACTTCCTAAAGCCGCTCAAGCCGCTACGCTTTTGTTGATACGTGATCTTGAGAAAAATGGTCCGTCGACAGGAGGTGGATGGAAAAATTACGGAAAATTAAAAGGTATGCCTGGTGATAAACGTCATTGTCATCTAAGCAAAGGTCGGCCAACGTATGTATGTTGTTGGGAAGTTATCGACAAAGAACTAAAAATTACGGAGGTGTATTATGTCGGCACTCACGAAAAAGCACCCTATTGATCGCATAGCCAAAATATCCTGGCATGGTAGTCATTATGCGGTACCCGTCGAGATCATGGAACATTATAAGGTGAAATCTGATAATGAAGGTTATACATCTATAGATGCTTTGTTTGGCGATTTGACACAACAGACCGGCGAACCCGGTTTTTTATTAAAAGGGCTAAGATACCGCGAGGGATTAAGTCAGATTGAATTTTCTAAGCAACTAAATATCAGTCAAACCAATCTTTCTGCCATAGAAAATGGACGGCGTACCATAGGAAAAGAGCTGGCAAGGCGTATAGCTGATATTTTTGGATTAGATTATCGAATTTTCCTATAAACAGTGATTTTTAGATTTTTCATCCGGGCAAACGTTTCGAAGCACGAGGCTCCTTAGGATCTAGATCCTTTTATCATAACGTTCCAATGAAAAAAACCACCCTATTGGTACGTAAAATCTGTTCCAACTTCAGTGTACCGTTTCGGTATACTCTAATGGACCCATCGTTTATTCTGTTCTAATCTCAGCATCCTCATAAACCGTATTTTTATCTCGCTTACCAACCGCAACCACCATAACAACGAATTGATTATCCTTTACTTGATACACTAATCGATAGCCTGATTAGCGTAGCTTTATTTTATAACAGTCCTTTAAAGACCCCCGTAACAGAGCAGATACGACATGAGGACTCTCCAGACGTCGTTTAAGCACTTTCTTAAATTGCTCTTTTATTCCAGAGGAAAGCTTTTTCCCACTCTTTCAAGGCTAAAGGATGAAAATACAGCTCATAATTCATCAATATTGACCTTAACGGATTTAAAAGAAGAAGATAAACGTTGCTCTACAATTTTGTAGAGTTCATGCTCATCAATCAAATCCATCATTCGTTCAAAGGTATCAACAGGAATAAGGTACGCGGCGGCTGTATTGTGGTTTAAGATTGCTATCGGTTTTCCATCCGCCTCATTAATGAGTTTTGTGGGATTTTTTTTAAGTTCGCTAATACTAGCCACTTGGGCTGCAAATAATGTTTGCATAATAGACCTATAATTAAACTAAAATAATAGTCTAATTATAGGTCTTATTTAAGAAATCATCAAATAGACGATCGTGAGGCATTCTTTTGCGAATTTTTGACGAATCTATGCCGCGCGCTCCCCGAATACTGAACCGTTTGTTAATGAGTAGCGCGAGACTTGCCGGCTAAGGTCATTCTTGTTGCTGATACGCATAGGTCGCAAAAATTGACACCTCTTTAATCGCTGGCTATTTTCTATGAAAAATAAGGTTTTTTTCTGGTTTCGGTCACCTTCTTAACACAGTTATCCACAGAAATTGGGGACAAAAGCAATGTTTATGCCGCATAACCTTTGTTTGAGTATATCCCCCGCCTCGTCACAAAGTGTCGACAGGAAAACCGGCTGGTTTTTCACAGGTTTTCTTCTTAAGGCCAACCCAGGCAATCGTCGATAGTCCCTGGCTCTCATTGAAGGTCGCGGTTTTTACTCTCCAGCCGACGTTTTTTAACGATCAGTTCACCCCTCTTTTTTACGAGCCAAGACGATGTCATGTTCCCAGTTAGCGCTGGGGTTCTTCGGTGGCGTCTTTAAGGCGATTAAGCGAAGAGAATAGATGACAATTGGTTTTGGAAAATTATCAGCAGCAGGGATATATACCTGTATATATTGACCTCTGGGGTCGTTTAACGGATTATATAGTTCAAAAATAATTTCAAAGAGAAGCTCAGAAATGAAATGCTTCTCTCTTAATTAGGCTATACTTAATTTTCCGAAGCAAATTCTCTTGCCGACAACAATAAATTTTCAAAGTCTGCCCAGGCAATATTTATTTTGTCATTCCCCTGACATAAACTTATTTCAAGTGGATAAGCTTGATGTTCATTATCGTCAGCTTTAACGGTTTGCCATCTAGCTGAATGAAAATAGCCTTTCCCAAAACGGTAACATTCGTAATCAAAACTCTTTCGAAAGGCGATCATCTCTTTTAAAGTCCCCGAATATTTGTCAAAGGCTATCCATACTTCATCATTTACATGCGAAAAGATCACATCAGATCCATTGATTTTAAGGTCTGCGGTTTTAGAGCAATTACCTTGAGCTTGTTTCATATCAATTCCCTTTCATTTGATTTATAGCTTTTTCTATATTGGATTTTCTAAGGATGGTTAATCAACTCTAATTTTAAAGGCGATTATTTTTTGCAATACAGTCCTTAATTTGGCTTCTAAGCATTCCATATAATCAAATTAAAAATTAATATACGTATGTAGAAACACAATTAAAATATATACCAATTATTAAAGAGAGGGTTATATGAGATATGGGCTTGGGGGAGATGAGAGCGATTTAGATGATAGCTTTGAGAGGGAGTTTCGGAAGGAGCAATGGTATAAGGAGCACGCGAGTTTAGCTTCTGATTATAGAGATTTTGAGGCGGAGAAACTTCGAGAAGAAGCCTGGTATGAAGAGCATGCAAAGCTTCCCGTTTTTTATGAAAAAAAGGAAGGGACCAGTGCCTATGTTCAACAAAAAGCTGCTGTTCCGGATGAAGAATTACCAGAGATCCCTATTGAGCACGGAGAATACTCAAATGATTACATCGGGCAGCACGTCTCTAAATTTAAATTTTTCAACACTGCTTCATCAATGCCAGCGGCTAAACATTCACAAGAACCAGAAGAACCAGTAAAAGATACGCAATTATCTGCATTACGTTAAACCTGTTGATTGAGAAATTGCTTGCAAACTTGAATTGCCTGACTACCTTTTGTCAGTTGTCAATGTGCTGCCGGAAACATTTTTAATTACCACATCCCATGCTTTCTATTTTTTTATGGAAAGCATGCCAAAACCAGACGGTGACCTATTGGGACGGTTGGCACCGATGGGATGAACCCTAACCGATCGGTGCCGAAATCTAAAATACTGCAAAAGGAAAGGAAGAGATAACCGATAACCGAAGGAAATCTAAACATTAGATTTCCTTCGCAATAACTCGCATAAATTAACGCAATTCGTATTATAAATAATGAGATTATTTAAAAAACGGTTTAAATTCTTGCGTTAGATCGCTTGTTTCTTCTTTAGATTCTGTTACCGATTTCACTGCTTTTTCCTTTTTTGAGTGAAAAAGATGTAAGAAAGACTCGTATTTATTTTTTACAGGACTTTGAAACTTAGTAATCAACGGCTTTTTCAAATTATCGTCCCATAAAGAATGTTTGATATAGGTAATCACTTCCTTTTTACTAAGGTTTGGATTACATCGTAAGCTATGCTTGATAAACAAATGCAGTGTAGACACAGTTGATGCGGTCTGTGCATCGTGTAGATTTGACTCTATGAGTTTTAAACTATTATAAAACTGCTCTTTACGTGGCGTTACTACGAGTGCCTGATCGACTACTTGCGTAAGAAATAGTGACAACAGTTTCTCGTTCTCATTTTTGCTCTCACAAGGTAAATTATGAAGCAAGTTGATCGTCCTAATAAAGTCTTCATGATTCTTTACCGCACAACTAGTACGAAGGATAAAATTATTCACAAATGCTGTTAATAGTTTATTTGTAAGTAAAACCCTATTTATAAGCAATGTTGATTCCATCGTCTCTATTAATGTACAAAATTCTTCGTTATTAGCGAGAAATTTAAAATCGGGATTAGCAAATTTTTCAAGTAAAAGAATTATAAAATTATCTTTATTAGGTATCGATGTCTTATTTAAGGCCCTAAGAAAGTTGATTAAATCGTCACAGTCAAAATTTTTAGTAAATCTATAAAAATTCGCTAAAATTAATTGATTTATCTTGTGAATTTTTTGTTTTTTATATTCTTCTTCAATATTAATTTCTTGGATTAATTGCATAGAATGAAAATAACTGCCTAGTGACCTGTCATAGTCGTAAATTTGATGTTCTTCATATTGATAGACAACTTTTGAGATAATTGTACGATAGTATTTATTTCTTTGTTCAGAGGGCAGAAGCTCCGCTGGAACATTAAATAGGGATCGTGCAGCATTATTTAAATCGTATAAACTAATATTTTTACTAAACAATTTATTATAGCTATAAATAATATATTCGTTTAAAACAGTTTTATAATTTACTAAAAAAGAGGAGGGAAGCTTTCCAATAATTTGGGTTAAATTATCCAAATTAATATCATCGTTTATTATATAGTGAGAAAAAAATTTTTCAGCAATTGGTAGTAAAATAAGTTTTAAATAGTTCGGAGCGAGATTAACCTTCGCTAAAGCTTCCATAAATTCTAATAATCGGTGTTTATCTAAATTCAATAAGGCATAACTCGAACAATCAGTTAATAATTTGTCCTTATGCTTTTCCGCTAAATTCAGTGCAATAATGCACCTAATGGCGTTACAGAATGGGTCAGGGCTGGATAGAGAAAATTGCTTACTCTCAATCATGCCTTGAATCAATTGCACCAATTCTAATTCAGTATTCGGAGAATTTTCTTCACAGAAAAACGCTTGATTTAAGAACTCTAAGACAGAAGAAAATTCCCAAGGCCCCCAGGGCCCCCTAGATCTCCAATACCCCTTATTACTATTTCTCATGCTTACGGAAGTAGTCAATAAGACATTTAATATACCTGACATTAAGGGATCAATTTTTCCAGGTGATGAATATTTTTTTAAATTTCTCAAAAGGATCAAGAAATCTGCAATGTTAACTCTAAATTTACCTTGTTCAAAGAGATTTAATATTTCCGTGTATTTTACGCTGTCGGGTAAATCAATTTCTTGTAAAAAATAAAATTCACTCTGAAACGAATAATTAGAGCAACCAGTGTATAGAAGTGATTTGTTAGCCTCAAACAATGTACTTAGAATGCGCTGTTTATCTTCCCGCTCAATATCTAGGTTGTTAATACTTCTTAAAACGTCGTGAAATTCGCTAGGATTACTAAAAATGAAATAATTTTGGTAGGAACAATAATAAATAAAATCTGTGAAAATTTTTTTTCTTTCTGAACTGTTCTTGTAGTGAAGCGTTATATTTTCAATGATCCAATCAAATCGACTGGCCAAATTTTCGACTTCAAGTTTTTGTGTATACACCCAAAATTGATTGTCGCGCTGAGTTAGTAACGGTATAAGATAAGAAATGTACTTCTTTTCTGTACAAAGATTTTTGCCTGCAACAACCCCTGCCTGAAGAAAATCCACAAGAAATTTATTTTTATCTTCCTTTGAGATGTTCGCATTAATCTCGTCAATAATTAAGAAAAAATATTTCTTATAATCAGTTAGTGCATAATATTTCACAAGTATTGCTTGCTTACTTTCTAAATTTATATCTTTCATTTTTAGAAATTGAACGATATTTTAACATTAAATATAATTGGAGCAGCCTTATCGATAATACGTTTAAAAATTGGGAAAGACGTATTTTTCGCACAAGATACAATGTCCTCGAATGTACGCACTCTTGACTCAATCGAGATCATATATTTATTAAAAAAACTATCAAGATTACTTTCAGGCACCATGGATAAAGTTTTTTGGATTGCTTCTAACGTATCAAATGAGATATTTCTTTCATTATATTGCTGCATAACTTCCTCTCGTGACTATTTGCTGTATTTTTGTTAATTTAAGAAGCATAAAGTGATTGAGTATACTGGAAATAGCTATGGCTCTCTTTATAAGCCTCAAATTAATGTTATTGTAGAAATACCCTCTATTCACATGTATGAAATAGGTAACCCACCATGACACTCTTTAAATTTTTTTTAGCCGTTTTTTTTCCTCTTAGTGTTTCAGCAAGCTGGGCACTTCCTGCTCCCAAATATTTAAGTGTTCCGCACTGGAAGGATTGTGTTCAAACAAGATCGCAAGGTTCTGCTAACTTTGTATGTTTACCTTCTAAGCAACCTTCGCAATGCCCTTCTAGTACTTGGAAAAAACTATCAGAAGAACATCTTTTACCAAATTGTTCTTCTAACTCGTAAAATCAAGGGCTTAGTTTCCTAAGAGTGAAATTGAGCCCTTAAAAAAATCTAAATGTAATTGATCAATAAAAATGGTTTGATTTTTCTATATTTCACAAAAATTTGATTGGAATGAATCACATATGGCCGTCATTTGTGTAAATATATAAATCGCTTAACAATCGCCATTTCTTATATAGATCCATAAAGAAGCAAATAAATTAAATTGCCTCAATCCCAACATTTCAGAAAGAATTGAGGTGTTTAAACTTTTAGCTTACATTGAGTAAATTATTTAGGTACAGCAGCGTGAGTATGCTCGCTGGTTTCTGGATCGGTAACTTTTTTACTAGCACATGAGAATAATTTACCGAAGCAAGAAGATTTTTGCGTTACTGATTGAGGCTGGGATTGTCTCTCTTTATTTTTATTCAAAGCCTTTAAAATTAGCTTCGAATTTCCTTCTATTCCAGCAAGATCGGTAATGGGAGAATTAGCTACGTATTTAGCAAGGTCTTTTTCATTGATCTCTGCTATGGTTACCCCCAGCAGATCTAAAGTCGCTACCTTTGTATTCCTTAAGCCGGTAAATAAAGCATGTAAGTCATCTTCTCGCAAATAAGGTGCATTAAGGCGTAGCGTTTTAATATTACCTAAATTTGCGGTTAACGCCTGTAAAGTGGGAACACTCACGTGGTGTAGGTAAAGGTCGAGCTCTGTCAATTTCGATCCTTTAAGATTTTCTAGCAAAGCTCTTATCTCTTGCGGTTTTAACTCCCAACTGCCTGTTTTGATAATCTCTACAGGTGTTCGTTGTAATCCTACACCTAACGTTTCCATAATATCAGCATCAAGGGAAGCAATGTGCAGAGTCGTTACTTTCGACTTTTCTAATGCCTGACATAACGCATATACACTTTCTTTGTTCAGCTGGTTGGTCCCCATATAGAGAACTTTCAGAGGGCTGTTTTCAAAATTGAAGGTCAAATTACTTTGTTTACCGATTCTGTTAGAATCAAGTTCTAGATATTCGATCGCCGTATCGGATAAATCGATATGAATAGGCGTCGATGTTTCTAAGCGATTTTCACTGACAATTAATTTTGTAATGGCAGTATTTTTTAGATGGGACAAAAGCATCACAAACGCCTCTGCACTCATTTTGGCTCGAACGCACTCGAGCGTTTTAATCGATGATCCTTGTAGATTTGAAACTAACTCTTTCGTAACTTCTGGCGTCATTGTGCAGTTGGTAAGATTGAGTTCTTCAAGTTGACTGTTTTTTAGATTCAAGCTTAAAATACTGCCATTTTCTCCGATAGCATTTGAGACAAGGTTCAATTCTTTAAGCGCTGAATTTTCTAAATCAAGAATAAGTTTCCCACCATGTTTTCCTGCCTTATTACTGCTTAAATTCAACGTCTGTAAATGAGTATCCCTAAAACTCAATAGTGCGTTCTCACCCTCATTACATAATTGATTATCGGCAAGTGACAAAGATTTAATAGCGGTTTGCGGTAGGTACGAACAGAGCAGACGAATCGCTTCTGTATTTAGTTTATTCCAACTTAAATCAAGAGAATCAAGATTCATTTTAGGTAGTTGTATTGCAAGCGCTTCAATTGCCTCAAGGCTTAAATAATTACCTTTCAAACTCAAGTGTGAAATATTAAGCGGAACCAATTGCTCAGCTAACCCGTTTATAATCGCTTCACTCAAATGATTATCCGCTAAATTAAGATGTTTTATCGTCGTATTTGTGGTGTCAAACTTTAAGTGACCTTTCCCAGGGAAATTTCCACTTAAATCTAATTCCTCTAAATAGGAGTCTTTAAGTGTTACTTCGAACTTCATACCTTCCGAAAATTCATTGCCGTTTAAACCTAGATGTTGCATATGAACGTTGTCCAAATTTACGTGCATAGTTTCATCAAGGTCAGTAAAGGCTCCCACTAAATTCAACTCTTTTAGATGAGCACATAATTTTGCGATAACTTGGCTTGAATTTTGGCTGCTTAAGTTATTGAAACTTAGATTCAATTTTTCCAAGCTTAAATTTTGAAGTTTATCTGCTATGAGCTCCGCCGCATGAGGACCAAGTCCACAATTGTGTAAACCCAATTCATTAACGTTTGCTTTCTCAAGGTAGTTGCATAAATACTCTAATCCGTCGTTACCAATTAAATTCATGCTCAAATTAAGCGCCTTCAAGTCATAGGGAAGCTTCTTAACCAGGTCTTTAACTGAGTTAGCATCCAATCCTTTACCTCTTAAATATAACTCTCCATCGTCAATTTTTTGAAGCGCTTTTGAAACATTAAATTTCATATAGACCCTTTTGTTTTTGTTGAATATTTGATTTACATATTCTTTTAAATAGCTTCATAAATAGCTGCCGCTCCCATGCCTGTCCCAATACACATCGTAACCATTCCGTATTTTTTATGCGTGCGCCTTAAACCATACAGTAATGTCGCAGTTCTTATTGTTCCAGTCGCACCGAGCGGGTGACCTAAAGCAATGGCCCCTCCCAAAGGGTTCACTTTTTCAGTAGGTAAATCGAGCGTTTTTATGACTGCTAACGCTTGTGCAGCAAACGCTTCATTCAATTCGATCCAATCTATTTGATCAATCGTAAGCCCTGCCCGCTTCAGTGCAAGAGGAATTGCATAAGCAGGTCCAATACCCATTACTTCTGGGGGAACGCCAACGACGGCATAACTTTTTAAGCGTCCCAAGGGTTGTAAGTCATAGCGTTTTAGCATTTCTTCATTCGCAAGCAGAGCAATACCAGCACCGTCACTCATCTGAGAGCTATTACCTGCTGTCACGCTCCCCTTCATTGAAAAAACAGGTCTTAATTTCGCAAGTTGCTCGTAGGAAGTATTTTTTCTTGGTCCTTCATCATTGGAAATAGTTATTACTTTTTTTAGAATTTCAGAGTCAGGAAAGGAAGGTTTCCGGATCGTAATATCCATTGGGCTAATTTCAGCTGAAAAATCGCCACGCTCTTGTGCTGCTAATGCTTTTTGATGGCTTTCAAAGGCAAATTGATCTTGCGCTTCACGAGTAACTTCCCATTTTTTTGCAACATATTCTGCAGTGATCCCCATTCCATAGGCAATTGCAATATGTTCATTATTAAAAATCGCGGGATTTGCACTATAGTTGTATCCACCCATAGGCACTCGAGACATACTCTCTACGCCGCCTGCTAGCATTAATGAGCAATCTCCGCTACGGATAGAACCAGCAGCAGTTTCAATACTCTGAACACCTGAAGAACAGAATCGATTAATAGTCATCCCAGGCACCGATTCTGGCATTCCAGCTAACAGTAAAGAACTACGGGCAACGTTCATCCCTTGCTCAGCTTCCGGCATTGCGCAACCGATGACGACATCTCCAGTTTCTGCCCAATCAATATGCGGGTGACGCTCCCGTAACGCTTTGATCGTATGGATTAGTAAATCATCCGCAACTGTATGTTTAAAAATACCTCTCGGTGCTTTGCCCACCGGGGTCCTTAACACATCTACGACGTATACATCCATCCTACAGTCTCCCTTAAACAAACTTTTTTATTAGGAATTTATATTCATTTCAATACACTAGTTGCGTAATGGTTTTCCAGTTTCCAGCAAATGCTGCATACGAGCCTGCGACAATGGCGTTTCTGCTAATTTCATAAAGGCTTTTCTTTCTAGCGCCAGCATCCATTCTTCGTTCACCCATTCCCCTTGATTAACATCGCCACCACAAATGACAGATGCAAGCTCATTTGCTAAAAAATAATCATGCGCTGAAATGAAACTACCCTCTAGCCAATTAATAAGCCCGGCTTGTAACTTAGCATGCCCTTCTCTTCCTGCTACTTGAAAATTAGTTTTCAAAGGCGCCTGATAATTCAATGCTTGCATAGCGCTTACTTCTGCTACTGCTGCATATAAAACTTCTTCTCGGTGCATAATGCAATGCGTATTCTCTTTAAAATAACCCTTTTCAGTGCCCTCGATTGCGCTTGCTGCGACAAAACCGGTAGCAATTTGTTGAAAATAAGGTTGGATGGTTGTAAACAAGTTTTGTGGGTGAGTTTTTTGAGCCGCTCTTAAAGCCATTTCTTTACAACCGCCTCCCGCTGGAATTAACCCTACGCCCATTTCAACAAGTCCTGGATAGGACTCAAGAGAAGCGACAACGCGATCACAATGCATCAATAGTTCACAACCACCACCTAAAGCTCTGCCACGTACGGCAGCTACCACAGGAAGATGAGAATATTTCATGCGCATTAATACGGTTTGAAAATCTACCAGCATTTGTTCGACACTGACCATGTCATTTGCTTGTAAAAAACCAAGCACTTCTTGCAAATTAGCGCCTGCACTAAAATTAACAGGATCGAATTGATAAATAACTAGACCTGAGCAAGCAGCTTCGGCGGCTTCAATGGCTTTATTGAGGCCATCTACGACACCACGTCCAATTGTGTTCGCTTTGGTTTTAAAACTAAGAATCCCAACATCATTCGGTAAACACCAAAGCCGCAGGGCGTCATTTTCAAACAGCGTTGGAAAAGTTGGTGCTGCTTCATCTAAAAGTCGATCAGGAAAAAATTGTCGTTTATAGACAGGCAGGTTAGAACGGGCAATGAACTTCGATTTGACAGGGGAGTAAGCGCTATTACTTAAATAAAACTGCTCAGTCTTTGCTACCCACGTTGGCAGCACTTTACTTGCGAGAGCAAAATCTTTTGAAATGTTTGTTTCAATAACATTTCTCATCCATGCTAAATCGGATTTTTGCCAACTTTCGAACGGCCCTTCTTGCCAACCAAAACCCCAACGCATTGCTAGATCAATGTCACGTACCGAATCTGCAATGGTTTCTAAATGAAACGCCGAATAATGAAACAAATCACGATAACATGCCATTAAAAACTGTGCCTGTTTCTCTTCACAAGCCAGTAAGCATTTCATCCGTTGATGATAATCTTTCATCTTCATGATTTGAGATACTTCGCCGCTTATGTTTGTTTGTGCAGGGCGATAGGATTTTGTTGATTGATCGTAAACTTCGATGTTCTTTCCTAGCTTACGATAAATTCCTTGTCCCGACTTCTGACCTAGGTGACCTTGATTAATTAATTCAAGCATCCATTGGGGTAATTGAAACAAGCCATGCCAAGGATCTTCCGCCAATTGATCTTGCATAGTGTCTATCACATGCTTCATGGTATCTAAACCAACGACATCCATTGTTCGGAAAGTTGCAGATTTTGGGCGCCCAATTAAAGCACCCGTTAAAGCATCTACTTCATCAAAGCCGAGTCCATAGGCATCCGCATGATGTAATGTTATCAAGAGCGAAAAAATACCAATACGGTTCGCAATAAAGTTTGGTGTGTCTTTGGCACGTACTACCCCTTTACCCAAATACCGGGTCAACCATGTTTCTAAAGCATCTACTAAGAAGGGATTCGTTTTTGCACTCGGTATTAGTTCTGCTAAATGCATGTATCGAGGAGGATTAAAGAAGTGGACACCGCAAAAGCGTTCACGCTGCTCTTCGGGTAATACTTCTGCTAAACGATTGACGCTAAGACCTGACGTGTTTGTCACAAGTACTGCGCTTGAGCGAAGAAACGGTGTAATCTTTTGATATAATGATTCCTTCCAGTCCATCCTTTCTGCAATGGCTTCAATGACTAAATCACATTCCATAAGCGTTTCTAAATGCTCATCGTAATTACAAGGTTGTAAGAGCTCAGCAATATTTTTAGACGCCAGAGGTGTAGGTTTTAACGCTTGCAAATGAGCAATCGCTTTTTTTACCAATTCATTTTTATCAGCTTCTTTTGCATCTAAATCAAACAAGAAAGTTTGAATGCCTGCATTCACGCAGTGGGCAGCAATCTGAGCTCCCATCACGCCAGCACCAAGGACAGCGATTTTTTTTATAATTAATGATCTCTCTAACATCCTTGCCTACCCTTATGCTTAGTTGAATAACTGCATATTAAATTAATTTTCTAAAAATACAAGGGCTTAAATTAGTGGCTACCAGCATATAATATTTACATAGAACTGTATTAATCTTTGCGATCCATAGCAAATCGTGTATAAATACTTCAAAAAGCTGTTATCTAGTCGAGTCCTTATTAAACCATCACTGAAGGAGTAGAAAAATGGGAACCAGGTTGTTCTATCGAATGTTAACATGGTCTTTGTACGGTGGCATTATTCACGAAATGCTCCAATCTTTGTCTATCCAGCTGGATTTGCTACAAGATGCTGAACAAAAAAAAGCAGAAGAAGATCGGTTGCCCCTGGAAGAAAAACAGGCGCGCGAAGATGCAACTTTCCAAGTCAAACAAGCCTTTAAAGATATCGGCCTATCGAGGGAAGTACATGTAAGATTCAACCCATCCGAGAAAGAAGTGTTTGGGAATAATATGTCTACCTATAACGGGCTGGAAAATTGGCGTAGAGCAGCTGTGGTTACAATATTTTATAAAAAACTAAATTTCATACAAGATCAGAAACAAATCTATGCCATTGCAGGGCACGAAGCTATCCATTCAAAACATGAACATACCCTGATATCATCAATTATTTTAGGTGGACTGATACCCGCTTTCTATCAAATACCTCGATTAATACATACTCCCTGGATTTTGAATGCTTGTTTTTTTGTACCCATGTCCCTTTACTTAACAGGAAATATTCTCTCTTATTTCCAAGAAATGGATGCAGATTTGAGCGCTGCTAAAAAACTAGGCAGCGGCTCAGAAAAAATCAAATTATTTAAAAGCTTAATCAAGGAAAACGAAGAAATATCAATGCCTATTGTCCCTGATCATCCCTCACACCAAACACGTATAAATTACTTAAAACCCTATCAAAATCAATCCCTACTTTTTTTCAAACTAGCGAGTGAAATCAGAAAGGAAAAACCATTTGCAAATCAATCAAATTTATCATTTTCATAATTGGTAATTTATCGTACTTAAACTTTAAAAATTTAATGTTTTTTTAAAATTTAAAATGAATAGATAGGTCGGCTTTTAAAAGTTAGACAGCGTTCCTCTTTTCATTTTAAATTTTTTAAAACCTCCCATTCAGCCCTCCAAATGCACATTTTTAAACAATGCGTTTTTTGTATAAACTTCTAATTAATATGAATGGATTGTAATTTTAGTGGGGGACAATAATTTCTTTTAGGATGATCGATTCTTATTGACTTAAATTAGCTCAATATAAATAAAAAAAATAAATATTGCATTTATTTTTGTTCTGAAGTATTATTAAAATTTTTAAGATCTTAAAGAATTATTCTGAGTTTTACTTCATACATAACTCAAAAAAACCTATAAAAAATCTAATATTAACAAAAAACTTAACTAATTTTTTATATTTTAATAAAAATAGATGATAAAACGATAGGGACGTTTCCGAAAACCCAGATAATAACTTAAAAGATTATCAGGATTTAAAAAATGAATATATATTCATTTTTTTGGCGCCCTTTTGAAATATATTTTCAAAATATAGTTAAAACAATAAAAGTTACTAAAAACTTTGATTTGTTTTTGTTATAGGGCTTTTTTGAAGCTTCGTTGTGGAAACTGCAATTATGGTTACTAATAGCTATCTCAATCAAAATCCCACTAATAAGGACGCCACACCTCATTCAGTAGCGAATGAACCCAAAAAAACCTCAACCTTAACTTACCATCAAAAGTTAAATATCGATATTGCTAGTGGATTAATTGCTGGGGTCTTATGTTCAGGTTTATTTAATCCATGGGACAGAGCCTTATATTTATCCGTTAAAAATAACCGACCGTTCTTATCGTTAGATAATTTTAAATCACCTTATCAAGGCCTGTCACAAGCCATGGTTCAACGCGCATTCCTTAGTGGAATTTACTTTACTATTCAAGGCGAATTAAATGCTTATGTCCTTCCATTGTTTAAGGACCAAGCCAAAATGAGTGATGGTACTGCACGTTTTTACACCGGTATGTTAAACGGTATTTTTTCAGGAGTTTTAACAAATCCTATTTCTGCGATTAAGTATCAAACGTGGGGACAAGAAGATGCTTCATTTATCTCTAGCGTGAAAGAAATGTGGCGGTTAGGCGGTATGCGACCCTTTCTGAAGGGATCGCTGCCTACCATGACCCGTGATATGGTTTTTGGTAGCACCTATGAGCTTATGCGTCATTTTAAGAAAACTACTCCTCAGACTCAGGACGCACAACAGCCAAATAAGCGTTCTTATGCAGAATTTGCTTATAATGCAGGTGCAGCTGCCCTTGCAACGATTGTATCAAGCCCCTTTAATTACGTCAGAAACGTTGTATACGCCACACCGCCCAATATCAAGCCCCCCTCCATCTATCAAGCACTCTCTCATCTACATTCTGAATCAAAACAACAAGATAATTATTTAAAGCAATTAAGCTTTTTTCAACGTCAACTGAGAATTGGCTGGGGTACTGCCAGAGTTGCTGCCGGTATGGCCGTTGGTCAAAAATTAGTTGATTCCACCCGCAATGAATTAAACAAGCATTATAAATTTTAAAAAGTTTATATTCATATGATCCCTTTTTGAAGAAGGGATCATAGTTATATTGAAAACATGCAAGGGACGAAACGATATTAAAATATACGGTTAGCCCCAAATAATACCCTGAGCTAAGGGCAAATTATCGCCCCAGTTAATCGTATTCGTTTGCCGGCGCATATAGGTCTTCCATGAATCTGATCCCGATTCTCGTCCACCACCGGTGTCTTTTTCTCCGCCAAAAGCACCACCTATCTCTGCACCAGAAGTTCCAATATTTACATTGGCGATACCGCAGTCACTACCCATACTGCTTAGGAACCGCTCTGATTGCTTTAAATCTTTTGTGAACAATGCTGAAGATAAGCCTTGTGGCACATTATTTTGCATAGCGATAGCTTCATCAAAGCTACTGTAGGGCATCACATAGAGAATCGGGGCGAAAGTTTCCTCTTGTACGAGTGGACAATCATTTTTTAACCCTGTCACCAAGGTAGGTTCTACAAAGCAACCTGCTTTTTCTAATGACTGACCACCAGCGACTATCTTACCGCCACTCGCTAAAATCTTTTCTACCATATCTGCAAAACCCTTCACGGCTTGAGAGTCAATTAAAGGGCCCATATGATGTCTCGCATCGAGCGGATCACCAATTTTGACTTGTTCATAGGCCACTTTTAAACGCTCAACGACAGTGTCATACAAACGCTCATGAACGATTAAGCGACGCGTTGTGGTGCATCGTTGCCCAGCAGTTCCAATAGCACCAAATACAATGGCAGGAATTGCCAAGGACAAATCCGCTGACTCTTCGAGAATAATCGCATTATTTCCACCTAACTCAAGGATCGTTTTCCCTAAACGCTCCGCCACCTTGACGGCGATTCGACGCCCTGCTGACGTCGACCCTGTAAAAGAAATAAGCGGTATACGTTTATCATTCACGAGTGCCTCAGCAATATCATGTGATTGAGGAATCATTAAATGAAAAATTTCTGGTATTTCCATTTTTCGAATCACTTGGTTGCATAAATGATGAATAGCTATTGCGCAAAGAGGTGTTTTGGAGGAGGGCTTCCAAACCGTTACATTCCCACAAATGGCTGCAATAAACGCATTCCAAGCCCAAACCGCTACCGGAAAATTAAAGGCAGATATAACCCCAACAACACCATATGGATGCCATTGTTCATAAAGTCGGTGTTGTGGACGCTCAGAATGCATGGTCTTACCATAAAGCATCCGTGATTGACCAACCGCGAAATCGGCAATATCAATCATCTCTTGCACTTCACCGTCACCTTCTTGTTTAGATTTTCCCATTTCAATCGCCACCAGACTACCCAATAAGGATTTATGTTGACGTAAGAGTTGCCCTATTTCAAAGATCACTTCGCCTCGTTTAGGCGCAGGTATTTGCCGCCATACATCAGCTGCTTTGAGCGCTCTTTGCATTAATTCCGAATAATCTCGCTCTGAACACAATGCAACTTCAGCGAGCTTTTCGCCTGTCGAGGGATTAAAGGAAATGAGTCGTTTGTCACTTATTTCACTACACCATTCAGGACCACTATAAGCGCCTGCATTCAGTTCGCTAATTGAAAGTTCCCTTAGAATATCTTGTACCTGGGTATTTGTGCTTATCATAGGTGTCTCCCGCTGTATTTCATCCAATTGAACATAATGTTTTAATTTTTTTACGCATCGCAGTTAGGCGTAATGCTTTCCAAAACGATTGTTTAGGAGATCGTTTAGGTCAAAATATTCTTGAAATACCAATCCTTGATACTCATCGGGACGATGCAATACTAAATCAACAACCGCACACACACTTGCTGCAGTGCTGATTTGGATTGCTGACCATTGAAGTCCACAAATCTCTTTGGGATATATTTTTTTAACGTAGCTTTTTTCGATGAAGGTGTCCTCCTGATAACCATCTACGGCAACGTAAATCAGCACAACGTCTTGATGGGTTTTCGGGATAGCCTGTTCTAACAACCGTTTGAGAGTGCCTCGATCTTCATTCAACTTTAAGTCGTTCATAAGAAAACGCATTTTTTCACAATGGCCCGGGTATCGAATCGTTTTGTAAGTTAAATGGTTTATTTTTCCTTCATAAAGTGTTCCTAGACTACCAATCCCACCAGAAGTATTAAATGCCTCGTATTCGGTTCCTTCAATTTGTATGGATTCCAAACCTTCTAGCGGTTTTAGAATAGCAAGCTCACCATTCTCGATTCCGAAGCAAGGGTTTCCATATTCATTAATGATCCCGTCCGTTGACCACGTCAGTGAATAATGTAACGCGTTACTTGCTTGTTGAGGGAGTGCGCCCACACGTAACTTTGCCTGTTTGCAAACATCAAAGGTTTTTAAGAAATGATTGGCTACGATGCTAATAAAACCAGGTGCCAGACCACATTGAGGAACAAACGCTTTCTTTGCATTGGATGCTATTTTTCGGACCACTTCGGAAACAGTAGTATCTTCTGTTATATCAAAATAATGCGCATTTGCCAGTTTTGCTGCTTCAGCAACGTGAACATTAAGAAAATAAGGTAGGCTTGACACAACAACGTGAATATCATTTGAAACTAAATACCCTTGAATCGCAGCTGCTTGTGTGACATCCAAAGTCACCAGATTAATCTGCGGCAAAACTTCCATTAAACGTGTAATGCTTCCCCCGGTGAAACTCACGTCTGCTAAATGGACATGATAATCTTTACTTTCTGCTAAAAGACAGGCAATTAAACTACCAATCCGCCCCGCGCCAGTAATCATTATATTTATCATCTTTGAATATCCTTGTAAAAATCAGTATCCTATGGCCATCATCTGAGCTTTCCGAGATTCCAGTGTGGCGAGCATTTTTACTCGGTTTACTGTTACCCTTCGGTTTTGCGCCCTTTCACATGCCTGGCGTCGCTATTATAAGCCTTGCCTGTTTTTATTACCAATTAGAATCAAAATCTCTTAGCACCACAACTTCTTCTTTTTTCAGAACTACTTTTTTTCAAGGGTTTTGTTATGGGCTCGGTTTCTTCGGTTTAGGTGTTTCCTGGATTTATGTGAGTATTCATTCCTACGGGCACCTCAATCCTTTGCTTTCCGCATTATTCACTTTTTGCTTTATATCTTACCTTTCTCTTTTTCCTGCGCTCGCTGTCACTATTTTTAAAGGACTGACTAAAACAGCATGGCCAAGACTTTTTATACCTTCTGGCCCATTGCTCAAACTTAAGCATTTGGCCATTAATTTACGCTACTTTTCTGCACCATTATTGTTTAGCGCTCTTTGGGTTCTCAGTGAATATGCCCGGGCTACGCTCATGACAGGCTTCCCGTGGTTACTGGTTGGCTTTGGCCAATACGATGCGCCCACACGTTATTTTCTACCCTGGTTCGGTGTCTACGGTGCCAGTTTTTTTACCTGTTTTGCTGCTGGTTGGCTAGCAGAGTGTTTTTTACGCAAAACGTCGCGCCAGTATCTGACCGCCCTTCCTATTGTTTTATTGCTGCTTCTGCCCTTGTTGTTTCGAAAAATTGAAATTCATCAAAAACAAACCTTCGAAAAACCATTGACCGTAGCTGTCATTCAAGCAAATCTATCGATGCGCGATAAATGGGACGAGCGGTTATTTGATGAGTTACTGCTGCATTATCAGGAAAAAACCCTGCAAGCCTTAGGTACTCAATTAATTGTTATGCCAGAATCGGCAATTCCGCTTCCTTACAATTACGTGAAAGCTTTTTTATTGGACCTTGATTGGCAAGCTAAAAAAGCAAAAAGCGCTATTCTCTTTGGCATTCCAAAATCAACAAAAAAAAATTCAGAGCAGTACTTTAATGCACTGATGAGCATTGGTACAGCAAATGGGATCTATTTGAAGCAACACTTAGTACCTTTTGGTGAATATATCCCTTCTTTGATGCAATCAATCAATCGATGGCTTGATTTACCCGAGAGCAATTTAGCGTCAGGCCAATCTAACCAGCCCCCAATCCTGATTCACCATTACCCAATTGCAAGTTTAATTTGTTATGAATTAGCTTATGGCAACTTATTACGAAGACAATTACCTGAGGCAGCCTGGATTGTCTCTATTAGTGATGCTGGATGGTTTGGCCATTCATTGGCTATGTATCAACAACAACAGATGGCCCAAGTTCTTTCCATGGAAACAGCACGCTATCAAGTGTTTGCAAATAATGATGGCCTGTCGAGTGTCATCAACGCGCAAGGTAAAATCGTGCAAGCACTCCCTGCTTTTAAAGCTGGCGTTCTTCATTCTAGCGTCCAACCATTACATAGCATTACCCCCTGGGTTAACTGGGGCGACCGACCCATTTTAAGTATCTGTTGGCTAATTCTTGGCGTTAGGTTATTCTATTCACTTGGCCGACCTATTGCTGCAAAGTATAAGAGGCGTTATTCTTACCAGCCTCAATAAACTTAATCGTTAAACCATGGATAACACTTATAATCCCCACAAGATTGAAGAACAAGCCCAGCATTATTGGAATAAGAAACAAGCTTTTATTGTTTCAGAAGATTTGAATACTGAAAAATTTTATTGCTTATCCATGTTTCCTTACCCCAGTGGTACACTGCACATGGGACATGTAAGAAATTACACCCTGGGTGATGTTATTTCGCGTTATCAACGCGCTTTAGGCAAAAACGTATTACAACCAATCGGGTGGGATGCTTTTGGCTTACCTGCTGAAAATGCAGCTATCAAACACGGCATTCATCCCGCGGCATGGACTAAGCAAAACATTGCTTCTATGAAAGAGCAATGCTTACGCCTGGGAAATGCCTATGATTGGAAACGTGAATTTGCAACCTGCTCTCCCGATTATTATCGATGGGAACAATGGTTTTTTATTAAGCTCTATGAAAAAGGGCTTGCCTACAAAAAAAATGCGGTGGTCAATTGGGATCCGGTCGATAAAACGGTACTAGCGAACGAACAAGTCGTTGATGGTAGAGGTTGGCGCTCAGGCGCTTTGATTGAGCGCAAAGAAATTTCCCAATGGTTCCTTAAAATTACCGCTTATGCGGATGAATTATTGTATGGATTAGACTCTCTGCAAGAATGGCCTTCTCAAGTCAAACAAATGCAGCGAAACTGGATTGGACGTTCCGAAGGTTGTGAAATCTATTTCAAAATTAAAGATACCGCAAAACGATTAAAAGTTTATACGACTCGTCCGGATACTTTAATGGGTGTTACCTATCTTGCGATTGCGCCTGATCACCCTTTAGCTAAAGAAATTGGTCAGCAATATCCGGACATACAATCCTTTATCGAAGGTTGTCAGCATACCCGACTTGCAGAAGCCGATTTAGCTACTGTTGAAAAAAGTGGTATCGCCACCCCGTTGATTGCCCTTCATCCCGTTACACAAGAACCGCTGCCTATTTGGATTGCCAATTTTGTTCTTATGCATTATGGTTCAGGCGCAGTAATGTCCGTTCCTGCACACGATCAACGCGACTGGGAATTTTCGAAAAAATATCAGCTCCCCTTAAAAACGGTCATTAAGTCTCCTGAGGGTCCTGAACACGATTATACACTGAGTGCATTCACTGAAACCGGGTCTCTGATAGAGGCCGGCCCTTTTACAGGTCTTAATTCTGAAGAAGCGATGCAAGTCATTTCTAATTACCTTCAAGAAAACGACGCCGGTAAATTAACTGTTCATTATCGCTTACGTGACTGGGGCATTTCTCGTCAACGATATTGGGGTACACCGATTCCGATGATCTTCTGTGAAGATTGCGGCATTGTTCCTGTACCTGAATCTCAGTTACCTGTTACTTTACCTGAGAATGTCCATTTGACAGGCACAGGATCTCCTTTAGCTGAATGCCCTGAATTTTTTCATACGGAATGCCCTCGATGTGGTCAAGAGGCAACTCGCGAAACCGATACTTTTGACACTTTCATGGAATCTTCTTGGTATTACGCTCGATTTGCCTGTAAAGGACAAGAAAATGTCATGTTAGATGGACGTGCAAAATATTGGACGCCTGTCGATCAATACATCGGCGGCATCGAGCATGCGGTTATGCATCTTCTTTATGCGCGTTTCTTTCATAAATTGCTACGAGACGAGGGCCTGGTCAATTCTGACGAACCCTTTAAGGCTTTACTAACACAAGGTATGGTTCTTAAAGATGGTCATAAGATGTCTAAATCCTTAGGCAATATTGTCGATCCTAATCATCTAATTGATACTTATGGGGCAGACACCGCTCGTCTATTTACAATGTTTGCAGCGCCTCCCGAGCAATCCCTCGAATGGTCAGACGCGGGCGTTGAAGGTGCTTACCGTTTCTTAAAACGGCTTTGGGCTTTTGCCTCCCAACATCATCAAGTTTTTACTGATATCAATGAAATGATTCAGAATGGAAATCCTGTGACGGATTGGGAAAAGTCCAGCCAACGCCTTAAAGATACACGCTGCCTGCTTTATCAAATTTTAACCCAGATCAACCACGATTATGAACGGCAGCAATTCAATACCGTGGTCTCTGGTTGCATGAAATTATTTAATGTGCTTTCTCAATATGAACTACGTTCAGAAGAAGATAGATATTTTCTCCACTCAGGCATAAGTATTTTATTACGTCTTTTAGCACCTATCACTCCTCACATCTCCCACGCTTTATGGTCAGATTTAGGATTTGAGAAAGCGATCATTGATGCTGAATGGCCAAAAATCGACAAGCGAGCGCTTAAGAAGGATTTGGTTGATTACGTATTGCAAGTTAATGGCAAACGACGTGGTCAATTGCGAATAGAAGCAGAAAGTGACGAATCAACCCTAATGCGTTTAGCAGAAGAGCAGTTAACAGATTTCTTAGCCGGCCAAAAAATTATTAAAACGATTGTTGTTGGCCACCGGCATTTGATTAATTTTGTGGTTAAACCACTTTCATGAATATAAACCTTAGGATTCAATGACTAAGCATTTATGGCAACGCTTATATTTTTTCATTCTGGTACTTGCTTGCCTAACGACAACCAGCTGTGGTTTTCAGTTGAGAGGGCTTTCTGATTTCCCCAGCTGGTTAAACAATGTCGCGATAGTTATTCAAAATGCTAATCCAGAATTAGAAAATTATTTAAAGGCTCAATTTGCTTTTTATCAAAAAACCGTTTGTAAGGACCCATCTCGTGCGAATTATATCCTCATTATTGAAGGTGATGATTTCCGTGAACAAATTACCAATGTTAGTGCCAGTACAACGCCTCGTTTATTTTTAATGACATACACCGTCAAATTCAGCTTAATGTCCTCAAAAGGAGCGACTCTTATTTCCTCAAACGTTGTGCGCATTACCCGCCAACTCACGATTAACAATAATCGCCTTCTCGGCTCTGATCTTGAAGAAGCAGTATTAAAAAATGAGATGAGAAAAGAAGCAGTTATTCAACTTTTTAACCGATTGGCACTTCAAAGACCTAATTAATAATTCGATAATCATCATTAATTTAGAATTTTCTTTTAGCCTATTTCAAAATTACTTCTTTTGAAACTAATCTGTTTTTGTTTAATGTTACGACCTATTTCTTACACAAGGGTTGTAGCCACAAAAAAATACATGTAGATTACATTAGCTTATTATGGTTGTAATACTTAACTTTTTTGAAAAAAGCATTGCTTTTATGTAATTAACTGAATCCTTCATGAGAACGTTTCACTTATTACTAAATAGACAAGATCTTGAGTATCAGTTGAATTAGCTATTGAGTCTGCTAATGAAAATATTGTTTTATACACGCTTTGAGAATAATACTGGAGGAGATGAAACTTTACTTAATATATTGCAATTCTATCTTCTTGAACACTTAAAAGAAGATGAAGAAGTGCATCTTTGTATCAGTTATGACGAAAGCTCGAAGGAAAGAGCACAACGAGCGCAATACAAATGGTATGCAATGTTATTGCAAAGAGCTCTGCATGGTCATGCCTGGCTATTTTTTACCACAGAAAATTCCCTTGAAAAAAGTATACCTGGTGTAATTTATAGGTTTTTAGATATAGGAAAAATTCAGATCGAAACTTTCAATGCTGTGAGCGCGTTGGATCCAAAAATTACATGGTATCTTAAATCCTCCGATCGCTTTTACATTTTTAAGAAAGGATCGATTGAAAAAGAATACTTACCTCCTTTGTTCGAAACTCCGAACGCTTTGCAATTACCTTTTCATTCTAAGGTTTGTCACATAGGATGCGAAAAAACAAATGATCCATCTCATTATCCATTATATGTTCTAAGACCGGACACGATTGAATATTACGCATCTCAACATGCGATACCGCAGATCTTTTCATGCAACTCTGCGCCTAAAAAACAAATACAGCACTTTTTCGAAAAAATTGGACGTAATAAGGGACAGCCGGCCAAACTAAGTAACGAAGAACTTAAAACGATTACTTCATTTACCTATTATCTTCCCAATGAATTATTAATGAGCCCTCAAGAAGAACGCTTTTTAGAGGATTTTTATTTGCTACCTAAGAAAATCAAGCGAGAAAAAAAAACCTGGACTAACTTTCTTCACCTCACACAATCTCTTGATTTATTCATCGTTGCGGGATGGGCAAACCTACAAAACCGCATCACCGCAAAATACTTAAAAGATACTTTAAATATTGATCGAAGTTGCAAAGTGCTTCTTACTTGTGCGCCCGGTATGAGTATCGACGCTTATGGTTTTTACTCAGGTCTTAAAGAACAAGGATATGTGAATTTATACACCTTTCAGCCAGGAATTGGTGCGGAGGGTGGTTTTCCTATTTTACCTAGTTTGAAACAACAAGATTTGGATCATCCTGATGCTCGACAAGCTTGGCTTAATCATATCGCTTCTTGTCATCTAGACAAATGCATCGCTCAAGAAGGACAACCGCGGAAAGATAAAATTATTGTTATATACACCAGCAAAGATGGACCAGGGCTTTCTGGCACAAAATTCTTACAAGACCTGTCAACACAAATTGTACCAGCCGATTATCCCGTATTACTTATTGGTGCTGATACTAACAGTAATAATTACAAGTTATGGGAAAAACAATGTAAGCTTCGAGGTTTTCAATCATGCCAGGTAATCAAACGGACTGAGCATTCCCATGTGTTAATGCGCGGTTTAAGAGACGCCGAATTTTCGATGGCAACCGGCGCTTTTTCAATTTTAGAAGCGAGGTATCTGGGCATTACACATTGCAAATATTTATGCCCACCACATATGATCCAATTGGGGACCATGTTAGCAGAAGCGGATGAATCCACTATACAACGCACTTTCATATCTGGACAAGCATCTTTAAAAAAGTTAGGCCTTTTTATAACTTCTAATGAAAATGGCGACAGTTTTAAGCCAACATCAGCTTGGCGTAGAACTGATTCTTCCGAATGGAGAAGTGCTTGGCAAAAATATCTCATGGAAACAAAAGATAAGTTAGAATTACAAAATGCATTGACGCATACAAATGACCTAATTGATGAAGAAGAGAAAGAAGATTTGTTCCTTTCTGCAAAAAAATAGAATGAATGTTTTATTAAACCTATCCAAAAACTAAAAAAGTAGAAGAAAAATGATTTATAAATTTTTTCATGCTAAAGACTTAGAAATTAATCCAGATCATTATCAAAACCTTACGCTTGCAATTGAAGAGTATATGAATGCAATCAGCCAAGGAAACTATCTTCCCCAAATTCCCCCTAACGTTTGGAATATACAAGAAGAATTACAATATATTAATCAACTCTTATTACCGACTAAACCCTACATCAAATTTCCACCGGTTCCGAAAGTGATTCCTACGCCTATTAAATTTACATTACCAGCAATTGCGAATTTACTTGCTACTTTATCCATTTGGCATGGCACTAGAACCAGTAAAGTGATTGATTTAACGTTACTTGAACAGTTAGGATTGAATGCATTTGTCAAAGCAGGAATGCCCGGGCCTTCATTGATTTATTTAGATACATTAATTAACGACTCAGAATATGACAATTTATCAAAACTTTTCTTACTGGGGGAACTTATTACAGATATCACTAACCAGCATGAAACATTTGGATCACTTGTTAATTTTGTATTAATTACTGCTATCCAGGCATGGTTTCACTTTATTAAATTACTAACCGATAAAGAACAAAAAGCTTTCTACAAAGAGCATTATCATTATAAATCGATTCTTAAAGCGCATTTTTCTGAAAATAAGAAAAGTGTCACTTCCTTCCTTGATAAATGTATTGAACGTTTGTGGGAAAAACTAGGTATTAAGATAACCATTGACAACAGTACTCAAGAAACTTGCTCCAATTCTGCAATGAAAAAAAACACAAAAACGCTGATGGGGCTTTCTACTCCTTGCACGCTCTCACTGTAAACGCTTTTTTTGTATTTGGATGGCAAAAACCAACCTACCGCTTAGGCAACTTAAAACAATCAATTCCATAAATTGATTTTATAGTGGGGTTAATACTTCTATACTACCGTTGAAACCAAACGATCGATCATTTCTTAAGGATACGTTAATGTCAGATGAACAAGAAATGCTATTCTATTCCATTATAAACAATAATCATTCAATGATAAAAATGTTATTGGATGAGAAAATCGTAGATCCTAATAAGCCATTTATTTTTGAGAAGAAATCAAAGGTACCTCCTTTAGCCTTAGCCTTGATGCATGAACGTAAAGAAATTGCACTGGAATTACTGACTTATGGGGCAAAAGCTAACTATAAAATGAAGTCTCGATCAGGGCAGGTATCTACTGTATTTACTCAATTTATGTTCATTACAGATAGAGAAATACTTTTCGAAATGTTAAAACAGCCAGGCATCGGTTTAAACGATATACTAAAGCAACCTTACCATCAAAATACCTCTTTTTATTATCCAGTAAGGCTCTGGCATTTGTTTTGTCTCAGTGGAGATACAGAGGTCGTTCAATACCTCGTTGAAAATAAACATGACCTTTTAATGAGTACTGGCGGTGCATTTAGTATTCTTCAACTCTTACAGCCCAAAAAATACTCCGAAGTTAACGAATTATATAAAAATTCTTTGAGAAAAATAGATACTGACCCTAACACAATCGAAAAGAGAATAGCATTTCTAGTACTAGGTGTTCTGCAATCAGCCATAAAGGCCGAAGAAAACGGAGACCTAAAAGCTTTAGGAAATATAACCAATGAATTAGATCGCATCAGTAAAAACTTTACTGAAAAAGAAATGGGTATTTTTCTAATGTTATTGATGCAGTTTACTTTTTCCCAAAAGTCAGCCGTTGAGACATTTATTAAAAAAAAATTAATGCCAATAGCTGGTTTATACTGTTCGGTGCGTGAGCTGTACTCAGGGGGTAATAAACATCACGAAAAGGTTTGTGACATGCTTCTATCAATTAAACCTACTATAACAAACATAAATGCTCATAAGAAAACCACACAAACCACATCAAAAAACTCATTTTTATTTAAGCTCTTTTGCTGTGGAAAAAATATAGACGTTCAAGAACCCTTACCTACAAAAAGTTGTGTGCAAGAACGCTAAAAAATGTTTTCTTATGGCAATACTTTAAAGCACAATGACATCACAAACGGTCGAATCAAAACATTTAAGGTAACTATTTTTTTACCTGACTTCTTTAAAAATCGCATATTTTAATTCAGGACCGACGAATTACTTACTGGATTCTCTTCTTCAATGCCCACTTTTATGCCCTCTGCAATGTCCTCATCATTCAGTTCACCCTCTCGCCCTACTTCATCCGAGAGCTGTAAAACATCTTTGTAAAGAAGAAAACTAGCCCCTCTTTTGATTGACTGCAAATTAATTTTCTTTAAATTTTTATTTTTACCCAACGCGTGGCTGACCCCTTGTGTTATTAAAGGCGTTGGTATTGTTTCAGCAGTATCATTAAATATCATTGATAAATCTATATTTTCTAGCATCTCCGGTGGTAGACCTTTGCTAAAATTGATCATATCTAATCTGCTGACGCTAAAAATACGTTGAATAGATTTCAATATTTCAGTGGATTTTGATGCCGAAAAAAAACGTCGATCCCCAAAAAATAATTCACTAGAATATTCTTTGAATAAAGGATCATAAAAATTTATTTTACAATTATCAAAAAAATCTTTTAGCATTATTAAATAATTATCAATTTTATTCCCTTTCAAATACATTTTATTAACAATTAAATTTAACTTTTCATTCAACCAGCTAACATCCAATAAATTTCTTAAAAATTCCCTTTTTCTTTCCAGTGTATACGCCGCTTTATTTAATAAAAAATAAAAGTCTCCTAGGTTCGAACAATTTTTATTAATAAATTCCCTGCTTAAATTCTTTACCATAAAGTCACAGATTTCATCGTGTGCTGTTAGTTGTAAAGCTCCTAGTAGTGAACAAAAGGAATTAATCTCTATGGTATTTGACAATAGTTTCATACCATTACAATCATAAAATAATTTAAGTATATTTTCTTTGGTTTCATTTGCTAATCGAGCGAGAATACAAAAATCGTGTGCACTTTTGATTTTGTCTTTCAGCCACACTAAACCTAGAGCCTCATACAGAACATTGTCGATCAATTTTTTCTCACCATCTACCTTAAGTTCAGCGATAAAACTTTCCAATTCAATCATGTGCTTAACGTTATGAACAACCCAATCCTTTGTGAGGTTAACTTGGTAAAATTCATACCTATCTTTTAACTTGATTGACTCAAAAAATAACTTAAGAATGGCGACATTATTTATAGTATTCTTATACCAAATTTTCGAGAATCTTTTATTAAAGAAAATCAACACATCATTCTCATTAAGGTTAAATACCTCTATAAATTTATTAATTTTTATTGAGAAATCTACTGAAAAGTCAAGGAGCTTAAATTTATTAAAATAAGCTTCAGAGGATAACATATTTTTTCGTTCATCAGCAGTGAATTTTAATTCATCAAATACTTCTCCCAAATAATTAAAATCCTCTCTGCTCAAGTAAGAATATAATTGTTCCTTACCAATCGCTTGGACAAAGCAATTTTTTTGTTCAAGATTTAAATGAACCCAAAAAGCTCGAAAGTTTTTCTCAATATTTCGATGAAAATCCTCAGGAATAAAGTTGATAATTAGAGGGTAATGACTTGTGTCTAATTGACTAAAAAAATCAGCCCATACCGTTTCCCTTTGATTGCTTTTTTTAAATATTTCGTTTATTTTTTCAAGAGATTCTAGCAAATACTTATCTGGAAAATTAAATTTTTTATCGCTTCCAATATCAAGGTTTTTCGAAATAAATTTCGTTAGAAAGTCGGTCGATTCTTCCACTTCTTGATCTGTTCTGCCAAAATTTTTTCTTAAAAATTGTTGATGCAGTTCGTTAGCTAGAATAGAATCAATTTGGCTAGATGCTTCTTCAATACATTTTCCTTGATTAAAATCATTAACAACTTTATTCAAAAAATTATAGCTTTGATCTTGTTTCAGATAAATATCGTAGAAGTGAGTAAAATACGTGATCAGATGCGATGCTTGTTCCGAAGCATATTCCAACCCGGTGGATTTAGTTCCACCGGCTTTACACGCTTTCCTCAATCTTTCAAGAAGATCATAAAGTTCAATCGGTTTATTACTAACCACGTTGCAATGTTGTAACAGGTCAATGGTCTGAGGGTTGAAACTATTTATTTTATTGTAGAGACTAGGAAGTTTCGCCGCAATTTTGTTAATTTTTTCATGTAATGCAGCAGCAGAAGTTAAACGGATTTTTTCAAATTTTTCAGACAAACTATATTGTAAATACTCTAAAGGAAAAATAAAGGTTCTCTTTATCCCCTGAGATTCATAAACATCTACTATGCTCTTTTTTAAATTAATTTTTAAGTCTTTGAGTTTGCTGTTTTTTATTGATGTAAAATGAAGCTCGTGTTCATTATTAATAAGATTGAAAGTTAATACATGAGTAATACTTGGCATTAATACATCAAGATTAGCAATCAAATTAGAAGAATAATGCTTTTCAAATAGCTCGTAATTACGAGTATTTATTTCGCTTTCATTATCCGTCATATAATCTAACGCTGTCATTTCCACTTTTGCGCCGTAATCTTTCAGATATTCTTCAACATTATCTTTCAAGAAGTCCGTCCCATAACTATCATGCAATTCCTGAATAATAATATGACGTATGTTATTAAGAAGGTATTGAAAAGTGCTAGGCGGAGGAACCGTGAGTAAGTCCCCAGAATTAGTATATAATTCTATAAGTAATTTTTGCAGATTCATAAAAATACTGTATTAAAAATCAATTATTATACAATACGATTAAAAAGTATGCAAATTACAAGAATTTTTTATTAGTATATAGTACGCGTCCTAGGTTAACTCACTTATTCTATTGCCTATTTATTCTAGCGTTCAGCTCAAAGCCCAGTAACAAATTTCGTGCAATCTCCGGGCTTCCCCTTTGTTGGTTTTTTCAAGCAAATTCATAGACAATTAATTGAAAGTAAAGGTAGGTTGATGCATATCAACCACAGGAACTTCCATTTTAAATGGCTGGCTCAATAGCGTTAACTTACCTGATTGCAACAGGCTGCTTTTGACCTCTTTGATTTGATTTATCTGCGCACTGTCCTGAGAAGACACAGCGGTTTTCTCTTTAAAAAAAGATAAGCGCGCTCTAGCAGATAGAGTGTCTTCAATGAAATATTCTTTAAAATATTTATCTGAGGCTGACCCTTCGCGAATACTGTTTGGAAAAAAATGCTTATAATGCATGTTTTGTATCATTGACTGATTTTTCAATAACGTATCCGCTGTGGATATTTCCTTCTCCTCATTCATTTCATTTAACTGATTGACAGGAATAATAATGGCTTGGGTATCCACCATATTATTAGTAGATGTAATCTCTGGGTCGATTTCATGCCTACCCATTGTTTGCGGACAAATATTTTTGCAACGTTTTAATTCCTCTGCATGAGTTAATAGTTTTTTATAAAGATTGGTACTCAATATGTCATGCGAGCTAGCTTTCATCGTCTGCTCGATGATGTTTAGAATATTGTTTTGCAATTTAGTACTAGCAAATTCAAATGAACGATGATCTTGGACTAATGTTATCGCTTCTAAGATAGTCAAATAATTGATTGGGTTAAACCCGGCATTTGTAACGACATCAAGATAATGATCCAAACATTTGATTATTTTTTCTTCTTTATCAATCGAGAAAAAATCCTGCTTAAGCAGTGCGCAAATCTGTAAGACTGCAAAGGAAATGTCCCTTGGGTTGAAAGCCCATTTATCATTTAAGTGGTTAATCCACGATAAAACATCCCTTTCTCTGCACGATTGGTACTGTTTGTTGTGGTTCTTTATTTTTTTAACAAATAGTAAGGCGTAGGATAAATTAGCTACGGTGATTAAGTCTGTTTTTATAGTTAGATAATTTAAACGCTGGTTGCAGCCACCGATGTTAAAATACTGCCCAATACTTTCAAATATATTGTTTATAAAATGATCGTCATTCCTTAAGAACCGAATGATCTGACTGAGGTCTACCAGAAAAGTAGCTAGGTGATGATTGAGATGATGTAGAACATCTGTGCGTACCAGGGTATTTAATTGATTCAGGCTATAAGCATAATTAATGATACTTATTTTTTTAACGGTATATGCCAGTTTTCTTACAACCTCTTTATCGCAGCTTGCTTTGTTAATGAGATTAAATCTCAACAATCTAGCGAGTGTATTAAATGCAACAAGACAATCTTTATCATTCCTAGATGCTATGATGTTCTCAATGATCCGCATAATTGGCTTACCCGGATCGTTTTTTTTTATATAAATCATCACTTGAGGATCGTAAAAATTCTTAGCATGTTGATACAATACTAAAAATGCTTTTGCGTCTAAATTTTTCACTGTTCTCTTTAATAATCTTAAAGTATCAGCAACATTTTCATGACTTCTAAGACCACCCGGCATAGTTACTCCAATTATATGACCAAATAATGGATAATTATTTTACAGTGAGTAATATTCTTTGCAAGTCAATTATTCCACTATTCGGTCACTCCAACTCTCTTGAAATGATTATCGTAAAGAAGTTACCTTGTTCGTGTTTTGCATGCCAAAGATCTTCACATCTCTTGGATTTTCATTTTTTTTCATGAAATTAGAAAAGTTGTTGCTGGGAGATACTGTGCTTATTTCATTTTGACAAATTTGCATTCTCTTCTATAACTTATAAAGAGAGCTTTATTGAACCAAGGAGAAAACCATGACGGACGAAAGAAAAAAGAATATCAATGATTTATCTCAAAAAAATAAAGTTGAAGATGGCAAACATAGCTCATCTAAACCTCAAGATAAATGGGGCAAAGATCAACAAAAAGGTGGGAAATGGGATCAACTCAAAGGTAAAGGAAAACCTCACGGTGAAAAAGGTTCCTGTTAAATTAACCCATACGATTAATGGTGAATGGCCATAGCACTCTATGGCCTCAACATTTTTATATCTAAAGCTTAATCGCCCCACTTACCGTCAGCAGATAAATCGTCCTGATTGTATAAACTATCTTTTACCCTAACTATTGCAAAATCGTTTAACGTTTAAGCCACTTTCAAGAACACCGAGTAAAATTTATAGCCTGCGAAGCAACGAGCTGGTTTAATGGTGTAATGAGCGTTTCAGCCGATTTCTGTACTGCTTCCACTCGGGCATAAATTGATTCATAAACGCATAAAACCGTTGATTATGGCTGGCCTCAAGTAAATGAACGAGTTCATGTACGATTACGTATTCTAGACAAATCAAAGGATACTGGATTAAATACAAATTCAGACAAATACGTTTTTTGGCAATATGACAAGAACCCCATCGCGTTTTCATGGACTTTATAATCCAATGATTGGCGTGCACCCCGATAATGCTTTCCCACTTTTGGATCAAAGCTGGTAATAATGATTGCATCTGCTGTCTTTGCCAATCCGTTATTAAACCACGTTTAATCTTCTCCGTAGCCGTTGTTTGTAAATAACAATATAGATACTCATTATCTAAAACAACACCGTTCCTACCAGAATATTCTTGTACCCGCAATGAATATGCTTCACCTAAAAATAATTGCGTTTGGGTTGTCTGCAAATGCTGAGTGGCTGAGAGCTCCTTAAGAAAGCGTTGACGATGTTTCCCTATCCATTCTTGTTTGTTTAACAAGAACTGTGTGATATCAGTCACTGAACACCTCATCGGTGCACTTACGGCCACTTTGCCGTTTCTATCGATGCGCAAGTTAATATTTTTAATGCGTTTACGTGAGAGGTGCACATCAAGCTCCCCAATTTTAATCACTAACAATCTTTCTCCTAAAAAACTTAATAAAATCTAGATGCATCAGGCGTTAGATTTTGTTGGGCTTCATTGGGCCTCAACGGCTTCCAAAAACCAAGTGGTGATGGTTTGCTCGCAAACAAAGGAACTTGTAATACAACATCCTTATTGAAAAAATCTTCATTGATATCAGAAGATTGTTCAACCGGCTCGTTTTGATAACAACAAACAAGAGGTGAAGTAAAAAAATATAGCATTGGGCCTAGATTATCATTGATTCTAGTTAATTGATCAGGAGTAACCGGAGTGTAAATTTGACCGTTACGAGAATCAATTGCCAACGAATCAACCTCAAAAGACGACTTTAAAATATCTATATTTAGAATTTTTATATTATTTTCTTCTAACTTTTTAATCACATCAATACATAGACTTTCAGCCCCTACTTGACCACCCGATAGATGTGCTACTGTGTTCTCTTTGGAAAAAGTGGTGTTCAATAGTTGGGAGAAAGGATCGAGATCTGTTACAGCATCAACGTGTGCCAAAAGGGCAATTTCATTTATATCGTCATATAATGCCACAATTACACAAGGGCCTGCGGCAAAAGTTCCTAATATCGGTAACTTATCTGCTGCATCTGTTATCGCATATTCATGTTGAAGTACCATGACGGCTTCATTGGCCTTGAAATCAACAGGCTTATGGCCTCTGAGTGGCGAACGTATACGATACAACCTTTTTATCCATATTTTCTCAGTTTCCGTTGCTTCATTGGCTGAATCGTGAACATTGCTAAGTGTTTTTATATAATCAAGTACTTTACCTTTGTGATCACATTCGTAAGGTTTAGGGGTAATTTCTTTTATATTGAGTGCTTTTAAACTATTCCTAACCACAAGCGTTTCATTTTTATGACTATTAAAGCGATAAAACCATTCTTTGACTTTTGAAAACATGCCGGATTCATCCTTTTCATGAACGTTTTAAAAGCATGGGACGGGACTATCCTATTAATTATTCGTTTGTTTTGGTAATAAACCCGCAACTAAATAGCAATGAACCGTTATTAACCTTAATATAGCTCCAATTCAATAATCAACTCGCCCTAAACACGAAGAGGCCATTGCACCCCTTTAGAAAAGATTATATTTTATGAGTAATAAAAAAAGGATTGCCACTTTTTAAACTGCAAACGTTTGAGGGTTCTATTCCATGGCTCTCTGGAAAAAATTTAAAAAATTTTACAACGCTTCTACTGAAAACAGACTATCGATAAAAGTTTTCTTCGGTTTTGTGATTCTCCCGGTATTAGCCATGATAGGTTTATATATTTGGGTGAAATTATTCTGGTTGTAACGTCTTATCAATGGTTCTAAGAAGAACAGCTTAGCTGCGGAATACATCCGTAGCCTATAAACTTATCATTGCTTGATGAAGAAGGCGTTAAAAAGTTAAAGACGCTTACGCCATAAATTTTCTTTCCTTTATATGTTCTTCCGTTGCTTGCTCCTAACATAAGCGGTTCACCTGCTTTATTTTTACCCATATATATCATAACGTGGGTAACATAAGCATTATTCGGTGCAGCATAAGTCCCTGTCCAAAAAAGTAAATCGCCTGGATGAAGATGATCCATGCCCTGACTTACCGGGTAAAAATAACCTTTTGAGACTATCCAGTCATATAAATTATTGGAAGATCGCGGCACAGATTGCAGGCCCAACTCAGCCAGTAGATAATAAACTGTTCCTGAACAGTCCATGCCTTGCAAGGATGGATCCGCAGAACCATATCGGTAAGTCAGCTTTTTTTGGGTTAATTGCAGGCCTTTTTCAATCAGCAATTTAACTTTTGGCGGATTTGATTCAAAATCCACGAGCTCTTTCGTGGAAATTGTCTGAGGAGAGTTATCAGTTTCCAAAGCAAATATCATCGAAGAAAAAAGCACTAGCAAAAAAAAGGCAGACTTCCTAAGCATATCCACGATCCTTGATTTTTTTTACATAAATCTCCTATCCACTTTATCATTATCCAAAAGCCTTGTGTAACGCCCCGCGCCCCTTCCTTTGAGAAATATCTGTTTCTTAAGTGCTTAAAAATATTGTTATATCTTCATAAACCACCAAATAACAAACACTAAGCATTTAAACTAAGGCATTTGATCTGTTATTGACTTAAAATTGCGTCTAGTTTAAGCTATAAATTTGACTAAATTAAAATCAATATGACAAATTATTCAAAGCTTAACCGATCTGATTTTATTGCGCTTTCCAGTCAAATTGTCGTCGAAACGAATCAAGAAATTACCATTGTTAATCAACCTGACGGTTATTTGAAACTCCATCAGGCAATTCGCGAATATGACTGCTTAGAAAAGCTTAAAATGGAGAGAATGTTGTTGTTAGCTTCTGATAAATGTGAGCTTGCCGAAGAGTTTGCTTTAATCATGCAGGCTGGCTTTGGCGTTTGTGATGAACTGGCAGTCGTTACGGCTTTTAAGCTGATTCGTGCACTCAAGGAAAAAAAAATCGATGCAAAAGTCAAAATATTAAGAAGTGACAAACCTATCTCTCATGCTTTGGTAGGAGTTGCGATTCGTTTAATGGATGAGACAGATGTATCCTATTGGATTGTAGATAGCTGGGATCCGTTAGTTGTTGATGCTGCTAATAGTAATTATTGCAAGTACAAAAACCTCAGAGTTCAACGTTCATTTAATTGTTCAGAGGTTGAAATCAAGACTTGTGAGGTACAGTTTAAAAAACCGCTAGAAGGCCCTCCTGATTATTGTCCCACACCCAGAAAAGAGTTAACAAAAAAGCATCCTTGGATATATGCCAGTATTATGTCCATTGACGAAGCGATGGTGCAGGGATTAATTTCACCTAAGGGAACGATCTACCCGCCTCAAGCGAGAAAGATGAGCACAACTTTAGTAAAAGAAATCAGTGGCGAAAAACGTCTCAACCTTTTAGAAGATATCAACCTAGAAACAATACAAAAAAAAGTTAAATCAGTGCAAAAGGGTAGAATCCTTGAATGCTCAGCGAGACCAAAACAACAAGAAATTGAAAAATTAAAGCAAGCCTCTGAAATAAAAGGTAATATTTTTTTTAAAAAATCTGTCTTTGCTAAAGCAAATAGCACATCTATGAATGAAGCATCTCCCACAAGCAGCCCGAATTCTTTTGATTAAAAAAATCACACTAGGCTTTTTTCTTCTAATTGAGCAAATGATAAAATCGTAGCGACTCGACCCACTAAAGGCAAGCTGTTAGTAATGAAATCTTATTTAGAAAATATTGCCTTAATATCAATCCTTCACTGAGATTTAAAATACCTATAAATTTCATTAGCATAGGGATATTAAACACGAATATTTTTTGAGTTAATAATACCCCATTTAAATAAATTTTAAATAATACTGTAAATTAATTGATCATTATGATAGAATAATATTAATACGGACTCTATTGAAGAAGTAACATGCCAAAAAACCCAGAGAAATTCCAAACCCCTACTTTAAATTTACTTAACTCCAAAACGACAAGCCTTTTTTTTCAAGGTATAAATGGCCTCGAAGAACAAACCATTGCTTATAAAAGTAATCAGGATCTGACGCAAGCATCCTTTGAGCAACGGGACGTGAACGATGCGGAAAAAGGTCCACTGCTTGCAGTATTTCCAGACTTAAATATATTTGAGGACGATAATAGCCTGATCCTCTTAAAATTGCGCTCATCTGAACAAAAAGAAAGCCTGCAATTTTACTTTTTAAAACAACAAGAGCTAGGTAGAAAACAGAGCGTCCTTGAAAAACAGATAAAAGAGCAAGGAGCTTCAGAAAATTTGAACAGTTTACAAAAGGAGCTAGATGGTGTTACTAGAGCGCTAAACGAAAATAGTAAAAGCCTTGAGGAATTGTTACTGAAAGCTCAATCTCAAGCATCTCGAGCCGGTAGTGATCAGAAGCAACTTTTACCCTTCTCCGATCCTCACCCAACGCAACTCGCTAAATCACAAATTCATGGTTTATTAGATAACAAAAACGGCATTATTTTGGTAGAAACACCACGAGGAAACAAAACATTCTATTACTTTAATGAAAAGGCTGGGCTGATTGAACTCAAACAAAATGATGAGAACACCAATAGACATCAGCAACTTATTAATATTTTTGACAAATTTGATGGGGATGATAAAAAAAGAGAAGCCACTAATGAGGAATTGAAGTTAATTAATGAGATAAATATATCTACCAAACATCTGACAATTGAATCTATCAAGAAATCAATGGTTAAAAATAATATCACTAATGAAGCCTTTCAGAACAAACTACTGCATTGCTTAATCCAAACTAAATTAGGGTTACCTCACAAGATAGGCACTATCGTGAGCAAAGTCCTCGGTGATGGAGAAATTGCTTTCCCCGCCACCCAAAACCAAACAAAAGTTAATTTGAACGTTAAAGATCGGAATACTGTTATTTTAGAATTTAAAAGTGGTATCGATGAACCTATTTCACAGAATGATGACGATGAATCCTACGAGGCTAAAAAGGCCTTTGATATTTCTGTGAAGGTTAAAATAACGCCTCAGACAATTGAATTTGTGGAGTTCAAATTTACTAAAGTATCTAACAATCAGCATGTAAAGGATGCTTTTAATGAACTAAAAAATCAACAGATTAATTTCTTTCGAAAAATATTCGATTATATCAAATCAATTTTCACCAAAGATTCAAGAGGTATAATAGAAAAGCCCAGTCAGAGCCCTGTATCGACTCAAGTTGTACCTCAAGAAGCCGCATCTCCTGCTTTGTCATCCCCTGCTTTTCGTTTATAGCGCTTAGCAGCAAAGCCCTCGGAGTCGTTGTTTAAACGCGACAACGCTCGAGCGAGGGCTCTAGCCACACTGAAGGTCAAGGCCTATCAGCCGGGCCTTTTTTTGTAGATTGTCCTGATTTAGTTTGCTCAGATGATTTTTTCTCTTGTAAATCAATTGACCGAGACATCGGTGGTTTTTTAAACAATCCTTGAGTAGGTACTTTTTGTATAGGCTCCTCAGCTATTTGATTCTCCGACAAATCAGTGGAGTCATTTTCGATATTTTCAGTGGGGTCACCTTCTGTAAGAGGATTTTCTGAAAACACACTTTCCGTTCTAATTTTGCTGTCTAAAGCATCCTTTCTAAGTTTGATCTCAAAGGCATCCTTTAATATATTTTTAATTTCAGAACCCTTCAGTTGACTATTCTGAAATGCTTGCAAAATTAGACGCATTATAGGTTTAGTTGTATTTTTATCAGTTAATTTACTTAGTTTTTCTAGTTCGACAAGGCTGAAACTTAAATTTTTTGTTGGGTATTTACAATTTTTTAAATGATTAATAGCAGCTTGCAATATAAATTGGTAATTTTCTTGAAAGAAACTCGAACAATATGCCTGAAAAATTTTTTCCTGTTCTAAAACCTCTAATGAATGTGCAGGTGTAAGCATCTCGCCCAGAATTTCCCATAAGTTTTCTAACGCTCCCTGAAGTTTATTGCCATTATTTGTTAAAGCAGATATTTTTAACTGTTTGTCAATACCTCTTAGTTGATCAGTTATTGTATTCGTTAAATTCCATTCGTCAACCGACGTTAGCGTATTTTGCTGTGATATTTCATTCTTTTTCTGTGAACGTTCTTTTAGTTGTTTGACGATATGAATGATTGAATAAATACATTCTGAAAGTTTTTTATACATGTCTTCATAGGTCATTGTATTTCCTTACAGAAGCTTATAATCTTTAATTATATATGAGGTTTAAATTTTAAGATTTACCTAGTGATCGTTCATCACCTTTAAATAGGCAGTCACTCATTATCGCGATAAGCTGCTTGAAGGGATTGACAATAATTAATCAGGCCTTTGCGAATACCCAGCAAAGGAGTAAATTGTAGAATCTCCTTCGATTTTTTCGTCGAGTAAACTACGCTTGTGGTTAAGGCATCGATACGGGCATTGGTTAAAGGTAACCTTAGAAATAAGCTTAAAAAGCTCACTAAACAGCGCAAAGGACGCTCTGGAAGCGTATAAAAATGATTACAAGTTGTTGTCATGTGTTCGGTTACTGTTTCGACAAAAGATTTTAAAGGCATTTGGTCAGAAATAATAAAATCCTGGTTGTATGCCGCTCTATTCCCAAGGCAAGCTACAATAAAATCAGCGACATCTTCAACCGGTACATAGTTCATTGATGCTTGATGTCCACAATGTCCAATGTAAGCAAATCTTCCGTGGCGAATTGAGTGAATCAACTGTCTTAATGATTGATTTGGCATTCCAACGCCAAAAAGTGTAGACGGTCGTATGATGGTATAGATTAAACCTAAACGTTTAGCTATCTTCTGAACACCTAAGTCTGCTTCAGATTTTGTCGATTCGTATTCCCCAATGGGAGCAGACACTGTGCCCTCTGTCACCTGCCCTTGGCGAGGTTTCCCATAAATTCCCACGCTACTAATCTCAATCCAATGACGTTTTTTTTGCAAAGAAGGATACGTTGCCCATTTTTTTAAAAGCCCTAGTGTGCTATCTACATGCAGTGCACGCATATTTTTAGTATCGTTAAGCTCTCCCGCACAGTTAATAATGCATTGGTAGTTGGAAAGATTGAGTGTTTCCCAGGCTGATAAATCCGCTTGAATACAATTTTCAGAAGAGCAAAGCTCGCCGAGCTTACCCGGTGTACGTGTAAGTACATCAAAAGATATCTCGCAGGCAATCAGTCTACGAAGGAGTGCTTTTCCTAAAAAACCTGAACCTCCTAATATTAATAAACCCATTTTTTATAGCCACATCCTTGAGTTCGTTTTATTAAAATCGTTTGCCAGCAGCGGATTTATCAACATAGGATTCAAGTAGTTTTTCATATTCTTGAATCATCATTTGATCAAGAGTGCGGCTATCAAATGCTTCAAGCGCACGTTTTTTGGCTTTTTCGCCCATGCTATTTCTTAGCGCTTCGTTATTAATAAGGATTGTCAACGCTTCTTTTAGTTGCATAACGTTACGCGGCTCAACCAAAAGCCCTGTCTCTCCATCAACGACTGCATCATTCAAGCCGTAAATATTTGTTCCTATCGTCGGCACACCCATGGCGGCGGCTTCGATCACCACTGTTCCAAATCCTTCACGGTAGCTGGGTAAACACAAGATATCTGCAATGGCGATAAAATTCTCTGGTTCTAGACATAACCCTGAAAAAATAACACGATCGTTACATTTTTTTTTAGCGTAAGCTTTAATGTCTTTCTCAATGCCCTGCTCAAAGGGGCCTACCATCAGCAGTTGAAGCGGCCTATCGCACAAATTTCCTTCTTTTTTATTCTTAAGCAGCCAAGAAAAGGCATCAATTAACTCTCGTACGCCCTTGTCATGCGTGATTCTTCCTAAAAATAGCAAAATAAGTGCATTCGGCTCGTTAATATTCATCATTTTTCGGATGTTATTTTTATATTCTGCTGGAAAATGATTCGCATTAAAACGTGTCACATCCACACCGCCTAAAGATCCTATTCCAAGCACCGAGATTTTTTTTGAATCAATGACTTTTTCTTTAATTAAAAAATCTCGCTGGCTCGGGCTATCCGCATAACAATGGGTATTTAACCAACCAATTACCTTGTCACAAAACTTAATGATAGTCCTTTTAAAACCACTCATCGTGACCCAAGTTTGGCCTGTAAAGGTATGCAATCGAATAGGCACACCGATTATTCGTCCTGCAATCGCAGATAATAGACCGGCTTTTGGTGTGTTGGAATGAACAATATCAAATTTTTTTGATCGGAAAATTCGTATTAATTGAATCAAAGAGCGTATATCAGAGAAAGAACGTATATCACGATGAATAGATAGAGGCATGAATTGGCATGTATCAAAATTTTTCATCAGTGCAGCTAGATCATCTGGGCTCGTTATCAAGGTAACGTTCGCACCTGTGGCAGCAATCGCTCTAACTTGAGTCCTTAGTAATGCATAGATAAAAAAAGGGACTGTAGATATCCTCGCAATGCGTGACTTGTGAATTTTTTTTACCATGCTTCATCCTTAAAGCCCATCTCTTAACCGAATGCCCGTCTCATAACCGATTTGCTAGAAGCCCGCGTTTACTTACAAAACAATGCACTTACTATGACAGTACTGTGAATAACGTTCTTATGCTAGGTCGCAACTTCAGACAGAAATAAAAAGACGCAATCATAAAAAATAACATATCCCATTGACGCGAGGCTTGCAATTGGCGAAGCAGCTGATAAATGAAAGCCGCTGCTAAGATTGAAAGGTACATCCAGGGTGCCAGCAGTAGTCGGTCAGAATAGGCACCAAATCCGCACAGAAAAAAGGAAAAAGTGAGGATCCAATACGGTTTTAATAACTTTGAAAAAAAAATTTTATCCTCAGGTTTTTTTAAGCATATCTGACTGAGAAAATGGAAAAAGAACCCCATAAAAATTGTAAATACAGCAAAATCGAAGCGGACCCCCATTCGATAATGGGCATCAGGATAAGCATGAATAATTCGTTCGTAAATATTCAACCTTGAAAGATTCGACAAAAAATGAAGAGCCCACATTGAAAAACCCGTGAGATAACCGACAAATAAACCACAAACAAGGCCATGCAATTGAGGCAACGATAAAAACAAAAAAGGGAAGAAAAAGAGAAAGAGTAACGAGGACTGATGAAAGCCCGCAGCAAGTAATACAAGTGCCATTAAATACAATAATTGTCGTTTAACAGTGGGTGCCAATACTGGCTGAAGAAGCACAACGAATAAACTTAAACTAGCTGTCCCCTGTCGAATTACGTTTGTCATTCCAGAAAAAAAGAAAGGTGATATCATAAAAAAAGTCATTAATAAGAGGAAGATACGCTCAAACGTAAAAATTAAAGACGTTGTCGTAAGGTCATCGCCTGTTTGTAATAAATGAATATCTTTGCGCGTTTCATTGATCACATTCTTTTGTCGACCTTGCTTTTTTGAAAGCGTGCGCACTAATAACAAAATAAGCAAAAAATTAATACATGCAATCGTTGAAAACAAGGATGTTGTTGGTAATTTGAGAGAGGAAAGAGCCACCACCAGTTGATGAAAAAGGGGTTCCATTTTTTCGACTTCATCTAAAAAATATTCATGATAATAGCTTTGATAGTGAGGCGTATCTGTACCGACAGTCGAGGGTCTTAGCCCAATGCCTAATATGAAAAGGACTCCCAGTAAAAATAGGCACCCTTTTTTAGAGAGAGGTGTTAATTTTTTTACGCTTGTTGCCAGTCCTTGTCCTATACTTACCACCGCATCTCCTTCGACCTGACTTAAACCACACCTCACCTATATTTGCGATGTAACCAATAAAAAAGTTTGGCGAATTTAGGGAAAAATCGCAAATAAAAGAAAAAAACTTGAGGACCTGAAACCTTTGAATAATAGGCCCAACTCTGTTCAATCGTCTTTCTAAAATCAGTATGACGCCCCATTCCTAAAAAAACGAGGGCGAGGCTACAGAAGCTAATCGCTTGAGTTTGATGGCAGCAAAGCGAAAAATCAGCATTAATATATGTTTGTAATTTTTTTAAATAAACGAGATATTGTTTTAAAAAAATCTGTTTTTTTTGAAGGTCTACTCGCATGGCCGAGGACCACGAGCCGGTTGCATATTGTTGGTAAGCCGCCATAGGCTCAGGTAAAAATACGCAACCTCCTCTTAATGCTCCAAAAACCTGTATAAAATAGTCAGCAATAGGGACTGCTAAAAACCATGAGGGTAATTGTTGAAGGCAAGTTTTCCTGATCATAATGGAAGGAGTCGCAATAAATCCCCCATCTGCTTTAATTACTTCATATGCTGGAATCATTGTTGTATTTGTAGCATAAGCACCGATGTATTTTTTTCGTTGTTGATTGTTTTTTATGCCTACTACTAAGGCTGGATGACAACAAAGGTCAGCCCCTGGGTATTTTTCCAAAGCCAAGACTTGTTTCTGAAGTTTTTTTGGATCTATCCAGTAATCATCCCCTTCACAAATCGCTAGATACTCTCCTTTCGCTGCTTCAAAAACAGTCATTAAGTTAGCTGTCATCCCCAAATTAGAAGACGAATGTAAGAAGCGCACTTTATCCGGATATCTTTTTTGAAAATCATTGATAATTGCTTGGGTATTATCTTTACTGCCATCATCACGAATCACAATTTCGATATCAAAATCGGTTTCTTGCATCACAAGGCTTTCTAAACAACGTCTGATATAAGGCTCATGATTATAAGTAATGACACAGATAGAAACTCGCATTTCACTCACTTAAGTTTTGCTTCAATGATCGGATAGTGCTGCTTACCTTGAATATCATGTTGCTTTTGTTTTAAAAGACGTCTTATTGGGTAAATACTACAGCAAGCTGTGACATAACAAACTACCCAACAACCTAATACCCAGAGAAGACTCGTTGTACGTGAATCATTCGTAGGCAACTTCACATAAAAAAGGGCGGCTAACACCGCAAAAAGACAAGGCTTACCGATATCATTGAATAACCATTTTTTATGTAATCCTGGGACTAAATGATAATGGACAACGGCCACCCAAATAAACAAATAGGCGAGGCTTGTGCTTAACCAACTATAGGCCGCGCCTAACGCTCCGTAATATTGACATGCCAAGATACAAGACGGTACATATGATATGAGTAAAATAATATGACCAATAACATGTAATCGTAATTTGCTTTTTGCACATTGCAAATAATACGGAAATGCCGTTAAGACAAAGATTGAATTGCCACAAACGTATAAGCTGAGCAGCACAGCGGATTCGTTGACAACTGCTTTATTTCCAATCCACGCCCACAAAAACGTTTTGCTACCAGCAACAAGCGTACAAACAGTTGCTGCTAGAACAGTACTAACCCATAGCGTTGTTGTACGGTATGTGCGAATTAACTGCTTTTCTTCCCTCAGCGCTACATAAGCAGTTAAACGGGGCACCATCACCGCAGTCAGCGCAGAGGTCATTAAAAAAATACCATTTGCAATGACAATGGCTGTCGAAAAATACCCATAATCAGTTAAAGTCAAACGTGTCGACAATAAAAATTTATCAAGTTGCGTGATGGCAGCCCAAGCAATGGTTGTAAAGGCGATACTTAATGAAAAACGCCAAGAACCGCTTAAGCTTTGAAAACAATCTCGAACCGAATATTTTTTATCGACCTTTGGGCGATAGGTACGGGCTTTCAAATAACATCCACATAACTCAATGCAGGCTACCAAACTTTGATAGAGAAAAAACACATACGATGTCGCGCCCCACCATGCCATAACCGGCAATACACCTATAAAACGCAGCGTATTGATCACCGCATTAAACCCACTTAACCATGAAAATGCTTCATACCCAGTTAGTACCGCACGATAAATTCCACTCATCCAACGAAAAGCCAGACAAAACGCCATATTTTTTACCGCAAATTGAATATCAGCGACGGCTATACCCGTTGTATGTAGCCAATATTTTGCAATATAGGTTGAGCAACCTAATAAAGTTAACAGCAATAACAGCATGAAACTAAAAAAAATGGTTTCAATGGCTCGAGATAGACGACAATAATCGTTTATCGTCAACACACCTTCCTTAAAATGCGTGACGGCGCGTACCAATGTAATAGTAAATCCAAGGTCTAAGAGTGCCAAACTGGCTTGTAGCATGGTAAAAAACCCAATCAAACCATAAGCTTCAGCCCCCATCCAACCTAGGTAATAAGGCATTACCACTGTGCCAATTGCTGCAACGTAGAGTTGCCCGCCTAAGGCTGCGATTAAATTCTGTTTTAAATGAATAGCATTAACCCCTGTCTTATACGGAGACGCGTTGCTTAGATATAGAAAACATGTGGCTCCATTTTTTTATTCGCTCAATGATCCGCTGCTGTTCATTTTTAGTAAGGCCTGGGTAAATTGGCAAACATAAAATACGATCAGCAATGGCGTTTGCGACGGGCAAATTTTTAACGGCGGCTGACGCTATCGATTGATACATAGGAAAGTTTGAAATTAGCGGGTAAAAATAGCGACGAGCGTATATCCCATATGTTTTTAAATCGTCGTAAAGCGCGTCGCGCGCACTCGGTAAGGAATCATTAACCAGAATAGGAAAGTAGGCATAATTTGCATAGATCAATGGACTGCGCTCTAACAGGTATATACCGGGCAATTCCTTTAAATCCCGTCGATAATACTCATCGACTGATTTTCTTGCAGCAAGCGTTGTTGCTAAGTGTTTTAATTGCAACAAGCCCATAGCTGCATTTACTTCACTCATCTTTCCATTAATACCTAGCGATGAGACAGTCACTTCGTCGTCAATTCCAAAATTCTTTAAACGGTCGATCGTTTGCTTCATCTTAGGCGTTTTAGAAATAATGGCACCGCCTTCAAATGTATGAAAAACTTTTGTTGCGTGAAAACTTAAGACTGATAAATCTCCTTGGTTTAAAATACTACCTTGCTCATCGGTTACTGCAAAAGCATGGGCTGCGTCGTAAATGACTTTTAATTGATATTTGTTAGCAATGGCTTGGATTTTTTGATAGTCACAGGGGTATCCATAGCAATGAACGGGTAAGATGGCTGAAGTTCTTTCGGTAATCGCTGCCTCAATACGATTTGGATCCATATTTAAAGTACCAGGATCAATATCCACAAAAACCGGTTTTAATCGTTGCCAAAGAAGAGAATGCGCTGTTGCAATAAACGAGTACGGGGTGGTAATGACTTCCCCGGTGAGATTCAGCGCTTCAAACGCACACAGTAAAGCAATCGTACCGTTATTAAATAACGAAAGCTCGGGTACCCCTAGAAATTCCTTTAATGCTACCTCAAGATTCTGATGAAACATCCCCTGATTCGTTAAAACTTTATTTTCCCAAAGAGCTTGTAAGTAAGGAAGAAACTCATCCAGTGGAGGTAACATCGGTTCTGTTACATAGGTTGGCTTGTCCACACATACGCTCCCTTATCAGAAACAATTCCCTCTCGAATTTTCCAGTTAAACTCGTTGTTCAAATTAACCCAGTGGGATTTTTCTTTTCACTTCCTGTAAATTTTTTAGCCGTTACCTCATTGTTGCCTGTAATTCCTTCTCGCTTTAATACTTTTTTAACCGTTAAGGCCATGATTTTCAAATCAAGCTTTAAAGAGTAATTATCAATGTACCACAAATCCAAATTAAATTTTTCTTCCCAAGAAAGTGAGTTACGTCCATTTACTTGAGCCCATCCTGTAATCCCTGGTCGCATATCATGCCTTCTTTTCTGCTTACTGCTATAAAGCGGGAGATACTCAACTAAAAGGGGCCTTGGTCCAACGAGGCTCATTTCGCCCTTTAATACATTCCAAAGTTCTGGCCATTCATCGAAACTTGTTGAACGTAAAAATTTACCCAGTGGGGTCATTCGTTTTTCATCGGGCAATAACATTGAAGTAGCATCCCTTGCTTCTTTCATTGTTCTAAACTTTAATAATTTAAAACGTTTTTCTTTAAAGCCCGGCCGTTCTTGTTTGAAAAAAAGAGGTAGACCCAGGCAGTAAACGATTAGAAAGGCAACGATTAAAAGAACCGGCCAAAGTAATAGCAACAAAAAACTCGCAATGACAATATCCATCAGGCGCTTGATTAACAACGCTTTTGATCGTGGCTTACACATGCTTCGCTTTCCTTAGCTGCTTGATATGAACATCCCTGCTCATTGAACATTTTTTGTAAAGCGACTTCCATAGTCATTGGAGGTCGCCATTTAAGAACCGTCTCTGCTTTGCTGTTGTCAATTTGCAAAGAACCCGCCAATCTTTGAAAAAAGGCTTTGCGACCCATCAAATACGCCATCCCCTGTAGTAACCACCCAGGGCAATAAAAAAGACGTGAAGGTTTATGTAGCGCATGCGCTAATTTCCGCAACAAATCAGCAATGGATAGATCCTGACCGTCACTGATACAAAATACTTGGCTTTGATACAATTCTGTTCGTAGACAACACAGAATAAAATCCACTAAGTTATAAACGGACAGTAAACTACGCTGATTATGGATTGCTTTTAATGGTAATGGATAACCCTTTTTAACTATCTCAATAAGCTTTAAGAAATTGGCCTTAACACCGGGCCCATAGATTAAAGGTGGTCGCACTATCAATACTTGCATGCCTGTTTCCAGACTGATAGACATCAATGCTTGTTCTGCTTCCCATTTTGACCGTCCATAATCATCTTCTGGACAAGGCCTATCATCGGGAGCATATGATTTCCCTAGCTCTGTTGCTTCACCGTTTACCTTAATAGAACTTAAATAAATAAATCGCTTCACTCCTTTCTTAGCAGCTTGTTCAGCAAGTCGACGAGTTCCTTCAAGATTGATTTCTCGATAGGCACCTAAGGGATCTGGCAGGGTTTCCTTCATGACATGGGCTCGTGCGGCAAGGTGCACTACTGCATGACAACCTTCTAACGCTTCGTTCCAATCGGTTTTTTCAGTAAGTGGTAATTTAAAAACGCCATCAACTCTATCACTGGCTCCGATATCTGCAATTGCTGAAAGCAAATCACTGGGATCCTTACGACAAGCTAAGCTTAGAGAATAATTGTCAGCTTGTTGCAACAATATAGGTACGAGCGTTGTGCCGACAAAGCCGGTTGCCCCCGTCACTAAGATTTTAGAGGTGGATAAAATCCCCATTGTTATTTTTTCCTCTAGGCGTTGCCGATTTTAATAGGAAATGGTGAATTCTGCCCATTCTGTTCGTCTGTCGAACATTGGAAATAAGAAGCCACTTCTGTTTTATTAATCGCTTCTAAGCGAGCAGGTTTCCATTTGGGCAGTTTATCTTTGTCGACCAGAACCGCGCGAACACCTTCATAAAAATCATGCGACTTCATAAAATGTTGAGCAAGCACATAATCCATGTTTAAACACTCAGCAAAGGAAAGTTTTTGTGCCCGTTGAATTTGTGCCAAAGTAACCTTCAAACTTATCGGCGATTTTTTTTCTAAGGCGGCTAATGTCTGTTGAGCCCAGTCTGCTTGTAAAGGGGTCGTTGTTTGGCAAGATTGCTTCAATGCCTCTACAATTGCTTCAACACTGTCATTTGAAAAACAAGAAGCTATCCACTCTTTTCTAAGGGCTCCGCCTGTTCCCTCTAATTTCTCCTCGGACTTTTTTTTCTCAACATTTTTAATAGCTGTATTGTCAGACATAAACGCCATTAAACATTGGTCGATAACATCGTGTGCATTTTTAGATAGATCTAATTCAGTAAGTTGGAGCATCAACGCTTCTAATTGTTCCGAATGTAGTTGGTATTTGATAAGACCTACTGCATTGGTTTCATTTGTCGTTATACGTGCACCCGTTAACCCTAAATAGATGCCTTGATAACTAGGACAACGGGATAACAAGTAGCTCGAACCTATATCCGGGAAAAAACCAATGTTTGTTTCCGGCATCGCAAAAGAAAACCGTTCTGTTGCTACAGGATGCGATCCATGGAGGCTAATTCCGACACCACCACCCATAGTAATACCATCCATCAATGCAATGTAGGGTTTTTTATAAGTGTGAATACAGTGGTTTAATTGATATTCCTGGCAAAAAAAAGAACATTGATCCTCAAGTTTACCTTGATGATCATACAGCCAACGTACATCCCCTCCGGCACAAAATGCCTTGGAACTACTACTCTGAACAACTACAGCATAAACGGATGCATCGGTTTCCCAAGCACGCAATTGTGCATGCATCTCTTGGATCATTGATACATTTAACGCATTTAACGATTGAGGACGATTAAGCGTTAACACACCAAGGTGCCCCACTTTTTTCGCGATAATAACATTCTCGACAATCGTCTCTGCTTGCCGATTGCTCATCGTTGTCGTCATTTTACTGTCCCTTAAACGTTGCTGAGCGTTTTTCTAGAAAAGCAGTCACTCCTTCCCTTTTATCTTGACTGCCACAAACTTTTGCAAAATGAACAGCCTCTAAATGCAAGGCATCGGGTAAAGCCATATCATAACCATGATCGATGACTTCCATTGTACTTGCAATCGCGAGAGGGCCCATTGATAAAATTTGCTTTAAAACCGTTTGCGAGTGTTCCAATAAGGAATCCGCTGGAACCACATCCATTACCAGTCCCCAATCTTTTGCAGTATCAGCACTGATAAAACGACCCGTTAAACATAAGTCTAATGCTCGGCCTTTTCCCACTAAGCGAGCAAGCCGTTGCGTACCACCAAAACCAGGAATAACACCCAATTTAACTTCGGGCTGACCAAACTGAGCATTAGAGGAAGCAATCCTTAAGGTTGCTGAAATAGCCAGTTCGCAGCCACCACCAAAGGCAAACCCGTTAATTGCTGCTAAAGAGGGTTTACCTAAGGTTTCAAAAAGACGAAATATATTTTGGCCGCGACAAGCAAATTCGTAGCCACTATGCGGGTTACACTCCAATAGTTGAGGAATATCTGCACCCGCACAAAACGCTTTACCCGTGCCAGTTAAAAGTAATCCTCGCACATTCGGATTGGTTTTTGCATCCAGCAACGCTTGCTCAAGTTGATTCAATACTTCTGCATTTAGTGCATTTAATTTATCTGGACGGTTTAAGGTCAGTGTTTGGATACCCTCTGCATCTAACATGCTCTCAATGTATTGCATGACTGTTTCCCTCTTAATAATGCTTTAATCCTAAAAAAATCATCACTGCAATTTTTGCGAATGGTTACTGATAACATCCTAGAAAAACGAGGCCTAAGTAAACCACAGCAATGATTACAGCCAGCAAGATATTAACCCGTTTAAGCAGCTCAAGCCAGGTCACTCGCTGAAAAATAACAGCAAAGCTATACCCAAGATGATAAGCAAACAAGATTGTTGAAAAAATCAAAAGGAGCAACCCCGGACGAAAAGGACTGATGGTTGCCAATCCAGATACGAAAGACGCGCTGTCTACTGTCTGTAAGGCTTTTAAGGGAAACTGCAAATCATAAGCTAAATAAGCTGTCAGAATAAAGATCAACGCATTGATTAAGAGAGAAAAAATTCGACCGTAGGGTCGCTCTATCCAATCACCTTGCTGGTAAACGCCATTTATCAAAATAACATTAAAAAAAGCAAGCATATTAATGGTGGACCAAAGGTCGCTAAATTTTATACTTGAAAAGAACAGTGCAATTAAAAAGCTTAAACTAATCAGAACAAAGGCAGGATAAAGCACTCGGCAAAAGGCCAATAATAACACACGTAGCTTGCGTAATAACTCTTCATGCCTGTGCAGGACGCTCATTGCGATGCCAAAAAAGAGAGGCAGAGCAATTAATTTAAAATGAGGATGATAAACGACAGTGCTAATCTCTGAGAGATTTAACAAATTAAAAAGAGTGGCAGCAAATAAACAAAGGCCAAAAAGCAATAACATTAATAACGTGCCTAAAATGGATTTTTGAAACAACTGCCAGCTTTCATGAAACAATGTACGATATGAAAAACGCAAACCATTGCTTGAAACAAACGTGCAATAAAAAGCCAATGCGATAAATGCACTGAATTTCAGTTGTATAAGAAGAATCTCTGGATAACCTGTGAACTGATTTTTTTCCTGCATATAAAGATGCATTAAACAAGCACTTGCTGCACCGTAAATTACTCCCAACACCAGCAGAAGAAAAAACCATTTCAGCATTTTAGAGGCGGGCGGGAGCTTAAAGAGAAATCCGAATATGGGAAAACTGATACTTACAACTAAAAACATTCCTAAAGTTGCATTCGGAGAAACCAGTTGTACAATACATTCAATGATGAGGCCGAGCAATAATCCGAGTAACCACCCTGCTTGTGGCCATTTCAATAAAGCAAAATAATCGTTCACGATGTCTACTCCTTTCTTATTGATTGCAACCAGCCTAGGCTACCCACCATCAATCAAAAATCTTAAACGCTACGCTTTGATAATAAGCGTGTTTAGGATGTTATAGAAAGTTAATTTTTATTGAGGCGCAATTAATCAATGAAATATTCTTTATCCAGTACAGCTTTTGCCACGATTTCGCACATGATTTCATTGGTACCCTCCAAAATACGGTGGACTCGTAAATCACGAAAAATTCGTTCAATTTGATATTCCTGCAGATAACCATAACCACCGTGTAATTGCATCGCCTTGTCACTGATTTTAAAGGCAACTTCCGTCGCAAAACGTTTAGCCATTGCACAATAAGAAGGAGCATTTGGATCTTTTTTATCAAGGGCATCTGCCGCTCGATACACCATTAAACGTGCAGCTTCAAAGTCAGTGAGCATTTCTGCGAAGTAAAAGCGCAGAGCCTGCATTTGGGCAAGCGGTTTATTAAATTGATGACGTTCATGAAGGTATTGTTGCGTCATACGTAAGCAGCTTAATGCGCCACCCAAAGAACACGCTGCTATGTTAATTCGTCCTCCATTTAAGGCATTCAAAGCGATTTTAAATCCCGCCCCTTCGTCACCAATACGATTGGTAATTGGAACGAGGCAATTTTCAAAGTACACCATGCAAGTAGGCTGATTGCACCAGCCCATTTTTTTTTCTAATTTTCCAAAACTTAAACCTGGTGTACCTTTTTCAATGAGTAAACAAGAAATACCGTGATGTGAAGCATCGCCAGTACGAACCATGCATGCATAAAGATCGCTGACACTTCCCCCGGAAATAAAGGCTTTCGTTCCATTAACATGATAGTAATCACCATCGCGCACCGCGGTTGTTTTCAAAGAAGCCGCATCAGAACCAGCCCCTGGTTCTGTGAGGCAATAACTAGATAATACAGCCATTGAAGATAGTTTATGACCCCAGGATTCACGTAATTCTTTATTCGCATATTTATCAACTAAAGACGTGACCATATTATGAATTGATAAATATGCACTGGTCGCGATGCATCCTGTTGCTAATTGTTCAAAAATGATCGCAGAATCTAAGCGCTTAAGATTCACTCCGCCTATTGTCTCTGAAGCAACAAGACCGCCCATACCCAATACGGCTGCTTCTTTTAATACTTCAACAGGAAAGTAATTTTTCTCATCCCATGTGCTTGCGTAAGGTGCTAATTGAGTGCGTGCAAAGTCGGCTGCCATCGTTCGCAGTGCTTGTTGGTCATCTGTTAATTTAAAATCCATTTTTTATCTCTTTAAGCTGAGTTCATAAATATTGATGGTAAACTGTCGAGTAACTATGTGTTTACAACAACAAACTAATGTATGTTATTTTTTGTGAAATTCACGATTTTTGCAAGTAACAGTGGCCCCTGTTACTTCTTTTGAAAACTATCTCATTGAAACATTGAGTATCTTTTAGCACTGTAAAAGGCGACTGCGATCACTTTCAGCTCGATTTTGGATTGATACGTTTTTTTCACTTGCTCTATTATCTTTAAAAAAAGTCATTTGCACGGTATCCGTCCAAGATTTCTCTAACCGACCTTGTGGCTTTTCTAAGGTGAGCAGTAAGACATCTTCAAGAGAGATGTCCCAATTCCCTGCATCTAATTTATAGTTTTTCCCAAAACGACTTTTGCCAACGATCAGAGCAATGTTAATCAATAAATCTACGCACTCTGCTTCTTTACCACAGGCAATTAGACGATGCAGACATTTCTTTAAAAGTTGAGCTGCTTCATAGCTAAATGCGTTAATTCTCTCTTCCTCTGCACCTTCTGAGCACTCATACCAAGTATGAATGGTCAATTCGATGATTGGTATAAGGTATTTTTCCTCAATATTTCCGATCGATAATTTCATTAAATAATCTATTTTTAATTCGATCAACTCGGTAGAAGCATAATGATTTTTCTCTTGGTAACCTTTAACACTCATTAATAGATCGCAATAAATAACTTGTTGTTTATCCTGATAATGACAGCGCGCTAGATAGCTGGCGATAAAACATTTGATTTGTTCAATTCCTTTTTTATGTCGGGCCAGTAAATAGCAACAATCAAAGAAAAAAAATTCATCTAATAATGAGGGTTCTTTTAAGACAAGATCTGTAACGGTTTCTATTTGATTTTTGTGCATCGAGTGATGATAGTAAAACAGATCATTACCTGGCCTATTAAGAGCGACTTTGGCTGCTGAAAGATTTTTATCCGCTGCACGCCGAAATAAACGGGCTGCATTGACTTTATCAACCGGTCCTTCTTCTCCATTTAAATACATAGCCCCTCGATAAAATAAAGCACGTACATGACCCAATTGAATCGACTGATCATAGAGTGTAATCGCTTTTTTCTTGTCGATAGGACTACCTTCTCCCTGTCGGTACATGCAGGCCCGTTCAAACATTGCCTCTGCATCCCCTAATGCGATTGCTTTTTCATACCAGAAGATGGCTTGTTCAAAATCGATTGGCTTACCCTTTCCTGTTTGATAAAAAAAAGCGACCTTCCTCATGGCCTTAACTCTTAAACTAGAACTTTTCGCTTCTGCAACCTGGAAATAAAGCTTGATTGCTTGCTGAAAATTTATTGGCCCGCCAAGACCATATTCATACAAGATAGCGCGTCTTTGCATCGCGCTTTGATGATTTAATTTAATTGCTTTTTCATAACATAAGGTAGCCTGCTGATAGTCCAAATAGCCGCCTTTTCCATGCTCACACATCCAACCAAACGCAAAGAGTGCATCAGCATAATCCAGCGCTGCTGCTTGTGCATAAAGAGCTCTGGCTTTTATAAGATCAATTGGCCCCCCTTGCCCGCATTCCCACATATACGCTCGATTATTCATGGCTGAGGGATCGTTTAATGCTATGGCTTTATCGTAAAGCTCAATCGCTTTTTCAAAATTAACGCCATTACTATCTTGCCCGTGGACGTACATATAAGCTCTATTATTCATCGACTTAACATGTCCCTTAGCGATTGCTTGCTCATACAATTCAATCGCTTTTTGATAGTTAACAGGACATCCTAAGCCTTTGTGAAAAAAATTCGCACAATGATAGAGTGCCTCGATGCTACCGACCGCAATAGCTTCGTCATAAAGGACAATCATCTTTTCCCACGGAAAGGCAATGCTTGGAATAATCTCTATTAAACTATTGTAAATCGACATAGCATCGCCATCGCCCACAGGTATTTTTTTTTCACAATGAACCATTAATGGAGCAATTATTTTTTCAGCTGCTGGTCTAGTATCGTCGGCCCAACATTTCTTCAGCAGAGACACAAGAGAATCCAGTTGATCTAAATGTCCACTTTGCACTTCAAGGATTGCTTTTTTAAGTAGCGCTAGTTGGGGCGATTGTGAGTTTTGTTCGGAAGGCATGATATTTTTTTATTGTTAGTAAATTTTACGGCGACTTTAAGATTTTCCACCGTATGTGGATCACGCATGAGGTTCCATGTGGACGCTCGCATTATAACGGTGCGATACCATAATAGTCTATAAATTCAAGCGTTTGAAATCATGCACGGGGAATTATTAGCGGGAACCTACAATAATATTCACTTTGCATTAGTGAAGGTAAGAAATTAGAGCATCCGTGGATTTCCAAACAATCTTTAATGGGTATGACAGCCAATTTTTAGATGTACTTGATAGAATTTACTGACGTTATTTTCAATAAAACCACGTGTTTGCATTACTTCATACCAATCTAGCTTTCCATGAAAGCGAGCTGCTTGCATGATGGCATTGTTAATTGCATCTTCGATATCTAATTCTGACGTTCCCACTAATTCCACGATTTGATACACACGACTGTCCATTTTTGCTCCCGCATCTTTCCTTGATTCATGCATTGCGGATGTCTCCTTTGAATACGGACATCTCGTAATTTAAGTGTAGGCAAATTTTTACACTTTAGGTAGTAAAAAGTTTATTGTTAGCTTAACAATGGAAATAAAATGTCTACCTAACAATAGCTGCTCATTTTTTTTCATCCATTTTTTGATGGGCTTGCGCGATAGCGCGTCTGAGCAAATCGGCATCTTCAGTGCCATTTTGAACAATACTTAATAGACGCTCCCAGTAAGTTATAGCCGTAGAATAATCCCCCTTTTCAAATGCACATTGGGCCAATAAGGCCATTGCATCCGGGTGCGTTGGATGGTTAATAAGCACCTTTTCGAGAAGCGGCTCAATACGAGCATGCGCTCTATCGCCTTCTTTCTGCCATAAACTTTGAGCATAATTAATCGTAATTAAGGCATCCTCTGGTTTTAAATTGTATGCTTGACGAAACGCGTCTGCAGCCAAAGGCCATTCTCCTTGGCTTGCATATAACCTACCCAAAAGATACCACCCTTGCGCACTTTTAGGATCCTTTTGCAGTTTTTGCTTAAGGGTTGCTATCACCCCTTTTTGACCATTGACAGCTGTTAAAAAACGTTGTGCTTTTTGTTTATCTACTTCTTTTTGAAGAAATATACGCCACTCATGCCAACCGCCGCTGAATTTATAACCTAATGGCAGAAAAACAATCATAGCTAAAAAAAGGACACTGCATAAACGCTTTGACTGGCGAAGAGGATAAAGACAGCCGACAACAGTCAATGAAAAAATAACCGTTAAAATTATAAGAAGTTGATAATTAGGCTGCATAAGAATAACGTCCAAACCAACGTTTAAAAATTACTAATCCAAGTGTTAAAAAAAGCAAGGGACCAAACCATAAAAACCACGTCATAGGTTTGACCGGGGGTTTAAGTAAAATAAAATCACCATAGCGGGTAGTTAGGTAATGAATAATTTCTTGATCGGTTTTACCTGCAAGTACCCATTGATAGATACGATCTTTCAAATCAATAGCAAGGGCTGCGTTGGATTCCGCGAGGTCTTGATTTTGACATACAACACAGCGCAGTTGGGTGATCAGATGAGAAAATTGTGATTCTTGTTTCTTTGAAGAAAAGACATAGCGAGTTTCTTCTGCATGAACTGCCCATGAAAAACAGAGCATCAGTATCGTAATCGCTACAGTTCTCATCGCTAAATAAAATTTATTAACTATTTCTTGTTTGTTAGTTTTATCAAGCTCTAATGTATTGATGTTCAACTCCGCTTTCATCCTCTTCAAATAGTTCTTTCTTCGGGTGTTCCAAGGTTTTACAAACGATTGAAATGCGGCAAAAAGCATTGCTTCCAAACGCGTTGATTTAAAACCCCCGCATAACGAAACAGCACCACACCCTTAGCGTCGATCAAAAAAGTCTCAGGTGTGCCATAGACACCTAAATCAATAGCTACACTCCCCTTCCTATCTAGGCCGACATCGGTATAGGGGTTGCCCCACGTCGCTAGCCAGCTTTGAGCATCGGATCTCAAATCCCTATAATTTAACCCGTAGATAGGAATTCCTTGCTTTTTTAGTTGCATTAAAAAAGGTTGTTCTTCCTCACAGGCACGGCACCAGCTAGCCCATACATTTAATAAAACAGTTTTTCCTTTAATCATCTCCGAAGAAAAAAAGGAGCCCTGTTTCAGTGCAGGTAACACGAAAGGTATCAGGGGCTTACCTTCTTGCATAGAAGGTAATCGTTGAGGATCTAACGTTAATCCGCGTCCTAGAAAAACAATAAAGACCGTAAATAATAGAAAAGGAAGGAATCTTTTCATCCAAGGTCGATAATAGATTTTACATTTTGTTCTAAGCATATTTTCTTAAGGATATGAAACCGCGTCATTGTCTTTTATTTTTGCATTTTCTAACAATGAAACATGTTTTTTTTGATAATATCTTCTATCTGAGAGGCACAATAAACCTCCTAATAAAATGAAAAGACCACCACCCCAAATCCAGCGCACGAAAGGCTTATAGTATAGACGCACAGACCATGTGCTATTATTCAATGGCTCGCCAAGAGCAACATACAAATCACGAAAAGGGCTCACATCAATGGCGGATTCTGTCATACTCATCTGCGCAACGTTGTAAAGTCGTTTTTCGGGATAAATGACATGCCCTTTTTCTACTCCCATTTTCTTAACCAAAAACTTGGCTTGAGTACCATTATAATTAGGGCCTTTAATCGATTTATCACTGAGCCATTGAAGTTGATAGCCTGCTAATTCGACTACTTCCCCTCGACTCATTTTCAAATCTTTTTCGATACCATACTGGCTTGATATACTGATGCCTATCACAGTAAAAGCAATCCCGATATGAGCAACCGCCATCCCTATAAAAGATTGTCCGATTGTAAAACGCCAGCCTGTCGCGTTTAGACGGTTGATAACAGCCTTAGTTGTTGTAAGAAGAACCCAAAAAGCCAAGGTCAAGCCACACCATGCTTCTCCTCTTATTGCAGGTGCTGTAAAGTATAAAATTCCCCAAGCCATCAGTGGACTGAGTAATAGTGATCCTTTAAGTTTTGAGAATAAGGTAGCAAAGGTATCTTGTTGCCATTTAAGGTGCACACCAGCTCCCATTAAAATTAGTAATGGTACAATAAGTGGTATAAACACCGCGTTAAAATAAGGTGCGCCGACCGATAATTTACCCATCCCCAAACCATCAATTAACATTGGATAAGTAGTGCCTAAAAGAATCGTTAGCATGCTCACAATTAATAGCACATTATTTAAAAACAAAAAGCTTTCTCGCGAATAGATAGATAATTTACCCTGTATTGGTCGAAATAACCGGTGAACACGCATAGCAAATAGCATTAAAGAACCACCAATCACTACACATAGAAATCCTAAAATATAGAGACCTCGCTTTGGATCAACAGCGAAGGCATGTACAGAAGTCACCACTCCCGATCGGACTAAAAATGTACCAATAAGACTTAACGCAAAGGCCATGATTGCTAGCAATATGGTCCAACCATGAAACAGCTCACGTTTTTCACTGACCATAAGCGCGTGAATCAAAGCAGTACCTACAAGCCAGGGCATAAACGAGGCATTTTCTACAGGATCCCAAAACCACCAGCCGCCCCAACCTAATTCTCGATAGGCCCACCAACTGCCAAGTGTGATGCCAGTCGTTAAGCAACACCAAGCCGCTAATGTCCATGGTCTTGTCCATTTTGCCCAAGATGAAACGCTCTTGCCCCACCATAACACAGCAATTGCTAAGGAAAAGGCCACTGAAAATCCCACATAGCCCATGTAGAGCATCGGCGGGTGAAATAAAAAACCCGGATCTTGTAATAAAGGATTTAAATCTTTTCCGGTACTTTCAAGAAAGTGGAATTGACGACCAAAAGGATTAGAAGTTGCCAACAGAAATAAAATAAAGCCCGCACTTAACCAGCCTAAAATAATTAATGCCCTTGTGCGTATTTCAGATCCTAAAGAAGCACTAAAAAAATTTACGGCCAGTAACCATAGACTCAATAACGTCACCCACAAGAGCATTGACCCTTCGTGCCCACCCCAAACCGCACAAAATTTATAAAACCAAGGCAAAGAGAGGCTGGAGTTCATTAAGACATAGGTAACTGTAAAATCATCATTTAAAAAACAAAAAGTGAGACAAAGATATGCTAAAACAATGGACATAAACTGACCCAAGGCGTAGGCATTTGCGGCCTTCTCCCATTTTGGTTGATCAAACTTTAAGCCTAGAAGAGGGACAGTGCCAAGCATTATAGAAAACAAAAGCGCAACAACTAAAGCAAAGGAACCAATCTCAGGAATCATAACGTATTTTTACCACTCTCTTTGAATATTATCTTTCAGCAACCATTAAATTTGCCTTCTTTGGTTGCATGTCACTTGGTTTCTTTATCGCCACTGGCATATAATTTTCGTCATGTTTCGCTAGTACTTTTTCTGCAACAAATAATTGATCATTGACACGGCTCCCTAGAACAACGATGCCTTGACCTTCACGAAATAAATCAGGCAGAACGCCTTGATAATTTACGCTTAATGAGTGGACAAAATCAGTTATTTCAAAAGAAACATTCAGATCATTCTTACGTACAACACTTCCTTTTTGCACCATTCCACCCAGCCATAATTGACGATTATTAAGGCTACCAACGTTTTCATAAAGCTCTGTAGGTGTATAAAAAAAACGAATATTCTGACGTAGTGCATATAAAATCAAACCAACAGCAACACCTATAACGCATGTCACGCTGACTAACAGGATAAGACGTCGCTTACGTTGTGTTTTCATAAATTTTTTTTCAGTTGCTGGTACAAACGATAACGTTGCTTTCGATGTATAACAAAAGTAAGGATAAAAATACCGAATACACTCCCGTAGGCTGACCAAACGTAGGAAGCGTACCCTCCCATTGCCCACCAATGAAAAAACCTTACCAACCCTTCTCTCATTATTTGTCCTCTAAAAACCAACGCCTCACCCATTGCTGCTTTACTTCACGCCTTAAGATTTCGGTATGTGCATGCGTAAGTATTCGCCATATACAGTAACTTAAAAAACCGCAGCACATGACAAGCAAGGGATATAACATGGAGGATGCAATTTTAGGCTTTCCCAAAACCGATAAAGTTGCGCCCTGGTGCAGAGTGCTCCACCAATAAACAGAATAATGGATAATCGGCAGATCGACCAAACCGATGAGGGTTAAAATCGCTGCCACCTTATCGCCGGTTTCACGGCGCGGAAAAGCATGATAGATGGCCAAAACACCTAAATATAAAAATAATAAAATAAGCTCAGAAGTTAGCCGTGCATCCCATACCCACCAAGCACCCCACATTGGCCGTCCCCAAATACTACCTGTTACAAGAGCAATCAAAGCCATGCTTGCACCAATTTCTGCTGTGACGCGCAGCAAGACGCCAGCCATCTTTATTCGCCATACTAATAACAGAATCGCGCACCATCCCATGCTGGCATACAGGCTAAGGGATAAAAAGGCCGCAGGAACATGCACATAAATAATACGGAATGCTTCTCCTTGTTGGTAATCAGCAGGTGCAATGACGAGGCCCCAACACATGCCCAAGATACAAAGAAATGAGGTCAAGAAAGCCAATTTTTTGGGCCACTCCTGGGTGTATCGATAAAACAGTTTAGGAGAAGCCAGCGGCGATAGAAAGTGCCACATGCGTTTCATCATCTCAGAAAAAGGAAAAAATTTTAACATGGCTTACTCGGTAAGGCTAATTCGTAAAATGGCTGCAATGGCCGGTGGTAAAAATACCGATGTCAATAAAGAAATAGCCGTCAAAAATGCTAATGAAGCAGCAGGAACTTGCGTAGAAAATAATGGCGTTAACACTGAGCTTCCAAAAATAAGGACTGGTAGTGCTAAAGGCAGTAATATCATCGCCATCAAAATGCCATTATTTAAATTAAAAGCGGCCGCTAACATACAAAGCAAAAATAAAGTGGGTGTACCGAGCAAAAAACTTAACATTAATAGAACGGTCTCTTTCGCGTTTAGATAAAATAACAAACTTAATAAGGGCGCCAAAACCAGCAGGCCCACCATATAACAAACCCATTGCATGGTAATTTTCGCCCCTACCGTTGTCAGTAAAGACTCTCCAGATACTATCCATTGCTCCAATACGCCGCTTTCTTCATCTTGCTCAAAGAGACCAATCGAGGATAGTAGGCTTGCAAATAGCAAAGCGATCCAAATAAAACCTGGCCCCAAGGTGCGCATCAGTTCAGGTTTGAAAGGTAAGGTAAAGGGAAAAAAAACAACCGCCATAAAGAAAAACAAAGCACTATATAATAAACGCCAAGGTTGGCGGATTTGCAGTAAATATTCTCGGCGAAGCTGGCTTTTAAACATTGTAAAATTCATCATCAATTCAATAAATCAAACGGTTGAATAAAATGATTCCAATCCTCGGGCATCTTTCCATGCGCTGCAAGAACAATCTGGCCGCCAGCTCTTAAATGTGCTTTAAATCGCGATAATATCAGCTGAACAGCTGCCCCATCCAATGCAACAAAGGGCTCATCACATAACCACAGCTTCGCTGGCGTCATAGTTAAACGCAATAATCCTACCCGTCTTTTTTGCCCAGAAGATAATTGATGGCAGGGAATATCTGCAAGCTCACCTAAATTAAAATCGTTTAATAGGGTTTCAACGGTTAGCTCATAACGGCCCCAACTTGGATCGAACAAACAATTTTCTCTAACCGTGAGCCACGGATTAATTGCATTTCTGTATCCTACGAAACAGCGTTTTTTGGGATAATCCGGATTATGATAAATAGACTGACCTTCATAATGGATACAACCTTGGGAGGGCAACAAAAGCCCTGCCAACAGTTTGAGCAGCGTTGTTTTACCAACGCCGTTTGGCCCTCTTACATGTAATAATTGGCCTTCATCTAATTTGAAATTTATTCGTTTGAAAACCGATTTTTCTGGGTAATCAAAAGTGAGATCGTTGGCAGTCAGCATAGAAGGTATATTAAGCTTAAAAAAGGTAGCATCATAAAAATTTTAACCATTGTAACAAAAAACACTTGAAAGAAAGGAACACTTCTATGTCGCAGTCCTTAAAAAGAATAGATATTCTTCCTGTTTCCGCCTTTACGGACAATTATATTTGGTTGATTATTGATAATTCTACTCGACAGGTTGTCTGTATCGACCCGGGCGCGGCTGAGCCTGTTCTTGATTATATTCAAAAACACCAATTACGATTAACAACCTTATTAATCACTCACCATCACTATGATCATATCAATGGGATTAATCTGTTGTGTCAAAACGTCCCTGATCTTAAAGTCTATGCTCCTAATGACTTACGTATACCTAAGGTCACCGACTTGGTGACAGATGAGCGGTTTATTGACATTGATGGCTATCGCTTTGAAATACTTGCTACACCCGGTCATACAAAGACCCATCTTTGTTATTATGAAGTCAATCATCGCTGGCTATTTTGTGGGGACACTCTTTTTTCCGCGGGCTGTGGACGCGTTTTTGAGGGTACCTACGAACAGCTCTATGCGTCTTTAGAACGTTTAAAAAAATTACCCGACGAAACCAAAGTATTTTGTGGACATGAATATACATTAAAAAATTTACGCTTCGCTAAAAGCATAGAGCCTCAAAACCGAGATATCCAACAGTATTTAAAGAACTTAGAACACAAAACAAGTTTCTGCTCGCTTCCTTCTACAATGGGTTTAGAAAAAAAAATTAATCCTTTTTTACGGGTAGAATTTTCTACAGTCAGAAAATACGTCGAGGATAAATATTTCAGTGAATCGAGTGGAGTTGCTGTTTTCAAAGCATTACGCATTGAAAAAGATAATTTTTAATAAGAAACCAATAGATATTATTACAAAAAGAGAAACGTCTCCGTGGACTCCGGAGACGTTAACAAGAAATTTTGCTTATTTAATAAGGTATTCAACACCACCAACAGTGCGTGATTTTTCAATACCCATATCAGTAGGTTCTGATTGATCGGTATGCTCACACATAGCGGTTTTGTTATCCATTGTATACTTAATGACAAGCGTTTTCGTTGGGACGGAAATTGTATGTAATCTAAATTCGCCGACCATAGGAAGGTTTTCAGCGCTTCCATTCACAGTAAACACTTGCTCCGAATTCGCATTTAATTTTTCAATAAGACCTGGTTGAATCTGTGCACCATCAAGCTTAATCGTTGTAACCAACAGATCTTCATTCAACGTATTTTTCAGCTTTAATTGAAAACCGTCACATGATGGAGCTGCAGACGCAATACCACTTACTAAACAAGTCGCTAAACATGCTAATTTTAACTTATTCATCTTATTCTCCTGTGTGCATTAAATTGCGAAAAATGATTTTATAAACACTCACCCTGCTCTGTCAAATAAATTCTTTTTAAAAAATACACACAAGTATTATTTATTGACAGGTTAACTGCGTCATGTTATAAATAAAAATATAATATTTGCTCGCTAAACCACTTTAAATTAATGTATATTTCTGGTGAAAAATTCCAGCATTAATTTCTTTGAAAATTCTTAATTCTAGAAGTGACCTTTAAAAATCACCCAAGCAAAAATCTTGCGTTTTTGTCTTAGATACTTCCTTGGTGACTTATTTAGAAAAACACTTAGAAACAAATTTCAAACTTTATGCTCATTATTAGTGCCGCTTAGGGTTAGGGGCCCTGATATCCGCATTGAAAAAATACACGAATAAAATGATTTAATCTTGCTATTTCTCAGGCAATCTTACTACCTGTCGCCTATGATGAAAAAAATTTTATTATTTTCATGACAGAGATTCTTTTTCAAGCTATAAAAAAATATTAACAGCTATTTCACTTAATTAATTCGCTATAAATCAGTGCACATTTCTTTATAGTTTAAAGTTCTTAACTATTACTTTGCTTATTTTAATTTTCCACAAAAAATCTCATCAAACGCCATTTAATAATTTAGAATATAAGTTCTCTGTATGAACAAAATATTTTATTAAATGATCATTAAAAATTAATAGTAACTTAATTTCTAAATAAAAAAGACATATTATAGGCTTTGCTAAATCCAACGCCCAATCCAACAATTATCAATCGTTTTATTATTTATTTAATCAAAATGACTGGAAAAACAGTCTATGATAGCGAAACTGATTTTGCTAGGATCTATTGATATTTGAATCTATCGGTTGGTTAGTCAGCCCACTATAGGGGTTTAGCTATATACAAAAGATTTCGTAGCGTTGCTCAACCGAGAATATCAATCTCGAAAACTTGCCAACGCATCAATTTTATAACGTCTAATGACTAAGCGTTACGATTTCTATGGGTTTGTTGCGGGATCTTGCCTAACTCTCCTGTGTGCATTTCACAGTCCGTACTCGTTTTCAAAAACAACTATCTGGGACGTGATGCGTTCGGAATTTCAATTAACGAAAGAAGTTAACCATCCTGCAGTGCAAGCTCAAATACAATGGATAATGACACATCGCTATTATCTAGAAGATTTGGCAAAAGCCAAGCCTTTTATTTATTATATTTTTGAAGAAGTGAAACGCCGAGGTCTTCCTGGAGAGCTGGCACTTATACCAATGATTGAAAGCACTTTTAATCCTTTTTCATATTCCAGTGCGGGGGCATCAGGATTATGGCAACTGATGCCTGGTACTGCTAAAGACTTTGGTATTCTACCTGATCCTAAATTTAATGGGCGTAGAAGTATTTATCATTCGACTGATGCGGCTCTACGCTATTTGACCTATTTACATAAGTATTTTAATGGTAATTGGATATTAGCAATCGCAGCTTATGATGCTGGGGAACACACCATTAAAAAAGCCATGGAACAAAATAAAAGGCGCTCTGAATCCAGCGCATTCTGGACATTAGCATTGCCTCAGGAGACTCGACGATATATACCAAGGCTCCTTGCCTTAGCAGCCATCATTAGTCACCCTGAAAAATACCATTTTCATTTACCAGATATTCCTTATTTACCCTACTTTCAAACGATTCGACTAAAAGGACAGTTCGACCTTAGCTATATCGCTCGAATTGCTGATATTCCCTATGCCGAATTTATTCAACTTAACCCAGGGTATAATCGCTGGGTAACAGCCCCAATGCAATCAGTAAATTTATTAATCCCCATGAATCGTGTCGAAAAGCTTTATCAAAATTTAGCTCATGCACTCGGAACTAAGCTGCAACCTGTTACAACGAAAAAAATGTTCTATAAAATCATCCACATTGTGCAGCCAGGCGAGTCTTATGAGAGTTTGAAAATTAAATATGGCATTTCAAAAGAAGATGTACAGAAATGGAATGCAATTAACCCGATTCAAGCGCTCACAGTGGGACAACAATTGATCCTTTGGAAATATGCTTAAAAAACAATACAGCTACCTTTAACATTTTATTATTTTTGTGAAATTCACTGCACTTAGTTGTTTATTTTTTCAAGGGAATCAATCCTATGATATAATAAATAAACCGCTTATTTTTATAGATGACAATGAAATTACTGGTTGATTTCCTACCCATTATTATTTTCTTTGCTAGTTATAAATACGGTGGTATTTATTTTGCGACCGGTTGTACGATTATTTTTGCCACTTTACAAACGTTTTGGTATCGGTATCAGTATAAACGCTACGAAACAATTCACCTAGTTAGTCTAGGAATCCTTGTTGTCTTAGGTGGTGCAACCCTATTTTTTCGAGACCCTCTTTTTATCAAATGGAAACCCACCGGTATTTATTGGGTAACAGCGATTTGTTTTGTCTTGTCCGCGTATTTTACAAAAAAACCGTTGTTGCAACGTTTAATGGAAACGCATTTACAATTACCCCAAAAAATATGGCGACGCCTAAATTATGCATGGGCCTTCTTCTTTATTTGTTTAGGAGCCCTTAATCTATATGTTGCTTATAATTACAGCACTTCAACTTGGGTAAATTTTAAATTATTTGGTTGTTTTGGAATGACTGTTGCCTTTATTGCATTAAACGCTCTTTATCTACCAAAATACTTAATCTCTGATAGCATCAGCACCCAAGGTTCAGAACGTTCACCACCTCGCAATCCATGAGATGCACACTATCCGCGTAAGGAGCAAATATGCGTTTGCTATTAGTAGAAGACGATGAATCATTAGGAGATGCAGTCAAGGCAGGCTTGAGTCAATTTGGATATGTGGTCGATTGGTTAAAAGATGGCGAATCTGCTCGTCTAGCTATTAAAACGGAAACTTTTGAATTAATTATATTAGATTTAGGGCTGCCTAAACTATCTGGATTGAACTTTTTACAAGCAATACGGACTCAAGGCAATGTCACACCAGTGATTATTTTAACGGCGCGCGAAAGTATTGAAGATCGTGTAAAAGGCCTTGATAGTGGTGCAGATGATTACCTTATTAAACCCTTCGATTTAAATGAATTAAGTGCACGTATTCGCGCTTTAGTTCGACGCTCCCATGGACGAGCCGACGCTGTTCTTCAATATCGCAATATTACCTTAGATGCTGCTGCACACGCCGTTTACGTTGATGACAAACCCATTAATTTGCCCAGACGTGAATTTTCTTTACTGCAAACATTACTTGAAAGTAAAGGCCAAGTTCTATCTAGGGACAAATTGATGCAAAATATCTATGGCTGGGACGAGGATGTCGACTCAAACGCTCTAGAAGTCCATATCCATAATTTACGAAAAAAACTTAACGCTAATTTTATTCGGACCATTCGAGGCGTTGGTTATATGATCGAAAAAAGCAACGAGCCTTAGAATTCCGTGAAAACCTCCATTCGTAATTTTTTACTTATTAATTTACTCTTAGCCATTCTACTAACCACGACTTTAACAGCAATTGGTAATTATTATTTGGATGAAAAAGATATACATGAGCATCTTGATGCTTTAATGGCAATCTCCACCCTCTCTTATCAAGGTTTACTGACTGACACTCTACATCCTCCTCACACTGAAGCAATACAACGCTCGTTGGAAATGATCCCTTATCAAATCGATACCTATCATCGTCAACCTTTTTCTAAAATGTTGGCCCCAAAAAATTACCTCAATAAATTCAACTTTCAAGTATGGAGCAAAGACAACGAACTCTTATTACGATCCCCTACCGCACCGACTCATTCGTTGCTCGGCACAACCAATGGCTTCAGTGATAAGGTAGTCGATAGTAAGAATTGGCGGGTGTTCACAACCACCAATCCCAAAACAGGCATGCGAATCGCTGCCGCTGAACAATATGACACACGTAATGAACTAGGTCATCGAATCGCCCAAGATGATCTTTATATTATGTTGTTAACTTTCCCACTATCTGGACTTTTAATCTGGGTCATTATTGGCAGAGGGTTAGCTAGTTTGGATCGCGTTGCTCAAGAAGTTGCAAACCGGGCACCTTCCCACCTCGAACCTGTGAATTTAGAAGAAGTACCGGAAGAAATTAAACCGGTGATTGATGAACTGAACAAGCTTTTCGCTCGTTTAAAAGATGGTTTTGAGCGTGAAAAACGCTTTGCTGGGGACGCAGCACATGAACTACGAACACCTCTAGCGGCTCTTAAAGCCCAAGCGCAAGTTGCCTTAAACAGTCACGATTTAGAAGCAAAAAATAGAGCGCTTGAAAAGTTAATTGTCAGTGTGAACCGTACGGCGCATATCATTCAACAACTATTAACCATGAGCCGACTGGTCCCTGAATCTGCCACTATTAATGACGTACACAAAGTAGATATAGTAAAGTTAACCCGTGAAGTATTGGCCATGCTAGCGCCACACGCTGTCAAAAAAAATATCGAACTTGAGTTTGACTATGCACAATCAAGCTTTAATTTTTCAGCGAATCCGACGGCTTTAAGTATCCTAATTCGTAATTTAGTCGACAACGCCATTCGATACTCTTACGAACATGGAACTGTTTCTGTCAACATTTATCTAAAAAATAGAGAGCTTGTGCTTGATGTGCGTGATACTGGACCTGGAATTCCAGTAGAACTCCAAGGCCGAGTCTTTGAGCGATTCTTTCGTGTGATCGGTCATAGTACGCAAGGAAGCGGCTTAGGTTTGGCAATTGTTAAGCAAATTGTCGATTTACATGGTGGGAGAATCGAATTACACCCTCAAATACTAGGTAGCGGACTCATTGTACAGATCTACTTTCCTTATCTGCCGGCACTTCCGCCTCAACGTTAGTATTCCTGCTTGCTAAATTCTTTTCATCTATTCATCTACCCTCTTCCGAAAAAAAGCTTTCCGGAAATTTCAAAATAAAAGCTGATAAGTCTTTTAAGCAGCTTCATAGTGCTGGATCCATCGATCTAAAGACGGTATGATTCATGTCTAGCAGACTGCTCTCTGTTTATCCCGTCTACATTTACTATCAAAATTCGAGTTGAATAGAACAAGGACTTTCAATTTCTATTTTATGAATCAAGCAGACCCAAGACATTTATTGTTTCATAACGTCATCCATCTTTTATTAACCTCATCAACGGTGGCTCTTCGACGTTCAATGCAGAATGCAACTTCCGCATCGATAACGCCTGAACAAGAAAAAAATCAGAGAACAGGCGGATTCATCGCAATCGGTATCCTCGGTGCTCTTGTAGCGCTCTGCGTGTTACCCCCGATACTCAAAAAATGCTGGAGATTAGCCGGGAAAAAGGGAATTCTGAAGCGGTTGAAGAAAACTACAGTTCCTGTGCAGGCTTTACCTAATAAAAAAATTGAAGAAAAAATAATGATGCAAGATTGCAAAAGAAAGCAGGCATTGGAAGAGGCGGTCAAAACCGCTGAACTCCATTATCTTTTTACAAAGGTACAAGTAATCCCAACCGATGAGGCTGTTATCCCACCTCTAACCGGTAATGAAATCGATACATTGCAGAAGTATGGATCACTTAAGTCCCGTCAACTTTTGAACCAATATTCAGCAATCTATAAATCGCTTACTTCTAAGCGTAACTGCGCTGTTCTCGTTTCTATCGATCCAGAACCGCAAGCTTTCAGTGTATATTCAAACCTAGCGCTTGAACCTCATCCAGAACAATTGTTTTACGTTATTTATGAAGATGAAACAAAGCAACGTAATATGTTTAAAAATGACGCTATTATGCAACTCGTTAGAAAAAAAACCATTTGTGATTATTTGAAAGCCTCTCAGGTATTCTATGATAGAAATCTCTTAAAAAACCTTAAAATATACAAAATTACTAAAGTCGTTGGAAGCGAAGTTTTCACTTGCAAGGCATTAGAAGATCTCAAGATAATACTTAGAGATATCGCAGAAGAAATTGCGTTGATTAAAACAGAGCAAACCTCTACCATTCCTGATGAAAGGAACGGGAACCCCGATACTAATAATCTAGAAAGTCGTCCCTTTTCTACAAATCAACATTTTTTTATGCAAGGAACTAAAAATCTTCAAACAACAGTTCCTATCAATAACAACCTTAGTTCGCAGGAACAGACCGAAGTTGGCAAATTATCTTTCTCTTAAACCATCAACATTTATTTACTCGGACATTCAATCGAATCTTTAAGTAGTTTGAAAGTGCTATATTTCTATATACATCATTTCATTCCTGTATATGATCCATACAGATAATTTGTAAAAAACCCTTTTTTGACGTATATTCTTATGCTTTTTAAAGAGCACAATGAAAAGTTCTATAGAAATTAACCATCCTGCATCTAGCACTTATTTAATAACAGATCGTAAACCGAAATTCGATAAGAATCCAACGCCATCTTCCAACGGGTTTTTTGCAGCAGCACCTGTAAAATCAGACGTTAGTCATTCCAAAACAAATGACTTGTATGATCTTCAACCTATTGACTATGTCATCGATGGATTTAGCAAAGGAAGATTATACGATTTTGGCAAAACATTAAAAAAATTTGGAATTACGTTTGATGCGGATGTTACCAAGCTTGCTTATATACTTGGTGGCTTAACAGGTACAAAAATCGATGATAAAGGAATTTACCATCCGTGCAGCTGTAACGGACCTCATCACGCATTTATTGTCGCAAAATTTTCTTTGCTTGTGGTATCCGAGATGCTGGCACATGAAGAAATGTGTCAAAAAATTAATAATATCTTAGACACTCTTCCAACTGAAGCACGCGATTTTTTAAGAAATAATGACTATGAAAATTACAAAAAACTTATCCAAGTTATAGGATTATTACACGATTCAGGACGACCTCGAGATGGTATTGATAGATGGGATCGAACAAGTCAGAAAAATGTTGTTTCAACTATCAACCACTTGATGAACACCACTGCACTTTCGCAAGAAAGCGTTACACAAATCATAGCGCAAATAAAAGTTGGCATTGAAAACAAAGACAGTTTACAGCTACAAGACGATACCGGATTTCTTTTTGGCGTACCGGTAGGTGCAGGTGACTCATTACATTCAGGTCATGCTTTCCACGGCGGTTTATGGGATAGTCGTTCTTATAATCCTGATTATGTTTGTTTGTATAAGAGATACCCCTCTTTTAGAGAATCTTTTAAAAAAATTATCAATGAAATAGCTCAATTTGTCCCCACCGCGACCGCAGAAAATGGCGGCCTGCTTGCTGCTGTCAAAAAATATCTAACTTGGAACGAAAACGATGGAGATGGTTGTTGCATTATTAAACCGAACTTTGTGGAACAAATTGAAGAAGAATTTATGAGTTTAAATGCGGATCAATATCCAATCATGTCAAAACATTTTGGCTCCAAAGGTTTAACAGCTGACGATAGGGCGGAATGTTTATCGCTTTCAAAGATCATGCTTTAAGATCATGCCTTAAGACCATAATTTAAGACAGACTACGTCATAGTAATTTTGTAGCCCTGACGCAGCTGAATTTTTCAGTTATCTGCCCTTCATAAATTTAGGGGACATTCTTTGAAATCGTCCCCACATATACCCTTTCAATTACAATCCTAATCTCACTAGTACAGGTGGCACTGTTCCCCCTAGAATACTGCAAGAACTGTCACTGCATAATTGTACCGAGCAACCAATCAAACCAAAGCCTAAAATTGAAGGCACACTTGTTGCAGTTACCAATACTTGTCCTAAAATATTAATAGAGGGTAGGACGGCTTGAGTTGGGAAAGTACTGCAGGCCGCTGAACCCGATGCTTTCAGGAAAGTAGTGTTAAACAAGGTTAAATTTGCTCCAACACAGGTCAATAATTGGATACCTAACAAGGAAGGTAACGGAGCGGTACAAGAGCTCATTCTGGGGGCTAGGTAAGAATAACCAGATGAATTACTGGTACCCCCGCCCGTCGTCACGGTGATTCCAACTGAGCCCGCTGAACGTGCCGGCGATGTAAAGGTAAGGGAAGTACCCCCCGCAGCCACGGACACTGCATTTGCAGGAATCAGTGTTCCTCCGATGGAAACGGTCGTTGCACCCACTACAAAGTTGGTACCTGTCACCGTTAATGTTGTACCGCCCGCGGTTGTACCAGAGGTCGGACTTACTCCTGTGGTTGTTGGAACAGGTAAGTAAGTGAAACCTCCCGCTACAGGTTGGCTACTTCCCCCTCCTGTTGTCGCTACCGTCACCGCTACATTCCCCGCTGCTTTACTTGGTGCAGTAAAACTTAACGAGGTAGCTGAATATACAGTAACGCTACTCGGAGGTATCGTCGTTCCACCGATAGTAACAAAGGTATCACCTGAAACGAAATTGGTTCCTGTAAGCGTTACGCTGGTACTGCCCGTTAACGGCCCAGAACTTGGACTAATGGCGGTGATGCTTGGAACATCTTCGTAGCGGAACGCGTTTTCAAGGCTATTGCTGACACCACCTGTTGTTGCAACAGATACACCTACTAATCCTGCAGCGTGGGCAGCGGTTTGACAACGTATGCTCGTTGCCGAATCAACGATGACATTCGTTGCTGCTACTCCACCAATGTTGACTGAGGTCGTGCCCGTTACAAAATTTGTCCCAGTAATGACCACTGAAGTACCTCCAGTTACAATTCCAAAGGCAGGAGATATAGCAGAGACCGTCGGCGCTGCAAGGTAATTGAAAGCGCCCGCTAACTCATTACTATTACCACCGGAGGTATACACTTTTACTGGAACAGCACCGGCTGAATGAGCTGGTGTTGCAAACGTTAAAGTCGTTGAAGAATTGACCGTCACTTGAGTTGGATCAAGATCAGTACCACCGATAACAACATGGGTATCCCCCGAAACAAAACCAGTACCTGTTAATGTAACGGTTGTTGTTCCTCCAAGTGGTCCTGAGGTAGGACTGACAGTCGTTAAGGTTGGCTGATTTTCATAACGGAATGCGTTGTCGTAGGTGGCGCTGGTACCCCCTGCTGTTGTAACAGTGAGCCCTACTAAACCAGCTGCATGGGCTGGTGTAACGAAAGTTAAAGCAGTAGCCCCTGTCACTGTTGCACTGACAGTATTTCCTCCTATCGTCACAGTTGTGGCACCTGTCACAAAGTTTGTCCCTTGTAGAGCAACCGTTCTTCCTCCGGTGATTGAGCCGAATTGAGGTGAAACATTGGTCACTGTAGGCAAATCGTAGTAGGTAAAGGAATTTGCAAGGGTATCTGACCCTGCATTGGTCTGTACTCTAACAGGAACTGAACCTACGCTATGTGCAGAAGTTTGAACGCTAATAGACGTTGGCGAATTAATGACTACTTTATCAGAAGTAATAAGCACACCGTCTATATAAACCGATGTATTACCGGTAATAAAGTTTGTACCTGTTAATGTCAATGTTGTTCCCCCAGTCAACGGTCCTCCGGGAGGAGAAATGCTTGTTAGTGTCGGTGGATCGGCATAAGTATAACCGCCAGGCACAGCTGGGCTGATACCGCCTGCAGTGGTAACCGTTATACCGACAATGCCTGCCGCATGTGCTGGCGCTGTAAAGGTTAAAGTGTCTGTACCCGTTACTGTCACAGAACCTGCCGGTATTGTTGTTCCATCAATTGCCACACTGGTAGCGCCTTGGATAAAATTCGTTCCCTTGACAGTTAAGGTAGTTGTCGAGCTGGTAGATAAACCCACTGTGGGTGAAACCGACGCAGTCGTCGGCGCATTGAGATAATTATAACCGCCCGTCAAAGCAAGGCTAGTACCACCACCGGTTATCACTTGTACGTCAACTACCCCAGCGGCTTTCGCAGGTGTTTTACAACTTAGTGACGTTGCGGAATTAACTGTCACATCCGCGGCGCCTACTACCGTTCCTCCAAAACTCACGGAGGTATTGCCGGCAACAAAATTTGTTCCGGTGATAGTGACATCAGTATTACCAGCCGTTGGACCACTGGTAGGAGTTATTGCAGTAATCGTTGGCAGTGCTTCATAACGGAACACACCGGCAAGCGTCGCACTCGGACCACCTGCGGTTGTCACCACAATCCCTACTGATCCTGCCGACTGTGCCGGCGTACTAAAAGTCAGACTTGATGGAGGATTCACAGTGACTAATGAAGCCGGAATTTCAACGTTGCCAAAAGTAACGGAAGTAGCCCCAGCAATGAAATTCGTTCCTGTCACGGTTACAGTAGTATTTCCTGTCACAGGACCGAAACCTGGGGACACAGTCGCTACCGTAGGAGCTGCAACATAAGTAAATCCATTCGTCAGCGTGTTCGAATTCGCCGACGTCGTCACGATAACATTTACAGCCCCCGCCGTTGGCGTTGAAGGAGAATGCACCGTTATAGACGTTGCAGAATTCACCATAATATCATTTGAAGGCACAGCATTACTTCCGATTTGAACACTAGTATCGCCAGCAATAAAATTTGTACCATTAATGGTTAGTAGCGTTCCACCAGTTAAAGGGCCCGATGAAGGACTCACACTGGTTACCGTCGGATCATTTTCGTAAGTAAACGAACTGGGAAGACTCGGACTTGTTCCACCCGGTGTTGTTACAGTCACGCCAACTACTCCTGCTGCATGTCCAGGGGTAACAAAACTTAGATGGGTGTCATCAGTTACGTTGGCCGTGACAGTAACATCGCCGATAGTAACGGTAGTGCTACCTACAACAAAGTTAGCACCTTGAAGTTGCACAGTCGTTCCACCTGCTGTCGAACCATAGGCATTTGTTAACGAAGTGACGGTTGGTGAGTTAAGGTACGTAAACCCATTTGTCAATATCACAGACGGTCCACCATCGGTGACTACTTGCACATCAACGGCCCCAGCTGCATTAGCAGGTGAAGTAACATTTAATGAGGTAGAAGCGTTGACCAAAACATCGGCTGCCGCAATCAAATGTGTTCCAATGATTACTTGTGTGTGTCCAGGTATGAAATTACTTCCTGTAATGGTCAAATAGGCACCTCCCGATAATCTACCACTAGGCGGGCTAACGCTTGTCACAGTGGGTAAAGAGGCATAAGTAAAGCCCCCGGCTCCTGCTAAGCTCGTCCCGCCCACGGTTGTGACGGTTACAGCGACGTTTCCGGGATCATGTGCCGGCGTATCAAAAGTTAGTTGAGTGGAAGTAGCGCTTACTAGCGAAGCATCCACGGTTGCTCCACCGATAGTGACTGACGTAGCCCCAGGAATGAAATTTGTACCATTCACAGTTACTGTAGTGCTCCCGCCGACAGGACCATAAACGTTTGTCATTGAGGTGATTGTTGGAACATCTACATAGTTAAACCCATTGGTAAGGGTATCACTATTACCGCCACCCGTTGTTGAAACGATCACATCGACAGCACCTGCACTATGACTTGGTGCTAAGATGCTTAAAGACGTGGAAGAGTTTACCGTCACTGCACTTGTTTGTAGTGTATTGCCTCCAATGATTACTTGTGTATCTCCGGCCACAAAATTGGTACCCGTTATGGTTAGCGTATAATTGCCTGATATCTTGCCCGATGCTGGATTAACGGCCGTAACGCTTGGCTTCGCTTCATAGGTAAACCCACCAGTGACAGCAGTACTTGTTCCTCCTGCCGTTGTGACTGTTACCGGAACATTTCCTGCAGCATGTGCAGGTGTTAAAAAGGTTAATGATGTCGTTGTTACTGAAGTAGGTACAACCGTTATCCCATCAATTGCTACCGTTGTGGCACCCGGTACAAAATTTGATCCATTTAACGTCACTGATGTACCGCCACTTGTTGAACCAAACGCATTAACAAGGGAAGTAACGACAGGTCCATCGAGATACGTAAAGGTGTTTGTGCCTTGACTGGTGCCGCCAAGGGTCGTTACCGATACATTAACAGGACCTGCACTATGTGCGGGTGTACGAAAGCTCAAAGAATTGCTTGAATTTACCGTAACTGCCCTTGCCGCTACGGTGTTACCGCCAATCGTTACTGTCGTTGCACCCGATATAAAATCGGTACCCGTTACTGTGACCAACGTACCGCCGCGCACCGATCCTGATTGAACATCCAAAGAGGTAGCAGTTGGTTGGGCGATATAGGTAAAGCCCCCGGGAACAAATCCGGTTGTACCTTCTGAGGTAGTAACACTTACATTAACTGTTCCAGCAGCATGCGTCGGCGTCACAAAGGTTATTGAAGTATCCGAGTTAAATTGTACAGATCCAGCAGGAATGGTGGTGTTGTCTATAGTAACGGATGTTGTACCATTCTCGAAATTAGTACCCGTTATAGTAACCGACGTATTGCCTGCAGCCGGGCCTTGCGCAGGCGTTAAAGAAGTGGCTGTTGCGGAGCGATCGGTGTAAGTAAACCCTCCTGGAATATACGGTGTTGTTCCACCACCGGATGTGGATACTTGAACACTTGTTGGCCCTGCTACGCTGTCAGGTGTGTTGAACGTCAGCGAGGTTGTTGAATTTACAGTAACGTCGGACGGAGGAATAATAATGAGATTAAAGGACGATCTTGTATGACCTTGGTGATGAGAAGTTAAAGGCGGTCCTCCTAAGATAATGGAAGTATCACCGGGTACAAAATTCGTTCCCTCTACAGTGACCGGCGTTTGGCCTGTCACAAATCCCGAATTCGGATGTAACGACAGTGCTGTTGGTGTGTCCTCATAATAAAAGCCGCCAGGAATATAGCCACTATTGATACCAGACACAGTAACATAGACAGGTACGCTGCCATGCGCTGACCCAGCGGGCACTCTGAAAAATAAAGAGGTATCGGAAGTCACTGTTGCCGTAACTATATTACCCCCGATCGTTACTGTGGTATTACCCGCACTGAAGTTTGTACCGGTAATTGTCGCATCCATGCCTCCTCCGATAGCTCCGAACGCAGGACTAATTGAGGTGGCGCTCGGAGCAACTGCTGTGTAGCTATAGGAGACTGGCGGCGCGCTGGTACCCCCGGATGTTTTGACTGCTACATCATTGATTGTTCCTACCGCATGAGCAGGCGTTGTAAACGTAAGCGAAGTTGCTGAATTAACGGTCGCTGCTAATTCAGTACTATCGAAAATGACTTTTGTATCACCTGCCACAAAATTAGTACCGGTAATTGTTACTACTGTGCCTCCACTGGGTAGGCCTGAGGTTGGATTAATGGCTGTAACAGTAGGCTGATCTTCATAAGTAAAACCGCCAGGCACGGGTTCACTTGGACCGGCCGACGTAATCACTCTTACGGGTACTGTGCCCGCTGTGCTCGCTGCCGGTGTCGTAAATGTCAAAGACGTCCCTCCAGCGCCAACAACTGCTGGCACTACATTTCCGCCAACGGAAACAGAGGTATCACCAGCAACGAAATTTGTACCGGTAATAGTGACACTGAGCCCACCTGCCGTTGAACCATAGGCTTGGCTTAGCGAAGTTGCTGTGGACATATCTTCAAAAGTAAAATTCAATGCAGGGGTGCTATTACCTGCCGTGGTTTGCACGGCAATAGCCACGGCTCCGGCTGCATGTGGAGGTGTTGTCAGTAAGATCGACGTTGGTGAAGTGACACTTACTAGATTGGCTGCAACAGCTACTCCATTGATAAGCACTCTTGTATCGCCAGCGACAAAGTTGCTACCAGTGATAGTCACAAAGGTGCCCCCTGAAGAAGGCCCAAAAGCAGTGCTTAAAGAAGAAGCGGCTGGCTGATCTTCATAAGTAAAACTCGTAGGTAATGTTCCATTACCTCCTGGCGTTTGCACCACTACCCCGTAAGTTCCAGCCACAACTGCTGGGAGGGTGAAGCTTAATGAATTTGCGTCTATAACGGTAACGTTGGTTGCTGGTACACCGCCAATGTATACAGCGGTATTGCCTACGACAAAATTCGAGCCAGTTAATGTAAGAACTGCTCCACCTGCAGAGGAACCGTAATTTGTACTCAAAGAAGTAGCGACTGGACCGCCAACATAGGTGAAAGGAAGCGCCGTAGGACTTGTACCGGCTGTGTTCCCTACTGTCAGGTTAACTGTACCAGCCGCATGCGTCGGCATTGTAACCGTCAACGATTGTTCCGTATTGACCGTTACATTTGTAGACACTGCAACCCCGTCAATGAAAACCCTGGTATCGCCGACAACAAAATTGGTACCAGTGATTGTAACGACGGTACCACCATCGGCTGGACCTGAATTAACACTCAAGGCACCTATCGTAGGTATGTCTTCAAATACAAAACCATTTTGTATAGGTTGAGTTGTACCCCCTGGTGTCACTACTGCTATAGCTACCTGACCCGCAGCATGCATCGGTGTTACAAATGTTAAACTGGTATCTGAAGTCACCTGAACTTGATTTGCTGGTACTGTCATTGTATTGACTTGGACACTGGTGTAATTGCTCAGGAAATTACTGCCGGTAATTGTCACCGACGTCCCGCCTCCAGATGACCCATATCCAACGCTCAATGCTGTGGCGGTTGGACCATTAAGATATGTAAAATTAACAGGCGTAGGGCTGCTGCCACCTGGTGTTTGCACGGTTAACGCGACGCTACCTGCTGTTGTACTACCTGGTATGACCACTGATAATGTAGTCGAGGAATTAACACTCACCGCACTTTGAGCGAGAGGCGAACCATCAACAAGCACAGTCGTGCTACCAGCGACAAAACCGGTTCCAGTCAGGGTTAAGGTTGTGCCTGAGGTATTCAATGCACCATAGGAAGGACTGACACTACCTGCCGTTGGCATATCGACATATCTGAAGGCATTTTGCAGTGAATTACTGGTTCCACCAGCCGTCGTTACCGTAATGTCAACAAGACCGGCAACGTGCGTGGGTGTTGTAAACTTGAGCGACGTATCTGAAATGTAAGTAATAGAACCAGAAGGAACCGGAGTGCCTCCGATAGTCACGGCTGTTCCACCAGCCGCGACGGATGCAAAGTTAGTTCCTGTAAGGATGATGTCTGTTCCACCAGCAGTGCTACCTACTGTGACGTCTACGCTAGAAAGTGTCGGCTGATCAACATAGGTAAATGAACTCGTCATATCACCGCCAGCTGTCTCCACTTTTATTGGAACTACCCCACCCGCATGCGAAGGCATGGTGACCAGTAAAGTAGTGCTCGAAGCCACCTGCATTTTATCGGCAGCTACCAGCGCACCATCGACGTATACATTTGTATTCCCGGCAACAAAATTTGTTCCGGACAGAGTGATGATGGTTCCAGCCTTGCCTGACGTTGGCGTAATATTGCCTATTGTAGGCGCATCTTCATAACGAAAACCACCGGGTACAGGATTACTTGGACCACCTATTGTGCCCACAGTTACATCCACGATACCAGCAGCATGAGCAGGCGTTGTAAAACTAATTGAAGTCGTTGAGTTAAACACCACGGTAGCAGCAATACCTCCAACCGATACTGTTGTGCCACCAGAACCGATAAAATTAGATCCTGTTATTGTGATAGTTTCTCCACCGGCCGTTTTACCATAAGGAACACTTAACGACGAGGCTATGGGAGCATCAACGTAAGTATAACTATTTACAAGCGTGTTATTGCCCCCTGCTGTTTGAACTTGCACATCAAATGTTCCAGCGGTGTGTGCGGGTGTTTCAAACGTTAAGCTATCATCGGATATAACCGTGACATTTATCGCTGGCGTGTTCCCAACGGTTACGGTCGTATTCCCAGCGACAAAGTTAGTACCTGTCAACGCAATCGTCGTTCCGCCGGTTGCAGGACCAGCTGTAACACTGATTGCTCCGGCAGTTGGAGCAGCAACGTAGGTGAAATTAACAGATACAGGCGCGCTTGTACCACCCGGCGTCTTAATGGCCACAGCAACGGTTCCAGCCGCCTGCGCAGGTATCAGGAAGCTTAATGAATTATCGCCAGTGACGGTAACTGATGCTGCTGGAATCTCAACCGTTCCTAAGTAGACAGCTGTTTGACCCGCTACAAAATTGCTACCATTAATTGTTAAGGTAGCGCCACCGGCTGTGGATCCAAAGCTCGCACTTAATCCTCCCACTGTCGGGGCATCTTTATAGGTAAATCCTCCCGTTATTGGAATACTGGTGCCTCCTGCCGTTTGTACCGTTACATCTACCACGCCGGCTGAGTGACTGGGCATTTTCACCGTTAGTGATGTACTTGAATTAACCGTGACATCAGCCGCAGGCACAGGATTACTATCGACATATACGGTGGTATTACTACCCACAAAACCTGTCCCCGTTATCGTTGCCACTGTGCTGCCGTCAGCTGCGCCCATCACCGGATTGATGGAAGCTGTCGTGGGTTGTCCTGAAAAACGAAATGATTGCGCAAGTGACACACTGCCACCAAGTGTTGTCATTGTAATATCAACCAACCCCGGATTGTGTGCTGGCGTAATGAAGGTTAATGAATTTGCATTATTCACTGTAATAGAAGCAGCTGGAACGGGTGTGCCACCTATCGTTACAGCTGTACTACCTACAACAAAATTTAATCCGGTTACAGTGACGGATGTTCCGCCGGTTGTTGACCCAAAAGCTGTACTCACAGAAGTTGCTACCGGTGCATCATAATAAGTATATGCTCCAGGAATGGTTGCACTTCCTCCGGCAGTTTCGACTTTGATATCCACTGCACCTGCTGCGTGATTTGGCATGGTAACGCTGATTGATGTAGCAGAATTTACGACCACCTTATCAGCAGCGAGCAATACGTTATCTACATAGACTTTAGTGTCCCCGGCAACAAAACCCGTGCCCGTGATAGTGATAACACTTCCTGCCGTTATTGGTCCGCCTGGAACGCTTAAAGTCAATCCAGCAGGCGCAGCTTCGTAACGAAACCCTCCCGCAATAGCGAGTGTAGTCCCGCCTGGTGTGGTAACAGTTACATCAACCAAACCCGGCGGATTAGCTGGCGCATTGAACGTAATGGTTCCGTTTGGATTTAGAGTGACGTCATTTGCTGCAACAAGCGCGTCACCCATGGTGACTGTTGTTTGCCCATTAACAAAATTCGTCCCGGTAATTGTGATTGTCGTTCCACCGCCTGTAGGCCCGCTAGTAACGCTCAATGAAGTAGCAGTGGGGGATGGATAATAAGTAAAACCACCGGGGACGTCGTCTACAGCCCCTGCGGTGTTTATCACTTGTACTGCAGCAACACCTGCAACCGAGGCAGCTGGCATATTTACCCTAAGCAGGGAAGAAGAGCTGACAATCACCCGTGCTGCAGGCAGAGTAGTTCCATCAACAACCACTGCTGTATCACCGGCTACAAAGTTTGCGCCGGTAAGATTAACAGACGTACCTTGAATAGGTCCTGCACTCGGTAAAATAGCAGTTGCAACAACAGGATCTAGATAAGTAAAGCCTCCTGGCAGAAAATTACTATTACCCGCGGGCGTTGTCACGCTAACCGTCACATTTCCAGCAGCGTGGGGGGGTATGGTGAAGGAGATAGAAGTGGCTGTATTAAATATAACGTCTCCCGCCGGAATGAGAATCCCTCCAATATCTACGGACGTAGAGCCAGAGACAAAGTTGGTACCGCTAATTGTTACGGATGTACCACCTGCTGCAAGGCCTGAATCAGGCGAAATAGAGGCAAGAGTTGCGCCTGTTGTCGAGTAATTAAACGCACCAGCAATCGTAGTTGATCCACCGGGTGTCGTTATCGTAATGTCTACGGCACCAGCAGCATGCGCTGGCGCTGTAAAGCTTAATGAAGTAGGCGAAGTTACTGTTACCGATCCACTTGGAATAAGTACCCCTCCAATAGTGATCGAGGTGGCGCCACTTACAAAGCCTGTTCCTGTAAGCACAATCACACTACCACCCGCGGGACTCCCAACCGAAGGATTCAAAATTGTTCCCGTAGGTGGCGATACATAAGTAAACCCACCGGCTAGAGGTATACTGGTGCCTCCCGAAGTGGTCGCTGTTACTAATACTGTGCCCTCAGTATGTGCCGGTGTTGTAAATGTCAATGAGGTAGAGGAAGTAACCTGTACCGCGCTGGCTGGGATGACGATATTGTCGAATGAAACAGAAGTTTCACCCGGTACAAAATTAGCGCCCGTCAAGGTGATTGTGGTTCCTCCAACGATTGGTCCAACGATTTGACTCAAAGAAATGAGCAGCGGACTCACACCATTCGTATAGAGATAAGCGTTCTCATAAGTGCTCGTTTTACCATTAGGTGTAGTGACGGCAATACTCACTGCGCCAGTGTTCGTTGCCGCTGGCACAATAACCGTCATTGAACTATTTGTCATTTCTGTAATTGTGGCTAGATTCTGTCCAAATCTAACCATCACGCCCGGTAAGAAATTTCGTCCCGTTATTACGACTGCGTTACCACCCTGTAAAGGCCCAAAGTTCGGAGTAACAGAACTAATAATGGTATCTGCCAAATAAATCCTTTCTTCAGCGATTGCCAAAACTTGATTCATTTTTACTGCAGGTTGACTGACCCAAGAGGCAATATTGTCAACGATAGGCATACCATTTAGCCCGTACATGGGGGCTTGGTAATTCGGCCTATCAGCAAATAAAGTAACTTTTAATCCAATCGAATCATTGTTGGGTGTCGGATTATGTGACACAACGCGTTGTAACATTAAAGAGAATTCAGTGCCTGCCGCACTAATTAACGTCGGCATCCAAGCCACTGCTAAGTTATAGGTGTCGTAAATTTTACGAAGCTCTGCAAAACCCGATAGCTTGAGATTAGGAGCAAGCAAATGTTGCCCATAGATACCACCACCGTAACCATTTTTATTGTATATAGAGGTAGGCGTAAAAATGGTGTTATACCTGACACGATCGTAATAGACTCTTCCCTCGAAATAAGTATTTAATCCCGCAAAAATCCCTGCACCTAAGTCACCACCTGCACTGCTAGCGCCGGCAATATTACGATCATCTATGCAGACGTATCCTGGGCCATAACCATTACAATTTTGACCGTTTGAAATAAAGCTAATGGGATCTAATCGCTTATTGGGTGCTCTGGCTCCGTAACCACCGACCGATAAATTCGTAAAATCAAAATCACGTTGTAATCGTGCACCAAATGCATTTTGTTTAACACGTTCATCAATGTTCCCAGCAGTAAAACTGAAAGGCAGTTGTTGGCCTAATTGTTCGGCGGTAACTTTTAAAAAAGTACGGGCGGCTAGCAATACGCCGAGGGTCCCATTTATACGGTATTGTTTAGAGCCATACTCTCCTAAAATATTAATACCTAAGGAGTCACTGATTTTTTTAAGGTACTGCGCGTTAAAATAAAGACCGGTTAAATCACTGTAGGTTACCCCGCCAGCAAGCGGTCCATTTACCCCTAGCTGCGTACTTGATAAGACTAGATTTTGAAGCGTTTGGGGACGAGGGGTCATACCATTATCATAGGCTGGTGCTTGATAAAGGCTTTTCGCCTGATCAGATCGGGTCGGGCGACCTGTATCGGGCGAAATCGCAGACATAGCGATTTGTGTTGTATTCGCCAACAATAGAATCGTGGCAATGGTTTTTTTTAGCTTTCCTAAGCCCATTGATTATTTCCCTATTTATCATCCTGGATCACTAGCCATGAAATGGTGATAGCAATCGTCTAACACATCCTGTCTTTGACGAAATCTATTTGATATTCAATCAGTATCGATAACTAGCAAAAGCATCTTTGTTGCACATGTGATTAAAGCCTTTGACCAAACCATTGCAAGCCTTCTCGTACAAGTTGCTCGCAGCTTTTACTTCCATCATCCAGCTGGGTCATCAACTTTATCACATCATGTGATTTATATCCTAGACTCTCTAACGCTTGAATCGCTTCCCCTCGCCCCGTGCAAGAGCCGATTTTTTGCTGTTTAAGTGGGTCGGTCGTTCCATTTACATCATTGTGCACATCAAAATGCTTTAGTGCATCTTTCATTTCAATGACTAAGCGCTCTGCAGTTTTTTTTCCAATGCCAGGTACCTTCGATAAACGATTTTTATCTTGGGTGAGAATTGCGCTGATGAATTCTTGCGGCGTGATGCTCGAGAGTATAGTCATTGCCAGTTTTGGCCCCACGCCGTTAACTTTAATCAATGCACGAAAAAGCGTTTGTTCTTGTAATTCTAGAAAACCAAACAGTAGCAGTGCATCTTCACGGACCACTGTATGAATATGCAAACTCACCTGTCCTGAGTGAAATTCTAATTGAGTGAACGTCGGTAAGGAGGTCTCTACTTCGTATCCTACGCCGTGAACATCAATAATGAATTGCCCGGGTTTTAGTTTTGTTTGAATTTCCCCTGATAACCACCCGATCATTGCTACCTCAGTTTATTAAAATCAATATGAATGTCATTTAAGAACGAATGCATCCTCTTTTTTCCATTGCGCTCACAAAAATTGCCGAACGAAAACCATGACACATCGCGATTGCTAAAGCGTCGGCTGCATCAGTTTGAGGTGCTTTTCTCAACATAAGTAGCTGCATCACCATATGCTTGACCTGGTCTTTACCAGCGGCTCCATTCCCTACCACTGCTTGCTTCACTGCTCGTGGCGCATACTCACTGATAGTGAGATCATGTCTTGCAACCGCTAGCATCGCCGCTCCTCGCGCATGCCCTAGCTTTAACGCTGAATTCGGATTTTGGTGCATGAATACGGCTTCAATTGCAACTTCTGTTGGACGATACTGAGTAATAATTTGACCGAGCCCATCAAAAATTTCAAGCAATCGTTCACTTAATGTGTTTGCTTGCGTACGAATACAACCACTACTTAAGTAACGAAAGGCATTTTTTGCTTGTGTAATGATACCAAAACCTGTAATCCGCGAGCCTGGATCAATACCTAAAATTATGCGATCTTTACTATGCTGTTCGTCGATGTTCATTCCGTTGTTTCAAAAAATTCCTCTGGATAATCCGCATTACAATGCACTTCTTGTACGTCGTCTAAATCCTCAAGGGCATCTAATAATTTCATTACGCTTTCTGCAGCATCTTTATCGAGTGGGACACGAGTTTTTGCATGCATTGTTAGTTGAGAACTTTCAACCGAATAACCTGCTAAACGCATTGCTTCCAAAACGCGTGAATATGTTTCCGCTGCTGTAATCACTTCCATTTGATTCTCATGGGTCAGCACATCCTCAGCACCGGCCTCGATGGCCAACTCCATAACTGCGTCCTCTGGTTGACCAGGTGCTAACAGAATTTCACCCTGTTGGCTAAATAAATACGCCACCGAACCATCGGTTCCCAAATTGCCACCATGTTTTGTAAAGACATGCCTGACGTCTGAAACGGTACGGTTCTTATTATCTGACATACAATCAACAAGGACAGCAACTCCACCAGGACCGTATCCTTCATAACGCAACTCATTGACGTTTGCATTATCAAGGCCACCGGCGCCCCGCTTTATAGCATTATCAATAGTGTCACGCTTCATGTTAGCTTTCAGAGCTTTGTTAATTGCATCACGTAAGCGCGGATTTGAATCTTCTTCTCCGCCACCTATTTTTGCTGCAATTGAAATTTCTCGAATGAGTTTTGTGAAAATCTTACCGCGTCGTGCATCTTGGGCCCCTTTACGAAATTTGATATTCGCCCACTTACTATGTCCTGCCATCAATATACCTTTTACTCATTTACGCTTATTAAGATTGGATGTTTTGAGGTAACTTTCTTAAACAAATCAATCAAGTTCGCAATAATAATAGCGGAAGAAGAAGGTTTTGAGCAATGCCCTCGCAAGGTTTATCTCTGCACAGTTTATGAATCAAGCCTTTGCTTTGCGTGAAAAGTATTTTGCAGGCTTTTTTAGCATAACGCATGTAATAATATACACTCATTCTCGAAGCTACTTTTCTAAGGTCGCCTACTCTGAAGAAACATCTCTTGCTCTTTGTTTGGATCCTCAAAATACCGAGCGAAAAGAGACAGTGGAGAAACGATTAACGGTTGACAGCTTTTTTTCGCAAACAAAGTGCTTAGAACAGCGAGCGGCCTATGATCTGTTATATAGTAAACATTTTCAGGCATGTCATGTTTTTCACATAAATCCGTATGAATAGCTAACCTAGGTGCGAATTTTTCAATGTTATTCAAGATTTTTTCTTGAGTGCTTTTATCGGAACAATGAACGATATTCGAAGGATACATATATACTTTTTCAAGGCCGTGATAGCTTAATAGGTTTTTAATTGTAAAAAAAACAGCTTCGTCTGCCCAATCTTGCTTAACCAAGGACACGTGCTGGAGCGTTGCTCTTACAGATTGATACCCGTATCTGCTTGTTAAATGATCAATAAAAAGCAACGGATTTTGTTTAAGATAGTCAGTATCCGGGTTGTATCCCGATTGGTAGGCATCATTATGAATAACTCGGTACAAATCGCTATTTGTTTTTAAAAAGACTTTTACATTTAAAAAAAACGCTTCAACCGTTTCCGATTTACTGGCAATTTCCCTCATCCCATACCAAAAACTATAAACTTCTTCACTGTTATCGACAATAAAAATCTTAGGTGTAATTTTTCTTGGACTTAATCGTAAAGCTAACGCCAGTGAACGCAAACCAGAAGTTCCTATCAATGCAATCTTATCCCGCTTTTCAATATATTTACCGAGGTCATGCATCATTGGATCATTACCCACGATAAAAGTGGGATAAAATTCTAATGCAATGGTTGGCAATGAACGAATGGCGTATTTTTTCTGAACCAAAAAACGTCTTGCATGTTTTTGTAGAAGAATCGCTGCATTTTCTTGTTCTTTTTCGCGCATAATAGGATGAAAAAATAAACAGACCGTCAAATTATCACTACATAAAACAAAAATCAAACGATGCTCTTTTCTTATCTTATGCTATGATAAAATTTTTTTAGGAAACAGTGCACACTACTGTGTTATCCCAAGCCGCATAGAATAAGGAGCGTTCCGTGTTAGCAGGATTCGGCAATCATCATCAAACCCAAGCCCTGCCAGGCGCTTTACCTTCTAATCAAAATTCACCTCAAAAATGCCCTCTTGGCCTATATGCCGAGCAACTTAGCGGCACAGCATTTACTAAGCCCCGCGCTCAGAATCTAAAAAGTTGGCTTTACCGAATTCTGCCTTCTGTAGTTCAAAAAAACTATACCTCTTATAAAAATCAATGGATTTACAAGCATGATCCTAACCAACCACCAAATCCTTTTCGCTGGCAGCCGCTGGCTATGCCAGCAAAACCTACTGATTGGATAGATAGCCTTTTTCATATATCGGGTAACAAAGCTGCCAACGTGTTTCTGTATCATTGCAACCAATCGACCGACTATCGCTATTTTAGCAATTATGACGGTGAATTACTTTTCATCCCTTATAAAGGTCAACTATTACTACGAACAGAGTTAGGGGATCTATCGGTAGGACCTGGAAAAATTGCCGTCATTCCACGCGGTATTAAATTTCAAGTGCTCATCAGCGATTCTTTTTCCCCAGAAAAAGGATCAGGAGCAGCCGGTTATCTATGCGAAAATTTAAAAACCCCCTTTCATTTACCTAACTTAGGACTGATTGGTGCCAATGGTTTAGCCAATCCTCGACATTTTCTCTATCCAGAAGCAAGGTATGAAGATAGCCAATGTGAAGGCCTGTTAATTTGTAAATATCAACATCGTTTATGGCAAGCAGCTACTACACATTCCCCTTTGAATGTGGTTGCCTGGCATGGAAATTATGCGCCTTATGTCTACGATTTATCTTTATTTAATACTATTAATAGTGTCAGTTTTGATCACCCGGATCCGTCTATTTTTACGGTTCTCACATCCGAAAGCACGATAGCTGGCGTCGCCAATCTCGATTTCGTGATTTTTCCACCGCGCTGGATGGTTGCTGAACACACTTTTCGACCACCCTATTTTCACCGAAATATCATGAATGAACTAATGGGGCTTATCACCGGGGAATACGATGCTAAGAAGGAGGGATTTTTACCGGGTGGTATCAGCATTCATAATGCTATGACCGGACATGGCCCCGATGCAAATGCCTATCGAGCTGCCGTTCATAAGCCCTTGTCACCGACACGTTACAAAAATACCCTAGCATTTATGTTAGAAGCAAGGAAACCTTGGAAAATTACTGAACAAGCTTTTCAACATCCTCAATTCGAAAAAACTTATACCGATTGCTGGCAACCGTTGGAAAAACATTTTGCTCCACTAAATACCTGATACTTGATAAGAAGAACCATCGACTTAAAAAATGTCATCCTGGGTAATACCAATTTCCCGTAATAATCCTCTCAACATTTTTAAAGATTCAACCTGGATTTGTCTTACTCTCTCTCGGGTTAAGTTGATTGATTTTCCAACTTCTTCTAAGGTCATTTTTTCAAATCCTCTTAAACCAAATCGCCTTGCTATCACTTGTTGCTGATTATCGCTCAATTGACTTAATAGCGTTTCTAGATGTTCCCGGACGTTGGCATCGGTCAATGATTCAGCAGGGTTGATACTATTTTCATCCGGAATGGTTTCAAGTAAAGATTTATTCTCGTCAAATCCAATCGGCGTATCAATTGATGTGACTTTATCATGCAGACCCAGTAATTTTTTTACATCTTCAATTGGCCTATCAACCAACTCCGCAATTTCTTCAGGCGTAGGCTCATGATCAAATTTTTGCGTTAATTTGCGTGCTGCACGCAGATAAACATTGAGTTCTTTTACTACATGAATAGGTAACCGGATGGTTCGTGTTTGGTTCATGATAGCCCGCTCAATGGTTTGGCGGATCCACCAAGTTGCATACGTTGAAAATCGAAACCCCCGTGTTGGATCAAATTTTTCGACCGATTTCATTAAACCTAAATTACCTTCTTCAATTAAATCTAAAAGTGGCAAACCACGATTAAGGTACCGTCTTGCAATTTTTACAACTAATCGAAGATTTGATTCAATCATTTTACTACGAGCAGCCATATCCCCTTTAAGCGCTAATTTCGAATAGTGAACTTCCTCTTCAGCGGTTAATAAAGGTGAAAACCCTATTTCACTCAAATAGATTTGAGTTGGATCCATTAATTTTGCATGCGGCGGAGTTTCGTGATGAGGCACCTCCTGATGCAATACTTGCGGTTCAGGCTCTTCCGTTTCTTCCTCTGAATCAGCATGGTCTGGATGAAATTCTTCATCTTCTAAAGAGAAATCATCTTCGAACTCTGGCTTTTCTTGCTTACCATTAGAAGGAGCCTTCGCTGTCTCTTCCGATGTATGCCATTCGTTAGAGGTCTCTTGTTTCTTGGACCTCGACGTTCTGCGTTGTTTTGGCAGCATTCTGTCACCCATGTGTTTATATCGTTTTTGATGATAAGAAACACCGTCTTTATCGCACCTAATGCTTCTTTACATAACGCTTTAATGCTTTTAAAGCAAAAATCTAAGGCATTAAATATTGCATCGGATCAACAGGTTTTCCCTGTTTCCTAATTTCAAAATGCAGACCCCAAATACCAGGGCTTACTGATCCCATATCGGCAATAATTGCTCCCGCTTTAACATATTGCCCTTCAGCTACTAAATTCTTTGAATTATTCCCATAAGCAGTTAAAAAATTTTGCTGATGTTTAATAATTAAAAGATTCCCGTAGCTTGCCAGACCATGTCCGGAATAGACGACTTTTCCATTGGCAGCTGCATAGATTTTCTCTCCTTTCTTACCAGCAATATCTATGCCTTTTTTGCCCTTTGCCAACGAAAAAGGGATCAGTACATGGCCTTTTGCAGGCCAAACCCAAGTTTTGTTTGAGGTTGCAGCGTTATTTAAAGAAGTAACAGAAGGGTGAGAAGGTGGGGGTAAATGCTTTGTCTGGAAAGTTGGGACAGTTTTTAGCGTGTTGCTAGAGCTGGATGATGCTTGATTCTTTCTAGATCCTATTAAGCTGCTCGCAGGGGATTTCCATTGTCGCTCAATCACCGGTGCCCAGTTTTTTTTAGCGGCACACCCTGAAAAAAGCAACACAGTACAAGCCAAACCAGTGGAGGCGATCGAAAAAAAGCTTCGGCTCTTTAAACACATGCCTCAATGTTTATCTTTTGCACCCAAGTGGATAACTGATCAAAAACCTTATAGTGCGTTAAATCCAGCTGCAAAGGAGTAATCGACGCATATCCGCGACTAATCGCATAAAAATCAGTACCGGGTCCTGCATCCGCTTCAGGCCCTGGCGGGCCGATCCAATAGATGGGACGGCCACGGGGGTCTTTTGCTTCCAGCAATGGTTCTGCATTATGACGACGCCCTAGACGAGTCACTTCAATGCCTTTCAATTGATCTATTGGCAGGTTTGGCACATTTACATTTAATATTGTTTGGGAAGGCAAGTCTTCAGAACCTAACAATTGTTGCACCAATTTTTTAGCAATAATAGCCGCTGTTTCGTAATGCTGGTCCTTTGGTGGTTTCTCGCCCACTAAAGAAAATGCGATAGCTGGCAACCCTAAAAAACGTCCTTCCATCGCAGCAGCGACCGTACCTGAATAAAGGATATCATCGCCCAAATTTCCACCGTCATTGATGCCTGATACCACGATGTCCGCTGGTGGATCGAGCAATCCTGTGATCGCTAGATGTACACAGTCCGTAGGTGTACCTTCAACACTGTAATGATTGGCAGCGATCTGCCGCACACTCAGTGGTCTCGTCAGGGTTAAGGAATTACTGGCTCCGCTGCGATTACGATCAGGTGCGATCACGATCGTTTCGCCCAAAGAGGAAAGAACGTTAGCTAGTGCTGCAATACCTGGTGCATAAATACCATCATCATTACTTACTAAAATACGCACAGCTTAACTTACCGGTGATTCTAGCCATTTTACAATGGCTAGATGGTCTGCTAGTTCACGTTCCGTCTTCCTGCATTCTTTGGTTAAGTCATCCGATGGAGACGGAGACGTCATTTTTAAAATATTAATTTTTTCGGCTAGATTTACCTGAAGAGTCAATATTTTTTTACCAAAACCTTGCGGATTAAGCTGTAACTGCTCAGCAAGGGATGTCATGTTTTCTGACAAAACTTGTAAATTTTCGCAGGTTATACCCTTCGGTTGCGTATTTGGGCAACGCGCCAACGTTTCTTGAAGCGCTTTCGGGTTATTTCGGTAGTCGTCTTCGCTTCTTTCCGAACAACCACCTAAAATTAGAGTGATTAAGGCAAGAACAAAAAAATGTTTTCTCATTAACAATCTCTCGTGGGTGCTTGAAGCAGCACCTCAAATTGGCTAAAGTGACTCAATGTTTAATTAGGCCTCTCATTATGCTCGATTTTAAAGTTATTCGTAATCCAGAAACGGGTGAACAACTCTTAGAAACGTCCCTAGCTGGTAAATCGCTTCTAACCGTCCCACAGCTTAACAAAGGTACGGCTTTCACTCAAGATGAACGACATACCTTTGGGTTGTTGGGAAAATTACCACATCGAGTCGAGACACTTGATGAGCAAGTCAAACGCGCCTATCTCCAATATGCCAGTTATGGCACGCAATTGCAAAAGAATATCTATCTCAATAACTTGCATGATAAAAATCAAATTCTTTTCTATGAATTAGTCACGCAACACTTAAATGAAATGTTGCCTATTCTCTACACACCAATCGTTGGAACAGCCGTCAAACGTTTTAGTCACGAATATCGTCAACCACGCGGATTATACATTGCTTACTCAGATAAAAATCAATTAGATGAAATTATTAACAATCGGAGCAACCCGGAAATCGACCTCATTGTTGTAACGGATGGTGAAGGGGTACTCGGTATTGGTGATCAAGGTATTGGTGGTATGGATATCCCTGTAGCCAAACTCATGGTTTACACGCTCTGTGGCGGCATCAACCCCACACGCACTCTTCCAATTTTTTTAGATGTTGGAACCAACAATCAAGACTTATTAAATGATCCTTTATATTTAGGCTGTCGACACCCTCGCATTAGTCGAGGCACCTACGATGAATTTATTCTTACCTTCGTGACTGCCGTTCATCGCCATTTTCCAAACGCTTTTCTTCATTGGGAAGATTTTGGACGAGGTAATGCTCGACGGATTCTAGAACAATATCAAGAAAAAATTTGTACATTTAATGATGATATCCAAGGCACGGGGGCAGTTACCCTTGCCGCACTGGTTTCTGCTTGTGAGATCTCGGGCATTCCCCTTGAAGAAAACAGAATTGTCGTTTTTGGTGCAGGCTCTGCAGGTACAGGGATTTCTGATCAAATTGTCGACGCGATGACATACAAAGGGTTAAGCAGAGAAGAAGCCTATCAACGCTTTTGGTTAATTGATCAGCAAGGGCTTTTAATTGAAGATGACCCACAATTGACCGAAGCGCAAATACCTTATGCACGAAAATCGGATGAAATAAAAGATTGGCCAACACATACCATCCAACAGCATCCTTCTCTTACCGACACAGTCCGTCAAATTAAACCAACCATTTTAATTGGATGCTCTGCGCAACCAGGCGCTTTTTCTCAAAACATTGTTGAGATTATGGCAAATACCTGTGAACGTCCTATTATTTTTCCTCTTTCTAATCCAGATGAAAAATGTGAAGCTCAACCTGCTGATATTTTGGGCTGGAGCGAAGGAAGAGCTCTAATCGCAACCGGGACAGGATTTCCTCCGGTAGAATATCAAAATCGATTGCTAGAGATCGCTCAGTGTAACAATGCATTGGTGTTTCCTGGTATTGGTCTGGGTGTTTTAGCAGTAAGAGCATCTCGATTAACAAAAACCATGATCTGGGCTGCCACCCAAGCGCTGAGCTCACACTCACCCACAAAACAAAATAGCTTTGCACCGCTATTGCCTTCCCTAGGCAAGGCCCAAACAATTGCCAAGCATATTGCTGTCGCTGTTGCGGAAGCTGCAGTTAAAGAAGGGGTTGCACAAATCAATCAAGAGGCGAATTTGACAGAAATCGTTGAAGGACTCTTTTGGGAACCGCACTACCTACCCTTTCAGAAAAAGAGCTAGTCAGTTAACTATATACGGAATAAACCCATTTTGCTTTCAAACAAAATGGGTTGTTATGGCTTTCATAACACCATATTACGCTTATCTCAGCGACTTATTCACCTGCTTTTTTTACAGAAATTAGGTGGATTTTAAAGATTAATGTTTCATTAGGTCCAATGGATCCACCAATGTTACGCGGACCATAAGCTAAATCAGCGGGTACATAGACTTCCCACGTTGAACCTGCAGGCATTAATTGCAAAGCTTCAGTCCAACCCGGTATGACTTGAGAAACCTTAAACGTTGCTGGCTTTCCTGCTTTATCGGTGGAATCAAAAACTTGACCATTAATAAGCTGGCCAGTGTATTCCACGGTAACTGTATCTTCTTTAGAAGGTTTTGCGCCGTTACCAGCGGTTACAATTTTATACTGCAAACCACTTGGTAAGGTAACAACACTAGGCTTGCCTTTGTTTTCATTAAGAAACGCATCGCCTTTTGCTTTATTTTCTTTCGCTTGTTGATTAAATTCAGCACTACGCTTAGCAATTAAATCTTTCTGAAATTTACTTAAAACATCTTTCATTTGTTCTTCTGTTAAAAGTAATTTGCCGCCGGCAACACCATCTTGTAAACCCTGCGCCATAACAGAAGGATTGATATCAATACCTTGTTTTTTAAAATTCACACCAAGATCTGCACCAATGCTATAAGATAACTTATCTTTATCATTACTTAGCATTGTCGGTTTGCTGTTCGTACTAGCTGCTGGTAGCGCAGAAGCGGCAACGAGGGTTGACATTGACATCCCAATCAACGTTGCAGCAACCAATTTCATTTTCATAACCAATCCCCTTTTATCCATATAAAAAACATGAAAACATGAAAAACTTGCCCGACTATTTTGCCTAAACTACTGATAAATTACTAGCGACGCTTTTAAATCATCTGCTTACGCTCTAAAATTTCTTAATGATTTCTTATTTAGAATGGGACAAAGTATGGATATTAGCGTTTTTGATTTATTTTCGATTGGTATTGGCCCCTCAAGCTCACATACCGTAGGTCCCATGCTCGCTGCAAATGCTTTCCTACAGCAATTAGAAGATAGAGAACTTTTTGAAAAAACATCCCGCGTTAAGGTCGAAGTTTATGGTTCACTCGCATTAACAGGGAAAGGACACGGCACCGATAAAGCTATTCTTAATGGACTAGAAGGTAAATTACCCGAATCTGTCATTCCGGAAAGTATGGTTCCAAGAATGCAAGAAATTCTTTCCACGCAAAAATTGGTCTTAAATGGCAAACGTTGGATTCGATTTCAAGAAGCATCCGATTTTATGATGCTGCAAAAAGAAGTTCTACCCAAGCATAGCAACGGCATGCGTTTTTCTGCTTATGAAGCAGGAGACGTTTTACTTTTTTCACAAGTTTATTATTCCATCGGCGGTGGATTTATTACCACCGAAGAAAACTTTGAAGCCCTTGTCTCAGAAAAACAACTACCTCCCTATCCTTTTAAAAATGCCTACCAGTTATTGCAATATACACGTGACAACCAACTTACCATTGCAGAAATTATGATGGCAAATGAGAAAACATGGCGTAACACCGAAGAGATTCACACAGGCCTTTCAAACATTGCTAATGTCATGACAACATGCATTGAACAGGGCTGCCAACACCCCGGCATTTTACCGGGAGGCCTCGGACTAAAACGCCGTGCGCCTGAGCTTTATAAAAAACTCCACGAACAAAAAGGTATTCCTAGTGTTTTTGAACGTTCGGATGTTATGAATAAATTAAATTTATATGCCATGGCGGTTAACGAAGAAAATGCTGCAGGAGGACGTATTGTGACGGCCCCTACGAATGGGGCTGCCGGTATCATTCCAGCTGTACTACGCTATTTTCAAGAAGCGCATACTAAAGACACTCTAAAAGATATCTACACGTATTTTTTAACAGCTGCAGCCATTGGAATTCTATACAAGGTGGGCGCTTCAATTTCAGGTGCAGAAGTCGGCTGCCAAGGTGAAGTAGGTGTGGCTTCCTCTATGGCTGCCGCCGGTTTAACGGCCGTTTTAGGAGGTTCCCCGGAACAGATTGAGAATGCCGCAGAAATTGCTATGGAGCATCATTTGGGAATGACCTGTGATCCTGTGCTTGGTTTAGTACAAATTCCTTGTATTGAAAGAAATGCAATGGGTGCTGTTAAAGCCGTTAACGCATCTCGGATGGCGCTCATAGGTGACGGGCAGCATCATATTTCACTCGACAAAGTAATTCGCACAATGAAAGAAACCGGTAGAGATATGAAACACATTTATAAAGAAACTTCTCTTGGAGGGCTTGCTGTCAACCACACAGAATGTTAGACCACGCCTCGATTTACAAAAATTGTAATAAAACAGAGGAACGCAGAATAATTCCCTTATCTGGATTGTGAAAAAATTCAAAGTTTGATTGAATTTGATTCATATTATATACTTATTTATCACTTAGTATGATTAGTATTAGTATGAAACAATTAACTCAAACCGAAGAAATAATACATAGAAAAGACCCTGCGCCCTCGTGGAAAGATAGAGACACTCTAGTAGCGGAGGTTTTTAACGAGATTACCAGGACAGAAGCAATACTCCATGCTTATATTTCTCCAGACAATCAAAGTATGCTATCTACAGTAGAACAATTTTTGAGCAAATTAGACCAAGAACAGGAGAAAATGTTTAAAGTTTCTCAGCACATCTACGAACAAGCAAAAGGCAGGCTTGAAAATGCAGCCAAAGTTGAAATCACACAACTTTTAGTAGCTAGCCAGACTAGAGTAGAAGAGCTAATTACCTCACATACGAACCTTCAAGTCTTAATCACAGATCCTGTCACTGAACGTTTAAATCAATTAAAATCTGATACTTCAATCATAGCCGAACACCAGCAAGAAACGAACACTAAAATAGAAAAGTATTTTTCTGAGCTTCAAAATACCCTGCTACTAATGCCACACATAAGGCAAAACGTTATGAATCATGACGAAGCAAATATCGATGAGATTAATCGTCTTGAGGATCCTACAACCGACAAAATTGGTGAATTAATCATAGCTGAAGGATTCGAAGTGCGCGACAGATTCAAAACTTGGAAAGAAGCTCAGAAGTCTTTAGGTAGAGCTCATGACACTTCTTTTGAGGCATTTATACGAACCACTGAATATATACAAATCATTACCCAAACTGCATCCCAACGTTTAATTGTTAGCCAACCTTTAGAGAATGAAAAGGAATCTTTCCTTTCTTTAATGCTTAAACAATTAAACACAATTATAGCGGCGAGGAGAGATTTATTTAAAAAAGCTGATGAGTTGAAGCATCTATTTGAAAGCAACTTGAACCGTGATTCAATAATCCTCTTAGAATCTGAATTAGATTCAAATGCTACAGAAAATAATCTTTTAAATATTTTTTCAGTAAATTTGCAATGGATGCCTAATGATTGGAACTACCCTGAAAAGGAAAATGAGAATGCATCTCTTATTCTCAGTGAAAAGGAAAACCGCCCTGTAGACCTTAGCTTTAATCAAGAAAGTCAACTAATAGAGAACGAAATTAAAGTTATTGATTTTGTAAAAGCAGAAGATGATCAGAATAATATAAATCCACAATTTATAGATAACGTTTCTGATGGCGTTCCCAGCGATAAGAGCGTATTTGAAGAAATTCAAGGTCAACCCGCAGACAATCACCTTGAAACAAAAATTGAAGTGATACCCTATTCTAATCAAATAGCAAATGAAGCAGATGAAGAAAATGGACAAGAAATCTTAAAAGTTTTTTTCGAAAATGAGCAAGGAAGTCGTAGAAAAAATCCTGATGAATACGCATTACACGCCTTGAGAAATTTTCTAAAGAAAAAGCAACTAATTTTATCATCTACGTCAGCAGATAAAATTGTAATGCAAAAGAACTATGCAGAAAAACATGCTAAATTGTTATTGCCTGAGCAATTTAAGGATTGGTATTTTACCGAAAATGTAATACGTTGCCTAATGACGTCTAATGAACTGTCAGAGAATTATCTACCCGAATTTTTCAAAAGTTTCAATAAACTTGTGCTTGAAAAAAAGGTGGGGAATCCGAAACATCAAAAACGGTATCTCGACATTCTGCTGAAGTGTCTTAACACTCCAGATAAAGAAATTCTTGATAATTTGATGGAAAAAAAATATTTTAAGCTTGTTAAAACTAGACGAACAATACTTCTCACAACGATAAATAATTTTACCTCGGCAGCTGACACTATTGCCATGGATCAAGCCGCTTTGTGGTTTATACCAAAGGTAAATCCTTATGAACAATTTCCAGAAATAGCCTTTGAACATTTTAAATGGCATTTATTAAATGCGAGCGAGCTTCGAAAGAAAGAGCTTGAAAGTAAAAAAATAAATCACAAAAATAAGAAAAAACATACTAAAGATTTGCCACGTTGGATAAAAGAATTAAATGATTTTTGGGCTGACCATAAAGACCATATCGTAGGCTACATTGTTCAGTCTTTTCAACTTCGTGAAGAGTCCCTTGAAGAAACGATAGTATTTACGCTTCAACACATTCATACAAATAAGAGCTTTGCTATAGAATTCTTTCAAAAACTCAATGAAAAGATAACCGATAAGATCAATCAATCAATCGATCCAGCCCTTAAAATATCTTATGAAACAGCATATAAAACAGCTCTAATAAAAGGTGAGGAATTTATAGACAAAAAACTAATAGATGTTACATCCTCTATCAAAGAGGGAAATCAAGGCATACACGGGAATAATCAGCGATTTAGCGCTCAGTTAAAGGAAACCCTTAATAGACCTCAAAACCATACAATCAAAACGTTCGAAAAACTACAGGTGCTTTTCCAAACGCTATCACAAGACCTCGTGCCTCAATCAATTGAAAACGTCAACTCCCCTATCGCCGCTCCTTCTATCTCGATATTTAAAGAAGGCACTGGTCTTAAAAACGGTTCTATTAATGCACGACGGCCTGGTAGCAAAAAGTTCGGTGAACATGAAGTAGTAAATTTTGATGAGGGCAACGCAGAATCTAACGAAAACGAAAGTAGCCCTTTACTTAAACAGCATCCGTCGTCTCAGGTGCCCAAGCATCAAGTACACAAAAAAAATAAATTGGGTTAATAAGCACCCTTCGATCGCCAGATTGCCACAACATTTCTGCAGTACTGCTTTTTGCTTGGCCCTCTTCGAGGGCCACATTCTTTAATAAACCCGAAGTTTTTATAAATCAATTAACAATAGTTTTTTGTAAAGCAGTTAACAAAGAAATATAATACCTGGAACTTGTTCTTTACGTTAGCACAATGCCCTTATTTACTGATGCAGATTTTAACGCTCTTTTAAAAAAACCAGAATTAAAAAGAAAGATAGAGGCAAGAAGAGCGCTTAAAAACCAAAATATACGTAATTTAATGAAAGGAGAAGATCCTGTTATCTCTTTCACAAACCTGCTAGAAATGACGCCCTTGCGTCGAATCATTCTAGAGAACAAAGTAATCAACGATCTACTCCGTCAAAACCAGTTGTCCCTCCATGATGCTTGGCACATTCGCAATCAAGAAATGCTACGCATCGTCACCAAACCTGAAGTACTCGCTTTAGTGTTGGAAAATCAGGTTTTTTCGATGACAGAGTTAATGCATCTTAAACCTATTGGAACATTAGCGATTGCAAAACCTGGCATTCGCGCTTTGCTAACCGCACCTAGCCCCTTGATAACTAAAGTCCATCTCGATAAATTTTCTGCTACCGCACAATACGCCTTTATAGACCCGGGCATTATGGAAGCATTCAGCCAAAAGAAAATTTCGCTTTCAAAACTATTAAAAATTAGACCATCAACCTACACAGTCCTGGCAAATCCCTTTGCTCGCCGTTTATTTTTAGAAGAACCATCTTGCCTAAGTAAAACTCAAAAAGCCCTTCTGTTTGAGATACAAGAATCCGTTGCGGATATTTTAGTCAACGCAGGCGCTCGACAATGCATTGCCGAATTCAATCCTGCAGACCCTCTGATCACGCTTAACGACGTTTTTTTATTGAATGGTTATGCTTCTCAATTATTTTGTCAAGAAGGCATTCGCAGGTTACTGAGACATGGTATTCTCACACTTCGTGATTTACAACAGATGGATTATACCCGAGGAGAAGCTTTAGAAGATCCAGAGACAATCCATCGCCTTATACAAGGTCAGTTAACGTTAAATCAAATTTTTACAAACCCTAGAAGATACCGCCATCAATTTATTAATGGTGCTCAAAGTACACACAGCGCGAGTGTACATCGCACTACTGCACAAACGATTTCCCAACTGCACTTAGAATACGGAAAAGAAATTTTGAGTATCGGTGTTCCAAGGTTGATCCAGCAAATAACAACATGGGTAGATGAACTTCCACTACTACCAGAGTCTATTTTGGAGCAGAAGAAAAAGGCAGCTCAAAATTACCTTCAAAGACTCGAGGGATTAAGAAAAACCCACCTGCAACCCGTTGAAGCAATTACGAAAATTAATTTGGACACCTTTATCGCCTTGAGTTGGTTCGCAATTCATGATCATTCAAAACGAATAGGAACGATTGAGGATGCATTGCAAAGCCTGTTAGAAGCATTTTACGAAATTCAACGCGGTTATAATTTGGACGAAAAAGGCAACGATGATAAGTCTGGTCGAGATAATTATATTTGCGGCGCTGGATCTTTCAATAAATTGTGTGAAAAACTGCTTGGACATCATCCCTCCTTCCATCTAGTTGTTATAACTCGAGAGGGAGCAAGTGCAAAATTACCGCGAGTGGTTCGTACGGTAATCGAGTCCTATCTACTAGACAAAACTACAGAGCATTTTGAAGAAACAATAGAGCGTTTATCGAAAGAAGGGCCCTCTGCCATTTGGGACACTATCCAATCTTCCATACTAAATGAAATTTTTGAAGAATTTGGAGACGCTTTTCAAGGATGTCGAAACAATTCCACTTTATTGGAATTAGTTAGCTATGGCGTTGATACGGAACTTACAGAAGAATGGTTAAAAAAACTTAGAGAGAAATATAACGCCGCAAAATCTCATCTTACTAAAGTCGAGCAAGAGAACGTTAAAATCGAAAATGAAAGCAATAATGAACCCCAATTTAATTGGGAAACACTTTTTTTTGAAATTAATAATGAACCTCAGTTTAATTGCGATCCCGGGTTGTTTGATATTAAGTTAGAGGACCATCAATATAACGACCATGCGGATTTTGTAAAAATAGAAGAGGCCCAGGATACCCATTGCTATAATGTACAAGATCGAATCAGTAATCGCATCAAAAAAACAGCCTATGAAAGCAACCCTTTTGCTTTCTTTCAGGCAGAAAAGTCACTCAATGTAAAAAGAAATTACGAAAATTTAGCGCCTAATAAATCCGATTCTGCTGAAAATATAAAACAAGAGGAGGTAGATACAGTCTGTAAAAAGCAAAAAATCTGATCAGCTGCATGCCTTTTGAGAATAACTTATGAAGCCAAAGACGTTGCTAAATAGCATTGTTTACTATGATCATTAACCATGCCCACTGCTTGCATATAAGCATACATTATTGTTGATCCCACGAAGCTCATACCACGTTTCTTTAGATCCTTGGAGAGCTCCTCAGATTCTGGGGAAGTTGCCCTTATCGGTTCAGACATGTTTTGTTGCGGTTCATTTCCTACAAATTTCCACACATAATTGTCAAATGATCCAAATGCTTGTTGTATCTCTAGAAAAATTTTCGCATTTTTTCTTACAGAATAAACCTTAAGCTTATTTTTAATAATTTCGCCGTCCTTAAGTAGATGCTCCAATTCTTTATCAGTCAATTGTGCACATTTGAGAGGCTCAAAATTTTTGAAAGCTCGACGGTACCCATCTCTTCGTCTTAATACTGTATACCAACTTAAGCCAGCTTGAGCTCCTTCTAATATCAACATCTCAAATAGTTTTTTATCATCATGCACAGGTACTCCCCACTCCGAGTCATGATAAAGTGCATAATCAGCTTTATCTTCAGGAACCCAAACGCAGCGTGGTTTACCATCACTATGCACCATCTATTTTGCTCCAAATCTTTTATATCACGGTTTATGAACATAGATCGTTACCTTTTCTTACTTACTATTCTAGCCTTCACAACTTTTCTTGACAAAAATCTTCTTAATCTTTTACAGAGAGTTGCTTATACTGTGACCTGATTTTATCTGAGCGCTTTAAAAAAGGATAACTTAATGAATAGCATTGACATTTTATGCAGTGAAGCAACTTTAAAAACGATTACAGCTTATTACGATGATTTATTAAACAACAATAAGAAACCAGGCGCTCATTTAGCTAAACAGCTCGAAGCAGTTCAATTAAAAGACCTTGATTTAGAAACGTTTATACAATTGCTCATTCAAACGAAACTCCCACAGATTTTTGCTGAATCTGCGGTGAATCATGACGAATCGGATTGGACAGCAATTGAAGGCAAAATCTTAGGTGATCTCAGTGTCAATATGCCCGTTAAGTTTTATAACAACGGCGTACATGGTCGCGGTTTTACAAGTTACGTTCCTCCCATTGAAGGAAACCTTGCCTACGTACCAGGCGCCTTATTACAAGCACGCAAAGGCAAGCGATCTGCTGATCTGGATGAGGTTATTGTAAATGGCACTCTGGATCAAAATAAACTTAATGAATTGTACGAAAGACGCCTTTTGCCTCAACTTTTGCAAATTAACGCGCATGCACTCAAAGCGGGCAAAAAAGCAGCTATTACCATGCCTGGCATCGGCACTGGATGCTTTGCGGGTATTTATAGACCCCTTATTAAAGATGCTTTTTCAAAGGCATTGAAATATGTGCTGACCAAACATGCAAAAAATCTCCCCGCGATAGACATCGTACACTATGACCCATATGAAGGTACGACCGCAAGTACAGAGCAATGTGGAACAATCCGTTTTCTTACGACTCCCTCTAAAATTTTTTCTCAAACGACCAAACAATTAGAATACCCAGAAGGGACATCAGCAAAGACACATATACTGATCTCATTTGTAGCTTGGGATCATTTCTCTTGGCCAGGTAATGACTTTTGGATTGGAAGTCGAGTCACAGATGACGGCGTAAAAGGAGCAAGCACCAGCACAATGGAAGTCATTACCAAAGAGCCGGGCATTTATAATGAAACAACAGGGGCATTCGAGCCTGCTGACCCTCACTATAAAACATGGGCAGCTTTAGCAAGAGCTAAAGGAATCAAGCTCTCTGGAAATATCATTTGTCTGTCAAATGAAGGTAAAAAGATTGACTTGGCTAATTATCATGTTTCAAAAATACATCCACCCCAATACCACAAATGTGCTGTTGATGCCGACCTACCCTCATCTCCCTACAAAAACGAGCGCCCTTTCGAAAAAAATCTTTCTTTCAATCAAAAAATAAATAGGATTACTTTATCAAGTCCTTTAAAAACAAAACATGATCGTATCGATCTCGTTGTCCATGAAATACCTCATTCATTCAAAGCAAAAATAAAAAATGTCGATTTACAGATGAATGGTACATTCCATGATGAATGTGCTACGGAAGGATCTCATCACTCTTGCGGAAAAATTATAAACGCCTTCGAGCATTTCAAATCCTTTTTTTTCAAAACACACAAACCATCAATTGAGCATCAACAAAAATTAAGCCCTATCAAAATCAATGAAGAAAAAGAGGTCCATCTTCACCCTGTTCAATTAAATGAAAAAAAAGAGGCACATCCTCACCTCGCTCAATTAAAAGCATTCTTTCAGCCGTTAATATCTTTTTTTAAACACCCCACATCAGCTTCAGATAAAAAACAGACAAACAGCCCAATAGAAACAAGTGCACCTTTTTCAATGGATCCCTAACATTCGACATCTTGAGGCACTCTTTGTAAAGGAAGAGTTGCTTCAAGCAAATAGGTGGCTCTACTCCGAATAGCTGTCTCTTGATCACATCATCAACAACTCTGTCGCAATGATAAGTCCTTCTAATCGTTCTTTTAAAACAAAACCATCCTTTCTACAGAGTAGACCAAGCTGCTTTGCCCGCTTTTGCGTCTGTTTTTTTGAGTAATTTCAATGGCGTAATGACCTAATGCATATGGTCAAACAAATATCATTGGTTTTGCGCTAGCTGTCGATAATGGCTCGCTCTAACAATAAAGCGTTGTTTATCATCTAACTTATATTTGAATCTATTCAAAAATACAGATTTGGGGTAGAGCCATAAAACCTACTACCCTTTAAACCGCCTCTCAATAGTTAGGCTTGATCAATCTTCTTTGCAAGTTCAATAGTAGATTTGCGAACGGCATCAGAATATTGTTTTGCAGCACACTCTAAATCACGATTGTAGTTGTTATCAAACCAATTCACGCGATACAAGAAGCCTGTGTTCTCGTTACCTTCAATATCAATCAAGGTGACTTTCCCATTGACATCATACTGCGCGACTTCTTGGTCTACCTGTACAGCACCCTGGCCAGCGTTAAAATTCTTTTCAGTATATGCACAATAAGCAAAGGAAGTCTTGAAAAACTCAACCCCACCTGTCCAACCAGTCTGAGGTTCTTTAACGTAAGCACCCACTGGCGCGATACCAAAGAACTCTTTCATCTCAGATTTTGGCACACCAATGAAAGTATAAGCAAAGTGAATATCTTCCGGTTTGCTACGAAGTTCCGTATCAGAGGCTTTCAAAGCCACTCCGCTTCTAATGCCTCTTTTTTTAATCTGTGCTTGAATGTGTATCAGTTCATGAGCGCGCATGGAGGCATGATTCACATAGCCCTTAGATTGTTGTTCTGGTCGCCATCATAAACTGCTTTCTTTGCCATTCAGGCATTTTGAGCTGATTTGGTGGTACTAACTGGACTCCAGAGCCAGGAATAGGTAAACCTTGTTTCTCGAGTTCTTTAATATTTGCTTCGAGCATAGCCGCTTTCTGCTCGGCTGTAACAGCAAACGCTAGAATCGGAATCAGGCTAAGTGCGGTAATTGTTTTTTTCATCATAGTTTCCTTGTTTTAATCCCACCAGCCATCGTACAAACTACAATCGTTAGCATAAGTATTGTTGTCTAGGATCCTTCTACCACGGTCTAGGTAGTAATGGAATCCTACCACTCCGTATTTACCTCCTGGTGCTGACTCACGCCAATGGACAGCCGCTTGCCTCCAAGTTAAACTCATACCGGTGTCGATTAAATGATAGCCCGCACGGGGATTGTTATAATCATAATTGTGGAAGCTGACTACCTGCCAATAGAAAGAGTGATTTGCTTACCAGGTAATGGACTCGTTGTTAAAACAATTTGCGCGACTATGGATGGTGGTACCCCAGAAACCAGCATGTGCGTTCATCGTTGCAGAAAACAAGACACAGCCAGCAAATTTTCCTAAACACTTCATGTGAAACTACTCCTCTTAATTTCCTTAAACCCTCCTGGTTATTTGATTGTTCCTTCAGAATCCCGATATTTACACGGAATCCAATTATACAAGAGTTCTCTTCGAATTGCTTCCCCCAAATCAAGGGGCAATTTTAAACAAAAGATAGTAATCTAACTCTTTGATTCCCCGATCGAAAGAGGATTAAAGTGCCTAAGAAATTTAGTATCTTAAATTTACCTGGGTATTCAATGGTCAGAGTGATAGGAAGCACTTCTGCGTATACTCATCTGTATTATCGTTAAGTCGTTGTTTGATATACTGCGATGGAAAGCTGCTATTAAGGCAGAAAGATTGTTTTCTAAGAATATTAAGGCTGGTACCGAGGGTGGGAATCGAACCCACATGATGTCACCATCACTGGATTTTGAATCCAGCGCGTCTACCAATTCCGCCACCCCGGCAAAGCGGATATGAGTATACAACAAATATGTTTTTTATCGCAATCCTCTATAGCATGAATTCTATTCTTGATATCAAAAAACTTTTTCAATTTGGTACATGCTCATGAATTTAATCGTTACTCCCATTCAAACCAAGTATTTAGGCGTGCAATCAACTCTTCTAATCCTTGTTTTTGATGGGTAGAAAATGGCTGGACTTTTACAGTATCACAAGTTTGCGATATCGCTTCTCTCACTTGGCGACAGGTCTGCATTACTGCACTCTTACTTAATTTATCGGATTTAGTTAACAAAACGTGCAATGGCAATTGCCGTTCAATAGCCCAATTAATTAAATGTTTATCCAGTTCTTTCAAGGGATGACGACAATCCATTAAGACTACCAATCCTTTCAGCGACTCGCGCGTTTCTAAATATTTGGATAAATTTTTCTGCCACACAGCTTTTACTGTTTGAGGGACTTTTGCATAACCATAGCCGGGTAAGTCAATTAAACGTCGCGTATCGTCTAAAGGAAACACATTGATAAATTGTGTGCAACCCGGATTTTTGCTGGTGCGTGCCAACTTTTTAATCCCTGTTAAGAAATTTAAGGCGCTCGATTTACCTGCATTAGAACGACCAGCAAACGCGACCTCAATGCCTTCGTCACTAGGTAATTGCTGTAAGGCGGCTACACTTTTTAAGAAAGAAATCTGATGATAGGGATTCATAAAGGTAAGGTATATATTTTATTCGTACAGCGTGAACGGTATACTATACCGAAATTGCTGGGGCTTTAAAATATCATCCGTGTGGATGTTCCTCAGCGCTAAAACCAGCACTGCCTTTCATCACTCACATTAAATTACAAAAATAAGGACTGATTTAAAGTGTATATTTATTCAAAATTAAGCAGGAAATGTTATCTAGGCGCTGTGATTGCACTTTTTAGCCTATTTCCCATCTTGAGTTATAGCGCTGATTTCGTTGCAGGCAAAGATTATGAAGTTCTGTCTGAACAAGCACGTTCATTGGATCCACTTTCCTCAAAGACAGTCCCCGCTCAAGATGTTGTGCCAGTTACCGAATTTTTTAGTTATGGATGTTCATGGTGCTACCATATCGAACCTTACTTCACAGGTTGGTTAAAGAAACAAGGTAATGCAATTCAACTAACACGCGTACCTGTCGTTTTTAGACCCGATTGGAAATTGTACGCCAAAGCTTACTACGCGATTAAACAGCTTAAAATGGAATCCATTATCCATCCCCTGCTATTTAAAAGTATTCAAGAAAAAACGTTACCCCTGAATCAACCGGAAATCATGCGACAATTTTTCATCGATCATCATTGCGATGCCAATGCCGTGAAAAATATCTTTGATGATCCTGCCTCCTTTAACGGCGAATTGTCAGAAGATATGGCTTCGCTGGCAGCTTTGCATATCCAGTCCGTTCCTTCGTTCATTGTTAACCACAGGTATAAAACTGATTTAAGAATGGCAGAAAATGAAACACGCCTGCTTGAAGTATTGGATTACCTCGTTAAAATGAGTCAAAAATCTAGCAGCAACGCCTAAAAAAAGCCTACGGGTCTCGTCAGGCTCAGGTTTTTTTGTTCTATATTTATTGACTTGTCACGCATCTTCACTATTTAACAATCTTACCCACAACTCTTTAATAGGGTTGTGGATAACCTTCATTTGTAGGCCCTTGTTATTCCACGCATTCTTATCCAATGTCGATAAATCATTATATAAATCAATGGTTTTTTAAACTTTCAACCTTTAGGGCAAAAACTTTCTTTCCACAAATTCTGTGGATAACCTTGTGCGTAGATTAGCTAAGTGCTTGTTATAAGAAGAGTTGATGCGTTAGTCATTAATGCACCATTCCTGCTGCAAAGAAACCAGGCGAGTGAAAACCTCATGAAGTGCTACTTTTCAAATCATTTCATGATTAGCAATCCGACTAAAATCTGCCATTCATCGGCGGCAATCACCCTCAAGGATTGCCGGCAAAAACCATTTGAAAATTTTGTTGGTGTCTGTTGTCGTTTCGTCATATAAAGCATTTTATCACTTACTCTTCCTGTCAGCGCTTTTAAAAGCCCGACAATAGCTGTATTTATCGATTTAGAAAGCAATAACCATGCCGCTCAATTCGATAGGAAGATTTAGGCTTTTAAGAGCAATGCTTTGTAAACGTTGAGGTAATTAAGACCCATCGTTTTGGCAGTAAATAATTCTCGATATCGATTCTGAGCCCTTTGCCCCATCTGTTCTGCACCGGCTGGATTTGCCCAGAGTTTTTCCATTGCCGCGCTCAAGGATTCAACATCCGAAGGCGGAACCACAAATCCTGTTTCTTCATTAATATTAATATAGCTCGTTCCCGTACCAATCTCAGTTGAAATTAAAGGCTTCCCATACATCGCACCTTCTAATAAGGAAATACCAAACGCTTCTGAGCGCAAATGAGAAGGAAAGACAACGGCATGAGCTAGCTTAAGGAGTGCCACTTTATCTATTTCAGGAAGGGCCCCTAAGAAATAAAGGTTATCTAAATTAAGTTCTTTTTTAAGCTGTTTTAAGGATGACTCAATAGGACCTTCACCTACAATGACTACCGGATAAGGTTTATTTTTTATTGCGTGTAACAAAATGTGTAAGCCTTTGTAATAACGCAAAATACCGACAAATAGAAAGAACGGTTTTGGAAAACGTTGCCGCCAATGCGCAAGCAATTTCTCAGAGGGTTCGGGGTAAGTGGTTTCATCCAAACCAATCGGAATGACTGTTATTTTTTCCTGATGCTGCTTTAAAATAGGACTTGTTTTACAGTAATTAGGAGATGTCGCCACAATACGATTCACACTTTTTAAAAACCGTTGACAAAGTGGATGATACAAATTAAGTAGAAATTTCTGTTTCACAATATCCGAATGGTAGGTCACCACCGTCGGTTTCTTAACCGGCACTAAAAAATGCACCAGATCCATAAATGGCCACGGAAAATGATAGTGAATCAAATCAGCTTTTTTTGCCAACTGGTAAAACTGTTTAAAAACATCTATTGAAAACCCCGTTGATGCAACCTCCAAGGTTTTTTTTGCGCGATGTACTTGGTAACCGTTCATATCGACTGTAGGAATATCTACGTTGGGACTGAGCGTTAAAACATCTGTTATTATACCAAAGGCTTGCGTGGCCAGAGCAAGTTGATGGATCGTTTGTTCAACACCTCCCATTGTATCGGGATAATATGTTTTAAAAAAATGCAAAATACGCATACAGATACTCTAATTACAACGTTTTATTTATTTTACTCTCTCGTATAAAAAATTATCACTGCTTTAATGAATATTTCTGCCAGTGAATTAAATAATGACTGATATCATTTAAAATAAGTTGTACGAAAAGCACTGAGAAAAAAATAATTGCCAAACGGTGTAAAAGCACCTCCATGGGAATCGAAATGGGCTTGTTTCGTATTTTCTCAATCAGTGCATAAAGCATTGAACCACCATCCAGCCCAGGAACAGGCAACAAATTAACAAAAGCTACTGCAAGGTTCAAACTGGCTACCGTGGTTAAAAATACTGTTATGCCCTGTAAAAAAGATTGCATGGCTAAGGTAAAAACCGTTAGTGGACCTAATAATAAAGATAAAGCAATTTTTCCTAGAATCAGCTGCTTTAATAAAGCACAAAAAAACGCTAATAACACAAATAATTGCGCCAATCCTTCTTTGACGGCAACCTTGAAAGAGTGGCCCTCAATATGCTTTTGTGACGCTTGACCTTGAAGCGGGACAAGACCTAAACTGGCGAGCACCGTATCTTTTTCATTAATTTTTGCCTTCTGCCAAGCATCCAGATTCATAAAGATTTGACGACGCTCACCGCTAGAATTTTCAACCAAGACCAGTAATTCTTTCTTATCCAAGGCAATAACAAGCTGCATCCCCACATCTTGCCAGGATTTTACTGTTTTTTTATTCATTTGAATAAATTTATCACCATTAGTTAACCCACTGCTAGCTGCTATGGAATGCGGTAAAACACGTTCGATAACAGGAGCAGTTGCCTGATAACCGAGGAAAAAAACAGCAGTCAACGCAGCCCAAGCAATAAGAATATTAGCAGCTGGGCCTGCTGCTAATATTAAGCAACGAACGCCGATACTTTTTTTATCAAAGCAACATTCTTTTTTATCATCAGAAACTTTTTCTATACGCGAATTTAATAATCTAACATAGCCACCTAGCAACCAAGGGCTGAATGCCCATTCATAATTTGTGGTTTTTTTAAGCCACCAAGGTTTACCTAGGCCAATGCCAATTCGTTGAATCGCTACCCTAGAGTAAAAAGCAGCAATAAAGTGCCCTGCTTCATGGATTAAGATCGTACAAAAAAAGAGAAGGATCGTAAAAAACACAGCGATTATTAGATTAAACATCAGCAACACCTTCCGTTACTAAGCTAAATGATGGCAATTTAGTTGTGCTGGCTTTCCATACCGTTGATGCAGATACTTATTTTGAACAGGACTTTAGACAATTTCTAGCCCAGCCAAACACTAAAAATGACGATTTACTTCAGTATATCCTTAATAATCTATACTATAAAAATTTATAGCACTCTTGATCAAACTATCTAAAGCAAGTCGAAGCTATAAAATATTATAGCTTGCAAGTTGATCTTGCTCATTACTGATTTGAGACTTTGGCTGAACTGATGGGTCGTGATTTATCTGCGCATGAGTCGATTGATTACTCGTACCCGGAGCAAAGAATCTCTGATTAGCTATTATCGTACTTGAGGTAGAAAAATGAAGATTTGTCTGCTGAATGGGCTGCTGATTAATCTGAAGAACTTGTTCACTATTTAGATTATCTTGTTGAAGCAGCTGACTATTGTTATGGTAAATTTCCAAATCATCTTGGTTAATCATTAATGGTGCTTGGTTGCCTTCATTCGCTGATTGGTATCTGGGATGGATTTGTCGCATAAGCGACGTTGAAAAACTACCGGGTCTAATCTGATTCACATACTCCATATCCTCAACAACTATTTCTGTTAGTTGAGAGAGGCAGTGTTCACGCAGTGTATATAAAAGTATGTCGATAATTAAAATCGATCCAGCAACTGCTAAGGGCTTGATTTCAAGATAAAAACCAAGCTCGGCCATAATCAAAGAACCTATCAATAAACCAGTCATTAATAAAAGGCGCTTGAGTAAGTTGCGACGTTCTTCTTGGTTAAGCATTCTGAATCCTAAGCTGTGTAACTAATAGCAATTATAAATAATAAGTTTATTTTACATATTTTTAACAATAAGATCAAATTTTTATCTTATTTGTTGCACAATTTACCCGATAATCTATTGGCAAAAGATCAAATAAATTTTACGCGTTACCTCTAACTAGATAATTATCAAAGAATTATTTTTCGAAGCACTAGTTTTTTGTGTACAATAATCCCCTTTGATAATCATACAGACACATTATGCGTGAGCAACATGAACGACGAGATGATTGTTGCCCCACAGAGGGACCTTTTGCTCGAAATGGTATTTGTGGACCTGAAAGCTCTTATGGATGGCTGCCTCTAGGACTAGACAATAATAACGGTACTGATAACGAGGCACCTTGTATTCCACCCGCTTTTGAACAAATTAGGCATGTTAACCCTTATGATAACGCTCATGAATGCCTTGGCGATTGCTTGAGCTGTCCCTTTATATCAATAGGGAATGTAGCCAATGCTGCTTTGGGGACAGGCTGTAGTATAGGATTGTTACCTGTATTAGTGATAGCTTTCTGCGCAAGTAACGGCAATCGACTCGAATATGGACGCGTCCTAGAAATGATACATGGTTTTGGTGTATACGGTCTACGTTCTTCACTGGCTTTAGGTGCTAGCGCGATTGCTCCTTCAGTGTTTACGTTGAGAAGCCTTCGGATGCTTGGGAATCTACGGGATCAATCTGCCACACCGACTTTACCATTTACTCAACCGTCCTCACAAAATCCTAATTTTATGGCGCAACCTTCCGCGCAACCAAATGGCATACTCCCAGAGCCATTGGGCCCAAATATATTGATGCCTAACCACTCTATTCACGATAGTAAAGCGTTAGAATCAGAATTTTTATTGTCGGTTCAAGAATTGTTTAACAAGATAAAAAACCAAACCGTATTTTCGGAGAAAGAATTTACTCTCCTTTTAAAATCATTGTTGGATGCAGAGAAAAAAGCATTCTTCTCGAACTTCTTTTCATCGACACTACCTCTTAACCCAAGAACCTTTCATGCGGTTAAACTGGAGCTCTTTGAAAAAATCTTATCTCCGCAAATATTGCCTGACAAAATCAAATATTGCACCTATTCGACAAATACACTCCGTGAAGGGATTAAATCGTTAAGCCTTTTACGGCCAAAAAATCAAGGCACGCTTGATGTACCTTCCTCACAACGAGATCAACATCAGAGCTTCGAAATTGATAATCAAATAATCGAAACAGATGAGGCTGATTTATATGACATCAAAAACAAATTAAAAACTTCACTATTACATTATTATGGCAGGCCAAAAAACAAACGAGAAGATTTCAAAAACATGTTAGCGTTATTTCTTATAATACCAGGCAATTTTGAATCGCATTTCTCTTGTCTTTTTTTATCTTGTTTGAATGGATATATATCCGATAATCCTCGAATAGCTTTTAAACAGCTTATCAATGATGCAAAAAAGCACAAAGAACTTGGTCAAATAGAGGATACCTTTTACCCTTCTTTAGATAATCATCAAAAGACCTGCAATATTTTAGATCTTGACTGTCTTGCGGTAGATTTAAAGAAAGAAGAATTTCTTAATGCAGTTAACAAAAAGTTTTTTCCTAACACAAATCTATTTTCATTTTTTAATACTAAATCGAAAGAAAATAGCGCTAAACTTCAACATCCAGTGAACGTCAGCAGCCTAATGAATCGCCCTAATCACTAGGGCAAGTTTTCACGACCATCAGATTAATTTATTACTATTATCTAATTAGACTTCATTTATTAGCTCTTATTCGTATTCATTCACTCTCAACTGTTTGCAAATATTGCATATTTCACTTGAATCAGTGTTCAAAAATGAATTCTCTCTCTGAGAAGGCATCATAATGTCATTAATTTAACATATTATTCTTATAATATACAACTAACGTAAATTTAAATAGCTTTTGTATATATAATGAACCTCGAGCAGTTACGTCAATCTAAAGAAGATTTATTAACTATTTTAAAGAGCATGGAAACGATTTTAATAGGTCGATTGGAACAAGAATTAACATTATCCAGCGAAACCTATAATCAGCAAGTCACTGTTTTTACAGAAAATCTTAACGCTTATAATAAAAACCAGTACTTGATTGATAAAATACCAGCAGATTCTTCAAATTACAGACGAGAACAAGCAGCCATTTCCTATAATTCCTTACTCACAAAGAACTCATTAGACCAAATCCCAACATTACCGTATACGGAATATTTGACCTCGTTTACTGTTCAACACAATCCGTTTGATGAGCAACTCTGTCAGTTAAACATCGCTAAGAATAATTTACAGCTTTCTATTGATGAATGTCCAAAGAGAATACTTGAATATTCTGCAAATAAGGAGCGCGCTCATTGCACATTTAAAGAAGCAAATTTCTACTTTGAGAGTAAAAGAAAAGAGATAGAAGACATAACAATTAATAATATTGATGAGGATCATAAAATAATCTTTCTAATTTGGATTTAGAGCGCGAAATGTTGTTAGTCGACTTCGATAACGTCGAAGTCTATAACAAGGCAAAAAAAGAATATCTGGATTACAAAAAAAATCACAAGGATGCGAACTTTGAAAGCTTCTATGTGGACTATAAAGAACGAGAAACCACTATATCCATGAGGAAGGAAAAAATCGCTGAAATAGACAAAGATTATAACAAAAATATAATAAATGCGACCGATATTTTTGAAAATAATAAAAAAAATCAGCCAAAAATTATCGCTTCCATCACAATCCAATTAAAAACGTTAAACGCTGAATTAGCTGATTATCGGAAAAAAAATAATATCCAAATAAACTGTAAAATTCCGGAAATCTTTAATGGACAACAATCTATCCAACACACCATCGAAAATCCTGTCTCTCATTTATTAGGTATGGAAGTAGAAGTAGAAGCGGAGGCAGAGGTAGAGGCTGAAACATGCAATATGGAAATCGAGGAGAGTAAATCAATAAAAGTCTCTAACATAAAGAATTCTAATTTAAAAAATACCTATTTAAATAACTTCTGTAGTTATTGTTCCGATAAATCTTCTAAACAAGCCGCTCTGCAGATATTATCCACGCCCCTGCTCTTCTGCCCCCAGTAGAATTTATTAATTTCTGCCATGATTTTACTACTTATTCTTTTCACAATTTTAAATCATTGACTATCTTCTGGGAGGGTGTAGAATTTTTGGATATGAAAACAGATAAGTATCAGTATCAGACAAGTGATACTTACCAAGAAGCTTTAAAAATTTCTCTTTTAGCAATAAGAGAAGAATGGGAAAGTAATATCAACGATACAAAATTAAGAACGTCAATAAAGTCGAAGGCAGATCCTCTATTAGCCAGATTATTAAATCTGAACCCATCAGAGAAACACAAAGAAATCAATGAGCTCTATTCGCCAGACTCACCGTCTAAACTTTTAAACTTTTTCAAAGATTTGCTTAGAATACCGGGTAAGCAAAATGGTCATACATCATTTTGGCCCAATAATAAACAAAAAATTATCTCTGGGTTAATTGAACTAACACCTATTGAATTTAATAAGGAAGTGACCTCTTTAAGTGAGCTATTGTTCAATGCAACTGTTTTCAGAAAAAGTGCCTTTGGCGATTTATTTGACGAACTTACTACTTATTTTATAGATAATACAGATAGATTGGAAAGAGAAAGTTATATCAATTATTTAAAGTCAACGATAGGTCATTATACAATGATGATTGCAGATAATAAAAAACAGCTTGAATCAATGCGCGAAGCAACAAAAGATAGAAAGCTTTACAATAGATTAGGTGTAGAAAGGGTTGCTTCGAATAATCTTTCATCCCAACTAGCTCTTTTGAAGCAAAAGTTGGAAAAGAGTTTAGAAAGTGATAACTCATTTGGTGTAGCCAACGTTTACAACAAAAGACTGGCCACGTGGAACATTGATGAAAAGGTTTTTTATCCCGATGGGGATAAACGCTTAAAGATTGCATCCGCCATACTTCCTGAACCGGATGTCAGCTGTGATTCAAGCAACAAAGAAACTAATAATTTTGATTATAATTTCTAAAAGTTGGCCCGAGCTCCACTACCTGATGCTTAAGGTTGCTCTCGATCAAGTTGCCGCTTAAATTTTTCTAATTTTCGACGGGCAACTGTGCGCTTTAAGGGAGATAAACGATCAATAAACAATTTTCCATTAAGATGGTCAATTTCATGCTCAAAACATTCAGCTAAAAGGCCTTCTCCTTCAATTTCGAAAGATTTACCGGTGCGATCCAGTGCTTTTATCTTAACTTTTTGTGGACGTGTTACTTTATCGTAAACACCGGGGATCGAAAGGCAACCTTCCTCGTAGGTTGTCTGCCCTTGAGTGTCAATGATTTGAGGATTAATTAAAACAATCTGCTCTGTTTTATCGCCCTTGACATCGACAACAGCCACTTGCAAGCTAACACCAATTTGTGGTGCTGCTAGACCTACACCATGCGCTGCATACATCGTCTCAAACATATCATCAATGAGCGTTTGCAACTTATCATCAAAATGCTCCACCGATTTGGCAACTTTGCGTAAACAGTCGTGAGGTAGATAAAGAATTTTGTGAATGGTCATGTTTTTTACTCAATGATTAGCTATTAAATTTTGCCCTCTTTCTTCTATCTAAGGCAAGGGCTCTATAGGCAGTTCTTTAAAAATAACATTCTATGTTATTCTCACCCACCTTAAAACAGGGGAAGAAGCAAATAGAAGAAGGCTATGGGTAATTTTATATATTTTATAGCACTAAATAAAATACCCTCTATAGGTCCTCGAACTGTAATGAAGCTACTACAGCGCTGGCCCTCTTTGGAAAAAATGTTTCAACTTTCTTGCGAACAATTAGAAAAAGCTGGCGTTCCTGCGAAAACAGCCTATCTTATCAAACAATTTGACTGGAAAACAATCGAAACTGAATTAGCATGGCAGGAATCCGCACCTAATCGGTATATACTCACCTGGGAAGATGCCCGTTATCCTTCACTGTTAAAAGAAATTGCTAATCCTCCCATTGTCTTATATGCAGAAGGTAATATTGACGCATTTCTACGCCCCACTCTTTCCATTATTGGTAGCAGACGCCCATCTATGGAGGGTGCAGAAATCGCGTATCGTTTCGCTTTAGATCTTGCATCAAACGGATTATCCATCGTTAGTGGGCTCGCTTTAGGAGTGGATGCAAAAGCACACGCCGGCGCGGTTGATGCAGAAGGTAGCACCCTTGCAGTGCTTGGATCGGGGATCGATTGCATTTACCCTCGTCAACATCTAGCACTTGCTGATCGAATTCGAGAAAAAGGATTAATTCTTAGTGAGTTTCCCGTAAAGACCTCCCCAAAACCTAGACATTTTCCTTACCGTAATCGTATAATAAGTGGCTTGTCAGTAGCCATTTTGGTTGTAGAGGCAGCGATAAAAAGTGGATCGCTCATTACAGCGCGACTGGCTCTGGAGCATAATCGAGATGTATTAGCGGTGCCAGGCTCAATTCTCAACCCTCAATCGCAGGGTTGTCATTACCTCGTCCAAGAGGGTGCGAAGCTTGTGACCTCATCTCAAGAGGTTTTGGACGAACTGAATTTAGCGCACCGTTGCATGCACGTCTCTTTACCAACGCAACGTTTAGAAACTGCTAAAGCAATACAGGATCCATTTAAAAGTACTCGAGTACTTGCCTCTGACAGGGAAGATTTAGTAAAGTTCATTGATTTCAAGCTAACAACATTAGACCAAATGCTTGAAAAAAGCGGACTCAATTTGGATACCATTACTAGCAATTTGGCTTTATTAGAAATAGAAGGAATTGTAAAAGCAATTCCTGGGGGCTATGTGAGGTGCCTGTTATGAAAGAAAACTTGTTAACCTTGTTAATCGATCTTTTGAAAAAAAATTTGGCTGAAAACGATCATAGTGCAAGTCCGGTTGAAAAAAAAACCTTACACAGGCCTCAAGACAGTGCAGGAGAAATTATGACAAACCAAGGAATTGAGAACTCGATTGTTACGCATGCGTCTTCCTCTTCTGATAAACCTCTGTATGAAGCAACTAGACGTCTTCTGATGCCCGCAGAGTGTCATAAACTTACCAAAGCTAGCTATCAGTTTCTACTTCGTTTCTTGCAATGGCACCTTATTACCCCTGAAACTTTTGAACTGATTGTTCAACAATTATTATCATCTGAATCTCGACTTGTTTCTTTACAAGAAACCAAATGGGCGATTCGTAAAAATTTAGAAACTACCCTTGATCCTCATCAATTGGCATTCCTTGATTTGATCTTGTATCACTCGGAAGATAAAGTGACACGCCACTAAACCCAAGAATTCCAGGAAGGTTGCACACTATGAGTAAACACTTAGTCATTGTAGAGTCACCTGCAAAAGCTAAAACAATACAAAAATATCTAGGCAAAGATTATGACGTTTTACCATCATATGGACACGTCCGCGATTTACTGCCTCGTCAAGGATCGGTTGATCCTGAGAATGACTTTGCAATGCTTTATGAACCCATTGAAAAAAATGCCAAACATATCGAAGCCATTGCTAAGGCGTTAAAAAAAGCAGATTCTCTCCTACTCGCAACCGATCCTGATCGCGAAGGCGAAGCCATTTCATGGCATGTCTATGAACTAATGAAAAATCGCGGTTTATTAGACAGTAAACAAGTACAACGCATTTTCTTTAATGAAATTACGAAAACCGCCGTAAAGGAAGCGATTGCTAATCCCCGCGAGATAGCAATGGATTTAGTCAATGCGCAACAAGCAAGGCGCGCTTTAGATTACCTCGTCGGCTTCAATCTTTCCCCGTTACTTTGGAAAAAAGTTCGCCGTGGTCTTTCTGCTGGTCGGGTGCAAAGCCCCGCTCTTCGACTCATTGTCGAACGTGAAGAAGCTATCGAACAGTTTATTTCACAAGAATACTGGAGCATTATTGCGCACTGCGAGCAACATAAAAAAAACTTTACCGCGAGATTAACTTGTTTTAATCATGAGAAACTTCAACAGTTCAGTGTCACAAATGAAGAACAAGCACATCAAATTCGAGATGAGTTACTAAAAAAAGCCAATGGTGTTTTGGAAGTTGCTGCTGTTGAAAAAAAACAACGCAAACGAAAACCCGCGGCTCCCTTCATCACATCAACGCTGCAACAAGAAGCAGCACGCAAGCTAGGCTTTACTGCACGTAAAACCATGATGGTTGCACAACAATTGTACGAAGGAATAGATGTAGGCACCGGCGTCACAGGGCTTATTACCTATATGCGTACCGACTCAGTTCACTTAGCAAATGAGGCCATTGCCGAAATTCGAGAATTTATACAAACACAGTATGGACAAGAGAATTGCCCGAAAACCCCTCGAATTTTTAAAACCAAATCTAAAAATGCGCAAGAAGCTCATGAGGCCATTCGACCCACATCTACCCAATATCCACCAGACAGCATTAAGGCTGCACTCACACCCGATCAATTGAAACTTTATACCCTCGTATGGAAAAGAACGATTGCCTCTCAAATGGCAGATGCGTTGGTTGATACAGTAGCAGTTGACTTTAATTGTGGCGAAGGTAATGTTCTTCGCGCTAACGGTTCGACCGTTGCATTTCCAGGTTTTCTCTTACTATATGAAGAAGGTAAAGACGACGTCCAAAAAAATGGGAAGCTTGAGGACGAATCAGAAACGGCTACCACGGCTTTACCGGTACTAAACAAAGGAGACATAGTACCGTTATTGAAAATGATCGCTGATCAACATTTTACAGAGCCACCTCCTCGTTACTCTGAAGCTTCACTGGTCAAGGCCTTAGAGGAATACGACATTGGCCGGCCCTCTACCTACGCAGCTATCATTCATACTTTACAACAACGCGAATATGTCATCGTTGATAAAAAAAGATTTATTCCTACCGACATTGGACGTGTTGTAAATCAATTTTTGACGGGTCATTTTACTAAATATGTCGATTATCAGTTCACCGCTCAACTTGAAGATACACTTGATGCTATCTCTCGGGGTGAACAAGCCTGGATACCGGTCCTAACCGCTTTTTGGTCACCTTTTATTGAACAGATACGCAATATTGACTCTCAGGTGCAACGCAAAGATGTAACGACACAGGTTATAGAAGAAAACTGCCCTAAATGTGGTAAACCTTTAGCTGTTCGACTCGGAAAACGCGGACGTTTTATTGGTTGTACCGGTTATCCTGATTGTGATTACACACAAGACATGGGGAATGCTGCAGAAACGGATAAACCAGAACCAGAAGTTGTAGAGGGTCGCACCTGCCCGGATTGTGGCGGCGCCCTTCATATTAAAGTAGGCCGTTATGGTCGTTTTATTGGTTGTGGTAATTACCCTCAATGCAAACATATCGAACCTATCGAAAAACCGGCCGATACCGGTGTAGTTTGTCCTAAATGCCATAAGGGCAAACTGGTGAGACGACGATCACGTAAGGGACGTTTCTTTTATTCTTGTAGCGATTACCCAAGTTGTGACTATGCATTATGGAATGAACCCGTTGATAAACCCTGCCCCAAATGTGCATGGCCCTTAGTCACGCTTAAAGAAACAAAACGAGCCGGTAAGCAGTGGGTTTGCCCTCAAGAAAATTGCGATTACATTGAAAGTGTCAATGACCCGGATAAAGAACAAAGCGAATAGGTAGACTCCTTTACTAGCTAGCTATTTTGCGTCACAAAAAAGTAACTAAAAAAACGGTAATTTAGGATGAATGGAACAATACATACAGAACGGAAAGGTATAATTTTAGCGGGTGGGCATGGAACACGTCTTTACCCGCTAACGTTAGGAACAAGTAAACAGCTTCTACCTGTTTATGACAAGCCGATGGTATATTACCCACTTAGTATCTTGATGTTGGCAGGTATTCGCGACATTTTACTGATCACAACCCCCAAAGATCTTGATAGTTACCATGGTTTATTACGCGATGGCTCACAATGGGGTGTGCGGTTTACTTATGCAGTCCAGTCAAATCCAGATGGCTTAGCACAAGCCTTCCTTTTGGGAGAGAATTTTTTACAAAACTCTCCTTCTGCGCTGATCCTTGGCGATAATATTTTTTATGCGCATCACCTCAACCAACTTCTACAGCAAGCAGACGAAAATACGGTTGGTGCAACCCTCTTTGCTTATCCTGTTGATAACCCAGAAGCCTATGGCGTGATTGAATTTGATCAATCTGGTCGCCCTCTACAAATCGTTGAAAAACCTACGGCACCTCGATCAAATTTCGCGGTTACTGGCCTTTATTTCTATGATAATCAAGTCGTAGATATTGCTAAAACAATTCGACCTTCCCAACGTGGCGAACTCGAAATTACAAGCGTTAATTCACAATATCTTAAGCAGAACCAGCTCGAAGTTATGCATCTTGGTCGGGGTACTGCTTGGCTTGATAGTGGTACGCATGATTCTTTATTACAAGCCAGTCAATTTATTGAAACCATCGAAAAACGTCAAGGCTTGAAGGTCGCGTGCATTGAAGAAATTGCTTTTCGCAAAGGATTTATTTCTGCCGAAGAGTTGGGAAAATTAGCATTCAATTTGAGTAAAAATCATTACGGTCAATACCTGCTGCGAATTTTAGACGAAGAAAATAAATATAAAATAAAACTCGGTTAAACCTATAGAGTGCGGGTGTCACATTGGGTCACTTGCACTATTATAAAATTGGCGCAGTGTAGGAAGTAAATTTTTTAATACTTGGAGTGTTTGTAAACATTGAGTAGCCTGATCGCGCCAATTGTGATTCAACACATAGCTATACCAAAGTAACCAACTGTGCCCCATCATTATCCAAAAATCATCGTGATCTCGGGGTAGTTGGCCGTTGCGGTGACGGTATCCCTCTAGTACAGCTTGAAAATTTTCAATTTCAAAAAGATTATTCTTTTTTAGCGCACAATTAACTGCTAAGCCAATTAAATCCACCGTAGGGTGGATCCAGCCAGCACTTTCCCAATCGATAAGGATAGGGAAAGAGGCGTCATTCCAAATAATATTACTCAGGTTAAGATCACGATGAGCAATTACCCATTCGCTTTTATGCGCAGTTATACGCCTGTTACATGCTTTGGCCCACTCATGTACCCACAGAGGGGTTGCCTCATCTCTGGCAAGGGCAATTTTAGGAAAAGGCTCAGCACCCTGTAAAAAATCGCTCAAGTCATGTAATTCAGCCAGCCTTTTACCCAGCAAACGTGCTTGCAAGGTTGAGACGATACTCAGAACATTGCCTGCTTGATACGGTAAGATGATACCGTAAGAGTTATCAGCGAAGGGTATAAATCGATAATGCTGAGATTTTTGAAAGCAATGGGCAGTTAAATGTTCGTCTAATCGCTGCATAAAAGATAATTGCTGATAAGTCACAGGTCCTATCCAACTCTCCGAATGCATTTTCTTACAGACCCAATATGTTCCATCCACCAAACAAATAAGATCTGTTTGGTGTTGACAGCCTCCTACTAATGTTTTTACACAAGCAATTGCTACACCTAAAAACGGAGCTGACCAGTGCGCCCTCACTGATGCATCAGCTCTTCTATGTATCGCCGACAAGTGAGTGGATTTTTAAGATAATGAATCATTCGGTGCGAACCACCTGTTCCTGTGATGACCAGCGAGCCATATTGTAGAATACTCCCAAGGATCGATTGTCGAATATCAATGCTTTCAATTTTATCCATAGAAATATCCACAATTTCTCGCACAAAAATGCCTGTTCTTAAGCTTATCTTGCGCGGTTTTATTTCTAGATAAGAAAAAGTGTAGGTTACCCATATCGCGCCTAGCCATGCTAGTCCCAGCAAAAACAGTAAAATGGCAGAGCCTGTCAATAAAAAGAGATGGGTTATCGCATAGAGAATTAAGAGCATAAAAAGAACCGGCCCTAAAAACAGGATCCAGTGTAATCTGGCCGTATATACAACATTTGAATCTATTTTTTCTGACATTTAGCCTACCTAATTTTTAGGCATATATATAACTTGCCTAACCACGATGAAAGTTAGATAAACTATTTTATCTTAGCATCGTAGCACTCTTCAATCCGATGAATACTAATTAAATTTTTTTGGAAATCTGTATGAGACTAGACTTGTCGATTTTTTTACAATACACTGTTATTGAAAATTAAATTGACTTAAAAATAGTCTTTTAATTGCGTTTTTTTGCTAGATTCCGCTAGATTATCAATTATCCTTCATATACAATAAATCTTGCTTGCATTTTTGTGATGCAGCGCATTTTTCATCCATCAGGGATTTAAACAGATGGATATTGGATCTTATGTCTTAACTTAAATAAGGAAGTTACGATGGATTTCATTGAAACACAGACCCCTCCAACTGCATTACAACAAGATCAAGGCCTTCAAGACCTCGTCTACAGTTTAGTGACCCGATTTCTTACAGAGAACAAAAAAAAACCCGTGCACGATTTGTACGATATGATTCTCTCTGAAGTTGAGCCCCCTTTGCTCCAAGCAGTTATGGAAAAAAGACGTGGCAACCAGTTACAAGCAGCTAAAATGCTTGGTATTAGCCGTGGAACCATTCGAAAAAAATTACAGCGATATTTTGGAACAAAATATTTCCGCTTAACTGAAGAGTAATGTTTGACTCAGATAAAATCGTTTATTCCTGCTAGTGATAAAAATTGCACATCATGGAATATTGAACCGCTCTCTCCGTATTGTTAAGCTTGCATCATTCGCATTCTGTCGCAGAAAACACTACGCTGACTCTCTTCCTGACGAACAAGAAATAAGGTGAGACTTGCGTTTGTATAACAGATACATTGTATAATCATGCAAGTTACATTTTGGCAGTCGTTCAGAGCGGTTCTTATCTATCTCTGAACTGCTTAAAAATGATTTTATCCACCCAGTACTTGGGGAGTATTATAGTAAATGCCGTTAGTTATATTGTTAATTTTATTTTTATTATCATTTTCCGGTACTGGTTTTATACGTCATTACGCATTAACGAATAATGTCTTAGACATTCCGAATCATCGAAGTTCACATGTTGCCCCTACGCCTCGCGGAGGCGGACTTGCTTTCGTTATTCTTTTTTTAGTCTACTTAACTTACCTTGGTTTTATAGATGCTATATCTGGCTGGACACAGCTTGGATTAACTTTCGCTGGTTGCGGTGCTGCCTGTCTAGGATTTATGGATGATCATATACCGATAGCTGCAAAGTATCGCCTTTTAGGACATTTTCTTATTAGTGGCTTTGCGCTCTATTGCCTAGGCGGCATGTCTAGCATAACGGTTTTTGGCTGCTGGACCTTCCAACAAGGGACATTGCTAGTCAATAGCTTTGCCCTGCTTTACTTAGTCTGGTTTTTAAATCTCTACAATTTTATGGACGGAATCGATGGCCTTGCTGCTATTGAAGCTATCTTTATATGTTTATCCGGCGCCGTCATTCAAGGCATGGGAGCCGAATCGGTTATCTATTCTTTGCCAACCATACTTGCAACTGTTGTGGGTAGCTTTCTTTGCTGGAACTTCCCTCGAGCACGTGTCTTTATGGGCGACGTGGGCAGTTGTTTTTTAGGATTGATGATTGGTTTGTTCTCTATCCAAGCTGCATCGATTAACCCAGCACTTTTTTGGACTTGGATCATTTTAGGAGGCATTTTTATCGTTGATGCAACCCTAACGCTCTTATTCCGTGCTTTTGAAGGTCAAAAACTTTATGAAGCGCATCGATCGCATGCTTATCAACTTGCAACAGATCATTTTAATAGTCATCTTAGAGTGACACTCGGTATTTTATGCATCAACATGCTATGGCTCTTTCCCATAGCCTTGACGGTCGCTTTGGGTCATTTAAACGGTTTGTTGGGAGTATGCATTGCTTATTTCCCTTTAATTTTATTAGTATTGTATTTCAGATTTAAGAAAGCATAATCATTTGTCAATTTTGATGGAACTATCATGAAAAAAATAATGATCACAGGAGGTGCTGGTTTTATTGGCTCGGCACTGATTCGATATCTAATGAGTCATACTTCGAATAAAATCATCAATGTTGATAAACTCACTTATGCCGGACATTTATCTTCTCTTGAATCGATTGCACAAGATGATCGTTATACCTTTGAGAAGGTTGATATCTGTAATATTGAGGAAGTAAGACATCTTTTCCTGACTCATCAACCAGACATCATTATGCACCTTGCCGCAGAGAGTCACGTTGATCGTTCAATCTTAGGACCCCAAGCCTTCATTGAAACAAACATCGTAGGAACCTATACACTATTAGAAACAGCGCGTGCTTATTGGCAATCACTTCTACCCCAACAACAAAAAGACTTTCGTTTTCATCACATCTCTACGGATGAAGTCTTCGGAACCCTTCACCCTTCCGATCCAAGTTTTACCGAATCAACACCCTATTCTCCAAATTCACCCTACTCAGCGAGTAAAGCAAGCTCAGACCATCTCGTCCGTGCGTGGCATAAAACCTATCATTTACCCATTTTGATAACGAACTGTTCTAACAATTATGGGCCTTATCAATTTCCTGAGAAATTAATTCCTTTAATTATCTCCTCTGCCCTAGCTGGCAAGCCTCTACCTCTTTACGGTGATGGTTTGCAGGTGCGAGATTGGCTGTACGTTGACGATCATGTTCATGCCCTTTATTGCGTAGTAGAAAATGGCACTGTGGGTGAAACCTACAATATTGGAGGCCATCAAGAAAAAACAAATCTTGCTGTCGTTCATGCAATTTGCGATCTTTTGGAAGAAATGGTTCCCCAAAAACCTCAGGGTGTTAGTTATTATCGTGATTTAATTCGTTACGTCAAAGACAGGCCGGGGCATGATCAACGTTATGCTATCAATGCAAGCAAAATTCAAAACGAATTAAATTGGACTCCTGCAGAATCTTTTGAAAGTGGTTTGCGGAAAACTGTTCAGTGGTATATTGACCATCAATCATGGATGAAGCAATTAACAACAGAAAAAAAGGCCCTGAAAGAAATGGCAGAGATCGAATAATCAATGGCAACTTTCATTGCGGGGGTAGATGAAGCAGGACGTGGCCCACTAGCAGGCCCAGTCATTACTGCAGCCGTCATTTTGCGTGATCCGATTGACGGCGTAAAAGATTCTAAGCAACTATCAGCAGCTCAACGGTCTCGATTAGCCGAGCAAATCAAACAACAGGCCCTTTGTTATGCCTATGGCAGAGCAGAAGTAGATGAAATTGAAGCGTTAAATATTCATTATGCAACGCTCTTGGCTATGCAAAGAGCGATAGAAGGACTATCGGTTACACCTAAATCCGTTTTAATCGACGGTAAATTTATCCCAAAAATTGCCCTACCCTGTAAAGCCATCATTCATGGAGACCGTTTATTTCCAGAAATCAGTGCAGCATCCATTTTAGCAAAGGTGGCGCGCGATGAAGAAATGATTAAACTTGATGACGATTACCCTCATTATGGCTTTAAGACACATAAAGGCTACTCCACAAAAGAACATCGGGCGGCTTTAATGTTACACGGCCCCTGTGCGATTCATCGTAAAAGCTTTAAGCTAGTTTCGGAAGTAGAGACTGCAATCGTAGATACTATATAATTTGCTCAACGATTGCCAAGATACCTAGCGTTAGAAGGATCATACCTAATATCTTAAATACCCACCCAAACGTTTCTCGCAATTCCTTTTTCTCAACTTCAGGCTTCTCTGTCGTAAGAGGAGCTGGATTGAAAATACGGTCATCGATATAGTTCGACGTCAAATAAGAAATATAACCAAAGAATACAGCAGGGATTATAAAAATAAGAAAGACTATCCAAGCAGCCCCTAATTCACTGATTTCATAGAAATTTTTAATTCCTTCTCGCCAGTTTAAAACGAAAGCAGGCACACGATAAAATAAATCCCATAAAAGATAAGGAAGAATATAAAGACTAAAAGCTAATAAACTGAGACTAAATAACAATGAAATAATCCCTATAATGAATAACTTACTGTTCTTTTGGTACCTATCGGATTCCATGCAAGTTTTCTCCGGCGTTAGGCTATTATTGCTTTAGAAAGGCATTCTGTACTGGCTCGAGTGCACTAAGCGTGCCACACCTACTATAAACATAGCAGAAGAAACGTTAAAAGATAGTAAAAAACCCGCTACCAAGCAGTTTCCGCTTAAATTCCTGATAGAATAAAACATGTAGCACTATGTATTTTTTTAAAACAAAAAAATTATTACATTTCAGATTTTAAATTTGTTTTTTAAACAATTACATAATAAATTAACAGACAAAATATTGATCAAAATGTTAATATTGTGATAAAATGAATTTATATATAACCTTAAGTTGAAGACGCCATAATGTCATTTTTATCAAGAATCATTGGCTTGTTTGTTTTACCAGGACAAATGGGACGCAACCGCTACAGAAAAATTGATCTTACGGTTCATTTTAACCGTGGCAAGAGTTATCGCGGTCCTCTCTTTAAAAGCCCCAAACAGACTGAGGAACAGATTTTCTACGCTAAAGCAGAAATTCTCAAGGCTTCATATTTCTCAACAGCCAAATTAAACCCCCCTTCAGAACGTGCCCACGAACCTCTTTTAGCACCTCTTCCAAAACCTGGCAAATACTTACCCCCCATTATATTCCAAACGCAAATTAGAGAAAAAAATTTATTACGTATGAATTCTGATTTTACGAATCAAGCACGTCTAAAAGAAAAAATGGAAAAGGCAAAACAGGAATATATTACACATTATAAAAACTTAGAAGAACACATATCTTTAACTGTGAAGACTGAAGATTTAAAAACGATACAGAAAAATTATTCTTCTCATAGTAAGGAGGCTTCGATCCTCGAAGAAATTATACAGAAATTACAATCTTCAACCGACGATAAAGCTATTCGGCAAGCGAAGACATCCGAATTTAACTATTCTTCGATGGCAAACGAAAATGTCACTGTCTTTGATTCTCGTGCATTCGAAAGTTGCTCTTTAGGAGAACTTCAGGATTCTTTCATCCAAACATTAGAAACTAAAAAAACTTTAGATGAGCAGTTTACCGCATTGGAACAAACTGGCAGAAATTACTCAACTTTATATTCATCGGACTCACTTGAGCGATTGCAACAAGAGCTATTACCGGCATTAATCAATAACTTAGATCAACAAAATATTCTAATGAGCAATTTAAATGCGGAGAGTAAAAGAGAAGCGCTGAATACTGCGTTAAACGCAAAACTCTCAAGCATTTCAGCACAAATTTCATCTTACGAAGATTATCCTGAGCAATATTTAATGGATCAAATTCCTTATTTTAATGATCCCTTGAACAATGCTGGCAATAAAGCTGCCCCCACCTCTTTAAATATTTTTAATACAGATTTACAGATGGCAAAGAAACATCTGGCGAAACTATCCCTAGACTATGGTATAGATGCTAAGACTGTTATTTATAAAGGTAGTACAGGTAAGAAAAACGAGATCCGAGATATTAGCTTAGAAACTGTTGAGATAACCCCCCCGCACTTTTCAGAGGAAAAATCGGATTATATTCTTAACTTTTGTGGTAATGCACAGAATATTAATGATAGCTTTGAAGAGCTAGCGGACATGGCTAACGATACGAACTCAAGAGTCGTTAGCTTCAACTATCGTACCGTAGGACGTGATAATCAAAACCGTAACGGTATTTCTAGAGTGGCCTCTTTTCAGGAATTGGTAGAAGATGGTATTGCCCAAGTACAGGCATTATTGAATAGAAAGATCCCCCCGTACAAAATTAAACTTTATGGTCATTCTCTAGGCGGCGCCGTGGCAGCAGCAGTAGCCGCTCACTTTCATTCCCAAACACCTTCTATAAAAATTTATCTAGTGAACGGTCGTTCCTTTACAAATGTAGAGAACGTCATTAAACAGAATTTCAAAAAATATGATAACGATGCTAAAAGCAGTAAAAAAGATAACGCTGATGAGATTGCATCTCCCTTATTAGGTAAGAATTTTGCAAACGAAACCATTGCTCAAAGCCCTAAAGAAAGTATTTTGCAAAGAATTAAGAACTGGTTTGGAAACAGATGTGCTAAGCTCGCAACGGATAATGGCTGGAAAATAGATACCGCTGAGTATTGTAAGAATATCGATCCCAATTATATAAGGACCTTTGAGGTTAAGGGTGATCAAATCATGCCCAAACATACAGAAACTTTAGGCCCCAAAGATTCTCATACGATTTTCGATGTATATGTTCCACCGAATTTGTCTGCTCACGAATTACGTACTTATTGTCATAACGTCAATGTACGTGAACTATATCTTCCCCAAGGAGCTGGCAAACGTACGTACTTCTACTCCTGGTTAAGTGACGTTTTTAAAACTTGGAATGATAGAGACGCAGTTCAGAACACTCACAATGTTGATGCTGGCATCATTCATAATGAGCCAGAATTTAGGCTAACGAAGGCCCCTGAGAACAAACCCGAATCGCCCAAGGTATTGCAACAGGCTGAGGTAAATGAGCCCCTCTCCCCGAAAATGCAGCCCAATTACTCTTCCCAAGAAATAGGATTCTTTGGTAGTCCTAAATCACCAGCTCAACGCTTGTCTCTAAATCATGTAAATAAGGGATCTCAAGGTTCAGACAATTCTGACAATTCGGATAACTCTAATAAGCACTCCCTAGATTCGCGCCATACCAATGGCCTTCAAAAAAGCGAACTGAGCAGCCAAAAAGGGTTAGAACAGGAAAATATGAAAAATTCATCGTGTTCCCCATTCTAGAAAATTTATTCTCACCCTTCCTTACATCGATGCTACAACAGGCGCGACTGTAAGGAAGTTAAATTTTTAATTTTTTCAGCCCTAATTTCTCATCTTTTAAACGTTGCTCAGAACAACCTTCTTTATTATTCTAGATTTGGCAAGAATTTTTATTTTAAAAATTCGACAAAAACACACAAAAAGAGAAAATAATGAAACAACCCGTATTTATGCTCTCCGATGGAACGGGTATTACTGCTGAAAATTTAGGTAATAGCCTCATCACCCAATTTGAAAACATTGATTTTGAAAAATTTACTATCCCTTATATTGATACCATTGCGAAAGCGGAAGCTGCCGTTATAAGAATCAATCAATGTTTTGCAGAAACAGGAAAACGCCCACTTGTATTTATCACCTTATTGAATCCAGATATTGCTAAAATGATCAACGCTTCTCAAGGCTATATCTTCGATCTTTTCCACACATTTTTAAGCCCTCTAGAGCAAGTGTTGCAAGAAAAATCTTCTTATCGCATTGGCAGAATGCATGGTGTTTCCAATTCACAATCTTACAGCTATCGTATTGAAGCGATTGATTATGCACTTACTCATGATGATGGCGTCAACGTTCGAAACTACCACAAAGCCGATCTGGTTTTAATTGGTATTTCACGCTGTGGAAAAACCCCCAGTTGCATCTATCTCGCCCTACATTTTGGGATATTGGCAGCTAACTACCCTTTCACCGAAGAAGACTTTAATTCGCTAGAATTACCAGCGGAGCTTGTAGACTGCAAGAAGAAACTTTTTGGGCTAACTATCGATCCAGAGAGGTTACAGCATATTCGTCACGAAAGGTTGCCCAATAGTAAATATGCATCGTTAGAACAATGTCGTTTTGAAGTAAAGGAAGTGGAAGCGATGTATGAGCGAGAAAATATTCCCTATTTAAATTCCACACGCTATTCGGTTGAAGAAATTGCGACGAAGATTCTCGCTGGTTTAAATATAAAAAGACGTTTTTAAAGTAACTTCATTTTCTAAGAGCATTGCAGAAACACTAAACGACAGTATAAAAGGACACGCTTTTAATGAGCTAAGAGCATGTCCTGCTTAATACTACTGATTAACACCAAAGCGTTAAAAAATCCGCCAGAGTCATTTGGTTAAATTGTTGAGGATCCTCTACTACCTGCCGGATTCTATCGATACGTGCGTTTGAAAAACGTGTGACAAGATTCGAATAAAACTTTTTATACAACGCCGGAACACCTTCTTTTCGTCGGCATTTATGACCTAAGGGATACTCTACAATGACTAAAGGTGATACTGAATTGTCTTTGAAGATAACTTGCAAGCTATTAGCAATTGAACGCTTTTCTGGATCTAAATAGTCTCGAGAAAATTGCACATCTTCGGCGATCACCATTTTTTCGCGAAGCTTATCGATACGTGGATCAGCAGCGATGTTTTCCTCGTAATGCTCTGCACGTAAATCGCCATAAATTAATCCAATAGCAATCATGTATTGTAAACAATGATCACGATCAGCGGGATTGTGCAAGGGGCCTTTTTTACTGATAATTCGAATAGCAGACTCATGTGTCATCACCATAATCTGTGCAATATCATCAAGCCTATCTTTTACAATCGGTGAGAGTTGTACAGCAGCTTCGACAGCCGTTTGTGCATGATACTCGGCAGGATAATCGAGTTTAAATAAGATATTCTCCATAACGTAACTACCGTAGGGGCGCTGCAGTTCAATGGCTTTGCCACGGAACAACACATCTTGAAACCCCCATTTAGGTACGGTAAGCGCACTGGGATAACCCATTTCTTCATTAGACAAAGCAAGTAGTGCTAAACGAACTGCACGCGAGGTTGCATCTCCAGCCGCCCAAGACTTGCGAGAACCTGCATTGGGTGCATGACGATAGGCTCGAAGGCTTTGCCCATCAACGAAAACTTGCGACAAAGTTCGTAAAATTCCGTCCTTATCAGCCCCCATTAATTGTGCAGCTACCGCTGCACTTGCGATTTTGACTAAAACCACATGATCAAGGCCCAAACGATTAAAGCTGTTATGCAAAGCAAGGCAGCCCTGAATTTCATAGGCTTTGATCATTGCGGTTAAAATATCATGCATTAGAAAAGTTTTAGGCTGTACATGCTTAGGCGCTTGTAGTCCTTGCACACGGCCTAAATAATCTGCAACAGCCAAAATAGCGCCTAAATTGTCCGAGGGATGACCCCACTCAGCAGCAAGCCACGTATCATTGAAGTCCAACCAGCGAATCATAGTGCCAATATTAAAAGCGGCTTGCACGGGATCAAGTACATAATCGGTTCCTGGTACGCGCGCGCCTCCTATTAATAAGGTCCCTGGTACAATCGGACCCAGTAGTCGACTACACTCTGGAAAATTCAAAGCAAGCATCGCACAGCCTAATGCGTCAATTAAACATAGACGCGCAGTATCATAAGCTAACGCACTATCGATTGATTTGTTCAAAACGTAATCGGCGATTGACTCCATCACCTCATCGTATTTGGGTTTTTGGTTATCTTCCGCATCGATACTTTCTGTTTTTAAAGGTAACTTATTAGCGCATGGGTTATCATGGTTCTCAGCTACATCAAGCGTTTCATTGTCATGTTCGTTCATATTATCAATCGCCATCTCAATCTCGTGCGTTTAAGGGAACAAAGGATCGTGGATCTGGCCCAATATATTCTGACGCGGGCCGAATTAATCGGTTGTCTGCTCTTTGTTCAAAAACATGCGCTGCCCATCCGGTCACTCGAGACATTACAAATATCGGTGTAAACAGAGACACCGGAATGCCACAAAAATGATAGGCTGCAGCGCTATAAAAATCTAAATTAGGAAATAGGTTTTTTTCTCGACGCATGACCGCCTCTATGCGTTCTGAAATCGCATATAAATCTTTATCCAAATGATTTTGTGCCAATTTGTAGGCCCAGGCTTTAATAACATCGGATCGTGGATCAGAATGACGATAAACACGGTGCCCAAAACCCATGATTTTCTTTTTTTCTGCTAACAAAGTCATGATGTATTGTTCCGCTGCCTCTGGATTAGGGCACTTTTCAATCAAATACATCGCCTCTTCATTCGCTCCGCCGTGCAAAGGGCCTCTTAGGGTACCGATAGCAGCAGTAATGCAAGAATACAAATCCGACAGTGTGGAAGCGGTTACTCGTGCGACAAATGTTGATGCATTAAATTCATGTTCAGCATAAAGAATGAGCGACACATTCATAACATCTCGGGCTAAAGCGGTGGGTGGATGCCCATGTAACAACGTTAAAAAATGCCCTCCCAATGTGCTTTCTTGTGTTTCTTCCGAAATTTCTTTGCCTTGAAAGTGGTATGCATACCAATAGCAAAGAATCCCAGGAAAAATAGCCAGCAAACGATCAGCAACAGCACCTTGTTGCGAAAAATTAATTTCTGGCTCTAACGTTCCCAACATCGAACAAGCCGTTCTCATCACGTCCATCGGATGCGCTGTTGAGGGGATTTGTTTTAACAATGTTTTAATGGGTTCTGGAATACGCCGCTGAGTAATTAATACATCCATATAATTTGCGAGTTCAGATTGATTAGGTAATTTGCCGTGGAGCAGCAAATAGGCCACTTCTTCGAACGTTGCTTGTGCTAAATCTTCAATGGCGTAACCACGATAATTCAATCCTTGACCTGCTTGCCCTACAGTTGCAATGGCAGACTGCCCTGCCACTACACCGGCTAATCCTGCTTCGGTTTTATTGACCATCCGTTTCTCCCTTTCCCTGCATTTGGTCTATTTTTTTCTCGTAAGTATAATAGTGTAAAATACGGTACAAATCCTCTCGCGTTTGCATTTGGTTTAACATCGGCTTCTGCGTCCCTTCTTGCCGAATGGTTTGATAAGTCTGTAAAGCAGCGTAGGACATCGCTCTAAACCCGCTCAACGGATATAAAATTAATTGCACGCCCACTGCTTTTAGTTCCTCTCTTGTAAAAAGAGGGGTTTTTCCAAATTCAGTGATATTTGCTAAAATCGGAACATTCACTGCCTCAGCAAACGTCTGATAAGCCTCCAAAGTTGTCATCGCCTCTGGAAAAATCATGTCTGCACCTGCTTCAATGTACCGTTGAGCACGTTCGATGGCAGATGCCATCCCTTCTGTAGCATAGGCGTCTGTTCGTGCCATTATGACAAAATCAGAATTAAGCCGGGCATCAACAGCTGCTTTTATCCGATCTTCCATCGCTTCTACCGTCACAATGGTTTTACCCGGTCGATGTCCACAACGTTTTGTTGTCACTTGATCTTCAATATGAATTGCTGCTACGCAAGCTTGCTCCATCAATTGAACCGTACGAGCAATATTGAAAACATGGCCAAATCCAGTATCAACATCCACGAGTAATGGTAATGAACAAGCTGCTGTAATCCGTCTTGCATCTTCTAAAACTTCTGTAAGGGTTGTCATGCCTAAATCGGGCAACCCAAATGAAGCATTCGCAACGCCGGCACCTGATAAATAAATGGCTTGAAAACCTGACGCTGCGGCTAACATTGCCGAATAAGCATTAACAGTCCCTACGATTTGTAAGGGTGCTTCTGTTGTTATTAATTTTCTAAAAATTTGACCATGAGATTCAGACATATCGTTACCGTTTAGGAGAAAAAATGAAGTTAATGACATTCACTCGACTATCATTTTGGTTAGCTACGTTTTGTTCCGGCGCGGACTGTAGAAATTAAAAAGTCTGGTTTGAGCAAAATTATTACATTAGACAGGCCTATCGTCATGTTGGGTTTTGAAAAACGAACATCTATTAGGTTATTCATTAACCACGCTCCCTTATCTTTAGTGATGATTAGAATTAGAGATAAATATTCAAGCAGGATGATATATTCCTTGTCGATCAGCGTCTGACAGTGCTCGATGAGTTCTCAAGCGTCCCCAAATTATAGTGAATTACAGGCATTACTGCAATTTGCTAACTATTAACAAGGACATTCCAACAGTCGCTCTGGCAGTACCCTTTTTTCGACTCTAAATATTTGAACGTACAATTAATGTCAGTCCGAAATAATGTGCTATGGGCAAAATAACTGTGTTAGACAAGCGTTATGAATCGCATTTTTCCCACCCAGTGCCTGCACAAGGTCGTTACGGTTATGAGTACTCTGATTCGTTTCAAGGTCAATGCCTTGCCTTTCTTGATAATAGGCTGTTACGGCCATATCTTGTTTATATTTTTGATAGAGGTAATTAGCACTCGCAAGTACAAATATAGTCGCACAAGCACTCTGGGATTGAGTGAAACATCTAATAGCAAAAGTAGCTGCTACTCCCACTATCGCCCATCTTTCAGCCTTTGGAATGGCACCGTTGAACAATGAAAAATCAATCAAGCTTCCCTTATCTTGCTTATATCCAGACATAACATTTTCCATTAGGGTAATTTTTAATGACGCTTTGACGTTAAATTTTTATAAAATGCCTTTAATTCCTAGGCACTTTTTTACACTCATTTTCGATCATTTATTACCTTACCACCTTCGTTTTCCGTCCCTTATTAAGGAGAAAAAGATCTGCAAGGCAAGTTCTCTTGTTTCTGATAAATTTTTTCTTCATGTGTTTCTATAAAAATTGTGTTGTTACTTGGCTTCTCGCGTTTACGAAAGAAGCGCAAACCAACATGGTGATTTTTTTCTGATTTTACTGCTCTTTTAGCACCTACTGGAAGATTATTTTTTTGCTCAAAGGGTATGCTCAATTCAACGATTCCACAATCCAACAACATCATTTCTGCCAATCGTTTCACCCTAGGATCCTCTTTTTTTACCAGGAAATTATCGTCCAGCACTACTTCATTGTAACAACCTGGGTACAAGCTATCACACCACCTTTGAAATAAAGCACTTAATTTTCCTGAGATTATCTGATCCAGAAGATACTGTTCAGTATAATAGTGTTTGAAAAGCAAATGCTCCGGCATAAATTTTTCCATGCCCCTTATCAAACATAGCTGAATCGGTGAGCGTACTCGCGAACACAAGGCTGGGTTTCTCAAGTAAAAAGAACCGCCAAAATATGAAACAAAATCTTCGTAGGTATGATAATCATGCAGATCTCGCCACGTCCATTGGAATAAGATCGACTGCTCTCGTAAATTACCAGCGACTTTAAAATAATACTGGCGAAATGCCTCCTCCCGCATCGTTTGGGTCATCAGGATAATTTCTTCCTTGAGTGAAAGCGGATAGCGTCGAAAGCTTTTTTCAAAACCGCTCATGGTTTCAAGGTAGCCACGATTGCACAAAGAACCAGAATTCATGGCCAAATTCAGTAAAATACCGGTTTTTTCATCCGGTTTCGCGCCATTATCTAAGTATTCCAACAGATGACGTGCGTAACCATGTAAAGTAGCAATTTGTTCTGCAGATAAATCACGATACGACTGATTGTTAAGTCGAGAAACCATCCGTTGCATTTCTCGTTTTAGATAGGCCACTTTGATTGAATGCGCAGAAACATCTAACGGCAACTTCAGATTTTTTCGATGATCATCGAGCGTTTTTAAGCAAAATTTTTGATCCGCGGCCATATAATTCAGAACGGTATCTTTGATTGCTGGATCTTCAAAATTTAATTGATTAAATAGCGTTGCAAAGCGTTGGTAGTCTTTTTTTGGCGCGCCTTTTAAAATTTTATCGAGTACCTTAAAGCCTTCATGAAAATGATTAAATGTTAAGCGCACCTTACGGCTTTCGATTTTTTCTAATTCATTTAGGAGGCGGCTCCTATTAAGATTTTCTCGTGGAACCTTATAGTCATGTGCAAGCTTAGCGATGGGAAATTGAGACGATGGGCTAGTTTTGCCTCGCACATGACACTGTATGTAATCCCAAATAGAAAAGGCAAAGCTTGCAACGCTTAACCCAATCGTTAGCCAACTATTTATACCTAAAAAATTCGCGGTCACTAGAAAGAAAGCCAGCAAAAAATAAGGCTTTTTTAAAAAATTTGGAAAGAAGCCTCGTTGGTATGCAATGTTAGCTCCGATCGTGATTAATGAAGCAACTGAAAACGATAAAATTCCAAAAAAACAAGCGTATAACAATGGAACTAGATAAAGGCCTGCAAGCACATAAAAAACGTTTGCTGATAGAAAATTTAAAATTTTTAAAAATACCCGGTTCTGGTGAAGATTATAAGGAAGTTTGACAATTTTTTCAGGTATATCTGCGTTAAGCCGGTTCTTATGACAAATAGTGGCTAAATAATTTAACCCAGCTAAAAATCCAACCCCCAAATAATAAGGTACATTTAATGCACCAGACAGTACGGGTAAAATGGTTGTAAAGGCATTGCAGGTTGCATAAAGTAATGCGTATTGAACGATAAAAGACCACGTACGATTCGCAGTACCACCGTCTTGTACCTCTCTCTCATAAGCCCATAAGCTGGACGTTATAAAACCATTTGCACAACCTGAAATGATTAGTGCCAACACACCCATTTACCACCTATTACGTTAAATTGTTCTTACTAGCCTACTCGATCAATGTATTAAGGGGATCAGACAGCCTTTCCCTGACTTTGCTGTCGTCAAGGGTATGCCATGACATATTCCTTACGACATGGCTGGAACAGACGCCCGTGTTGATTCAATTGGCTTTGTAACGTTTGTTTCTGTCTTTTGTTTTTTATCAGCGTGCTTAAAGAAAGCAAGGAATCGAGCGGTAAAGTTTGCTCCCTTAGTCGTTTTCTTTTGATTATCAACTAACGCTTTCATCGTTTCATAATAAAAAATGGAAGATTCACTAATAGCTGGGCTATTTTGAGTAATCTTTGCATAATTTTTTTGATTCAATGTTTGATGACGAAACCGCTGCTCATAAAAATACTGCAATACAATATGAGGTGGCTCTATTTTTGAAGCAACACATCCTTCAATCAAATGCTCCAACGTGCCGTATTTTTCAAGCCAATAATTATTTTTTTTGATCAGAAGGTTGATTACCTTAGAAGAAATTTTTTCATTATTTAACGAGTACAAGCATTCATTAGTTACTGTCGGATAACAATTTAGAAGCCAACTAAGCGCTTTTTTCTGATTTAAAATAGCCGATTTTCGCAGAGAAACTAATTCATATCTTCCTTTTTTATCTATTCTAACTTTGCATCCATATTTAAGTGCTTCTCCTAGTTCTGCTTCGGCAAGCATTGCTGCAAATGCACGCAGTTGGTCAGGGCTTTGTTGCTTTTTTACCCTTTGACTGCCAAAACCCCAGCCTGATAAAGGTTTCCCGCCTTCGAATTGTATACTATTGATAACTTCACTTAAAAGCGACTGCGCTCTATCTAAACAAGTCACGCCGTTTCGACTTGTTCCTAGGTAAGTAGTGTACAAAGATTTATACGAAGGGCTAAATAAGGTGCCATCGCAACTTACAATTTCAAAATAACTTCGAAAATTTTTATTTTGAATTAATATTACCCTGTCACTATGATTGAGTATGTCTATCCAAAAATGAAAAACAAGGCTTTGTAATTTGTAAGTACTTTCAATATCTGACTCTGCACCACCTCTTCCGTCTACCGCTCTATTTGAACTGGCCAATTGTGTGTAACGCAGGATTAATCGAAGAATAGCCTTTTTTGTAGCACAAGCATTCATTTCTAGTTTAATAGCCTGATCCCAATTGCTCATTGTAAACGAGATAAACTTTGGATTGTTTTTTATCGACTCATTATAGTTGTCAACCAAGGCACTTAAAGGTTTTAAAAATTCCTCGATACAGACAGAGACGTACGTAGGAGCTGGAGTTTGATCCAAATATTTAGAGAGTTTTTTATCAAAAAGATCCTTGTTCAATGTATCGATTACCTTGAGAACCGTTCTTTTACCGTGAGAATCAACATAAGGAACGTCTAGCGTGGGTATGATTTCCAATCCTATTTTATTCAAAGCATTATTATTTAAGCGTGATAAGTACGTTTGCATAAGTGCTAGGCCGGATATTTTTTTGTTCTTTTCAAGAGGAATGGCTATATCAGACGGCGCAATAAATTCACCGGTAATGTCCTCATTAATAAGATCATCAAATTTATCTAATAAAATCCATTCCCTCATTTTCGCTGCAGGATTTTCTTCTTGATGTAAGATGAATCGATATGCCCCTAAATTAGGATCATGATTAATAAGTAATAAACCTAAATCAATTAAACAGGGTATATCGATTGTGATGCCCTGAGCTTTTCTTGCAAATAACTTACGTGCTGATTCACGCGCTAAGTTCATCTCATTTAATGTATTTTGGGTATCTCCGATGGGTTCGTGTCCAATCCTTAATTGTTTCGTTACTGCTTCATTACTGTTTGACTTCATTTGACTATCCCTATACAAAAATGACCTATTTAACTTTAATTATTTTACATCGCAGGAGATACTGCATCGATCATAGACTCACTAACTATCGCAGTATCTTTGATTGGAGCTGATTTAAACAAAGAAATGGAAGAGACACCCACCTGATTCGCACGATTACTTGGAAAAAATTGCATTTTAATGTTTGCAAATAGTTCTACGTCTGCTTCATCATACTGACGCAGAGAAATCACCGTCTCAATTTTTTTCATTACACGGTCCATTGACGCATGCACATTTTCAAAATCTTCTTCGACAGTACTGATCACCTTTTGTTCTTTTTTAGCTAGGTTTTCACCTAAAAAATAAGCGCCCAAGCAATGTGTGAAAAGGCTTGACATATCTTCCTCAATTCTTGGCAGGAATAAAAAAAGATGTAAAAGATTTTGATAGTCCTCACGTGATTTATGTTCTTTAGCGTAATAATGGAGGATATCCGACTCAATCTCTTCTTGGAGAATATTCAATAGCGTTGGATCCGCAGATATCTTCCAATACGCTTTAGCAGCTTCCTCGATAGCAAGGATTTGTGCTTTTAAATCGATAGCGTTAAGCGAGTATATGCAAGCCTCAGACTTACGTACCGGCGCTTGATTTAAAGCATCAGGTCTGATTTTATCGTTTAAAACCGCTACACTCTCCATCAACAATTTTGCACGGGTATTGATTTTCCGATTGCGCTTCAATAAACTTTCGATCTTGTCTAAAACAGGTTTATCTATATGATTATTATCAAGATTAATTGATAGCAACGTTTTATTGCTTATTAAAGCAATCATTAATTTTTTTACGCCTTCATTAGTTATACTGTTTCCAGAAAGATCAATGGAAGTAAGGGATCGGTTGATTCTAAGCGCGTCTGATAATTTTTCTGCCCCCCTATCTTGGATAGTGTTACAGGCAAGCGTTAGTGTTTTCAGTGTCGGATTGATTTTCAATGCGTCTGCTAATTTTTCTGCGCCCAAATTATCGATGCAATTATACGAAAGCTCGAGGGATATTAACGATGTATTTGTTTTTAGTGCATCCGCCATTTGTTCAGCCCCTGACGCTGAAATCTCATTACCTACGAGGTTTAAAGTATTTAATGTTTTGTTAATTTTTATCGCTTCTGCAAGCCTTCCAATCCCTAAATCATCAATATAGTTATCGCCGAGATTAAGCACCATCAATGTGCTGTTAACTTTTAAAGCATTTGCAAGTTTTGCTGCTGCGAACTTAATACCATTGCCAACAAGGCTTAAAGAAATGAGAGCGTCGTTGGTTTGCAATGCACGTGCAATCATTACTGCACCCTCATCTTTGATGTTGTTGAATGAAAGCACGAAAGAGGTGAGATGTTGATTGACTTTTAAGGCATTGGCTAGTGCTGTGGCTCCTGCTGTACCGACATAGTTTGCAGCAAGGTCAAGGGATTTTAAATGTACATTAAACTTTAGAGCTACAGCCAACTTTTCTGCACCGACCGCCTCAATGTTGTTATTCTTGAGTATTAGTGAATTTAACCCTTTGTTAAATATTAAAACATCTGCAAGTACTGATGCCCCCAAATCTGAAAGAAAATTAGATCCAAGGTTTAGCGAGCGCAAGTTTTCATTAACTTCAAAGGCATCTGCCAATTTTTTTGCATCTGCTTGCGTTATCTTGTTCCAAGAAAGATCTAGTGAACGCAGGGAAGGATTCGTTTTTAAAACCTGAGCAAGTTTCTCTATGCGATGTGTATTCACTTGCTGTTGGGAAAGATCAAGCGACGGAGAATATTCATCAACGTTCTGATACCTTGTTGGACTGGATATTTGAACAACCCTCCGCTTATTAGAATAAAACCGAAGGAAGAATGCTTTCACGAGACGGAAAATAGCTTGCAACATTTAGGGTAACATCTATATCATTTTGCACGAGTATGCCATTGATGGCGATGAAAGTATATTAATCAGCCAGAGCATAGTAATCTTGATACTTGATTAAAAATTATTTATCAACAAGCATCCATTGAACAAGCGAGATTTTTTTTAATCCTTTGTAATTCATGCGCTTGTAGACGAGGACCATATTGACAGACGACTGCTGCAGCAGATTCATTAGCAAAATGAATACTGTCTTTAGGGGCATAGCCGTTAGTAATCGCATATAAGTAGACGCCTGCAAACATGTCGCCGGCTCCAACTGTATCAATGGCGTAAAGAGGTTGAACCGGAACCGTCAGAATTTCATTTTGGCTAACGTATATTGCTCCCTTGGGACCACGCGTAATAATCGCTTGTTCCGTCAATACCCGTAATGCAGCGATAGCATCGTTGATCTCGGTCGTTTCTGTAAACAACAGCGCCTCTTCTTCATTGCAGAAGAGTAATTCAATACCACCTTCCATGAGTGATAATAATTCTCGTTTAAAGTAACGGACAATATTTGGATCCGATAAAGTCAGAGCAACTTTCGTTTGAGCCGTCGTCGCAAAGGTTTTGGCAAGCATCAATGCTTGGCGTGCAGTTGGCGATGTAACCAGATACCCTTCTAAATAAAGGTATTCTGAGTTAGCTATTGCATCAAAATTCAAGGCGGCAACCGATAAAGTTTCAGAAATGCCCAAATGCGTATGCATGGTCCGTTGAGCATCTTCAGTAACTAACACCAGGCATTGTCCAGTGATCCCACGAGGTAAACTCTCTTCATCTAAATTGCAATGAATGCCAAGTTGCTTTAATTCTGCAAGAAACAACCGCCCAGACACATCGTTCGCTACCTGACAGCTAAAAAATCCACGTCCTCCAAGTTGAGACAGCGCGACAATGCTATTTGCTGCAGACCCGCCACATCCTGTATAGCAAAATAAAAATTGTGATGTTTCGAGGGCTTCTGTTAATCGATGATGTGCTTTATCATCGGTTAATGTCATCACGCCTTTGTTTATTTTTAACGCCGTCAAAAATGTGTCGTCAACGATCACATTCCGATCTAAAAGGGCGTTCCCAACCGCATATACATGATATTGTCTCATTGACATTAGATTCCTACCATCGTAGCAAACGTTTGCTTCGAAGCTTCAAGGGTTTGTAATACTAAATCTTCTGTGTGGGTGCTGGATATAAAACCCGCTTCATATAAAGAAGGTGCAAAATAGACGCCTCGTTGTAACATGCCGTGATAAAATTGTTTAAACAGCATTTCGTTTGATTCGGCCACGTCTCGATCGTTAATCACTGCTTTCTTGTCCGAAAAACAAAAACCAAACATTCCTCCTAGAGCAGCATGACAAAATGGCAAGCCACAGGCTCTTGCCTGCTCATCAAAACCTTGCAACAACCTACTTGCCTTATTATTCAGTGTTTCATAAAAGTTAGGCTCTTCGAGTTTTTTTAATGTAGCTAACCCAGCTGCCATCGTCAAGGGATTGCCTGAGAGAGTGCCGGCTTGATAAATAGGACCTTCGGGTGCGAGATAATCCATAATTTCTTTACGGCCACCGAGCGCACCAACAGGCAGCCCACCACCAATAACTTTACCTAACGTTGTAAGATCGGGGATCACCTCGTAGATTGCCTGTGCGCCTCCTAAGGCAACGCGAAATCCTGTCATGACTTCGTCAAAGATCAGTAAAGCTTGATTAGTATCACAAAGTCGTTTTAATCCTAGTAGAAAATCGGGCAGTGGTTTAACAAAACCCATATTTCCAGCCACGGGTTCAACGATCACCGCAGCAATATCTCCTTCGTACGCGTCAAATAAACGTTTGGTTTGTTCTAGATCATTATAATCGGCAATCAGTGTGTGTTCAGCAATGCTCGCTGGAATACCAGGCGACGACGGGAGACCCAAAGTTAATAAGCCTGAGCCCGCCTTTACTAATAAGCTGTCACTGTGGCCATGATAACAGCCTTTAAATTTAATGATCTTGTTTTTTCCCGTAAATCCACGAGCCAAACGTAAAGCAGTCATTGTGGCTTCGGTTCCTGAATTGACCATCCGTATTTTTTCAATGGAAGGCATCGCGGATTGAATTTTTGCCGCTAGTTGGTACTCCAATTCGGTTGGTGCGCCAAAACTCGTACCTGAACGAAGTGTTTTCTCAACAGCAGCTACCACTTCCTCATCACAATGGCCTAAAATTAAAGCTCCCCAGGACCCTACATAATCAATATATCGATTGCCATCGACATCAATAAGATGTGCGCCCTTACCGGCTCGAAAAAAAATCGGTTCTGATCCTACCCCTTGGAATGCACGTACGGGCGAGTTAACACCACCGGGAATAAGCTTTTTTGACTTTTCAAATAATATACTCGATTTTGTATCCGAAATTTGGACCATATGAATTACCTCTAAATAACGTGAGATCGCGGCACCGTGCGCGCACAACACCATACACTAACGCGCTCAACTCCCTGCTTTTTGAGTATTTTAGCTAAAGCATTTACCGTACTGCCGGTAGTGACTACATCGTCTACCAATGTGACATGCTTATAAGGCAACGGCTTAACGTTAAAAGCATTCAACAAATTCTGCCGCCTTTGTAGTGCGGTAGAGCTCGCTTGAGATTCAGCAGCTATGCGGCGTGTGCAGTATTGAAAATGATAAGGGATAGCAAACTGCTCACCTAGAGCAGCTGCGAATTCAGATGCTTGATTAAATCCTCTTGCGCGAAGTTTTTTTGCATGGAGGGGAACAGGAATCAAACACTGGGTTTTAATAGTGTCATGCCTACGCTTTGCATAAGCTTCTGCCATCAACCGCACAAAGACACTGCGTAGGTGCAAAGCCCCTTGGTATTTATATCGATGGAGTAAAGTCCGCAAAGGCTCTTCAAAAGCGTAGGCAGTGATTGTTTCATCATAAACGGGTTGTTCACGGGCGCAATTTCTACATTCTAATGAGATAGAAGAGATAGGCACAGCACACGTCGCGCAATGCTGAGGCAAAGGTTTAAAATAAGTGTAACATTCGAGACAAATTGCATCTGAGCCGCGATAATAGGATTTACACAGCATACAAACACTCGGTATTGGAAAATATCGCCAGTTACTAAAGCGAAACCAATCCGTGGAGAAAGAAGGCAAAAACCTAGCCATGGTTCGAATCGTCTTGTTCCACCGCATCATTTAAAGCCTTGTAAAGCACTTCTTCTGATAACTGATTGTCAATATAACAATCTCCCAATGCATGCATGAGCACCATGTTTAATCGGTTTTTTCTGATTTTTTTATCTTGTTTGATAAGACGCAGTAAATCATTGATTGGAATATCTTTTGGAATACGCGTCGGTAAAGCGGCCAACGTTAACAGATCTTCTACCACTATCAACGCTTGTCTATCAAGCCCTGACTGCTCTACGGAAATCAATGCCATACAGTACAAACCGATGGCAACGGCTTCCCCATGAAGCCAGCGTTCATAGTTGCTATAGGCCTCTAACGCATGACCGATCGTGTGGCCCAAATTCAAGTAGAAACGTGTCCCTTTTGTTTCGTTTTCGTCTTCAATAACAAACTGTGACTTTATCTTACAACATTGAAAAATAATCTTCGCCAATGTTTCCCTATCTGACGGTAAGCCCATTGCATGGTCCTTTAAAAACGCATGGATCGTTATTAAAAGGTCGCCACCAACGAGTAAAGCATATTTGATAATTTCCGCAAATCCTGCTCGAAATTCACGCAAAGGCAGGGTATCTAAAGTATGAATCTCCATCAACACAGCTTTTGCTTGATAAAAACTACCGATTACATTTTTACCTTGTTTATGGTTGATGGCTGTTTTTCCGCCAATGGAAGCGTCCACTTGCGCCAATAATGTCGTTGGGATTTGTACAAAAGAAACACCACGTTGGTAAGTCGCTGCAGCAAACCCTGCAAGATCGCCAATGACTCCACCGCCTAATGCAATGATTGTAGTGTCTCGATGATGCGCGTTGCTCATCAATTTTTCATAAATCGAAAACAAGCTTTCTTGATTTTTATAGGCTTCGCCATCCGGCAAAAGAATAAAATCGCACTGCTTTTCTTTGAATGCTTTTTGCAGAAAAGGTAAATACAAAGAAGCCAATGTCACATTGGTTACAATAAAAACCTGGTGCCCTTCAACGTAGCGCATTAAGAGATTTGGATCAGAAAGAATTCCGTAGCCAACGATGATGGATTGACAACCTTTACTCAAGGTTAATTGAAGATTTTTTGAAGAGAAACCCATAGGTATCAACTGCATTTTTTTGAGGCTTTTAAAAAGCCTCAATTAGGAGGTGAAGTAGGCCTCAACTTTCCCCATAAATATATTTAATGATGTTATTAGCTACTGCTTTGACAGTTAATTTATCTGTTTCAAAACTTACATCAGCTAACTCTTCGTAAAAAGGCTCACGCTCGTCTTGTAAGGATTCCAAACGTTCTTCGAGGTTGTCAGTACGCAAGAGTGGCCGTTTAGTATCGCGCTTTGTGCGTTCATATTGCTGTTGCAGGGATGTCTTTAAATAAATAACCGTTCCCCGTCCAGCAAGTGCATTACGATTTTCAGGCGTCATAATAACACCACCACCGGTGGCCAGAACAATGTTATTTTTTTGAGTCAATTCATCAATGACTTTTTGCTCGCGACGACGAAATCCCTCTTCTCCTTCGATATCAAAAATCCATGAAATATCAGCACCTGCTCGCTCTTCAATGACTTCATCTGAGTCATAAAACTCGAGCTTCAGCTCTTTCGCCAAAGTACGACCTATTGTACTCTTTCCTGCTCCCATTGGGCCTATTAAAAATATATTTCGTACTTTAACAATGCTCATTTCTAACAATGCTCATTTATTGTGCTATCAAAAAGTAGATTATAGGTCACTTTTTTCCCTTGCTAAATCTTATTATATCATGACTTTGGGTATCATGCTGAGAGCCCATAATACACGAAACCCGTTTCCAGTCAACCCTTACTAGAGTTTTGAGGAACAGCTTGGTTTTCATTAATGACTCTCGGCGTTATAAAGATCAGTAATTCTTCGTTTCTCAAGGCTTGGGATTGATTTCCAAATAGCATTTTGACCACCGGTAAGCCTCCCAACCAAGGAACACGATTCAATTCATGATTCTTATTTTGCTTATAAATCCCTCCAAGTACAATGGTTTGGTTATTATTTACCAAAACATTTGTTTGAATTTCCTTGGTTAAAATCGTTGGTACGCCATTAAACACTTTTGGTGAGGGTATATCCTGATTAATTTTTAAATCTAAATAGATCTTTTTGTCGGCGGTAATGTGCGGTGTCACTCTCAAGCTTAAGACTGCTTTTTTAAATGCCACCGCCGTTGCCCCATGGGCTGTTAGCTCTTGATAAGGGATTTCCTCTCCCGCTTCTATAATGGCTGTTTGTTGATTCAAGGTGATCAGGTGAGGGCTCGAAATCACTTCACCATCTCCTTCACTCTCTAAGGCCGATAACTCAAGGTCGAGTAAAATACCTGCACCTAGCCTAGCCAGGGCAAGTCCCACAGATGCCGGTGTTGCCGCCAAGGGGGTTGCTGCTAAATCTAAATTTAATCGATCTGTTAATGCCCCCGCTTCCCCTGTTTTACTGTCAGCAACCTGATGTACGCCCTTAAGTGTACCGCTTAATTGACCTGGTTTTGACACACCAAATCGCAAACCGAGATCACGCGCAAATTCCTTCGTTACATTGACAATCCGAGCTTCAATAAGCACTTGTTGCAGTGGTTGGTCTAAGCGATGAATTAACGCCTTAATGTTCTGCAGCTGGCTCTGATTATCCTGTATCCACAAGAGGTTTGAGCGGGTATCGACCGCCAGCGAACCTCTATCTGATAATAAAGTGTTTGATTTATCCTTAATCAGAAGCGCGATATCATTGGCTTTGCCGTATTGAATTTGAAACATTGCTGTTTGTAAAGGTGTTCTTTTTTGAGCCGCGCTTTTCGATTCCCACTCTTTTTGTTGCCGTGCAGTTAATTCACTAATCGGTGCAATAAGCAAAGTATTTCGATACTCTTGCTTCGCCAACGAGCTTGAAACCAAAATGACATCTAGCGCGTCTTCCCATGTCACCCCTTTTAAATGCAAACTTAGAATCCCTGTTATCTTATTACTGAGCACAATATTCATTTGCCGCAATTCAGCTAATTGCCTTAAGGCTTCTCTTATTGGTACCTCTTCTAAATCAATAGATACATATCGCTCTAGCTTATCACTCGCTGAATCTGCTAGGCCTTTATTTGTTTCAAATCGTATATCACTTTGAAACACACCGGGTAATTTTTCTTCCATTGTTTGAAATGGACTTTGTCGCATTGGATTTTTGTGAGTATGGCTTTCAATTTTCTCATGATTTAATGATCCAGGCACAACAAATGGCAATTGTTCCGCATAGCCACAGACTCCAAAAAAGCACAAGAAGGTACTGATTACCCTGTGCTTATTAAACGCTAAAAAATAACAGATGTTCATTTCTTTAATAAGGAAGATTTCGCTATGTGCACCGTATGAAGTTCAGGAATAACCCATACGATATTCATCCGAAGTGGTTGTATTGTGCTTTCTAATGCATTTGTCCTCTCGGTAATGTAAAGATTTAGCGATTCAAAGCTGATCCCTCTTGAAAGCTTCGTTATGTGCTTTAAAAATAGAATCAATTGTTGGTAGCTCCCCGTTAGTTGCATTTTAAGGGGATGTATCGTATAAAATGCACGCGACTCCAATTGTTTTTCCCTGAGTGAAATTAAGCGCAACCCAGTCTGTTTACTTATATTTAAAATTGTTTGTATGGTTTGTGTTTTGTCACAGTGCGGATGCCAGTTAGCTGTTATCGTTTGCAGTTCTTGCTCAAGCTTTTTGATTGCCTGTTCTAATTGCTGATGATTTTTCCATCGGTGCTGGTAAAGGTTGAAATCACTTTGTAGGGTATGAATCTCATCAGCAATGAATTCCCCTTTCACTCTTGCTGAACAGATCCAAAAAAAGTAATTGCCTGTTATAAGAAGAGTGCTTGCAATACTTAAAACAATCCATTGCTTAGTAACTGATAATTGCGCAACTTTATTGATTTTTTCCTCTAAAAAAATATTCATCCTAAAACCTTTCGATAACAACCCATCTGCATCAGTAGTCTCAATTTAAACCCATAAAATTTTTGTGAATCCTCTTGTGAATTCGTTGTCGAAATGAGGCTTTCTGAGGTAATATCTTTAATAAGATTATTTTTTTGCAGGCTTTTCATAAAGATTGATAGGTATGTAGTCTTTTCTGTAAAACCTTCTATCAGAATCTCTCTTGCATTGATTTTCATTTTTTTAAAATAAATTCCCGCAGGTAAGCTAGGCAAAATCCCTTCAAAAAATTCGGTAAACTGTTGCAAATGCAATTGCATACAAGCTGCTTTTTCTTTACGTCTTAATAACGTTTGATGAATACGTTGAAGTTCCTTTGCATTACTCATTTTAGTTTCTACTTGCTTGATTGATTCTGCGATTGCATCCCTCAATCTCCGTTGGTTAGCATTGTCATGACTTAAGCGATAATTTATATAAATCATCAAGGCGATCGTAAAAATAAGCATAATGATTAGCCGCGTTATAAATTGCTCTAATGCTTTCTTTCGATTGATCTGACGCCAGGGAAGCAAATTCATCAAGTCGATTGCCGCTTAAAAAAATAGCTCAGCCAAGGAATATTGATCAAATGACTTTGTTTTTTAGCCAGTCCAATTGCTGTCAGGAAATTAACGCTCAGGGGTACATTGTCACCTATTGTAAAGGTTACACCGCGTGCTCTCTTTATCGCATGAGACTTAGGTTCGACCGCTACGATGTTTAAGCCGGTCTGTTGTGCAATCTGTAAAAGCCATTTAATTTGCAACGCTTCACAAGCAATGAAAGACACCTCTAGCATTTCAGGGGCTGTTAAAGAGCAGCCGATAATTTGAAAATCAACGTAAATATCCGTTGGAGGAACGCCAAAATAATCACTTGCTTCAAGCAAAATCAGCACTTGCAGTTTTTCTTCAGTACAATGTCTAGGTGCGAGGACTGTCTTTTGAAGGACAGAAGAATCAGGTAATGAAAAAACAACTTTTTTTCCTAATAATTGTTTTTTGTCGAGCATCTGCTTTAGAAATGGAACCACACTGTGTTTGGATATTATCGCAGCGTCCACGCTCTCTTTTCTAAGGAAAAAATAATAGCAAAATTGCGCTAAGCGTCCATTTATAATTTCGACTGCATGTGCTGAGTGAGGAGTAATTTCAATTCCGATCAGCGAGGAGGCTAAGAAAAAAGGCCGATTTAATCGTAAACGCCATCTTTTAATTACAAAATCTAGCGCTCCCTTTTTAATTGTTTTTTTAGTTTTTATACGATAAGGATTATCAAAAGAAGCTATCTGCCGGCAGGATTGGATTTTAATAAAGAATAGATGCGCTATATGCAATAACTTAGCCACTGCTTTACGCACAAAGGCCGTTAAGGTGAATAATATCCCTAATGAATAGTTGTTCATATTTCCTTGTATATCTCGATTTTGGACTTGAAAGTTTTTTTCCTACTTTCAGCTGTGCAACTATATCGCAATTTTGACAGGAATAAAAGCAGTAAGAGCTGTTGAAATTCACATATTATTGCAATATAGTAGGCATTCTAAATATCTTTTTACCATGTGAGAGAAGGATCTATGTCACGTTTGGAAGCTATTTTATACGGGTTGTGTGAAGTGGTTATTGAATACTGTGCAGCCCAAACGAAAAAAAAAACCGCTTCTTTAGAGGACTTACTAGAGAAACCCGATGAAGAATTTATTGAGGCGCTAGAACATATCATCGCTCCTTTGATTTTAAATACACAAACACGCAGTAGTTTGCTTGAATATCTTGTATCTGAAATTGGTGTGCTCAAACCACTAATTGATAAAAGGCCCATCAATCATGGGTTGTCTCCCATGCAAAATGAAGCATTATGGACTGCACCCCAAACTCATGTGTTACGCGCCCATCTCACACAATTAATTGATATTTTAAGTAAACTTTTACCTCTTTCAGCCAATGAAAGCATCCGCGTTGTTGTATCAAACAAAGAATGGCATATTTATGGATTAAAACCTACCACAATGCACATGGGATCGGCACGTGCAGCTAAGCTTATCAAGAATAAAGTAATTGCTGTCTTAGGTATGCCATGGGCTGCTAAAGAATATGTCTCCGGAACAATCCATCAATATGTGAATACATTAATGTCGGATCATTGTAACGCTTTAATGAATCCTTTATTAGCTTCTCAAAACCATGCATTAAAAACAGAATATCAGCAATTAATTTCGGAAAAAAACACCTCATTTCAAACATATGAACAACTACAAAATGATTATCAACTTCTAAAAAAAGAAACAACATTGTTAAAGGGTATGCATGCGGATGATCAAGCACAGCTTAAGCACCTGACAACAGAATTGAAGTTCTTCAAAGATAAATTGGATGAAAAAGAAAGGAAACCACAACCTGCTGGCATAAGTATTGCAACACAAACTAAGCTCAATAGAAAACACACTGCCGTGCAAACAGAGGTATTAATTGATGACGTTCAGGCAGAGACAGACGCTATTCAAACGCTTACACCTAATCATGAACCGCTTAGCCAATACTACAGACACCCCTTCTCGCAATCCCTTGCTAATTTCTTCGCCCTTTTTCCTCTCTATAAATCGCATGCGAAAGCAGCCGAGGACTCCGTCTTCGAACCCGCTAAACCGCACTAAAATGCATTTAAGTTACTGCCATTATGAAACAGCTTAGTTATTTTTGGCGGAAAGGCTTGTGGGCCTTATTAAGTGGATGCTTTCTCGTGATGATATGCGGCGGTTTGCTCTATCTTTATCTTACGAGTCAATTGCCTCATGTTGAATCGCTACGTAATGTCAATTTACAAGTTCCCTTGCGTATTTACACCCAAGACGGTTTATTGATACAAGAATATGGTGAAAAACGTCGCATTCCATTGCAATACAAAGATATTCCAGAAACCCTGATTCGTGCCGTCTTAGTCACCGAAGATCAACGATTTTTTGAACATCCTGGAGTAGATGTGCTCGGTCTTGGCCGTGCAATGCTACGCATGGTCAAAACAGGCACAAAATCTCAAGGTGGCAGTACTATTACAATGCAGGTAGCAAGGAATTTTTTCTTAGATCGTAAGAAAACCTTTCTCCGTAAATTCAACGAAATTTTACTCGCCGTTAAAATTGATCGGGAGTTAAGTAAAGAAAAAATTCTAGAACTTTATTTAAATAAAATTTACCTTGGCAACCGTGCTTACGGCGTAGGCGCGGCAGCAGACGTCTATTATGGAAAATCACTCAAAGAGTTAAGTTTGGCTGAACTTGCGATGATAGCAGGCTTACCTCAAGCACCTTCCACGCAAAATCCTATTGCTAATCCAATCGCTGCTAAGAAAAGACGGAACCATGTTTTAAAGCGACTAAAGGAAGAAGGATTTATTAGTGAGCAGGAATATGAAACAGCACGCTCTGAACCTGTCAAAGTAAAATACCATGGGACTTCAATTAAAGTGCGGGCACCGTATGTAGCTGAGATGATCCGTCAATCAATGTATGATCATTTCGGTGAAAATGCATACACTCGAGGCTACAAAGTTTATACAACCATAAAAAGCTCATTACAAACCACTGCTAATACAGTCATTACTGACCGTTTATTAGCATACGATCGACGGCACGGGTATCGGGGACCTGCGGGGCATTTCAACGAGCTTGCTACCAAATCGCCCGCAATATTACAGCAAATGCTTACACGATATCCGGTATTTTCTGCATTGGAACCGGCAGTAGTTTTATCCGTTAATCAGCAGGACATTTCGGTTTTACGGATTCAGGGAACACCTCTCACCATTGCTTGGGACGGCTTATCTTGGGCAAGGCCGGCTCTTAAACCCAAAGGACTCGGGAAGAAACCGAGTAATGCAAAACAAATTTTATCGATGGGCGACGTAGTTTACACCTACTTCGACGGACATCAGTGGCGTTTATCGCAAATCCCGGAAGTAGAAGCTGCATTAGTTGCATTAGATCCACACGACGGAGCCGTGCGCGCACTCATTGGAGGTTTTGATTTTCAAAAAAGTAAATTTAACCGCGCAATACAATCAGAAAGACAACCCGGGTCAAGCTTTAAACCTTTTGTATATGCTGCCGCGCTTAACCAACATTATACCTTATCAACATTGGTCAACGACGCCCCGGTTGTGGTTGAGGATCCCAGCCAGGAAGATCTATGGCGTCCTCATAATGTGAATTTGACATTTAATGGACCCACACGCTTAAGAGAAGCCCTAGTGCATTCACGCAACTTAGTATCCATTCGTGTTTTAGATGATATCGGTTTTGATAGTGCTTTAGATTTTATTAGTCGCTTTGGCTTCTTAAAGGAAAAATTGCCACGAGCACTTTCACTAGCGCTAGGAAGCTTATCAATTACGCCGTTAGAACTTACAACAGCTTATGCTGTTTTTGCAAACGGAGGGTTCAAGGTTGAACCGTATTTAATTGATCGTATTACTGATAATCAGGATGAGATCCTCTTACAAGCAAAACCTGCAATTGCAAGTGATGATATACATTCGCCTGACGTCGATGCTTCCGTTTTAGCGCCTCGTGTTATCCCTGAGACTATCTCTTTCTTGATCACCTCTACTCTTAAGGATGTCATCAAGCGAGGTACCGCACGAGCAGCTAATGTTCTTAATCGACAAGATCTCGCAGGAAAAACAGGCACAACCAATGATCAGGTGGATGCCTGGTTTGCAGGTTATAACCCTAATTTGGTGGTCACCACTTGGGTTGGTTTCGATATACCACAGTCCCTTCACGAATACGCGGCTAATTTAGCATTACCTATTTGGATAGACTTTATGAAAGTGGCGCTGGCAAATCAACCCGACGTAGAAGTTCATCCCCCTGAACGTATTGTTGCTGTTCGGATTGATCCAACAACAGGCCTCTTTGTTAAAAACAACCAAGCCAATGCTATTACTGAATATTTTTTTGAAGAAGACCTTCCCACTGATGAAGAAGGTAACAGTGCTCAATTAGAAAACCCTGCTCCCGATACTGTCCCTGAAAAAGAAGAACTTGATGAGTTAGAAAAAAATTCTAGCTCCACTCGAGAGGAGCAAGAAAATTTATTTTAGCACTTTACAAATTTTATGAGCCGCGCCGGTCAAACCGGCGACGGTTTTCGTGATATACACTAACTTAACTCGCAAGTGCTTCTAACGCACCAACGTATTCATAGCAAAACTCTCGAGCAACTGCTTCGTAAGTAACCATTCCCTTATGCACATTTAACCCGTTTAATAAGTGAGGATCATCTAATAACGCTAATTTTACACCTTTTGTTACCAGGTTTAATATGAATGGCAATGTAGCATTGTTTAACGCAAAAGTTGACGTTCTTGGTACCGCTCCTGGCATGTTCGTTACACAGTAGTGAACAATTTGATCAACTACATAAGTAGGTTCTAAATGTGTTGTGGGACGGCTGGTCTCGAAACATCCCCCTTGATCAATTGCCACATCGACAACAACAGAACCCGGACGCATATCTTTCAGCATGTTCCTTGTGACCAGCTTGGGCGCTGCTGCACCCGGAATCAGCACCGCTCCAATCACTAAATCTGCTTGTCGCACGTGCTCTTCAAGCGCTTCGACGGTAGCATAAATTGTATCTAGCTTTGAACCAAACTGAAAATCCAATTGACGAAGGCGCGCTAATGATTTATCAATTACCGTTACACGTGCCTCCATCCCCATTGCCATCCGAATGGCATTGCTACCCACGATGCCTCCGCCGATCACCACAACGTTTGCATGCGCAACGCCTGGGACCCCGCCAAGCAAAATTCCACTACCCCCTTGGGCCATTTCTAAACAGTGAGCACCTGCTTGAATTGCCATTCGTCCGGCAACCTGCGACATTGGCGTAAGTAATGGTAAGCCACCATCCGCTTCCGTCACTGTTTCATAAGCAATGGCTGTGGCACCTGAATCTTTTAATAAACGTGTCTGATGCGGATCAGCCGCTAAGTGCAAATAGGTAAAAAGCGTTTGACCTTCCCTTAAACGCTTGCACTCAACCGGTTGAGGTTCCTTCACTTTAACAATGAGATCGGCTTGTTCAAAAATTTCTTCTGCTGATTCTACGATACATGCGCCTGCTGCTAAGTATTGCGCATCATCAATGCCTATGCCTAGACCTGCGCCGGCCTCGACAAGTACCGTGCTTCCTGCCCGAGTAATTTCCCGGACGCTTGCAGGGACTAGGCCCACACGGTTTTCTTGAAGCTTGATTTCCTTTGGCACGCCAACAAACATAATGATTTCCTCAAGTTCTTTAAAGTTCTTTTAATTGCGCCATTAATTCAGGGACTAATTTAAATAAATCGCCCACTAATCCATACGTTGCTATTTGAAAAATAGGGGCATTCTCATCCTTGTTAATAGCAACGATCACTTTTGAATCCTTCATGCCCGCTAAATGCTGCACTGCACCTGAGATACCAAGCGCAATATAAAGAGACGGCGCGACCACTTTCCCGGTTTGTCCTACTTGATAATCGTTTGGTGCAAAACCAGCATCTACAGCAGCTCTTGAAGCACCGATGGCCGCTCCTAACATATCTGCTAATTCTTCCACGAGTTTAAAAGCTTCAGCGCTTTGTAAGCCACGTCCTCCAGAAACCACAATTTTTGCATTTTCTAAGCGAGGCCTTTCAAAAGGGCTAAGTTCTCGCTTCACTAAGCGTGTTTTCTTGGCTTCAAAGACCTTTTCTATACGTTCCATAGGACAAGGTGATTGTTTGGCTTCGATACGAGGAAACGCAGTAGTACGGACGGTCAAACATTTAATGGGATCGAGAAGTTTAACGGTTTCAACTGCATTACCTGCGTATATAGGATGTTCAAACGTCATGGAATCAATGATCCGGGTAACATCGGAGACTTGAGCAACATTGAGCAAGGCAGCAACGCGTGGTAGAAGGTCTTTACCAAAGGTAGTGGCAGGAGCCATGATGGTTTCAAAAGATGGTGCTAACTCAGCGATAAATTGGCTAAGGTTTTCTGCCAATTGTCCTTCATAACAGGCATGATCTGCCCACCATACTTCTTTCACGCCTTCAATAGCAGCTGCTTCGTTAGCGACCGATTCACATTGATAACCCACTACTAACAAAACGGGATTGGGGCCTAGTGCTAACGCCGCTGCTAGCGTATGCCTAGTAGCTGGCAGCATCTGACAATTATTGTGTTCAGCTATAACCAAAGTGCTCATCCGATCCTCTCTTCTTGCTTCTGTAGCAATACCACATGAAAACATCCTTTTAACGGATACATGGACGGGGTTGCCGTACACTACATCAAAATGTGGAGAATGTTTTCCCGACTTTCTTGCTGTCAACTTATACTGCTTGCACCAGCTAAGTCAACCCACTAAGAAAGTACTTTTGCTTCTTGTTTTAAACGAGTGAGTAATTCTTCGACAGAATCAAGGATAACGCCTTTTGATCGGGCAGCTGGGGCTTTGACAGAGATTCGTTGTGTGTGTTCTCCAAGTTTGACTGGTAAATCACTTACCTCGCGCACTGTTAATGGTTTTTGTTTAGCTTTCATGATGTTTGGTAAACTTGCATAACGTGGCTCATTCAAACGCAGATCAGTGCTGACAACCGCAGGTAAAGGCATTGCTAGCGTTTCTAATCCGCCATCAATTTCTCGTGTCACCTCGATTTCATTACCATTTATTATTAATTTGGAAGCAAACGTTGCTTGAGGCCAATTTAAAAGTGCGGCGAGCATTTGAGGCGTCTGGTTATTATCACCATCGATCGCCTGCTTGCCCATAAAGACTAAATGAGGTGCTTCTTCTACAACAATTTGTTGCAATAATTTAGCAACATTCAAACTTGAAAATGCTTCGTCAGTATGCAAAAGGATCGCACGATCTGCGCCTAAAGCCAATCCATGTTTTAGTGTCTCTTGACTCGCCTCGTTAGCAATCGAAACCAGTACAATTTCTGTAGCGATGCTTTTTTCACGCAACCGTAGCGCCTCTTCCACCGCAATTTCATCAAACGGATTCATGGCCATTTTCACTTGTTTCGTTTCCACACCTTGCTCATCTGCTTGAACGCGGATTTTAACGTAAGGATCAATCACACGTTTTACGGCAACTAAAATTTTCATAGCACCTCACTAATCGTATTTTCGTACAGCGTGTTTAAGTACTTACTTAACCCATCCTTAATCTCAGCATGCTGTAGACCAAAAGCGATTGTCGCCTTTAGGTACCCTAATTTTGATCCACAATCGTAACGCTTGCCACGGAAATGATAAGCTTGCACGGTCTGTGTTGCCAGCAAGTCACAGATTGCATCCGTCAACTGTATTTCACCATAGCTATCCGCTACCACCTTCTTTAAGCTTGCAAAAATGGAAGGAGTAAAAACATACCGTCCTACTGCTGCTAAGTTGGACGCAGCGGTTGCCTGACTAGGTTTCTCTTGCATTGATAAGATCGTTGAACAGAGTCCTGTTTTTTCACCTACGCAAACAGCCCCGTACTGCTGAATATCCTGCCATGGAACAGGTTGGACTGCAATCAAGGACGCTTGATGCTCGTAATAATGAGCCAGCATATCACTAAGACAAGGAGCTTTATAATCATCAATTAAGTCATCTGCCAATAAAACCGCAAAAGGCTCATTCCCTACGACCTGTTCGGCACATAAAATTGCATGGCCTAACCCAAGCGGCTGGTTCTGTCTTACATAGGTAAATTGGACGCCGGGTGGCGAGACGTTTCGGACAATCGAAAGCAACTGATCTTTCATCCGTTCTTTTAAACGGCTTTCTAACTCAAAGTGATTATCAAAATGATCTTCAATAGACCGCTTACTTGCACTCGTTATAAAAATCATATGATTTAAGCCTGCGCGCACTGCTTCTTCCACCGCATATTGAATGAGTGGTTTATCTACAATGGGGAGCATTTCTTTAGGGCTTGCTTTTGTTGCAGGTAAAAATCGAGAACCCAATCCTGCCACTGGAAATATCGCTTTCTTAACCGCTTGAGGGAATGGAGTGGACTGGGTTATTTTATTCAGCCATTGCATGCTTAGCCTTATTGACATCAATAATTATTACTATGCCTCTTGTCACTATACGCGCACTTCACGAGGACTACTTTGCAATATATTAGAGGCTAGAGGTTAGTAGCGGTCTCAAGTTTTCGTTCTCTTAGCACAAAACTGAGATTACGCAGATAAATGAACACACCTGTTGATTGACCTAAAATAAACACGGGGTCACGCGTGTGTAGAGAATATACGAATAATACGAGACCACCGACAATACTTAGGTACCAAAAAGCCACAGGTATCACACTTTTCTTTTCTCTTTCGCTCGCAAGCCATTGAACAACAAAACGTGCCGAAAAAATAGCTTGCCCTAATAATCCTAGAATTAACCAAGAATACTCAATGTTCATCGGATAAGATCTCTGGCTTGCAAGGTCGTTTAACTAACCAATGCATACCCATTAAATCATGGATCCCTACCCATAAACGATCAAAGGTACCGTATTTGGATTGACCATGTTGACGAGGTCGGTGGTTAACAGGGATGTTGATTAGCTCAAATCCAGCTCGTTGAAAAAGTGCAGGCAAAAATCGATGGCAATGATTAAAATGAGGCAACTCTAAAAATGCCTGCCGCGGAAATAGCTTTAAGCTACAGCCAGTATCTGTACAATGATCCTTAAGTAACCATTGACGCACTCCATTACTCACGCGAGAAGCAATAATGCGCCAAAGGGAATCTTTTCGTTTTGCACGCATGCCAAAAACCACACATGGCTTAGAAAAAGTAGATCGTTCCGCATTTTGTGGTTTTTCTGAGGTATTTTGCTGGAAAGAAACAATCAATTTCGCAATATCTTTAGGATCGTTTTGCCCGTCACCATCTAAGGTGATTAATAAAGGATAGATGGCAGCTTTTGCCCCACTAAAAATACTTGCACTTTGCCCATAATTTCTCGCATGCTGAACGACGCGAAGGTTTAGCGCCTCTGTACGAAGCATTTGCAATCGATCGCTTGTTTTATCTGTACTTCCATCATCGACAAAAATCACTTCAAAGCAGACATTTTCTACTTTTAAAGCCTGAACAATTTCCTGATACAAAGGAACAACGTTATCCTCTTCATTATAAACAGGAACAATAATGGAAATTTCTGCGCGATCTTTCAACGGTGAAATCCTATCTAACGGCAACATTTGTCAAATATGTGGGATTTGCCCACGCTAACTTAAGCCAACCTTTGCGTTGCATCATAGCAAATATAACACCGACTTCGAGTAGGGTTAGGTAGCCCGCGACTAGGATATCACTAACGTAGTGATACGTCAGTAAAATTCGGGAGCAGGAAACAACAAAACCCATTAATAGCCACGCGCGGATGTATTTTGGAAACAGAATACTTAATCCAAAAACACAGCCCATGATGGTTGTGGTGTGCCCAGATGGAAATGACCAAAAAGTAGGATCTTGTTGCCAACCATAAAACCCAAAAAGCTGTTCATTAAACCAAAGAACAGGCCTAGCACGACCTAAGGTCATTTTCAAAAGCCAACATAAGGTGTCAGGAATAGCGATGCAAAAAAATAAAAACCAAGACCGCATTTCCCAGCAGGAATTAATGAGAACGTAACGAAAAAATAACGCTGAAATGAATAAACTAGGTACCCAAATTTTACTCCCACCAAGAAAAGTTATCCATAGCAGCCAGGGCCATTCGTCTCGGAAATCGAAGCCGTGACAGTAAGCAGCTAAACTTTTATCAACGTAAAGATAAGATAATAAAGTGATTATTGTCATTAAAATCATTATCTCAGTACGTCGCATGGCAGCGAACCAACACTCAAAACGCATTATTTTTACTCCTCTTTCTTAACATTTTTTAAATCGGGCTTAGAACATTTCCTTCTAAAACGGATCGCGTCAGCTAAAATTTTTAAAATAAACACTGATAGGGATATCTCTTTTCAAATTGTAAAAATGACCAACCTTCAGTTAAACTAATGATATCTTAAATGATGTCTTCTTTCTTACACTGACTTAGCAATCAGGGCTAGAATAGCCTTCTTAAGAGGTCTTTTTTTCAATGAAAATCCTTGCCGACGCAACCTTACCTCATTTAGACCTCGCGTTTCCAGCACCTTTTAAGATCACTTACTATCATTCTTTAGGTGAGCTCTTCTCTTTATTACCCAATCAATCGATTCTGGTATGTCGTTCAACCCTGAAAGTCAATAATACTCTATTGGCACAGGCAACCGCCTTGGAGTACATTGGTACAGCCAGCAGCGGTTCGGATCATATTGATAAAAAAGCACTTTTAAACAAAAACATTCAACTTTTTGATGCACAAGGAAGTAATGCCCTAGCTGTCGCTGATTATGTCATAGCTACTCTCGCGTTTTTAGAAGAACATGTAGGCTTTAACATCAAAAAAGCAGGAATCATTGGCGTTGGGGCGGTAGGAACGGAAATTTCCAGACGCTTAAATTATCTGGGTTATGATCTCGTCCACTACGACCCTTTAAAGCAGTTAAAAGAACCTACTTTTCAGAGCGCAAGCCTGTCAGAGCTTAGCGATTGCCCACTGATTTGTGTACACGCTAATCTCCACAAAAGCCCTGTTTATCCTAGTTATCATCTCATTAACGAAAATTTTTTAAGCAAGTTGCCCCATAAGTCGGTCATTATTAATGCTGCACGTGGCGGTATTGTCGATGAGGCGGCGCTACTCACAAACAAAAATAAAATCTTTTACTGTACAGACGTTTTTTCAGACGAACCTGCTATTAACCCAGCCATTGTGCAGTACGCAACGCTTTGCACACCCCATATTGCAGGGCATTCAAAAGAAGCCAAAGACAACGCAATTTTTTTACTCAGCAAAAAAATCCATGAGGCACTTTCCTTGCCTTTACCAAACTTCCAAGGGGCTAGTACCCGGTGCCCATTAGCTCTGCCAGCTATAAACACGAACTGGCAAGATTGGATATCTCACCTCTACAGCCCCTACCCTGAAACTATCGCTTTAAAAACAAGTGTAGAGACTCTCCCAGATCAAGACAGTAACCTTAGAGAAGCGTTGAGTAACACTTTTCTCACATTACGTGCCGCTCATCGAAATCGACATGATTTTTGTCGGTATGCTGTAGAGGGGCATCGCTTTGAACATCTCGTTGGAAAGAATTAACATTTACCTAGAATGTCTCGTACAACCTCTTGATCAGAAAAAGCATAGCGCTCGGCCCCTACTTCTTGGTAATCCTCATGCCCCTTCCCCGCTATTAATAAAACGTCTTGCTTACTCATAAGAGAAATGCTTTGAGTAATTGCTTGCTTACGATCTTCGATCCTATCAAGGCACTTAAAGGAAGAAGGAATACCTTTTGAGATTGCATTTAATATCTCCCTAGGATTCTCACGTCTAGGATTATCATTTGTTAAAATAATTTGATCGGCATATCGACTTGCAATTTCACCCATTTGCGGACGCTTTTCTGTATCACGATTACCGCCACAACCAAAAACCACTAACAGTCGTCCTTTTTTGACGCGATTCAAGCTCCTTAATGCTTGCTCGAGTGCGTCTGGTGTATGGGCATAATCGACAATCACACAAGGCTCTTGACTGACAACCTCCATACGTCCTGGAGGAGCCGTCAATTGTTTCATCATGGCTGATACTATCGTCAGTGAATAGCCTCGAGCAAGTAGACTTGCCAGTACCGTTAATGCATTGTAGACATTAAATAAACCGACAGTTCTTATGCGGATGAGCGCATTACCCCAAGGAGAGCTGAGCTGAAATTGAGAACCGGCCATACCTACTTCAACCTCAGAAGCGCTAACATCAGCGCTGGTATCAAGGCCATAAGTCAGAATTTGGCATTGGGGTGCAACAACAGCCTTGCGCATGCGTTGCGAATACGGATCATCTTGATTCAAGATAGCTGATTTTAAAGAGGTGTAGGTAAAAAGCTGTGATTTGGCCTTGGCATAAGCTTCCATATTTTGATGGTAGTCCAAATGCTCATGGCTTAAATTTGTAAAAATAGCTTGTGTAAATGCTACGCCATCGACGCGTCCTTGGCAAAGGGCATGAGAAGAAACTTCAAGAAAGACATGACGAGCACCTTCTGTTTGATATTCAGCAAGCCATCGCTGCAAGCATAGCGCGTCAGGTGTAGTATTCGCTGTGGCCGATAACTTAGGCAAGATCCCTTGCCCTATGGTGCCAATGTAAGCTGCCTTCCCATTCAATAATTGTTCCGCTTGCGTGAGCTGGTAAGCAACACTGGTTTTCCCGTTTGTGCCTGTAATACCCACCACTGATAATTGTTGACTGGGATCTAGATAAAAGCGACTAGCAATCGCCGGCAGGCATTCGGCTAAACGTTGCACAGCAAAACTGATTGATCTCGGAGGTTTGGGCACATCGGCTGGCCATTGCGCTGGTTCATAAACAATGGCACTAGCACCCGCTGACAATGCCTGCGTGATAAATAAACGACCGTCCGTCTGATGACCGGGATAAGCGAAAAATAAAAAGCCAGGCTTAATCCGTCGGCTATCATTGTCTAAGCCTAAGATTTCAAATGCTGGAAAAGAAGCATCCGACCAAGGATGCATTAATTCATTGAGCTTCATCAAGAAGAGTATAACTGATCTGGGTGATCAGGTGCGATATCCAAGATCCTTAGCGCTCCTTTCATGACTTCTGAAAAGAGAGGAGCTGCCACTGCTGCGCCATAATAGCTTGTCATCGTTGGTTCAAATATCACTGCCGCAACAACCAAACGTGGGTGGGAAACCGGCGCAATACCGACAAAACTAGCAATATGTCGGTTAACTTCGTATCCGTTTTTACTCGCTATTCGAGCTGTGCCGGTTTTACCTGCAACTCGGTATCCTGGCACGCGTGCCAATTTACCCGTGCCCTCGTTACCTAAGACCGATTCCATCATAATTAATACTTGCTTTGCGGTCTTTTCATCGATAACAGCTTGTCCCTGTACAGGTACATTTTCTGCTGATTTATCATGTAGAAAACTTAAAGGTAACAACCGTCCTTGATTTGCAAAAACACCATAGGCTTTGGCAAGTTGCAATCCTGTTACGGAAATACCATAACCAAAACCAAGCGTAGCTAACACAAAAGGATTCGCATCTTTAACATGGACAATTGAGCCTTCACTTTCCCCCGGAAAACCACTTTCCGTACGTTGTCCTAATCCTACCGATTGAAAAAGGTGGATTAAATGTTCTGGCGGCTGCGATAAAACCATTTTAGTAATACCTACATTACTAGAATGCTGAAGCACACCGGTGACATCGAGAATCCCGTAACTATGTACGTCTTTGATTGTCTTGCCTTGAACTTGCATCCAACTTGGGTTTGTATCTATCAATGTCTCAGGTTTGAAGCGCCCACTACTAAGTGCACTGGCCACACTAAAAGGTTTGATCACGGAACCTGGCTCAAACAGATCCGTAGCAGCACGATTGCGATAGCGATCCTCCGAATAATGACCGCGTGCATTTGGATTAAATGATGGCGCATTGGCAATCGCTAAAATTTCGCCATTCATACTATCCATCACAATAACAGAACCTGATTTCGCTGCAAATTTTTTCAAGGTATTATTGAGAGCTTGGTACGCCAAATATTGAATGCGTTGATCGATACTCAACATGAGATCATGGCCGGGATGAGGCTCTCGTAAAACGCCCAGTTCTGCAATCACTTGCCCTCGACGATCTTTTGCCACTCTTTTTTTTCCATTGCTACCCATTAACCACTGTTGATAAGCAAATTCGACCCCTTCAATGCCTTGATCGTCAATGTTTGTAAAACCAAGTAATTGAGCAGACGTTTCTCCTGCTGGATAATACCGCTTAAATTCTTGCTGGAAATTTAAGCCAGCAATCTTTAGGTCAGCAACTTGTTTGGCCTTCTTTGGCGTTAATTGACGACGTAAATAGAGAAACTCTCGGTGAGCTGCTTTTTTTACATGCAAAGTTAACGTTTTTTCGGGTATTTGTAGCAAGCGAGACAATGCTTTCAACTGCTCAGAAGTTGGGGTAAATAATTTAGGATTCACCCAAAGCGATTTAACGGGCGTGCTCACGGCTAAAGGTGCACCATTGCGATCGACGATAATGCCACGATAGGCCGGTACATCTACGACTCGCACACTGCGTGCATTTCCTTGTCCTTGTAAAAATTGACGATGGATCACCGTTAAATCGACCACTCTCCATAGCAAAGCAACCCATAAAAAAATGAAAAAAGAAGCGATGATGAATACCCGCACAGCATGTTTTTTATTCATGAATGTTAAAATTTCCTTTGGCTTTAATCGGTATTTATCGTAAGGTTAGCCCTCTTATTTTAACCGAGGATAGCTAGTCGTTGGAATATTCTCTTTAATGTGCAAAAATAGTGAATAATCATCAACAACAAATTAGCCTTATAACTCACAGTCATAACGTATGACATTACATCAACCCGTGCTACTAAATGAAGTGCTTCAAGGACTAAATATTAAAGCGTCTGGTATTTACCTGGATGGAACCTTTGGTCGTGGAGGGCATAGCCGTGCGATTTTACAAAAGTTATCTTCTGATGGAAAACTTTATGCCTTAGACAAAGATCCCGAAGCCGTTGAACATGCAAAAAAATATTTTCATGATGTACCCTCTTTTAAGATTTTTCACTGCCCTTTTGGTAGCTTAAAAGCATGGGCAGATGATCGAAATCTCACAGGAAAGATCGATGGAATTCTTTTAGATGTAGGTGTTTCTTCCCCTCAATTAGACAATCCTGAACGTGGCTTTAGTTTTATGCAAAATGGTCCGCTCGATATGCGGATGGATTTTACTCAATCGTTAACGGCGGCGCAATTCATTGCAGAAGCCGATGCGGAAGAAATGGCGTTTATTTTTAAAAAATACGGCGAAGAACGCTTCGCCAAACGCATCGCCGAAGCGATTGTGACAGCTAGAATGTTAGAACCGATTGAAACCACACAAGCACTAGCAACCATTGTCAAACAAGCTCACCCTCGCTGGGAAAAACATAAGCACCCCGCCACCCGGGTTTTTCAAGCCATACGGATTCATATTAATCAAGAGTTGGAACAATTAGCAGCAGCCCTTGACGCTGCTTTAGATACCCTCTCTGTTGGCGGACGTCTCGCCGTCATTAGCTTTCATTCGCTTGAAGATCGCTGCGTCAAGCAATTCCTGCGGCAAAAAAACCTTTCCACTTCTAAGCATTTACCCAAAGAAATTCCTGTACAACTGCTAGAGGCTGAAGTTGGTGCAGAAAAAAAACAGTATCAATTTTCACCGATTGGTGGCGCGATTAAAGCGAATGAAGAAGAGCTTAAAGATAATATTCGTTCAAGAAGCGCCACGCTTCGTATCGCTGAGAAACGTTGCATGAGCAAAGGATAAAAGAACAATGAACGCAGCTGCCAAAGCCATTTATAAAAGTGATTTTTTTAGAGGCCGTTTACTCGACGTTCGATTCTCCAAACCGCTCTCATTTTTATTATTAATGTGGTTAATCCTGTTAATCAGTGCCTTTGCAATGATTTACATTACAAATGCAAACCGCATCAATATTAGTGAGTTGCAAAAACTTGAAAAACAACATTATCAATTACAAATTCAATGGGGAAAATTGTTACTGGAACAGGCAAGCCTTATAACACCAGCACGGGTAGAGACACTCGCTAATGAAAAACTGCAGATGAAACGACCAGAATCTAGTGATACGAACGTCTTGCAAGAACGTACTAAGTATCACATCAATTAAACCAATTTCTTCTTACACACTAAACCTATCTTTGCAAAATTTTTACTTTATGATGTATATTTAAACTAAATATAGGTAAAAATTAATCAGAGAGTTTAGTAATGAACATCGATGAAATGATCAAGGAGCTTAAAGATACTCCTGCAAATAATCTCGTTGACCTTGCAACAAGACGAGCTTACGACACATTGATGAGTGCGTTACCACCATCAGAAAAACGTAAGGCTTTGGATAAATACTACAAGGCGTTGATGGAAAAATGTGGCCCAGATAATGATAATATATTCAAAACAATATTTTGGGCACATCAAGAATTTAACGCCAGACAACCGTTGGAAAAATATATAAACTCACTTAAAAATTCCAATCAGTCGTCTGATGAATTGCTTATTAATGCAGAACAAGCATTAAAAGATGTAAGTACCCTAATAAAATCCAAAGGGGACATTGATACTTATCACGAGACGTTATTTTACAAATTAAAATCCAATGCTTTAGCAGCGCCGGATATATCAACAGATAACGATGCTAACCATCAAGCAATTAATTTTTTTACTCAAATTATACAAAAACAAGTCCTCTCTTTTCATAATCGCATTTCACCTCTACCTATTGTAGATATGCCAACTTTTTTTCAAGCGATGTTAGATAATAAATCAACATTACCTGAAAAAAATCGTTTTTTATCAAGGAAATTACTTTCCATCGGGATTAAACCGAGTGAACTTATAACACCTGAAATGAGGGCTGCTGGAAATCAGATTGCGGGAGGTTTCGAAAGGAACACAATCAATAAAGGCAATAAAACGATTCGTTCAAAAGAGAACGTTATACAAACTGCACTTGGAAAACGAACAAATCCTCATTCGGTCACTACTGAGCCTCCAACGATATCAGAGATTGAAGAAAACATTCCTAAAACTCATCCAGTCAAACATAAAGATAAACCTCAAGTTACTAAAGCTGGTGGAGGCTTCCTGAAACATAAAGTGCGACACGCTGGCCATGCGCAAATGAACAACGCAAGAAAAAATGCTAAAGTAATTAACAGTAATTTGAATCAAAACAACCCCAATACTACACTGGAAACTCATCAGCAAGGGAAGGATGATCTTTACCGCAAGGGACGCCCAGAAAAGAAACTTCATGTACATAGTGACAAACACAAGCTTTTTGAATCAGCATCCAAGGAAGTGATAAAAGAAGGGATTCCATCTAAATCTCCGCGTACAGGCCCATTAAAAAAATAAAAAAATCGTGCAGAGTAATTCCGTAAACCGCATGCATAGTGCTTTACTCCATTTGACAAATTCCTGCCTCAGACATAAATTTAAAGTATGAGGCTTGATATAGCAGTAATGCTGCAATACCAGATTCCCTCATGAATTATTCAAGCGAAGTATGAGGAACCTAACCCGCGGTTTAGGGGACAAGTGCTGATGATTAATTTACAAATTAATGCTCAACCTGATGATGAAACATGCGGCCCTACGAGCTTGCATGCTATTTATCATTATTATGGATTGGACATCAATTTAAGCAAAGTTGTGAAAAACGTCGAACGTTCCCTTTCGGGTGGAACACTGGGGCCAATGTTAGGTAATCACGCCTTACAACAGGATTTCAATGTCGTTATTTACACCAATAACTTAGACATTTTTGATCCAACGTGGTTTGATACCCAAGGCAATGCTTCTCAGTCATTTCTTAAAATTAAATTAAAAGCCCAAAATAAATATAAACGAAGTAAGCACATTACCCAGTCCAGTAAAGCCTATTTAAATTTTCTTGCCTTAGGTGGTGAAGTCCGATTTCGTACACTTACGCTTCAACTATTAAAAAGCTATTTTCTTAAAAATATTCCAATCATTACCGGATTAAGTGCCACTTATCTCTATCGAAGTTCTCGAGAACGTTATATCGGCGGAGAAGCTATCTATGATGATATACGAGGTACTCCTTGTGGGCATTTCGTTGTTCTATGCGGGTATGATCCTAAACTCAAACGCGTAATCGTCGCAGATCCTCATCGTGCCAACCCTATCTCTCACGACCATTATTACAAAGTGAGCAGCACACGTTTAATCAACGCGATTATGATGGGCGTCTTAACCTATGATGCAAATCTCATTATTATTCAACCGAAAGGGCAGCCATGGAAACAGTAATTGTTACAGACGATCCTTCGGGCTGGGCGTTCTTAAGCCCCAACGCAACTATATTAGAAGCATCGGATTATTTATCGAATAACAATCGCTTTCAAAGTAAATCTATTCGTGTCATCAACTTGTGTAAATCCTACCATCACCAAACCATTGGATATTATGTATCACTGCTAGCACAAGCGCGCAACCATAAAGTTATTCCTTCAGTGGATAGCATCCAAGACACCTTATGTACAGAGCTCTCAAGATTTATTTCACAGTCCTTAGACGAATCTATTCAGCGTAGCCTACGTGAAATAAAGGCAGATACTTTTGTGTTGAGTCTCTATTTTGGTCAAAACCTCGCAAAATGTTATATGAACCTTGCTAGGAAATTACATGGCCTCTTCCCGCTTCCGTTAATCCGCTTTCACTTAGAGCGTAAAAAAGAATGGTCTATTAAAAGTCTGGAAATTTTATCGCTCGATGATGTTCCTAACCGCCATCAAGCATTTATGGAAGCTGCGGCCGAACAATATCTATCTAAAAAACGCTTTCACCAATGGCGAAAAAAACAGCGGTTCCATGATCTTGCTATTCTAATTGATCCAAGCGAACCCAACGCGCCTTCGAATAAAAAAGCCTTAGATCTTTTCACACATGTCGGCGAAGGCATGGGGCTGGATATCGATTTTATCGATAAAAGTGACTGTAAATCGTTAGCAGAGTATGACGCCCTATTTATACGCGCAACGACAGGTGTGAATCACTACACTTACCGCATGGCACGCCGAGCCACCCAAGAAAATTTAGTCGTTATTGATGATCCTCAATCCATTATTAAATGCAGCAATAAAGTTTATCTTGCCGAATTATTGCGCAGTCATCAAATTTTGATCCCAGAAACACATTTCATCAGTAAATATGATAAGAAGCATCCTAATATTGAATTTCCCTGCGTGTTAAAAAGACCAGACAGTGCTTTCTCCCGTGGCGTTATCAAATTAGATGATAAAAAATCTTTCGAAAAAGCGATCGCACAATTCTTTAAAATTTCTGACCTCATCCTTATTCAGCCTTTTATCCCTACCGATTACGATTGGCGTATTGGTATAATGGATAACAAACCCATTTTTGCCTGCCGTTATTACATGGCTAATAACCATTGGCAAATCTATAATTGGGGCGCTAAAAAAGATAATCGAATGGGGGACACCGAAACAATACCTCTAGAAAAAGTGCCAAAATCCATTCTCAAAACAGCGCTCAAGTCAACACGTTTGATTGGAAATGGCCTGTATGGAGTAGACATTAAAAGCCAAGGAAATAAACATTATGTGATTGAAATCAATGATAACCCCAATATTGACTCTGGCATTGAAGATGATATCGTCGGAGAAACTCTTTACCAACAAATTATGGATGTTTTTTTAAAACGCATTCGCCGGAAGCATGGATATGTCTGATTACGCTTTATTTTCCGTCTTTGGGATTGAAATTGAATACATGCTGGTCGAAAAGGACACGCTTAATGTTAAACCTTGCAGCGACAGTATCTTAGAAGCTTTATCAAAACACTTAAATCATCCTTGCACTACGCCTCCAAATGAGATTGATTTAGGTAATATTGCCATCAGCAACGAACTGGTGATGCATGTTTTAGAGTTTAAAAACCCGACCCCTCATCCGCGCAATGCGCCACTCGGGGATTATTTTCAAGAGGCAATCCAACAATTGCAACCCCTTCTTGCGGCACAAGGAGTCTGTCTTCTTCCCACCGGAGCCCACCCCTGGATGTCACCCCAGCTTGAGACTCAGCGCTGGCCGCACGGCAATCAAGACATTTACGACAAATATCATCACATTTTCAATTGCCAAGGACACGGCTGGTCTAATTTGCAAAGCATGCATTTGAACTTCCCGTTCGCAAATGATGAAGAGTTTTGTCGCTTGCACAACGCGATACGAATTTTTTTACCATTGATTCCAGCGATTGCCGCAAGCACCCCCTTTTTAGAAGGTAAAAAAACAGGCATCAAAGACTCACGTTTACATGTATATGGTAATAATCAAAAAGCGATCCCTCAAATCGCAGGTGATATTATTCCGGATTTCATATGTACCGAAAGTGATTATCGAGAACGGATATTAACGCCTATGTACCGTTCTATTGCTCCTTTTGATCCCGAAGGAATTTTACAATATGAATGGTTAAATTCACGGGCCGCAATACCAAAATTTGAACGAAAATCCATCGAAATCCGGATCGTAGATTCTCAAGAATGTGTTGCTGCCGACATGGCGATTGCCTCTTTAATTTGGAGTGTTTTAAAATTTTGGGTGATGCAAACCGATCGTTATATCGAAAGCCCACCAGAAACAGCGCGTTTGAAAGCTGTTTATGAGGAAAATCTACGCAGTGGATTAGAAAGTTCACTGGAAGATCGCACCTTATCTGAACAATGGGGCTTATCGCCCAAGACGCGAACAAGTAGAGAAATATGGGCAGCATTGATTGAGAAAGTTTCGACCGATCTCGATCATTCCACCCAAAAAATTCTAGAATACATTCTTTCTTATGGTAATTTGAGCGAGCGTCTGCTCAATGCATACAAAGGCAATACGCAGTCAAATATACTGTATCAGCTTTACCATCAACTCAGCCAGTGCCTTTTAAATAATCAATTATTTATAGTTCGTTAAGAGGTTCTATGGAACAAATGACGTCAGTTAATCATATAGTACCTAAACAGATACTTTTATTAACTTGCGAACACGCTGTAAATTACATTCCAGCTCTCTATAAATCAGATTTCGAAGCCTATAGTGATTTATTAGAGACACATCGCGGTATTGATATAGGTGCGCAAGCAATTGCACGGCATCTTCAGCGTTTTTTTCAGTGTGAACTGGTAGAAGCAACCGTTAGTCGATTATTGATTGATTGTAATCGCAGTTTAACTCATCCTCATTGTTTTTCAGAGATCACCGAACCATGGCCTCACGCAAAAAAACACCAGCTTATCACTCACTATCATTTGCCTTTTCGTGAAAATGTCATTCATCGAATTCAAGAATACATCCAAGACGGTTATCAAATATGGCATTTATCTATTCATAGTTTTACACCGATCCTAAAAAACCAAATCCGACAAGCAGATATTGGTTTCCTATATGATCCTCAACGATCTCGTGAAAAAAATTTAGCCTATTATTGGCAAGAAAATCTTAAAAAGGCCGAAAAAACACTTCGCATTCGAATGAATTACCCTTATCTTGGAAAAAGCAATGGTTTTACCACAACGCTTCGGAAGCGCTTCAGCCCAACAGATTATTTAGGCTTGGAAGTTGAAACAAACCAAGAACACTTACAAAACGCTACATCGATTGAAGCAATCGCTCAGGGATTAGCCTTATCACTAAAACCCTGCTTAGAAATAGGCAATCAGTTCATTTGAATAAACTGGCTGTACTATACTGACTTTGTTGTTATGTTTAAGCTATTCATGATGCTTGCTTTCCAGCGTTTTATTCTCGGCGAATGGCATGTGCTCGAAACCTCTTTAAGATGCGCACAACCTTCATCGCTTGCTCATCTGATGTGACCGTCACCCACAATACAAATCCGCCACGACTTTCCTGCGCTTGGATCCAACGTTTTTGATGATGCTTTACCAATGTAGCAACAGCCCATCCCGCGAACAAGCCCACCACCGCGCCTAAGCTACCGTAAATGAGATTATCTTTGATGGACTGAACATCTCCTAGCAAAAAGACAGCAACTACTATACAAAGGAAAAAAGGAATGGCGAACGAAAAGCCTAAGGCCCACCCATAATCATCTTCTAAGAAAAACTCTTGCTTGGGTGGATTGTTACTTTGCTGAATGACACTCGGTTCCACATAAGGGGTTCCATACTTTTCAGCAATTTGGGTTGGCGACCCTTGGATGCTAATCGCGTGACGGTCAACGGTTTTTAATAATAAGCGATGGATGATCCGTTCTAACCTTGCCTCGTTACTTACAATTGCACTTACCTTATTGCCCAACATGACCTCCTCCTTACGAACAACGACCCTAAGCTAGACCAAATTTCAGGCCTTACATTAAACCCTTATTTCTCATTAGCATAGCATCCTTATCTCAGCGACTCTAGAACATACCTCTCTGAAAATTTGTGTATTTTCTTTCTTATCAAGTATAGTAATTAGACTGTAATCTCGTTATCTTAACTTACTTGCTTTCTTCGTTTTAAGACATTGATAACAATGGATAAACCGCTTCTACCCCTTTTTGATAATTTGCAGTCTCTGCATAAAAATCATGAAAATGTAAAGCTTCCCTCATCAACGTATCAAAAAGACTTTGATCACACGTTAAACTTTTTAAAAAGTTATACCGGCAGCCTAGGTACATTTAATAGCTACCGCCGTGAAACTGAACGTTTACTCCAATGGGCTTGGCACATTAAAAACTGTAGCCTTGCTGAACTCACACGTGATGATCTCGAGCATTTTATTCGCTTCTGCCAAGCTCCTCCCGCTGACTGGATAAGTTTACAGAAGGTACCTCGGTTTATTGAAAAAAATGGTAAACGCACTCCCAATCCAGACTGGCGTCCGTTTGTGGTGAGCATAAGTAAAGCAGCGCGTAAGCAAGGGCAAATCCCCCGTATCGAACAATTTCAAATGGCTCAAAGCTCGATTCAAATCACGTTCGCCATTTTGAGCACTTATTTTAATTTTTTAATTACAGAAGAATATTTAGTTGCCAACCCTATTGCACTTATACGGCAAAAAAGTAAATTTATTCGAAAGCGTCAACAAAAAGCGCCTATCCGACGCCTGAGTTTAAATCAGTGGGATATTGTCCTAGCAGTAGCTGAAAAATTAGCGCAAACTGACCCCCATAAACATGAGCGAACCCTTTTCATTTTATCTATTTTGTTCGGCATGTACCTTCGTATTTCCGAGCTAGTTGCCAGTGAACGATGGATTCCTACCATGAACGACTTCTCAAAAGATGTCCATGGTAATTGGTGGTTCACAACCATTGGTAAGGGAAACAAAGAGCGTCAAGTCGCTGTCAGTGATGCTATGCTTGAAAGCTTAATGCGTTGGCGGCGATTTCTCGCCTTAACCCCATTACCTTCTCCAGCAGATAATACCCCCCTTATTCCTAAAATACGTGGCACGGGCCCTATTAGTGATCCCGTTCCTATTCGCAGGCTTGTACAGTATTGTTTCGATCTAGCCACCGAAAATCTACGTCAAGCTGGGCAGCAAGAAGAAGCAGATAATTTAATGGCAGCTACTGTCCACTGGTTGAGGCATACCGGTATTTCCGAGGATGTGAAAACACGCCCTCGCGAGCACGTTAGAGACGACGCCGGTCATCGTTCCAGCGCGACAACGGATCGATACATCGATATTGAACTACAAGCAAGGCATCAATCTGCCAAAGCAAAAGCCATCGGCATAATTGTCAGGGAATCAGAACAACCACAACAAGCTAATGCTGAGGATGAATAATACAAAGGGGGCAGAAAAGTAGAGCAGTAAAAACGAAAGTACTCGCTATTCGTTATAAAAAATCGAGTTGGGAAAAAACACTGGTCTTATGAGAAATACAATCGTATCGTGTAAATTCAATCGTCGCTTTGGACGCCAGACATCTCCAGTTTTGCTGGTTACTGATGTATTCACTCTTCTTTTTCTTAAAAACGTCAGGTGTAAATGCTGCAACATTCTTAGCGGACTTCTTTGCACGTGCCGAAATAAAAAGAAAAGCTTCAATTGCAGCCTCTCTCATCTCCGCTCCCAAGGGCTGACTAAACCCGTAACTATGTTTATCTGAAATTTTATCTTGATAAGCCGCAAAGGGAGGCAATGTTAAGTCGATACCTTTTTTTGTGTATACAAACGCATTGAAGGCTGTCATCGGAATTTCGATATATCCAAGATCAGCAGTACTATCTTTAAAAAATTTTAAGCGATGATAGGCTACTTCTGCTAAGGCTGTGGGTAATTCAATAGAACCATACCATAAAGCAGGCTCGTATACGCAACCAAAACGAGAGCCTTGTTTTAAGGGTGGGTATCTAAAGGGTGTAAAAAGTAAATAATGATGCTGAGCTTGCACCGCTGGTTTTGATTCTTCGAGTAAATCTTCCAGAAGCTCATGCTCTTCGCGGCTATCAACCAAATCGCGTGTGCTCGAAATATGCTGCGCTTCGACAACTCGCCAGGCAGAAAGATTTAAAAGACGATACTGTTCTTCTCCATTGCAGTCCCTCCAAATACTCATAATTTGCCACGCATCGCATCTAGATAATTAAGCACTTGGACTAATCCTGAAATACTTTTCAATGCATTAATCGGCTTATTTTGAAAATAGTGATTGCTATGATTTAGCCATGCTTTTGCTTTTTCGTGATTATTTCCAACCATTGCATTTAAGCTTCTGTAAATTCGAATCAATAATACGGCTATCTCCCCTTCTTTACTGCCTGCAGAAATAAGTTTTTTTCCTTGATAAAGACGAGAAACACTCGCCTCACTCATTCCTGTAATTTCGCTCAACTCTTTACCCGAAAAGCCATAAGACTGCGATAAATTGCAGATAGCTTTACTAAGTACTCTTTCTCTTTGTACGCGAGGGTTATTTAGAATCATCGTTAAGCACTCCTTTCATATGAAATTATAGCATAAATATATTTCATATGAAACTGCTTCAACTAAACAAATATAGGCCTTTTAGAGCATAGCGCGGTTACAATCGACGGCTATCTCAACTAATAAACTAACCTTTAATTTTCAACCTCTTGCTTGAAGAAACTGCAGCAATATGTTTTAATTAAGCACTTATCATTCATTGATTAGCAATTTATTCTCTTTGATGAGAACTAGATTTGGCTTACAATAAACTTTATTTTCAAGATGAGCTCATGACAGATTTAGACGCACAAAAAAGTTTTAATACCCTTCTGAAAGAAAATGGACGCAAGGCCGCTCTGCAAAGTGGGATTTTAGTCACCTTAGGTTTTTTACAAAGTTATTACCTTTTTCAAGAAGATCCCTCGCTCCCATCAATGCTCGTCTTTTACTTCCTTTCTTGTGCCTATTTTACCTGGAAACCCAAATTGATTCGTTTTTTAAAAACCGCTTTCAAGGGTAAAAAAGGCGAAGACGACAATAAATTTTAAAGTTGGGCTATTGATAGCATCGTTAACATTAATTTATCCCATTGCAGCATGGCGAGGATGAATATTTAGGAGAAGTCTCTTTTTCTAAGTGAATAACGTCCGATTTAGACCAAAGAGATAATCCTGCAGACATTACAGCGGTTTTTTTCTGTGTGCAAATCGATATGTTTCTAAGCGGCTTATCGCTTGCAGCTTTTGATGTAAATAATGTCAGCGGACGCTGTTGCGATGAGCCCAGACTAATTTGATCGATTATTTTACAAATTTCTTGATGATTTGCATTACCGCCTTGAAAAAACTCTTTAAATGTTTGATGCAACTCCCATATGGGTAAAATTCTTTGACGACATTCTTCCATGAAATCTTTCACAAAATCGCATTTGGCAGAAGGATAGCGAATGCCATGTTTGCTAGAAAGTAGAATATCTAAAAATATCGAGGCTTCCTCTTCAACCAATTGCAAAATAAATGTATCAAGTGCCTTTTCCATTCTTAGATTATCCTGAGCCTCGAAGGCCGGTTGCAGTGTTTCATAAAATCGGCGATAGAATTGTAGGCGTATCATTTCAAGTGTTTGATTTTTTTCTTCTAGTTTTTTTAAGAGTTTTTCATGGATGCTTTTTATCTCTGGATTTTTCTCAGGATGGAAAAAATCATGAAGTGTATATTTCGAAGAAGGTAAACTGAGTAAAAGAGGACTACATTTTTCACTGAAAAGCTTAATCAAATCTTTAGCACCTGCTAGGCAAAATAAATGCCATGCTCTGAGCGGTATTGAGACGTTTGGATCCTCTTCAACCACTTCATTGACATTCACCCCTTTGCTTAACAATTCTATAAAAACCTCTTTGTTTAGCTTGCCGATGCATAAGGAAAGAAGACTCGTTTTTTTTCCCTTTTCATCACTGAACGAGATCGTTGCTTTGGCGCCCGCTCTTAATAATTGCAGCGCTATCTCGCCTCTGGATAAAATGCACGCTAGCGCTAATAATGGGTACTGTGTATGTCTGAAAATTACACTTTCATCCAAATTTAAACTGCCCTTTCTATCGAGTATTTCCTTAACTCGCTCTGGTTCATTATTTAGAATAGCTGCAAAGATTTTCCCTTTGTTAATTTGATTTAGTTTTAATTCTTGCACCCTTCCCTCGTTGTAATAAGGGTAATACTTCCTGTATATAGTTATAATTTTTTCCCTGAAATTTTTTGAGTTCACTTTATCCAGGGGCAATAGATCTGATCCGACCTCTTCAAAGTCATAGGGATTTGCTCCTGCTTGCAATAGACTCTCAACGATTTTCAGCTTTGAATCGGAATTTAAGCGTAGTGCCTCGTCTAAAATTCGGTGTAACGGATGTGCTTCTCCAACGGTTGTGGTTTGCACAGGACAACCCTGAACTATTAATAATTTAACGAGCTCAACAAGGTCGGGATCAACTAACTTAGCCTTATCGAGTGGAAATCTATTACCCATAATTGCCAAATCAACACCATAACCTTTGACAGGAACAGTCGTTGTTTGTGTAAGAAAATCAACCGTCACATTTTCTCCAGCCATCGGGTTTAATGGCAACGAATACCAATCATTATGATTTACCATTATTGAAACTTCCCCGAAAGTTTTTACAATGGCTTTTCCATACGTTTCGATAATTTTTTTTACGCTCGTTATATCTCGATAAGCGCAAGCTATTAAAAACGTTTTTTGTTCCCCATTTCTCTGGATCAAATCCGTTAATTCTTGAGCTGTAAGTTTCATTATTTTCCTTAATTCATGAATACAACTGAACACTTTGAATACAAGAGGCTCAATAGTGAGCTCCTTTTTCTTTCATAAAAAATATTGTGATACATTAAAGCCAGGGAGATATTAACATTCGATCTAAATAAATCCCATTATCTTTTTTCTATTTTTTCTAATTACCTATGCAACTCAAGAGAAGGATTTATTACTATTTATTGTAAATTAAAAGGTCGTTGTTCAAAGATAAATTCAAGTCCCAAGGTGCTGTTTGAATATCAAAAATTGTCTGCTTCTTTTGATTACTGAAGGACTCCTGTTCGCTGGAGAAAAAATTGAAATGAGATTTTATTCGCTGAGCACTATCACAACTGATTGAAGAAGTATTTTGAATACTCCACAATTTTTTATCCTCCTGTAATTTCTTATTTTTATAAGTCTGCACATTTTCGTAAGTCGCTAATTTAAAGTATTTTTCAAGCGGTTTTTTTGTTTTTAATTTTGCATTAAGCCGAAGGAAAGCTTCCCTATTACCGGGTAAATCAACGGAAAACATCATGAAATAATTCTCTGGTTTGGAGTAATGTAATAAGGACGTTACCGATGTTCTTCTTTTATTTTGCGGATCATAATGATGAATATTGGTTAAATTTAAAAATTTAAAGCACATACCAGCATCATATATCCATTGGCCAAGTTTTTGGCAAGCTATTTTATCCAATAAATCTAATTGGATATGCGCATACTGTACTCCCTCCCTTGCTTTTTTACAGTTATTAAAAGCATTTTCATCAAACAGAAAATGCCCTGGTTCATTACTATTACTTTTGAGGCAATCCATTAAATCAGCTAACTCAAAATCTTTATGTTCAATGGGGTTATTCACTTGATATAGCTGCATAAAAGATTCGATATTTTCAGCATTATCAAAACAATTGATGAGACACTTAGTATGATCTCTGGATAATGGTTCAATATCCGCTAAGATAACCAGCTGAATCCCTAGGTCTTTGAAATGAGGCAACAGGGATAAAAAATGAGACTCCCCAAACAATAAAGCTGCTCCGACCGGTTTTGTATCCCCATCTACCTCTCTGATTTTTGAGGTTTTTTTAGCTAATTTTTCAAATATATTGATCCCTTTTCTAGTGGTGATTATTTCATTAGAAAAGGGATAAAGAGCAAAAGTTCCCTCTGGATTCGTAAAAGGAAATCGTTTTTCAAGTTCCGAAGGATCAAAGGTTTTATATATTGACGGCATACTCATCTTATAAGTAAAAAACCTAAATAAATCAGGCTGGTAAAAAAGAAAACATTCTACAGGATTTTTCTTTCTGTAATAACTATGAGACGATGAAACCTGAAACCCATCTATACTAGAAGTAGATAAACAATAGAGATAAGCATGATTTATAAATTATTAACACAATATTTTCGAGCGAGAATTTATGGATTTGTTTTAACGCGTTTATTTAAACAGCTAAAAAATCCAAAATATATGAAAGCTTTTCGCGTAGCAGAATATGCATTAGCCATCCTTGAGATCTACCGCCGGCCATCGAAAAGCCCATCTAAGCCTACAGGCAAAAAGTTTCAACGCTAGCCAGCACTCTTCACACTTTTAAGCGCTTGAAGTTTGCAATGCACTGGGATTCATGGTTTCCTAAAATTAAGCACTTTTGCTTTAGGAAAACAATAAAGAGGATTTATTCATGTTAACGAGTGAAGAAAAAAAACGGGTTTGGGAGTTAGTAGCGCCCTTGCAAACCGCTATGTTAGTGACTTGTCAGGATAGTGCTCTACAAGCGCGCCCTATGCATCTAGTTCAAGATGATTTTAATAGCGTGTTTTATTTTTTCACCAATCACCCCACTGAAAAAACAACAGAAGCGCTACAGCATGAGGAAGTTTGTTTGACCTTTAGTTGCCCCAAAGCGCAAACCTATGTGTCACTGTCAGGAAGAGCAAGTCTTTCTAACGATAAAGGGTTAATAGACAAGTTTTGGAACCCTTTTGTAGCAGCATGGTTTCCTCAAGGAAAAGATGACCCGAGCGTCACCCTACTCGCAATTACCTGCTATCAAGGCGAGTATTGGCAAGGGAAAGGAACTAAAGTCACTCAATTATTTAAATATGCAAAAGCAGCAATTACGGGTAACCAGCCGGACATTGGCACCCATGAAAAATTATCTTAAATATGAATGAAGGAGTTTTTAATGAATGCTATCGATTTTTTAGTTCAAGAACACAATAAAGTCAGAAAATTATTTCAGGACCTACAGGATCCTAAGCATCGCGAAGAAACCCAAAAGAAACTATTTTTAACCATTACTGAAGAACTGACTCGCCATGAAAAGATGGAGCAAACAATTTGGTATCCTCAACTTAAAGAACATAAAAAATGGCAGGAACATATTAAGCATCTTAAAGAAGAAGAACACAGTGCTAAAAAATTCATGATGAAGCTTAAAAACCTATCGGATTCAGAGGACTGGCAGGCAGGCATCAAACAATTACAAGAGGATGTCGAACATCATGCAACCGAAGAAGAAGAAAAATTATTTCCGCAAGTGAGAAAAATTATTGAAGAAGAAACCTTGCAGCGAATCGGGAAAGACATGCGAAAATTTAAAGAAGATTTCGAACGCAAACATTAAGCTCACAAAAATCAGCAATTCTAAAGGGAGGGTCAAGCCCTCCCAAGAAAATCACCTCTAGCATTAATCTGCTTTTCCTTATACAAACAACGTTAATTTGAAGGAACAATCATGACGAATCAACAACCTCCCCAACATCAAAATCAGCAGCCCGGTTTAGAGAAAGAGATGAAACCTCAACCGGAATACCTTCTGCCACATTACAAAGGAAGTGAAAAATTAAAAGATAAAGTTGCTATTATAACGGGCGGTGATAGCGGTATTGGCCGAGCTGTTGCTTGTCTATTTACCTTAGAAGGCGCCAAGGTGGTCGTTCATTATTTAAAAGAACATGAAGACGCAAATGACACTAAGATCATTATTGAGAAATTAGGCGGTGAATGTATACTTGTTGCGAGAAATTTACAGAACTATGATGCTTGCCAGGAAGTCATCGATCAATCCATACACCATTTTGGTCGCGTCGATATTTTGGTGAATAATTGTGCGGAACAGCATCCTCAACAGGATTTTGAAGATATCAGTTGCGAGCAAATGGAACAAACCTTTAAAACGAATTTTTTTTCCTACTTCTATATGGTAAAAGCTGCCTTACCTTATATGAAAAAAGGCGCATCGATTATTAATACAACTTCTGTAACGGCATATCATGGAAACGCTCAGTTAATCGATTATTCTTCGACCAAGGGAGCTATTGTCTCTTTTACGCGTTCCCTTTCTCAAAACCTAATAAAAAAAGGAATTCGTGTTAATGCGGTTGCACCGGGGCCCATTTGGACTCCTTTGATACCGTCTACCTTTACAGCTAAGCAAGTTTCAGAATTTGGAAGCCAGGTACCGATGGATCGGGTTGGTCAACCGAGTGAAATGGCACCGGCTTACGTATACCTTGCATCTGAAGATTCCTCTTACATGGCAGGCCAGGTACTGCACCCCAATGGCGGTGTTATTGTTAATGGATAGCAGTTTGAGAGGGTATACGATAGATGGAAAAAAGGGGTTTTATTGGAGAAAGATTAATGCTATGAATGCACGAGCGATTATTGATTACTTAAAAAGCGAACGCTTAGTCTTGGCCACTGCAGAGTCTTGCACCGGTGGTGAAATTGCCGCAAGCATTATCAAACAAGGTAATTGCGGTGATTGCGTGTTTTTAGGTTATACACTTTACAGCGAGGTAGCTAAGCAAAAATGCCTTGGGGTCAAACCTTCTACTATCGAGGCACATACTTTGACCAGTGAAGCAGTTGCGAGAGAAATGGTAAAAGGGCTATCTGAGCATGAGGAAGTGAATGTTATGATTGCCACCACCGGTATCACTGGGCCCGATCCACTGGATGGTATTCCACCCGGTACAGTTTGTTTTGCCTGGGGATTTAAAATAAAAGGACAGCTTATCCTTTTTAGCGAAACACAACAATTTACGGGCGTTAGTACGCTTATCATAAAAAAAGCGGTGCAGCATGCACTCAAACAATTACCCGTGTTGCATAAAAAATCGATCGAAGGAATCTAATGAATAAGGTTGAAATACAACAACATATTATCCAATCTCTTAAAGTCGCTACTCACTTTGATCCTCGACAAGAAGCCGATAAACGTCTGCTTTTTTTAATGGACTACCTTCGACAAAAGAAGCTTAAAACGTTCGTTTTAGGAATCAGCGGCGGGGTGGATTCTACCGTCGCCGGCCGGCTTGCTCAGCTCGCTGTTGAAGGCCTGAGGAAAGAGACCTACCCATGCCATTTCATTGCAGTCAGGCTTCCCTATGGTAAGCAAGCTGATGAACAAGACGCACAAGCCGCTATTAATTTCATCCAGCCTGATACCGTATTGACAGTTAATATAAAAGAGACCTGTGATCAGAGCTTACAAGCATTGCTCTCAGCAGGACATGTTTTTGATTCAGCCGATCAACAAGATTTTGTTTTAGGCAATATCAAAGCGCGTGAAAGAATGATCTTTCAATACGCGATTGCAGGCACCCATCAAGGTTTAGTAATAGGTACTGATCATGCTGCTGAAGCACTCATGGGATTTTTCACAAAATACGGAGACGGTGCAAGTGACATAGTGCCGTTATATGGGCTTAATAAACGGCGTGTCAAAAAAATAGGAGAATACTTAGAGGCTCCTGCCACGCTGGTCCAAAAAAAACCGACGGCCGATCTAGAAAATTTAAAACCGCAACGTCTTGATGAGGATGCATATGGCATTACCTACGACGAAATCGATGATTTTTTAGAAGCAAAGCCTGTCTCAGATCATGTTTATAATACAATCATAGCTGCATATAACCGCAGTGAACATAAGCGTCATTTACCGATAATGCCTACTGATGAAAAAATTGATTTTATTATAGAATCACTCCGTTGAAGAAAACAGGAACAATGCCTGTAGGATTAACTGTTTCCCTAGAAGAAGGCTATACTCGAAGGGTGGATAAGAAACAACGCTAGTACTAATTACATATAGGCTCTTAGACATTCGGATGCCCAATATATTCAACAACAAAATCGGTCAATAGTTGAATAAACAATTGCACCATTATGCATAAGGAGAATTGCCATGAATTATTCCGACGATGCTTCAGAAATGGCCCGTAAAGGTAAAGAATATTTACAAGAAGAAGGCCCTAAATTTTTAAAACAGGGACAAAAGCAAATGAAAGAAGGCGGTAAAGATTGGATGGACTATGTAGAAACACATCCTTTTCAAACGCTGCTTTTCGGTGTCATTGGTTACTTTGCTTTAAAAGGGATAATAAAAGGGTAATCCCTCAAACTTTTAGCAAATAAATAGGGTCGACTTTATCTTAGTTGACCTTTTGTAAGTATTATTAAAGCAAGCTAAGGTGTGGATACTAAAAAATAAGTTTCATTTAAAAGCAATAGATTCTTTAGCCTTATAAATCGAGAAGCTTGAACCCTGCTAAATGACTAAAATAGCCTAAAATAGAAAGATAAGCTCTTAATCGAGATCGCAGTAATGGCTAAATCTATTTGGAAAGGTGAGATTTCGTTTGGCCTTGTATCTATTCCCGTATCATTAGTTTCAACTGAAGAAAAAAACGATCTCAAGTTTCATCTGTTGGATGCTAAAACAAAAGCGCGCGTACGCTATCAACGCATTAATGAAGAAACGGGCAAAGAAATCCCCTGGAACGATATCGTAAAAGGGTGGGAGTATGATAAGGATAGTTATATCATTGTTGATGAAACATCTTTTGAAAAAGCGAGCCCCGAATTATTTAAATCCATTAATATTGATGAATTTGTGGATTTAAAAGAAATTGATAATCTTTATTATTCCAAGGCCTATTACCTTCAGTCCGAAAGTAAAAACAAAAAAGCTTATGTGCTTTTGAGAGAAGCATTAAAAAAAACCAATAAGGTTGGCGTAGCGAAGGTCATCATTCGTACCAAAGAATCTTTAAGCCTAATCATTCCTCATGATAACGCTCTATTACTTTACTTGATTCATTTTGCTGATGAAGTCAGAGAGGAATCTGAAGTGAATGTACCCAAAGAAGATGTCAAAACATACAAGGTCGATGAAAAAGAACTTAAAATGGCTGAGTCATTGATTAACGAAATGACAACGACCTGGAAGCCTGAAAAATACCATAATGAGTATCGAGAAATCATGCAAAAGTGGCTGGATAATGAGGTTGCCAAAGCCAGTAAATCGAGTAAGAAACGCTCTCGAACAGGCACTAAAAGCCATGATTCTGTCATCGACTTCGTTTCATTACTAAAAGCAAGCTTGAAAAAGAAGGTGAAACCTCGAAAATTAACCAAACAACCAGTAAAAAAAAGAAAATCAGCTAAGCGCTAACTTTCAATTACTAGGAAAAAATTACTATCCACAAAAGACCAAAAAGCAATGGAAAACTTCATAGGAATAAAAGAAATAGGCGATTACTCATTATACCTTAGAGGTATATTAATTACTTTTTACGCTATTTTTATTTTCAGAGTAAACCTTTCAAGGCTATATGGAAGCCATTCAGCCTTGGACTTTATTATTTACATCATTTTAGGTGCTATTCTTGGGGAAGCAATCGTAAACAATATCCCGCTTCTACCCTCACTCATTACCTGCACCTTGATTGTTTTTATCTATAGGGGTTTAGTTTTTCTCACCTTTAAAAGTCACCGCTTAGGCAAATATCTTAAAGGTGATAAAATCCTCATTGTTAAAAATGGAAGATATATCGAAAAAAACTTGAAATGCGCACGGTTAACCACAAATGATGTTTTGCAGTCTTTACGCATTAAGTGTGGGATTAACGATATTAAATCTTTGAAAGCGGCGACCCTTGAACGTAATGGAGAAATTTCTTTTCAAATGAAAAGCACACAGAAATAATAACTGTTAAGATGACCTCCGCCTCAAAAAGAATCCGGCTGTAGTATGTTCTCAAGGGATACAATCTCCGGTCTTTAATTCACCAAATATTCAATCAAAATTTAAAAGGCATCTAAAATGTTAATGAAAGAACAATCAAAAATTGAGCACTTAATTTCTTTAGGAAAAGAACAAAGGTACTTAACTTACAGACAGATAGAAAATCTATTACCCAAAATTGATAAAGATTATTATGAGTCCCTGGTTACCTTATTTGAAAATATGAAGATTAAAGTCTTTCAAAGGTCTCCCAGTATACAAGAGATTTCTTCATTAAATGTCGATGTTCAAGAACAAGATGAAAATCCCGACAATCCTGAAGTAGTCTCTCTGGATCAAGAAAGATTACCACCTATTACTCAGCCCGTTTTTATGGGAGGTAACTCATTAGTATATGATTTCACCTATCAGAATAATGCAAATAGATTCGACACGAATCTTTCAAGATTCTTTTTGTTAAAAAATAATGAAAAAGCAGAGAAAATTACCAATACAAATGATCCTAACACTTACAATCCAACCTTTTAAACTACAGAAAAGAAAAATTGTAATATAAATGATCAACTACCTAAGGCAACGATGCAATTTCTGTACTTGGGTAGCGCGCCTCGACAACAGTTAAGTTGAGCCAATTTGTAGGTTATAAAATAATAAAAAATTAGTAAATAAAGTTAAATTTGTGATATAATTACTCATTATTTATTTTTTTATATCGATATGAGTAAGCAATATTTAGAAAATAGCCCTTCTGTACCAGATCCCTCAGAAGGTAGCCCTGCTGTGCCAGATCCTATCTTTGAAAGTAGTCCTTTTGTAGCAGATTTCGAAAAAACAGCTTTAGAAATGCCACACAAAATACTAGGCGCTAAAGAGCAGAGAATCCTAATGTATATGAAGAAAGAATTAGGTGAGTACCCTTCGAAGCGAGGCATGTATAACTTTCTAAATTCTTCAGCCACAAGGAAAAAATTGTGTTCAGATCTTAAGCTTGCCCAAACAACGATCACCTCTTTAAAAAATCGACTAGCAACAGATCTTGGAATAAAAACACAACGCCCTAAATCCTTTTCGGCTATCGTTGATGAGATACTTGATAACGCACTCGAAGATAACCCGAATTTGACGCCTGAGCAGCTTAGAGAACGCTGTCATACGCATAAACAAGAAATAGTAAAGACATCTCAATGTAACGCAAATAGTTTTAGTGCGCTGCTCAATAAAAAATTTAAACGATTAGGAATAGCATCTAGAACCTATAAAAAAGAAAAATTACAGGATGGAGCTCAGGCAACAGTTAACCCACAACCATCTATCGCCCTTAATGACGTTCAAAGTGTATTGGGCAAACGTAATCGGACCCCTTTGTTACACAATTATGCTACCAGCAAGAATACATTTAAATACAAAGCAATATCGAAACAAAATTCCAAGGCAGAAAAAGAGTTATTAGAAAACATCCTTTGGTACAATCACCTACACATCTTGGGTATGATCGCGGCCAACACCGCTGCCAACAAAATCTCTTCAATAGATGGTCATTACATTGCTCAAAACAATCCAACGTCAAAAATGGGTATACAGCTCTTTTATAAACCTTTCGAAAAAATAGTTGATAAAAACAAGGTTCCTATACCCACCGAGCTTATCACAGTAGCCGAGGAACAATGCAGTACTCCACCACATCCTCAACCAAAATATTAGTCTAGAGAGCCTTGAATTTCATTTTTAAGGTTATCTCTTAATTGCCGTTTATACGGCAATTCAAAGCAGCCGTTTCTACTGTCAAAAATTGATACCTTTTTCAGCGTAAGGTTATTTCATTGATAAAAAAAGCAAAATTCTTTTTTCAGGCATCTTTCTCACATACTTATCCACAGAAATTGGGGACAAAAGCAAGCTTTATACCGTAACAGTCTTTTTTCGGCTCATCCACCTGATCTTCACAGAATGCCTACAAGAAAACCACGCTCTTTTTCACAAGCTCTTAGATTCTCTTGGCCTCATACTTGATCGTCTTCAGTGAGTAACCAAGTCAGCTCCGGTATGGGCTTGTCTTACTTATTTAACGATGGGTATATCTGACCATCGAGTTGTATAACTTGGCGAGCAGTTTTCGGCGCGTAGGGCCCACCCTTGGTCATATCCTTGAGAGGCAAGGCGTACCGTTTGCCACCCATATTTCCCATTAATGCGATCCATCACCTTCATGACTCGCTCACTTTTCTCAAGGGTCAGCGGATCCAAGGATGAAAATAAATCCGTCTGGCGCTGACTGGGGGGTATCAAGTCTTCTAAAAGCACGCCCACTTTCTTATAAAGAACACCTTCTTTAAAAATGGCATCTAAACTTTTCAGAACCATTTGCGTAATTACCCGCGTGTCTTGACTGGGGTGTATCAACGAGACCCCGGCATACGGATTATATTGAGGCAAATCCAAGCGATGACGATTGCTTCTTAAAAAAATCGTTACTCGTTTCGCCAAGAGCCCTTCTTCACGTAGCTTTTCCGAGGCGCGTGCAGCATGACGACTGAGCGCTTGCGCGAGTGCATTCTTTTTGGCTTGCATCTGACCAAAACTTCGTGAAGCCATGATCGATTTCGCTGGTACTTTCACTAGTAATCCCTGACAAACGATACCTTGTAACTCCATCACCGTTCGCATGAGCATGACGTTTGATCGTCGACGTAGTGCATCGGCATTTTGTTTGGCTAAATCCGCGGCAGTTTTGATACCTTGACGTTGAAGCTTATCAGACCATTGACGCCCTACCCCCCACACATCCTCAACGGGAATACGCGACAACCAAGCTGTCGGCTCAGACAAACAAAAGACGGGTACATTCAGTATTTTCTTCGCTAAACAATTCGCAGCCTTAGCAAGAGTTTTGGTCGTACCAATGCCGATGGAGGTGGGAATTCCGGTGTCTCGCTGCACTTTTTTCTGCAGCGCTTCACAAATAGATGTCGCTTGTTCGGCCTTCATCTTGCCCAGATCCAAGAATACTTCATCAATAGAATACCATTCAACTTCTGACCAAAATGACTCGATAGTGTACATGACTCGATGAGATAAATCACCATAGAGTGTATAGTTAGATGAAAACACTTCCACGCGATGTCTTTTTGCCAACATTTGGATTTTAAAAAAAGGTACGCCCATTTGAATACCTAAGGCTTTAGCTTCGTTAGAGCGAGAAATCACACAGCCGTCGTTGTTACTTAAGACTATGACCGGTCTATCGACTAAATCGGGACGAAAAAGTCGTTCGCAGGAAACATAAAAATTATTGCAGTCAATTAAAGCGAACATCAGAGTGAGCGTACAACATGCAAGACCACACCCCAGATTACTAGAGTGATATCACCTTTTAAGGGAAGGGGCTGGTAGGCTTCATTTTCAGGTCGAAGCTCAGCAATGCCATTGCGGTAGTACAAACGCTTCACGGTTAATTCACCATCGATAGCTGCAATCACAATTTTTCCGTGAGTTGGCTCAAGGCTTCTATCCACAACCAATAAATCACCCTCCATAATACCGGCATTAATCATAGAATCGCCGGAAGCGCGAACAAAAAATGTAGAGAAAGGGTTGGCCACACAATAGGCGTTCAAGTCCATGTGTCTTTCAATGTGTTCATCAGCTGGGGATGGAAAGCCAGCTTTTACGGATGATGCATACAGTGGAAATTTGTACATCAATCCCTCATCCAGGAATCGTTGAACCATCGGCAACTTAGACAAAGGAATGCGCATAGGTTTTGTCGGTTCTTTATATTTACCTTGGCCGGCTGGGCGGCCGGCGTTAGGGCGGTATCCACCACGGGGCATAGCTTTTTCTCAGATTTAAGTACTTAAATCATAGGATAGCGTTATGCCGATCCTTTTTACAAGCCAGTAAAATGTAAAGTTGTAGTCATCGCTTTAGGCCACGTTTGCGTAATACCACTTTTTAAATAGTACGTTTCCTCTAGTCCACTAAGAAAGCCTATGTTTTCTACTTGTATTTACTCCTACAAATTTAGATATGTTGACTATTCTTGCGTTTTAAAAAAATTTAACCCAGACTTTTAAGACACCCTGGCTTTCACTATGAGTAACGGAATGACTACTAATAAACCAAAGCCAGCAAAGAAAAGAATAAAAAAAGCGACACCAATGCATTCATTAGCTACTTATCGGCATAAAAGGGATTTTAAAAAAACAACCGAACCAAAAGGAAAAATACATCGTTGCCCCAGCCAACTTTTTGTGATTCAAAAGCACGCTGCAAGTCATTTACATTATGATTTTCGTATCGAACTTAACGGCGTCCTCAAAAGCTGGGCCGTGCCGAAAGGACCTTGTTTTGATCCAACGATTAAACGATTAGCCATGCATGTCGAAGATCATCCACTCGAATACGGAACATTTGAAGGAATTATACCTAAAGGTCAATACGGTGGTGGCACAGTCATGCTATGGGACAAAGGCGTTTGGGAGCCTCTTGATCAAAACCCAAATCTCGCCTACCAAAAGGGGCATTTACGTTTTAAAATTATCGGTGAAAAACTACACGGGCGCTGGGACTTAATACGATTTAAAGACGAGAAGCATTGGTTTTTAATCAAATACGATGATGAATATGCGCTTCCCCTAAAGACGTTTGATGTCACAACCGCTCTACCCACTAGCGTACTTTCCGGGCAAAATCTTCAATCCCTTAGTGAAAATTATGAAAAGATTTGGCGTTCTTCAAGAGCAGAAGTCATTACCTCTCAAAAGAAAAGGCAAGCAAAACCAACGCCGGCGATTCTTTTACCTGAAGGATTAGCGACCTCATCTTTTCCTGATTTCATAGCCCCTGAATTAGCCACTCTGGTTGATAAGCCTCCCCAAGGCGATCAATGGGCGCATGAAATTAAGTTTGACGGTTATCGCATTTTAGCCTTCAAGGAAAATGGACAAATTACGCTAAAATCGCGCAATAATAACGACTGGACTGATGATTTGCCGTCAATAGCAAAGGCGGTAGCAAAACTTCCCTTTGCGCAGTTTATTATTGATGGGGAGGTGGTGGCGCTCGATGCAGAAGGCCGGTCAGACTTCCAGTTACTGCAGAATGCCCTTAAACGAAAAAGCACCGACCTTCACTTCTTCCTCTTCGACATTCTCTTTTTTGAAGGAAAAGATTTAAAACCGCTCCCTCTCATAGAAAGGAAAGCCATTTTAAAAAATCTGCTTAACGTTAACATTCCCGAATTACACTACAGTGATCATTTAATAAAGAATGGCAACGAACTCTTTGCCCATTCATGTGCTTACGCACTTGAAGGGATTGTTTCGAAACGGATAGATGCTCCTTATCGATCTAAACGGACCAAAGATTGGCTCAAAATAAAATGCCTTAAACGCCAAGAGTTTGTTATTGGAGGCTACACTTCACCCCAAAAAAACCGTGCTCATTTTGGGGCACTGTTTTTGGGATTTTATGACGCGGAGGGAATTCTTCACTATGCAGGAAATGTCGGTACAGGTTTTACCAAAGAAACGTTAAGCGATTTAAAAAAACGTTTCAACAAAACGAGCAGCCAAAGCAATCCATTTTCAACCAACCCGCCAGGAGTAAAAACAGCGCATTGGGTGAAACCAACGATTGTGTGTGAAATAGAGTTTACGGAGTGGACAAAACGCGATCACTTACGTCATCCCAGCTTTAAAGGATTACGTTTAGACAAAAAAGCCGGTGACGTGATCAAGGAAATTGTAACCCCCCTTTCCGCTATTAAAAAACCACCTCGCAAAAAATTGCCAGCCTCAATGACACTTTCTCACCCTGAGAAAGTGCTGTACCCCGAAGATAACATCACTAAGGCTGATCTATTACATTATTACGAAACCGTCAGCACATATATGCTACCGCATATCGTTTTGAGGCCTTTAACGCTACTGCGTTGTCCGTCCCACTATCAAAAATGTTTTTATCAACGTCATTACAATCAAACCACCCGCTCCCCACTTTTTCCAGTTGAAAATGAGGGCGACAACAAGCATGAAAAATATATTTATCTAAATGATAAAGAAGGGCTATTAAGTTTAGTGCAGATGGGTGTATTAGAGATCCATCCGTGGGGCAGTCAAATTACTCATCTCGAATATCCCGATCGTATTATTTTTGATTTAGACCCTGCTCCAGATGTAACCCTTTCGCAGGTGATTGAAGCCGCTTTTGAGGTAAAAAATGAGCTGGCGCAATACGATTTAAGTTCTTTTGTGAAAAGCACAGGTGGTAAAGGACTGCATGTGGTAGTCCCTATAGAACCCGAATACGGTTGGGACGATGTGAAAACCTTTTCCCACACGTTTGTTCAATATTTAGTGAGCTTAAAGCCCGATGCTTATGTCAGCAAAATGACAAAATCACTTCGAAAGGGCAAAATCTTTATTGATTACTTGCGCAATCAGCGTACTGCCACAGCAATCAGTGCTTATTCCACACGCGCTCGCTTACATGCCCCGGTGTCTGTTCCTTTAACCTGGGAGGAATTAAAGCGTTTTAAAGAAAATTACACTATCAAAACACTGCCTCAGCGACTAAAAAAGCTCAAATCTGATCCTTGGGAAGCCTTTTGGACAACCAAACAATCTTTAAAATTAGATCAATTATGAAAACCACCACAAGGCATCGTTTTCAGATGTACTGATGAACGACTAATCCACTCCACAGCTCTACTAAAAGCCCCTAATCACGAATTATATTGAGGCAGACTGGAAAATAAGAGAGCTAATCTTCTATAGTTAAAAGAGGCAGTGATTTTGAATAACACTACAGAATACATTCTTTTTAAGGAGTAAAGTTATGAACCAAGGAGATAAATCCAAATACACAGATAAGCAAAAACGCCAAGCCAACCACATTGAAAAAGGTTATGAAAAAAAAGGCATTTCTAAAAAAACTGCTGAAAAACGTGCATGGGCTACCGTTAATAAACAAGATGGTGGAGGTAAGAAGAAACAATCCTAGCGCAGGTTACTGATAAGTAAAACGCTTACAGCTTAGCAACACTGCCTATAAAACTTCAATGAAATAATAAAACAGATGTTATTAACTATAATTAAATAAATGAACCCAAGTAAGCAAAAACTTTTGCATTATCTTAACATTGAGTCTAATATTTGGTAATTTTCTTGACTCATTCTTTTACATGAAGACAATTCTTTTATACCCTACAGATGATTTTAAAAAGGTCAAACCAGAGTTTTTTCCCTTATTGGAGTGGTACCAAGAAAGTTTATCTAATAATATTTGGCCATCTGACTGGAAAAAATTACAAGGATTTGAACCTCATGATATTGGTGAATATCGCATAAATGACAAAGTCAGGATCTTGTATGCAATCAAAATTCATGAGAGGAACAAGTACGTTGTCGTACTGAGCGTAGATGAAAATCACCAACACTATATTCCTAAGAAAAATATCGCTGCTATTATCGATAAACAAATTGCAGAATATACAAAAAATTTACTTCTCACTCCTCTAGCCAATCCCAGCGATAAAAAGGGATCTTATTCAGAGAAAAAAGAGGAAGAAACTAGTATCGATGATTCACGAAAAGGTTTAAAAGGTGTCCGAACACTATTTGAAGAACCTCTTATACTAGATCCTCATACCCCGAAGACACCTAACGAGACCATTACCCAGGAAGACTCTATCGAGATTGAAAAAACATCTTTAGATTTGTTTAAGACGAATAAGAAAATTTCTAAGATCGAAAAGATTAAGAAGAAAATGGAAAAAACCATTTTTGCATTTAATACATTTCAGCAAAAATTGATTATGGAGTACTATAAAAACGAGGAGTTCAATCAGCTTTTCACATTATCAGCTGCTCTACCTGTGCTCTTGCCTCTTCTTAAAGTAATGGTTGAATACATTGATCCACTCAATATTAATATATTCGCTAAAAACACAAAGGGGAAAATGGCAATTGAATTAGCCAAGGACAGTACAACTAAAGCTCTCCTAATGCCTTTATACGGCCCGGCTGAAGAGACTATCCAACGATTAAAAGATTGTCAAACATCAGCAGCTTGTGCAAATAGTTACTTCTATTATACAGAGTACCAAAAGGCCATCAAAAAAATTTTCGAACTCCCTCCTCACGCTGCAGCACACGTTTTGATGGCTCCAATTTTTAATGGACAAAATGTACTAATGACGATGTTTCTTGTTCCTCGTAAGAAAGCTCTTCATGAGGAAAATCTATCAATATTATTGCGTAATATTGCCTTATTAAATGGAGAGTTACAAAACAATATCTATTCTTATAGGATGGAACCTAATTTTCATAATTTATTTCAGATGATAGTGAGTGCTTATCATACCCCTATGAGATGCTTGGTAAGCGGAGTTATTCTTCAGGAGGAACCTCTTTTAAAAAAATTGCAGATGATCGTTAATAGCATTCTAAATGCTCATATTAGAGAAAGCTGCAAATCCCAAATTATCCTTTCTCTAATCAATAATAAATTCAAATTTCGGTATAAAAAGGATGAACTAGCTGAAGCTGAAATTGAAATTGATACGCTTGAATTCTTAGACGGATGTGATGTCTTCCCTAAAGAATTAGCATATTTAAAATGTCTTAAAAATCAACACCTAAAATTATTGAGAACGACTCTACTCACTGAATATTCGCTCTTAAGAAATGGTTTAAAGGAGGATAAAGAAGAGCTCATACCTTGTTTTATAACCCCTTCTTTCGGTAAAAATGAGTAAAAAAACAAATGACATCCTAGGCCTAAATCTCCACGACTAATAGGGATGTTTTAGGATGCCTTCTTATTTTTAAGACACTGGTTGCTTTTGATGCACTCAGCCCAGCAAAGTAATTAACGGTATAATACTTATATGCGTGTTTAATTATTAGATATGATGTGCACTATAAGATACAATATAGTACTTTTTTAAAATTGATTAAAAAATGAAAGAACAAAAATCAAGTTTGAAGTGGGCTAACTATTATTACGATCCAACCCATTGCATACCCAATGCCTTGGCCCCCGAGCTTCTTCAGGGC
>JACETI010000005.1 GCA_013911415.1 Legionella sp. | reverse complement strand
GTGGCACGTGCTTGGAGTAAAACGCTATCTACAGCCGATACGTGAACTTATGACACCTTTAGTTACCAATTACACTGTATACTCTAATCCTCATGGAGATAACATTATAACTTACACGGGACCAATTAACGCTGTTCTGTCGAAAATTGTTTAAACATGAAGGGTTCTTTACAGGAAGGTACGAAATTTCACAGGGCACCCTAAAACCCTTTGCTAGTCTAGGCCGCAGCCAATAAATCGATTTTTTGTTGGTTGCTAATTTTTTTATAACTTCATGTAAATTAAGGCATTCCTTCTTACTGTAAAATTCATATCTTCCAATCAAATTAATATGTTGTCGTGCAACCGGAGATTGTCGAGTCAGAGGCTCATCGTGGTATCCAGGCACACACCTTACTTTGTAGATCCCTAGGTGTTCAATGGCATCCACCCAAAGAAAAAGCTTTGTTTTTATTTATTTATTATTATTGCTCTCAATCTTGTAAATATTTTTATCTGTATTTTTGACGATTGTGCGATCTACTAAATTTTATTGTCATTTGAATTCTTACTCGCTATATTAAGCTTTGTTGCGGAGCAAGTGTATGTTTTTAAATAATAAATATTTAATAAAAAACAATATGAAAAAAGTTTGCAGCTATCAAGAATTGACTGAACTTGTTAAACAATATCCTGAGCAGATGAATGTTTTTGGCACTTTGTTGGTTGAAAATGACTATATTTTTGCGCGGGTTGTCAAAGTAAAGGAAGATCTCATAAACATACTGATAGACTTCCCTAGTTGGCGACGAGCCGTTTTTGACTTTATTCTCGACGTTGAAAATCGATCGATATTCGAAAGCTTGGTAACTAATTTAGAAACGTTTTTAACATTAATAGATACTGTGCCCGAATTTGGATGTGATATTTTAGAATATCTGCTCGATATTCAGAATGAGTATCAATTTAATCAATTGGTCAATGGAAAAAACTCGCTGATTCAACTGATGAAAAGATTTCCACAACACAGTGCTTTTTTTGTGCAGCGCTTAATTAGACCCGATGTTTTTCTAACGTTAATCACGGATTATTTAGATTTTGGAGATATTCTTAAGCAATTAGGTGGATATATTCCTTTCTTCATTGAACATGTTTTAAATGAAGAAGTTCTGAGGGAGCGTATTTTGGGTGACTATCCAGCAGCCACCTTGGTTCGATTAGGGATACAGTTTCCAGATTATCGTTCTGCTTTTATAAAACCTCTCTTGCAAAGCAATGAAATAATCTACAAGCTCATGGCTAATACGGACGACTCAGCAGTAATCCGTCAATATTTTCCTAATGATTATAAAGCATTGACCGAGCATATTTTTAATAATAAAGAAGCATTTCTAGGCTTAACCAATGACTTAGATAGATTGACAGCATTAATTGGTTTATTTCCAAAACAACAGATGGACGTTTTTCTTTCTTGTCTTCTCAATCAACCAGACCAATTACGAAGACTAGTGAGTTCGGCTAATGAATTGAGAAAACTAGCAAGATATTATCCAGATGTCCCTGAGCTGCAAGGATCATTTGACACTTTTTTTAAACGGATCAGTGAGCGTACAATACGTAATACGGTAGAAAGTTTATTTCAAATCAATCAGGGTTTTTTTAAAAAACATACTAAAGGAACAGTAGATGCACATCTGCAACGAGCGCTGGCTCCTCCCGCTCAATTAGTAAAACAGGTGGCATCGCTCACAGCTGATCCGCAAGAGCATACTTACATTGAAGCAGTTAAAATTGCAGCTGAAGCATTTACTGAAGTCAGGGCAAGGCTTTACGGATAAATGCTTTTGTGTGCTAGAGTGCAAACACCGTTTATCGCAGAGTGTTGCTGCTCTCTAGCACATTAATTTCCGGACTTAGTTGTGAGAAGTTATTTTTTCGTTTGTTTCTTGTTCGGGAGCTAAAGCTCGAGAGCCATGATACGCTTGAAAAAACACTCTTCGCTTTAGGTAACCCGGTTTTTTACAAACATTAGCTTGTTGTACTACAGCATCTAGACTTTTATCAATAATAGGATTTACTTTGCTGTCAATAATTGCATTATTTGCATGCTCTAATCTATCTTTAAAATCGGAAATGGCCTTAGCTAATTTGGGACTAAGAGCGCCGTCTCGTTCTTTAATTTCTTGATATTTGTTCAAGATTTCTAATAGATAGGTCGAAGGATCGGTTTTTGACACATAGCGATACGCAAGGATTAGATCTTTCAAAGTTAAATCAAAGTGAGCTTTGTATGCCTTCCTTATTGTTTCAGAACTTATTTTCAAATCTTTAAAACTTTCTTGATCATAAATGTCTTGAGCAAGCAATTTTTTTCCCTTCAAAGTTTCAATAGCGTTAATAATCCGCTGTATCTCTGGGCCTATTCCATCTTTCTGAAGCTTTTTTACAAACACCTCTGCGGGCGTTAAAATTAGAGGCTCCCTCGCATGCTGTAAATAGGTTTTATTTTGCATAATAAGTACATTGCTTTTATACAGCTTTGTTAAAAGGGTCTCTGGATTAATTCCATGTTTTGCAGCATACAAGTTTATAATTAGCTGTGGATGAATACGTAGATCTTTTTCATAACAGTAGGTCACAAGATCTGAGATATTCGTGTGATGCTGTTCTGGAGTATAACTATTAATCATAGAGAGCTTGTAGTGTCGGTAAAGGTCTTTTTCTGCTCTTTCGACTAATAAGAGTGCATGAAAATCTTTTTTTGTAGTGTCCACAATAGATTGTTGTGCATCCTGTAATGAAGTTGAGATAGCCTCACTTTGAATTTTTTTCGTTATAATCTCTTCTGCTTCGAATTCTTCTTCAGCTGAACTATCTGGACGTCTTTTCGGATTAAGGCTAGTGGCTATATGCGCTAGATAATCAGCGATTATCTGTTCATACTCTTGTTGAGAATAATTCATATTTAATTAAATTACTTAAAATTAAAATAATAATTGTAGACCAAAAATAAAAAAATATAGCAAACTTTATAAAAAAAATTCAATATGATCTCGTTTTGGATGATAATCCTTGGAAATAGATTTATACCAAATCAAAAGTTAGCGCTGGATCGCCTTCGGAACTTTATCCACTTTTTAACGATGCAATTAGCCAGGTATTGCAAGATGACATCAAGTAAATAAACTTATACAATTTATTGACTTAAATAAGATGGTTAAAGAACTGAAGGAGATTCAACTGTATGGCATTTTCATTACCTGTGTTACCGTATGATTTAAACGCATTAGAACCGCATCTTTCAAAAGAAACACTTGAATACCATTATGGCAAGCATCACGCAACTTACGTCACAAATTTAAATAAGTTAGTTGCAGGAACGGCGGATGAAAACTTGTCATTAGAAGAAATTATTAAAAAATCCTCTGGTGGAATTTTCAACAATGCCGCACAAGTGTGGAATCATACCTTTTATTGGCATTGCTTAAGCCCTCAAGGCGGTGGTGAGCCTCAAGGAAATTTGGCAGAAGCTATCAACAAGGCATTCGGTTCGTTTGAGCAATTTAAAGAGCAATTTACTCAACTCGCTATTGGTACTTTTGGTTCTGGATGGGCATGGTTGGTTCAAGAAAACGACGGTAGTTTAAAGCTTGTGAACACCAGCAATGCGGGTACACCAATGACGTCTAATCAGAAAGCTTTATTGACATGCGACGTTTGGGAACATGCTTATTATATCGATTACCGCAATGTAAGACCGGATTATTTGAAAGCATTTTGGTCGTTAGTAAACTGGAATTTTGTTAGTGAAAATATGATCTAAAAAGGATTTGTTAAAGAGAGGATGATGCCATGGCATTCGTAACGACTTATAAGCCCTTACCCGTTAATTTCGCTCGTGGAGAGGGTGTATGGTTATATGATGATCAAGGGAAGGCGTATTTAGATGGACTGAGTGGAATTGCAGTATGTGGCTTAGGCCATGCTCATCCTCGGGTAACGCGTACGATTCAAGAACAAGCAGCAAAGGTTATTCATACTTCAAATTTGTATCAAATTCCTGAGCAAAATTTACTTGCTAAAAAATTGACGCAGTTGTCAGGAACAAAGCAAGCTTTTTTTGCAAATTCAGGTGCAGAAGCAAATGAGGCAGCGATTAAACTGACACGTTTGTATGGTCATAAAAAAGGAATTAATACACCTTCTGTTGTGGTCATGGAAAAAGCGTTTCATGGCCGAACAATGGCGACTCTCACCGCATCTGGAAGCCGTAAGGTCCAAGGCGGTTTCGAACCATTTGTTCCTGGTTTTATTCGTGCTCCTTTTAACGATATTAACGCACTCGAAACGATTGCAGCGCATCGTAATGATGTTGTTGCGGTAATGTTGGAGCCTATTCAAGGAGAGGGGGGTGTCCATGTTGCTGACATCACTTACTTGCGGGCGGTTGCAAACTTATGTCGAGAGCATGATTGGTTATTAATTTTTGATGAAGTGCAAACGGGTAATGCGAGAACAGGAAAGTTTTTTGCTTTTATGCATGCCGATATTCAACCCGATATTATCACAACGGCTAAAGGACTTGGTAATGGAATGCCTATTGGCGCTTGTATGATCGGGGAAAAGGCTGCTGATTTGTTTTATCCGGGGAATCATGGTTCAACCTTTGGTGGTAATCCATTGGCCTGCGCAACTGCCTTAACAGTATTAAATGTTATCGAGGAAGACAGACTTGCAGAGAAAGTTGCCCAGCAGAGCTTATTCCTTAAGGGCTTGTTAGACGAAGCTTTAGGTAATAATCCCCACGTTCGCTCACTGCGAGGAAAAGGCTATATGCTGGGCATTGAGTTGGATAGACCCGCCTATGACGCCATGTATGTCGGCTTGGAAAATGGGGTGCTATTTAATATTACAGCGGAAAATGTGATTCGTCTTTTACCACCGTTAATCATGGAGACAGCAGATATCAAGGAATTGGTTGATCGACTTGTTAAAACTATCGATCAGTTTTTGAAGCAATAATTCAAATTAGGCTTTACCTTTGTTGAGATTTTAGCTAATTATGTCCAACAGAATAAAGCCTTTTGTCAACTAACACTGTCGTTGACGGATAACCTCATAAAGACAGACGCCTGTTGCGACGGAGACGTTGAGGCTTTCGACTTGACCCTCTAAGGGAATCGTGAAGAGTGCGTCACAATTTTCTCGCGTTAAACGACGTAAGCCGTTACCTTCTGAACCCATGACTAGGGCCGTGGATGTAGTAAAATCGAGATCATAAAGCGTATGCGTTGTGCCTAAAGCAGCACCGTATATCCAAATACCCGCCTCTTTTAAGCTATTTAAGGTTCGAACCAAGTTAGTTACTCGTAAAATAGGGACAGTCTCCGTCGCACCACAGGCAACTTTGGCAACGACGGGAGTAACAGGCGCACTTTTATCTTTGGGAGTAATGACCAAATCCACACCGGCTGCATCGGCTGTTCTTAAACAAGCACCAAAGTTGTGAGGATCAGTAATACCGTCGAGTACTAGAATAAGCTTATTCGACCGTTCATTGTTTGCCAATAAATCATTTAAATCTTTTTCTTGATATTGAGGTAAACGCTTAGCGCAAGCCACGATACCTTGATGTGTCATGTCAGGAAATCGTTGATTCATCTGATCCATTGATAATGTGATCAACGATAGACCGCGGGCAGCTGCAATATCCAGCAGGGGCTGTATACGTTTGTCAGCACGCTGCTGATTAACGTATAACGTTTTAATCTCTCGGGTTACATTCTTTAAAAGCGCCGTTACAGCGTGGATGCCATAGACAAAAATGTCATGATTATTCGTTGTTGGATTCATGAATAAACTCAAGCGATTACTTTAGATAAGCAGAGATCTAGTGACAAAATTCTTACCAAAAAAGTTAGGCCTCTGCAGGTTCGAAGTCAATTTTCCTTTCATCGAGATCTACGCGGGCGACAAGAACGGTCATTTTATCACCTAAATGATAGGCATGACCACTGCGTTCACCCATCAAACGATGCTTGACCGGATCAAACACGTAATAATCATTTCGGAGAGAGGTGACATGAACAAGACCTTCTACATAAATTGAATCCAATTGAACAAAAACCCCAAATCCTGTAACGCTAGAAATGGTTCCCTCGAAAACTTGTCCTAATTTATCCTGCATATACTCGCATTTCAACCAAGCCATGACTTCACGTGTAGCCTCATCTGCGCGCCGTTCTGTGGTTGAGCAATGTTGTCCCAACTTACCCATGTCTTCATGGCTATAGATAAATTTTTCAGGCGTTTTTTTATCCAACAAATGACCTAGAGCACGGTGGATCAGAAGATCAGGGTAACGCCGAATTGGCGAGGTAAAATGGGTATAGGTAGGATAAGCTAAACCAAAATGGCCTTGGTTCTTCTCAACGTATTGTGCTTGCTTTAATGAACGAAGCATGACCATTTCAATAAGGTGTTTTTCAGACCGATCTTGAATCGTTGATAGGACCTTTTGGAAATCTTTAGGATGCGGTTTTTTTCCGCCGCCGAGCGTTAAGCTAAGCTCACCCAAAAATAGTCTTAATGCATCGATCTTAGTGGGTTCCGGAGGCATATGCACACGATAAAGTGCTGGGATTTTCGAGCGCTCTAAGAAACGGGCAGCTGCAACGTTTGCTGCAAGCATGCATTCTTCAATCATCTTATGCGCATCGTTTCGTATCAAAGGCACAATACGCTTTATCTTACGGTTCGTATCAAATTCGACAAATGTCTCTGTCGTATCAAAGGCAATCGCACCACGCTGCTTGTGGGCTTGTGATAAGGCTCGGTAGAGTTGATGCAGCGTTTCAATCATTGGCCATAATGCTTCATGGGGCTTATCAGCGCAGCCTTTATTTAGCCATTTCCCAACTTGTGTGTAGGTTAGTCGGGCATGGGAGTGAAAAACAGCCCGATAAAACTGAGAGCGTGTCATCTTTCCATCGGGAGATATGGACATCTCAGCGACGATACAAAGGCGATCCTCGTGGGGATTTAGTGAACAAATACCGTTTGACAGCGCTTCAGGAAGCATAGGAACTACCTGACCAGGGAAATAAACAGAATTTCCGCGTTTGTTTGCTTCTTGATCGAGCAAGCTTTGGGGTTTCACATAATGACTGACGTCTGCAATGGCCACGTAGAGCTGGTAACCGCCTTTTGCCTTTTCATAACAATAAACCGCATCATCAAAATCTTGAGCGTTTTCGCCATCAATGGTTACAAAGGGTAGATGTCGTAGATCTCTTCTTCCTTTACATTGTGATTCAGTGACTTTTTGAGAGATTTTCGCGACTTCTTCTTCAATGCCTTTGGGCCACATCGCGGGAATATGATGGGCAAAAATAGCAACTTCTATTTCCATGCCGGGAGCCATATGCTCCCCCAAAATCTCTTTTACTCTTCCAATGGCTTGATTTCGTTTGGTTGGAAAAGCAACGATCTCAATTAAAACCATTTGTGCATTTTGAGCGCTTGAAGACAGCTCAAGTGGCACGCAAATGTCCTGTGTTAAGCGCTTATTATCAGGAATAACAAAGCCTACGCCGTGTTCAATAAAAAATCGGCCAACGACGGTCTCATTTGCCCGTGTGAGAATTTCGTGAATTTTAGCTTCAGGTCTGCCGCGTCTATCGATGCCAGTTTGAAAAGCGAGAACAGCATCGCCATGCATAACAGCCTGCATTTCTCTTGGTGAAACCACCATGTCTTCTTCGCCTTCATCGGGTATGAAAAATCCATAACCTTCAGGGTGTCCTTGAATAATACCGCGCTTAAGATTAATACGTCCAAGTAAACAAAATCGACCTCGTCGATCTTGCATAATTTGCCCATCCCTGAGCATGGCTTTTAGACGAAAGCCAAGGGCTTCTTCTTCTGTTTCGCCTTTTATACCTAAAGTAGTGATTAATTGGGTACGCGAAATAGGACGCCCGTATTCATTAAGTGTTTCAATAATAAATTCACGACTGGGAATGGGGGTTTCATATTTATTTTTTTCGCGTTTATAGAAAGGATCTTTTGATTTTTTTTTCACGTTTGATTTTTTTTGCACGTTGATTGATTTAATTAAATTTACAGTTATTGTTAAAGTCTAGCATTTATTTCGTAAGTGAAGGAATGTCCAGACGTTCCAGATGATTGAAATAGCGCTATATTTCTTCAAATTTCGGAAAAAAAAGTAGCGAGAAACTAGCGCAAAATTTACGCTAGTGAAGTACAGTATCATTTTTCCAGGTTGTTATCCAATAATTCAAAGTTACGGCGTCCCAAATGCGCCATTAATTCTTTAAGTAAAAGGTTTTCCCCTGCCCAAAAAGAACCTAAGTCTTTTTGTGGTGGTATCTTTACCGATAGCCGACATAGGGAAATAGCTTCCGCACAAGAAATTTGTTGTTCATGGCCTGGTTTTGACTCGACACACTGAAATTCAAACGAAGAGCCGTGCAAAGATGGTGAATCTAATAAGAAAGCCGACCACTTATTTTTTTCGATACGACTGTTCCAGCCTGCGCTAGCACCGGGTTCTGTGACAGGGTGGGTTAACCATAAATCGGTTTGAGTTAAATTGTGTATCAATATCAGTACTGGTTTCTTTTTAAGGGGTAGATTCGCCGATTCACCTGAAATAGTGATAGGCGTGCAACCCGTTGGCAGAATGTTATCGGTTGTTGCTAAAGCAGAACCAGTCATTATATATAGAAGGGCGCTCATCGCATAGAAAAGAAGTGTTAGCAGCCTTCCTCGTTGATTATTGCATTGAGAAACCTGAAATTTTTTATACATGTTTTGAAATCACTCCTAATGCTTGTCCCACCTTTTCAAAAGCAGCAAGCGCTTGATCAAGATGTTCTCTTTCATGCGCAGCAGACATCTGAGTCCGGATTCTTGCTTTTCCTTTAGGAACAACAGGGTATGAAAAACCAATAACATAAATACCCGCCTGTAATAGACGATTGGCCATTTCAGTGGCCAGCGTCGCATCACCTAACATTACAGGAATAATGGGATGTTCACCTGGGACTAAGTTAAAGCCAAGGTTGGTCATGTTTTCACGAAAATAGGCGGTGTTTTGTTTAAGTTTTTTAAGAAGGGTCGGGTTTTTTTCTAATAACTCAAATGCGCCTAAGCTGCTCTCTGCAATCATCGGTGCTAAGGTATTGGAAAAAAGATAAGGCCTTGCTGATTGCCTTAACCATTCAACAACGGTTGTATTGGCTGAAACGTAACCCCCTGAAGCGCCGCCCAATGCTTTACCGAGGGTGCCAGTTAGGATATCAACCTTATCAGCGACTCCAAAATGCGCAGGCGTTCCTTGACCATGTTCTCCCATAAACCCCACTGCGTGAGAATCATCGACCATAACAATAGCATTATAGCGATCTGCTAGCTCGCAAATGGCGGGAAGGTTAGCAAGTACGCCGTCCATTGAAAAAACACCATCGGTTGCAATTAATCGAAATCGCATATGTTGGGTAGCTTGCAAATGCTCTTCCAACGCTTTCATATCATTATTAGGGTAACGAAAACGAGTCGCCTTACAAAGACGAATGCCATCGATAATACTGGCGTGGTTGAGTGCATCACTAATGATAGCATCTTCAGGGCCAAGCAACGCTTCAAACAGGCCTGTATTGGCATCAAAACAAGAAGAAAAGAGGATCGTGTCTTCTTTTTCCAAGAAGTCGCTTATTTTTTTTTCAAGTTGTTTATGGGGTGTTTGTGTGCCACAAATAAAACGAACAGAGGCCATGCCATAACCGTATTTTTCAAGCGCTTTTTGCCCTCGTGTAATCAGATCAGGGTGATTTGCAAGGCCGAGGTAATTATTCGCACACAGATTAATGACGTTTTCATGGTTGACACGAATGGCAGCTTGTTGCGGACTTTTGATAACGCGTTCTTCTTTGTATAAACCTTCTTCTCTCAAGTTGCTGAGTTTAGATTCTAAGAACGGTGTGAGTTGATTTAACACAGGATCTTCCTTTTTAATAAATGCTGCCATTTTGTCAGTACTTTAAGTTGGTTGCAATTGCTTGTTGATACCAAAGTGCAAAGGAGCAATCGCATCTTTAATGAATGTTTGATAAAATCCGAACCATGATTTAGTGAAGGAAACCTCATGACGACAATCGCGCAGATAAACATGATAAAACAGCAACTGCGCACCGGCGGTGTCCTGGATGAAAGCGTACTTGCGCTTTATGAAAAAGTACCTCGGCACGCTTTTGTGCCTGGGCAATGGGCCTCGGTTGCTTATTCTGATTTGCAAATCCCTTTAGCCAATGGCGAACGTATGATGACGCCGTTAGAAGAAGGACAGTTATTACAAACATTAGCTTTAAAAGGAGATGAAACAGTTCTTGAAATTGGAACAGGTAGCGGCTTTTTAACGGCATTACTGAGTCAATTGTCAAAGAAAGTGGTTTCTGTTGAATATCATGCAACCTTTACAGAAGAGGCCAAAAGAAAACTTGCCCTGCAGCATTGTGATAATGTCACTTTAATAACCGATGATGGCTCACAAGGATGGTTTGAAGAAGCACCTTATGATGTGATTGTGATTACTGGTGCGCTGGAAGTCATCCCTAAAGCGTTTTATTTACAGCTTTCTTCAAAAGGCAAAATGTTTGCGATCGTTGGAAAAGAGCCCGTTATGCAGGCGAAACTATATACTCGGCCTAACGAACAAATGCTACAAGAGAATATTAAAAGCAGCGTATCACAGCATACAAACGCTGCTGAAAGTCATCTAGCACAAATGCGCAAAGAATTGTGGGAGCAAAAAGACGTGTTTGAAACCAACCTTCCGCCATTAATTCAAAAGCATTTTGAGAAAGCTTTTGTGTTCTAATAGTGCTCGAGGATTCCTAGGCCACAGTCAAGAAAGTCTAGGAGATTAAAGTCTAGGGCGTATAATGCTCAAACGTTGACAAAAGTGATTGAATGACCAAGGAATGGTCATTTTGGAAATTAGGTATAGATAGAGGAGCCTCCTCAGAGGGAAGGGATGAAAAAACGCGTAGTTATTACAGGTATGGAGATTCTCTCCTCGGTAGGAAATGGGCTGGAGTCCTTTTGGAAAGCAGCGACAAATGGAGATTGTGGAATAAGGCGCATTGAAGCTTATGACCCTACTCCTTATCCAACTCAAGTAGGAGGGGAGATCCGTAATTTTACACTCGATCACTTGCCTCAATTTTCCAACAACAAACGCTTTCCACGGGTTGCTCAATACGCGCTGCATTGTGCACATTCCGCACTTGAAAGCGCGGGCTTAACTGCTTCAGAACGTGCGAAAACAGGAACTTACATTGGTACGAGTTTAGGCGGGATGCCTGAGTTAGAAAATGCTTACCAAGTATTTTTTCAAAGTGGTTGGAAGAAAATCCCAGCGCTCAGTGTTATTCGTGGCATGCCTAATTCGGTTGCAAACCATATCGCTATAGCCTTTGGCCTCGGCGGACCCAATTCTACTATTTCAAATGCTTGCGTATCATCGGCGGAAGCAATTGGCCAAGCTTATCGTCAAATCGCAGAGGGCTATCTTGATCTTGCTGTCTGCGGTGGTACGGAATCGTTGTTATGGGAAGCGATCATGGCTGCTTGGTGTAAATTGCGTGTGATGTCCACTCAAAATGAAAACCCTTCTCTTGCTTGTCGCCCGTTTGATAAAAATAGGAATGGGATGGTAATGGCGGATGGCGCGGGCATCTTGATTTTAGAAGAAAGAGAACATGCCAAAGCCCGAGGTGCAAAAATTTACGCAGAAATCATTGGGTTTGGTGCAAGTTGCGATGCTTTCCATGTAACAGTGCCTTCTAAAGAGGGTCAGATTCGAGCCATCCAAAACGCACTACAAGACGCACGTCTAGGCGCCGGTGATGTCCAGTATATTAATGCCCATGGCACGGGGACACCGTTAAATGACGCAACTGAAACAGAAACAATTAAAGCCGTTTTTGGAGAGCGTGCTTACGAAATTCCTATTACCGGACAGAAAGCGATGACAGGACATACGATTGGAGCGGCAGCGGTCATGGAAATCATTGCAACCGTGTTAAGTTTAAAAGAAGAAATTTTGTTACCTACAATAAACCTGCTTACGCCTGATCCTGCTTGTGATCTAGATTACATTCCTAACACGGCTAGAAAAAAACAAGTTGCCATTGCATTATCAAATCATTTTGCTTTTGGTGGATCAAATGCTGCTTTGCTTTTGCTACATCCCGATGCTTAGCTTAAAGTAGGTTGACTCTTGATAGCGGAAAAATAAGGCTAAGGCTAAGACGAAGGAGAGATAGATCAGAATTAATGCAAAGAGCGTTGCCATATTTGTAAGTGATCTTTTAATGTAGGTAACGAAATTTCCCAAAAAGATCGTGCTTCTATTGGCTTAAACCCATGACGAGTATAAAGTCTTAAGGCGTGGTGGTTAGAAACAACCACATCAAGCATGAGACGGGTTTTACCTGCTGCCAGCGCGCGCTTAATACAAACATCCAAAAGTTCACCCCCAAAACCTTGTTTTTGATGCTCTGGAAAAACAGCGATATCTAGAAATAATGCACTGTCTTCTTCCCATCGAATATGTGCCTTACCAATAATGTGATTTTCACAAGAAGCGATCAGAAGCGTATATTCTTTATCATCTAATAATTCTTGAAAACGCTCTAGGGCGGTGGGCTCTTGATCCGGAAAACAACGCTTATCAAGCTCAGAAAGTTGAGGGATATCCCCAGGGGTTGCTTCATGCACAGTCAGTTTTTGATTGCTCGCAATGGCTTGCGCTTTAGGATCCCTCTGCATGCGATATTCTTCATGATCAAGTGTTAAGCCTTTTGCTTGCAACCAGGTGTCATTAATATCTGCAGGCGCAGAAAATAAGATCTTTTGTATACCTTGCGTCATTAATAAGGGTATCGCAGCCTTGATTAACTTAGTCGCGATACCTTGTTTTCGATATGCAGGATCGATAACTAGACCGATTTCACATCCTTCAGTGAAGAAAAAATAGATACCCAGAAAACCAATGGGGGTTGTATCATCGTTTTCGTCATAATAAAGAAAATTACTGGGCAACGGCCTTGGAAGCGCTAATAAATCATAGTAAAGAGAGGGAGAATTGCCGTCTTGCATCTTGCAGCGGGTTGCTAATAATTGCACACCGTGCAGTTCATCTGGCGTTAATGCGTCAAGTTGACGAATCATAATCCCCTCAAAAAGTGATTAATTTTTTAGACATTCTTAGTATAGCAAAGCATACACACTACGCTCAATTTGAACGAAGACAGAAACTTTGGATATCATTTTCGATAGGTAGCGCATATTAGTATTACTCATAAGAAATGCAATATGCGCCAATTGTTGATTGTGCTGCTATGCCCTGATGCATTGGAAGTTTAGAGTTTGGGTATTGTGCGCACAGATTGATCGTTATTAACGTTATCCGTTTTATGCATAAAAATACAATGCATTTGATACGAATTTACCAAGGGGTTTTCTTTGGAGGGCCTCTCATTGGGTACAGCGGGTAATTCCTGAAGAGTCTTATTTTGGTGAGAATTTTTCATTTTTTGCAATAAAGCGTCTGCTTTATTCATGAGTTGTCGATGATTTTCGTCGTTTTTTGCACGCAACACTCTCAATTCTGTTTCTAGCCGTTCTCTTTCTTCCCTAGCCTGTGTTAATTGCAAGGCACTGACTTGCATTTCGTAGTCATGAACTTTCTGCTCTTGTTCATAAATTTTTTGTTGTTTTTTTTCTAATTTCTCATCACGGCGTCTCCTGTCACGCTGATCTTCTGCTATTTGCGCTAAGGTTTTATCGAGGCTTTTCAAGAAGTTACGCTCTTTTCTTGCGTATTGTATTTTTTTCATTATGATTGCTCCTAATTTTTATACACTGCAACACAGGCCAACGTTTAACAGGTATGGTTAAACGGTTCAAGCTAAGATTAAAAAATTCCTAGAGGCGGTGAGGAGCTTGCGAAAAAAATTCTTTCACATTATGTTGAACGACTGCTTGTAAGGATTGTGTCTTGTGAAAGACAGCTCTCTGTCGTTCAGCGCTTGTCCCAGATTGTAGTAATGAGGTCAGTTCTTCAAAATAAGGTTTGTAGTTTAACTGGGCAACGTAAGGCTCCAGTTTGGATAACCATTCTCGTAGATCCTCTCGAAGCGTTTTAATCTTGCCATCGGTATTAATAACTAATTCGGCATCCAAACCGTATCGAATAGCACGCCATTTATTTTCACGAGATAGCCAGTAAGGTGGATAGGCAACGTTCTCAAGCCAACTGCCATTATCTTTAAACCAGTGTCCCAGTGCATGCACGAAGGCAACGATAGCAAGGGCTTCTTTTAATGTGGCAGCACCATCACAGACACGAATTTCTAAGGTGCCAAAGCCTGGACTTGGTCTTAAATCCCACCAAAGATCTCTAATGGATTCAATCGAATGACAGGCGACCAGCGACTTATAAAGCTGTTCAAATTCTTGCCAATTACGGACATGATAAGGGTGTCCTGCCGTAGGTAGTGATTCATAAGTCGTTGGACGACACGATGCAAGTCCTGTATCAATGCCTTGCCAAAAAGGAGAACTGGAGGAAAGTGCGAGAAGATGCGGTAAAAAGTACATAAAAAAGTTATTAAAGCGAATACAATCGTCCCCATTTTCCATGCCAATGTGAATGTGAAGTCCATAAACACTCATCCTTCGAGTCAGGTATTGGTTACGGTCAATGAGTGCTTGATAGCGCGGTGTAGGTGAAATGGTCCAGTCTGCATAACGCGCAAAGGGGTGGGATCCTGTTGAGGCAAAAGCAATGTTTAATGATTGTGTTTTATCGATGAGGGTGTCGATGGTTGCAGATAAGTCTGTTGCAACATCCTGGACGGATTGGCAGATCCCTGTATTTATTTCAATGGTGCTTAAATAAAATTCTGGTTTTATTTTGGGGCAGTCCCTAACCGAATATAGAATTTCTTCTGCCCGAGAAAGAAGAGTGTAATGAACAGGATCCACTAATTGAAGTTCGATTTCTACGCCTAAGGTGAGGACACCGTTCGTTTGAAAGTGAAGTGTATTGGATGGATTCTCAGTCAAACTAACTCAATTTACTTTGTAAAAGATAGTGTACTTATAAAGGATTCAGGCAAGACAGTCAAACAACTATTCACTCTGTATTTTGATTGGGTTGTTATTAAGGCTGCTTGCCGAGTACGCTGTGCTGTATATCAATTGGTTAAACGAGTAAACGAGGACTATTTTCCCCAGGAGCGTCATCGTCGGGACGTTGTTGCTTGGGAGAAAAAAATCCGGCGGCTGACTTACAAGATAATTGATGATCTAAACGAACGGGAACTAGGTCGGTATTTGAGCGATGACTAAGATCGTAACACTCATTGAAAAAAATGAAGCCGGATCCTCTATGAAACACCACACCTTTATGCGTGTAGTCATTAAAATCTGCACTAAATGTGCGACGTAACTTGGGAAGTTCACAAAAATGTTCAAAGCCGTTCTGCATAATATATTCTGTATTCTTATTGTTTCTTGGGGCGCTTATTATAAGGATTCATTCTACGAAAAGGTAGTAAAAAAAGGGTTAGGATAGAAAAGATGCTGAAAGACATGATACAAAAAATCATGTACAATATTCACTCTTGTATGGCCCAGATTTAAACGGATATCGTATGTTAGAAATAACGCAGATTTCTCCTGCATTAACTGATCTCAATCATCGACTCGATATATTGCGGAGGTCTCTTTGACTACGATAATAAAAAAGAACGTCTTGAAGAAGTAACCCGAGAATTAGAAATCCCCGATATCTGGAATCACCCTGAGCAGGCACAAGCACTAGGGCGTGAACGTGCCGATCTGGAATCCATCGTTACACAACTTACACAACTCACTCAGGTTATTGAAGAATCTGAAGCCTTATATGCGCTTGCAAAGGAAGAAGAAGACACATTGACATTAAACGATTTAGTCAATGAGGTCATGAGTATCGAAGAACAGATCGGATTTCTTGAATTTAAGCGGATGTTTTCTGGCAAACAAGATGCTTCGAATGCATACATGGATATTCAAGCCGGATCAGGTGGTACCGAGGCTCAAGATTGGGCTGAAATGCTTTTACGCATGTATTTACGTTGGGGCGAACAACACGGGTTTAAAACCGAACTGATGGAATGTTCTGCCGGCGAGGTTGCAGGTATTAAAAGTGCCACGATACATTTCTCTGGTGAATATGCTTATGGCTGGCTGAGAACAGAAACAGGCGTGCATCGATTGGTCCGCAAATCACCTTTTGACTCTGGTAATCGTCGACATACATCGTTTGCAGCTGTGTTTGTTTCGCCTGAGGTGGATGATACGATTGAAATAGCAATTAATCCTGCTGATTTAAGAATAGATACCTACCGTGCGTCAGGGGCAGGCGGACAGCATGTTAATCGTACGGATTCCGCTGTTCGGATTACTCATAACCCGACAGGTATTGTTGTCCAATGCCAAACGGATCGCAGTCAACATAAAAATAAAGATTATGCGATGAAACAACTTCGTGCCAAATTGTATGAGCTTGAAATGCAGAAAAAAAACGCGGCCTTGGACGTTTTAGAAGCGAATAAATCAGACATTGGTTGGGGATCTCAAATTCGTTCCTATGTTTTAGATCAATCGCGTATCAAAGATCTAAGAACAGGGGTTGAAACCAGTAATACACAGGCGGTTTTAGACGGCGATCTTGATCTCTTTATTAAAGCCAGTTTAAAAATGCTAGGAGTGGTTGAATGATAGAAGAAGACGCCATCGAAAAAAACGGCAAAAACGATAAACTTGATATCACCGATAAAAAAGATAACGTTGATGCAAGTAATGCGTTACCTGAGACGGATGAAACAGATGTCTATCAAGTGCGACAGCAAAAATTAGCCGCATTGCGCGAAGAAGGGTTTCAGTTTCCCAATCATTTCCGTCGCACTCATTATGCAAAAGCATTAATGGATGACTACGCTGAAGTATTGAAAGAAATTTTAGCCACGCAAATCCTTGAAGTGACCGTAGCCGGAAGAATTATGCTACGTCGCGTTATGGGGAAAGCGAGCTTTTTTCATTTACAAGATGTATCAGGACGCATTCAGGTTTATCTACGGCAAAACGATTTACCTGAAGCCTACGAGCAATTTAAACATTGGGATTTAGGTGACATTGTCGGTGTGAAAGGTACGCTTTTTAAAACAAAAACCGGCGAGCTCTCTATTCATGCAACGTCTCTTGAATTATTGACAAAATCATTGCGTCCGTTGCCGGATAAATTCCATGGCTTAGCCGACCAAGAGTTGCGCTATCGAAAACGGTATGTCGACTTAATTGTCAATGAAGAGACACGGCGTATTTTTTTAATGCGGGCCCGATTGATTACAGCTCTACGACGTTTTATGGATCAACATCAGTTTTTAGAAGTAGAAACACCGATGATGCACCCTATCCCTGGGGGCGCCTTAGCACGTCCTTTTGCCACCCATCATCATGCTTTAAATCAACCGATGTTTTTGCGTATAGCACCAGAGCTTTATTTGAAACGACTAGTGGTAGGTGGGTTTGAACGTGTTTATGAAATAAATCGTAATTTTCGAAATGAAGGGTTATCCACCCGACATAATCCAGAGTTTACGATGATTGAATTCTACCAAGCGTATGCAGATTACCGTGATTTAATGAATTTTACTGAGGCACTCATGCATTACATTTGTGATGCTGTTTTAGGAGCGAAGCAAATTACTTATCAGGGTCAGCAAATTAACTTTGCAGGGCCTTACGCGCGAATGCAAGTAAAGGAAGCCATTCTTCATTATTGTCCTGATTTAATTGCATCTCCCTCACAATTAGAAGAAGTTGAAATATGTAGGCATTTGCTAGACACACTACAGATACCTTACAAGGCGACAGATGGTTTGGGTAAATTACAAATGCTTATCTTTGAAGAAAAAGTAGAGCATTTAATTATCCAGCCGACGTTTATTACAGGTTATCCTACAGAAGTTTCTCCCTTAGCACGTTGTCAAGATGATGATCCGGAAGTCACTGATCGTTTTGAATTTTTCATCGCGGGTCGTGAGATTGCGAATGGATTTTCTGAATTAAACGATGCCCAGGATCAGGCTGAACGTTTTCGTAAGCAAGTGGCTGAAAAAGACGCAGGGGATCTTGAGGCAATGCACTACGATAAAGATTATGTTGAAGCTTTAGAATATGGCATGCCGCCGACGGCGGGAGAAGGGATTGGAATTGACCGGTTAGTGATGCTTTTGACGGACTCACCCGCTATCCGAGATGTCATTTTATTTCCCCATCTTAGGTACACTGAGGGTGCATAAATCATGTCACAACCCAACAAGGCCGGTAAAAATCATGGCCAATCCACTATCGTTGTAAATCGTAAAGCACATTTTCATTATTTTATTGAAGATGAGTATGAGGCGGGTATAGCTCTAGAGGGGTGGGAAGTCAAAAGCTTACGCGCTGGTAAAGTAAATATTGCTGACGCTCACGTTATTTTAAAGAGAGGTGAGGCTTTTTTACTGGGTGCACAAATACAACCCTTGCCAACTGCTTCTACTCATTTATCCCCAGAAGGTGGAAGAAGCAGAAAATTACTGCTTTCTCGAAAAGAACTCAACCATTTTTTAGGCAGCGTAGAACGACAAGGGTATACCGTTATCCCTTTGGCGCTTTATTGGAAGAATAATCGTGTTAAAGTGAAGGTCGCCTTAGCGCGGGGTAAAAAGACGCATGATAAGCGAGATACGATAAAAGATCGTGATTGGCAACGGGATCGCGCCCGATTGCTCAAGAAAAATCATTAAATAGCACTGTTTAAATTATTACAGCCGAATCATTGAAAAGGAGTTATCATGCAAAAGAAATACAAGGATCAGTTATCATTAGATGCACAATTGAAATTTGCAAAAACTATCAATACTGTGCCCAATTTAGTGTCTCATGCCGTTAATAAGATTGTTCTGAAGCATTTGAAAAAATATACCACCCTTTTCCAAGATACCTTGGTAAATGATCCTGATGCTTCCTGTCAAAGGGCGCAGCAAATTTCGACATTGCCTGAAACATTACTTTTGTGCTCGGAACGTCTTAGTAAACAAGTCCTTGATAAATTTCAACAAAATTATAAAAAATACGCTAAAAATGCGATGAAAATTTTTGCGCCAGATGTTGATGCGTTAGCAAAATCTACTGTTGCCCATGATCAAATACTAACATCAAAGGATGAAGGGTTTGTACGGTCTCAAAAGTGCGCACAGGCCTTAAAGGGTGAAGCAACTGACTCAGAAAATTTCCAGCAAATCATCGCATCGCTTATAAATTATGAGCCGACCACTGCTTTTTATACGAATTTAAAACCGTATTTGCAAGACACATCGACACCTTTATTGCAGTCATTTACCGTAAAATACGTGAAGGATTTGGTAGCAACCGTGGGCTTATTGCCCACTTATTATTTAGTGCAGACGCTTAACGAGATCGATCCCATTGAAAAAAGTAAGTTTCTTAATGATCTTCAACAAGGTGCTTCTAAACAGACAACGACTGATTCAAATAAATGTTTAGCTAAAATTCTCCCTTGCCTAACACCAGAACAACAAGCATCATTGGAAAAATGGTTCAAAGATAGTTCGTTATTACTTGTTCAAATCCTGTTTGCCGCACTGACTGCTGATATTGAAATCTGGGTTAATTTGTTGGTCTTAGAGCTTGAGAAACTCTTGAAATTGAACGATACGATTACACCGAACATTGAGACTAAAACTCGGAAAGAGCTATTAGATGCAAATTTAACGGAAAATGGTGCTCGACATACAGTTGTCCAAAACTTACTCGATACTGGATTATTTAATGCAAATGATCTTGAGCAAGAAGTGAAGAAAAAAAACAATTGTTTTCATTTCTTTGTGTGTGGCTCAAAGCAAAAAGCTGTGAAATCGACTGTAGTCAATGAGGATAATATGGTTGCTGCGCCTGAACATAAAGCCGCTATTTGAAGTAGTTGACCTGTTAAGTATAAGAACGGAAGAATGCCACGCGCGTGGCATTCTATTTTTAGCGGTCGTTTACAAAAATTTGCGTGTAATAAATCCAGCCTTTTGCATCTTGTGCGATGCCAATTCCCGTTAAAGTTGCGCGACTTTTGATGTTTCTTTTATGCCCAGGGCTTGTAAGCCACATTTGTACTACTTTCTGAGGTGATAGTTTAAAGCAAGCGATATTTTCGGCGCCGCCACCAAAACGAGAAAGATGTTTTTTTATATGCTTGATTCGTTGTTCAAAATTATGATGACCAAACTTTTCTTTTTTAGCTGCCATATTAAGACTATGTTGCCTTGCTTCTTGAGAAATATTGTCGTTTAGAATAAGTGTATTTAGCCCTTGTTTAAGACGATAGGCATTGACTTCATTTAGAACAATTGTTTGATAACGTTTTTCCTCTTCTCTTGTCAGCGCATTAGCGGTTGATGAATTGATGCTTAAAATCATGCCGACGAGTAAGATAATTATTTTCATTAGGTACTGCACGCTTCTTTTCTCCATATCAGTAATAGCGAACAGTAAAGATAGCAGATTGACTATTATGCTAACAAGGTAAAGGGTTTAATCATGTACGTTATATTGTCAAACGCACCTTCGTTAAAATTAGAAAGTTACCTCATTACAGCTTGCTGCCAGGAAAATTTATCTCCCAAATAACTGACAATTCTTCCTTTAATTTTCTATCGAAATCCGATACAGCTGTCATCTCTTCAGAAAAATTGATGGTATTTACAGCAAGTGGCTTATAGAATTGCATGTGATTTAATAGATTTCCAGCAGTCTCCCCAAATAAAAAATTCTTCACACACGAAGCTTTTTTATAGAATAGCGTAGTATTCTTTGGAAATTGCATATTATCAGTACGTTCTTCGGCAGAAGTGGATGACGTTTGACGGGTTGGATAGTCAATGTCACTTGAAACACCTATGTATAAGCTTGAATCCAGTACTGCTGAATTGTCAACGTTTTTTATTTTCTGGGTTACTTCTTCTAGATTTGTGGAGGGCTCTTTAATTTCTCTTTTTGTAGTAACTCAATATGTGCAGTAAATTTGAAAAAGAGTTTTTCGTAAATGTATGTGCCCAAGAAAGACTCTTGAGGCTTTTGTGTGGCGACTCAGATAATTGTTGAGCTCTCTTTAATTGCTCGTCAGTATATTTTTCTAAAGGGTCTGAGGGAGCTTGTTCATTTTTTAAAATTTCTGCTAAGTAAATTTTATGGCTTAAAAAGCTTCGAAACGATGGCTGTATCAATTCTTTGGATTGTAGAGCGATTAAATATAATACCTTTTCCATTAATAAACATAATGTATCTTTATGCGTTGTAGTGCTTGCCCTTTCCTTCATACCCATTGCTAGGAAAATTTTATTGAGTGTTTCTGTCACAGGTGTGCATTTACGAATACACTTTTCTCTAAGTGCTTTTGTACTATGCCGGATTTCTTCTCGTAGAATATTGACCAGTGCTTGATGATGACAAGCTTTTTTCAAAGGTGCGAGATCCAAAAGGGAGGAAAAGATTAAATCAACCTAATTATTAATTGTGGGCTCAAGCGTAGGAAACCGTTCGAATGTTTTTATGATAGCACTGATTGAGAAGTCGGGATCGGTAGAATGATATAGGTCAAATGCCAGAAGTAATGCTTTTTTATCAAGCAAACCGGAAAAATACCCTTTTACTGCCGAATTTTTCTTATAGAAATCTTCCTGGAAGTAAATAATAGGCTCAATTTTTTCTCTCATATTCATCTAATTTCATTATTTATTTTAAAAATAATAGTCAAATATGATAAAAAATCAGATAAAATTTAAATATTTTATTCTAAGTGATTTATTTAAAGTATCTAAATTTAGAATTTGATCAAGGTAACGCTGCTAGATAGCGGACTTGAATTTTTTTAAAGCAGTGTTTCCTGCATCCTCTTCTCTCACGTCAGTAAGGACATTGAGACTGTTTCGTTTATTCGATGAAAAATAGTAATTAGCGTCAAGATATTTTATTTTGAATATATCAACAAAATATCTGATCTTTTTTCCTCTGTATCCTGCGTTTTCATATCTATTGACTATATGTCTCATTTTATCTTGAGCTGTGGGGTATCGCTTGGAAGATTCCCTTACTTCCCTGATAAGGTCCTCTTCTTCTTTTGTATAATGAAAAGCAAAATGTTCTCTTTCGTGAAAAAAGAAGATTTTAGCCGAGAAAAAATTGCCGCGATTCAGTTGAAATGTTTCGCACAAACTTTTTACATCATATATTTTCAAATCATGATTTTGTAGAACTCTCAAGACTGCAAGGTTTCTTCCAATCTTCCTATCATTTGTTTGCGTGTTTATTTCTTCTTCTATCTCTTTTTTTATTGATTCCACGAAAGAAGTATTGGTCATCCATTCATTCGCTGAGGGATCTGTCAGGCCGGTTACTCTTTCAAAACTTTGCATATTTATTTGAAATGCGGCACAAATATTATGATAATTACCTAATATTTTTTCTAGTTCAAGCAATACCTCTGGTTTTGATATTGATTGGATTTTTTTTTCTACACAAGTTTGATCTTTTATTTTTAGATAGAGAAATCTTAAATACTCGTCATTAAATGCCTCTCTTTCTAAGCTAAATTCTTTTGCTATCTGTTCATTATTAACAAAATCTTTTATTAAAAAATCATAAAACTCAAATAATCGTCGGGCTTTCCGCTCAGAACTCGTTTCTTTCGATAGTGCTTTGCTGATCTGATCATGAGAGGGCACTTTACCAAAATCATCGGAAAAGATTATAGGAAATTGATGTTTTTTTTCAAATTTACCTGGAAAAAGAGGTTCCCACGGAAGAAGTTTCAAGGTAGAGGGTTTTTGGAAAAAAAGACCCGCCACGATGGAAAGATGCAGTTTTTGTTCTGTTTCTGAAAGATCGGGGGAACACTGGGGGTTTTCTTTTTTAGAGTATTTCATATGTTGTAAATTTTAACTAATAAATAAATTATTTTACAGTAAATTGTTATTATAGATCAATTTAATTTAAATATATTTCATATGGTTTAAAATTTGCGATACATATGCCCTCTATTTAAAATTGCATAAAATAATTTGTTCATCATAAAGTCCTATAGACCGTATGTTACAGTTGGGAGGACTCACCGACAAAAAAAGGGGACTTAACATCGGTCGAACTGTAGATGGTGTAACCCCAATCCTGTGATTACTTGAATGAATCAAGCGTGTACTTGCAAAAAGACCGATCTTATTGTTTTATATAGTAATTGTACAGTAATAGGCGGTATCATGAAAAAATTTAGCACACCGAATAACTTGCTTGAGTTGCAGGAGAATATTCAAGAGATTAGGCACAAAATAGAGCTGGTATGTCAGCGAGTTGGGCGTTCTGCAAAAGATGTACGTTTATTGCCTGTCACTAAAACTTTACCAGTCCAACGTGTTGAACAAGCTTACCGGTTGGGGTTTGCCAGTTTTGGAGAAAATAAAGTTTTAGAAGCGCAAGCCAAATATGAAGCATTGCAACATTTACCGATCCATTGGATTCTCATCGGTCATTTACAAAGCAATAAAGTAAAGTACGCGGTGAAATTTATCGACGAGTTTCACGCATTGGATAGTATCAAGTTAGCAGAAAAGCTTAATCGTCGTTTATTGTCGGAAAAACGGCAGCTTAACGTCTTTATTCAAGTAAATACCTCCGCTGAACAAAGTAAATTTGGAGTAACACCGGAAGAAACGCTTTTGCTAATCGAGCAATGCCAGGAACTTTCACAATTAAAAATCATTGGATTAATGACACTTGCTATCCATAGTCAAGATCTTGTCCAAGTGAGACGATGTTTTCGAACTTTGCGTCTGCTAAGAGAGGAGATTAATAAAATTTATCCTGAAATACAGCGATTATCGATGGGTATGTCAAGTGATTTTGAGGTGGCTATTGAGGAGGGCGCGACAGATATCCGAATCGGTCAGGCAATTTTTGGGCAAAGAGCGTTACCCGACGATCACTATTGGGCGGAGTCAGGAAATTCTCATGGCTAAAAATGATAAAAGCTCTGTGTCAATTCACAGAGCTTTCTGAAAAGATGTTGAATAACACTATTGGCCAGCAGCTAATCCTTTTAGAACATTTAAAGCATTATATAATTGGTAATCTTCGTGCAGGAGATCTTGTACTTGGGTGGTGACCTTCGGTGCGCTTACACCGCTGGCTTGGGTGCTATTGAGGATATGGCCGTTCAAGTCTGCTTCGCTAAAATAGGTTAGACCTGTTTGGTTTTTATCTTGAGGAATGTTGATATCATCAACGACGATGTCAGGCGTTATTCCTGTCGCCTGTATAGAAGTACCAGAAGGGGTGTAATATAAGGCTGTGGTCAGTTTTATTGCTCTTTTTTCATCCAAGGGCAAAACTGTTTGCACGGAACCTTTACCGAAACTTTTTGTGCCTAAAATAATTGCACGTTTATTGTCTTTTAAAGCACCTGCTACAATTTCAGAAGCCGAAGCAGATCCATTATTAATCAATACCACTAATGGTGCATTATCGAGAATATCGCCAGCATTTGCGACAGCTGAGAATTCTGAACCCGGTAAGCGACCTCGGGTATAGACAATTGTTTCCGGCTTTTTATGTTTGCGCGCGTCGAGGAAGGCATCCGCGACCTGGATAGCTGTCTCTAACAGCCCCCCAGGATTGTTGCGTAAATCAAGGATCATCCCTCTTAATTTGCCTTGGTTTTGTTGTTTAAGTTGAGCGATGGCTTTAGCCATGTCATCGCCAGTCATCGCTTGGAATTGCAATAACCTGACATACCCAAAGCCATTATCCAATACCTTACTCTTAACGCTTTGCATGGTTATTTTTTCACGCATGACTGAAAAGGGAAGGGGTTTCGTTTCACCTTTACGCAAGATCGTTAAATTTACTTTCGTTCCTTCACGACCTCGCATAATATCAACAGCTTTACGCAGGCTTAAGCCCTGTACAGTTTGAGATCCGAGCTTAACAATATAATCACCGGATTTAATGCCTGCTTTAAAAGCAGGTGTATCGACCAAAGGTGTTACTACCTTGATTACACCTTCTTCCATGGTGACTTCAAGCCCTAAGCCTGCAAATTCCCCACTGGTTGACAGTTGTAAGTCTTTAAAGGCTTCTTCATCGAGATAGGAAGAGTGTGGATCGAGCCCACTTAACATTCCACGTATAGCATTGTCAAAAAGTTCATCATCTTTCACTGGTTTTACGTAATATTGTTTAATTTGCCCCAGAGCATTCGAAAAACGTTGGATATCTTCAATAGGGATATGTTTTCTAGCAGTCGTCTGCGGGGTATTGTCCGCTTTTGCAGGTGTTTTTTGCTCTGAAGCGAAAAGGGTCGTTGAACAGAAGCTTAGATCGAACACGAGGCACAGCGTCGCAAGGTTAACAAACACTCGGCGAGTGGGCATGAGGCTTCTCCTTGACCGATTTAAAAAAATAGGGGTTGGGAGTTTTATTGCAATATAAATGCCAGCGTTTTAACGGAACCAAGGAGAGGGGGGTAGCGCTTTTCCACGGTGTCTAATTTCAAAATACAAACCGTCTTTTTGCAAGCCACCTGTATGACCGACAGTGGCTATGGATTCTTTGGTAGATACAAATTCACCCTGTTTTTTTAACAGGGTTTGATTATGTGCATACAAGGTCATATAACCTTGTCCATGATCGAGGATTACCAATAACCCGTAACCCTTTAACCAGTCACTGAAAACAACTTTACCTGAGTAAACTGCATGAACTGGGGTGCCTTCAGGGGCAAAAAATGTCAGTCCTTGTCGCATTTTTTGAGCAATGGTATAGGGACTCGACAGCGGCTTTGAGAGATTTTTATGCAAGCGATTGAATGCATTTGTATGAGAGAAAGCACTTGCTTTTAGCAGCTGCTCCAAGAGCGCCGTTAATTTTTTCTTGTCTTCTTGATAGTTTTTTAGCTTGTTTTGTTTGTTTTCAATTGCTTGTTGTAATTTATTTAACACAACTAATTGTTGCTGTTTGTTCAACTCTAGTTGACGTTGTCGTTGTTGTAACATTTGTTCTAAGTTAGTTTGCCGAGACAATTTTTGGGTGAGCATCTGTTGTTGTTTTACAACACTTTCTTTTGTGGTCCTAATTTTTTCAATTAAAGTCTGGCGTGCTCGCAGCAGATACTGATGATAGACGTTTAAACGTGATTCTGTGTGGGAGGTTATTGGATTGATCAACCAACTTTCAGACTTATATTGTCTCATTTGATAGAAAACTTGTATATGTTGTTTAAGCAAAAATTCTTGAGAGCGCAAGTCTTGAGATAACTCTTTAATTTTTTTTCGAATTTGATGAACGTCAGCATTTTGCCGCATCATCTCATCTTTGATCGGCACTAATTGTTGCAAAGTGTTATCGATCTTTTTTTCAAGGCTACTGAGTTCTTGCGTTAAAACGCCATGTTCATTCTGAGCGTGCGTAAGATGGCCTTGTAAGTTTTCAATGCGCTGATTCAAGGTCTCCAGTTCTGTTTGCGCTTGCTTGGATGTTTTAATGGTTGCAGAGACATCAAAAGGGAACAAAAAAAAGGTTAGCAAAAGATAAGGGTAGATTGCTAAGCGGATAAAGAGACAGTCGATTCCCCGATATTTTTTCGAAGGCTTAGCCACATTGTTTTTCCACAACGAGGCTATGTCCTGTCATTTCTTCAGGTTTTTTAATGTCCAGGAGCATTAAAAGAGTGGGCGAGATATCTACCAAACTGCCTTTTTTCTTTGTTACTTCCCAACGAGAGGGATGACGATGATCAACTAAAAGAAAAGGAACTGGTGATGAAGTATGAGCGGTGTGGGTCTGTTCGACCACAGGATCAAACATACAATCTGCATTGCCATGATCTGCTGTAATGACGAGTGTTCCTTGTGCTTTTTCAATGGCCTTACCGATACGGATTAAGCATTGGTCTAAACATTCAATGGCTTGGATTGTAGCAGTAAGGTTACCGCTATGACCTACCATATCTGCATTGGCATAATTACATATAATCACATCCTGTTTACCACTGAGAATTCCTTCTACTAAAGCGTCAGTGAGTTTCTCTGCGCTCATTTGTGGGCATAAGTCATACGTGGCAACATTGGGGGAGGGGATTAAGATTCGCTCTTCACCAGGAAAAACGTCTTCGGTTCCACCATTAAAGAAGAAGGTAACATGTGCATATTTTTCTGTTTCAGCAAGACGTAATTGTGTGAAACCTTTTTCTGCGAGTATTTCTCCAAAGCTGTTTTCCAAACGAATAGGAGGGAAGGCGGGCAGAATTTGTTTTAAATGCGTTCCATAATCGGTTAGGCTGACGAAGTTGCTAAGTTTAGGATAATCTGTGCGTGCAAAACCGTTAAAGGTCGGATCAAGAAATGCCGTTGTTAACTGACGGGTACGGTCAGAACGGAAATTAAAAAAGAAAATTGAGTCACCGTCTTCGATCCTGCTGTCAGCACCGATACGTGTAGGGGGGATAAATTCGTCGGATGTTCCCTGTGCATAAAATTGATCAAGTGCTTCTTCTACTGATGCAAAAGCGTAAGCTCCTTTTCCTGCTGTCAATAAATTATATGCCGCTTGAATTCTATCCCATCTTTGATCGCGATCCATCGCAAAATAACGGCCTGTTAATGAAGCAATCTTGCCAACAGGATTTCGCTTCAGTACTTTATCTAAGGCTTTTAAACTGTTTTTTGCTGAATGCGGTGGCGTGTCTCTGCCGTCTAGAAATAAATGTAGTCGTACTTGATTAAATTGATGCTGATGACAAAGCTCTAAGAAGGCAAACAAATGTTCCTGGTGGCTGTGGACACCGCCCGGGGAGAGTAAACCCATGATGTGTAGGCAATGGTTTTCCCGTTTTGCCGACTCAATGAGTTGCCATAACACAGGGTTCGTCTTGAATGCTTTGCTTTGGATGGCTTCATTAATACGCGTTAAGTCTTGAGGAATCGTGCGTCCAGCACCGATGTGCATATGACCGACTTCTGAATTACCCATTTGCGCCTCAGGCAAACCCACTGCTGAACCTGATGCTTGGATCAATGAATGTGGCGCCGTTGCCCACCAATGATCCCATTGAGGAGTATGAGCTAAAGCGATTGCGTTGTATTTAGAGGGTTCAGAGTGACCCCAGCCATCGAGAATCAAAAGAACCAGTGGATTATTTTTTTTCATGCCCCCTCACTAGCAAGCAAAGCACCAGCTGTATTTGGCGCATCACGTCCTACAATATAACGAATAGTTAGGGTCGAATCCATAGCTTTCTAAGCTTTCTATCACTAAGGGCTTAATCTTTTTAAATAAAGCAGTTACACTATCTGCCATTTGAATTTGAGATGCATGGATTGAAGGATAGATTACCTGAGCATGTCGCTATCGTCATGGATGGCAATGGTCGTTGGGCAGAAAGCCGTGGGCTGTCTCGTGTGGATGGGCATTGTGCTGGCGTTGATGCAGTTAAAAGCGTGATTCGCTGTTGTTTAGAACGGCAAATCCCTGTACTCAGTTTATTTGCGTTCAGTAGCGAGAACTGGTCACGCCCTGAAGATGAAGTTGAATTCTTAATGGACCTGTTTGTTAAAGCATTGGGCCAAGAGGTAAAAGAACTGCATCGATATGAAGTTTGCCTGGCGTTTCCTGGAGACAAATCTGCTCTATCGGAGCGCTTGCAACAGAAAATGGCTGCGGCAGAGAAGCTTACTGGAAATAATAAGCGCTTGACTTTAAACGTAGTTGTAAACTATGGTGGCAAGTGGGATATTGTGCAAGCAACTCGCAACATTGCCACAAAAATGCTTGCTGGTGAAATAGTCCTTGATGGCATCAATGAAGAGCTTATTTCTCAAGAATTAAGCACTGCGGCTTTACCGGATCCCGATCTCTTTATTCGTACCAGTGGCGAACAGAGGATCAGCAATTTCTTTCTTTGGCAGCTTGCATATACCGAACTGTATTTTGCAGATGTCCATTGGCCTGATTTTACGGCATCAGAATTCGAAAAAGCCTTACAGAGCTTTGCAATAAGAGAGCGACGTTACGGTAAAACTGCAAAGCAGTTACTCAAGGAGTGACATGTTTAAAAAAAGATTAATAACCACTCTTTTACTTACACCACTTGTTCTCTTGCTGATTTTCTATGCGAATTCATTGGTTATTGCCGCGGTTATTCTTCTACTAGGTTTGCTTTGTGGTTTAGAGTGGATTGCGCTGGTGCCTCTGAAGTCCATTTTTTGTCGCATGTTGTTCATGCTTGCCCTTCTAGGAATGATCGGTTTGATATATATACTCTCTCCGCTGGACTGGTGGATGGGAATAGGATTAACTATCTGGGCAGCAATCGTTTTATCCGTACTTTTTTTTCCGCAATCTCAAAAAATTTGGGGATATCGGGGCAATGTCGCATTGATGGGCTTAATTTTGCTACCTGTTTTTATGCACAGCCTCTTGGCCTTATACCATCAAACTCAAGGTAAGGATTTGGTGGTGTATTTATTATGCATTGTATGGATGTCAGATATTGGGGCTTATTTAGTGGGGAAATATTACGGGCAGCACCGGCTCATTCCAGCCGTTAGCCCGGGAAAGACTTGGGAAGGCGGTTTGGGTGGTTTCATCTTAGCATTTGCTGCTGCTTTGATAGGTCATATCTATTTTCAGCAATACAAGTTAGTGCCCTGGATAACCCTGGCAATGGTTGTAATTATTACGGCTATGTTTGGTGATTTAGCGATAAGCATGCTAAAACGCCGGGTGCACCTAAAAGATACGGGTAATTTGTTACCCGGTCACGGCGGTATGCTGGATCGTCTCGACAGTCTACTTTTTGCGGGTCCCTGTTTTTACGTTGGAGTGCGTTTTTTAACTCTCTGAAATTTTCATATCGTTGATCGTTATTCACAATCAGTGGGAGCAAGATGTTATTTACCCTTTTCTATTTTTTGCTTGCCTTGTTGTTACTAGTAACAGTCCATGAATATGGTCATTTTATTGTTGCTCGTTGCTGTGGCGTTAAAGTGTTGCGATTCTCCTTCGGCTTTGGCAAGGTTTTAACACGCTGGCAGGATAAAAAAGGGACAGAATTTGTTTGGTCACTGATCCCTTTAGGTGGCTACGTAAAAATGCTCGATTCTGAAGAAGCTCCTGTGCCTCCTGAAGAGCAGCACCTTGCCTTTAACCATCAAACTCCTTGGGTGCGTGCAGCTATCGTTGCAGCAGGGCCCGTTTTTAACTTCTTATTTGCTTGGCTCGCTTTAAGCTTGGCCCTGATGATTGGTGTGCGTTCATTAGCACCGATTATTGATGCAGTGCAACCCGGAAGCTTGGCTGAAAAAGTAGGCTTGACGCATCACGAAGAAATTGTGCGCATTAATAATACCAAAATACAAAATTGGCAAGACTTTCAATTTGCAATGCTCCCTCTAATTGGCAGCAAGGCAACTGCTACCCTATACGTTAAATCGTTAAATACTAAGGGAGAAAAACGTTATTTGCTTCCATTGGAAAAATGGCAGATTGATTCCGAACAGCCTAATTTGTTTAACAGTCTTGGAATTACACCTTTTGTTCCTTCACTTCCGCCAATCATTGGCGAAGTGGTGCCTGATGCACCAGCAGCACTTGGAGGATTGCAGAAAGGGGATAAAATTACGGCGATCAATGGACAAAAATTTATAGATTGGTTTACATTGACCCAGCATGTTAAAACTCACCCTAATCAAAGGTTAATCATAAGTTACGTACGTAATAAGATGCCTGCCCAAACGCAGATTAACATAGGGTCACAAAATAAAGAGGGACGCTCCGAAGGGTTTATAGGGGTGCGATCCCAAGTGCCTGATTGGCCGAAGGAATGGTTCCGAACGCAAAAACTTTCGCCTTTTAATGCGTCCAAGAGCGCATTTTTTCAGACGGTTGATTTGATTCGCCTGACTTTTAAATTAATGGGACATTTTGTCACAGGAGAGCTTGGCTTAAATAATCTAAGTGGGCCTGTAGGCATTGCTCATGAAGCAGGCGAATCGGCTCGTGGTGGAGTCACGTATTATCTTGCTTTTTTGGCCCTGGTAAGTGTGAGTTTAGGTGTCTTAAATCTGTTACCTATTCCTTTATTAGATGGAGGACATTTATTTTATTGTGTATGGGAAATCATATGTCGACGCCCGGTGTCTGGACGTATGAAATTGGTAAGTTCGTATTTAGGTTTTGTGTTTTTAATGGGTTTAATGGTACTCGCGTTGAGTAATGATTTTGTTCGCTTGATACGGTGAGTTGTAAACATGAAAAATAGAAATAAAAAAATTGGCGCCCATCTTGGTTGTGTTGCATTGTTAAGTTGGTCTATGTACGCAAATGCAGCGGAAAGTTTTGTGGTACAGCATATTCAAATCAATGGATTGCATCGTGTAAGTCAGGGAACCGTACTCAATTATCTACCGGTGCAAACAGGTGAGGAGATTAGCACTGACTCTACGCCACAAATCATCCGCACACTCTATGAGACTGGATTTTTTCAATCCGTTTCTTTAGAACGACAGGGAAACACACTTATCGTAAATGTGGTTGAGCGTCCTACGTTGGCTTCCATAACGGTAATTGGTAACAAAGAAATCCCCAGTGATAAGATGAAAGATTTTCTCAAGCAAATGGGATTGGTTAAAGGAAGGGTGTTTCAGCGTTCTTCTCTAGAACATTTCGATAAAGAATTAAAGCAAGTATACAGTGCACGTGGAAAATATAATTCTCGTGTTGAAACGAAAGTTACTACACTGACAGATAACCGAGTTGCTGTAAAAATAGACATTTCTGAGGGGCGAGTCTCTCGTATTAAAGAAATTAAGTTCACAGGCAATCACGATTTTTCTAAAAGCGAGTTACTTTCGGAGTTTGCTTTATCCGAAAAAGGGGTATTTACCTATTTTACAAAACAGGATCAATATTCGAAAGCGAATATGGATGCTTCTTTAGAAGCGATTCGATCTTTTTATTTGGATCGCGGCTATCTGAAAATGAAGATTGTTTCTTCACAAGTCTTACTTTCGCCCGATAAAAAAGATGTTTATATTTATGTCCGTATCGAAGAAGGAGCGCAGTACCGTTTCTCTGGTTATGCAATCCGAGGACAAACGATTTTACCCGAAAAACAAATTCGTCCTTTGATTCAAATTAGACCAAACGAAGTTTTTTCACGTAAAAAAGTTACGGAAAGCGTTTCTGATATCGGTTTGGCCTTAGGGAATAAAGGCTACGGGTTTCCCGTGATTAATGCAGAGCCCCGGATTGATGAAGGGACCAAAACGGTTTTTATTACATTTGTGATTGAACCTGGCCGTCCAGTATACGTAAGACACATTAATTTCCATGGCAATACCATGACAGGGGATTATGTATTACGTAATGTCGTTCGCCAAGATGAAGGAACTCTTCTTTCTTTACGCAATGTTAAAGAGTCAGAACGACAGTTGCGAGTGCTCGGTTATTTGAAAAACGTTAATATTAAAACGACCCCTGTGCCCGGTACGAATAATCAAGTTGATCTAGATATTGAGGTTGAAGAAGCACCTTCTGCTGAAGCGACAGCCTCGGCGGGTTATGGTACAACAGGGGCTCAATTTAATGCTGCTTTTAATCAGCATAATTTTATGGGGACAGGGCGATCGGTTGGTGTGGCTTTTAATGCCAGCACATGGGGACAAGATTATTCAATCAGTTACTATAATCCTTTTTATAGTCGGTTGGGCATAGGCCGAGGGCTCAATTTTTATTACCAAACCGTTAATCCGAAGAAAGTCGACGTTTCGGCTTATTCAGCTGATCGTCTTGGGCTTGACATGAACTATAACGTGCTTTTATCAGAAAAAAGCAGTTTTCAGTTTGGTTACGGTTACCAGAACCTGCAAGTTCAATCCCCCGGGATTGTTTTACAGCTCCGCCGCTTTCTAGAAACCTATGGCCGTAATTTTCATGAAATTCGCTTAACGGGTGGTTGGAATGCGAACAACTACGATAAAATTCCTTTTCCTGATGCGGGTAGTAACCAGCAGATCAGTGCCTTAGCAGCGTTAGCGGCTACATCTAATTCCTTATCCTATTATAAAGCCAGTTATCAAGGGCATTGGTATCAGCCACTAGGGAAAGGATTCATTTTCACTGCTCTAGGTAACTTAGGTTTTGGGAATGCTTTCAAGAGTCATGGGTTACCTTTTTTTGAAAATTACTATGCAGGTGGTATTACAATGCCTGGGCAGGTTCGAGGGTATGAGAGTTATACGTTAGGGCCCAAAGACAGCCAAGGTAATGCATTAGGTGCGAATTTCCTCGCAAATGGCAGCGTGGGCTTAATTCTTCCTTATCCCCTTAGCCGTGACAATTTGCGTTCTACGGTATTTGTCGATGCCGGTAACGTTTTTTCCGTTGGCACACCGAGTTTATTTAGTGGCACGTCAGGTGGCCCCCTGCGCTTTTCAACCGGCCTGGGGATAGAATGGAATTCACCTTTTGGACCCTTGGCATTTAGCGTAGCGGCACCGTTGAATAAACAACGTCTAGATAATACTCAAATCTTCCAATTCACGATGGCCTCTGGATTTTAATCCAAGTCATTTTGGCTCAGCGTTCTTGTGGTAATCCTTGGTCTGGAGAAAAGAGCGCTGGCTTTTTTGAAATGAATGACTTTACATACAATAATGCCCATGAATTTTTTAGCATGATGCACTTGGTAATCCCGTGTGACTGCTGTCTTTCAAACAAAATTTTTTCACATTATTAATCAATGTAGTATTTACATTAACAAGTCATTTGCTTATTAATAAAAATTAAAAAATTTGATTTAACATGGTGCAGATACTAAAATTAGCAAATTATTTATATATATTGTATTATTTATGAACTATGAAGAGATAATGGCTGCTTTTGAAAAATCGCTTATAGCAGCAGTTTACCCTTTGAGTGCCACAGAGGAATTTATTAAGCAGAATAAATCTATTTTTGAAGGTATGACCGAACAATTTTCACAGAACCAAAAGTGTAAAAAAGCAACTGAGGTACGCATATTTTTTAATGTTTTAGATTCGATATTAAACATCAAAAGCACGCGTGATTTTGCGTTATTTGTGGAAAATTTTCAAAAAAAAGAATCAGGGGTTGCTAAAACTTACGGTATTGATTATCAAGAATTAAACCGTCAAAAAACAAAAGCATTAGTTAAGTCAGAAAAAATAGATAGAAAGAAAAAAAATCCAAAACTAACGGAACAATCGCAAGAGGCTAAAGCATTTTGGGATGCATTGGAACCTGACCGCATAAAATGCAAAGATTCAAAGAGGAAGCCTGAAATAAAAAAAGCAAATTTGGAAATATTCCAAAAGGCGGTCTCTGAAGATAAATACCGTTTATTGCTTTCCGAATACTCTGACCGAACAATTGCGGCAGGCTTTAATCTTGACTTTCCTTTTTTTCAACAAAACGTATCTCAACTATATCCAAAAAAGACCATAAACTATGAAGTTGATAGCTCCCTTAACCCAATAGCTCTCGCAGAAATTATTAATGAAAGACTTAAACACATTACTTGTAACAAAGAGAAAGTACGAGAGTTTTTTAAATTTGGGCCGGCAGTGTATGAAACACTTCTCCTTAACAACCCTCAGAGACAACTTTGTTATGAGTTAACTCTATGCGTCAGTGAATTTAACCAGCAATATATAGCTCTTAAGGAAAATAAAAAGAAGGAAGAAGAGTCCAAAAAAATATTATTCCATGTGGCTCAATTGAAAACCATGATGGATAATGTTTTTTACATGAATGAAGCAGATGAATTAACATTAATCGACCATACGCCAGAAACAATGTTAAGGCGTGATGTTCCTACCTGTATATTAGGAAAAAGATCTCAGGGTATAAAAGATGAGAATCAATTCACGCTTGATATTGATGATCTAGAAGGTACGAAAGATACAAATGATACAGATGAATCTGTTGTGATGCTTGATATTGGAAAGACTAAATCTACCTCTAAATCCATAAAAAAAATTAAAACAATGCAAGAGGGAGAGGAAATATTCTTTTCCTTAAATCCAAAAGAATTGATGTTAACTCACTATTTATTCGCGCGCTCGGAAAAAAATGCTTCGGTCAATCTTCCTACCGAAGCGGAACCGTTCGATTTTGAAAAAGACTTTAATGATGAAAAGAGCTTGAATGAATTTTTCAAAAAATAAAGACGAAATAGGGTAGCACTAACAGGCCCACTGAATACTCAGGTGTTCATGAAGAAAACGCGTCAAAAATCATCTATTGACGGATAATTCGTTAAGATGGGCAGTATTATGGGTTGCGGTTTGTTTGATTAATTATTGTCATTATGGTAACGTTGGATACACAATGATTCTCATTATGACTATGCTATGAAAGACTATGCGGATATTTTAAACCGACTTAATTCAATAGTAACACCGCTGAATAAGTATGCTCCCTTTACAAACCAAATGCTCTCTAACTATGCCGAGAATATCAAAACCCATCTAGAACAGATTTTAGCTAATACAGAAACGGACATGCTTGAAACTGAGCTTGCAAATTATTTGGCAGGCTGGAAGGACCTTTCGATGTATACGGCTCATACGGATGCAGATATTGTGAGCTTAGTCTTTACACTTACAGAGCTGGTGTGCGAGAAACACAATGCTGGATTGAAAAAACATGAGAAACCATGGTCAGCATTGGAGCTTTTATTCCCAAATTTAGACGGAAAGCCAAACAAACCTAACTTCCCTGTTTTAGGTGTCATTGAAAGACCAGTGTGGGAGAACGAAAAAGAATGGCAGACGTTGATGGATGCAATGTCAGCAAGTGGCTTGCCTACAGAAGAAAACGTTCTTCAATTAACGAATGAAGAAAGAGATCAGATCGCTATTTATACACAATGTTGTAATATGGAGAAAAAATTTGCCAGCGCAGGGCAACTAGCAATAGCTCAAACATACAAATCCAATAAAGAACGAATGGAAGCTGACGATGCCTTTGTATTGGCAAAAGAGAAGCTAGAACAAATCGAAAGAATAAAGCGCTGTAAGCAATTAGAAAAACCTCGCCGCCAATACTTCGAATGGCAGAAAAAAATTGAACTAAACGAGGTCAAGGTGCATGGGGATTATCTCATACCTGTAGTAAACCTCCCGCAAATTTTGAAATCACATATTGTTAGTGCTCGCGGCTCCCTCATTCCGGTTTCTGTACTGCTCCAAGATCCCTCATTACGCCCTTATGGCAATAAAAATATGTACGACTCAAAACCCTTATCTCCTTCGGAGATGGAAGATGAAATCCTACGATTGAATGAACACTCCCCAGAAACACGAGAGTTGCATGAAAAGGAAACGCATTTAATGAATCTTGCGAACGATCAAGTGAACCTGCTGACGTATCTCAAGAGACTTTGTAAGCACTTGCGCTTTAATGATTTGAATGGCGATTTTGGCTCCGAAGAAACTGCCGGAGATTATGTTTATGAACATATAAGAAAGTTCAATAAATTTTATCAAACGCTAGGATATCAATTAAAAAAGTATGATAGCAATCAGGAAATTGAAGAAGGATTTGTGTATTTGGAGGTTGTTTTTATTCAAGATACCCAAGTTTTTCAAGTAAATTATATTGTTAAATCCGGGGATAAATATGTTAAAGATTCATTGGATCAAACGACATTACCCCAATTAATAGAAGCAATCAAAAGAAGAAACCAAATCAATGAGGAATTAATAGCTGCTGGTAAAGAGCCCAACGTAATCTCGTCAAAAGAAATTTTCGAAGATTTACACGATTTAAAAAACGATATTTTCAAAGCCATTAGCCAAAAACATGGGCTTTCATTGAAAGAAGAAAAAAATGAAATCCCTAAGGGCGTTAAAGAGGAGATCGAGCGGCTACTCGAGCTCTCGGCTAATCCAAAGAGTAATTGGGATAGAACAATAGTGATGGAAACTTGTATTGCCACAAGAAGAAAGAATCTGGAGAAAGCAATATATGGCAATGAGGAACAGCTAATTTCTATTGGGTGTGTATCCAAAAACCAAAAAAGTTTACTTGAGAGTGCTGCAGCTGCAGTTATCAAAGAGAAAGCAGTCCTTGAGCAATCTTTAAAAACAGGCAAATATGAGGGAAAAGATAAATTTAAATTATCGAATACGCTCCTTGAAAGACTCAATCTTTCTCTGAAGTTTAGAAATCAGCGAGATTTAGATCTCTTTTTAGGGCTAACGGTTGAGGATATGCATGTTGTGGCCGCCAAAGACGAGCGAACCGCTGCTGATCTTGCGGATCTCATTTTAAGGTTGGAGGGTCTTGCATTATTTATCTTACGGTGCTCGAGTGAAAAGCTAGAAGCCATACTGGATATAACCATGCCCTATTTAATCAGCAAGGCATTTGAATTTGATCCTCTCCATGCATGGAAAAGTTTTGAGCCTATTCTACAATATGTTGATGATGACAAAAAACGGCAAGTTTTAAAAAAAGCGTTGTACAGTGACCCGATAACCGGGCAACTGCTTTTCATAACATTAAGAGGGGATGCTCAAAAATTTCAAGAAATGTTTGACAGCCTTTCCCAGAAACAACGTTGTATGCTCTTAAAAGAGCCATATGGTCTTCTGACTGTGCTTCGATTCTATCCTGAATTGATAAAAATGCTTCTAGAGGGTATTCCTAAGGAGTTTCGATTGCAAGCAGTTACTTGTGGTGGAGGAAGGAACACAGTACTCCACTTTGAAAATATTCCACCCGAAGCGATTCAAGTATTATTGGATGCATTAAGCCTTGATGAGCGTTTACAAGCTATAACTATGAAGAATGCAAAAGGCCAAACGCCAGTGCATTGCGCAGCACATGACCCAGTTTCCTTGGAGGTTTTATTCAAAGCAGTACGCCCAGAAGATATAGGTTCAATCATTGATCAAAAAGACTGCGACGGTAAAAATATACTTCATTATGCTGCTCCAAACGCAAAGTCTTTGGCGCTTATTTTTAGTAGCATCAATCCCGATTTAATCATTAACCAAACAGATGGCAATGGTAAAAATATCCTCCACTATACGGCACCCTTTGCGGAATCTTTAACGTTTATTTTGAGCAAAATAGGTCCTGAAGATCGATCACAAATGATTAAACAAAGGGATAAATTTGGTAAAACAGTGCTTCACTATGCGCTGGATTACCCACCGGCTGTTTTAGATTTGCTGATTAAAGGCGTACCTTCTGATGAACGTTGGGAAATGATGAATCAAACGGACGCAAGTGGAAATACACTGCTGTCTTTATTGCAAGACCGTCCTCTACATTTGGAGCTTGCTTTTAAATCTTTGCCTACCGATTCGCTTACGCAAGAAGAAGTAGTAGCAAGTGTAAAACAATATCTACCTTTGAGGACCAATAAAGAAATCCTCCAACGTTTATATGAGGATGAGTTTCCAAAGATGAGTAATCGATTGTGGGTTCCTCCTATTCCTACAACCCGATTTTTTCAACCTACAGAACCTATGAGTCAAATGCATCTTCCCCAAAGACCAGAACAAAAAAATGCAGAGCCCACAAAATCCTGTGGTTGTAATATTTTTTAGCTTGTGGTTGTAATATTTTTTAGCTTGTGGTTGTAATATTTTTTAGCTTGATGTTAGCGGATAGGGGTGCTGAATCTGCAGAGATTGGACGAAATTTACGTCGGTCAACCAGGAATGGAATCTGGTCTAGTGACCTTGCAGCTGCTAGCGTGATCCAGGATTTTGGAGGACAGGCAGCTGCAGGGTAAACGCTTACCTTAAATTGATGCTTCCGACTGCTTAGTAACGCATTTAAAAATGCCTATGCTTGCGGCACAGAGAATGATATAGATCGCTGGCAATAATGATGGGTTAATTGGGAATAGGCTAAGACTTAATACGACTAATGTCGCTAGCCCCATGTTAATGAAGTTCATCACAGCAGAACCGTGGGCTTTATCGCTGACGTGGCTCATAGCAATAGTGGAAGCGTTCGCCATAATAAAACACAAGCCAAAATAAATGATAATCATCGGTAAGAAGAGCGAAAACACGACGGAGTAGTGCATAAATAGAGCTGCGAACATACCAATTGTGCCTAAGCCAGCGATGAGTATTCCTGCATAGATAATGGATTCAAGGGCATATTTTTTCGAAAGCTTAGCACCAACAATAGAACCTAGTATGAGCCCGATGGGAGGGAGGATATTGGCGAGACCATATTCAGAGCTGGTTAAACCAAAAATATTCATGGCGATGAAAGGGGCTATTGCAGCAAAAATATAGACAAAGCACGTGGAAACACCCATGAGTAAACCGCCAGTGATCAACTGTGCATTTTTAAATTGACTCAAGTAGCCATGGGTTAAGTGTTTTACCTTAAGGGCATTTAAGTTTAATGTTTTTTGGGTTTCAGGTAAGCGTGAAACAAAAAATAGTAGGACAAGTCCGTAAATGGCTCCGGCGTAAAAACAACTTGTCCATCCGTAATAAGTGTTTAAAAGGCCACCGAGCGCCACACCTAGACCGGGCGTGATAGCAAAGGCAAGCATCAAATAAGATATCTTTTGACTCGCGATTTTAGGCGCGTAACATTCGTTAACTAAAGTGAAGGTCATCTTTAATCCGACACCTGACCCCAACGCCAACATGAAACGCGCGATAACGAGTAATTCAAATTTGTGGAGGGTACCTGCTAGTACGCATAATAAACTACTCGCAATTTGCAGGATAATACCTGCATAAAGTGCTGGTTTTCTCCCAAATCGATTTGCAATAGGGCCGTACAAAAGCTGCCCAAATGCATAACCTACTAAAAACCATGTGATGGTTTGTTGAGCAGCATCTTCACCAATTCCAAAAAAATGTGCGATATTAGGAAGCGCCGGTGTAAATAATACGGCATTAACGGAAGCGAATGAAATTAATAATAATAGTGTAAAAAATGAGAGTCTTATTTGCATGGTCTTAACCTTCTACCTCTTCGCGATATGATCGCGAAAATGTTCAATACATGATCACAAAGTAATAGTATAATTATTGACAAATAATTAATCAATGTTAAAATTAATTAACAATTATTAACTTAATTGCAATAATAGGCATTATGAGTAAACTCGATCGTATCAATGCATTTATTAGCGTGGTTGAGCACAACAGTTTTGCATCAGCAGCTAGAGCGCAGGGAATATCCACCGCTGCAATGAGCCGACACATTGCGCGTCTTGAATCAGACCTAAAAGTAACACTTTTAAATCGGACAACACGGCAGATATCTTTGACAGAGGTGGGCGCAGACTATTACCAACATGCTAAAAAAGCACTCGCAGGATTAATAGAAGCAGAAATGGCGATTGCGACTAGCCGAGAGGAACCTACGGGTTTATTGACCGTTATGAGTAATCGGCATTTTGCCCTTAAATACCTTATTCCAAAATTATCCGTGTTTATGAAATGTAATCCTAAATTACAAGTCAATGTGGAGCTGGCAGAACGGTTCCCCGATTTAACGAAAGAAAACATTGATTTGATTTTCGGTGTCTCTATGGAAGGGCCGGATACATTAGTTCGGCGTCAGGTTGCCATGACACGTTATGTACTTTGTGCATCCCCAGCCTATTTAAAAAAATATGGCGACCTGCATGTGCCTGCAGATTTGGGCAAGCATCACTACATTACCCATAGCATGCGTAAGCCTGATAACCTCATTAAATTTCAAGGAGGTAGAGAAATTTACGTTGAACCTGTTTTATGGTTGAATGATAGTCAGGCGATGTGCGAATGTGCAATGCAAAGTATGGGTATTGTGAACCTGCATGATTATATCGTGGCGGATGCTTTGCAAAACGGACGCTTGGTTGAAATTCTTCCTGAATTTGCAGAGCGTAAGCAACCCGTATATCTTTACTATCAACAGAGTAAATACCTTCAGCCTAAAATTAGACGATTTATCGATTTCTACATGGAAAATAATCATGTTTCAGAAATAAGGGAATAAGAAAAGCTAATGAAGACAAATAGCTTTTCGAGTTAGACATTAAAATTTAAGGTTATCTTAGTGCATTAATAAATAACCTTGATAGAAAGTATCAAAATTTTTACACCTTATTAAAGTATCAAAAAAGCCCATGCTAGCCTGCGATTATCATAATAGTTGTATTTTTTACCTTTTGACAAAATTGTTGTAAGATATAACATTCATATTGTATTTTTTAAATACCCATGCAACAAAAAAATCAACAATACATCCGCAGCCCTTTTGGAGAAACGCTCGCTGAAGTAAACCCTCAGCCTATTCAGACGCATAGATATTGCAGCCTTGCTGAGCTCCATAGTGAATACCTTAAAACCGGCTCATGGGACAAAGTCGGAGGTGGTAAGGGAATAGGCAGCACCTTAAGGCATAACATCAACGACATAGTCGAGCGTTTCCATAAAGAACACTTAACTTTAAAAAACGGTTTACCATTCCAGCGTCGATTAGATCAGGGACTCTCAGAATCACAACGAAAGGAAAGAAATGCTTTCATCGCGGCAGAAATAAAAAGAATCGGCGAATCATGGGGCATTTATTATAAGGCGTCACTGATAGATCTTCTAAATATTCAAAGCCATGTAGAGGAGTTCAACCTTAAAGAAAAATTACGCCGTGCAAACAATGCACTAGAGATTCATTCACCTGTCTTCCTCCAATTAACTGCCGACGTTGTTCTTATCAAACCCCACAAAAAACGCGCTCAAATTTTGCGCAACATCCAAGATATTTTCACAGAACTAAACAAACAGGGCCTATTTACAACACTCGCTCAAGAAAAACAACTGGTGGCTAAAAAAGAAATACTTAATCAATTTGATTCGAATGCACTTATACCCTGGGATTTAGAACGGAAACGTAGTTTCTTTCCAACCATTCAAAAAGAAGCGGCAGCGATTGCTAACAATATTAAGCACATTCCAGAAAATAGGAAGAATTCAGACTATTATAGCTACCGGTCAGAGCAGCTCCAAAACTTAGCGCTTAGAGAATGTGCTATTTTAGTTCTGGCATGTGAAAATATGACGGAAATTAAGGAAAGGACAGGATTAAGCGCTTCGACAAACCCTACGATATTTGGGGTGCAAAAATATCTTGAAGAAGTAAACATAATGCCTATTATCGATGCGATGGTAGAAGAACAAATATTAGCGCAACGAATAATTGATCAAAATAATCATCAGATTGTTAAAAACGATTTTTCTGATTTTTTCTTCAAGCTGCGATTAAAAGTTGACTATCAAATCAGACATCCTGATGTCAAATTTAATGGTAAAAATGCAGTTGAAGTTCTTTTAAAAGAAAATGAATTCTTTTTAAAAAACGTTTTTGAAAATTACTCTCCCGAAGAAATTATCGACCAATTATGTTTGCCTGCGACGAATCAATTGAATTTACTGACTCTATTAAAAGTGCAAGAAAAAAATATTTTTGGAAGGAATCGTTCAGGCCCAGAGAGTTTTTGGGGAGACTTAAAAGAATATGAAACGCAAGAATATGAAACGCAAGAGGAAGAAACGTTGGATTTAGTGAGAAAAAATCAAAAAACCTGTTAAAAAATAAACTGATCCGTTGTGCATGCACGCGCATCCAAATCCTAATTTTTCCTCTAAATAAAAGATTATTCACAACCGAATTTTGATATATTTTAAATCAAAAAATAATTAAAAAGACAATAAGAATTATAATTGAATAAATCATTGGCGCTCAATCATTCAATTATGATATTTTCGATCGCTTACGATAAGCAGGCTTTCTGTTAATACTACTGTTCGGGAATTTGATGATACAACGCAACCTTTTCTACACGAAGCTGCTTTCTCCGGTTGGCGAATTGACCATGGTCGCAAGCGATCAAGGTTTAAGAGCGATTTTGTGGGAAGATGACAAGTCACAACGCGTGCGCTTGGCAACATTGGAGCGTGATGAGACCCACGTTGTCTTGGTAGAAACTCAGCATCAATTGAAAGACTATTTTGCGGGAAAATTACAACGCTTTAATTTACCGCTTGATTTTGTGGGAACAACTTTTCAAAAACAAGTCTGGGAATCTCTATGTTGTATTCCCTTTGGCGAAACGCGTACTTACGGCCAAATCGCTGCTCAGATCGGTCGACCGAAGGCTGTTCGTGCAGTGGGTGCTGCAAGCGGCCGTAATCCTATCTCAATTATCGCACCTTGCCACCGTGTTATTGGTGCAAATGGTCAATTAACCGGTTTTGCAGGTGGGTTAGAAATCAAGGCATACTTGCTCAAGCTTGAGAGACAATTTCACTGTTAATCTGAAACGAATAGTAGTTACTCAAAGAGATATTTCTTCAAAAATTTTAATTGCCGGTAAAAATATTTGTTGGGTTTGTTTGCTTTGAGATAAAGACGCCAGAAAGGGTGGTTAAGGTACTTAAAAGGCATCAGGTGTCGAAACAATCTGAGAGTTATAAAAAGAATAAAAGTGATACATCCCTGTATCTTTCTAAATTTAGGCCGCTGAAATCCTTATCACTTCTTTTTCCAAAGAAGGTGCATTCCCTTGCCTGCGTGCCTCGTGACTCCCTGTCACTGAAAAAATTTTAAACGGTTTTCACAGAATCGACTAGAGTGTTTTTCTTATAACCTTGTCAGAATTCTCTTATTCGATACGAAGAAGGCAATGATTTTTTACTTAAGTAATAGTTTAGCGTTGAGTTGTTATATTACCTTGTTGCATCTATCTATTTAGGTCCGTTTCTTCTTACAATAGTTTTTTTCATATGTGTTTATGCAGCGCTTGCGGGAGTATTTTACACAAGGAGCATCAATGAAAAAACGATGGGTATTGTATGGATTGGCACTCTTGGTCAAAAGCGTTAGTGGTGCCAGCTACCCGTTTACTGCACCTTTAATAATGAAAGACAACGTTTATACAATCGTCTCCATTGGCGCCGACTTTATTCGGATGAATGGAAACCAGTCTTTGATGTTATTGGAACCTTATCGAGACTACTACACGGGAAATAACGCTTTTAAGCCAAATGGTAGCGTAGGGTTAGGCCTTAGTTTCGAACGTACACTGTATGCTGAGATATCTTGGCAACTGGGATTGATCGGCTACTATAATAGTCCAGTCCAGGCGGAGGGACATAGATGGGAACTTGGTCTTTCTGATTTCGATAATTTTAGCTACCGTTACAAAGTGCAGAGTTCTCGTATTACAGCAATGGGAAAATTACTCAGTAACTACCACTCAAGATGTCATCTTTATTTATCAGGAGAAGTTGGTGGCTCTTTCAATCACGCTTATGGATACCGGGAAACTCCTCTAATTGTGCAGTCAATACCTATGGAGCCCTTTACTTCGCGGACACGCACCAATTTGAGCTGGGGGGTGGGCCTAGGTATAGATGTGGATATCAATGCCGATCTTCGTCTAGGTGTTGGATATCAATTTGCAAGTTTAGGTTCGGTGTCATTAGGTCTAAGTCCTGCCCAAGAAACGAGTCAAACGTTAAGTATCAATCCTTTGTATGATAATCAAATACGCGCTCAATTAACCGCATTGCTTTAAGGAAAAACAATGAATTTAAGGCAGCAAGTGTATCGATTTGCAGTAGGCATATTCTTAGGGTTTTGTAACATCATTGCCGCACAGGCAGCTTCGAATCCTTTATTTATATTGACACCGTTAAGCTCCCCGCAGATAACAATTTCATCCGATGAAACTCAAACAATTGGTTATTTAGTTCAAAATAATCCTAAAAATCCCTACACCTTAACAGGGATTGGGGTAGTGAACTTGCCTCAAGGCGTTACTTGGATTAGCGGGGGCAGCTGTAGCTTGCCCACATTTTCCTTAACCTCAGGGCAATCATGCACTATTGTACTGCAGATCAATGGTAGTGTGATAACCAAAAACACCCAGGGAGGGCCAGAGGTATCAGTCACTTTAAGGCATCGTGTCTACAATGGCCAGCCTGCACTAGGTGATCAGTTAAACATCACTAAAAATGAAGTTGCACGGCAACCGCAGGAACCACTCATAGCCAGTGCAAACCCTGTTGCAATTGTTTATCGCGGCACATCACAGCTATCTGCTACAGGTGGGTCAGGGACGGGGGCGGTAACGTATGCAGTTATTTCTGGCAACTGTTCAATTAACGGGACAACCTTAACGGCAACTGGAGTAGGTAATTGCTCGGTGGCAGCGACTAAAGCAGGGGACCTGAATTATCAACCGATTACGTCAAGTCCAATTAGCATAACGGTTAGTCAAGCGCCGCAAGCTACCTTGACTGCCATAGCAACGCCCAATTCGATTGTCTACTTGGGTACCTCTAGCTTGTCATCGAGTGGCGGCTCGGGGACAGGAGCAGTGAGTTATGCAGTCATCTCAGGCCCGTGCTCTATTACGGGGACTAACTTAACGGGGACGGGTATTGGCAGCTGTTCTGTAACCGCAACAAAAGCAGCGGACGTCAATTATCAACCAACCACATCGAGCCCGATTACGGTAACGGTAACGCGAGCGCCTCAATCACCTCTCGTCGCAACCGCAAACCCTAGTTCTATTTTTTACAACGGTACGTCTAACTTATCAACAACGGGCGGGTCAGGCACCGGGGCAGTAAGCTACACAGTTACGTCGGGAAATTGTTCAATTACCGGTACAACGCTCACGGGTAACGGGGTAGGGAGTTGTTCAATAACGGCCACCAAAGCAGGAGATGTCGATTATGAACCCATCACATCTAATCCAATTACGGTAACGGTTACTCGAGCGCCTCAAGCTACGCTGACAGCTACTGCAAGCCCCAGCTCTATTGTTTATCAGGGAACCTCCAGTTTATCGACGAGCGGCGGTTCTGGGACAGGTGCGGTAACGTACAGCGTCGTATCAGGTAGCTGTTCAATTACGGGGGCAACGCTAACCGGTAACGGAGTAGGATCATGTTCAGTTACAGCGACCAAAGCAGGCGATACTAATTACCAACCGATTACGTCAAGTCCAATTACGGTGACGGTAACTCAAGCACCCCAAACTACCTTGACTGCCATAGCAACGCCCAGTTCGATTGTTTATCAGGGGACGTCCACTTTATCAACGAGCGGGGGGTCTGGAACGGGAGCGGTGACATACACGGTGGTATCAGGTAGCTGTTCAATTACGGGGACAACGCTCACCGGCACTGGGGTAGGAACCTGTTCCGTCACGGCTACAAAGGCAGGAGATACCAATTATCAACCCATTACATCGAGCGCTATAACCATTACGGTTACAAGAGCTCCGCAAGCTGCTTTGACGGCTGCAGCAAATCCAACCTCTATTGTGTATCTTGGTACATCAAGTTTATCTAGCACAGGTGGTTCTGGGACAGGCGCCGTCTCTTACTCTGTGGAATCAGGAAGCTGTTCGGTTGCAGCCAGTTCCTTAATAGGTACTGGGGTGGGCACTTGTTCAGTTACCGCCACTAAAGCAGGGGATGTTAATTACCAACCCATTACGTCGAGCCCAATTACTGTCACGGTGACACAGGCACCGCAAACAGCGTTGACGGTAACAGCCACGCCGAGTTCGATTGTTTACCAAGGGACGTCTACTTTATCGACCAGTGGTGGCTCAGGCACAGGAGCAGTAACGTACACGGTGGCCTCAGGGAGTTGTTCAATCACAGGGACAACGCTAACCGGCACCGGAGTAGGATCATGTTCAGTAACGGCAACTAAAGCGGGAGACACGAATTATCAACCGATCACATCAAGTCCGATTACGGTAACGGTAACACAAGCTTCCCAAGCCAATTTAACCGCCAGTGCTACTCCGAGTTCGATTGTTTACCAAGGGACGTCTGCTTTATCGACCAGTGGTGGCTCAGGCACAGGATCGGTAACGTACACGGTGGGGTCTGGGAGCTGTTCAATTACAGGGGCAACCCTAACCGGCACCGGGGTAGGAACCTGTTCCATCACGGCTACAAAGGCAGGGGACACCAATTATCAACCGATCACATCAAGTCCGATTACAGTAACGGTAACGCAGGCTTCCCAAGCTACCTTAACAGCTATTGCCGCGCCCAGTTCAATTCCCTACCAAGGAACAGCAACTTTATCGACCAGTGGCGGTTCAGGAACAGGAGCGGTAACTTATACGATCTCAGGAGGCTGTTCATTGACGGGGACAACCTTGACCGGCGATTCCGTAGGCAACTGTTCCGTAACTGCAACGAAGGCAGGAGACGCAAATTATCAACCAGCTACTTCAAATGCAATTACGGTAACGGTAACGCAGGCTCCCCAAGCTACCTTAGTAGCCTCTGCAAATCCCAGTTCGATCCCTTATAACAGCACGTCTAGCTTATCGACAACAGGTGGATCTGGAACAGGGGCGATAACTTATGCAGTGACAGCAGGTAATTGCTCAATTTCAGGTACCACTTTGACTGGAACAGGAGCAGGCATCTGTTCAGTGGTGGCTACCAAAGCAGCTGATGCGAATTATCAACAAGCCACATCGGCAGCGGTTAATGTAACCGTAACTGGGTTTGTGTCAGCAGCGCCGTCAGGCGTAACAGCATCTGCGGGTGTGGTTGGAACTTCAATTGACGTTAGCTGGCGGCAGCCGTTGAATACAGGTGGAAGTCCAATCACTGGTTACACTGCAACTGCTTCGAACGGCAACAGTTGTACAGCGACTGGAAGCAATACCTACTGTACCGTAACTGGCTTGAGCACTGGAGTAAACTACACATTTACCGTCACTGCTACGAATACAACAGGGACCAGCCCTGCTTCTTTAGCGACGAGTGCGCTTGCGCCCTTCGCATTAGCATCGAACCAAACGGTGCCGAGTGCTCCAAGAAACGTTACTGCTATTGCCGGTGATGGATCGGTCACTTTAACCTGGTCCCCTCCTCAGAACTACGGAGGAAGTCTTGTCACAGGGTATACGGTAACTTCTAACCCATCAAGTGCAGGCTGTTCGACTTCAGGATCAGGCATTGCGACATCAAGAACATGCACAGTCAGTGGCCTAACCAACGGAACTCCTTATACCTTTATTGTTAAGGCAGCCAATGCAAATGGGACAGCTTCAACTTTCTTAGGTTATTCCAGTGCGATTACTCCCGTGAGTAGCAGTGCCACTCCTGTAAACGCAAATCCAGCTGCACTTACCTTATCAGGCTTAGGAAGCGGCCAAAAAAGGGGCATTCAATTTATTAATAATTCGAATGCTCAACAAATAGTTGCCAGTATCGATACCAGTGCTTTATCTGCACTCGGCGCAACGGTAGCAATGAATACTTGTTCAAATGCAACGTTGGCGCCTACAGGAGGATCCTGTTTTATGGAAATTACGCCAGCAACAACCGTATCTAACTATACAGATGGCACAGCCTGCAATAGTAATTCTGCTAGCGCAGGGCTCGCATTAAGCCCTAGAACGATTACAATAACGATGCAAAGCGGTGCCACGGCGACAGCCAATGTATATGTGGTAAGCTATGGATGCCAATATCAAAGTGGTTACATTTTTGATATTAATGATTCAACCCCGCTTACGGATAGCATTGGAGGGAAAGTGGCAACAGCCAGTGATCAAGCGACGGCGGTTAATTGGTCGGACGTAGGGCCAAATTCCACTCAATATTTACCCATCTGGGGGATTGGATCCAATTCTACAATCAATGCTCCCGCTCCCAACGACACCACCCCTGCTCCAAATAATACGACGTTAGTGAATGGGCAGTTAAATTGCTCGGGGGGATTTGATGGTGCCTGTAATAGCAATAATATTAGGGTTTTTTTTCCTGCCTCGACGGCGCCTTTTAATTCTACCGCAGCCTATTGTGGTCAAATTTTAAATGAATTTGGAAACACTTGTACTTCCGCAGGTGGATCGTGCTACCAAGATTGGTATTTACCTTCGATTTGCGAGTTAGGCGTAGTGGGCTCAGGGGGTGAGGATGCCGGATGTTCCTCCAATCCTATTTCTAGTATCTGGAGTAATCTCTTTACCCAGAGTTTTTTAGGAGGTTTAACGAATAATACTTATTGGAGTAGTACTGAAAGTCCAAGTGGCCCTAAGGGTTTTGCCTGGGAGCAATCTTACAGTGTTGGGCCAAGTACTTTGCAGGCAATCAGTGTAAAGGGCGTTGGATATAATGTCAGATGTGTAAGGTTATTGACGTTGTAGTGTTATTTCCAGCAAAAGTGGATTTTAAAAATCTAAATAGATATAAGACCTAGTTTGATCCGAGCTCTACGGAATCTGCAAGCTTACCTAATAACGCATGGGCTCAAAGCTTTTTGGGGGGTAGTAGTGGCTTTACACAGACTACAGAGGATAAAGCTGTTGCCAGCGCTACCGTTCGTTGTGTCCGAAGTTTGACTAACTAGCCGAATGCATTTACTTTAGGACGCATAAAGCGCGTCCTTTAGCTACGATTATTTAACTTAGAAAAAATAATGTCTGCGAATACCCATAAATCAAGGCTTCAATCTGATCTAGATCGTACTCAAACACTACTTAAGACAATAGATAAGACCATTCAAATATAAACAATAATTCTGGTCAGGATTAGGGATAAAAGGAATTTCCGAGATTAATAAAGTTCTTTAAAAAAGAATGACCAGCCTCAGTTAAGATTGATTCAGGATGAAACTGTACGCCATAGACAGGGTATTCTTTATGTTGTATCGCCATTATTTCGTTTTCTTCGCTTAAGGCATTAATTCGAAGACAAGTAGGGAGGTGTTCTTTTTCGATAATTAAGGAATGGTATCGACCAACCATCAGCGGATTGGGTAAGCCTTGGAATAAGCCAGTGTTATCGTGATTTAATCTTCTTGCTTTTCCATGCATTGGGAACTTTGCGCGAGAAATAATTCCCCCAAAGGCTTGACCAATTACTTGGTGGCCTAAGCAAACGCCTAAAATGGGTATTTTTTTATGAAATTGTTTAACAACATCTAAGCAGATTCCTGCCTCATTCGGAGCACAGGGACCAGGTGATAAAATGATTAGAGAGGGCTTAAGAGTTGTTATTTCTGCACAAGTAATTTGGTTATTTCGTTTAACCAAATATTCATAACCAAGCTCTTTAATGTAGATTGCTAAATTAAATACAAAGGAATCATAATTATCAATAAGTAATATCATCTGACGGCTCATTAAATGATAAAAGGTGTGATTGTGATTAGAGGGTAGGGCGACTACCAATTTTTTTAATCAAGTCTACAGAATGAAAGGTAAACAAGTCATTATTATTGATAAGCAATATTATCTTAGATGATAGTTATTAATCAGCTCTCACCTGAAAATTTTTCTGCTTGTGGCATAAGCAGTGACTTGATTAAGGCCAGGGCTTTGACTTGGGTTTCTCTATATTCTGCCTCGGGTGTTGAATCAAGTACAATGGCTCCGCCAGCCGAAAACCGTAGCTCATCCTGACACAACACAAACGTTCTGATGAGTATGGAGGAATCAAAAGTACCGTTAAACCCGTAATAAAAAGCGTTGCCACAATAGAGGTCTCTCTGTAGAGGCTCTAATTCTTCGATAATTTCCATTGCTCGGATCTTTGGTGCGCCGGTGATGGAACCTCCTGGAAGAACTGCTTGTAATAATTCTTTAAAGCTAACATTCGGTCGTAATCCGCCTTGAATCACTGAAACCAAATGATGCACTGTTTCAAATGTTTCTAAACCACAAAGTTTCTTTACGTGAATGCTATGAGGCAAACAGATCTTAGCTAAATCATTCCTCATTAAATCTACAATCATGGTATTTTCAGCGCGATCTTTTTCGCTATTGATTAATAACCTTGCTAGTTCATAATCTTCGCTCGGATCAGCAGAGCGTTTTATCGTTCCTTTGATAGGGCGTGTTTCAATTGTATCCTCATCGATTTTAACGAATCGTTCCGGAGAGCTCGAAATAATTTTAACTTGACCTATCGCAATAAAAGCAGAAAAAGGCGCAGGATTATATCGTTGTAGTCTTTGAAATAATTGAAAAGCAGAAAGACCCTTAGGTAGTTTACAAGAAAAACATTGGGATAGATTTACCTGAAAAATGTCGCCATTTTTTATGTATTCAATAGCTTTCGTGACCGCTTCACAATACATCTTCTCCGTAAAATTACTTTGGATATCTTCTGGTAAAAGGTGAGTTTCAGAAGGAGCGATTTCGTTAGGCTTCATTATTTCTGCTACAGCCCAATTCAGTCTCTCTTGCGCCCTCATAAAACGTTTATCTTTATTCACTTCGGGAAGCCCTGAGGAAATGATCCATGCTTTTTTAGTGTGGTGATCCATACTAATCACTAGATCATACACACCAACTGCTAAAAGAGGCGTTGGTGTCTTAGTTAATGATTTTATAGGCAATTTTTCAAATGTTCTTCCTAAGTCGTAACTGAAATAACCGGCTATTCCTCCTTGAAAGGCGGGCAGCCCTGGAATTTTCTTTAGGGGGTGTGTAGCTATAATTTCTTCGAGTTTGTTTAATATCTCGATTGAATTATCAGTTTCGTCGAAAGATGACGATTCAAATTGTAAAAAGGGCGAGAGGCCGATAAAACTATAGCGAGATAGCTCGGAATTTTTACCCCCACTGTGGAGAAAGACAATGTTTTCATGGTGACCTAATTTTTGAAGACCAAATTCTAAGGCAGAAGAATAAGATATAAGCTTGTAAAGTGGTTCCAATAAAATAGAATCGATTTTAAACATTTAACTCCCTAAAAACGATAATACGATTTACTCAAAATTGTTCAGTTAATCGCTACTCAGAAGAATTTTAATATAGTTTCAGTGCCTATGACTAGAATTGTGTTTACAGTTGCGAATCGGGGATTTGGTAGGGGAGTGTGAAGTATTTTGCAAAACTGGAATATAAGAAGTGCCTAATGGATTTTATCAGACGCAGGTTCCTAATATTTACTTTTGTTCGCGCTCTATATCGGGCATTAAATAAATATTTAATAAGTGATATTCTTCCTTAATTTTGGTGATGGCGTGAAATCAGTATGTGTGTATCTGGGCGCGAAATTTGGTAACTCGACATTATTCAAACATGTTGTTGTTGAATTAGCAAAGCAAATAGCCCATTCTAATATTCGTTTGGTTTATGGAGGTTCTGGATTAGGTTTAATGGGGTTATTAGCAACAACTGTATTAGATTTAGGAGGCAAAGTAACAGGAATTATTCCTGAGCATCTTATTGTATTAGAACAACCATTAACGTCGCTAAATGAACTTGTTATTACTCAAACAATGCAAGAAAGAAAAATGCTCATGCAGCAAAAAGCCGATGCGTTTATTGTGATGCCTGGCGGCTTAGGCACTCTAGAAGAAGCTTTTGATACTTGGAACGCTATTAAAATAGGTGTTTTTAATAAGCCTTTTGGATTTTTAAATATTGATGGCTATTTTGATGATTTGTTTTCTTTCATAACCAATGCTGAAAAGCATGGTTATATTTCTAAAGCGCAAGCACAAATCCCTATAATCAATGACTGTCCATCATTATTACTTTCTGCTCTAGCTAAATGTTGTGTATTTGACTCAGAAAGGGGCTAAATGAAGAATTATTCATAATTTATTCCATTAATTTTCAGCTTAATGTAAGAATTTAACATGCTCGAGCAGCAACTCTAGCGGGTAGACCATCTAAGTCATCAACTTTTAGAGGCATTATAAAAATTTCATATCGTCCTTCGGGAATATCTTTCAGTTCTAATCCCTCAACAATTAAGATTTCCTTTGAAAGAAGAAGATTATGAACGCTCAGTTCTTCATCATCGTATTTATCGACGCTAATATAATCGATGCCAACTATTTTGGCGCCTTTTTTGTAAAGTTCTTCTGCTGCATCAGCTTCTATATAAACGTATTGATCTATAAACGATTCATGCTTAGATTTTTTAGAATTTTCAGTTTTAAAAAAAACAATATCATTCTTCATAATTGATTGCTGGGAGACAAAATCTTTAGTGATAGATGGACTGTCAGAGGGTACTTTAATAATCACTCTAGGGCCGGTTAAATATTCAAGAGGAAAAGCGCTACTTGATTTCCCTCCTTTTACGGTATGACACGGAAAATCCACATGAGTGCCTGCATGATTCCCCAAATGCATCTGACATAAGTTAAATTTTTCACCAGTGTCTAGAGAATAAATTTGCTCTTTGGAAAAACTAGGATCTCCCGGATATACAACTAAACTGGCTGAAATATTAGCTGTTAAATCATAAAGTTGTTTGTTTTGCATCTTCTTTCTCCACTGCTACAGTTTTATGATCCATGAATAGAACAATGAATGCATTTCAAATTACAAAAACAATGCTCATCGAAACCTATTTGTTAAATAAGGTTGCTTGTCTCCTATGCTCATCATTTTGGGTGCAAAGATGTCTGAGCGGTTGAATATAGAAGAGGGTTTGTAGGTATCGGAGATAGACAGTGGTGTAGAGAGTATTTGTTGGCTCAAGGGGTTGTCCATCGCATGACTCGCTATCGACGCTGCGTGTTGTATCAATGCTTTTTTCTCAAAGTCTTTTTGCTCGGCAATAGTATCTGCCGGGACGAGCGACTTTTGGACGGTTTTGATTTTTTTCGCTGACCTCAATCCAGGTTCTAGTTGCTTACGATAACAATGAGAGGGTTCCCCTCTCTTCTTAAAGAAGGTTGTTAAATAAGAGGAAACGGAGGCTTTTGTCGTGTTTAATTCAAAGGCAATCTGGGGAATTCTGTTTCTGGAAAAGGTTTTTAATTCGCTAAGAGACCATGTAGGGTGCTCTTTGCGATAGCCTTCTACAATAGTAGTGACATTTATCTCTGACCTTTTTTTAACATCAAGGAGACCGAGTTCTGCAGCTATGCGGTTCTTAAATGATTTAACTGTATTGATATGAAATTTTTTGTACAGTGTTTTAGAGCTATCCTCTTTAAAAAATTCCCATAAATTTTGAGCTGATGGGCTTTTTCTAGTGGAGTTGACGAATAAATGTATCATTTCTTGTTCTTTAGGACCGATACGCTGACTGTTTTTGGAAAATGCTACGACCGTAGGAGCATTAATGCCTAGATCAGGGTTGTTTTGTTCAAATCTTTCCAGGCTGGGTATGAAGGTAACTTTCTCATTTTTAGACAGATTAAGTGCTTTTTTTAAACGTTTTTTAAGTGCGGAGAGAGTCGCTGGAGAAATATGTGTGTACAACGACTTAGCCCGCGGATCAGTAGCGATGAAATTCCATAAATTTTTATCTGTTGGTGCTAATTCTGTAGTGGCTGCGAATAAATCTCGTATTTCTCTTTCGACGCGTCCCTGGCGCTTGGTTATTGCTTTTGATTTGTTTTTAATAGAAGAAACCTCTTCTTGTATAAAGAAGTCCTCTCCAAATTTTTCTATGGTGGAAGGATCAATTTCTATCCAGCTGTTTCTTGAACCCGAAGGGGGACCCATCTGTTTTACTAAGTATTTTGCATATTGAGTGATTGTCGAGTGAGTAAAATTTGTAAATAACATTTTTGAGGAGGCATCATGGTAGAGAAAATCCAATAAGTTTTTAGCGGTTGGGTATTCTTCAGTATTCTCAAAGAATAATGACATTATTGCTTGTTCGAGAGTCACTAAGTGGGTTGGTATTTTGCGATTTTGATCGTTGTCTTTAACCGAAGGGCTACTTTCTTCTAAAATAAAACTAGAGGGACTACCTACAGAAGGACTACTGTCTCCGGTCATGAAAATACTTTTTTCAAGAGACTCTTTGCTCATTGTGACACTCATAAAGTAATATTGAAGCATCATAACAAACAATGAGCGGGTCAATCATCAAAGTACGCTTGTTTAATGAGTCGATTAATCTCGCCATAGGTTGTTTGTTTATTAGAAGTATCGAGAAGATACAGGACGTGCACTTTTTTATCGAGTGTTACTTTAGGAATTGAACCCAACGCCATTACATAATTCGTAAATTCATCAGCTCATACGACATTCTCAAGACAAACCTTGTGACATAATTGCGACACATCTTGCGACATTCTTATGACATGCTAAAAGATAGAGGCAACAAGGAGTCATTGTAATGTTTTAACCAAAATCTACAATTACCAGTTAAAGAAATTCACAAGCGTCTTTTAGTTGGGGTGAGAGGGGATGCAGCAACTCCAGGTGATTATAGAAATATTCAAAATTATGTTGTGAAATTCAAAACAAAGGAAGTTGTCTATACGCCTCCAGCATTCGAAGTGCCCCCCCGGAAATGGGAAAGACCCAACGTTATGGGATGAAGATTAAGGCATAAGCGCTTTTATATCGAGGGTTATAATGGTATTGGATGTTCTTGGAAGTTTAATTGGTGGAGGCGGCGGGAATCGAACCCGCGTCCGCAAATCCTCTGCCATCCGATCTACATGCGTAGCCTAATCATTTAATTTAACCACGACCTCTCCGACAGGCAGGATCGAACATGGCGAATTCCTAAAGTTTAACAGACAAATCAGGAATAAATTCATCTGCGAGCTTACCTCTTATGACCATTGGACCGATACCAGTAAGCGAGCTCGGGCAATGGGGCACTGGTTTTATGGCAGTGCACGGTAACTTAATAGCTGATTAAGCAGCTTGCGCAGCTTGTTCAGATCCTAAGTTGAAGTTTTGATTATTTGCATTTATATTTAATTGAGACTGATTTACGAGAGTGCTCATTCTCGGCATGCACTTCAGGTTTCGCAACCTACGTCGAAGCCAGGTCGCCCCCATTATGATGTACACCATTATTATAGCATAAGGGAAAAAAGAGAGGAATGCTTGCCCTAAAGGAGTTAGGGCGTTTAGCGCTTCTTTAGGTTGCTAGGCAGGGATGCCAATAAGGGATTCTTGATAAGCTTCCAGCACTTCGTCTGTAGGGCCGTCCATCCTTAGAATACCTTTTTCAAGCCATAGAGTGCGTTCGCAGAAACGTTTTAAGAGATCAGCAGAGTGGGAGGATAAAACGACAATGTGTCCCTGATTCATTAAGCTATCCATGCGCTGTTGGGCTTTTTGTGCAAAAGCAGCGTCGCCTGCACCTACGATTTCATCCAGAAGCAAGATTTCAGGTTCGATGGCGGTAGAAACTGCAAAGGCAAGGCGCAAGAACATACCTGCCGAATAAGTACGTACAGGATAGTCAAGGTAATGCCCTAAATCGGTGAATTCGGCAATTTCTTGAATTTTGTCTTCAATTTGATGGCGTGGCATGCCTAAAAGCATTGCTCGAATACGGATATTGCTCCAACCAGTGAGTTCAAACTCAAAGCCTGTAGCTAGCTCAAAAAGAGGGGAGATGCGGCCAGTCGTGCGGCACCACCCACTTGTTGGTCTGTAAATTTGGGCCATGACCTTTAAAAGCGTACTTTTACCCGCACCGTTTGAGCCAATCAAACCCACCCGTTCACCGGTTTTAATGCGCAGATTAATATTTTTTAAGGCCTGAACTTCATTTGCAGTTGGTTTTTTCTTAGAAAAATACTCACTGAAGTTTTTAGGTTGGTTAATTGTGTATCGAACACACACCGAATTTAGAGTTATGTCTGCAGTCATCATAGCCAGTATGCTAGTTTAGAATCAAATTTAACCATGGTAGTCAATGCTGTCATCCAAACCACAATGCACTCACCAAAGACGAATTCATACACTTTAAGGTCTGGCATATAGCCATTCACTAAGGGGCATCGAACAATTTCAATTAAATAATAAAACGGATTATAGTGATAAATAAACCCTAAGCCGTGTTGGTCGAGCATTTCAGGGGTAAAAATAACTGGGGTAATGTAAAAGACAACTTGTAAAAGTCCGCTCAAGGCAGGGGAGAGATCCCTAAAACGTGTACCCCAGTAAGCCATTACAACGATGTGACCAATACTAATGAAAAGCAGTAATATCAGACCTGGCAATGCACCTAGGATGGAAATATTTACATTGAGACGCCCTAAAATAATGACGCCAAAATAAACCACAAAACCCATCATTAAATTGAACAATATTGTGATTAAAAAACGCAGTAAATACAGCTGCTTGGCATAACAAAATTGCTTTATATAGCCCTCGGACACAAGAAAGGCTTGGCAACCTTGTACAAGCGTAGATGAAATAAATGTCCAAAGCACAATACCTAAGAGTAGGCGAGGGAAAAAGATAGAAAGGTCTTGATTAAACAAACGACCATAAACATAACCGATACCAATGCCCATTAAGGCTAGATTAATTAGGACCCATCCTGAGCCAACCCTGGAACGACGAAATTGATTGCGAACGTCCTGAAGGCCCATATACCACCAAATGTTCCAAGACCGCAATGCATTGAAACAATCGGATAGAATGCGCTTAAGTTCAGAAGTCTCTGTATAGTCAGCAGAAAGATTCGATGGCATAGTACCTAGAATGCGAGGCAAAGATTGACTGTATCTTACTCAAAGGTCAATCATTTTTCAACCTAAGCCTTAGAGCCTTTTTTTTGAGCATGAAAGGCGTTCAAATAACGCGTAACAGCATCTTCCGACAATTCGAGAAATTTCCCTCTGGGAAGTGACCGTGGTAGCGTGAATGAGCCGTAACGCACTCGAATCAACCTGCTTACACGCAGATTTTGCGATTCCCAGAGACGTCTTACTTCGCGATGCCTGCCTTCGGTAAGAACAACATGATACCAAACGTTTGAGCTTTCTCCACCTCGAAAGTCTATTCGTTTAAATTTGGCCATGCCATCTTCCAGCTCCACACCTTTGAGGAGATTCTGAATCATCGAGTCTTGCACTTCTCCTTGGACTCGAACCGCGTATTCTCTCTCTAAATTAAAACGTGGATGCATGAGCTGATGGGCGACATCGCCATTGTTAGTAAAAAGGAGTAAACCGGCTGTGTTGATGTCAAGGCGGCCTACTTGGACCCATCGTCCTTCTTTGAGACGTGGTAGATGATCGAACACCGTTTTTGTATGAAGAGGATCGCGTTTGCTTGAAATTTCTCCCACGGGTTTATGATAGAGCAGAATTCGTATAGCTTGTGTGGCTGCTTTAAGCAAAGGATTTGGAATAAGTCGTCCGTTGAGGTGCAAAACATCGTTTTCTGTGGCAGAATCACCCAGTTTTGCGACTCTCTGATTGATTTGCAGACAACCTGCCTCTATCCATTTCTCTATTTCTCGCCTTGAACCATAGCCAGCTTGGCCCAATATTTTTTGTAATCGTTGTTGTGTCATGAAATGCCTCACATCTAAGTCACATCTAGCTATATAACTAGCATTTAATCAGCATCCATACTTTCTTGGCTGTTTTTTACAACCTACTGAATATACTATTTTGAGGTTTGAAAGAAATAAGTTTCTTTCGCTTCTTAGCTGAAAGCTCTAGTAATCAATGCCCATCGCTTCCTTTACTTCGTCTAAGGTTTTGCTCGCTTCTTCTCTGGCTGCCTCGCTGCCTTCTGTCAAAATCCGCTTGACGTAACCGGGGTTAGAAGCATATTCAGCAATCGCTGACTGAATGGGCTGAAGCTCATCGACCATCGCTTTAATAATCGGTTGCTTACAATCCACACAGCCTATACTTGCAGTACGGCAACCGTTTGCAGCCCACGTTTTGGTTTCTTCAGACGAGTAAACTTTATGAAATTGCCATAAAGGACAACGATTAGGTTCGCCAGGATCTGTGCGTTTTACGCGTGCTGGATCTGTGGGCATGGTTAAGATTTTTTTCTCAACAACCGCCGGAGTTTCGCGCAATGAAATCGTGTTGTGGTAAGATTTAGACATTTTCTGACCATCTATACCCGGCATTTTAGCTGTTTCGGTCAATAAAGCTTGTGGCTCAGGTAAAATAATTTTACCGGTGCTATCGAGAAAACCGAGCAAACGCTCCTTATCCCCTAAAGACAAATTATGTTGATTAATTACCAGAGCTCTTGCAGTATTTAAAGAATCCTGACAACCTTCTTGTTGAAATTTTTTCCGTAATTCGTTATAAAATTTTCCATTTTTTCGACCCATTTTCTTTAAAGCTTCTTGAACCAGGGTTTCAAAATTAGGTTCTCTGCCATATAAGTGGTTGAAACGACGTGCAATTTCGCGCGTCAATTCTAAGTGAGGTACCTGATCTTCGCCAACAGGGACATAATCCGCTTTGTAGAGTAAGACATCGGCGCTTTGCAGCAGCGGGTATCCTAAAAAACCATAAGTAGAAAGTTCTTTATGATGCAACTTATCTTGCTGATCTTTGAAGCTTGGAACTCTTTCTAACCATCCCAAAGGTGTAATCATTGAAAGCAGCAGATGAAGTTCTGCATGCTCGGGTACCCATGACTGAATAAAAATTTTTGAAAGGTTAGGGTTAATTCCTACTGCCAGCCAATCAATCACAATGTCAGTCAATACATCTTTAATAAAGCCAGGTTCGTCGTAACACGTCGTCAAACCATGCCAGTCTGCTACAAAGAAATAACAATCGTATTGATGTTGTAAGTGAAGCCAATTTTTTAATACACCATGGTAATGCCCTAAATGGAGATTGCCTGTAGCGCGCATTCCAGAAACGACGCGTTTGTTATAACTAAACAATGACTTATCCTCTTTCTTTTTGTAAAATTGGCCGGTTAATGTGCTCTTTAGATTAAATAAAGTCAATTAAGCAGAGCAGCCTCCACCCAAAATTGAACAGTATTTTAATCGTTTTAATGCATAGTATATCGAAATACAAAAATGCTGTAGTTAAGAATAATGTGAATACGTTTACCAGAGTTATATTGGATTATCTTTGATGTATAAGCTTCACCCTAATTTATTCATGCTGAAAAGGCTTTGGATCGCCTTTACCTTCTCTTAGAACATTGGGTTGATCACCCGTTAGATCGATGATTGTTGTTGGCTCATGACTGCAATGGCCTCCATCGATCATTAAATCAATCTGCTTACCAAGTAAGTCTTCAATGGCTTCTGGTGAGCTTAAGGGAACTTGTGCGCCGGGTAAAAGAAGAGTAGTACTCATTAAAGGTGCTTCTAAATATTCCAGAAGGGATAGGCAGATGGTATGGTCAGGAATACGAAGCCCTAGCGTTTTTCGTTTAGGATGTAACATCAGCCGGGGAACGTCATGGGTTGCATTTAAAATAAAAGTATATGCGCCAGGCGTAAATGCTTTTAACAACCGAAAAATAGGCTTCGTGACTTTTGCATAGGTGCCAAGTTGTGATAAATCATGGCAAATCAATGTCATATTATGGTTTTTGTCGAGCTGACGTAACTGTTTGATCCGATCCAATGCCGTTTTATTACCTAATTTACAGCCCAATGCATACCCTGAATCGGTCGGATAGACTACCAGGCCGCCGTCTTCGATAAGGGTTGCTGCCTTACGAAGTAAGCGTGCCTGAGGGTTATCAGGATGAATTGCAAACAGTTGGCTCATGCCAAAGCCTCCTAGTAGGATGCCATTAACCTTTAAGTAGCTTAGTATTATATAAGAAAATTGCAATGAAGAGTAAACTAATTTTAGGAAAGATGAATCAATTTTTGTGCTATACTTAGACTTAAGTTATGAAAAAATACCGCTTCATTTCCAAGGTAAAGGTAAAGTAAATAAAGAAAAAGGCCTTACCGTTTGCGTGGAGCGATAGAATGGATAAGTGACATTGCTTATATTATATCATGCCGTATTACGTTGATCTGCAAATTGCTTCTACAACCTCTCTGAACGTCAATCAAGAAGAACTTTTAGCCTGGGCTAAGTTACCGTTAACGCATCATAATCTTGACGCTGCTGAATTAACGGTACGTCTAGTAGATAAGTCAGAGATTCAGGCATTGAATAACTGTTATCGAAAACAAGATAAAGCGACCAATGTGCTTGCGTTTCCTTCTCGGCTGCCGCCAGAAATTCAATTAACTTACCCATTACTTGGCGATGTCATTATCTGCCCTGAAATTATTGAAGAAGAGGCCATTACGTACAACAAGCCGATTTCTGCTCACTGGGCGCATATTTTGATCCATGGGGTGCTGCATTTGTTGGGTTATGACCACATTGAGCCTGATGATGCAGAGCAAATGATGGCTTTGGAAGTGAAATTAGTTCAGGAATTAGGGTTTGCCAACCCTTATGGCCAAGAAGAGCTACTAGAGAGTACTCATGTCGAAGGATAGAAAAAGAAAACCAATGAAAATGTCGATGTTTAAGAAAATGGTGCGAGTACTCTTTCGCCCCCCGCAGACCAAAGCCGCATTAATCGATCTTTTACGTGAAACGCAACAGCATTCATTAATCAGCGTGGAAACACTGAGCATGCTTGAGGGAGTGATTCAACTTGCACAAATGCAAGTGCGGGACATTATGCTTCCAAAAAATCAAATGACCTGCATTTCTTCAAATGCCGTCTTAACACAGATTATGGAAACGATTGTTCAATCGGGACATTCAAGGTTTCCAGTTGTTGCCGAGGGTAATCATGAAATTGTGGGTATTTTGCACGCAAAGGATTTATTACGGTTCCAAGGTGAGGACAGTGCCCCATTGAATCTCAATGATATTGTTAGGCAGCCCACTTTTATACCAGAAAGCACAAGACTCGATACGTTGCTCAGAGAATTTCGCAATACGCGTAATCACATGGCAATTGTGGTGGATGAATACGGGACAACCAGTGGTTTTGTGACCCTAGAAGATATTATCGAACAAATTACCGGGGAGATTGAAGACGAATTTGATATTGATGAAGAAAGTTATATCAAGGCGCATGGTGATGCCTATTATATCGTCAACGCACAGACGCCCATTGAAGATTTCAATGAGGCATTATCTGTTAATTGGAGCCATAGTGCCCATGATACCGTTGGCGGTGTTTTATTAGCTCGTTTTGGCTATCTGCCCAGCCGAGGAGAGGCTATCACGATTGAACCTTTTGATTTTACGGTAATTAATGCCGATGCACGTCGGATTAAACTGGTTTCCTGTTTTGACAAACGCCCAAGCAATCGTCAATCAAACTCAGATGTTGATGAATGCGAGGAAAAACGCTGAGGATGATTCCCATGATGTATAACCTACTAATTGTAGATGATGATAAAGAGTTAACGGACCTTCTGGTACGTTATTTAGAGCCTGAAGGATTCAAAGTAACTTGTGTCCATGATGGTGATAGCGCAATCAAAAAGATTTTAAGCGAACGGTTTGACGTGGTAGTGTTGGATGTCATGTTGCCTAAATCCAATGGTTTAGATGTTCTAAAGTCTATTAGAGAACAAGGCGATACACCCGTTTTAATGTTAACTGCACGCGGCGAAGACGTAGATAGAATTGTTGGCCTTGAAATAGGTGCAGATGATTATCTTCCCAAGCCTTGCAACCCACGAGAATTAGTCGCTCGACTACGCGCTATTTTAAGACGCACACAAAAAACAGTTGCGCATCGTCCTGCGATTCAATGTCAAGATATCATGATTGACTGCGCAAAACGAGAAGTGGTTCGTGATGGTCAGCAAATTATTTTAACCAATGCCGAATTTAGTATCTTAGAAATCCTCGTCAAAGCACCTGGTCGTGCATTTTCCAAAGAAGAACTGACAGAGTATGCTCTAGGCAGAAAATATACCGCCTATGATAGAAGCATTGATGTCCACATCAGCAATTTACGTTCTAAAGTCGGTAACAATGAACGTGGAGAGCCTTTGGTAAAAACAGTTCGTGGTTTTGGGTATATGTTGAATGCCTAATTTATTCATAGGTTATTGAATCATGCGTTATTTATATGCGTAGTTTATATTGGAAAATTTTTCTTTCCTTTTGGTTAGCGACCATACTTGTTATTCTCACCATCGCTTGGGTTACCAGCGAGATTACTAAAAAATCTTCATTACCGGCGCATGAATACTTATTTATGGACAGCTACGCCAATGCAGCGGTTTCAACGTTTGAGCTCGGCCAACATACAGCTTTAAAGCGCTGGCTTAAGCAAACCGGTGCCTCTCGTCAAATGTTCTTTTTTCTCTTAAGTAGTCGTGGCGAAATCATTGGCAATCAAACACCTCCTGATGTGGTTAGGAAAATATCAAAAGACTTGATGTACGGGCAATTAGACGATCGCTTGATAAAGTTCGGTAATACCATGGTAAGTCACGAGATTTTATCTACCTCAGGTAGAGCCTACCGACTGGTTGCTGTCAGTGAAAAGCCCTTAGCTTATTTTGTAAAAATACCTTGGACAGATTTAGCGCTGCGGCTGGCAGCAGCAATCTTGATTTGTGGTTTAATTTGTTATTTTCTATCGATTTATCTTACCCGTCCCTTACGATCATTAAGAATAGCTGCTAAATCCATTGCAAAAGGCAATCTAAGTACGCGCGTTGGGCATTTTATGGGGCACTCCCGTGATGAGATTGGGGAGCTTAGCAATGAATTTGATCGCATGGCAGCTGAACTTGAGGTCTTGGTTAATTCAAAAGAAAGACTATTGCAAGACATATCGCACGAACTGCGATCGCCGTTGGCGAGGTTGCAAGTTGCTCTTGAGCTTGCAAAGCGAAAGTTGGGCAATGACCATGATTTTGAGTTTGATCGCATGGAAATCGAGTGCACGCGCTTAAATCACTTAATTCAAGAGGTTTTGGAATTTGCTCGCCTGGAACATTCTACGGCGAGACTCCATAAAAAATGGACAAATGTATCGCATTTGCTTGAGCAGATTATTGAGGATGCGAATTTTGAATTAGGAGCTACCGTGCCTGCTGTTTTCTTACATGGTGCTGAGTTAGCTTGCCCCTTATTTGTGGATGAAAGGTTGCTCCATCGGGCAATTGAAAATATAATACGCAACAGCTTGAGATATGCGGCTCCTTCACCTCGGATTAATATCTTTTTACGTCGAGATAATATTCAAGGCGAGGTATGCATTGAGATTCAAGACAACGGTCCTGGCGTGCCAGAAGATCAATTACGACAAATATTTAGTCCTTTTTATCGAACAGACAGTGCTCGGACCAAAGAAACAGGGGGGTATGGGCTTGGATTATCGATTGCATGGCGTGCCATTTATCTTCATCAAGGGGAGTTAACGGCGATGAATCGCCCTGAGGGGGGATTGTCTGTCAGAATTCGTCTTCCTCTTACAACCTCAGGATAGTTACTAATGACAACATCAACGATTTTTTCAGAATCATCAGAGGCTGCTTACGAGGCGGCTGCCTATATAAAAACGCGATGTAGTCATTTGAGCAAGCCTAAGATCGCTATAGTGTTAGGTTCAGGGTTAGGTGATCTAGTCAATTTGCTTGAACAACCCACAATTATTCCTTACGATACCTTACCAGGATTTCCTGAAACCACAGTTTATGGGCATCACGGAAATTTAGTGGCGGGTTATTTAGCCGGCGTTAGTGTGGTTTGCCTACAAGGTCGTGCGCACCTGTATGAAGGAGTAAACTCAGCGACCATTGCTACCTATGTGCGTACTTTGCACTTATTAGGCTGTGAATACTTTATTGCAACGAACGCGGCTGGTTCCTTAGTCCCTGAGGTCGGTCCAGGCGAGCTTATGCTAATCACTGATCATATTAATTTCCAAGGCACAAATCCTTTGATTGGACCGAACGATGATCGCTTTGGCCCTCGATTTTTGCCAATGGATAATGCTTATCCGTTAGCTTTGCGTCAGACGATCTTAAAGGTCGCACAAGAAGAAAATATTCGACTACATCAAGGCGTTTATCTAGGTGTTTTAGGGCCTAATTATGAAACTGCCGCTGAAATTAGAGCGTTTCGTGCACTAGGAGCAGACGCTCTTGGAATGTCTACAGTATCCGAAGTTTTGGTAGCTCATCATTGCGGGATGAAAGTAGCCGTCATTTCTACCATAACTAACTTTGCAACCGGCATCGCAACCGTTAGCCATGATCATGCAGAAGTTGTTGCAGTGGCTAAAAAAGCCGCTGTAAATTTAAGTCAATTAATCCAGAGCGTAGCTAAAGTATTGCCAACAGAAGAGCCACATGATCAAGCCATACCAGTGGTTTGAGACAAACGCCTTCATATAAGCATCCGCGTTGCTTTTGAGGAGTTGTTTTTGTTGATGAAATAATAACAACCCTCCCATGGCCCAAATACCAAGGCTTATTGCCTGGGCAAATACATCAGTTAAGGCAAATGGTGAGGCCAACACAAGCCATAGTAAATGGCTAGTGAGCTGCAAGATGCCGATAGTCATTCTTACATATCGACCAAAAAAAATCGCAGTTGAATTTATGCCGACTTTTACATCGTCTGCTTGATCAGCCATCGCATACTCGGTGTCGTAAGCGATAACCCAACATAAATTAATAAAAAACAAAACGACCAATGTAGAATTAAAGAATTGTTGATTGGTTGCAAAGGCCATGGGAATGCCCATGGAAAATGCCAAGCTAAGAATGAATTGCGGGCAGCGCATAAAACGTTTGCAAAAGGGGTAGAGTGCAGTTAGAAAAATCGCGACCAATGCATAGTAAAAGCAAACAAACGGTAGTTTAAGTAAAATAAGTAACGCTAAAAACAATAAGAAAAAAAATAAAATCCATGCTTCCGCTAGGCTTAGATTCCCCTTAGTCAAAGGTCGGTTTTTAGTGCGCTGTACTTGGTGATCAAAATTCCGATCGGCGATGTCATTAATAACGCATCCCGCCGAGCGCATGAGAATAGTTCCCGCTAAGAATAACGTCAGTAGGGGAATAGGGGGAAAACCTGCATAAGCAAACCAAAAAGCCCATGCTACAGGCCAACCTAATAAAAAAATTCCGATGGGTTTGTGTAAGCGGGTCAATTTTAAATAATTGACTAACTTAAACGCAGTGCGTTGGATGCAGGGCCTTGCAAGCATTGCTTTCGTCATTGCACTGGCTTTTTGAGTGAAAGAAATGCTTGGTTTTGTACGGAATGGCAAATTCTTAGGATGAATTTACACATAAATCAGAAGCTCTAATTTAAAGTACTAATCTGCTAAGTGATATCCGATCTAAAATAGAGAGGATGAGCAAAAAATTTTTACTTAACTTTCTTTTCTTTAAAGATCACATGTTTTCTAACAACGGGATCATATTTTTTTAATTCCATTTTTTCGGGATGGTTACGAGGATTTTTAGTGGTAGTTACGTAATACCCTGTACCCGCGGTAGACTCCATTTTGACTTTGATGGTGACTGCTGCCATAACTGTTAACTCCTATTGCGATTCGTTGTTTCAGTAGTGAAATACAAATTAGATTTTCTCGCCTTTGTCTCGAAGTTTTTTTAGCACAGCAGTAATACCCACTTTATCAATAATACGCATGCCTTTTGTACTAACTTTTAGGCAGATAAAACGTCGTTCTTCTTCAATCCAAAACCGATGGGATTTAATATTAGGCAGAAAACGTCGTTTCGTTTTATTGTTAGCGTGAGAGACGTTGTTGCCTGTAGTAGGCCGTTTACCAGTGACTTGGCACACTTGTGACATGTTTTGACTCCATACCGTTTTGGGCAGTCATTATACCTGAAAGATAGTGAGAGTACAATGCATGCCCCTGTAAAAGCGTTTCGAATTAACCTTATAATTTAATTAAAAAAATCCAAAATTAAATTTAAATGAATCCAGTAATCGCTTTATTTAAAAAAGCTTTTTGAAATAAGATTAACCGTTGCTGTATATTAAAAGCAAGTGGAGGCTTAGGGTTACGTATGTGCTCGTGTGCAGTAAAACGAAACAATAAAGCACAGTTTGATCTTAATGCGTCGAACCAACGTTTTTTCTTCTGAACAGCTTGCTTTTTTTTAGATTTTATGTCTATTAATTATAGTGGGAACAAGAATTAATTGAAGCAAGGAGTGACTATGCCCAAAGGTAGTGTTACCTCAATAAAAATGACGCCAGGTGCTACGGAAAATAAAGAAAGTGTCGTTGAGATTCACAATGGGTCTGTAAAAAATAGTGTAGCTGATAGCCGTAAAAGTACAATCGCAGGTTCAGAGATTAGCAATGAAGAGGTTCGTCTGCTGATTGACCTAGAAAATTGTATTAATCTTGAAGCGGGCGATGCTTCAGTCACCGATGATTCCCAGTCTCAGGAGCTTATCGAAAAAAATGCGCTTCATTTAGCAAGCACACAACAAAATTTAGAAAGTATTCATAAAAATATTAAAACCATGCTAAAAGCGATGCGGCATGACAGTCATATTTCTCGTGCGGCTGATCTTTGGGGTGAGTTGGCAGCTTGGAAAAAAATTGCGTTAGGGGGCACGTTAACACTACCAACCCTTGCCGCTGGCATTATAGCCCATGTTGGAGTGTTATTTGTGGTCAGTGGTTTTACAATGTTCACTTATTTTTTGGGTGGCGCCATCTTAACCGATCATCACACCTGGCGTAACCTTATCAAAGATGCTGAAACCCACATGATCAGTCTTAGTGATATGCTCTCAGGTGTGATCAAGGAGCTAGCAAAAATTGGCGACCGTATTAATCGTCAAGTCAATCGCCTGGCTGATCATAATAGCGAATATAAAAAATTATTAGACATTCATACGAAACAAAGTATACACCTTGAAACGCAAGTGAAGAGTTTGCAAGGAACTGAATCTGCATTGCGTACCCGTAATAATGAGCTTGTCGTGCAGATTAAAACCATTCGGGTAGAAAGAGAAGAAGATAAGTTATTGTTGAATAAACATCAACAAGAGCTGTCAAAAGTCAAAAAAGAGTATGCACAAAACCAAGAAGCATTGGCCTCTACAACGAAAGAATTACAAGATGTACGTAGCAGTTTTCAAGGCCAAGTTGATCAATTAAAAGCAAATAGCGCTATCTTTAAAGGCGTTTTAACGGATATAACCGAAGCAATGGATGCTGATCAGGAAGATAAAAAGCTCTTTCGAGAGAAATTAGCAGAGTTTGTAAAAGATAAAGGAGCTGATCTTCAAGCATTTACAACGCGCATTTGCACAGCAGAGAAAGAATTATTCCGCGTCAAGGATCAATACGAGGCTGCTAATGATCGTTATAATCAACTGCTTGAGTCCCACAAAATTCTACTTGATTGGCAAGCTCGCTTATGCGAAGAACTCAAAGAATCTAAAAGCGCAGTTTCTTTACTTGAAGAAGTGCAAAAATCTTTGCCTGCGAGCTCACCCTCTAACACGAACGACAGCAACCCTAAGAGTGATAACCAATTAAAGGCCGAGCAAACAACAACTTCACGTGTTAACGATAATGTAACACCAGGTCAGTTTGGAATATTTGCTGGCAGCAAAACTCAAGAAACGCCGGGAATACCAGATAAATCTGATTCTAAGATCAAAAATGATGAAACCAGCGAGCCTCAGTTATCTACTGCTATCTAAGGATGACGGCGTAAGGCTGATATGCTGATATTGATAGGTTGGTATGCCTCTTGGCGCCCGTAAGTATAGGATAGGGCCGGAGGAGAAAAATTGAAAGTCATAAGTTCAAAAGTCAGGATTAGAGCCAGTGCTTAAGTCGCGTTCTGGCTCGGTTTCTTTCTGTTGATTTTTGTCATGTGCGGCTGACGGATTATTATCAGAAGGTCGGATAGCGTTGTCGTTAAAAAAAAGACTATTTGCTTTGGATGCTTTACTCGTCTGCATTGCCTGGGCAATTTCTAAGCTAATATCTTGAAATGCTTGAATACCATCATCGCTCAGTAGTATTTCTAATGTATCGAGATTGACCCGCATGGCCTGATCAATGGTTATCCATTGATTTTGTAGTGCCTTTATTCCATTCCTACTCAGAAGTAGACTTAGTCGAATGGGGTTTAAATCGATTGCGCGGGTTGCTGTTATTAATTGTTTTTGAAGGGCTGTGATACCGTTCTCACTTAAAAGAAGTTCCAAAGAACGCGGTTGGTTCAAAAAAATAACGTGATTCATATTAAGATACTGCTTTGATTGTCTCCAAGCGCCAATACCTCGATCACTCATCAAAACGGCAAAAGTTTTCACATTCATACCACATTTAATTCCTTCAAGGATGTATTTTTCCTGCCATAAACCTTCTTGGTAAGCTGTAATGCCGTTAGGGCTAATTAACAATTCAAGAATCTCTTTCCTGTCTTGATAGCTCATTTTTTGAAAATGGCTATCAAATGTAAGGTTTTCAAGAACATTATTTAACGATTGCTTCCATCCTTCGGATAGCTGGGCAAAGCCGGGTCTGTTTTGGGTCGGGCTAGAATGATGAAAAGGGGATTTCGAATGAAAAAAACCGTAGTCTTGTTGCTTCACAGAAGGATTGTGTGGAAGTTTCTTCCCAACATTGGGAGGTTGATCTTGTTCGTGACGATGAGACATAAAGATTATCCTTCCATCGAAAAATATAATTAAACCTCAATAAGCTTAATTATAGACCATTACATTATTCAATAAGATTAATTGGCATCGATTCTTCTCTAATTAGCTAGTTATTAAGCTTTTTTGCAAAATTTTTTTAAGAACGGATTGCGGAAATTTTGCTCGTCTAATACAAATTATCCGAGCAGCGCATGAAGCATAAAATAGGACAAGATTGTCAAAAGTGATGCTGCAGGTAGGGTGAGGATCCAGGAAGTAAAAATATTACGAATTACTATAAGATTTAAGGCGCCAATACCTCGAGCTAAACCTACGCCTAAGACTGCACCTACGAGAGTTTGTGTTGCTGAGACCGGAATACCGGTACTTGTTGCCATAACAACCGTTGTAGCGGCTGCGAGTGTAGCTGCAAATGCTCTGCTTGGTGTAAGCGCGGTAATGGAACTTCCAACAGTCTCGATCACTTTTCGGCCATGTATCAGAAACCCTAAGATGACACCAGCACATCCTAAAAGAATAATCCACGTTGGGTAATTATCGGTACCAATAGGCTGCGTTGTCGCAACCAGATTATAAATGATAGTGAGAGGTGCTACTGCTAACGCTACATCGTTTGAACCGTGTGCAAAAACCATGGCGCAGGCTGTTAATCCCATTAAGACAGCGAAATGACGCTCAACTTGGGCAAAGCGATCGCGGCGATTAAGTAAACGAGGTTCAGGAATATGACGAATGCAAATCACACCAATTAAACTTAAGCTGATGCTGGTAGCAAGACACACCGCAAGATTTTGTTTGATATTCAGTTGAACATTAAAATGGTGAAGTCCCTTGAAAACGGTAATAAAAGATAAGATCGATCCGACAAGCAATAAATAGATGGGAACATACCATTTCGCTTTTTCTAGAGGATCTCTTTGTACAAAGATGGCTTGTTGAATGCTAATAAATAAAATATAACCCATGATGCCCGAAATCAGAGGTGAAGTTAGCCAACTAAGTGCAATATGATAAACCTGCTGCCAATGTACTGCATTTGGACCTAAAACGATGGAGCCAAAGCCAACCATCGAACCGACAAGCGCGTTGGTGATGGAAACAGGCACACCAACATAACTGGCTAGATTCATCCAAATAGTGCAGGCGAGTAGGACCCCTAACATGCCTTCAATTAATATCAATGGTTGATCAAGCAAGATATTCGTATTAATGATGCCATCACGCATGGTTTCAGTAACATTGCTACCGCCGAGTAGGGCTCCTGCAAATTCAAAAACAAAAGCAATAATAATGGCTTGCCTGACCGTAATCGCCTTTGAGCCCATGGTTGTGCTCATAATATTGGCAAGGTCGTTAGCCCCTACGCCCCACGTCATGAAAAAGCAAAAAATAAATGCAAGTAAAAGTAGTCCGAATTCCATACCCATGCTATTAGTTACCGTCTGTTCGTTATCGTGCGATGAGAATTTGTAAACGCCCGCCCACAATTTGGGCGTAATCGGCAAGATCGCCAACCCATTGAACTAATTTATAGAGAAAAATAACGTCAATGGGAGGCAGCTCAGATTCAAGTTGAAAGATAGCTTGGCGTATCGCGGCAAGCTGCGAATCACTTTCATGTTCGAGCGTATCCAGCTTCATAATCATTCTCTCAACAATTTTTACTTCATTGCCTCGGAAACTGGTTTCAAGAAGTTCATCGAGCTCATTGATGGCTTTGCGGGCTTGTTTTGATGCGTCTAAACAACATTCTAAGAATGGGAGAAACAGCGGAATGACTATGTCAGGTAAAAGCATGCGACGATTGACAATTAAACCGGCAATGTCTTGTGCTTTATTCGCAATACGGTCTTGTGCGTTTAAAAGTTCTAATAGATCAATGCGAGAAACGGGTAAAAATAAGCCAGTGGGGAGGTGCAAGCGTAAGTCGCGCTTAATGCGATCGGCTTCACGTTCTAAAGAAGAAATCTTCTTATTGAGTTGTTCTACGAGAGGCCAATTTTGATCCAACACTGCTTCAAAAAAAGGATGCAATTGCCTTGCACACTCATCAACAGTCCGCATGTGCTGTTCTAAAGGCCGTATGGGGGATGGACCGAACACATTAAATAGATTGCTCATTAACCGTGTAAAGTTGCATAGACAAGTGCTAGAAGTATAGCTTAATTAAAGATAAAATGGGAATTCTAATGAGTGCTAAAACAAGTCGGTGTCATAAACATGCATGATGATATAAATAAAGCATACGTGAGTCCTTACGATCAGTTTTTGTTTGGTTTCGATGCATCACACGAAAAAACAGCTTCGCAATTAAAAGAAATTGCAAAACATAAACGTATTGCTTACCTGCGTGATAATCCTGAATGTAAATCAGGACAAGATAAAATTTGGGAAGGTTTTTAATTCATTTTTTTAATTAACGTTGAGATGAATATATGCACATAGCACGCATTCATGGGCGTGAAATCCTTGATTCACGAGGTAACCCTACCGTCGAAGCAGAAGTACATTTAACCAACGGAGTAGTAGGATGTGCCAGTGTTCCTTCCGGCGCATCAACAGGCTCGCGAGAAGCCCATGAATTACGTGATGGTGAACAGAAACGTTACGGTGGCAAAGGTGTGCACCAAGCAGTTCAACATATCAATACGGAACTAAGTCATGGCCTTAAGGGCTTTTCAGTAGACGATCAGTCTAAAATAGATAAAACGCTTTGCGAAATCGATGGTACAACTGATAAATCGAGACTAGGGGCGAATGCCTTACTTGCCGTTTCTTTAGCAGCTGCCAGAGCACATGCAATAGCCATCCAATCTCCCCTTTACTTAGCCTTAAATCAAAACGAAACGATGTCGATGCCTGTGCCTTTGATGAACGTATTAAACGGCGGCGCGCATGCGGATAACAATGTGGATATCCAAGAAGTCATGCTTGTGCCTGTGGGTGCCTCTGATTTTCCCACTGCATTGCAAAGCGGCGTTGATATTTTTCATCACTTAAAAGGTATCTTGCGACAAGCAGGGTTAAATACCGCCGTAGGCGATGAAGGCGGTTTTGCACCGAATCTTCATTCTAATCACCAAGCCTTGGATCTCCTTGCCGAAGCTGTTGTAAAAGCGGGCTACAAGCTCGGACATGATATGGTATTTGCTTTAGATGTTGCAGCCTCAGAACTGTTTTCAGAAAATAATTATCATTTTGCATCAGAAAATAAATCCTTCAATTACGAAGGTATGATTAATTATTACGAAGCATTGATAGCAGACTATCCAATTATTAGTATTGAAGATGCTTTGGATGAAAGTGATTGGATGGGCTGGCGTGAATTGACTAAGCGCTTAGGCCATCGTCTGCAATTAGTTGGGGATGATTTATTCGTAACGAATGCGCAGATCTTACAAGAAGGTATCCAGCAAGGCGTTGCCAATGCAATATTAATCAAACCTAACCAAATCGGTACACTAACTGAAACCAGACAAGCAATGACTTTAGCTGCGGTCAGTGGCTATCGTTGTATTCTATCCCACCGCTCTGGAGAAACAGAAGATACCTTTATCGCCGATTTGGCAGTAGCCACGGGTTGTGGTCAAATCAAAACAGGATCATTGTGCCGAACGGATCGGATAGCAAAATATAACCAGCTACTCCGTATTCAAGAAGCCAGTCATCTTCCTTATAAAGGGCGCGGTGCTTTTGCCTAAGTTAAGCATATGCGTCTTCTGACCTATTTTTTAATCTTAGCCATTGTTTTGCTGCACTATAAATTATGGCTGAGTAATGATAGTGTCTTGCATCTGAGACAGTCGCAACAGCGATTGGCTCAACAACAACAAGCGAATGAAAAACAAACGCAACGCAATCAGGCAATGATTGCGGAAATCATCGAATTAAAACAAGGCGAGCAGGCACTCGAAGAACAAGCACGATTTGCACTTGGTATGATTAAATCAGGAGAGACGTATTATCAATTTTCTGAAGAACCGGCAGGAGATTCTGTTACCGCTTCCCCGGTAAACCATCAATAATATTAAATCTTGATCACCATTTTATAACGATGCGTTTTTTTAAGTATGATTAACCGGTATTAATAGTTTGGGAAACAATACTTATTTTTGTTGTTTTCTTTCTCCATTCGCGCTTTAACACTGTATACACAGTTAGTTTCATACGTTCATTCTCAGCAACAGCAACGCTTAGAAAGTAGCTACTTTCTAAGGTAATTTGTTCCGGAGAGATTTGATATTTTTTTAACAAAGGAGAAGCCGCTTGTGTTGTTTTAAACCCTTTTTTTCCGCGTGCTTTAAGTAAAGCTCCAATGCCATCCTCGCCTAAACCCTTTCCTAAAGCAGCCATCACACGAGCGGAGGCTGTATTTAAATTAATGGGGGTCTCTTCTGGTAAAGCGGTTGTTACGGATGTGAGGCTTTGATACCGCTTTTCCATGCCTTTTACCAATCGTAATTCTGAAAGATGCGCCATGAATTGTTGACTTGGCAAGTAAGGGGGTTTGCTTGTTAAGTAGATAGCAGTTTGAGGTGTTTGACCTTGACCTTCTTGCGGTGGGTTTATCCAATGGAAGATGTTAGCCAATAATACTTGCTTTTCTGCCGTGGCCAAAGGTGGGGTAAGTGTGTCAAGTAAACGTAAGAAAACGGGATGGGAATTGCGATTGATAAGATTGTTCACATTAAAGCGCGACTGCAAATCGTATAAAGCACCAGAAAGACGTGTTTCAGGATAAATCGTTTGCCATTTTTCGGGAAAAGTTAAAACCTTACCCATGTTATCTTGGCTTACCCAAGGTTTTTTTGGGGTATTAGAGATGGCATCCATTGCCCAAAAAGAAACAGCTTGAGCAGCTAAAGAAAGCTTATCGTAAGTGAAGGTTAACTGTGCACGATAACTTTCTAACTGAACGCGCAGGCTTAGGGTTGTTGCAGCGATAGCAACAATTGCCATAATGCAAAGTGCTGAAATGAGTGCACTCCCCTGATGGGAAGGATGTTTCTTGCAATTAAATATCGGCATATAAGGCACTGGGTACAATGGCCAATCCACTGATGTTATTTTTTCCATCACGTCCAATGTTAAATTGAATGGCTTTAGGAAAACTGGGATTGTTTTGAGGTAATTGAGGTTGAGAAACTGAGGCATTCCATTCCGATAACACCTGTAAATGCTGATTCAGATACGCAAAATGGCATTGTTCCAGGTCTCGTAAAAGAATTTTATCCTGAAATTCATGGCGATTTACTGGATCAAGTACCGGCCATGTACGACGTACTAAATAGGGCGGTCGACATACATAAGCGACACGTTTAAGTTGACTTCTATGTTCTTGACCACTGGGGTTGACAAAACCACCCCTGGTAAATTCAAAATAGCGACTTTCTCCAATAAAGGCGGGAATCAGTTGTGAATCTTGTGTACGTGGGCTTCTCGATACAATCTGCTGAACTTCACGTTGGAGGATCATGAGCGCCGACCAAATCTCGTTATTTTGATCAGCATGTTTTGTAATCCGTTCTCTAATATGAAAGGATTGACCAACGATTGTGGCAGTTATAGTGGCAATGATGGCAAAGATGCTAAGCGCAATTAAGATTTCAATTAAAGTAAAACCCTTTTGCAACGATTTTACTTTTGCAACGTTAAGTCTCGCAAGGTTAGAGTGCCTCGGACGAAGGTATTGAGAATCGCTAAAGGTGTCTTTTTTATCTCTGAGTACGATATTGGAAAGCAATAAGCGGATCATAAAAAGGGCCTGATTGATTTTTACTAACCGTAAATGTAAGACGTTGTACGCCAGGAATCGGTGTTTCACTAAAACGTACACGCCAATAAAAGCGTTGGTTTAGCATACGGGTTACTTCGGTAACTTCTTGTCCACCTCCAAGTGGCAAAAGGCCAAGTTGTGCCATTGTTACTCCTTGCATTTTGATGGCATGGCTGAGTACTTTGTCATGAATATGTTGCGCATTATGAATACTCTGGGAGGTATTGGCTATCAATGCCGTCAAAGCAATGGCAAGAACAGATAAAGCAATTAATACCTCAATTAAGGTAAAACCAACAGTATTTTTAGAGGCCAAAGAATATATACGCATCATTATTGCACCATAATTTCCCCGTTATCGCTACCGATTACCTGTGCGATTTGAGGAGTGCTTGGCGTGCCAATGTATAGACGAAAGGTTGTTACATCCCCTGTAGGGTGAATTAACAGTCTTGGTCTAGAAGCCTTAGAGGTCGATGTCGGTGCGTCTAAACGAGCAATCAGGGGCGCTGGAAAAGAGCGCTTTTGTAATTGTCGCTCAGAAGGTGTATTCCAGCCGCCATCCGAAGTTAGTCTTACACTTTGATAGCCATCGGGTAGCCATTGTACACCGAAGATTGTATTTTCAAGGAGCGCTTGATATTGCAACAGATGAATATATTCTACAAATTCTTCGGCAAGAATTTTTGCGCGGCGCTGATCTCCAGCGCCATCAAATCGCACAACAGCAAAACCTAGAATGATGCCAATGATGAGCATCACAATTAAGATTTCAATCAACGTAAAGCCAAGCGTGCCTCTCTCCCGATGTTGAAGAAAGAAATTTGATCGAGGAATGGGAGGAATGTCCTTATCGGGCATTCCAGTTTCCAATTTCTGCATTAACACCTGTACCGCCAGCTTGGCCATTGGCGCCTAATGTAAAAATATCAATTTCGCTATGCTCGCCAGGATTGAGATAAAGATAATCTCGCCCCCAAGGATCTTTGGGTAAAGAATGAAGATATTGACGCCAATCACGAGGCTCCGGGCTAGAGGTAGGCCTTTCGATCAGTGCTGAGAGTCCTTGATCGGTCGATGGGTAAATACCATTATCTAACTTATATAAATCTAATGCATTTTGAATGGCCAGGACATCTTGCCGTGCTTTAACGATTCTCGCATCATCAGGACGACTCATAATTTTGGGCACAACGATGGACAACATAATACCCAGAATGACCACGACCACCATGATCTCTATTAAAGAAAATCCACTCTCACGATTCATAAAAACTAGCTCCTTGAAAAATAAAAAATAATAAAATAGCTTACTTTACTAATTGTTCCATTGAGAAAATAGGTAAAAGAATGGCTAAAACGATAAACAAAACGACACCTCCCATAAAAAGAATCACTAAGGGTTCAAGCAGGGTGAGTCCTGTATCAATTAAACGTTTAATTTCCTGATCGAGATTAGCAGCAGCACGTTCCATCATATTAGAAATTTGCCCGCTTTTTTCACCGCTCGAAATTAAATGGGTTGTCATTGGATTTAAAAAACCGGTCGCTTTTAATGCTTCACTAATTCCTTTACCTTCACGCACACGCGTTGTTGCTGTGTCAAAAGCAGTATTCATAATGACATTCGTTAAAAGGCTAGCTGAAACACGCATGGTCTCAAGGACGCTGACGCCTGCTGCAAACAAAATACCAAAGGTATGAATGTAGCGTGAGACATTTACTGATTTTAACAGATAAGCGGTTAACGGTAATTTTAATAGAAATTGATGCCACATAGTCCGAATTTTTAGATTTCGTAGACTTTGCTTGAAAGCAATAATAAGTGCGAAAATCATGAAGAAAAATGTCAGGCCATAGGTTTGCGTAAAATGGCTAATCGCAATCAATACTTTTGTCATCGTTGGCAACGTTTGACCACTATGGGTAAATACTTCGATGATTTTTGGCACGACAAAGGAGAGTAAGAAAGCAATAATGCCGATGGATACAAGCAACATTAAACTTGGGTACAACAAAGCTTGTTGGATTTTTTGCTTAGTCGCTTGCTGATGCTCGGTATAGTCGGCTAATTTTTCTAAGACAAGATCAAGGCGGCCAGTTTGCTCACCGGCGCCAACGGTTGCGCGATAAAGGTCCGGAAAACTTTGCGGGAAAGCATTCATTGCTTGCGCTAAACTGTAACCTTCTAACACTTTGCTGCGTACGCCAATAATCAGTTCTCTGACACGTGCTTTTTCGGCCTGCTCACTGACCCCACGTAAAGATTCCTCAACCGGCATTCCAGCGGCAATTAATGTAGCGAGTTGACGTGTAAATAAGGAAAGTTCTTGAGCGGTTAACTTGTCTTTTTTTCCTAAACTGGACTTATGGGAAGAGGCTTGCTTTGTTAATGCCTGAATTTGCGTAGGAAGCATCGCCTTGTCTCTGAGCAATTGACGTGCGTGACGCTCAGAATCAGCTTCAATAATTCCTTTTGAGGTTTGTCCTAAATTGTCGAGTGCTTGATAGTGATAAGCGCCCATAATGATGGGGGGGCGGAGGGGACATTACACCCAGTGTAATCTATTGGGTTTGGGATGTCACTTAAGGTAGACTATATTTTTCGACAGGAGAAAGTGATGGGTAAAGATGTATTGCTAGCCGCCATAGAAAAATACGATGCAAAATTTATTGATTTACGCTTCACTGATACGCGAGGAAAAGATCAGCATATCACGCTTCCCATTTCAGAAGCGGATGACACCCTGATTGAATATGGCAAAATGATTGATGGTTCTTCCATCAAAGGCTGGCAAAAAGTTCATGACTCTGACTTGGCTTTGGTACCTGACCTTAGCACTTGCGCACTCGATCCTTTTTTTCAAGACAATACTCTAACGCTTCGATGTCATGTGGTTGAACCACGCACTCGGCAACCTTATGCACGGGATCCTCGATCTATCGCTCGTCTTGCCGAAAATTACCTACAGTCTACCGGCATTGCTGATCAAGCTCTTTTTGGGCCTGAGCCGGAGTTTTTTCTATTTGACGATGTCCGTTGGGAAACCAACATGAGTGGGGCTTTTTATAAGTTGGATTCTGAAGAGGCACACTGGAATTCTGGAAAAATATTTGAAGGCGGGAATATTGGGCATCGACCTGCAATAAAGGGAGGATATTTTCCTGTTCCTCCTGTCGACTCTTCTCAAGACATTCGTTCGGCAATATGTCTGACTCTGCAATCGTTAGGGATGGTTGTCGAGGCGCACCATCACGAAGTTGCAACGGGGAATCAATGTGAGGTTGCGACTCGGTTTAACACCTTGGTGAAAAAAGCCGACGAAATGCAAACTCTAAAATATGTGGTGCATAATGTCGCTCATAACTATGGCAAAACAGCAACTTTCATGCCGAAACCACTCGTTGGCGATAATGGAAATGGCATGCATTGTCATTTGTCGTTACTCAAAGAAGAAGTGAATCTTTTTGCTGGCGACGGTTATGCTAATTTATCCGAAATGGCACTGCATTATATTGGGGGCATTATTCATCATGCGCGTGCTTTAAATGCGTTTGCCAATCCAGCAACGAATAGTTATAAACGATTGGTGCCTGGGTTCGAAGCGCCGGTTTTATTAGCATATTCGGCATGTAACCGCTCCGCTGCGATTCGAATTCCTGCGGTCCATCGTCCGCAAGGAACAAGGATTGAAGTGCGTTTCCCTGACCCGATGGCGAACCCTTATCTTCTTTTTTCAGCACTAACAATGGCGGGTATTGACGGCATTGTTCGAAAAATCCATCCGGGGGAAGCCTTAGATAAAGATTTATATGAACTGCGACCAGAAGAAAAAATGGATATCCCTACTGTCTGTTCTTCTTTAGAAGAAGCCATGGAACATTTGGAACGCGATTACGCCTTCCTTTGTGAGGGAAATGTGTTCACAAGGAGCTTTATTGAAAGCTATGTTGAGGTGCGAAAAGCTGAAATTGCGCAGATCAGAGCCCAAGTGGTGCCCTTGGAATTTGAGCTTTATTACAGCCTGTAAAATCGAAGATTCCATTGTTTGACATTGTTTAGACTTTTTTAAAATGAGAGGGCTTGCTGATTATTGCTTTTTAGCCTTGAAATTATGACTTTTGACCCTATATCTATAAGCATCTATTTTGAGCGCTAGATGGAGAAAAAAGTTATGGCGACGAAGCAGCAAACCCTCGGTTTTCAAACCGAAGTCAAACAAATGTTACATTTGGTAGTCCACTCCCTTTATTCGAATAAAGAGATTTTTTTACGTGAGCTTGTTTCCAACGCTTCAGATGCGTTAGATAAGCTACGCTTTCTTGCTTTATCAAATGCCGCTTTATATGATAACGACTCTGATTTAGCCATTAAGGTTGATTTTAATGCCAAACTGCGGACAATTACTATTCAAGATAATGGTGTGGGCCTAAGCTGGGACGAAGCAGTTGAGAATTTAGGAACCATTGCAAAATCGGGTACGAAAGAATTTATAAGCCACTTGACGGGCGAAAGTGCGAAAGACGCAAATTTGATTGGACAATTTGGCGTTGGATTCTATTCAGCCTTTATTGTTGCAGACAAAGTGACCGTTAAAAGTCGTAAAGCTGGCTTAAGCGCAGAAGAAGGGATTGTTTGGCAGTCTAATGGTGAAGGTGAATTCACGATTGCCCAAGAAAAAAGAGAGCAAAGAGGCACAGAAGTTATCTTGCATCTGAAACCAGATCAAGACGAATTCTTAAGCGCGTGGCGTTTACGCGGCATTCTTTCCAAATATTCGGATCACATTTGTTGGTCAATAAAGATGTTGGAAGAAAAAGAATTGCCTGCAGAGTCAGATGTAGAAATAACCAAAGCAGAAGAAACCACAACATCCGAAAATTCGGAAGCGACAACCGCTGACGATAAAAAAGAATCTGTTCCTACTAAAACAGTCAAAGAATGGGAAGCAGTAAATAAAGCAACAGCACTGTGGACTTTGCAAAAATCTGAAATCAGTGACGAAGATTACAAAGCGTTATATAAGCATATCTCTCATGATTTCCAGGACCCGTTAATTTGGGCACATAATCACGTAGAAGGAAAGCAAGATTATATTAGTTTGCTTTATGTGCCTGCTCATGCTCCGTTTGATCTATGGCAACAAGAGCCCAAACATGGCTTAAAATTATATGTGAAACGCGTCTTTATTATGGATGATGCGGCACAATTTTTACCAAGATACCTCCGATTTGTTAAAGGTATTATCGATGCCAGTGATTTACCTTTAAACGTTTCCCGTGAAATTCTCCAAGAAAACAAGCAAGTAGAATCCATTAAGTCGGCAGGTACAAAACGTATTCTAAGCATGCTTGAAAAACTCAGTGAACAAGACGCTGAAAAATATCAACGTTTTTGGAATGAGTTTGGATTGGTGCTTAAAGAAGGGCCGATTGAAGATGCGGCAAATAAAGAGACCCTTGCCAAACTGTTACGATTTACCTCGACCCATAACGATTCTGATAAACAAACAATTTCATTAACAGATTACATCGGTAGAATGAAAGAAGGCCAGGATAAGATTTATTATCTAACGGCGGCGAGTTACAATGCAGCAAAATGCAGCCCTCATTTGGAAATTTTCAAGAAGAAAGGCATTGAGGTGCTGTTATTAACTGATCGTGTTGATGAATGGCTCGTTAATTATTTGAACGAATTTGAAGATAAAAAACTTCAATCCATTAGCAAGGGCAAGGTTGATTTAGAAGAACAAGAAGACGAGACTGAGCTTCAAAAACAAACAGAAACTTATGATCAAATGCTTAAGCAGATTAAAACCATCTTAGGTGATCGCATCAAGGACGTACAATTGACGCATCGTTTAACGGATTCACCTGCTTGTGTTGTCGCTGATGAGAACGATATGGGGCTAGAAATGCAACGTATACTGCAAGCAGCGGGTCAACCAGTAACGCCGACCTTGCCAATTTTCGAGATCAACCCAGAGCACCTATTGATCAAACGGTTGCACGGGATTACCGATGATGAACGCTTTGCAGAGTGGGTCAATATGTTGTTTGATCAGGCCGTGTTGGCAGAGGGTGGCCAATTAGAGAACCCTTCAGAGTTCATTCGCCGCGTAAATGCGCTGCTTTTACAAGCGTAATTTCAACGAGAGTGGTAGCAGATAGACGCCTGTCTGCTACTTAGATAGATACTTAGGCAGTCTTGTCTGCCTAAGTATCTTCTAAAAAATTATTTCAATTCTTCTTCCGTATACCGTAAGAGATCATTAATACTGACTTTTGCACGTGTTTTTTCATCTACCTGTTTTACAATGACAGCGCAATAAAGGCTGTAACGCCCATCTTGACTGGGAAGATTACCAGGAACAACCACCGAACCTGCAGGAACACGGCCGTAACTGATTTCTCCAGTAAGACGGTTATAAATTTTTGTGCTTTTGCCGAGGAAAACACCCATGGATAAGACAGAATGCTGTTCCACAATAACGCCTTCTACCACTTCAGATCGTGCTCCAATAAAGCAATTATCTTCAATAATTGTAGGGTTAGCCTGTAAAGGTTCTAGCACGCCGCCAATCCCAACACCTCCGGACAGATGGACATTTTTACCTATTTGCGCGCAGGACCCTACAGTTGCCCAAGTATCAACCATGACACCCTCATCAACATAAGCCCCTATGTTGACGTATGAGGGCATAAGCACGGTATTTTTGCCAATAAAAGCACCTTGCCGTACGATAGCATGGGGAACCACCCGCATCCCACCTTGTTGAAAGCTGTCTGCATCGTCTTCTAAGAATTTTAAGGGTATTTTGTCATAAAAGCGTGCAAAGCCTGCATCAATCACTTGATTTGTTTTCAACTTGAAAGAAAGTAAAACTGCTTTTTTGATCCAAGTGTGCACGATCCAATCAGAGCCGATTTTTTCAGCAACTCGATATCGACCCATATCCAACCCCCGTAAAACTTCATCTACTGCTTCTTGTAAGACAGTGGGGGCATTCCCAGGGCTAAGCGTTTGCCTTTCTTCGAAGCCTTGTTCGATAATGTCTGCGATTGAAGTCATTTTTGAATTCCTATGTGTTGATTTATATGAAGCCACCTTACAGCGCCGTATAATCTCGATACCATTTCACAAAACGATAAATACCTTCTTGGTAGTGAATGTTTGGATTGTAACCAAAATCTTCCTTTAGCCTTGTGATGTCGGCATGAGTCGCTAGGACATCGCTTTTTTGACGGGGCGCAAAAATTTTAATGGCTTTTTTACCGGTTGCTTCTTCTATGGCTTCAATGTAATCCAGTAGGTTGATAGGTTGTCCGTAACCTATATTATAAATTTTATAGTGATCACTAGGCTTAGTACCTTGAACAGGTGACACGGTTGAGTCAAGCACTAATGAGATTCCCTGCACAATATCATCGATATAGGTAAAATCTCTTTGCATCTGACCTTGATGATAAACCTCAATAGGTTCGCCTAAAAGAATGTTGCGGGTGAAGGAGAAAAATGCCATATCGGGTCTGCCCCAGGGCCCATAAACGGTAAAGAAACGTAGGCCTGTGGTTGGTAGTTGGTACAAATGTGAGTAAGCATGAGCAATGAGTTCATTGGCTTTTTTTGTTGCCGCATATACGTTTAGCGGCTGTTCAACGGTTTCAGTTTCCTGATAGGGTAATTGCGTATTGGCACCGTAAACGGAGCTCGTGGAAGCATAGATTAAATGTTTCACTGAAAACAGATGACAGGCTTCGATAATATGAGTGAAACCGATGACATTGGTTTGAGCATAAAGTGCAGGATTAGTTAGTGAGTAACGAACCCCTGCTTGTGCTGCTAAGTGTACAACCTTCTCAGGATGATGTGCTTTGAAGACAGCTTTGACCTTTTCTAGGTCTGAAATATCTAGACGATAAAAATGAAAATTCGTATAAGCCGATAATAATGCCAGCCGGTCCTGCTTAAGTTGTACGTCATAGTAGGCGTTTAAATTATCAACACCTATAACGACTTGGCCTCGTTCTAAGTAAGATAATGCTAAATGAAAACCAATAAAACCGGCAGTACCCGTGATTAATACAGTCATTAAATTACCAGCCCTTGACGTTTTGCACTTTCAACTCCAGGTTGATCAAAGGCGTTAATTCCCCAAATAACGCTTTGAGTGTATATTTTGTGTTCATATAAAGAGATAAGCTGCCCTAACGCGAAGGGTGAACAATCCAAGAGTTCGATATGGTTAATGGGTTGATTGCCTGGAATATAAGCAGGGGAGGTGATGGCAGTTTTAATGCCTTGTGATAAAACTTTCTTTTTTGCTTCAGCAAGTTGATGTATCAACTCACCTTCTGACGATTTAAGCGTAATGAAATCCGTAGCTACGCGATGTGTGCCTTGGCAGAGTAATTGATAATAACTGTGCTGCGCTTGGTTACCAAGTCCCCCCCAGACAATCGGTCCTGTTGCATAATTGACACGTTCTCCTGAGCAGGTAAGTGATTTCCCATTGCTTTCCATGTCTAGCTGTTGAATATAGGGAACGAAAAGTTCAAGTTGCTGTAAATAAACAAGTAGCAATAACGTCTTACTGTGTAAAAAATTATTATTCCAAATGCCCATTAGACCGAGTATTACCGGTAAATTGCTCTCAAAAGGTTGTTTCCGAAAATGCGTATCCATCAACGATGCGCCTGCTAATAATTCCGAAAAACCATCAAATCCAATCGCTATCGCGGTAATTAAATTAATGGCAGAACAGAGGGAGTAACGACCACCTACCCAATCCCATATGGGAAGTATCGTATCAAAACCCCATTTTTTAGCTTCGGTAGGATTCGCTGTAATGGCAATACAATGAGGTGTTGAAGCGGGTAATGATCCAAGCCAAGCTAAGGCCTTCTTAGTATTGTAAAGGGTTTCAGGTGTTTTAAAAGATTTTGATGAAATTAAAAATAAGGTTGTTTCTGGCTGCAAATGCTTTGCTACACGTTCAAAGGCTAAAGGATCGGCATCCGAAATAAAATGATAGCCTAAATGAGTAGCTGCGAGGGCAGAAAAAGCACTTATGCATAATCTAGGACCCAAGTCTGAACCACCTATGCCAATATTCACAATATTAGCAATAGGTTTACCTGTGGCGCCGAGCCACTCGCCGTTACGTACTTGTTCAGCTATCTCACGGATTTTCTGACGTGTTTCGTAGACCTGGGGCATAATATCTTTTTGATTCACGAAAATAGTCGTATCGTCTTTCACTCTTAGAGCTGTGTGAAGAGCAGGTCGTTCTTCGCTGGTATTCACCCAGCCACCTTCCATCAATGCTGCAATGTGCTCAGCAAGCTTACAATCTTCCGCTAAACTTAGAAGTGAGGAAAAGGTCTCATTATGCATCTGTTGATGGGAGCAATCCAAACGAAGGTGTGAGCTGTAAAGCGGTTGTGTAAGGGGGGTTAGGGACAAATCAATGGCTTTTGTAGAAAGTGTCGCTGCTTGCTTTTCCAATGCTGCCCAAGAAGGGTGATGAAGCGGAGAAGTTTTTTGGGGTGAATATGATGTCATTGTAATAGTCCCTCGATGCATTAATTTACCGCTTATCCCATTTTACACAAAGCATTATTGCATTTGCTTGCTGAGGAGACAATTACTCCAGTCTCGGTGTTTTTATTAATATGTTGGCATAGCATTTATTCATTTTCATTGGATCTGGGCTTTTTTTTATCGAGATTATATAGAAAATTCAGAGAAAAAACGTTTGACGTTGCTTGAAACACTACGAATTCTTATCAGCAATATGATATCATGCTGGGATTTTTACGTGTCTATGAGTAGAAAAATTTAAATAAAAAACAGGTTGGCTTAAAAATATATTATCGGAAGAAAGAGAGAGTAGCCCAATTATTTCTAACAAATAAAGCGACTTTTACCCATTTTCAGACGGATGTGGTTGAATTACTTAAGTTTCTGTTAAGAATTTTACCGTATAATTATATCATAAGTCATTAAATTTAATTTATGCTTATCACAATTGAGTTTATGGCAAAATGCAAGACCAGCGCGGGTTATGCGAATGACGACGCGAAGGCACTTGTAATGGCGCTACGTATTCAAATGTAAAGTAATGAAAGTATGACGTAGTCACCATTAAGTGCCCATGGATTTTCTATGTGGATAAAGATGGGTGGCTGCCATCTATCAAGGGAGGTGTCATCATGTTGATTTTAACGCGACGTATCGGGGAAACGCTCATCATTGGTGATGACGTGAATATTACAGTTCTGGGTATTAAGGGTAATCAAGTACGACTTGGTATTAATGCACCCAAAGATGTATCTGTCCATCGTGAAGAAATTTATTTACGTATTCAGCAAGAAAAAGTAGCCGAAGGAACACCATCAGATTCAGAATCTGAATAAGGCATAAAGTTCTCAGGGATGATGTACTTATTTTTGTATCAATGATATTGCTCTTCTTCCCCTTATATAGGGAGTTGGAGTGATGCTTCGCCAGAAGATAGCGCGTGAAATGTGCCCTGATTATCTTTAACGAGTAATTGGCCTTGAGCATTCACACCACAAGCAATACCATCAATTTGACCATTTGGTCCTAATACCGAAATTTTCCTAGCGTTTAAATAATCAACTGATGTCCATTCCGGCAGAAACGATAAAAATCCCTGCTCTTTAAATCGATCGATTGTGTGATCAAGCGTATAAATCAGATAAGCAATAAATTCATTACGATTAAAAGGCCCCGAAGTAAATTCATCGAGTGAGCTCCAGGGTTTTTGAGGAGTTATTGCGGGTGTTTTCTCGTCTTTTTTGCTTAAAGAAACGTTTAAGCCAATTCCAATAACCACAGCCGGATTAGCTTCAGTGCTTCCTATGAGCTCAACAAGGATCCCACCCAACTTTTTATTGTCCCAAAAAAGATCGTTTGGCCATTTTAATTGAATCTGCGTTTTACTCACGTTGTTAGAGAATAACTGAGTTATTTTTTTTAAGGCGGACAGCGTCGCAAGTCCAGCAACAAGACTAAGACTCGCTAGATTGGGCATCTGTCTAGGAAGAGGGTAGCGCAAAGAAAAATAAACATTCTCGCCAGGTAAAGAGATCCATTGCCGACCTAAGCGTCCCCTCCCTGCGGTTTGGGTTTCTGCACAGCAGGCAACTATACCCGTATCTTTGGGAAGAGTCAGACTTTTTAAAAAACAATTGGTTGAATCAATGGCTTCAAACACATGTAACGTGTCTACTGGCAAATGCAGCTTGAACTTCGACAGGAAGTGCAGAATAAGCATTTTATCCAATGAATTATTTTTTGTAGGCATGATATTTGTTTGAATAGAATATAGGACAATGAAATTGCATGGATTAAATATTCATGACTTATTAAAGAAGAGATAAACCACACGTTCTTTCAGCGCTATTATACGATGCTTTAGACATTTCAGCGAGTATCTCGGTGTGTCACTAGACACTTATCCTAATAACTCTGTCTTTGAAACGAATAAGTAGATAGGTCTGAACAAAAAAGTTGGTAGTAGATGGGGTAGTAGTTTCATGCAGTCAGCTATATACTAAAGTTCAAATGAAAAGCACTCCTATTTAATGTCGGGTTATTCACGCTCTAAGCTATGGGGATGGTTCTTTATCATTCCGCAGCTAGTTATCATATTATTACTCTTTCTCTGGCCTGCTTTTAGCACGATTAAACAATCTTTTTTTTTGAGCGATGTCTTTGGCATTGAAGATAAGTTTGCAGGATTGAAAAATTTTTTAGATTTGATATTCGAAGAAGGTTATTTGCATGCAATTTTTGTAACCACGGTTCTTGCTGTTTCTGTGACATTTTTAACCTTGATCATCGGTTTGTTTTTGGCGGTTTTAGTAAACACCCGAGTGAAGAGTCAAACGTTTTATAAATCTTTGTTCCTTTGGCCTTATGCAGTGGCGCCTGCCATCGCAGCAGTTTTATGGCGATTTCTTTGTCAACCCTCGATAGGTTGGGTCGCCCAGGGTCTTGGTAAAATCGGTTTGTCTTTTAATTATTTGACGCATCCAATGCAAGCACTTACGGTTGTTGTCTTGGCGGCATGTTGGCAACAATTTAGTTATAATTTTTTATTTTGTTTAGTGGCATTAAAGGCAATTCCTAAGCAATTACTGGAAGCTGCGACACTCGATGGAGCTTCTGATTGGAAGCAATTTTGGCAGATTATACTGCCGATGCTTTCTCCGACATTGTTTTTCTTAATTACAATGAACTTAATTTATTCTTTTTTTGACACCTTTGGTATTATTGATGTATTGACCAGTGGCGGGCCAGAAAGCAGTACAACGACGCTTATTTATAAAGCATATAAAGATGGTTTTTGGGGAATGGATCCAGGGAGTTCCGCGGCGCAATCCGTTCTTTTGATGCTTTTAGTGACGGGTTTGACCTTGATGCAGTTTCGGTACATTGAAAAAAAGGTCCATTATCAATGACGGTTCCAGCAGATTGGAATCACTACTCGGTACACAATCGTTTTGAACAACAATTATCAAAAAAAACGCGCAGCTAAAGCGTTGTTGATGCACGGTACTCTGCTTGCAGCCGTGTTTTTCTTATTCATACCGCTTTATCTGGCGTTGGTAACAGCTAGCCAGGAAGGTGTGCATTTAATGCAAGCACCCATGCCAATCTGGCCAGGAAAAGCGCTATTCTATAATCTTAAAAGTGTTATGCTCCATGGCTTGCAATCGACGGGTGGCCAGCCGGTTTGGCAAATGCTCTTAAATAGTTTTGTAATGGCAACAGTTATTGCTGTAGGAAAAATTGTATTGGCTTTATTCTCAGCTTTTGCGCTGGTCTATTTTGATTTGCCTTTGAAAGGTGGGCTTTTTGCTCTTATTTTATCAACAATGATGTTGCCTGTTGAAGTTAGAATTATGCCAACGTTCCAGGTTGTGGCTTCTTTTGGTTGGTTAAACACCTTTAAAGGGTTAAGTTTACCCTTAATTGCATCGGCCACGGCTACATTTTTCTTTTATCAGCTGTTTAAGTCTATCCCTAAAGAGTTAGTAGATGCAGCGAAGTTGGACGGAGCAGGACCCTTGCGTTTCTTTAAAGATATCTTGCTTCCTTTATCAAAAGCACAGGCAGGCTCACTGTTTATCATACTTTTTATCTATGGTTGGAATCAGTACCTTTGGCCGCTAGTTGTGACAACTGACAACGAAATGACTACGATTGTAATGGGTATGCGTTATTTAGTGGGCGTTGCGGATCAGCTACCTCAATGGCACGTTATTATGTGTATTGCCTTAATTGCATTAACGCCACCGTGCCTCATTATGTGGGTGATGAGACGTTGGTTTGAACGAGGACTCATTCATTAATGGCCACGGTTAATTTAAAAAATGTCAGTAAATATTATGGCTTAAAATCAGTCTTAGAAGACATTAATATTAATATCGAGAAAGGCGAGTTTGTAGTAGTAGTCGGCCCTTCAGGTTGCGGAAAATCCACCCTGCTTCGCCTGGTTTCTGGCCTTGAAACCGTAACCAGCGGCAGTATTTTAATAAACAATCAATGTGTTAATAAAATTTCTCCGGCTAAACGTGATATGGCGATGGTTTTTCAAAGTTACGCCCTTTATCCGCACATGACCGTGTTTGAAAACATGGCGTACGCTTTAAAAATGAGAGGCTTTAAACCTCAATTTATTCGAAACAAAGTGACAGAAGTTGCCGCAATGCTGCAATTATCCAATGATTTAAATACTAAACCCAGTGCTCTTTCCGGAGGGCAGCGACAACGGGTTGCCATGGGTAGGGCAATCGTTAGAGAGCCTTCTGTTTTTTTATTTGATGAACCTTTGTCGAACCTAGATACCTCATTGCGCACAACCATGCGTCATGAGATAAAAAAACTGCATCAACAATTAAATGCAACTTGTTTGTATGTAACTCATGATCAAACCGAAGCATTAACGATGGCATCGAAAGTATTGGTTTTAAATCGAGGGAAAGTAGAGCAAATTGGTTCACCTCAGCATCTCTATATGCATCCTGCATCGCTTTTCGTTGCAAGTTTTATCGGACATTATTCTATCAATTTAATTCCAGCAGAAATCGATGTTACAGGCACAAAAATAATCACGAAATTTGGTTTGGTTTTCCCATCACCTGTAGATAAAACCTTGTCTTTTCCGGGCAGAAAAGTGATTATTGGAATGAGGCCAGAGCATTTTCTAGTGGGTCAACCCCAAAAAAGCAGTGCTCCAATAACCGGTATTGTTGCTACGATTGAAGATATCGATCACATGGGTGCAGATAAATTGATTTATGGAGTAACTACGGTAGGAAACGTGCGACTTTCATTACGTATGTCGTCAGACACCGAGATTATAGGTAACCAGCTTTCTATGTTTCCTATTCTTGATAAAGCGACACTATTTGATGAAGAATCCGGTATACGTTTAGGAGGATGGAGCCATGAAAAAGAACACTCACATTAGGGGTATCGATAGACCTTTATTCTCCTATTTTCAGGCCTTATATCTTTCATTTTTTAGTTCAAAATTGTATGTAGATGTTGGCAAAAGATGGCGCGGATTAGCAACACGATATTTATTCCTACTGATGGCTATTGTTAGCTTACCCTTAGGATTAGCGGCAACGCTTAATTTTCGGCACTTCCTTGATACTGAAATTATTGAGCCCTTGCTGCAAGTGCCTCCTTTGCATGTTACACAAGGCAACATTACGATTGAGAAACCAATGATGCCTTACGAAATTAGAAACCAAGAAGGTGAGGCGGTAATTGTAATAGATACCCGCGAAAAACCTGATGTTATCGATAAGAAAACATATCCCGCATTAACCTTAGCAATCACGAAGAATGCATTTTTATTTCGGTTGCCTGGGTTTTTACAAACGACAGATGCGTCAGAAAAAACAACTGCAAGCTGGTCTAGATCAGAACCGGAAACCATTGTCCAAAAACTCTCCCCGGATATGACGCAGGTTATCGATTTTAAGGATTGGTTGGATAGTCGCACGTTACGTTTGGTTGAGTATTTTTTGCTATTTTTGGTTTATCCATGTTTTCTTTTTTTTCTATTCATTATAAACTTGCTTTTATTATTGCCCTTAGGGTTGATGGGGCAGTTATTTTCTCGTCTGTTTCTGCAATTTAAATTAAGTTATAAGCAAGCGCTTCGTTTGCTTATTGTCAGCTTTACGCCCTACGCTTTTTTGGGCAGTGTGCTTTCGGTAACACATCTTAAAATACCCGCGGTAAATATTGTATTGTTAGTCTTATGGTGTGGTTACTATATTTTTGCACTACGATCATTTCGCAGTGAAAGTAATAAGCTCGTTTTTTACTGATGAAGAATATTATACATTTTGCACATGGTAATGGTTTTCCTGCCTTAAGTTATCGACAGCTGTTGCAACAGCTTGAAATCGAATACCCGTGTTTTTACATTGAAAGGATCGGGCATGATAATCGTTTTCCAGTAACAGATAATTGGACAGCTTTGGTGCAGGAACTGATCAATAATGTGGAAACACATGTCGATGAATCTGTCATTGCAGTGGGGCATTCAATGGGGGGCATACTGAGTTTGCTTGCATCAATTCAGCGCCCTGATCTGTTTAAACAAGTGATTATGATTGATGCACCGCTACTTGGATGGATGAAGTCAGCGATGGTATATATGGCAAAAAAAACAGGATGGATTGATCGTCTGACACCTGCTTTGCGTGCAAAAACACGACGCATTCATTGGCAAAACAAAAATCAAATTAGAAACTACTTACAAAAGCGTGAACTTTTTCAAACTTTTTCTGCAGAGTGTTTAGAGGATTACATTGAAAATGGTTTTCAAAAGACATCTAAAGGATATTCGTTGTTTTTTGATCGTGAGATTGAATATTTCATTTATCGTACGATGCCACATACCCTATACAAATTTTGTGGGCCATTAAGCGTGCCTACTACCTTAATTTACGGTAATCAGAGTAATGTGATTAGGGGCTGTGATCTTCGATATATGAGAAAATATTACCAAATAGCGACAATAGAACTACCCGGCACACATATGTTGCCTATGGAAGATCCTAGTGGGCTTGCAGAATCCATCCTGCAAATATTGCGATGATTTACAAGCAAGCGTTTTAGGTAGTTTCGAGTGCTTGATCCGGCATAGTTACATTTAATTCTAATACCGCGTTATCACCCATGCGTTCAAGATTCACGCTAACCTGATCGCGAGAAATTCGAATATATTTAGCGATAACGGCCAGAATTTCTTCTTGAAGTTTTGGTAAATAATCAGGTGCGTGTCGCTGAGATCGTTCATGGGAAATAATAATCTGAAGACGTTCTTTTGCGACAGAGGCAGTACTAGGTCTTTTTCTTAAGTATTTGAGTAAGCTCATGCTGATGTCCCCTCTTTTGCTCTGCCAAATAGGCGACGCAAAATGCCTGGTCGCTCTTGTTGAACAAAACGCATAGGCCTGTCTTCACCAAGAAAACGGGCAATAGCATCTTGATAAGCGTGTCCTGCATCACTGGTGTCATCTAAAGTAACCGGCGTTCCGGTATTAGATGCTTTAAGTACTGCTTTTGATTCAGGAATAACACCAATTAAAGGAATTGCAAGAATTTCCTTCACATCGTCAACGGATAACATTTCGCCTTTATCCACACGTATCGGATCATAGCGTGTTAATAACAAATGTTCTTTTACGGGTGGTTCACCGACGACCGCTCGTTTAGTTTTACTGGCTAAGATACCTAAAATACGATCAGAATCACGGACGGAAGAGACTTCAGGGTTGGTAACAACAACGGCATGATCAGCAAAATACATTGCTGTTAAAGCACCTGTTTCGATCCCAGCCGGGGAATCGCAAACAATATATTCAAAATCCTTTGAAAGTGCATCAAGGATTTTTTCGACTGCTGCTAATGTCAGGGCATCTTTATCACGCGTTTGAGAAGCAGGTAAAATATATAAATTAGGTAAGCGTTTATCTTTAATAAGCGCTTGATTCAAATTTGCTTCGCCCTGAATAACGTGAATAAAGTCGTAAACAACACGTCGTTCACAACCCATAATAATATCAAGATTTCTAAGGCCGATGTCGAAGTCGATTACAACCGTTTTGTGACCTCGCAAGGCAAGTCCTGAGGAAATGGCGGCCGCTGACGTCGTTTTCCCTACACCGCCTTTCCCCGAAGTAATAACAATAATTTGAGTCAAATCGCTATCCTTATCTTCAGTAAAACGTTTGCACTTATAACCAGTTTACACGTGTTTACTAATTTAACTCAATAGCCTCTTTAAACATCGAATTATTGGTTCAAACGACAATGTTCTTCACGGTCAATTTTTGTCTCTGCATTCAATTCCTCTGATGACTTCTCATATCGATGTTTAAGCGTGACAAAAAAGCTTGGTTTGTGCGGATGATTTTTTAAGAAAGTCTTAGCCCGTAACTGCTTAAAATAGCGTTCAGACTTAAAACGCTGCATTAAAGAGGCAGAATTTTTATCTACAAATTCAGTGATTATTTGAATCATTAAATAAGAGATCATCATTTGAGCACAAGTACCCGGTAGACCTTTACGCAACCCTTTATATCCGTTTTCTTTTAATAAATTACGCAATACGGTATAAGCAAAGGGTGCGCGTAATTCACTGTTCATCCGTTTTATTTGGTTTCTATAAATTATATCGAATGTATTTGCGAGAGGACCGATCGCTAATCCGCCAATTAATCCAGGAAGAATAAGGCTTGCATTAGGGTGCTTTTCACGAGTGAAAACGGCATTGATCGTTTGCTCTACAAGCGGTGTTAAACCGATGCAACCGAAAGCAATAAAAAAATTCCTTGCATACCGAGTACCAACACCTTGCAAAGCAAATCGTAATTTACTGAAGAAACTTGTTAAGATCGGCTCGGTCGAAAACGCGGTAGAAAAGGTACTTCTATTGATGAAATAGCTTGTTGCAACAAGATCAAATAGCGCATACCACGCAGAATATTTCATAGTGTTTAAAGTATTTGTCCGTTCTTTTTTTTGTTTGCCTTGGTGGGAGAAAGCATCTTTTTGAGCGTTAATGCTGTTACCCATGCAAACTTTTTGAGAATGCCCTAAATTTTTCATGATAACTTTTACAGTTTGGGCACTAAAGAAGAGAGTTACAAGTTCTTTAGTATCGATGGTTGTACCCATGTGAAGACGTGTTTGCCACATCTCAAGCGGTAATAGAATAATAGGTACAAAAGTCGTAATTAAAGCAATTTTAGCGATTGTTTCAAGGCCATACCATAGCTTTAATTCGTTTAATGAGAGCTGGGATGAATCGAGATTAACTTCAAATTTTGCTATTGCAAAATGAACTTGAAGAAGGTCGTTTTGATTGATTAAAGACATCATCAGTGTTACTACTTTTTCAAGTGCTTTTTGATCGTTGGGATTGTTTTCTTTTAAAAGAGCAAAGATTTGTTTTTGATATTCGAGTAACTTAGGTGCTTCTTTGATTGGGTCAAACATAGTTTGCACAGCGGTTAGCTCACTTTTCTGGAAGGGTTCTTCTAAGAAGTCGCTAGTAACGTTTGCAATTTTTTGATTGGCGCTAATTTCAGAGAATACAGTAGTATTTTTCCAGACTGCTTGAGACAGTTCATTAATGTAATGATCTTCTTCTAAGTCTGGCTCAGGATTTAATACGCTACCAGTTGTAGTAACCTTTTCCCTTGTTTTGTCGAGTTTTTCTGCGTCAACTTCTGTCCTTTGATCGGTAGTGTCGGTTTGAAAAATTTTTTCTTCAGCCGCTTTACTCATAATAAGCCCCCATATCGTCAGAGAGTTGGTCTGCACACGCATGTTTTGCGATGCGAGAATTGTATTAGACCAATTGATTATTAAGGGGGTATTAAGTGCTGATTTTGATTAACAAATCATGTATTGATCCTAGAGTCATTTATCTGAACATTATGTTTCTAAAATTGAAATCTCCTGCGGAATAGAAAAAGGTCAATAAACTCAGATAGGAAACAGACCATTTCGAACTAATAATAGCGAAAGAAAAAGAGATTGATTTTTAGTGAGGCTAGAAGCGATTAAAAATGCCCGAAAAATCCCATCAGTGTGCATATATTATTGAAAGAGTCTATACTTTTTTTCGTAAGCGTTATTTTTATGCGAACAATGGCGCAAATGACATTGCGCCAATTAATTAAGCAAGGACGATATCATGAAAAAAATATCATTCGCTTTAATTTTATGTACAACGCTTTTGACGGGCTGCTGTACCCTCGATCTTGGCTCAAGTTGCTGCAGCAGCTACGTGCGTCAGTCCTGCGCCTCTAACTGCTGTACGTGGTATTAGCGGCTAAGTTTTAGAGGAGTAGTGATTTGTAATCGTTGAGTGATGGCTTTTCGTCGGGAGGGGAGAGATCCTTCCCGATTAACGGCTGATTGTTTCGCTGCGCCTCCCTTTGTCGCAATTCTTCTTCGGGTGTCGTATAAGCTTCAACTGCTACCTGAGCAAAAAGGCCCAGCGTTGACGCCACCTTCGCGAACTTTGCACGGGAAGATACAGCTATAGGTAATTTGGATATTTTGAATAGCATAAATCTCTCCTGAGTTTTACAGATAAATATCGATCATTATCTTATGTATTTTATAAGATTGGCCTCACACACTATATACCTTTTTTTAGCCTAACACATCGTTCATTGTATACTTTGTTTAATAAATTGAATTTACTTTTCTTGACGCATGGAACAATTTGGTTTTATTTTTTTTAATTTGAACTTAAAAAATAATAATTAGACCATTCCTAGTAATGTAGGGTACACTGAAATAAATGCAGCCATTCGATAGGAAAGGAGGGCATGTATGAAACAATCGTTACAAATGAATATAGGGCATCAACTAACCTTAACCCCTCAGCTCCAACAAGCGATTCGATTGTTACAGCTCTCGACCCTGGATTTACACCAAGAGATCCAACAGTTCGCTGAGTCAAATCCACTTTTAGAAGTGCAAGGTCAAGATGAGGCATCGTCGAGCGACGTTCAGTCGGAGCAGGATGAACGACTCAGCGAAGAAATAAATGGCGAAGGTTCCTGGTCTTTAATGCACTTTAATGCCAACAAGCGTCGTACGTTTGAAGACGCCGAAGGAAGTGATGAAAACCTTTACCCTACGAAAACCAATCTACAAGATCATTTGCGTTGGCAATTGAATCTCGCCTCAATGCCTGAAGAGGATAAATTAATTGCAACGACGGTGATCGATGCTGTGGATGAACATGGATTTTTAACAATTTCTCTTGAAGATCTATACAGTAGTTTTGCCCATGAGCTTGGTCTGATACCGGTTGAGATTGATAGGGTACGTCATTGCGTCCAACTTTTTGATCCGGTTGGCTGTGGTTCTAAAAATTTAGCAGAAGCGTTGCTCGTACAGCTTGACCAATTACCAAACCCTGATCGATATGTCGAGTTATCAAAGCAGATTATCGCGCACGATATTGAATTATTAGGTCATCATAATTATCGTCAACTAATGAAGCAATATCGGCTCAGTACAGAGATTTTGGGTAAGGTGTTACAAGTGATTAAAGGGCTGAATCCAAGGCCTGGTAATGCTATACAGTCAGGTATAATTGAGTATGTGGTTCCAGATGTGCTGGTAAAGAAAATAAATGGACGATGGCAAGCCAAACTTAATCCGCATGCTTTACCTGATTTAAGCATTAACTCACATTACGCTTCTTTAATACAACGTGCAAATAACAGTGGGGATAATCAATTTTTAAAAAATAACTTACAAGAAGCAAGGTGGTTTTTAAAAAGTATTCAAAGTCGACAAGAGACTTTGTTAAAAGTGGCGCAATGTATGGTAGAGTACCAACAAGATTTTTTTGAAGAAGGGGAAGTGGCAATGAAACCCCTTATTCTAAATGATATTGCGATGGCGTTAGGCATGCATGAGTCAACCATTTCACGGGTTACGACACAAAAGTATATGCACACTCCCCGCGGTTTATTTGAACTCAAGCATTTCTTTTCAAGCCATGTAGGCACCGTCACTGGCGGCGAATGTTCGTCGATAGCCATTCGTGCCATTATCAAAAAGTTAATAGCAGCTGAGAACCGTAGGAAACCGCTTAGTGATAGTAAGATTGCGCAGCAACTTGGTGTGCAGGGCTTGCAGGTCGCCCGTCGTACGGTTGCAAAGTATCGAGAGGCCATGGGCATTGCTTCATCCAATGAACGCAAAGCCATTTGCATTGAGGGGTAAGCCTGTAGTAAATGATCAAAAGTAAAGCAATTATACAAAATAAATTGGGGCTGCACGCTAGAGCATCGGCTAAATTTATCCTAACTACTTCTAAGTTTCAAAGTCAGATTGATGTCATTAAAGGCGCTCATACCGTTAATGGGAAAAGCATCATGGGTGTCATGATGCTTTCTGCAAACAAAGGGACAGAATTAATGCTACACATTGATGGACCTGACGAAGAAGACATGGAGAAAGCGGTCTTAGAGCTGATTAATAATCGCTTTGGAGAAGAGGAATAGGTTGTATTTGTTTTAACAACGTAGAAGACGCAACCTCGATTAAAGGGATCAGCACAAATTCTCGCGCCGAATACCTGGGGTGGGGAATTATCAGCTTTGGCGTTTTTATTTTGATATCCTTGTAAAATAAAATATCGATATCCAAGGTGCGGCTCCCCCAGCGCTGTCGGCGAATGCGACCTTGTTGTTTTTCAATTGCCTGACAATGAGAAAGCAACTGTTGTGGTTTCAGTCTTGTTTGAATGAGAATAACTGTGTTGTAAAAGTCAGGTTGTGCTTTGCGCCCTTGAGCAGGATTTCGATAAAATTTGGCGATGTTAAGTACGGCTGTTCCTGGAAGACGCCGTAGTTTCGCAAGGGCTTGGCGTAATTGACGCTCTGGTGTTTGCAGGTTGCTGCCAAGCGCCAGATAGCAATGATTAGCCAGCTTTCTTACCGCGGGAGTTTCTTCAGGTCGCATCTTTACCAGCATTTATTGGTTAATCTTTAGTTTAATAAAAATCCATGAAAATCACGCTGATGAATCGGATTCACCGGAGGCGGTCGTTTCGCCTGATCCATTGGTATGATCTGCCACTTGAGAGGTTTCATTAGAAGTTGATAATGGTTTTTTTCGCTTGGGACGACGCTTGGAACGTTTAGTAAGCGTAGGGCTGAGTGCCTTGATCATCTGTGCCTGTTCAGTTTCATTGGCTACCTGAAAGGTTTCCCACCATTGTGCTAATTCCAAGCTCTCATCGCCGCAGAGGGCGCGTAATGCTAAGAAATCATAAGCAGCTCTAAACCGAGGATGTTGTAACAAGTTGAAAGCACGGTTCCCAGCTCGGTTAGAAAATCGAAATTGTAATAGCCAGATTTCGCGCATAACTTGGCTAAAACGTTTAGGAATAGTAATAACTTTATTTTGTTCGGAAAGCACTTGGCTCATGGCTTGTTCTAAGGCATTAAGGGCGGGTAGTTCTTCTTTTGACTGAAGCGCTGTTGCTTTTACTTTTAAAGGGAACCATAAGAAAATGGCAAATAAAAACGCGGGAGTTACGGGTTTATTTTGGCGAATACGCACATCCGTATTCTCTAGAGCCAAGCCGATAAACGCGTTTAGAGGCTGTTCATCTTCTAACAGATTTGCAGTTTGGGGGAATAACTGCTTAAAGAGTTGATGTTTAAGAAGTAATTGTTGAACAACTTCGGCTTCACCGCAATGATAAAGTTTGGTAATTTCATCAAATAAACGCGAGCTTGCTACGTGACCGAGCAAATGGCTCAAAGGAGCTATAGGTGTTGCTGTGGTCTCTTCAAGCGAAAAACGCAGTTTTGCAGCAAAGCGAATAGCACGCAACATTCGGACAGGATCTTCTTGATAACGTGTGGTTGGATCTCCGATCATACGTATTGTTTTTTTATGGATGTCACGCATGCCTTGTGTCATGTCGACTATTGATGCATCGTCGATGTTGTAATACAAAGAGTTAATCGTAAAATCACGTCGCCACGCATCTTCTTCTAAAGTACCGTACTGATTATCTCTCATAACCATACCGGCTGAGCTAAAAACAGAGGTTTCTTGGGGTTGCTTGGTATGATCCGCGCGAAAAGTAGCGACTTCAATGATTTCACGGTAGAAGATCACGTGCACCAATTTGAAGCGTCTGCCAATAATTCGAGCGTTAGAAAAAAGCTTTTTTATCTGTTGAGGTGTCGCATTTGTCGCCACATCAAAGTCTTTAGGAACTTTGCCCAATAAGAGGTCACGAACGCTTCCTCCGACTAAATACGCTTGAAAACCTGCGCTGTTTAGACGATTGAGTACTTTCAGGGCATTTACACTTAAATCAGTCTTAGATAAAGCGTGCTGGCTGCGCGGAATAATGTAATTTGCTTCGATTGGCTGATGCCGAGCTCGTGTCTTACGTAAGAGCTTCTTAATTAGCTTTATAATGGGAATCATCCTATAATAGCGGCTATACTACCCCCGTATTATAACGTATCACTACGAAATAGCATAGCAAACTCTTTGTTTGGAATTTTAACGGCATGGAACTCTTAAATGCACTCTCAAGTCTCTTAACACTTATGGGACTTGAAATTATACTTGGTATAGATAATGTAATCTTTCTATCCGTTGTTCTCGACAGATTACCCACAAACCAACGGCGTAGAGCACGCTATTGGGGGTTGATGCTGGCCTGGATTAGTCGATTTGTATTATTAGCTTCTGCAGTATGGTTAACCCAACTTAATCACCCTTTTTGGACTTATCAAAGGTTCTCGGTTTCTCCCCGTAATATTTTTTTATTTTTGGGGGGGATATTTTTAATGACAAAAGCCATACAAGAGATCCGTGATGCTGTTGGTGAAAGCCACCTTCAAGACGTGCAGTCAAAGAGACGTCCACTGTCTTTAAAAAAAGGCATCTTGCAAATCGCTATCATGGATGTGGTGTTTTCATTAGACAGTGTCTTAACAGCGGTGGGGTTGACCAATCATTTTTGGATTATGTTTGTTGCGATTACAGCGGCTATTTTTGCCATGCTCTTTGCGAGTGCTTCGATTAGCCGGTTTATTGAACGATATCCAACGTTTAAAATCCTAGCCCTAAGCTTTCTAATTTTAATCGGTACACTATTAGTGGCGGAAGGTTTTTCAGTGCATCTACCACGTGGGTATATCTATTTTGCAATGGGATTTGCATTTACTATCGAATGTTTGAATGTATTAAAAGGAATCAGAAAAAAATCCTGAGCTGGTTGCGCTATTGATTGTTTATATCAAAGGGATTTCTGAGGTTAAACCGGCAGGCTAAAATGCAAAAATAAATATTGACTAAACAATGTTAACAAGAAATAGAGCATGGATAATAAATACATTTATTTAAGGACCGGTGAATATCTTTTTATACCGACCGTACAATCGGATGATTACAATGGTGTTTTTACGGATAATCTTTGTGAATGTGTGTTTATTTACATCGTAAGTGATAAAGGGTATGCAGCTGCTCATTTTTACCGAAAAAACGATGCAAATGACTTAATTGAAAAAATTGAGCGGGATTTTCAAGGGGCCAAAAGGCTTGATGTAATGCTTGTAGGAGGATTTTTTAACCGGTTGGCTTTTCCTTGGAAGATTGAAAAAAGAGAATTGAAATTTGCTGATAAAAAATATTGGCATAAAGTAACGCTGGATAAAATTCATCGGGTTGAAAACGCGATTCACGCGCTTAATCAAGAAGATAATTCAATGATTTTAATCGAAAATTATCATCAGAATTTTATCGGTCAAAGCTTTTTAAAGGCAAAAAATTGTGATGTCGCCAACAATGGCTTGTTTACTGTTGATTTAGATTCCTTTAATCAAACAATAAAAAATAAAAATCTAATTGCTAAAAGTTTGAGCGGATCGATATCTTTTCAAGTTAAAAACATTAAAGACTTCTTAGGGTATCAGAATGTTATCAAGTTAGTTGATAAATTTCAGATAATTGCCCATAATTTGCCCTGTAAGTTTCGTTTAAGGCACTATTTCTGTGACGTCAATAGCACCATCAAAACTTTTTTTTCACCGTATTCAATTGAAAAAAACGTCTATGCATCGTCAGCGGGCTCTGCTGACTTGGCCCTTATTAAAGCGCCAAAACTGACACAGACCATTCAGAACAGTTCTCAATACTACCCAATCAGTTTTTTAGCCAAGACTAAAACGATTTTGTCGGATTTGAATAAAAAAGAGCAAGAAAAGCAAATGACTTTGATCGCCTCTTTACCCTCAAAATTAAACGTTTTTATCCCTACAGAGCCTTCTCAAAAACAACAAGGACGCGCTGATTTCAGGGCTTTTTAACCACAGGAATGCTATGCTAGTAAATGTATTGATGTTCAAAGCATTGCATATTATTGCAATGGTAGCCTGGTTTGCTGGCCTTTTTTATTTGCCAAGATTATTTGTGTATCATGCAGACGCAAGAGATGAAATAAGCCTAAAGCGTTTTATTACTATGGAAAGAAGATTATATTACGGCATAACCTGGCCGGCTGCTATCATGACCTCCTTATTTGGAGTGCTACTCCTGATGACGTCACCTAATTATTTAAAAGCCAGTTGGATGCATGCAAAACTTGGGCTTGTTATTGTGCTTTGGGCCTATCATCTTTCTTGTGGGTACTATAGAAAAAAATTTGCAGAAGAGTTGAATGTCCAGAGTGCCCGTTTTTATCGTTTTTTTAACGAAATTCCAACGCTCTTATTGATAGCAATTGTGCTTCTCGTTGTTATGAAACCCTACTAAAATACTTCTGTCAGTACACGAAAAGGCTTTTTTTACTTTTGATTTATATACAAGAGCTGCCTCATTTGATTTTTTTAAGACAATGCAATAGGCATGAGGGTTGCTTGAGCTAAGGAAGTAGAGTCGATAAAATAAACACTGAAGGTGCTGAATCGTAAGATGATTTGAAGAATGTTTGTCAAATCATTTGCCTGTATTTTTCCTCGAATAATGAAGTAAGGTGTCACGGCGAGAAATGCCGACGATCTTATAAACAATTTTTTGTGTCTTAAGGCCGTTGCTTAACAGATGACGCTTAAGGTGAGCGATGATAATGTCCCTTGAAGAAACTCAAGAAACGGAAGCATGCGACTTAATGCTCTATGGTGCGTTGGGTGATCTGACCAGTCGAAAATTATTACCAGCGCTTTATCAACTTGAAAAAGCGGAATTATTGCATCCTCAAACTCGTATTACAGGTGTCGGTCGTGAAGATCTTACTCACGCCCAATTTGTCGAGCATATTGCCTCGAAACTACTTAATTTTTTGAATGTCCCGCTTGATGAAATTGCCTGGCAACGGCTCCAACGCAAATTGCATTACCTTGCGATGGATTTGACAGAGCTCAATCATTATCCCAAATTAATGAAAGTCTTCGAGGAAAGCCATCGTGTACCTGTCCATTATTTTGCAACGCCTCCTTCGCTTTTTGGCCCGATTAGTCACGGATTAGCACGAATTAACATGACCAAAGAGCCGGCGCGGGTTGTCCTTGAAAAACCTATTGGGCATGATCTCGCTTCATCTATCAAAATTAACGATGAAATTTCAAAGTACTTTACCGAAGGGCAAATTTATCGAATTGATCACTATCTCGGTAAAGAAACGGTTCTTAATTTATTAGTATTACGATTTGCCAATGCCATTTTTTCATCGAACTGGGATCATACTGCGATTGATCACGTTCAAATCACCGTGGCTGAAGAGGTAGGGGTTGAAGGGCGCTGGGAATATTATGACAAGGCCGGCCAAGTCCGAGATATGGTGCAAAACCATTTGTTACAAATCCTTGCTTTCCTTGCGATGGAACCACCAAGAAACCTAGATGCTGATAGTATTCGTGATGAAAAGCTTAAGGTGCTTAAAGCATTGCGACCTATAAACTTAGCATCCGTACAAGAAAATACTGTCAGGGGACAATACACGGAAGGTTTTATTAAGGGCAAACCTGTGCAAGGTTACTCAGAAGAACAGGGGGCACATGTTGATAGTCATACCGAAACCTTTGTGGCAATCAAAGTAGACATCGATAACTGGCGATGGTCTGGCGTACCTTTTTACTTAAGAACAGGTAAGCGTATGCCAAAGAAGCAGAGTGAAGTAGCGATTTATTTCAAGCCACAGCCGCATAATATCTTTCAAGAGCTTTATACACACTTAACCCCAAATAAATTGATTATCCGATTACAGCCGGATGAAGGGGTAGAAGTGCAAATTATGAACAAAGTGCCTGGGCTTGGCAAACGGATGGAATTACAAAAATCGAAGCTGGATTTAAGTTTTGATAAAATGTTTAAATCTCGTCGCATAGCAGATGCTTACGAACGTTTGTTGTTGGAAGTCATGATTGGTAATCAATACCTTTTTGTGCGTCGTGATGAAGTAGAACAGGCTTGGAAATGGGTGGATGGGATTATACATGCTTGGCAGAATTACCATGAAGCACCTGCTACCTATCCTGCCGGAAGTTGGGGCCCGGTTGCCTCGATTTCACTATTGGCCCGCAGCGGGCGCAACTGGGACGAATAACTTGGAATATAAAGCTTTTGAAAATAAAATTGAACTGAGCACAAAATTTTGTGCAGAAGTCAGTAATCTTTTAAAATTGGCGTTGGAAGAAAGAAAAGAAGCCTATCTTGTAGTCTCAGGTGGAAAGGCTCCAAAGGAATATTTATCCTGCCTATCAAAGATGCCTTTAAATTGGAAAAAAATAACGATTCTTCTTGCTGACGAACGTTGCGTGGATATTAGTCAACCCGATAGTAATGAAAATTTTATACGGTACCACTTGTTACAAAACGAAGCTGCAGAAGCTCGATTTATTTCATTTATGGACCAAGGTGATCAAGAAGCGCATTTGCATGAAGAAATGCTTAACAAAAAAATAAAAGCACTCCCCCTTTTTGATGTGGTAGTTTTAGGAATGGGAGAGGATGGTCATACCGCGTCTCTTTTTCCTCGAAGCCCTCAAATTGAAAAAGGGCTTAGCGCCGAAAACACAGACGCAGTGATTGCGACGGATCCAATGACCGCGCCATATCAACGATTAACACTGACGAAAACTCGATTGCTCAAATGCCACCACCTTTTTCTATACTTAATCGGTGAAGAAAAACGTAAAGTACTCGATAAGGCGCTTGCAGGGGACGATCCACAAGAGATGCCGATTCGTGCTTTCCTTAAGTCTGATTATCCAGAAATGAAGATTCGGTTTGCACCTGATCTTCCTTAAAGCTTATACTGAATGCATTTGATAGCGTTGGATCAAGCAGCCATTAATGCATCCATTGATCAAGCAAACCATCAGCCGAATTGAGTGTCGCAGTCAAGAGAGCCGCGACCGTTACCTTGACAATATTGAGCAAGCGCGCTTTAAAGGACCTCATCGTGGCGGCTTACCCTGTGGTAATTTAGCGCATGGTTTTGCTGCTGCTCAGCATGCAGATAAATGCGATTTACGAGGGCTAAAAAAAGCCAACATTGCCATTATTTCCGCCTATAACGATGTGCTTTCTGCACATCAGCCCTACGCAACGTTTCCTGCTCAATTAAAAACTGCATTGTATGAAGTAGGGTGCGTGGGCCAAGTTGCTGCAGGTGTCCCTGCAATGTGTGATGGAGTCACACAAGGGGAGGCGGGCATGGAATTGAGCTTATTAAGCCGGGATGTAATTGCAATGTCTACGGCTATCGGTCTTTCCCATAACCTGTTTGATGGGGGGCTGATGCTCGGGATTTGCGATAAAATTGTTCCCGGATTGTTGATTGGTGCCCTACGCTTTGGCCACTTGCCCTTTATATTTGTCCCTGCCGGTCCTATGCCTTCAGGCATTTCTAATCTAAAAAAAGCCCAGGTTCGAGAACGTTATGCAGAGGGTCTTGTAGATAGAGACGAACTGCTTGAAGTGGAGGCAGCTTCTTATCATGCCCCTGGCACTTGTACATTTTACGGAACTGCAAATTCAAATCAATTATTAATTGAAGTGATGGGTTTACATTTGCCCGGTGCCTCATTTGTTAACCCACAAACACCATTGCGAAATGCATTGACGAGAGCTGCAGCTCATCAAATAGCCTCTTTGACACATTTGAAAGATACCTATTTACCGATTGGCAAGTTGCTTGATGCAAAATCACTGGTTAATGCCATGGTTGCTTTACTTGCAACAGGCGGTTCTACTAATCACACTTTACATTTAGTTGCTATTGCTCGTGCCGCTGGCTTTAAACTTTATTGGGATGATTTCGCAACCCTTTCAGAGATTACACCACTCTTAGCACGTATTTATCCGAACGGACAAGCTGACATTAATCAATTTCAACAAGCAGGAGGAATGGCATATCTGATTCGAACGTTGCTCGAGGGCGGGCTGCTCGTAGATGATGTAGAAACAGTTGTAGGCAAGGGGTTGTGGCGTTATACAGAGCAACCAAAACTAAAGCAGCAACAATTACAATGGATTGAAGGCCCATCTAATTCGTCTGACCTTAATGTACTACGTTCGCCTGACTATCCTTTTAAATCCCATGGCGGGTTAAAGGTTCTGTCGGGGAATGTGGGGTACGCTATCCTAAAGACGTCAGCGTTGCCGGCTGATAGAGGAGTCATTGAAGCACCCGCGATTGTTTTTTCGAGTCAAGAAGCTTTAGAAGAGGCTTTTCAGTCAGGTAGTCTGAATCAAGATTGCGTGGTTGTGATACGTTTCCAAGGACCCAAAGCTTGTGGTATGCCCGAGCTGCATCGATTGACACCTTGCCTGAGTGTGTTGCAAGATCGCGGTTTCCGGGTAGCTCTTGTCACTGATGGACGAATGTCAGGGGCTTCAGGTAAAGTGCCTGCTGCTATTCACGTCACCCCTGAAGCGTTTGATCAAGGTGTGATTGCTAAAATACAGACGGGCGACCGGATTCGAGTAGATAGTGAGCAAGGCCAATTGAAGTTATTGGTTTCTGATGAAGAATTAATGAAACGATTGCCTGCAAGTTATGATCCGCAAATAGCTCGTGAGGGCATGGGACGTGAGCTTTTTGGGGCGCTGCGCGCTCAATTTTCTACTGCAATGGAAGGTGCATGTAGCTTATTTAAGGATTTCAATGATTGATGAGATGTCGAAAGCAGTCTACGCAATTGTAGCGGACATTGGAGGGACCAATGCACGTTTTTCTCGGGTTAACTTAACCGATTTTGCTGTCGATAAAGTCGCTGTTTATCCCTGTGCACGATTTCAGAATTTGGTCGAAGCGTTAAGAGCTTATCAAGTCTTTGAAGCACTTTTATCGATTAAACGCGTGGTTATCGCGATTGCGTCTCCTATTACAGGAGATGAAGTGGTTATGACAAATTTGCATTGGAAATTCTCTATTCAAGACGTCAAAAAGCAACTGGATTTGGTGGAGTTTCAAGTCCTTAATGATTTTACTGCCATCGCCATGAGCCTGCCCCTACTGAGAGCGAAAGATAAAGTACAGATCGGATCCGGCACGGCAGATCCCAAAAAACCCATGGTCGTTCTTGGTGCTGGCACAGGCTTAGGTGTGGCACACCTTGTACCTACTGCTCTTTCAAACTCACATAAGACTGCAAAGTTTTTACCGATCGCGGGGGAAGGGGGGCATGTTACCTGGGCACCGCAAACGGAACAAGAAATTTTTATTCAACGTTTTCTAAATGCGCACTATGGCCACGTATCCTGGGAGCGTTTGCTTTCTGGTCCAGGCATAGAAAGAATTTATTTAGCATTAGCCGCCTATTGTGAGAAACAAGTAATCCCCTCCACGGCGGAAGAAATCACTCAACAAGCTATCAGCGGATCTTGTGAAATTGCCTTAGCAACACTTGAGCAATTTTTTACAAGCCTAGGAAGTTTCGCAGGTGATCTTGCATTGGCTTTGGGCGCGCTTGGTGGTGTCTATATCGCAGGGGGCATTGTTCCTAAGTTGCTAGCACGTATGGAGACAAGTTCTTTTCGTCGTTGCTTTGAAGCAAAAGGACGTGCCAGTTTATACCTTCGCGGCATTGGTACCTTCGTTATCTTAGCAGAACATCCCGGGCTAATTGGGGCGGCGGCTTATCTGAGAGAAAGTATGCAAACTGAGGCAGTATGCCTGGCATCGGCCAGTTGAAATCAATGGATAGAGAAAAATGCATCTAGATCAAGCATCTGAAATGACCCTATTTTCTTCCTTGGGTAAAATTGTCCCCATTCTTACCATTCACCATCAGAAAGTCGCAGCTCCTCTTGTTTCAGCTTTATTAGCAGGAGGCATCAAAGCGGTCGAAGTCACGTTACGCACACCAATTGCGTTAAATGTAATTACGGAACTTAGGCAAGCATTTCCAGAAATGATCATCGGCGCGGGTACCGTTATGACTCCTGACCAGCTAGCACAATCGGTCAATGCCGGTGCTCAGTTTGCTTTTAGCCCAGGTCACACGAGGCGATTGCTCGAGGCAGGTAAAACCGCTGGCATTTTATTTGTACCAGGAGTAGCGTCATTTTCAGAATGTATGGATGCAGCGGAATTCGGATATGAATGTTTTAAATTTTTTCCGGCCGATTCGATGGGAGAATCGGTGCTAAAAGCTTGGTATGGTCCGGGACCCCGTTGGCGATTCTGTGCCACAGGTGGTCTTGATGCAGCTAATTTTTCCAGATATCTGCAATTGCCCAATGTACTTTGTGTCGGAGGAACCTGGATGATTTCTGAAGAAACGCTCGCAAAAGAAGATTGGCTGACAGTGACAAAATTTTGCCAAACGGCATTAGCATTGACGTAATTTAACAATAAGGCAAGTTAAATCATTAAAAACAATACCGTTAATTTAAGAAGGATAGAAGATGATTTGGTTAGTAGCGATGATTGGTTCGATGACGGGATTTTTATTTGGTTATGATGAAGGCATCATTGCAGGTTCACTCGATTTAGTACGACAATATTTTAAATTTTCACCTACCGAAATAGGCGCAATGGCATCTGCGTTACCTTTTGGTGCATTGATTGGTTCTGTTTTAATTGGTGCATTGCTTGCTTCTCGTTGCAGTCAGTCCTTTGGTCGGCGAGCAATTTTATTCGTTGCAGGCCTTCTATTCTTATTGGGATCGTTGGGAACGGCAATAGCTGAAGTCACCGGAATTTTGATTTCTGCGCGTCTGATGCTGGGATTTGCAATAGGACTTGCAGCGGTGACGACCCCTTTATATTTGGCTGAAACAGCTCCCCTCCATTTGCGAGGGGCAATTGTCTCCGTTTATCAACTGGCGATTACTATCGGGATTTTTTGTGCTTACTCTATGAACTATTTGCTGTTAGAGCATCAAGCATGGCGTATCATGTTTGCTTCGAGTGCAATACCTGCTGTCCTTTTATTAGTAGGTATTTTCTTTTTACCTGAGTCACCTCGATGGCTCGTACATGTTGGACGTGAATCAGCTGCTTTAAAAGCCCTCAAAAGGTTAGGACGTACAGGTTCTGTCGAGGAAGAATTTATAGAAATTAAAACCACTTTGGCACAAGAACCAAAACAAGCGTCATGGGCGGATGTTTTCAAAAAGCCACTTTTACCGGTATTAATGTTAGGAATGATATTGTTTTGCTTACAACAACTTAGCGGTATCAATGTCGTTATCTATTTTGCACCGCAGTTGTTTAAAAATCTTGGTTTTGCTAATACCACAGGTCAAATTCTCGCAACCATGGGGTTAGGATTAGTAAATTTGTTGGTGACGATTATCGCCATTTTTTGTATGGATAACGTGGGTCGTCGCAAACTGTTACTGTTTGGTTTTCTAGGTACAGGCTTCAGCCTTGGAATCTTAGCCATGTTCTCCTATTTTGAATGGCCTCACCTAGCTTCTGTGGGTGTTGTATGTTTACTGACATATATCTTTGCTTTTGCAATCAGTTTAGGGCCAATTCCTCATTTGGCGATGTCTGAAATTTTTCCTTTATACATGCGTGGTATCGGCATGGGGCTTTCATCATTAAGCAATTGGGCATTTAATACGATAACTGTTTTTACCTTTCCTTTACTGCAGCATAGTCTCGGTATTGAACTGACCTTTGCATTATATGCGGTGATTTGTTTTATGGGGTTTATTTACGCGTCTTATTTTATGCCAGAAACAAAAAATCTCAGTTTAGAAGCCATCGAACAATACTTAATGGAAGGACAGCCATTACGGAAACTAGGTAGAAAATTACCTGATCACGATAAAGCCAAGGTTAACCTGCCGCCTGTTTACGTGAATTCGTCTGCTATCCAAGGAAAAAAATCGATTGCATAGCAGGAAATTATTTCTCTGGGAATTATTTTTTCAAAGGAGAAATTGAAGGTTTTTTATCTTTGTGATTGTGATCATCCTGCTGGTGTTCTTGCAGAGGCTGTTGGTTAGAAAGCAGAGGGATTGACTCTTTAAACATCGCAAAATGCTTTCTTTTATCTACAGTGGTGGAGTTTCGCCGATGATTCGCACGATTGCTTAAAGCAACAGTGCTTTCGTTCACGGGTTTCTTTGATTGATCTACTTTATCTTGTGGAATGGACAAGTTCATCGAAATGATCAACTGTTCGGAATCCGCTAGGTTGGATTGGCCAAGGTAAGAATAATCCATGTCGATTGATTTTAGTATGGGATGTTTATGTATCTGATCTATATAGGCAGTTGGATCTAAAGGATGCATCATATCTGACGCTGGCTTTTTAGCATTCACTTGATTCAAAGGAGCAGATTCTTTCTGCGCTGCGCTTTTTTTAAGTCCCAAAATCTCTATTTTTGATTGGAGCGAAGTTAATTCTTCTTTTACTGCATTGGCAGCTTTTAATGTTCGATCGGTTGCTTCTCTAAAATGCACATGAAACAAGCGGGCGTCTTTTTCATTTTTAAAGGTTCGCTCACATTCACTGATTTTTCCTTCCAAGGTTTTAAGCGTCGAATGCAGTGTGGATAGGGCTCCAGGATCCTTCGGATTAAATTCAATCAGTGCGCTGGCCGCATTCATTCTTGCGTTTTCAAGGCCTTGAAGCATTTCTTTTTCTTTTTTCTTCTCTATCTCCGTCGGAAAGCTTGCTTCATTTTTGCGTGTTGTTTCTTTGAAAAGAGACAAGAAGGGAAGTATAGGTTTAATTTTTGATAAGATATTTTTTGATACCAAATTTGTTAAGGTAGCATGACAGAGTGCTTTAACGAACATGCCTCCAAATAAAAGGAATTTTTGGCCCAAAGAATGATTTGAAAGGTTACCCTCTTGCTGTTTTAATTCTTTAAAGCTCGTTACAAGGGCCTTGAAGATATTCGCGGCGGCGATACTTATTACTGCGCTCGTAGCAATGGTAATGCCAAGACCACTTGCGTTTAAAAAGGTAAAGCCCATGGCCGCTGTAATTAATTTAAGGGTGCTGGCCCAAGCGGTCATTGCCGATGAAACAAAGCCTATAAGTTCTACCGCATTTTGTAAAAAAGGTTTTTGTCGGGTTTCCCATGCTGTATAGCTCTCACCAGGATTATAGCCATTGTCCTGACCTTGAAGTTTATTAATTAGATGAGGTAGCTGTTCGAGCTGCGGGATCAGCTTTGCAACAGGAAGCTGCAGTGCTTGTTTTAAAACAAGTTGCACGGTTGATTGTAAAACAGTAGGAAGAGCTCGATTAACCGAATCTTTTAGAAGACTCTTTGTGAATTTAAAAAGCTGTTGCTCCAAGTGAAGCTTTTCTTTGAGGTCTTTTACAAGCGTCATTCCATGAATTAGATGCGAAACGAGATCGGCAATGAGATGATCTCGTAAAGGATCATGAGTACCGAGGGAGAGGTGACGCTCGGTAATCAGATGTTCTAGAAGTTTTATTGTGTCATTGTTATTGGAGGTTTTTAATTTTTTTCCAAAATAACGAGTGTTTGTTGTTTCAAACGTTTCATACATTTTTTCTATAAAATCATTACGTTCTTTTTGATCAGTCATTCGTTCTAAATGGCGAGATAAAACAAGGTTGATCGCTTGCTTGCCGAATGCTTCATCCGAGACGTTATCAGCGTTCTTGGTGAAAGCACGGTACTGTAAGAAACACGAGGCAAAGGCAGAGAGCTGGCCTTCATTTTTTAATGCAGAGGTTAAATAGTCGGCTGCTAAATTTTCTCGAGTAAGGGCGGTTTGAATACCCAGTGCACTCAATAACGTTTCTTTACCTTTATTGCGTAAAAAATTTGCGGGTTGTTTCAGTCGTGTTTTAATTGCTTGTTGAACCTTTTCTGTTTTAAAAGCTTCTAAAGTGATAAATTTCATCATAGGGAAGGAAGAAAGTGCTTTTTCCAGTCCTTGTTCTATATAAGCAAGCATACGTTCTTCAAGATCGATTGGTCTCTGACCAAAACCTTCTTGAATACGATAAGCAGCTTCAATTAAGGTTTCTAAGAGGTCTTCGTTTAAATGATGGAAAGAAGCAGTCGGATCGCCTAAGGGCAGCAATAAACTAAAATCTTTCGTTCTACTTAAGGCGCTGGTAAATGCAGTTGCTTTAGTTTGAAGATCTTGTAAGGCATCATTGTTTTTTTCAAGATGGAGATAGTTTAAAAAAGCCGCTAACAGCAATTGACTATCGTATTTGCTTGCAAAATGCTGGGGTAATAGATCCCAAATCAACCGTCCTATATAGGGAAGTTGTGATGCCGCATCAGTAAAAGAAGGAACGGAAAGCGGTGCAGTATCTGTAATAGCAGGGAGAGTTTTCTTTAAAAAAGCGGCAAATTCATCAAAGAACGCTTGGTTACTTAAAAGCTGAGCAAACGCATCGACATATTCCTCTTTCCTCTGACACAATACTTTAATCTCATGCTCTGGAGGATAATTTTTATAAAGTGTAGCAATCGCTTTACAACGTTTTTTCTGAGGTATCAAATAATGATCGGCAAGAGATCCGGCGGCATTTTTAACACCTGTGTTTAATGTATCTATCATTGTACTAAGGGTATCTGGCACGTAATAATGAACTTTTCGTTCAAGTATAGGGTCAGATTTTTCCTCGTTGAGTTCGAATATATTAAAAAGAACGGCCAATTCAGGGTGATCAATCTTATATTGTTTGAGGCTTTCCAAAGGAAATGTCTTTAACTTGTCTATCATCTTATTCATTAATGGAGTGATAGAACTAGCTTGGATATTTTTGAGCGCTTGATCAGCTGAGCTATAGAGCACTTCTGCTGAGTGAGTGGATACATTAAGCTTATCAGCTTTTACCGCCGGATTTTTAATGAATTGAGAAGCGTTATTAAGCTTTGACAAGCTCTCAAAAATAAATGCCATATGTGTTGGATCGCTGGAGTTGCCTGTGCTTAATTGCTCTTCTAAACGCTTCAAATGATCGGCAAGGTATAAGAAGTTGAAAGTTGGAGTTTCTTGAAGTTTTCCGTATAAGACGGTTGTCTTTTTATCGATTTCGCCATATTCTGCATGATAGATATTTTTAATGCACTCTTCTAGGCTAAAATTTGGAAATGCAATCGGTTCATTTCTATCAGAAATGTATTCATTCGCAAACTTAGTGTATTCAGAAAAAGTAGTATCCTTCAATGCAGCCAGGTTTAACTCTTCGATGTATTTTGTGAAAAATAAGCGTTGGTAACTTGCATCAAGTTTGCCGGCTGCGACCAGTTGATAAAATCGAAAAAAAGCAAGTTGCTTTTCAAATCCTTGTTGAAGATTAGAGCCTGGTTGTAATTTAAAGATTTTCTGCAGATAATTATTGCCGAGATCATTAAGCGCAGAAAAACCTTTGGACAGTAGGTTGCTCATTGAGCAGATGGCATCTTTCCCTTGACGGTAATAATTGAACAATTGCTCCGCTTGCGGAACGTTTTTTAAGGCATAAGCGGTAAAGGGATTACTGAGTGCAGTATCAATGTTTTTGACTGCATTTATTGCCTCATCGATTTTATCAAAGGCGCTTGCTCGAGTAAGCATACCTTGAATATTACCAGCGGCCCCTGCTAAATTTGTCCCTATTTTTGCTAATTTTGATAATTCGTTAGGGATATCTATCTCTGTTTCTATATCCAAGCTTTCTAAGAATTTTTTACGGCTATTAATCAGGAAAATTTCCTCAACGGAGGGTGCGTTCTTTTGCTGTTCGGTGACGTTAGTATTTTTAAACAGATAAGCGTCTTTCGCTTTTGTTAAAGCGCTTGAGCGAGTAAATAACTCTTCAATGAAAGGGATTAAGTTGGCCTGCAGTTGCTCCTGCATAGCGGGTGTCAATACGCGATGTCCGATACCCGTTGATTGAATATAAATACCAATCATTTGAGAAACGATAGGTGGGCATGATTTGGGTGTTACACTATTAATAAAATGGATGAGTGTCTGATTCGATCCTTGAATATCGTAATTGAAACCTTCAGCACGTAGAGCAGTAATTGTTCCATCGAGAATTAAAGGGAAAGCACCTAGAGCGCCTACGTAATGTTTATGTGCTGCAATTAACTCTTTAATCAAAACATTATTCGATTGATTATTTTCAAGGGCTTTTTCGTTGTCTGGACGGATAATATGAAGATCGAAGTTTGTTTCAATCGTGTCACAGGTTTTTTTAATCGTTTTTTCTGACTGATTTGGGGCACCTCTTTGATTTTTTTCAAGTATTGTGTCTAGCTCTTTGATCGCTGCCCTATAGTGTTCAATTTTTGATTGCTTACAAGCTTTTTCTTCAGGGCTCATGTAACTTTGCTGAAGAAAATCCTCATCGAGCCTATTTTTTTTATTCTCTAAGGCATGAATAATAGGTAGCACCTTATTGGTGATGCGTTGCTCTTTTTCAAATTGCTCCAGTTTATCAAGAGCTGCTTGATCTTTTGATAAAAGATTTGCCAAATAGGCTTTGTAAGGTTTATCAATCAGATCAAAAAAAGAGGTTTTCTTCTTTTGAACCGTAGTGAGTATATTTTCTGTAAGCGTGGTTAAAACTTGTAGAGAATCGTTATAAGGGCGATTTTTTGCAATGCTTACTTGGGATAAATGTTGTTGATCTTTCGTTTTTGAGGTATGAAGTTTAGAAAAATATTCACGCATACCATCGCTAGTCGGTTTAATACCCTGTCGATGGAGCTCTTCAATAACAGCATCTATTCTATCTCTATTGGATAAAAATTGCGTATACGCTGCAATTTCAATGTCTTGAGCAGAACATAAATAAACGGCTTTTTTATTTTCAATTTTTACCTTTTCTTTCTCGAATTTTGCTAAAGATGTCAAACAAACATGTGAGACATAGCCTATGAATGCGTCTCTTAATTGACTAAGTTTTTCACTGTCTAGAGGGTTTGTTTGAATCTTTTGGTTTTGCACCTGGCTAAACAATGCCAAAAATTCTTGTGTTTTTTGATCGAGTAAGGAATACATAATCTAATCTTAATAATTTATTAACAATATTTTAGCATATTGTTGAATTTTTATCTAATTTTTTATCAACAAGAACAATCTTCTTTGAATTTAGAGGAAAAATTTTTTGACCTTGTATTTGATCCAAATAACGAATTTTTTACATATACATCAAAAATAAAGATTCTAAAACCAATTGTTGGTTAAAGTGGATGTGTTGCATTAAATGTTTTTGAATACGACGAATAGCATCGAGTTGTTGAAATAGAATAAACGATGTGAACGAAGTTGTTAATTGTTTTAAATAAGGACGCCATGAGACCGGTAATTCTAGTTCAGAGGCAGCATCGGCTGTTTCTTGATAAAGCCATTGACTTCCTATCGTTGCTGTTTGGAGTAAGTAAAGCAACCAAATAATGTCCGATAACGCATATTTGTCCCATTTGTTAGCGAGTTCGAAGGCTGAGGAACCTTGCTCTCGCAATTGACACAAACCTTTAAGCAAGTTTGTGCTTTCTTGAAGTAGCTTTGCACGAGGGTGCTCAGATGGATATGTGTGAAAAAGCGCCTCATAAAAGTTGGCTTCCGTTACAGCTGGAGATAATTGCCAGTGCTGACAACGGCTGAGTAACGTTGCGGGTAGCCCGTGTGTAGTTTGCGCGATAAGCACACAATAAAGGTGAGAGGGAGGTTCCTCTAGCAATTTTAGCAAAGCATTTGCAGAAGCAGTATTTAATTTTTCTGCAGGTTGAATGAGGATAATGCGTTTATTGCTGAGTTGTGGTGAGAGGTAAGCAAAGGATTGCATGTTCCTGATTTGATCGATTTTAATGACGGAATCGATTTTTTCGGGGGAAAGCGTAAATAAATCAGGATGTTCCCCTTGCCGCCTTAATTGGCAAGATCGGCATTCACCACAGGGGGTAGATTTTGATAAGCACAAGAGGCTGGTGGCTAATTGATCAGCAAAGTTTAAACCCTGTGTTACATCCATGGTTGTTTGCAAAAGAAATGTTTGTGGAAAGCATTGACTGTGAATCTGCGATTGTAAGTGCTCCCAATCAGATTGATAAACCTTACCGAAATCCTGATTATTCATGCTGTGTTGTAGAGATAACATCAGCAAGTTCAGGCTGATTTTTTTCTATAAATTGTTGCAGAGCATTTAATGCAGCTGCGCTGACAAATTCTTTCGGTTGAGTGGCATCAATGATCACTGCTTGCTCCAGCGTTGGTAGGATTGCATGATATCCCTCATAAACACGTTGAAAAAAAGCCAAAGATTCTTGTTCCATTCTGTCTGCAGGCCCTCGTTTCTTAACACGGTTTAAACCCAACTCGGGGGGTACATCCAAAAAAAGGATGAGATCTGGCTTAAGTTTATCAAGACAAAAGTTTGAAAGGGTGGAAATAACATTGACATCTAACCGACGTCCTGCTCCTTGATAAGCAAAAGTCGATAATTCAAAGCGGTCAGCAAGAATCCAGGTGCCCTCGGCGAGTTTTGGCCGGATAACCTGTTCTATCAACTGCACTCGTGCTGCATAAAGCAACAATAATTCACACCTTGCATCCATTGGTTCCATAGGCAAAGGGGTTTTAATCAAATGACGTACTTGACTGCCAACCGTAGTGCCCCCAGGCTCATGTGTTAGAAAAAGAGGGAAGGAGCGATCCTTTAAATAAGTTTGCAATGCGGCAATCACTGTCGATTTTCCTGCGCCTTCTAAACCTTCAATAACGATTAGCTTACCTGGGGTCGTCATAGGGTACTCCTTGAATATCTTCTGGGGTAAGGTGTTCATTCATATGAAGCACTCGTCGTTGCCCACGGGCATATTCAGAAATGGCTTGCCGTTGTTGATCGTAATTCACAGAGAATTTATGGCTGCCATCACCTTTTGCTACGAAATATAAATAGTGTGTCTGTTGAGGATGTGCTGTAGCATCCAATGCCGCTTTTCCTACCATTGCAATAGGCGTGGGTGGAAGACCTCGATAACGATAAGTATTATAAAAAGAGTCGATACTTAGGTCCGCGTGCTTCAATTTACCTTCATAACGCGAACCAAGTGCATAAATGACGGTGGGATCCATTTGTAAGGGCATTTTTCGCTTGAGACGATTCACAATGACGCTCGCAATCAGTGGTTTTTCTTCGGGTAGGGCGGTTTCACGTTCAACAATAGATGCTGCAATTAATAATTCATAAGGTGTGGTATAGGGTAAATTAGATGCGCGGTTCTTCCAACATTCATTTAAATAATTTAACAAATGTTGATTTGCAACTTGTAGTAAATTTTTTGCATCGGTACCGGCCCGGTAATGGTAGGTGTCTGTAAGCAGTAACCCTTCAGGCAGATTAGGAGGCATAGGCAGATTTGGTGGGTATTCAGGGTAGTGTAGGCTGTTCCAATCCGTTTCTTGATAATTTAAGAAACGAGCATTTTTGAGCCGTGTGCTAACTTGTGAGACGGTTGTCCCTTCAATGACAGCGAAGGTTTCTATTAAAGTATCTCCCTTAATAACCTTGTCAAGAAATTCGCTGACCGATTCACCGGGCTCTATACAGTAAGCACCGGCCTTTAATTGATGAGCAATGCCACGCCAAGCAATGTACTCCAAAAAAAGAGTAGGTGAATGAAATAAATGTTTTTCTTTTAATAAATAAGCTAATTTTGTAGCCGAAGTGTGTTTGTCTATCAAAAAGGTTTGTGAAGGTGAACCAGGTGGAATTAACAGGCTAGCACTGACCTGATGGTGTCGATAACGTTGGTAGCTAAACCAGCTACCAAACGCTAAGAGAACGAGAAAAAAAAAGCAAAGAGTGAGACGTAGAAACTTTGGCATACAGCAGAAAGATGCAGCATGCCGCATCTAAGCTCGCTTAAAAATTAAGGTTCCATTGGTCCCACCAAAACCGAAGGAATTGCTTAATGCGACATCAATTTTTCGGTTTTGGGCAGTATGTGCTACATAGTTTAGATCACAGCCCTCATCGGGTGTATCTAAGTTAATGGTTGGGGGAGCAATCTGGTCACGGATAGCCAAGATACTGAAAATCGCTTCTACTGCACCGGCTGCACCTAATAAATGACCTGTCATCGATTTGGTAGAGCTGATAGCAAGCTGGCGGGAATGATCAGTAAAAAGACGTTTAACCGCTTTTGTCTCTGTTAAATCATTTAAATAGGTAGAGGTTCCGTGCGCATTGATATAGTCAATATCTTGAGGGTTTAGGTGAGCATCTTTGATAGCCGCTTCCATGGAACGGAAAGCACCATCCCCTTCTTCGTCCGGTGCTGTAATGTGATAGGCATCTCCTGACATACCAAAACCGACGAGCTCAGCGTAGATGTGTGCACCGCGGGCTTTTGCATGTTCGTATTCTTCCAATACTAAAACTCCTGCGCCTTCTCCCATAACGAACCCGTCACGGTCTTTATCCCAGGGTCTAGATGCTTTTTCAGGTTCATCATTTCGTCGTGAAACGGATCGGAGGGAGGAAAACCCCGCCAAACATAAAGGGGTTGACGTCATTTCCGCACCACCACAGACCATGATATCTGCATCGCCATAAGCAATCATACGCCCTGCTAGTCCAATGTTATGTGTACCCGTGGTACAGGCGGTAACGACAGAAATATTAGGACCTTTTAAATGGTGATTAATCGAGATTTGTCCTGCTACGCGATTAATGATCCCAGCAGGAATAAAAAAGGGAGAAACACGGCGGGGCCCTTGGGCCATCAGCTTATCTTGGTTATCAGTAATGGTTTCGATGCCACCAATACCCGCACCAACGGCGACACCCATACGATACGTGAGAGGATCTTGATCATCGACGGCTAATCCGGCATCGAGCACAGCTTCTTGAGCAGCGGCAACGCCATACTGTGTAAAGCGATCCATCTTGCGGGCTTCTTTCAATGAACAATATTGTTCTATATCAAACCCTTTTAGTTGCGCCAAAATTTTGCAAGGAAAGTCGGTGACATCAAAATCGGTTACAAGCGCAACACCACTTTTACCGTTTAAGATATTTTCCCAGCTTTGGCGCACATTAAGACCGACGGGGGTAACTGCCCCCATACCGGTAATTACAACACGTCGTTTTGTCATGGAGTTTAAGCTTCTTCCTTATTCAGGTTAGATTCAATGTAGTCAATTGCTTCTTGAATCGTATTAATTTTTTCAGCTTGTTCATCAGGAATTTCTGTTTCAAATTCTTCTTCGAGTGCCATGACTAATTCAACGGTGTCTAATGAATCTGCGCCAAGATCATCCACAAAAGAAGCGTCATTTTTTAATTCTTCTTCTTTGACGCCTAGTTGTTCGATAACAATCTTACGAACACGCTCCTCAACTGTACTCATGATTTCTCTTTCCTCTTTGTTAATAAACTTATCAATCAATTAGATGGATTTTAAAATTCGTATTGGTAGTTAGTTTATGTGATTTTGCGCAGAACGCAAGTCGAAAACTGCTCAACACGGTTATTTTCCATCAATTCATGTATAGACCACCATTGACGTGAATGGTCTCACCTGTAATGTAGCCAGCGCTCTCAGATGCCAGAAATGCCACCACTGCTGCGATATCTTCGGGTTTTCCAAAACGTTTCATAGGAATACGTTTCAACATTTCCTGGGACACCATTGCCGGCAAGTTTTTTGTCATATCTGTTTCAATAAAGCCAGGAGAAACAACGTTAACAGTAATATTACGGCTTGCAATCTCTTGAGCCAATGATTTGCTAAACCCAATGACACCTGCTTTCGCGGCAGTGTAGTTAGCTTGGCCGGCATTACCGCTACCCGCAACAACGGAACCAATGCTAATGATACGTCCCCAACGTGCACGAAACATGGGTCTTAAACAGGCTTTCGTTAAGCGAAAAATAGCATTTAAATTCGTTTCTAAAACAGCGTACCAATCGTCATCGCTCATTCGCAGCAGCAAATCGTCTCGAGTAATACCCGCATTATTAATCAAAATGGCCGGATCTTTTTGCTCATCAGAAAGGGCTGTCAGGAAAGTTTCAATGTTTTCTTTGTCACTAACATTGAGCATACGTCCTTCGCCGGGTAGGTTTGCTTCTTTAAATTGAGCAGAGATTGCTTCTGCACCTTCTACGGTAGTGGCTGTACCAACGACATAGGTACCTGCTTGGCTTAAAGCCATTGCAATGGCATTGCCTATACCTCTAGATGCGCCGGTAATTAAGGCAATTTTAGGTGAGTTGCTCATTCGTGATTCTCCGTAAGGCACGCTCTAAAAAGTCTTCCTGATGGGTAGGAAGAGCAGACAGCGTTTTATCAATGCGTTTTACAAGGCCACTAAGCACGTTTCCAGGCCCAGACTCAATAAGGCATTCAACCCCTTGATTTTTTAAGGATTGAATGGTTTCTACCCATCTGACAGGTGAGTACAGTTGTTTTTTTAACAATAGTCGCATTTGCTCGGGGGTTTTATAAGTGCTTAAATCTACATTCGCAATCACAGGATAGCGCGGCGCTTGAAACGGCGCTTTTGCCAGGGGGGCTTCAAAAGCTTCAGCAGCTTCAGTTAATAATGGACAATGACAAGGCACGCTGACAGGAATAATTTTTGCCATGCGGGCCCCAAGAGACTCTGCTTCACCGATAGCTTTTTCAACAGCTTCTGTATGTCCAGCAATAACTACTTGCCCGATCGCATTATAATTAGCGGGTGTGACCTGGTATTGTTGTTGAAAGCTTGCGCTCACACGTTGGCAAAGGACGTCTATTTCGGCATCAGTAAGGCCTATGATGGCAGCCATTGCACCTTCGCCTAAAGGCGTACATGTTTGCATGAGCTTTCCACGTGTTGCCACTAGTTCTGCTGCATCTGCCAGTGGAATTGCTTCGGCACAGACAAGTGCGGCGTATTCACCGAGACTATGTCCGGCCATCCAGCAATTAAGGCTATCGAATCGAGCTTGGCTCTGTATCAATCGAAAAATAGCAACATCGGCAGTGAGTACGGCTACTTGCGTATGCTCTGTTTGATTTAACAGCGATTCAGGGCCCTGTTGAGTCAATTGCCAAACATCATAACCTAAACGCTCTGAGACATGGTCAAAAGTGTTTTGAATGATAGGAAAACGGCTTGCTAGCGTTGCTAACATACCAATGGATTGGGAGCCTTGTCCTGGAAATACGAAAGCAACATTCATAAGGTGCTACTCAAAGTAAGAACGAAAAAGGGGTACATCTTAATTACGCTTCCGTGCCGTGATTAGTTTGTTTGAAGAGATCGGCCATTTGTGCCCGTACCAAATCAATGACGTTTGATTTTACTTCGACCATGGCTTCTTCTATTGCGTTTTGGAAAGCGGCTGCGCTGGCGCCACCATGACTTTTGACAACGATGCCATTTAAGCCTAGTAGGCTTGCGCCGTTATAACGCGAAGGGTCCATACGCTTCTTTAAAGTTGCTAATACTGGCATGGAGAGCATGCCGATAAAACGAGTCAATGGATTTTTGGCAAACGATTCTTTCAATATCGCCATCATGAATTTTGCTAAGCCCTCGCTTGATTTCAATGCAACGTTACCAACAAAGCCATCACATACAACAAGATCAACATCGCCGGAATACAACTGGTCGCCTTCTATATAGCCGACGTAATTGATAAATGGGCATTGAGCTAACCGTTGGGCTGTTTGTTTGACTTGTTCATTGCCTTTGATTTCTTCAACGCCAATATTTAGCACAGCAACCTTTGGCCTTGGTTTCTTGTCGACGGCTTGTATAAGAGCAGAGCCCATCAATGCAAATTGAAAAAGATGCTCAGCATTGGAATCAACATTTGCACCCAAATCAATGACCAGCGTTTTCCCTTTCATAGTAGGAAGACTAGCAATAATTGCCGGTCTATCAATACCTGGTAATGTTTTTAATACAAAACGAGCCGTGGCCATTAAGGCCCCGGTATTTCCTGCGCTGACGCAGGCTTGAGCTTGTCCATTCTTTACTAAATTGATGGCAACACGCATGGACGAATTTTTTTTATTACGAACGGCGTGAGAGGGTAGCTCATCCATTGCGACTACTTCTTCTGCATGCACAACAGCTAATTGCGGATGTGTAGCCATTTTATATTGTTCGAGCGCAAGATGGATTTGATCTTGATTACCAACGAGCAATAATTTTAGCGTCGCATTCTGTTGAGCCGCAGCAATACAAGCAGGGATGACAATCTTTAATCCATGATCGCCACCCATCGCATCAATAGCAAGGGTTATGGAGCTCAAAAGATTTACTCATCTTCGTAGACGTTACCGCTGTCCAGAATTTTTTTACCGCGATAATAGCCATCTGGTGTTAGATGATGGCGGAGATGAGTTTCTCCCGTGGTTGGATCAATAGACAACGTGGGTTTGGTTAGAGCATCGTGTGAACGGCGCATATCACGGCGTGCACGCGATTTTTTATTCTGTTGAACAGCCATGCGTATAACTCCTACACAATTGATAATGGCTTTTAAAAAGGCCTCAATTCTACCAGACTTTTTAGCAATGAAGCAAGCCTAAAAAGGTATAATAGTTAATCTTAGAGGTGCTATTTGATAAATTTTTGGTCGCAAAATTAGAATAATATCTATACAAAAAATAAAAAAACTGCTATTATTGGATTTATTTTTATATATGTATGGATAACATGTCGTATTATATCGGCTTCGCCTCATTGTTGCTAGGGTTGATGCTTCCCTCAGCGGCTCAAGCAACCTCTGATACTGCTTTGAGGGATAAAATCGGACAAATGATTGTGATCGGTTTTCATGGTAAGCAAGTTAATGCTAATTCATTGATCATCAAAAGTATTCAAAAAGACAACTTAGGTGGGGTCATCTTATTTGATTACGACTTTCAAAAGAAAATTTACGATAAAAATATTGAAAATCCTAGCCAAGTTAAAAAATTAAATCACGATTTACAATCTTTTAATTTACAGGGAAACATTAAAAACCACCGACCAGAAGTTCCTTTATTTATCACTATCGATGTGGAGGGAGGAAAAGTAAATCGTTTAAATGAAAGATATGGATTCCGCTCGATTATGTCTCCTGCTGCTGTTGCAAAAGCAGGTGTCAAAACAGCAGAAATAGAAGCAAAGGTAATGGCTGAACAGTTGAAGCAAGCTGGCTTTAATTTAGATTTTGCTCCTCTTCTTGATGTTAATACTAATCCTGCTAATCCAGTCATTGGAAAAAATGACCGTAGTTTTTCAAATAGATCGAATGATGTCATTCGTTATGCGGCGATTTATTCTCGTCAGTTACTGGAGCACAACGTACAATGTGCCTATAAGCATTTTCCTGGACATGGTAGCGCGAGAGAAGATTCACATTTAGGCTTTGTTGACGTGACAAACACGTGGAATCAAAGCGAGTTAAGGCCCTACAAAACTTTGTTAAATACCAAGAATAGTTGCGATGTGGTTATGACAGCACATATCGTAAACAAAAAGCTCGATCCATCCGGATTGCCTGCCACTTTATCACATTCGATCCTCACAGGGCTTCTTAGAGGCAAGCTGCATTATAACGGTATTATTATGACCGATGATATGCAAATGAAGGCAATTCGTGAACATTACGGGCTTGAAAAAGCATTGGTATTAACTATCAATGCTGGGGCAGATATGCTTGTGTTTGGAAATAATTTATCAGATAAACCTCAAGATCCTCAGGAAGTGATTGATATCATTGCAGCTAAAGTCAAATCTGGCGAAATCAAACAAGCAAGAATAGAAGAGGCTTATCAACGTATCCTTTCTCTTAAGCAATCATTGAATGCTCCCCGAGTTTAGCCAAATACATCAATTTACTAATCCACTTATTCTTTGTGCCCCTTCTCGTGTTTCTCAATAAAAAAAGGGGCAAAATTTAAGCTATAGAATTATTTGTTTTTAAGATGACTTAGCTTTGCTTCTTCGCCGAGAGAAGAAGGTGCATCATTGGTTCTGTTAATAGGGATGGCGTGAAAAGAAAAGGCTCTCTTTCTCTCAAGACCCCACTCGCCGATGCCCTTAGTGGTTGTTCTCTCAATATCATTTCCTTGGTTCGTCTCCAATGTAATTACTTGTGGGTTAATTCTTAAGCGCACAAGCTTGGATTGAAGAAATTGTTCGAATTTATACGAAGGATTGCAAAGGGTTGGTAATGTCCTATCCCTTTTTTTAGTTTCACCAATGGTGCTTTGAGCACGTTTATTACCTTTTGATGCGAATGGCAGAGCTTTTTTTCCCCATAGATTCAAATCAACAAAGTTTTTAATAGATTGACCATTCGTAAACTGTGTTCCCTCCTGCGGATGACGTTTTTTAAACAAGCTTCCTGGGTAGAGAGTGAAATTACCTTTGTCAGGGGTTGGTTTAATAGGGGGAGAGTCAATTCGAGGTTTAGATTCCTGTGGTATACGAGGTAGAGAAATTACCGGTTTCTCATCCAAATTGCTGTCACAGTGCTTTACTGGAGGAATATTCTCTTGTAATGCTGATGCATTAGGTTTGCAAAAAATAGCTTTTTTGCCATACAAATCCAGATTTCGAATGCTCTTATTTGACATTTGCTGACATGAGTTAGCTGGTTCGAACAGAGGCTGTTTTTCTAAAACTAACGTTTGGACTTCTTGTTCACAGGTTCGGGTGAAATCAATACTTGTGCTTTCTGATTCAACTTCCATGCTCATAGATGGAATATTTTCCAAACGTTCTTCCTCTATATTGGGTATAGGGTTAAAAGATAATTCTTTTTCAAACGCAAGTGGCGAGGCATTGTCCTCTGAAGCTTTTACAAAAAAAGGTTCATCATGTTGCGCGGCTTTTCGCAAAATTTCATTAACTATCTTAGGTGTAGAGGGACGGATATTAGTCGCTTTTATCAAGCCAGTTTCAGGCGTTGAGAGATGCTCCCCTATGAGTATTTTCTTCTTAATTTTAAGTACATCGGCAAATTGGCTAAATAGATCGGGATACTCGTCGAAGAAGCGACGCAAATATATTCTATCTATACCGATAAATCCGAGCGACTTTAAAAAACTTCTAATAGGTTTACCAAAGCCTGTTTGTTTGCAGGGGATGCTATCGATTAGATCGCTCGACTGCTCATTGCGTTGAAGGATATTTCTTAAAGAGGGAGGCTCATCTTGCTGTTCACCAGCTTGTTCTTTTAATTGATTTCTCTTGTAGAGTAGATATTGAGAGAGTAATCCCCTGATGATAGGGGCACTCATGCTTAAAAAAGCCTTGCTAATGGAATTAGTCTGCATTGCAGCTTTGTATACTTCAAGAAATGCTTTAATTGCGTTAAGCGTTACTAGGATATCTTGGCTGTCAACATGTTCAATAAGAATGTCTTTTAGTTCTTGTGGGCAGTGAATTCCTGGGTATTTTTCATTAAATTTAACTTGGAATTTTTTTAAACAATTTTGGTTGGTTATTCCCTCGCTTTTTATAATAGAAGGTATGTCGATCTTGTTTGGCTCTTTTTTGTTTTTTTTAATCAATGGTTCTGCGGCGCTTTCTTCTGCATCAGATTCGCGCACGAATGGAGCGCGTCGTTTTCCGATAGTCGTCTTCAGCTGAGGTTTGTTCTCATCTTCGTTAGAGGAAGGAGGCATATAGACGGAATCAGACTGCCGCGGAAGCTTTTGCAACTGTTCTGACGATTCTTTACTGCTGCGTTTAATGCGTTGCTTCTTTAATCGTTTAATAAGGGAAAAAGGCACTCCATCAGGATATCTCATCTTTGAATACCATGAGTTAAAATGTTTCTCGAGCTTTTTATATTTGGTGCGGAATATTTTAGTGCCTATCCTTGATATTTCACTTTTGTAATAAATTGTCTTATCTTTAGGATCTTTAACCAACAGATCCAAGATGATATCTAAGTGAGTGAGCTTTTGTTCATTTCTTAGATCATGCGGATTTTCTTTTCGAAACTTCAAAGTTAGCTCGCACTGTTCTTTGAAAAGGTTGGAAAGTTCTTTTTGGTTTTTTTTAAAAAGCACTCTCACGGCTCCCCCAAAAGTATCATTTTCATTATAAGGTACAATGAATCTGCTCTTTTCTTCCTCACTCATCACCAAAGGGTCTGTTGTAATTTTAAAGAGGTTTTTGTAATTATTAAGATGCTCTTCACGATGAGTGATGTACTGATGAAGGAGTGTTCGAAGACGTGGCGTATCAAAGCCAACATGTTTTAGAAAATCTTGAATCGGTGGTAGAAAACCTTTGAATGATAAAACGTCTTCAGATAGATTTTGTTGCGAATCATTGAGGTATTCGTTAAGTAAGATATCCATGGTTTCTGGACCAATGCTCAAGAAAACAGAATGCCTAGTAAACTCATTCGAATGTTTTTCTGTATATTTGGTTAAGCAGGTTTTTATCACTGCAAGTGCTTGCGAAATGCCTTTTTTCTCTGTTATGCCTAAGAGCCCCTCTAACTCTTTTGGCGCTTCAATAGATCCTTTAGCTCTTCTCACCGTAGGTAGTAAATCAGATTGTATTCTTGTTTGTTGTCTTTCAGCTGGGAGTGGATTTCTAAATACCGATGGACAACTTCTCTGTGCTCTGCTGTTATATTGTACAAGTGATATTTGATTGCTTTTTGAATGGACTGGATTTTGAGTGCCATTGTTATTTTCGAAGGAGTTTTCAGCACCTATCTTTGAAACTATGGATGAATTGGTGAGGTCTTCAATAAGATCATTTTCGTTCATGGTGGGCTTTTAAAGGGGTAAAACTTGATTATAAATTAAATCAAAATAATGGGCAATAATTAAACATAATGGTTTTAATGGATATAATTAAAAAATTAAGTTACTGAAAATTTATTGTAAACAAGCTGATAGCATGGATGAAATTGGTTTTTTACAGTTAATTAACCAATAATACTAAATTTGTTTTCAAAATGAGAAACAGTGAATACATTAGGAATATTAAATGACAATTAAAAGAGTAGGTTTTGCCTGTAAATATATGGATCCTGATCAAAATCAACCTAAAAAAAAACTGCAAGAAATCCAACAAAAATTTTCTGAAAAAACAACTACGATTAAGTGGTTGTCTAACCAAGATAAAGAACATGCAGAGAAAAAATTGTGGGATATTATTAACCATAATACTAAAGCTGTTTTTAATTTAATTAATTTTGTCGGCCATCTCAAAAAAGAACAGCGAATGGTGAGGATCGGCAGCGATCAATTACCGGGATTTACCCATCCAAGCATGCAATTTTTTTGGAAAAACCCTGAGGTAATTGATTTTTTAGAAAAGAAATATCTAATTGCAGGGAATTTAGCTCGGGCTCTTGACGTTAGATTAAGTATGCATCCTGGCCAATTCGTAGTCTTGGCGAGCGCCACACCCGAGATTGTCGAAAAAAGCATTCAGGAATTTGAATATCATGCGAACATTATCCGCTGGATGGGCTTTGGCAATACATTTCAAGATTTTAAATGTAATGTCCATATTGCTGGAAAGCTTGGTCCTAGTGGAATTAAAAAAATCTTAGACCGAATTTCGCCAGAAGCACGTAATAGTCTTACGATTGAAAATGATGAAATGACTTGGGGCCTAGAAGCCAGTTTGCAACTCGAAAAGGACGTCGCATTAGTTTTAGATATTCATCATCACTGGATTAAAGATGAAGAATATATTTCTTTCAAAGATGATCGTATCAAACGTATCATAGATAGCTGGAGAGGGGTTCGACCTGTGCTGCATTATTCAATCTCCCCGCGAAAAATATTAATTGACCACCCCACAAATGTTCGACCAGACATTAAGCAATTGTTGGAGCAAGGATTTACCAAACGTCAATTAAGACAACATAGTGATACCATGTGGAATACTGCTTGTAATGAGTGGGCCGGCTCTTTTCGCAAAGACTTTGACATTATGGTTGAAGCAAAACATAAAAATTTAGCAAGTATGGACTTTGAAACATCTACCACATCCTTTTTCCAAGAAGGGGCGACTGGACGCCTATAGGTTTTACAAGAGAAGCTTCTAATTGAAAAACATACATCGTCGCCCAGCGATTAACAAAATGCTTAAGTTGAAGAGACTACTTTTTGCTCAGCAATATTTTCTTCATAACGGGCCGTTACAGGGGGTTTTTCATATTTTTTTAAAGCCATAAAGGCATTTTGTAGCAACCAGGGATGTTGAGGATTTTGAAATAAATTTTTTTCTATCCTCTTCAATTTTTCGATGGGTTCCCGTTCATTTAGGGCTTGAAAAATTAAATCCTTTTTGTTGGAGATTTTTATCTTTTTATAGATAGAAAAAAGATCAATCCATTTGTTTAGATTTTTGGAAGTAGATTTGCACTGTAATTTTAATTCGGGATAATATTTTTCATAATAATTTATATTTGGCGTTAGAGAGTTAATATCCTTTGGTATTGCGAATGCTTTCATTGGACTATCGTCTTCTGACGAAGGTAAAAATTGATTATAAAAACCATTCGACACATCAACCAAATAAACGCGCCGATTGTGTGCCAAGCTTATTAATGAGACTGCTGTCATCATTAATGCACCTATCCCTAAGTAGCAATTTTTAATGTTATTATGAGAAAAAAAAGATTTAACTGATTTATTTGAATTAATACTACCTAAATCTTCAATAAAGATTACTTCCCCAAGTGTTAAATTCACACAAGCAATCACACTTTGCCTTTCCTTATCGTACAAAAACATAACGACACCGATCGTCTCCTTATTATTCTTAGCTTGATTTAAAAATGCGTCAAATGATCGATTGATATCGGTTAATGATTTATATTGATAATCTGCATAGTGAAAGAAAAATTCAGAAGCACGGGCTACCAATATCTCTAGATTATTTAAATCAAGTATATATTTAAACCAAAGAGGCAACGTTATTGTGGACTTTTCATGGCTGCTGGCACTGTTTTTTAAAAAATCATTTACTTGTAGGAAATTTGTTTCATTTTTATGCTGCATTTTGAATTAAGGTAAACCTATTTAAGGCAAAGATATAAACATATCAACTATTAAAAATCAAATTTTATTATTATCGATTGCTTTAACAATTTATTGGTAAACTTATATCACGGTTGATATGTTTAATGAATATTTCTTCAACTGTTGTTTAAGGGACTACAGAACCGGATATGCGAATTAGGATAAATTTTACGTACTAAATCTTAGGCGAATGGTTTGTATATAGTTTCTAGGTAGTAACAATTGTGCAACGGATTGCTTAAGAAATTAATAATAAATGTCAGGAGTAAAGTAGATTCCATCCAGCTCGGATGGAATCAAAGCATTGAAGTAACCAATAGAGGTCTGAACAGCATTTATAATTTAAATAATTTATTTAAAAGAGGATGAGCCTGTTATATTCAAAAGATAATCGATAGCCTCTTCCGTTTCTTTATCAATATGGGGTATGTTTTGAGTGGGATCGAGAAGTGTAAAATCGAAAATGGCGGGGTCTTGCATCTGAGGCAGCGCTAAGTTACTTTCAGACTTTTTCTGTGTCATCATCATAGGCTGACATGCAGGGAATGACATTTGAGAGTGCCTAACTAATCTATCGCCTCTATCCACTGTCTCGTTTCGCTTAAATTGATGGGCCCCAAGAGGGGAGGAATGCATTGAACGGGGAATCATTCCTGCAGATACAATCGGTGCATGAAAAAAACAAGGGGAAAAATTGCTGGAGGCTAGAGGTGTTGTATCTGGATCGAAAGGCTTTTGGATGTTTGTTAGGGTTATATCTTTCGTGTGGATTGTGTCATCTATACCATCGTTCATTTTGAATGGATTTTTTTGACAATCTTTTTTAAAAAATTTTTCACCTGAGGGAAGTTCATCCTGATTCAATCTTTTACCTAATAACGAATGAATCATGGTCCATTGACTGTTAACAAGTGAAGTTATCGGTGGATTGATCGGCTGATAGGTAAAGTCAGTATCGATTGGGATATCGTTTGAATTTGAGCGTAAAGCTTTTGTGCTAATATCATATGCGGCTTGATTTGTGTAAATGGGTGTAAAAAAGTTTAGGCCAACCTTATAGAAAAGTACCAGAAGGTTAATGTTATTCGGTAGATGCTCGATAGATGAGGTCACTTTAGTGCGTGCGATATTTTTATAGCTTATGCACGGAATAGATATTTCAAGCTTATTTTTTGCTGCAGTGTATAAAATGAGCAATTGAAGATGGCGTAAATAGTTGTGTAAGGTTGATCGACTGATAATCCCTATATTATTGGCGGCTTCACCGATTGTTCGGGTTTCTAAAATACTCTCCAATATTTCAGAAAAGCCCATTTCCCATGGTTGAAATGGCGCAACCGGTTTTTCCAGAATATCTTCAGCATTTAAAGCCTTACAAATACCTTTGATTCTTTCGCTAGAGATCTTGTTTTCTTCAATACCCTTGCAGGTAAAATTTTTAAGGTCTTCGGAAAATTGGCCGTACACATCTTTTCTTTTGAGAACAAGTTTAACAGCCCCTATGGGCAAACGGTGCTTCGAATACATCGTAGAAGATATGTGATTTTCATTGAAAGCATTTTTCAGTGTTTTATAGGTTTTGATGGTTTCAACGACATCGTTGAAGCTTTTATTTCTCTGCTTATTAGGTTTTTTTGCAAGAATGTCTGGGCCTGCAATAGGTTTGAATTCATGATCGTAAAGTTCCTTTAACGACTTATGGTAAGCATCTTTCCAGTCATCGCTAGCTTTATTTATTTCCTGGTTTATAACGGTTTGCCTACCTTCAGAATAATTACGTGATGGCCATTTACGGACACTAAGGGTGTTATTTTTACCGACGATAGGGGCGAGCGCCAGTAAATGAGCCCGAAAAGATTTCACCCCTATTGCGGAACGATCAAATACTTTTTTCCAATTTGGGAGGTCTATAATTGAATTAAGATACCTGCGATGAATTTCGGCAATCGTTAAATCATAGATCGGAACCGTCTGGATTCCATGCGCTTCATGATTCATAAATTGATTGTCGAAGGTAAAGATCTGAGAGCCTTTATCTTGTTCTTTAATAGCATTAAATTCAAAAGTATTAAATTTCATTTAAAAAAAATAAGTTGGAATTAGAAGCTGCCCTTGATCCAATACGCATCACTTTTGATGCAAGGGCAATTTGCAAAATACAGTTTAGGTAATCAGCTACTTTATTAATAATTTGTAAAAGATCCTAGACTTATTTGATTTATTTTAGAAAGGCCAGACGATCGGTTTCGTCCTCCATAACGTTGTTTAATGCTTGATTAACGAGAGGTGAAGCAAGTCTCACTGCAGCCAAATCCTTCGACGTTAGAAAGCCTGCAATCGCCCTACTGACCGGCAAAGAATCGGTGTATTTGTTGAATAAGCCGTGAACAGCTGCTTCTTGGTATATCAACTTAAGACCAAATTGAGGTTTAATAGCATTGAACGTTTGAATATCCTCAGAAGCAAATCCAAATCCAGTGGCGTTAGGAAGTGCGTTATGGGCTGCTAAGAATTCATTTTCCTTTTTAACTTCCTGATGTATATAGGAAACACCGGTGTTACTCTCATTGTTCTTTTTGTCATTATCTTGGAATCCTAATTGTATTAACTTAAGTATCGTTGAAGTGCTCATAATCTTAAACAGCGGTTTCATTTGCTTAGAAGACACAAAGAAAAAATCTTTGGAATGAGGAGAAGGCTGCATTTTTAATGTGTGGAGTGGGAGTGAACTTAAATCAGTTGCGTTAAATAAGGATGGTGGTATACCCGTCGTTGTTAAGGTAGAGAATTTAAATTCGCAGAACACCAGCAATCTTAACGCTTGAATAAATTCCTTATCTTCGTCACTAATGATTAAACGATCGGTGTTTTTAATTTGTGAACAATAGCTTAACAAAAGTTTAGAAAGCAAAGAGTATTTGCGCTTGCAATACTTGATAAGTTCTTTTTGTTTTTGTTGTAAAAAAACATCTATTTTAGGTGTAGATGTATCAGGATGCTTATATTCTTCACCATCAGCAATTAATTCAAAGAATTTATCTTTTATTGTGTTTTCAAGCCTATGCAGCTTCACTGCTTTTTTTTGTAAAGGATAATTATTTATCACACCCAGTAAAAGTAAGGCATCTTTAGGTGTATGTATGAATGCATCAATGTCGTTAAAATCGAGAAAGGATAAGAGTAGATCTAATTGATTCTTATCCGTAAAAAAATCATCTAAGTTGATAAAAATTTGAAGTTTGTTTGTTTTTAGATTCTTCAGGGTAAATGATTGATTAGGTATGGGATTGTTAATGACATTTTGGAAAAAGAGAGATCGTTCGCAAATTAATTTCGGGTTGATATGCCAAGCATTTGAACCATGGATGAGAATAACATCCTTTTTTGAATGTTTTTCATTAGAAATTAGCAGATTTCTTTTGATTTCCGGATAGCTAAAACTCTTTATTTGATTAAGGTAAATTGTCCAATCTTCCCGTCCGTTGTGCCCCAACGTATTAATATCGAGAGAGTAATCATAATTTTTTCCACCGGGTTCTCTTAGGGGTGAAATTTTTTGTACGATTGCTTCATTAAAGTTGTCTGATTCTAAAGTGACAAAGGAAATTAACGTGCGTGTTTTCAGCCAATATTTGAGTTGTTGTAGCGTAGGACGGCCTTTTGTGTCGATCATTTTGGACATTTTGAATCTCATTAACTTTATAAAAATACATTATGTATTTTTGTAAGTCTAATTGCAATCTTTTATGCATCGAGCTCCCTACGTTCACTTATCGATCAATAGCACTTTTAACTACTACTTTGCTTAATTGATATAAACTTTATCCTACTGAATATAATTTACGATTATATTAAAAATTTTAATGGCTATGAAAGAAGAAGTAGGACTAATAATTGTAGATGGTTACACCGGCGGGCACGGTTTATATTGAACAACTAACACCATCAGCCACTAATCATGTTAAAGGATTATCTAGCAGCGGTTAATGATGAGTTAGTTGATTGAAAGAGTAATTTGAATGAATATAGGCATTCCCCAGTTCATAATTCTAATTTTATTCCGATAAATTAGGCTAAATATTCTTTAGATAAAGCATCTACGATGTCCGGATAACTAAATTTAAAGCCTGCCTGTGCTAAGCGTTTTGGCACGACTTTTTGTCCTTTGAGCAATAGCTCTTCTCCCATTTCTCCGAATAACAGTTTCACAACCCTTGCTGGCATCTTTATGAATAGAGGCCGCTTTAATACGCTGGCTAAGCGCTTAGCAAAGCTACGCTGTGAGACAGGGTAAGGCGATGTAATATTAATCGGCCCAGTGAGCTGAGGATTAGCGATCAGAAAAGCGATGGCGTTCACTAAATCTTGATAATGGACCCAAGACAATATTTGGTTGCCACTGCCGATAACACTTCCTAATCCTAGTCGAAAGGGAAATTCTAATTTTTTTAACATACCTTCCCCTTTTTTGAGGACGACACCAAATCGTAAGGTGGTGACGGGTATACCTTTGTCATGTGCAGTATGAAGCGATCGTTCCCAAGCTAGCCCTATTTCCTGTAAAAAACCGTTGGCTACTAAGGGAAGAGGACTGTCTTCGTCTACTTGCTGACTACTTGTTTCTTGGGTGCCATAGATGCCAATTGCATTGGCACAAAAGAAACGAGGTTGCACGTTTTGGTGCATTATCCAGTCGACCAGCATCTTATTGGTTGAAAGGCGTGATTGCATTAAAGTGTTTTTTACAGCTGAATTCCATCGTCGTTCGCCAATACTAGCTCCCGATAAATTGATAACCAATCCATACGGTTTTGCCTTGTGGTTGGGGAGATTGTCCCAAGTTATCTTTTGAATATTTGGTGGAAAAATAGAGATTAAAGTATTGATATCGCGTCCAAGAACAGTCAGTTGATGCTCTTTCTCGAGATAGGATACGAGCGGTTTACCGATTAAGCCAGAAGCACCTGCGATTAAAATATGCATGCTAAATTCCTTCCTTTGAAGAATGACTGGCCAGCTATTTGATATGGTCGTAAAGAAAGCTGCCCTCTTCTTTTCAAATATTGTATAAAAATGCAACTGAATTATCCAGGTAATCCATAAAACAGTTGATAGCTTTCAATGAAACAGGCATGATTTGACCTGCTTGCGATCAGGAGATTTAAGGAGAGGAAAAGGTGCGAGAACCAACGAAGGATTGTTGTCCACAGCAAGGGGCCTGTGCTCAAGACGGTATTTTTGGACCGAAAGGAACATCGATCTATGGGGCAGCGCTGCCAGCAGGCGAGTGTGATCTTGATGAGTGTCCATGTGTACCCGATGCGCTAGAACAATTAAGAAACGGTAATTCATTTATTAGCGTAGGTGATTGTGTTGGCGAATGGATGGCGTGTCCATTTATTGCATTAGGAAATGGTATAGCAGGGGGCGCTGTTGCTGCAGTTAGTTTAATAGGGCTGGCTTGCTTTCCCTTAATTATGACCTGTACACATATCCCTCCTCGCGATCAAGAAGATCAGCAAATTGAAAAAGAATATTGCGAAGGTATGCGATTCTTCGGGGCCCATATATTGCGATCATCCATCAGTCTTGTTGCAGGTGCAATGACGCCGACGACGTTAATGTTTAGAACAGTGAGATCCATTGGCAGTATCTGCAGTACCGATGATCAAGGGATACCTTCTTTGAACCGCTCGTTATATGATTCGAATTTGGAGGTGGCTCGTTCCAGGACTAACCAAGTAGCCTTAGGTCCAAATGAGTTAATGCCTAACGATCCAGTGAATTCTTCAAAGATACTTGCCAAAACGAGGCTTGCCGAACAAAACAGCTATCTTGGTGAACTACGAGAATTTTTATACCACGAAAAAAGAAAATCCCTTTCTGAGAAAGCATATGTTTCAACGTTTAAAACGATAAAGAAACAAGAACAGAAATCGTTGGTTTGGGCTAACCATCATTGGGCGCTGTTGACCTTGGTTAAGCTGCAATTGTTTCATTACAATTTATTGCCAACTATCGTCGCAGATAAGGTTAAGTATTGTGAGTATTCGGCTTCTACTATACGAGAGGGGGTTAGGGCCCTAAACTGTCTTAATGATATAAATAAGATTATTAATGTTCAGAATTTTTTCGATGAACAAACGACATGCTTAAAAAAAATTAGAAAGACCTTAAAATCAACGCTTAAAGAATCGATACTGGATTATTATGCCCGCCCTAAAAACACTAAAAAGGATTTTAAAAATATCCTTACTTTATTTCTTCTAATCCCAGGAGGTTTGGAGTCGCATCTATGTTACGTATTTTTATCTTGTCTTAATGGATATGCAACAAATAACCCGAATATCCCGGTTAAATTTCTTGTGGAAGCAGCTGATACAGATAAACACTTAGGTAAAGACAAGGAAATCTTCTATAAGCCGTTGAATAAGAATTTAAAAAGTTTAAAAAATTTAGATGTCGGGCAATCTAATCAAACTGCGTTGATAGATTTACCAAAAAAAGCTTTTCTTGCGGAAGTGAAAAAAAAATTTTTTCCTTCTGCCTCTGGTTTTTCATTTTTCAAAGCTTCAATCAACGTTGAAGATAATCAATCAACTCACGACATCTCCTTAAAACCTTCCACGGAAAGCACCTTTCACCAACACCCTAACCTTCTTCGTTGCTAATATTTTCTTTTTACAAGTTACTGAAGAGCCTAGCAGCTCAAGTTTTTTAATAATCATTCAGGCTGCAGAGCCCCACTGTGGGTAGGCGAGATATTTTAGTGATTTGCCAGAATATATTGTACCTATTACACCTTTTTTAATTAATTTAGCCATTTAGTTTTATTTTTAAATTTTATGTAAATTTATTTGAAATTTTGTTTGGTTATTATAGGATAAAGGAGACTCAGTTAATCACCTACACGCCATTTGAGGTGTTCCTATGAAAAACCGTTTGCTTGAACTATTCGATGTTTTTTTAGATAAAAGGAATGCAGAGAATTTGAAAAATTTAATGGAAGAAGCTGTCATTTCTTACCAAGAAGAGCATTTTGACTGCTCGCGCAATGCCCCAATAAAAATGGCAGATCTCGTGACCTCTGTCACTTTTACTGAGGATTTTCAGAGACGCTTAATAGGATTTTTAGCAGAAAAATTTTGCTCACGAGCTTTTACTGAGCGCACGATTAAAGAGCTGGACTGTTTCGTAGCAAAAAAAATATACAAATATCTTGATCCTGAGTTGCTGGATAATGTTATCCCTATTTGTGGAGATATTATTCAGTCAGCAATGAGAGAGTCGAAAAAAAGACGGATAGAAAATTCAAAGCTTGTATCAACCTTAGTTTCTCCGGAAAAGGAAGAAGGGAGCATATTAGAGAGAGAACAAACAGATAAGCAAGCAAGCGATCGAGTTGATGAAAGTAGTTTATTTTCCAATTTTGATAACAGTGCTCAAGAAACGATGGCTCAGGAATCGCAAGAATCTTCTGAACTGGTTTGTCAAGTCGAAGGTCAAAATCAGAAAAACCTTGCAACGAGTCTGAGTGAGTTGAATGAAAGTAGTCAAGAACAACCAACGATTGGATTACAAATGGAAGAGGGGACCATGAGTGCTCGAACTTTTTTCGCACAGTTATGGGCAATCAATACAGTGCAAATAGGGACAGAAGACAAACCTTTAAAAATTTTTTATGATAAAGTGGCCATAGTTCGTGCATTGACAGAAAATTATTTAAAGTACTTGGCAGGTAGCCCTCAAAATCACACAGATAGTAAACAAAAAACCATAGCTTCACTTTTTAAAAAAATCGACAGCCTAAAACCTGATCAAGAGTGTTTCGTAACACAAATGGTTATCATTAAGGCAACGCTTAGTAGATGTAGAGAGAGCGATATTAGCTTGCATCGAAAAGAATTTTGGCAATTTAAAACGCTTACAAATAAGCTTTTAAAGGGGCGCGAACTTAAGAAAGAAGCTGAACTACTAGATAATATCTTTATAGCTATCAATGACTTAACTGATTATTATGAAAATTTGGAACAAACGGCACCGAGTGTTAATTGGTTGGTGTAAGTGTACAATCATTAAAAATTCTTAGGGTTTATACCAAGATTTTTCAGGGTTTGGATCAATTGACGAAGACTGATTGAATATAACACCACTCGCATCTCGTCTTGATTTAGGTTCGCATTTGACATGTAAAAAAGATTGCGCTAATTGCCCTAGCTTTTTTGATTTGGGTGTTTCTGAAAAAGTGTTATCTATATTCATTAATAACTGCGGATCGCGATGTTTGCCAATACTTCTGTTCGTTTGTCGATAAGAAGGTGTTAAATTATGGGAAGAACGGTTTAGTCGAGTGACGATATTCTCCGCTAATTGGAGTTTTTCTTCGTTCGATATATTGTCCTCCTGCAGCTGCCTAATAGAGTGTTTTATTTCTTTTTTTCCAAGCTCATCATCGGAAGATAGCATTTCATCAATGAAACGTTCGTCGGCTGTTGGGTTCAGAGCGTTCATGGGAGAGTTTAACCGATAGACTATATTATCTATGAAGCTGCTAATAGGGATGTTGTGCGCAATATCGGCATCTTTGGAGATTTTTTTAAATTCTTTTGCCCGAATCAGCTTAATAAATTTTTGCTGGAAAGCGGTAGGAAATAAAGCAGTTGGGTTTTGAGGAAACTTTTCAAGACGATCAGCTATTTTTTCCAATACACGTGGATTAAGATGATTGGTGGGTCTACTCCCCAAAAATTTATAAAATTTCCCCTGAAAGGCATAAAAAAATTTAGGCATAGGACAATTGAAGGTAGCTGCAGTAATCTGTTTTTGCAGTATATCGATAAACGAAATGCTTAGTAAGTACAAAGCCGCCCATGATAAATTGTCATTCATCACGCAGTTTTTATAAAAAGGTATGCGTGGTTAGCCATTCGTAGACGCAGCAGGCTCAACGGAAAAATTCTGACATTGCTAAGTGTATAGAGGCTACAGACAATGTCTGCCGATAGGTGAGAGGAGACAATCGGCAGAAAACTTAAAATCAGCGCTTCCAAATTAGGGTTGGGGCAAATCCGACACTACCTCTGCAGCTGCTTGATTCATTTCTTTAATAGCAGGTTTTGCAAAATGTCCAAATTTATGCAAAAGATGGCCGGCTGTACTGACGCTGCGAGTCGCAAGAGCGGTAGTATTGAAAATAGGTGATATAACTGCATGAATTAAAGACAAGCTCGCACAAACGAATAAAGCGCCAGCAGCATAAAGAAAGATTTTTGAACACATTTTGTCATTTTTAAAGACTTTTTGATAGGCACTTACTCCCAGTGTACCTAAGGATGCAACGAGGAACACGGGTATAGAAAGAATCGACAGCGCGGTACCCAGAGTAGCGTCCAGCACGAGTTTTGCCGGTTCCGAAAGGTTACGAAAAGGAACTGTAAATGACATTGAGAGCAATGTTTTCATTATCGCGCAAATGCTCTCTAATACAAATGTGGTACGAGGGTTAGCAACTGACTTAACAGATGCATGAGGTACTAATTCTTGACTAGGATCCGTATTTGTTTGCGGCCCAGCGGCAATCATATTCTCTGTTAGGAGAGAAAGTGGTTTTTTTTTAGGATTGACAGAATCGTTGAGGGTAGTTGCATCACTGCTTAATGGCGCAGTAACGTTCGTTTGTTTTATATTATCATGCTTTGCTTTAGACATGGTTTTCCTTTGAAACCGGTGAGGAAGCACAATTATATAAAATTAAACAAGTCATTAAAAGGGCAAATTGCATATTTTAATGTTTTTAAGGTCTTGGTAAAATTTAATTGTCCTCTTGTTTATCATAAAGCATCAAGGTAGTAACTCAGTGATTGACACAGGTTTGAAAGCCACCGCCTAAGGATTGTATCAGCGCAATTTGCAATTGACGTCTTGATGATAAAAGTTGTAAGCGTGACTTACGCTCATTTAATACGCGCGTTTCGGTATCTAAAACGACCAGTTGAGAGGTCAAACCTACTTGATATTGATATCGTGCTACACGATAGGCGCGCTCTGCTGAAACCAGCCCCTCTTTTTGGGATTGGATTTGTTGTGCATTTGATTGAAGAGCAGCAATCTGATGTGCTACATCGGATAAAGCGTTATTTAGTGTGCTGTTGTAAATTGCAACGGCTTCTTCGTAAATTCCATATTTTTGGCGTAATTGAGCACGTAAAGCACCTGCATCAAAAATAGGCAAGGATAGAGCAGGGCCAAATTGATAATCAGTGCTAGCACGTTCAAAAAGGCGATCCAAACCGAAGGAGATAAATCCACCAAAAGCAATCAAGTTAATATCGGGATAAAATTGCGCTTTCATATTGGCAATACCCGCGCAAGATGCTCTGACCCGCCATAAAGCACCGACAATGTCAGGTCGGCGTCCTAATAAATGAAGTGGTAATTGACTGGGAAGAGGTGGTGTTTTTGTAACCAAGAAACGAGGGCGTTTAATCCTCAGGCCCCGATCGACGCCTGCCCCTAACAATGTTCCCAATTGTTGCCTCGTCAAGAGAATTTGACCTTCAATGTCTTTGAGTTCGGTGCGAGCTGCAGCGACTGTATTACGTGACTGATAAATCTGGGTTCTTGTATCAAGACCGCTTTGCAATCGTAAGGCTGTTAGACGATTAACTGCTAACCGTTGTGCTAATGTGCGTTGTAAAACCTCGCGTAATGCATATGAATAAGCTAATTGATTGTAGGCTGCAGCAACCGCGGTGGCCAGAGAAAGTTTTGCTTCTTCAAAGCTTAACAGGCTGACTTTTTCTTCTGAGAGTGCTTGACGTAAGAGTGAAATATTCTTACCCCACAAATCCAGATTATATTTCAAGGTATACATAAAAAGACCGAGCGTATACCATCTGCCTCCACCTAAAAAAGGGGGTAGTAGGGTGCGTGAAAGACGGCCGCCGTAGCCTTGTGTGGTCCAATTAATGGCGGGGAATAAAGAGGAGGCGGTATTTGCTGCGATCGCACGAGCTTGTTTTACCCTTGCACGTGTTGTTTCTAAATCAGGATTTTTAGCGAGTGCTTCTTCAATCAGGCATAAAAGCTGTGGATCTCCAAATTGATTGGCCCAATCTGTTCGAGGCCACTGCCCACGCATTTGGGGAATACTCTGTTGATTTGGGAAATGTTCGGGGCGTGCCAAGCGCTTATGCGTGTTAATACCAAAATAATTGACGCATCCTGTGAGCAGAAGTACCGGTAGCAAAAGTCGAAGAATGCTGATGCAAGTGCTCATCATATTTAAAGTTTTCTTGTCCCTTATCTTTATACTATGATACAGAGAATTTTTAAAAGCGAGTATTGGATACACGTCATGGGAATTTGGTTTAAAACGATAACAATAGAAGCGCTGAATGATCGGGGGAAAAATACGCTTTCTGATTATTTAGGTATTGAGTTTACAGAAATAACAGAAAGGTCGATGACAGCGACGATGCCGGTTAATCAAAAAACGAGACAGCCTATTGGTATTTTGCATGGCGGTGCTAACATTGTTTTAGCAGAAACCCTTGCAAGCACAGCAGCTAATGCTGTCATTGATTTGGAAAAGCAGTATTGTGTTGGACTGGAAATTAACGGTAATCATTTGCGTTCGGTGAGAGAAGGTTTAGTAACTGCAACCACCTTTCCTATCCACTTAGGTAGAAGCACGCAAGTGTGGCATATCGATATTTATGACGCTGCTGGAAAAAAGACGTGTATCTCCCGAATGACAGCGGCGGTGATGACACGAACGAGCGAATAATTCTATGTCAATAGATGCCTTTTGAATAAAAATATTTTAAGTGCTTTATCCATGCACTTTTTATAGAATGCTTTTAGCACTTATTTTTTGGAATTCTCATGCTGATTGACTCTCACTGTCATCTGAACTTACTTGATTTGTCCGATTTTAATCAAAATTTATCTCAAGTACTAACAGAAGCCATTGAAGTTGGCGTCGAGCATTTTTTATGTGTTTGTGTTGAGCTTGCGGAGTATCAACAACTATGTGAGATTGCTGAAAAATATCCGCCTGTGAGCATTTCTGTAGGTTTGCATCCGAATTGTCGGGTTGAAAACGAACCTACCAGCGACAACCTTGTTCAGCTGGCATCGCATGCTGCTTGCATTGCCATTGGAGAAACGGGTTTAGATTATTATCGTACCGAGGATGCAGCAAGACACACGGAACAGCAAAGCCGTTTTCGTGCGCATATTCAAGCCGCATTAACAGCCAAGAAACCTTTAATTATTCATACACGCCAAGCCTCAGAAGATACATTGAGAATTCTTGCCGAGGAAAACGCGGAAGATATTGGTGGTGTAATGCATTGTTTTGGTGAAGATTGGGACGTGGCTAAGCGTGCCTTGGATTTAAATTTTTACATTTCGTTTTCAGGCATTGTGACGTTTAAAAATGCAGAAACATTAAGAGAAGTGGCAAAAAAAGTTCCACTTGATCGTATTCTTATAGAAACCGACGCCCCCTATTTAGCGCCCGTACCCCACCGCGGTAAACAAAACCATCCTGCGCTTGTTCGTCACGTGGCTGAAACCATGTGTCAGTTACGGGAAATGGACTATGAAATATTTGCCAAACAAACCACGGATAATTTCTATCGCTGTTTTCGATTAGCGCAGTAAGCATAGCGAAGTTAACTGTTTTAGCAGGATAACCAATCCTATTAACGTTTGACCCGTTGTGAAATAGCCTCTTTAATATTAATAAACTCAAGGGTTTCGAGTATAGCGGTTAAGTCAACGATGCCTTGATGTTCATTGCTATTTCCATGAACCAAGATAATTCCCCCAGGTGTAATTATTTGGTGATTTCGCACTAAGTTAGCTATCCAAGCATCTGTACCTAATGGAATCAACCCGAAGTTTTTGAGCATTTCCATCCACTCTTGATTAGATATCAGCCCAGGAAATCGAAAAAAAACAGAAGGCAATTCTCCTGCTTCCAATAAATACTTTTCAGTTTGTAATATTTCAAGGGTTTTATTTGTGCCGGGGGAGAGTAAAAAATTATTTGGGTAAGGCACGTCGGAGTAATAAACATGGCTAAAGGAGTGATTGGCCCAGGTAATGTCTAGCAAATGTTGTCTTTGATGCTTGACTAACCATTGAAACTCATCAGGGTGAGCAACGATCCACATGCCTGATACAGCAATAACTATGGGAACCGGTTTTTTTAGTTTTTCAGAACGTTTTATTAATGTATTAAAAAATTCAGCTTCAAAAGGCTTGCTTGAAGGACACAAATCGATGGTGAGAATATTACCGTGCTTTAGGTTATCAATATGGGTTAAGCCCTGATTTTCTAACGAATAAGGTCCAGCCGTGGTTTGATTTAATAGTTGATAATAAAGTCTACTTTCCACGTTCCATGCCGTAAAATAACCCGGCTTTTTGGTTTGTACCGAGCTATGTGAATGTAAGCTGGAAATTGCTATTACTTGGGTAGTTAGAGTGTCAGGGTTCACTGTTAAAAAAGAGGGTATGCCATTGATTTTAAAAACGCGAATAGCTATTTGTAAATCGCCACTAATAGTATAGATGGGTATATGAATACGTTGATAATCTTCAATACTGTTTTGGGCTAAAACAGGCAAGGTGAGAAAAACCAAAAACAGAGACAACCATAATTTTTTAACGATCATACGATTTTTATTCGGTTATAATCGTACATTATAGCAAATAAATAATCATATTGTCTGTTTTTTATGGAAAATTGGGTGCCTAATTAACCGACAGCTCCCGTTGTTTGATGATCTATTTGCTCATCTAAGCATTGCAAGGGAACTAAAGACCAGAGCTTGCGATGTAAAATATAATCGCAAAGTTGTTGAAAACAAACGTTGCGATAAAAAAGTCAGAGGTACTTGATTATTTAATTCAATCATTGACTGAATGAATCACGCGTAATTAACTTCAAGCAAGGCTAGTATTTTAGCAGGTACTGTTCATTGGGTGGATTGTCTTTTTGCGTTGAAGAAAATTTAGTAGAAAGAGTAGTGAAGAACCCTGTAAATGATGCGGTGATCGAAGAAGTGTTGGTAGGGAGCAGTGTGTATGAAACGCTCATTTCAGACATGCGTTTTTTTCTTTCACTGTAAACATGTGCCAGTTTTTTGTTACTATAAAAATTATTTTTTTGTGCAAGTTGACTGACTTTTGGTAATCCTAAAAATTGTTCGATAATGGGCGTTTCCCCACTTTTACAGGCTGTTTTTAAAAGCAGATTAGTATCCAGCGTTGGTTGAAATAGAGGAAGATGTGCTTGGCTGTTTACATTGGGAAGCATTAATAAGAATTTTAAAGCATCTTCTTTTCCACTCATGGGCATGTCTAACATTGCGTGAATCATATACAAAAGTGCTCGTGCTTCGTTAATGGATACATTGAAAACAACACCGGGGGCAACTTGCTCTTTTCTTGTTTTTAACTTGGCTAAAACGGCATTAAAGAAATTTACAGATCCACCAAAGAGATCAGAAAGTTTAGGTGGCATCGGAAAAAATTCCGAATAACCCAATAATGCAATGCTTTGTTCATACGATAGGCTGATTTGAACGTTCGTATGCCTATTCTCATAGGTGTACGAATTCACTTGATACGTTTGCAGCAAATCTATGATGATGCCGCGCCACTCTGAATGAGAGAGAAAGATCTTCATTTTCTCAACGGGCATTTTAAAAAAATCTTCTAGGAACAACTTCTTATAGGTGAAGAATGTTATCTTCGAAAACATCCTACGAATGTGTTGGGCATTTGTAAATAAAAACGCTACCGAATCTGGCGCTGCTGTCCATAATAAATATTTAACCCATTCATCCTCGCGTACTCCCAGTTCTGCAAAATCCTCTTTATCTGTTATCAATTGTTTAATGACCATCGGAAAATCTTTTTTCAACGACAGTGCTAAGGCTTTGTTACGCGTATGTTGATCGGTTCCCAATGCTAATAATTGACAAAGTTCTTCTTCGGTTTTCTGTGATAAATTAAAAGGCGTGAGCATATTTGGTTTCCCTACTAGTATCTTCGTTATTTTTGAAACAGCTATAACCTAGATGGCATCGTTTTCAATGGACAAAGGTTAACAAATATCGGCATTCTATCGAAAGGCATAATTCATATCAAAGGATACAGCTTCACCTGCATTATTTTTAATGCTTGTATCAGCACCTTCGCGAATAAAAACGTCGGCCACTGCTATATGCGATTTGAGCAGATGCAACGGCGTCTCTCCTTGATGGTTTTGAACGTTAGGATTTGCCCCAGCAGCCAACAAAACCTCAGCGCTTTGTGCTGTTCTGACATAATGTAAAACGGTATTGCCATTCATATCTTTTAAATGTAAAAGTTCTTCAAAAAGTTCTTCCGTGTTCTCTCCTGTAAAAGGCAGATCTAATTCTTTAAAGGCAAAGTTAAGAATAAACGTTAGGTCTGCTTTTGATCCCACAAGAGCGAGTATATGGATTAGAAAGTGTACTGAAGTAGAGTTTTCCCTGAAAAAAGGCACGTATTCCTCTGCAAAAAAAGACCGATGGATGTGCAGTAAATAATGGGTGATTTCTTCAGGATATTGTGTAATAAAGGGGATCAATCGCTGGCAAAAGATAATCGCTTCTTCCTGGGTGCTCGGAGGACAAAGGATAAAGTTTTGCCTTAAATGGCCGAATAGTAATGTTTCTTGTTGAGTAAATTTGTAAAAAGAATTTCCATATAGTAATGCGCGTGTCATTGGGTCTTTAATTTTAGGACGAATGGATGATAAGTAAGGCCTATTGTCTTTTTTATCTTTCTTAGTTGTCGAATCGTAGTTTGCCTGTAAATAAACATGCTTACTTTTAAACAATAGCCTCATTTCATCTGTTTTGATGAGCCCTTCTGATCCGAGATCATGGATTGTAATTTTGATTGTAAAGTGATTGTCAAGGTAAGCTTCAGTGAAGTGAATGGCTCGTTTTTCTGTTGAAAGGATCTCAGACAAATGCGCCAAAGATTCAATGGGCACGCCAAGCAAATAACGCATGGCCAAGATAAAATTCTTGGGATCAGCTTCTAATTCAAATTTTCTGTCAGGATAGGCATAGATAAAATCGTCGTTATCAGCAAAGATATTCATAAAATAACTGCCTAACGCTTGTGAGTGCAGGTTATAGACGTCTTGTGATTCATAAAAGGTTTTCAACGCTTGGGTTAAATTAAGGTGATCAGGCAATAAAGAGAGATCAAAGGATTGCGTTTTTTGATTAAAGAGTAATTTATTAACTAAATTGTGCAAGGCTGTCTCAAAGCAACTAGGGCCTTTGATATCAGGGCGCTTCTGATAAGAATATGTTCCTTGTAAAATTTCAGGAGGGTGCTCGAAAGGTTGGCAGAATTGATAAGCCAGGATTTTTTCTATTCTATCATTGAGCAGCAAATCAAAGGATGCTTCGTCCATTGTTTCCGCCAGAGAAAGCAGTTCTTCGAGTGCGTTTTGACCGGTTAAAACGTCTTCGTGGTTAAATCTTTTTTTAGCATTTAAGGCGCCTACTGTGGTAAAGGGTAATAATTTATTTAATTCGACAGTATAGTTAATTAAATCCTGACGATCTTTTGCCTTGTAATGTAGAAAGCCCAGGAGGATGGTCTCAATTAAATAGCCCAATTCCGGTGCAACTATTTCTTTTTTGACGTTTATAATCAATTTAAGTAATTCAATAATTTTTCCAGGATAACTTTTGCCTGTTAACTGCTTGTGTTTATTTTTCCATTCGTTAACGATAGGCAGTAATTTTTCCTCAGAGTTTATATCGTCAGAAAGAAATGCAACAATTTTAGCAATCAGTTCCGGATCTAAAGAGTACGCTGGATTCGTTTTAAGCTGTGTATCACGTAAAACACCTTGAAAGTAAAAAAGCTTACGTATTAACTGAAGGTAGTAAGGCAGGGGATAGTTTCTATCACTGCATAACTGTGCAAACTGATAAAGATTCGATAGGGATTGTTTCGCTAGCAAGCCGTTAACAGCAGATAAATTGCGGTTATATACGTTGATCAGATCCGGGTAGTCATAAGCGGTAACGATATTTTTGGTCAGAGTAAAGGGTAAGGTATTACGGAATCTGTGGATGTAGCCTGATTTTTTTTGAATAAATTTAAACATAATGATTTTAAAGTTTTTAATATGATTTGAATTATACCATACTAATCAAAAAATATTCAATATACAGTTTTTTAGTTGTTTATATGATTTTTTTTGTTGTAATTGTTGCGATTTGATCGTGTAAAAAGAAATGGAATACTTGACGAAAGATTGATGCAATAAGGGTGTAACCCTCTAGCTATCAGGATGCCCTCAATGAGTTTTAAGAAGGCGTTGATGCAGCGAGGGATGAACCATACATCCTTGTGATTCAGAAAGTAAAAATTCTAAAAGTCGCTAAGGGATGGCTGCTTCAATAATAGCACCTCCAAGGCACTGATTTTTTTTATAGAAAACAATAAATTGCCCGGGCGTGATTGCTCTTTGGGGTTGAGAAAATAAAACACAATGTTTGTTAGTATCTTCTGGTGAAATCAAACAAGCTTGTTCTTGTTGCCGATAGCGAGTCTTTGCTTCGCAGGATAACGGTAATTGATCGCCATGGTTATCGAGCCAATGGATAGGGCCACATATCAACCCTTGAGCATACAACTTTGGATGATCGGAGCCTTGAGCGACGATGAGTTGATTGGCAGGAATAATTTTATCCACGACATACCAAGGGTCGCTCTGGGTGGATTGACCACCAATACCCAATCCTTTGCGCTGACCCAAGGTATAAAACATCAAACCTTCATGCTTTCCTAAATGAACGCCCTCAGTACTAAAGATATCGCCCGGCTTTGCTAAGATGAATTCTTGTAAAAAAGATTTGAAACGTTTTTCACCAATGAAGCAAATTCCAGTCGAATCTTTTTTGTTTTGATTGATAAGATTTAATTCTTGTGCGAATTGGCGAATTTGCGTTTTCAGAAAAGCGCCAATGGGAAATAAGGTTCTGGCCAAAACATTGGCGTCGATAGCGTGTAAAAAATACGTTTGATCCTTGAGCCTATCTTTAGCCTTAAGCAAAGCAAATCGTTTGTCATCTGTGCCAGCAATAGGTGCCACTTGTGCGTAATGCCCTGTTGCAATGTAATCGGCTCCTAGCTTGCAAGCATGTTGAAAAAAAGCTTTAAATTTAATCTCTTTGTTGCAAAGTACGTCTGGATTAGGCGTGCGTCCAGCTTCATATTCACGCAAAAAATCGGTGAACACGTCGTCCCAATAAGCTTTTGAAAAATTCACATGATGTAGAGGAATATTTAATTGATCACAAACCGATTGAGCATCTGCCATATCTGTAGCTGCCGCACAAAATCCTTGCTCATCGTCTTCTTCCCAATTTTTCATGAAAAGACCTTCGACTTGATAGCCTTTTTTTTGTAAAAGCCAAGCAGCTACGGAGGAATCAACACCTCCCGACATCCCTATAATCACTTTAATTTTAGAAAGATGTTCGTTGTTATCCCTTTGATTCGGCTCCCCTGTCTCCAAAAGTGTGGACGGAGCAAGTGAGTCTTTTGTATTTTGAGAGTCGGTTGCCGATAAAGAGGCTATATTCATGATCGTTACTGCCGTGGTAATTCAATGGGACGGGTCTGGTTTTCTAGACGCAATTGAGTAGGGTAATCCAATTTCATACTGACTACTACTCGAAAATTGTCAGCCTCAGAAGGGCTATAGTCAACTAATTCGCCTGCACTGATGCCGTTAGGGTCTAATAAATTTTGACCGGCTTGCAACGGTTCATTCGCCTGAATCGTCCAACAATATAATTCGTGTTTACGTTTCGCTTTGTAATGTGTTCTTGCAATAATTTCTTGGCCTTTGTAACAGCCTTTATGAAAGTTTATATAGTCAAGTCGATCTAAATCAAGTCTATGTGGAAGAAATAAACCCCTTGTGTTAAAATAAATTTCCACCTGTTTTTGTGCTAATAAATGATGATGCCAGGCAAGAGAGCCGCGAAATTGTTTATTCTGAGAAAATTGTTCTATCCAGGTGTTCTGTAAGTCGGTTTGCTGTAAAAGCAAGTATAACGCACGCCCTTGCTGATCTTTACCCAGACGAGCACAAAAAATATTATCGGTCTGGATCACTGAAAATGTTTCTTGGGGGAGTGTAATCTTTTCAGGTAAGAGGTCTTTGTCATTAGCGACCATTAGACCATAGCATCTGAACGGAGATGTATTTTGTTCAAGGCTGACCCTAGATAAAGCAGCCGCTCTTGATAAGGACTTAACAGTGGCCTCACTGAGATCACTTGGTAGAATCAATTGATACTGCTGCCAGTAAATGACTTTCAGCAACGCAAGGATTCGGCCTTGCAAAGAGCAAAGAGCGCCTTGTTGGAACACCGATTGGGTAACAGCATGGACATCACAACTTAGTTGCCCCTGTAAAAACGAGGCTGTTTTTTCGCCAGTAACGTTTATTAGCGTTAAATAAGACAAGTCGAAAAGATAATTCTTACTTGGGTGAAAATCATATTCCTCTATCAAAGGAAAGTGACTTGTGTATGCTCGATTGTTAATAAGGTGCGTGGTAACATGCATGACCAGTATCTACGCAAAAATTGAATAATTTGTTATTATACTCCTAGAATGATTGATGTCAGTATGCATGATTATTTTATGTTACTTGCCCTAAGACAGGCGGAAAAGGGGCGCGGGTGCTGCTCGCCCAATCCGAGCGTTGGGGCAGTGGCTGTCGTTGATGGGCAAGTGGTAGCAAAGGCGTATCATCAAGGTGCAGGCACACCCCACGCAGAGCAACTTGTTTTGGCGAAGGTTGCGGCGGGGATAAAGAATCTCTCCTTATATATAACGCTAGAACCGTGTAACCATTGGGGAAGAACTCCTCCCTGCATTGAAGCGATTGTACGGTATGGGGTGAAGGAAGTTATTTATGGATATACTGATCCCAATCCTGTTGTTGCTATCAATAATAGCCCAGCCCAATTAGAAGCCCGCGGCGTGAATGTTGTCCATTGGTCAATGAAAGAAATCGATCGCTTTTATCAAAGTTATCGATATTGGACTCTCACAAAGCAACCGTGGGTGACCGCTAAATTAGCGCATACGCTAGATGGAAAAATTGGTAGTCAAGAAGGTGATCGCCTGATTTTATCAAATGATGCTTGTACACAATTTACCCACGAGCAACGGTTGTGCACCGACATCATTTTAACCAGCGCCCGCACCGTGCAGCGAGATGATCCTTCGTTAAATGTGCGTTTAGGCGATGTTATAGAAGAGAAGTGCGTTGCAATACTTGATGCGCATTTATCCTTAAACGGGAAAGAAAAAATATTTTCAACGGCCAAGCATTGCCATGTGTATTTCGATGCTGCGCTTGCTGAGCAGTGTCAAAATTTAGCAAATTGCACTTACCATCCTGTCCGTTCAGTCAATGGACAACTGGATTTAAAAGCGATACTTAACCATCTGGGTGGGATGGGGTATCATGACGTTTGGATTGAGGCAGGAGGCAGATTGTTTTCTGCTTTTCATGCCCAGCGTTTGGTTCATCGTACCTACCTTTACCTCGTGCCAGCAGTCTTAGGGGAAGGAACGACAACCGGCTTTCATGGTAAAGGGCTTTTTAATGCGCCAAAGACGATTACCTGGCAGATTAAATCCGATAATGTAATTGCTTGTTTGGATTGGCAGCATGATAGGTGAGCAGCGGCTTTTTTAGGTGAGATTTAGAGCATGTTAGACGTTTTTATAAGCATTGAAGAGGCGATTGCTTGTTTACAAGCAGGTCGAATGATTATTCTCATGGATGATGAAAACCGTGAAAATGAGGGTGATCTTGTTATTGCAGCAGAGCATGCAACGCCAGAAGCGATTAATTTTATGGCGATGTTTGGCCGAGGGTTGATTTGCCTGCCCATGGCAACGGAATTGGTTGATAAACTGCGACTGCCAATGATGACCCGAACCAATCGTTCCCCTTATGGAACTGCTTTTACAGTATCCATTGAGGCAGCACATGGCGTTTCAACGGGCATTTCTGCGCAAGATCGTGCACGTACGATTCAAGTCGCGATTGATTCTGAGAGCGGCCCTGAGCATATTATTTCACCGGGTCATGTGTTTCCGTTACGAGCAGTACCAGGGGGGGTGCTAATACGCCCAGGCCAAACAGAAGGTAGTGTCGATTTAGCGCGCTTAGCCGGCCTTAGACCTGCCGCAGTGATTTGTGAAGTAATGAACGAGGACGGCACCATGAGTCGTGCCTTAGAGTTACAGCAATTTTCTAAAACGCATAACATTCCTTTAGTGCGTATTAAAGATTTGATTGATTATCGCATTCAACACGAAGATCTGGTTGAAGAAGTAGTTACCACCAAGCTCCCACTGGATCTTCATGGCGAGTTTCTAATGACCGTTTTTTCAAATGCTTTTGATGCATCTGAGCATTTTGCCCTCTTAAAAAAACGAGATTCCCAAGACAATGATCCAAAAGTAGCTTCTACTAATGCTGCTCAACGTTTTCTTGACAAATGTTTGCCTAAACAAGAGCAGATGATCGAAGAAGAAGCCCCTCTTGTGCGCATTCATTCGGAATGTCTCACCGGCGATGCCCTGGGTTCGTCAAAATGTGATTGTGGCCCGCAGTTACAAGCTTCCTTAAAGCAAATCTCAGCTGAGGGCGGTGTTTTGGTGTATTTGCGGCAAGAAGGACGTGGTATTGGGCTAGCGAATAAACTAAAGGCTTATGTACTACAAGAACAAGGTTACGATACGGTAGAAGCTAATTTAAAATTAGGATTCCCAGCAGACAGTCGAAGCTACGGGATTGCTTACCAGATTTTAAAACATCTCGGCCTTAAAAAGGTTAGGTTATTAACGAATAACCCAGAGAAAGTTGCGGCTCTTGAACATTATGGGATAACCGTGGAAAAACGTATTCCCTTAGTTGTTTCTCCAACCCATGAGAACCGTGGTTATTTAAAAACTAAGCAGGCAAAATTGGGCCATTTATTGGAGTCTCTGGACGATGAATAAACCTGACCAAGTAGTAAAAAAGAGTGATTTAATCGATGGCAATGGTCAATGTTTAAAGATAGAGACTTTTCCTATCGGTCTGGTGGTGAGTCGCTTTAATGACGAAATCACACAAGCGCTACAAGAAGGGGCGATTGAGCGTTTAAAAGAAAGAGGCTTTGCTGAAGCACAGATTCAGGTGATTGAAGTCCCCGGTGCTGTGGAAATTCCCTTGGCGGTTACATGGCTTTTGCAAACAAAAAACACACCGCAAGCAGTCATCGCTTTGGGAGCAGTTATCCGAGGTGATACGACTCATTATGACTACGTATGCCAGCAAGTCAGTTATGGCTGTCAACGCGTTGCTTTAGACAGTCAAGTCCCCGTGATTTTTGGTATTTTAACCACAGAGAATGAAACACAAGCATGGGAGCGCGTTGGCGGAACCCAAGGACATAAAGGAAGAGAAGCCGCCGACACGGCGATTTCAATGCAGCAATTGCGTCACAAGCTGTGGGAAGAGAAACGCGCATCAGAATCCATTTCGAACCAAAAGGAATGCAGTTATTCATGACAATGACACGGTATATTTTTATTACAGGCGGGGTCGTTTCTTCTTTAGGAAAAGGAATTGCGTCAGCTTCTCTTGCTGCTATCCTTGAAGCGCGTGGTTTGAAGGTAACGTTAATAAAATTGGATCCTTATATTAATGTTGATCCAGGAACGATGAGTCCTTTCCAACACGGTGAGGTGTTCGTCACCCATGACGGCGCGGAGACCGATCTTGACTTAGGACATTACGAGCGTTTTGTTCGTACGACCATGACTAAGAACAATAATTTTACCTCCGGTAAAGTTTATGAAACCGTTATTCGAAAAGAACGCCGAGGTGATTACTTGGGCGATACCGTGCAAGTAATTCCCCATATTACTAATGAAATTAAGCGTCGTATTCAAAAAGGCGGTGAAGGCTTTGATGTTGTGATGGTTGAAGTTGGTGGCACTGTAGGCGATATCGAATCCTTGCCTTTTTTAGAGGCTATTCGTCAAATGCGCATGGAGCTCGATCGTGAACAAGCGCTCTTCATTCATCTAACCCTGGTTCCTTATATTTCTACTTCAGGTGAAACGAAAACGAAACCAACGCAGCATTCGGTGAAAGAACTGCGATCCATTGGTATCCAGCCCGACATTTTAATTTGTCGTTCGGCGCAACCGCTTTCTTGCCATGATCGTGGCAAAATAGCCCTTTTTACCAATGTTGCGAAGGAAGATGTTATTTCCTTACCTGATGTTAGCAGTATCTATCAAATCCCTTTATGGTTACATAAACAAGGCCTTGATCAACAGGTTGTTAAAAAGTTTGCACTTGACGTTAAAGCCGCTGATCTTTTTGAATGGGAGAAGGTGGTTGATTTGCAAAGCAATCCAACATTGGAAGTAACGGTTGGGATGGTAGGGAAATACACAGATTTAAACGATGCTTATAAATCGATTAATGAAGCCTTGATCCATGCAGGAATCCACACCCATACAAAAGTACATATTGTCTACTTTGATGCAGAATGTTTAGCCAAAGAAGGCACAGCACCATTGTCAAAAGTAGATGCTATTCTGATCCCCGGTGGTTTTGGAGAACGAGGTATAGAAGGAAAAATTCGAGCCATTCAGTACGCCCGCGAAAATCAGCGACCTTTCTTGGGAATTTGTTTAGGTATGCAAACAGCAGTCATTGAGTTTGCGAGAAATGTTGCTGGTTTAGTGGACGCAAATTCAACAGAATTTGATGCTAAAACACCCTATCCGGTGATTGGGTTAATCCATGAATGGATGACTGCCGATGGACATGTTAATGCCAGAGATGCTGCTTCCGATCTCGGTGGTACAATGCGCTTAGGTGAACAAGCTTGCCATGTTGAAACCGATTCACTGGTCCATAAAATTTACGGGCAAACAACTGTTACGGAACGACATCGTCACCGTTATGAAGCTAACAACTCATTAATTCCGACTTTGGAGAGCCATGGATTAAAAGTGACAGGCCGATCCATTGATAATCATTTGGTAGAAGTGATAGAGATACCTAATCACCCTTGGTTTTTGGCATGCCAATTTCATCCAGAATTTACCTCGACACCACGGGATGGACATCCACTGTTTAAAGATTTTATTTTAGCCGCGCGTAAAGCACACTCAGAAGGCAAGCTTCGGCAAAAAGTAGAGCAGTGTGATTAAGAACGTATGACTTTTTAACTGCTGATAGGACTTTAAGATGACGATACTCAATCTTTGTGGCTTTAACGTTGGACCGTTGCAACCTTTGTTTTTAATTGCGGGGCCATGTGTGATTGAAAGTGAGGGATTAGCCATAGAGACGGCTGGGTATTTGAAAAGTATTTGTAGTGAGCTACAGCTTCCTTTTATTTATAAATCCTCTTTTGATAAGGCAAATCGTTCGTCAATCAACAGTTATAGAGGTCCTGGTATTGAAGAGGGCTTAAGAATTTTGGAAAAGGTTAAATCAGATGTGGGTGTTCCTGTTTTAACCGATGTTCACGATGATACTCCACTTGACGAAGTGGCCAGTGTCGTCGATGTTCTACAAACACCCGCTTTTTTATGCCGACAAACCAATTTCATACAGAAAGTTTGCAGCTTAAATAAGCCTGTAAATATTAAAAAAGGTCAGTTTTTATCTCCCTGGGAAATGAAACATGTGGTAGCAAAAGCGAAAGCGACCGGTAATCAAGCCATTATGGCCTGTGAAAGGGGCGCAAGCTTTGGCTATAATAATCTGGTGTCAGACATGCGTTCGCTGCAAATTATGAGAGAAACGGATTGTCCTGTGGTCTACGATGCAACCCACTCCGTGCAACTTCCTGGTGGCAACAATGGTGTGTCAGGGGGACAGCGAGAATTTGTTCCTGCGCTTGCCCGAGCAGCAGTGGCAGTAGGTATTTCTGGGATATTTATGGAAACGCACCCTGACCCAGACAAAGCACTTAGCGACGGCCCTAACAGTTGGCCGCTTGAGCAAATGAAAGCATTATTAGAAGAATTAATAGCCATTGATAAAGTGGTGAAAAAAACTGTCTAACCAACTTATAGAATCGGTTAACGAATACATTGTAATCCTCACTAAATGCGTTAAACGATTCTATACTAAGCTCATATTCAATTAACTAACCAAATCTTTTAGCCCTCAAATCATGCTGATGCTCCGCAAAGCCTTGCAGTAAGTAATGCAAAAAAATCGACATTATTTCTAGATTAATGAAAGACGTAGTTATAGAGCTCTTTGTTATAGTGCTCTGTTAAGTTATATTGAAATTCAAAATGATCTTTTCAGGATTTAATTGTTTTTTGTATTTGTGAAAAGATGTAAAATGCACCATGTATTTTATGATACCTGAGTGCACGAATGGGTAGTGATGTAAAAAGTATTAACCAAGAAAAAAACACCATAGATGAAGAAAACGCGATCGTCGACTTTCCTATGATCGAGGAAGTTCTTTTCAAAAAAATTCAATCGGCAAGAATTTATAAAAATTTTAATTATTTTTTTATTTTCTCAACCGAGGCAGCTGCGACAGAATATTTACGAGCATTGGTAAAATTTGTAACAAGAAAAAAAGTATTGGATAGTTTTTTTGCGACAAATTTTTGCGCTGTAATGGCAACCCATGCTTTTAATAACCAAGAAGAAACTGAATTTGAAATTGTATTGACTCCGGATCAACTTCAATATCTCAATGAGGGCTTCTCCGAATGGAAAAATATACCCAGAAGCGAGACGTTTCTCATTAAAAACATCAGAGGAGACGAGGATAATTTTTTTAGTCATTTTTTGAAAACGATCATTCGTGATTTTACTCACACAAAAAATCCTCCTTTACGTTTAGGTGAAAAGAAGAAATATACAGTCAAAGGCGATGGTTGTTACGATCGGAGCAATCGTGTACCACACTTTGATCAGGCGCTTAAAAAGCATTTCTCAAAAGCACAGTCGACCTCCCTGGTTGAATTCCCTAACGTCCAACCACCTATTTTTCATTTTTCCACGAATCAGAAAGATAAGGCTGTTGCATTTATTTTTAATTATGGTGACAATCCCACGCCAACCAAATTGCCTTATGCTCTTCTTGATCGGTTATTTGTTTTCGACGCAGGCACGGTAACAAGGCCTTATGATTTTGAAACACGTCAAGAAGCAAATGAATACTTTATAAAGAAGGTTGAAAAGGATCATCTGCTGTTCTCAGACGTGGCTGCTTTTAAAGCTGTTTTAAATCCAAGGGATTATAAATCCAATTATAGAGATTCTGGTCGTTATTATTCCAACCACTATAACGAAGTACTTGCACGCTTGCGTTGGGATACAGATGGAACCAGTAAAATTGCTATTTCAAATGATAATTTTGAAGCACGTTGCTTGGCGCAAGCATATGCTACAAGCTTACAGAAGCGTTTACAAAAACTAGCTCAACCGAGCGATAAGACGTTTGATATCAATTACGAAGTACCCATTTGTTTCTACTCGCCTTATCAACCAAAGCATATGAAGCCTTATAGTGTGTTTCAACGCGTCGAAGATAAAACAAGGGCTGAAAAAATTTATAAGAATGAAATCAACCGGAAAACCGAATATTCAACGCATAATTATGAATTTCTGTTGTTGATTGACGACTTAGCCGAAGGATTAAAAGAAGCGTTTTTGGGCAAACCTTTATTATTTAATATCATTGAAGAAGGTTACGGGCATATTGCAGAGCTATTATTGGAAAAAAATAATGATCCCTCCTTTTTTGAAACGTTAATTCAGCAATACTCAAAACAGGGCTATGATTTTACCAAAATTTACTCAGAGGCGACCCGGAAAAACAATGTGAATTGGGCGAAACTCCTCGTCAATAATAAAGCTTCGTTGTCACCAAAGAATGATCTGATCCTTCTTGCTTGTAAAAAAACGCAGTGGGATGTGATTCGTGTTATTGCTGAGGCAAAAGTAGCATTGAATGTGAATGGGGCATGTTTAATTAAAGAAAAAAAATTATACCCCTTAATCGAAATGATTAAATCAGGCGATATTGACCTGATACAAAAGATCCTTGAAAACAATGCAGACGCAAATATTGGAAAAATAAGTTCAATTCATCCGTATGGTTATTTCGATATAAAATATGTTTCTAACGTGAGTTTTACATCAAAACATACCTATGCCGGAACAGCTCTTTGGGTAGCAATGCGTGATAAGCATTATGAAATCGTAAAGTTACTTTTAGAACATAATTATAAAACCAATGCCCACACAATGATTGCACCTGTCGAGTGGGTTTATAGTTGGTTGGGTTATCCTGAGAAAGAAACTTGTCCGATAAGTTTGCGATTACGCATTGAATACCTAACTCGTATATCTAATAAGGTTTCAGATGGACAGGACAAAGGTCTAAGACTGACAGATAGTGGGATCGCTTTTTTATTGGGTGATCCCTTATGTTTAAAATACCTTAACGCAGGAAAAAGCTTTGTAAAGCCTAGTGCTGTTGAAAAAACAGAGATCTCAACCGCAGAAAGCTTGCTAACACTATTAAAAGCAGGAAACAATATTAAGCCTGCTTTGCCATTAACGTCTACCGAACATTTGATGCAAGTTTATTCGCAAAAATTAAAACCTCATTGTTCTAAACTTGTTTTGGAGGAGTTGCTAAGCAGGCGATTAACACTAACAGAGTCAATTGTTATTGCCAGCAAAGAAAATTTCAACCAGCTCTTAGATGATTTAACGAAAAATCCTCATTTTTCTCAAGAAGAAATGCAGGAAATTAAAGTAGCCTTGGCAAATAATGACCGTGTGACGTTGGCTAATGAAATGCAAACGATTGGCTCACAAGACTTTGGATTTTTTAGTCTCAAAGCAGGTGATGCGGCTGAATCCTGCCGGATAATAAATACTTTGGAAAAAAAACAACAACTGAGCGCTATTCAATCTTAAATAAAAATGTTGTCAAAAACATTCTTTAAGGTTAATCCTTATTTTTTAACATTTACTGAAGCTATGAAAGGCATCTGCTTATTAATAAACAGATGCCTTTTTCAAAAAGATCAACCGATAGCGGTGGGGTGCTGGTGGTAGGTTGACTGGTAAACGTTTAGTGCATCAGCTGCCGCCTGTTGAAGTCCCATGGCCTTGTTTGCATGATAAATAAGTGCAAGTGCTTTTTTAGCGCTTGGGGCTTGCGGATAATTTTTAATAACGGCATTTGCTCTTGCAACAGCCGCAACGTACTTTTTGCGCTCATAATAATAGTTAGCGGTATTTAATTCGCGTTTCGCAAATTGATTGCGGAGGTAAATCATCCGTTGTAGCGCATTGGCTTTATAGGAACTCTCGGGAAATTTTTGAATAAGCGTTGCGAAATCCGTGTAAGCTTGTGTTTGTGTACCTGGATCACGCCACGATTCATCTAAAGGTAAAAAGCTGGAAAAAGTGCCCCGCGATTGCTGAAAGTTTGAAAGCCCTTTCATGTAATACGCATAATCAACGTTGCGAGTACGGGGGTAAAGATGAATGAATCGTTCCGCAGTTGCAGCAGCTGAGGCGTAATCTTCCTTTTGATAATAAGCATAAATTAAGTTTTTCTCCGCCTGCTCTGCGTAATCACTAAAAGGGTACATGGTTTCAAGTGCATCATAACGTTTTGCCGCACTGTCATATTGCTCTTTTGAAAGATAATCATTGGCTTCGGTGAATAATTGTTTGGCGGTCATGCCCTGGAAAGGGCTCGCGTCTTCACCGGTATCGCCTTTTCCCCACTTGGCACAAGCAGATAGAGAAAGACTAAGCGCTAAAATTAACATTTTGGAAGAATGACGTATCATAGGTGCTCGGTTTCTACAAAAATGAGCGATAGTATACCTTAAAGGGAACAAGCGCTCTAGGCGAGAAGGGTGATTGATGCCTACTTGCGAATATTTAACGGTCAATAAGATTAAATTTTAATCTATTAACGGCCAAGTTAAATGTATCAGGACGTCAAATCAACTAATTCATCGACATGCTTCAAAAATTGCGGTGCTGAATGCTCTCCAACCAAGCGCAGCTGCTTGCATTCCCGCCCTTTTTGATCGAGAAACACAAAGGTAGGCGGAGCGACGACTTGAAATTTCTTCAATAAGGTTTTCGCTTGCTTATTACTCGTTAAATCAACTTTTAAAATCACGAGATTTCGCATAGCCGTTCCAAGGGCGGGATCTCGGAAGGTTGTGCTTTCCATAACTTGGCAAGACGTGCACCAATCAGCATAAAAATCCACCATGATTAATTTTCCTTTGGATTGCGTCAGGTGCGTTTCTAAATCTTCCAGGGTTGTGACGGTTTTAGCTTGAATCAGTGGAGCAAGGGAGGGGGTGTTGTTTCCAATGAAAGCGTATAACACATGCTCAGCAGGGGCTAGCAAAGGGGATCGAGTTGGATGTCCTGCGAGGTTGGTTTCAACCAAAATCAGACTGCCATAAATAAAAAAAAGCGCAGGAAAAACATACTGCCATTTTTTTTCAGTAGCACTTTTCCATAGGAGCGTAGCGGTAAAGATAAATAGACCAGCCCAGAGTATCGCCACAACTGCCGTTGAAAGTAGGCGGCTCAGTAAATAAATGGCGACAGCCAGCAATAGGACGCCAAAAAAAGTTTTAATTTTATTCATCCAGGGGCCGGCTTTAGGTAACCATTTACCAGCAGATGTGCCGATAATGAGCAGCGGTGTGCCCATACCAAGGCCGAGAAAAAACAAGGTAATGGTACCAAATAAAACCTGACCTGTTTGTGCAATATAACTTAAAGCACCGACTAAGGGCGCTGTTACACACGGGGAAAGGATCAAGGTAGAAAGCGCTCCCATTATTGCAGCGCCTAGATAGTTTCCTCGTTGTTGTTTCGATTGAATACCGGCTAATTTGCTTTGCCAAGCTTGGGGCATTGTTAGTTCATAATAACCAAACATCGACAGAGCAAGCCCAACGAAAAGCAGGCTTAAGCTGATAATTGCCCAAGTTGATTGCATCATAATTTGTAGATTGCTGCCAAAAAAAGTGACCACTGCACCAATAGCCGCATAAGTAACAGCCATGCTTAATACATAGCTTCCTGATAGCAGAAAGGCGCGTTTTGTTGAAAGAGGCGTGCTTTGACCTAAGATGATTCCAGAAAGTACGGGGATCATCGGTAGAACGCAGGGGGTAAAAGCGAGTAATAATCCAAACCCAAAAAACAAGAGAAAGGTTAGGCCGGAGTAATTGTTCGCCATGGTGCTTTCAAGGCGAGCCTCAAATGAATTGTCATTACTTGAAGTGGCAGGTGAGCTTGTTGCTGTTACGAGGGTTGTCTGGGGGGTAGCATTTTCCGCGTTATCTGAATAACTAGTCTCATCTTCATTGGCAGTTTCGTCATAGGGCAAGAGGGTAGCAGCGGACAATCCAATGGCTTGATTGAAAACGAATTTGACTTGACGGTTTTCGGGTGGGTAACAAAATCCTTCGTCAGAACAGCCTTGAAAATGTAAGTTAACTTGGAGTTCCTTTCGGTCATTGGTTGTTAAGACAGGGACCGAAACAGAGAGATCATTGCGGTAAATGGCAATAGCTGCATGGGAAACTTTATCTTGTTTAATCGATGCCTGTGGAAAACGAGGTAATCCTAATTGGGTAAGGTTATCTGTGTTTTTCGGATTTTTTTCTAAATAAATCCGATCCTTGTAAAGAAAATAACCCGGTGCAATATGCCAATGAATTAAAGCGGTGTTTGGGTCTAGGATACTGATTTCGGGGGAAAACGCCTGGTTTGCAGGGAGTGGAGCACTATAACCAACCGTAGAAATAAAAAAGAAGACTAAAAAAAATAATGCTTTTTTCATTGTGTTTTTTACAACCTCCCCCTTGAAATTATCAGTCTAGCCCCCATAAAAGCTAACAGCTAGCGATATTCCCCTTAATCAAGTGACTTTCTTGATCTTGATGCAAACGAGGAATAAGCGCTAACAATTCAGAGCTCTATCTGAACATTATAGGTCATAACGAAGAAATGAGGAGAGATAAGTATGCAAATTCGTCCTTTACACGATCGTGTGGTTGTTCGACGTATGGAAGAAGAACGCACTACAGCGGGTGGTATTGTTATTCCTGACAGTGCGACGGCGGAAAAGCCCATGCGTGGTGTTGTTGTCGCTGTAGGTCCAGGCAAGCGCTTAGACAATGGTGATGTATGTGCTTTAACAATCAATGTCGGTGATAAAGTCTTATTCGGTAAGTATTCTGGTACAGAAATCAAAATCAACAGCGAAGAATTGGTAGTAATGCGCGAAGATGACATTATGGGTGTTATTGAAGGTTAGTCAGCCTTTCGCGTTCTAATTAATAACTTAATCTTAAGGAGATTATTTTATGGCTAAAGATATATGTGCAGGTGATGTTGCTCGTGAGCGAATCAGCAAAGGTGTTCAAATCCTAGCAAATGCAGTAAAAGTAACAATGGGTCCTAAGGGACGTAACGTTATTTTAGAAAAATCCTTCGGTGCTCCCACGATCACAAAGGACGGTGTTTCTGTGGCGAAAGAAATCGAATTATCCGATCGCTTTCAAAACATGGGTGCTCAGATGGTTAAGGAAGTTGCTTCTAAAACGTCTGATGCAGCAGGTGATGGTACGACAACAGCGACTGTTCTTGCGCAGGCCATTATTAAAGAAGGTAGTAAAGCCGTTGCTGCCGGCATGAATCCAATGGATTTAAAGCGTGGTATTGATAAAGCAGTTTTGGTCGTTACAAAAGACTTGCAGAGTCGCTCTGTTCCTTGCAAAGACAGCAAAGCCATTGCGCAAGTTGGGTCAATTTCTGCAAACTCTGACCATAACATCGGTGACATCATTGCTGAAGCTATGGATCAAGTGGGCAAAGAAGGCGTGATTACGGTCGAAGACGGTAACGGTTTAGAAAATGAATTAACTGTGGTTGAAGGTATGCAGTTTGACCGCGGTTATATTTCTCCGTACTTCATCAATAATCAGCAAAACATGAGTGCTGAATTAGATCATCCGTACATTTTGTTAGTTGACAAGAAAGTCTCTAATATTCGTGAGATGTTAACGATTTTAGAAGGCGTTGCTAAATCAGGTCGACCTTTATTCATTATCGCAGAAGATATTGAAGGCGAAGCATTGGCAACATTAGTCGTTAATAACATGCGTGGTATTGTTAAAGTATGCGCTGTTAAGGCCCCCGGTTTCGGTGATCGTCGCAAAGCGATGTTGCAAGATATTGCTATTCTAACCAATGGCCAAGTGATTTCTGAAGAAATTGGTAAAACGTTAGAAGGTGCGTCTCTTGATGATTTAGGTACAGCAAAACGTATCGTTGTGACAAAAGAAAACACAACTATCATCGACGGTGAAGGAAAAGAAAGCGATATCCAAGCACGCATTACACAAATCCGCGCACAAGCTGAAGAAACAACCTCTGACTACGATCGTGAAAAACTTCAAGAACGTGTTGCGAAGTTAGCCGGCGGTGTGGCAGTGATTAAAGTAGGTGCTGCGACTGAGCTTGAAATGAAAGAAAAGAAAGCCCGCGTTGAAGATGCACTGCATGCAACACGTGCTGCCGTTGAAGAAGGTATCGTTGCCGGTGGTGGTGTTGCCTTAATCCGTGCTCAAAAAAGCTTAGATGGTTTAAAAGGTGACAACGCTGACCAAGATATGGGTATCAACATCTTACGTCGTGCTATCGAATCACCTATTCGCCAAATCGTTGAGAACGCAGGTTTCGAGCCATCTGTGATCATTAATAAAGTCGCAGAAAACAGCAATAACTTCGGTTTCAATGCAGCAACAGGTGAATTTGGTGACATGGTTGAGTTCGGTATTATTGATCCAACGAAAGTGACACGTACCGCCTTGCAAAATGCAGCTTCTGTTGCAAGCTTAATGTTAACCACCGAATGCATGATCGCTGATATTCCTAAGAAAGAAGAAGCGATGCCTGGTGCTGGTGACATGGGCGGCATGGGTGGTATGGGTGGAATGGGCGGCATGGGCATGATGTAATCGCCTCCCGTTTTTCTTGATACTCCCAAACTCTGCCGTCCTCTGTGACGGCAGAGTTTTTTTACGTCCTAATTTTCTCCAAGCTATTGCTTTGATTACAACCGATTAGATAGCCTTCGCATTCCTGCTAAAAAATGTTCAAAATTGACATCATAGCTAAGGGTGACGGATGATGAGCCATTATTTTTAAATAAGGCTTATATGTTCTTACCTTCTTTTTTAGCGTTTAAACTGAAACATATAACGGCAGAAGAAGTTGAATGGAACCGTAAAAAATGCGAGATGCTTTATGCGGGAAACGAAACAATCTACTACAGCAAGAGCCCATCTTTTGATTTTAAAATCAGCAAAAAGCAACTGCTGACATTGTTGGATTTTATCATCAAAGAAACCAACGGTGTCTACCCACTCTTTAAGCGATACCGGAAGCAGATCGATAAATTAACAGAAATTTCTCCTGATCTTATGATCGAAGCCGGTTTACATTGGGCAAAAAAAAATTTAGAAGAACACCTGTGGTTTATTTGTAATCACCGGATTCGACCCGAACTTTTAAACGATTATGAAGTCGGTCAGTGTGCGGTCGGTGCCGCTTCCAATCTCAACATGGCCTTACGCCATTTTAGTGCCACTGGCGTAGAAACGGCACTGCACGCATCAAAAGAGGCCTTATTACGAGGATTGGTACAGGCATTTGTGAGCGAATATCAGTTATCTCCGCTGCCTGGAAATGAAGTGCATTACGTAAACGCTTATTTCAATTATTTAGCCAGCGAATATGGCTGTGAGGAGCAAGACGATAAGTTTGCGCCAGAGGCTTTAACGCTAGAAAATTTAGATAATTTATCGAAATATGTCACAGAGCATTTCACATTAAATGCTTTTTTAGAGAGGGTGCATTTCTTATTCCCATCATTACCACGACAAGCGTTCGATGCGAGTGATGCTCTGCTTTATGGAAGTATTTCTGATTATGCGCAATTTTTTGGGCCAAGCGAAGCCAAGCGATTAAAAGATGCCTTATATCTTTTATACGACTATATAGAAGAAGAAATTCTTATTGATGGAAAAAATTTACTCAAAGCCAAAATGATTCCTATCGAAGGTTTTAACGCGAGTTTAGATGCATTAATAGTAGAGCAACTTTGTCGTGCGAATGTCATCGCATTTGTTACTTTGGAATGGAAAAATGCGGTTTATCTATTTAATGGAACGCTTTTTTTAAAAGTATCATCCAAGGCCGACTATTCATTACTAGACAAGGAAGAAGAAAAAGCACTGCAGGATCAACTTTTTTTACGTTTGTTGGGTCGTCACGATAAGCTGCAAGAATGTTTTTTCACCTCAGACGAGCTCCTGAAAATGCTAGATGATGAACATCTTATTTACGCTTATCAAGAAACGTTCAAAGATTCATCTTTGCTAACGTTACACGAAAAATGTTTTCTTCATATAATGCAGCGGGAATTGTCATTTAACCTGTATTTTCAAACTATTTTTGAAAAAGAGCACCAGGATCATATAAAACATAGCCTGCAGTTTGCTGAAGCTTTGCTCTCTCATCCGCATTCTTTAACTGAAGAGGTATTAAGCAAGCTGGTTGCTTTCTTAAAAAAAGAAGAACCGAATGAATTAAGAACATGTATTCTCAAAGCATATAGTAATAATGCGCTATTAGCGTTAACTGTCATGATTAAAAACAGCCAAAATCTATTCGATTGTAACGAACGTATCGATGCAGAACGAAATACATTAATGATTAAAATGGCACAAGCAGGGCAGGTTGAAGTGATCAACGCACTATTAACTCAAGCTGTTGCGATCAATCAAGCAAATCTGTCAGGGGTAACACCTCTGATCATGGCAGCAGAATGGGGTCATTTAGAAATTGTCCAAGCCTTGTTAGAAAAAGGCGCTAATAGTAATCAATCTAATACCGTGGGGGCAACACCTCTATTTTTAGCCGCGCAGAGCGGCCATTGGGGCATCGTTAAAACGCTGTTAACAAAAGTAAACGACGTCAACCAATCATGTCAGCAAGGAATTACCCCTTTGATATTAGCTGCAAAAAGCGGACAAACAGAGATTGTTGGATTGCTCTTAGAAAAAGGTGCAAATGTTAATCAGGTGAGTCGAATTGGTACTTCCGCATTGCTATTAGCCTCACAAAATGGACATACCCAGGTTGTGAAATTGCTATTAGCAAAAGGCGCGGAGGTCAATCATGTGAGTAAAAAAGGACTGACGCCTCTTTTGGTGGCAGCAAGTGCGGGTCACTTAGCAACTATCAATGAATTGCTTTCAGCGGGTGTTAAAGTTGATAAAGCCAACTCAAACGGTTTGACGCCTCTTTATTTAGCTGCTCAGAAAGGATTTTTAGAAATAGTACAAGCCTTAATAGCCTTCGGCGCTGACGTTAACCAAGCTAATAAGGATGGCCTAACCCCATTGTATACTGCCACTGAAAACAACCGTTTAGCAATTATTAAGGTACTTTTAGAGCACGGCGCTGCAGTAAACCAAGCCTCGATTGAAGGTGATACTCCCTTACACGTCGCTACAGAATATGGATTTTTGGAGGCAAGCCAGTTGCTTTTAGCAGAGAACGCTGATGTTAACTGTGTAAATAAGAGCGGCGAAAGTCCGTTATTTATAGCTGCCGAGGAAGGTCATTTGGAGTTGGTTAATGCTCTTCTAATGCATAAGGCGGCAATCGATCAAAAAACGCTAGAAGCGTTAACCCCTTTGTATATTGCCGTGGAAAAAGGATACGAATCAATTGTGATTGCTTTGATGACCGAGGGAGCGAATCTTAATCAAGCGGATGCCGAAGGCGTTACACCACTTATCCTAGCGATAAATTATGATTACCTCGATATTGTTAAGTTGTTATTGGCAAAAGGTGCTATAGCGAATCAAGCCGACAAACAGGGTGTGACACCACTTTTTTTGGCAGCCTATAAAGGAAACGTTGACATTGTAAAATCGCTTCTTGCCTACGATGTCGACATTAATCAAATCACGGTATTAAGTGAAACGGCTTTATTTATCGCTGCTGTCAATGGCCACGATCAAGTGATTGAAGCATTACTACAAGCAGGGGCAGCTGTAAATCAAGCAAGAAACTATGCAACGCCTTTATTAATGGCAGCGCAAAACGGTTATGAGAAAGCTGTCAAGATGTTATTAAGCTACGGTGCTGACGTACATCTGGGTAACCAGTGGGGAGCAACCCCGCTCATTAGAGCAGCCCAAAACGGTCGCGTCGAGGTGGTGAATGAATTATTAGCCGCTGGTGCAGGCATCAATGCGATGGATAACAAAGGGACCGCGTTATTTAGTGCGGCCTCAAGAGGCCATGCAAATATTGTAGAAATCCTTTTAAAAAATGGAGCAGCAATCAATCAAGGTGCCGAAATGGGCTCTCCCTTGTTTGCAGCAGCAAAAAACGGGAATTTAGAGGTTGTTCAAATTCTCTTGAAACATGCAGCAGCAGTTAATCAAAGCTGTCAAACGGCGACGCCTTTATTTGTAGCTGCTCAAAATGGTCATGAATCCATCGTAAAAGAATTGTTGTTAGCAGGCGCAAGTATCACTGATTTTGAAAGTACGTCGAATAACCTAATAAAATTTGCGCAAAATTATTGTTTGGCGGTACAAAGTCGTATGATGGACTGGATTGCACATCAAGGAGACCAAAACATTAAAATGGTGCGCCTGCCTCAGGAAAAAAAATATCAAATAACCTATTATATGAAGCCTTATGAAATAGCGGCAATTATGGGAAATGACGAAATTGCAAAGTTAATTCAATCGTTTTATGCCTTACCCTCACCACCAATAAAAAATATTCACCGGCTTTTTTCTCCTCTCAAGCAAACAGACAACGATAAAGGACAAGGGCCGCAGGCTTCCGGATGTTTTAAAAATTAGGGTGGTGTTCAATTAAATTCTATTAATATTGTTATTTTTTTGTATTAAATGATGATTTTGATTGAAAAAATTGCTCACTTTGAAAGATAATTCGGCATTATATTATCTTTTGATGCAATTATGTTCTTACCTAACTTTATCTCCTCCAAAGCCACGAAACTCACTCCAGAAATAGTTAAATGGAACAGTGAACAATTAAAAAAATTGTATGACGGAAAAAATCCTGTCCATTACCACAGTAACGATCTTGCTTCTAATTTTGAAAAAAGCCGTGAGCAAATGCAGTTTTTATTAACATTTGTTATAGAACATACCAAAGGAAAATACCCTATTTTTAAGGTTTATAAGGAACATCAGATTGATAGACTAAAGGATACAAACTCGGTTACTGCAAATGTAGCCGGACTGCATCGTGCTAAGAAAGACTTGGAAGAACAGCTATGGTTTATTTGTAATAATGCGATTCGTCCCGAATTGGTGCAAGATTATGAGGTGAGTAGGTGTGCGGTTGGAGCATCTTCTCAGTTTAATATGGCTTTACGCCATTTTAGCACTACCGCTGTTGAATCAACGCTTCATATGGCTAAGGAAAATTTATTACGAGGAATCGTTCAGGCATTTATCGCCGAACGGGATTTATCTCCCGGCGTGGAAAACGAAATTCATTACGTTAATGCCTATTTTAATTTCATCGCTAGTGAATACGGCTGTAACGAACAAGAAGATAATTATGCGCCGCTAGGTGCTAACCTCGACGCACTTGATAAATTGCCTGCGTTTATCGAGGAAAGGTTTACATTAGATCTGTTTGTAGCAGAAATGCACCGCTTATTGCCGCCATTGCCCCATCAAGCCTTTGATGCCAGTAATGCAAACACCTACAGCTGCATAGAAGACTATGCCAAATTTTTTGGACTAACAGAATCAACGGCATTAAAGCGACGTTTACAAAAGCTCTATATTTATACGGAAGAAGAAAAACTTGTTGATGGTAAAGAGGTCTGGCAAGTGAGTATGGTGCCTAAAACAGAATTTCAAGCCGTTTTAGACGCTTTGTTGGTCGAACAACTTTATAAATTGAAAGTATTGGCAGAGGTCACCTTAAAATATCAAGGGATTGCTTATTTATTTAATGGAACAGGTTTTTTAAAGATCCTCGCTAATGATGAATATGTGATTCTTGCCGCTGAAGAACAGACTGCTTTACAAGAGCAGATTATGTCGCGCGCATTAGGCAGAGAAAATGATTTGAGTTTTTTCCCCATCAAAACAGAGGCGGTGTTACCTGCTTTCGATAAGGAACATCTTATTGACTTCTATAAAATGCTTTTTAGCAATGACAATCAATTCACCTTACGTCAAAAGTGCTTTTTGCAAATTATCCGACAAACTTCTTGCCATGATTTGTTCTTTCAAGAAATTTTTAAGAACGAAAATTACTATGGTAAGAAGCACTTCATTAAGTTTGCACGCACGGTGCTTAGGCATCCAACTAACCTCTCCGATCAAGCGCTAATAGATTTGGCTGAGTATATTAAAAAAGAGGAGCCTCACAAAGTTAGAAAATTTGTTCGATGTGCTTATAAAAATCGCGCCTATGCTTCATTAAAGGCAATGATCACCTGTTGCTTCACCCTTTTTAATGTAAACGAAGCAATGGATGATTACGGAAATACATTAGCCCTGATTCTGATAGCTGTAAAACAAAATGAAGCAGTAAAATTACTGCTTGAACGAGGTATCGCCGTTAATCATAAAAATGCAAGACATAATACGGTTTTGCATCATGCCGCGTTAAACGGTGATTGGGATCTGGCGCAACTGATTTTATCCAAAGGCGCAGAAATCAGCCAAGTTAACCTTGCTGGGGGCACCGCTTTGACGTTTGCCGCAGAAAAAGGGCATCTTAAAACCCTAGAAGTGCTGCTAGCGAATGGAGCGGATGTTAATCAAATCACTAAAGATAATCAAACAGCGTTATTGTACGCTGTCTACAATAATCATCCCGAGGCTGCAGAATATCTCTTAGAAAAAGGGGCAATTAATGTCCCTCATGCATCGGGTATCTCACCGTTTCTCTTAGCAGCAGAGCGGGGACATTTGAATGTAGTTAAGCATTTGATAAAAACAGGCGTTGACATTAATCAGCAAAATGATCAATTAATGACTGCTTTATACTTGGCTGTCTATTCAGGTATGTATGAGGTTGCGCACGCATTGATAGAAGCAGGAGCTGATGTTAACCAAGCAAATGATAAGGGCACAACTCCTCTTTTTATCGCCGCGCAAAAGGGCTATACCGAGCTTGTGAATTTATTAATACTACAGGGAGCTAACGTTAATCAATGTACCCTCAACGCTGCTATACCTCTGCATGTTGCTTCGGAAAAGGGGCATTTAAGTATTGTTGAAGCTCTTCTCGCGGGCGGCGCCGATGTTAATCAAGCGACTGACTTGGGGTTAACTCCTTTATTTTTAGCAGTGCGCGAGGGCTTTGAACCGGTGGTAGATAAGTTGCTTGAAAAAGGTGCGGATGTTAATCGTCCTAATCAATCCCAAGAGACGCCTTTAATGGCCTCTGTTAAAGGGAACTTTGTAACAATTGTATTAAAACTTTTAGAAAACAAAGCGGATCCCAATCAAAAAGGTCAACGCGGAGTGAGCGCTTTTCTAACGGCTTGCTATCGTGGACCAATCGAGAATGTTCGTAACCTTATTAAACACGGTGCTGATGTTAACCAAGAAAATGATGATGGCGATAGGCCTCTCTTAGCTGCTGCACAAGCTGGTCATGCAGCGGTGATAGATGTCTTACTCGAACATGGTGCAGAAATTGATAAAGGTCGAGGCCTGGTAACCCCTCTATTAATGGCCGTGCAATCGGGGCACTTTGAGGCAGTGAAAACGTTAGTGGATCATGGAGCTGATTTAACTCTAACCGATCAACCTAATAAAACGCTATTAGCATTAGCAGCTTACCAGGGACATCTCGACGTGGTAAGTTTTCTATTGGAAAAAGGAGAGCGCATAGAAGATAAAAATAAAATACATCCCCTTGGGGCAGCTGCATCCAGTGGACACTTCAAGGTTGTGCAATTACTTTTAGAAAAAGGGGCAGCAGTAGACGTAGTGGACGACGGGCAAACGCCGCTGTTGATTGCTGTTCAGAACGGTCATATCGAGGTGGTGGAATTACTTTTAAGTAAAGGTGCTGATGTTAATTGTTCTTACCAAACCGCAACTGCTTTATTCTATGCTGCGCAGTACGGTAACGGACCCATGGTGAAGGTGTTGCTTAAAGCCGGTGCTAATATGTCGCCTCTAAACAAGAGTGCTGAAGAGCTTTTAACTTTTGCAAAATCCGAATCGATGGAAATTCGAAGTCGCATGATTGATTGGATTTTGACACAAATGCTATTGAAAAAGTTTTCGGTTGATCAGGAAGAGCGGCGCTTTCTTATTCTAAAACCGGATGAAATTGCAGCCATTATGGGACATGAAGAAGTTGCCACGCTAATAAGACAGGCTGCACTGAAACCAATATTAATACCTGCTCTTAGTGTAAATACCTTTTTTACCGAAACAGATTCTTCAAAAGGTCACGAAGCGTCCGATCAAGACAATACCCAAGCATCTCTTTTTACGGGTAGTAATTAGCAATAAGCCACCTAGCTGTTTGAGTATGGCGTTTATAAACGCCATAAGAGTTGCTTGCAATCTGTTTTAAAAGTAGGCAAAATCCCAAATCAAAAATTTGGGAGCTAAATCCATGCCTCCATTTATGCCTCTTCGAGAAACGGTTGTAAATTATGGCTTGCAACTTGGCTATCAATTACCGGCATTTATTTGTTACGGTTTCGCGACAAGTTGTTTGGAGTTATTAATCACCGGCGATAAAAAAACATTTTTTCAGTTTTTAGATCTTCTTTTTACAGGACAGAGCGAACTGTCTGAAATCGAAGTAAAAGCCTTTTATGAAAAAATTCTGCTCTATCAAAACCCCGAAAAATTTGCTGGTCTGTTTAATGCAGACTTATCACAAATTCATTTAGAAACGATTTCTTTTTTTGCTTCTTCCTGGAAAATGGAAAAAATTGGATATCTTTTGCCACTTAATTCAATTACCAACACTTACACCCCTCAGGAACTAGAACAACATATCGAAACGCTTGCGAATATTTTTTACTTCGATCAGAAAAAGAAGCATACCCACAAAAAGGTGGCTTTTATTCTGTCAGATAATATTCATAGTATTGGACTTTATTTTGATCAGACTGCAAAGTTCCCGCGTTGGATTCTTATTGATACAGAAGATAGTGCGATTGGGTTTTACAGCGTGCAGCAAACGAAACTGCTTGCAGATAAAATTTTTGCAAGTTTAACGAAGGTGTCGAATTTACTATGCTGCAATACTACTATTATTATTCCGGGGAAAGATCGAGACAAATATCTTAATGAGCAGTTAGCTAAAATCAGAGAGCATAATGACAAACAACTTCAAAATAAATGGTATTCAAGAAATGTATCGGAAACATTGGCATATTTAGCCTGCTATTTGAATGATCCGCAAACGTTTATGATTGCGCACGAACGCATATTGCATTCCCAACAAACCTATCGTAACGATTTACTCTATTTGGCAATTCTCAATCATGATGAAGCCGCTTTATTAGGCGCATTGGAAAACCAAGCTGATCCTAATGGTTTGCCAACGTTTGAAACGCCTCCTTTGATATGGGCAGCAATCAATAAGAATGCGCAGTTTATAAAAATACTTTTACAATATGGCGCTGACGTTAATCAAAGGGATAGATTTGATAATACGGTGCTACATTTACTTTGTCAGTACGGTGATCTAGAAACCATTAAATATATCTTGCAACATTCTTTGCCAGATATTAATGCGCTTAATATAGAGCAAATGAGTCCATTGTTTATAGCTGCTTACAAAGGTTATGAGGAAATAACCTACCTGTTTTTAACACATCCTAAGCTTGATACATCAGCTCACTTCTGGTTAGGAAGTAAAAATTTATTAATGCCGGAAGGAAGCGCTGATAATTTTGTGAAATCGCTTAATCCGACGGCGCAAGTGCGGTTTAAACATTGGCGACGATCCGCGAGATTGTTTGGAAAGAATCAGTGCCTTAGCCCTTACGAAGTTGCAAGAATTACAGGCCACGATACTGTTGCAGATTCACTTTTAAAGTATACGCATCAAAAAAATAAGGCTTTGTTTTTTTATCCAGAAACGCAAATGCAAGCGCCTATGACCAAGGCGAGTCATAGAGCGCTACAGAAAAAATCATAATGTAAAAAAACTCGCGCAAGCGAGTAGAAATTAATAACCACCGGTTCCGGTATTTGTTGGCGGTGTTGTGGTATTACCAGAATTATTATTTTGAGTCCCTGTACTAGAGCCTGAAGAAGAACCAGGAGTACCGGTATTACCGCTTGTTCCCATGGTACCGTCAGTGCCTTTTCCCATGTTGTCCATGTTCTTATTCATACCATCAGTACCTTGTTGGGTAGAAGGCATACCGTTATTGTCAGGCGTCATTGTACCACCTAGAGGGCGATTATCACTTGCAAAAGCAGCGCTCATAAAGGCAGTAGTCATTAATAATGCGATTATCCTTTTCATAGTCGTGATCCTTATCGTAATAGACACAGTGATAAGTATAGCTTAAAAAATACACAGAAATGATCTTAAAATACAATAACTGATCCCTATGATATTACTATAAACGTTGTCTAGAATAGGCTAACAAGTGGTTGTTTCCAAAACGATCTCGGGTAATTTGTCTGCATAATTTAAAGGTCGTTTACCGAGCTCAATAGCTATTCTTAGGGCAATTTTTAACCAGGTGTCGGCCAAATCAGGGGTATTTTGTATTAAGGAAGGATTTCCTGTGTCTCCAGCGCGCTGAATGCGGGTATCCAGGGGCAATTGTCCCAACAAATCGACTTGATATGCTTTGCTCAGAGCATGGGCACCGCCGTTCCCAAAAATACTTTCTTGATGACCACAATGGCTGCAAGTATGGACGGACATGTTTTCAATCAGTCCCAGTACATTGACTTGTAATTTTTCAAAAAGCTGTAACGCTTTTTGTGCGTCTAAAGTGGCCACGTTTTGCGGGGTTGTTACTACAACTGCACTGGTGAGTGGGACTTTTTGCGCCAAGCTTAAAGAAATATCGCCGGTACCGGGTGGTAAATCAATCAATAAGTAATCTAAATTATCCCACTGGGTGTTATCCAACATATGCATCAATGACTTTGCAAGCATTGGGCCGCGCCAGATCAGTGCTTGTGCTGAATCCATTAAGTATGCGATCGACATAGCCTGCACACCATGCATTGGTAGGGGATGGTAGCGATCTTCTTCGGTGACGTTCACCGATCCACTGGCGGCACCTAACATTAAAGGTATACTAGGTCCATAAATATCTGCATCGAGCAATCCTACCCGTGCGCCGGCTTTTGCCAAGGTCACAGCAAGGTTTAAAGCAACAGTTGATTTGCCGACGCCTCCTTTTCCAGAGCCAATAGCCAATGTATTTTTAATGCCTCTTAAACCTTTTGAAGCCATTTGGGTACGATGCGGTCTGATACAAGACTCGAAAGTAACCTCGAAGGCAACGTCCTGCATAACTTGTTGCAAGTAGCGTTCAAGAAGAGGTCTCAGTGTTTTTTCAAGCGGTTCTATAGGAAAACCAGCGCGTAAATTTAAACGCAGCCGGCCCTCGTCTTGTGAAAAAGCATGAGTGATCCCCATGTTTTTTATACTAAGGTTTAAAAGCGGTTCACGTAGAGTATCGATGTAATCCGCCATGGTCGTTTCAAGCGCTTGGTCTAATATCATTTTTTACCTATTGAGAAAATTGCAATTTATCGTTTTCAAAACGAACGTGAATGGTGTCTCCAGGACTAAATTGTCCTGTTAGCAAAGCTTGAGCAAGCGGGTTTTCCAATTTTTGTTGTACAGTCCTTTTAAGCGGACGCGCTCCGTAGACAGGATCGTAACCCGCTTTCGCTAGGTAATCGACTGCTTCCGGACTTACATCAAGGCCAATGTTTTGTGCTTGTAAGCGTTGTTCTAATGCTTCAATTTGCAAGGCAGCAATTGAAGCGATTTGATCTTTTCCAAGGGAATGAAATACAACAGTATCATCAATTCGATTAATAAATTCAGGGCGAAAATGTTGTTGTACAAGGTTCATAACTGCCACTTTTAAAGCTGCTTCATCGCCTTTACCGCCCATATCATGAATTAAGGAAGAGCCCAAATTGGAGGTCATAACAATGACGGTATTTCGAAAATCGACCGTACGCCCCTGACCATCGGTTAGACGACCATCGTCTAAAACTTGTAAAAGAATATTGAAGATATCACCATGGGCCTTTTCAACTTCGTCCAATAAAATAACAGCGTAAGGACGCCGACGTATTGCCTCTGTAAGGTAGCCACCTTCTTCGTAACCGACATAACCCGGGGGCGCACCGATTAAACGTGCAACGGCATGTTTTTCCATAAACTCTGACATATCGATACGTACCATCGCATCTTCGGTATCAAACAAAAAGGCAGCCAATGCTTTGCATAATTCCGTTTTACCAACACCGGTGGGGCCAAGAAATAAAAATGATCCGATCGGTCTTTTAGGGTCAGACAAACCAGCTCGTGCCCGGCGAATGGCATTGGAGACGGTTGAAACAGCTTCATCTTGTCCTATTAGACGATGATGTAGAGCGTCCTCCATATGCATTAATTTTTCTTTTTCTCCTTCGAGCATTTTGGCGACAGGAATGCCGGTCCACTTCGAAACAATTTCCGCAATTTCTTCTTCTGTTACTTTGTTTCGTACCAGCTTGGTTTCATGACTTTCTTGTTGAGCAACTTGTGCTAGCTGTTTTTCCAGCTCAGGGATGCGCCCGTATTGCAATTCTGACATGCGAGTGAGGTCACCTGTGCGTCGTGCCGACTCGAGTGCTTGCTTGGCTTGCTCAAGTGCTTCTTTAATATGTGTAGCCCCTTGCAAGACAGCTTTTTCAGATTTCCAAATTTCTTCAAGATCCGTGTATTGTTTTTCGAGGGTGGTGATATTTTCCTCAAGATCGGTAAGCCGTTTTTTGGAAGCGTCATCGGTTTCTTTTTTAAGCGCTTCGCGTTCAATTTTGAATTGAATGAGGCGTCGTTCCAAGCGGTCGAGACTTTCTGGTTTCGAGTCAATTTCCATCCGGATATGGCTACCTGCTTCGTCAATTAAATCAATGGCCTTATCCGGTAATTTTCGGTCGGTAATATAACGATGAGATAAAGTTGCTGCAGCAACGATCGCCGGATCAGTGATATCAACGCCGTGATGGACTTCGTAGCGCTCATTGAGTCCTCGAAGAATTGCAATGGTATCTTCAACTGACGGTTCATTGACTAAGACTTTTTGAAAACGACGCTCTAAGGCCGCGTCTTTTTCGATGTACTGTCGATATTCGTCAAGAGTGGTTGCCCCGATACAATGCAGCTCCCCCCTTGCTAAAGAGGGTTTCAACATATTGCCTGCATCCATTGCACCTTCGGCCTTTCCAGCACCGACCATGGTATGCAGTTCGTCAATAAATAAAATCACTTGACCTTCTTCTTTCGCTAATTCTTTCAACACAGCTTTAAGACGTTCCTCAAATTCACCTCGAAATTTAGCACCGGCAATAAGTGCACCCATATCGAGAGAAAGTAAGCGCTTATTTTTTAAGCCTTCAGGGACTTCACCATTAACGATTCGTTGCGCAAGGCCTTCAACAATAGCTGTTTTACCAACACCGGGCTCCCCGATGAGTACAGGGTTATTTTTAGTACGACGTTGCAAAACCTGAATAGTGCGCCTAATTTCATCATCTCGACCAATTACTGGATCTAATTTGCCTTCTTCGGCGCGAGCCGTCAAGTCAATCGTGTATTTTGTTAAGGCTTGACGCTGTTCTTCCGTATTTGGATCCTGAATGGTATTACCACCGCGCATTTCATTAATTGCTTGTTCAATCGACGCTTTACTTGCACCCGCTTGTTTAAGCATGCGTGCTAAGTTGCCTTCCTCATTTATTGCAGCGAGTAAAAAGAGTTCACTTGCAATATATGCATCGTGTCTTTGTTGAGCATACTTGTCGGTTAAATTTAACAGACGGGTTAAGGCATTTGATAAGTGGACGTCACCCCCCATTCCAGAAACTTGGGGAAATTGTTTGATTGCTTGATCAAGTGCATTTTGAAATTGAGAAAGGTTGGCGCCTGCTTTGGTTAATAAGGCTTTGAAACTGCCTCCTTGTTGATCAAGGAATGCTTTCATTAAATGTTCGGGTTCAATGAATCCGTGATCCCGTCCTAATGCTAACGATTGCGCATCGGCGAGTGCTGTTTGAAAGGTGGAAGTAAGTTTGTCCATACGCATAATAAGCCCCTTATAAGCCTTTTACAGGATTGAGCCAGCTTCCCCTGATAAAAAAATACAGAGAAGTGACCGTCAGCATTTAAAATCATGGTTGTCTAACGTAAAATGAGGGTTCATTCATGAAAATCAAGTCGCCATTATGATGAACCATTCCTCTACATCTGAGAATTCGCCGTCAGAAAACGCAGCACAATCCCAAACTTTGCTAAATCAAAGCATTATCGATTACATGCATCTAAAAAAGCAGGAGCAAAAGCGACGGCATCGATGGCGTTGGATCAAGCGATTCCTGTTTCTTGCATTCCTCATTTACGTATTTTACCAAATTAAACTCTATAATGAGGAAGAAAAAACTGCCCAAGAAGGGCCTCATATTGGATTAATTGATTTAAGCGGAGGCATTTTCGATAGTGAAGGCAACAGTGCCGATTTTTTTGCAAAAGGTATGGCGTCAGCTTACAAAAATCCAGGATTAAAAGCGTTAATTTTGCGCATAAATAGTCCCGGAGGAAGCCCTGTTCAAGCAGACTATATGTTTAACACCCTACAATACTACCGTAAAAAACATCCAGACATTAAAACGTATGCAGTCTGTGTAGATATTTGTGCATCAGCCGCTTATTACGTTGCTGCTGCAGCCGATGAAATTTACGCGAATCCTTCCAGTGTGGTGGGCTCAATCGGTGTGTTATACAACGGCTTTGGATTTGTTGATGCGATGCAAAAAGTAGGTGTCACACGTCGTTTGCATACAGCAGGTGCCCATAAAGGTTTACTTGATCCGTTTTCTCCTGAAACACCTCAAGATCTCGCCTATTTGCAAACGATTCTCAATGGTGTGCACCAGACATTTATCAGTAAGGTGAAAGAAGGACGCGGTCCGCGTTTAAAAATCGATGACACTACTTTTTCTGGGCTTTTTTGGACCGGTGAACAAGCAAAGGAGCGAGGGTTAATTGACGGATTTGGTAGCAGCGGACAGATTGCTCGAGAGGTTATCCAACTTGAAAATATCGTTAATTACACTTTTAAACAAAACATCTTGACCCATTTTTCTAAAACGATGGGGACAGCGATGGCCAGCCAGTTTGCTCTGTTGCTGGGTTTAACTCCTCAAGCGCCGTTGAAAGCTTAGGAGAGAAACGTTTTTCAACAACGTTATAAAGGTCTAAATAAACCTTTGCGGTAATGGCTTCACATGAACTATTCGTTACAACCTCAGTAAGAGTAAGCTGCGCGAACACTGCTTCGCGCGCTTGTTTATCTAAATGCATTATTAACGAACTTAAGCACTCTAAGGCTGTTTGCCTAATAAAGCTTTCCTTATGTGAAAGCCGTTCCATCATGAGCAAGCTGTAAGCTAAACATTGTTGTTTGTTTAAATGCTTCACTAATTTCATAAAGCCATGTAATGCGCCAGGACATAACAACGAAGGTAAGTTATTGGGATCCGATAATGCCGAGCTTTCGAATAATAATGAATCGAAAAGATTAAATAATGTTTTTATGTAATTTGATCGAGGTGATTCTTGGCAACAAAGAACTAAACATTTTAAACAACGTTGTGCAGCTAAGTGTTGTTGTTGTGAAAACTCCAAATCAAAAGATTCTAAGAGTAAAGGAAAGGCATTGGCTTTTTCTTGCGGCATCAAGTAGGGAAGAACACCCTTGAGATACTGATAGGCAAGACTACGTAGCCAACTACACGACCAGGAAGGCAGCTTAGTAATCAGCTGATAATGAAGTGGTAGGTAGGATTCACGATGATCGCGATAAAATTGTCGAGGTATGTGCGTTAAGCTGGATAACCCGATCTGTAGGTAAATGAGGGGCGCGTCTTCATTGAAGGTGTCATCGGCTTCTTCAACAGGATAATATTCCAAATGAAAGGACTCCACTTGCTCTGTAACAAATGCAATTAAAGGGAGTAATTCAGATGCTTCGCATGCTTTAAACAGTAGCGGTAAGCATTCTGAAAAGTTACATAATGTCTCGAGGTTGTGATCTTTTAGCCCTTGTATGAATTTACTTAAAATATAATGCCGCTCGTTTTTATCAAAAAAAGGTTCTAATGCATTAAAACTATCGGATGCAGCTTGGCGCTCTGATGTGTTTGCTGAAAGGAGAGAAGGGTAAATGCGCTCTCGATAAAAGCGCTGGCGCTGATCGTAGGATAACCGATAGGCAAAGGCGGTTTGATACCTTATAGTAGCCGCCATAATAGACTCATTTAAACCCATATCAACGTGATAAAAAGAAGGGGCTGGCTCATATAATAAATGCTGAATTTGCTCGAGAGATTCATCTAAGTACATTTGACATTGTTCGTCTCCGATTTGCTTTAAATAGGGTGCCATTGTCGAAAGGCAATTAAGAATAGCTAAAAGCACATATCGAGACGAAAAAGGAAAGGAAATTTTAAAAAGAAAATGAGCTACGGATGTGAGTTGATCGTTTGTTAAAGAGGGGATTAGGGTATTTAAGCAGGTAATAAAGGGTATTTCAGTTTTCCAAGACTTTTTGTTATCAAAAAAATCTTGGTTTTCGCTCAGCAAACCCATCAGTGTCTCGATGCACTTAGTGAGGGATTGTTGACAAATTTTTTTTCCTAAAAGCGCGATGAATTTGCAAGAAAGTTCGATTTTGTTGGAGTCAGGGCCCTGTTCCAAAGTTGAAACTATTGTCATTACTAAAGCATTGCTGTCCTCAGTCGTGAATCTCGTGGTAAAGGTTTGAAAATATTGCAGAAATGCCCTGTAATTTTGAAGTGAGATTGTCTCTTGAGGAGACATCATTGCTGAAACAACAATTTTTGCCAAATCGTAACACTGTGTCGAGCTAAGGCGGTGTACAAATAGCGTGAGATAGGCGAGCGATTTTATGAGGGTTTTTTCTCCGGCAAGATTTTTTAAGCTGCCTTTATTCACTTTTTCAAATGTTTGGAAAGCATCCTGTATCAACTTCTCAATCTGTGTATTAGATAGACGGGTAAGAATCGATTCCAAACAGTTGCTTGCCCCGGGACGAGCTTGCAATAAAAACGCAAGCTTTAGGAAATAATTAGGAAGTTCATGCTGCTTTAGGTATAAGGCGAACACTTTTAAACAATTAAAGGCACTCATATCAAGATAGAGCTGATCATCTTCAATGAGTTGTACAATTGTCGATAGTAACAATTTTCGTTCATCTATGGGGTAGAAGGGGAGAAGAATAGTTACCAAATTCAAAGTATAACGTTGTTCGTCAGACGTACCGTTTTTTAAAAATCGATTAATGAGAGGGTAAGTCTCGCTCATATTTGGCGTGAGCAAAGAATGGGAATGTTGGGGCGCTGCAGTTTGCGCAGAAGCATGATATAGAATACTGAACCCTTTTAAACGATTAAAGGTCGTTATTTTAAAATAGGAAAGGCCAGCGATTGTCATGAGTGCAGTGTTACTTACTGTTAGATCTTTCAAAAAAATTTGTAAGGTTTTGATCCATTGATCAGGGTTCTTAGGGAGGTGGTTTAAATGGAATTGAGAAACCTCTTCTAACCGCTTGATTTGGTAATCGTAAGCTCCTTTATCCCGTTTCATGAGTAAGGCTCGCCAAGCTAGGGCAGAAAGTTCTCTGTTATTACAGAGCATGTAGGTTTCGTAAAGGTGATCTAATTCTTTTGGACTAAGATAGTTATAAATGCTGAGGTGAAGTGCATGGGGTAACTTGAAAAATCCCTGATACATAAGCTGTCCCCTCTGAAAAATAATTTTATTTCATGAACGTTTCGGTTCCCTCTGGAAAACACTAATAGCAAGCGCAATTAAAAAGCCGAGAGGTAAGGGTGCAAAAGCAAGTTGATAATCCTTTAACTCAAAAAGTCGTAGGCTATTTGAAATTTGTCCTTCCCACAGGCAATCTAAGATAAAACCAACGAAAGGGATAAGTAACGCCCCGACAATCACGGAAGCCATGTTAACAATCCCGAGGGTGATGCCCGTTAGTTTGGGAGGGCTGGTTTCGGAAGCAAGGGCATATGAAATAACGATACCACCGTTAAAAAAACCGTAAATAAACAATAAAATGGTATAACATTTCGGGGTGAGTATAGGCATCCCAGGTATGCTTGATGCATAAAGAATAGAAATTAATAAGATAAAGCAAGCAGCTGCACTTAAGCGCATGACAAAAAGACGACGTCCTAATCTGTCAGATAACCAACCTAAGCAGGGGCAGCCAATAGCAAGACCAATAAACATCATACCTGTTTCCTGGCCTGCTGCTTCAATTGAAATTCCTTGACTCAAACTTAAAAAGCTTGCACCCCATTGCTCACCAAAACAGGCACTCGGTGCGTAAAGTAAGCCAATGAATAAACAATTTAGCCAAATCTGCCTATCGGTCAAAATCGTTTTAAGCGAATCCCATTGAGGTAAAGAAGGGGAAGTATGGTTTGGATCATCTAAGGAATCGGAGCTTCTATGCAAGGAATTGGCAGGTTTATCGTCAAGAAAAATAATCATCAAGAAAGCAAGGACAATAAACAATATGCTAAGCCCATAGAGGCTGGTACGCCAACCTAAACTTTGATAGATATAGCCCATAGGCCCTTGACCGACCATCGCGCCGAGCATGCCCATTGCTTGTGTCAGCCCTGCAAAAAAAGCAAATTGATTGGCTTGGAAACGCAGAGACACCAGCTTTAATGTGCCAACAAAAGCAAAAGATGCTCCAAACCCCATCAATAAGCGACTAATCAATCCTGAGGGGATGTTGGTCATACTCGCAAAGAGATAGGTACTGCCTGCGCAAATAAAAGCTGATAGCATAAGTAATCTTGCAGGGCCAAATCTATCAACCAGAATGCCTACCGGGATTTGCATGCTGATATAAGCATAATAGAAAAAAGCCGAAAACCCACCAATTGTGAATGCACTCGTTTGAAATTGCTGCATTAACGTAGGGGTGAGAATGCTGGGTGAAACCCGCAAAACATAGTCCACGAAAAAGAAGAAGGCACCTAAAAACCAGACCCAATAAGTGGATGCAATGGACGAACGACACGATTTTTTTAACATAAGTGTGCTAGCATAGTGCAATCTGACAGATCCTGTTCAGCAACAAGGGCTAATCAATGTAATGTAAAATAAACAATTTTTGTTTTCAACCTACTCGCTCATTTCTAAGCATTATCGACATATAATCGATAAAGACATTTCATAGAGTAACAATATAAAATACGATATACTGAGAGTTTTTTAAAGGACAATGATGGTACGAGCAGGGTCCTCTGCAAAAATCTCTGTTCTGGCTTTAGTTTTGCTAATAACAGGTGCCATAGACAGTATTCGTAATTTGCCCGCCACAGCGCTTTTTGGGTCCTCCTTAATTTTTTTCTTCATTGTATCGGCAATTATTTTTTTAATACCCGTTGCATTGATTTCTGCCGAGCTTGCATGTCTATGGGCTGACGAAGAGGGCGGCGTCTACAGTTGGGTGCGCCATGCGTTAGGCAGTCGCAGTGGATTTTTCACCATCTGGTTACAATGGATTAATACTATTATTTGGTACCCCTCAATTTTACTGTTCATCGCAGGTGTCATGGCTTATCTTATTGATCCCGCACTAGCGCAGAATAAATATTACCTTGTTACGACCATCTTAACCATATTTTGGTTCCTAACAGCACTTGGTTTGAAAGGATTAAGGGCCTCTGCTTTTTTTGCAAGTTTTTGTGCGATTACGGGGCTGTTATTGCCAATTGGATTTATTATTATTTTGGCGCTCCGTTGGCTTTTGGACGGCCACCCGGTTGCTATTGATTTAGATTTGAAATCACTAATACCCCACTGGCAGGAAATGCAATCATGGGCGTCGCTTACAGCAATTATGACGTCTTTTCTGGGGATGGAACTAGCTGCAGTCCATGTAAGAAATATCCAAGATCCGCAACGGAACTTTCCAAAGGCAATGTTTTTTTCGGTAATTTTAATTTTAAGTACCATGATCTTCGGATCGTTAGCGATAGCTTTTGTGGTCCCTCAAAATGAAATCAACCTGGTAGCTGGTGTAATGCAAGCATTTAATCGCTTTTTGGAGGCTTATCAATTAAAGGCCTTTGTGCCTTGGATGATGTTACTCATTTTGATTGGTACCGTTGGTAGTATGATTAATTGGATTATTTCACCTGCCCGAGGTTTATTGGTAGCTGCAAGTCACGGTTTTTTACCGAGATGGCTCTATGTTTTAAACCGCCATGGGGTGGCTTCTCGGATTTTGCTGTTGCAAGCGGTGTTGGTTACGATTAGTTGTTCCTGCTTTTTACTTTTCCCGAGCGTTAATGCGATCTACTGGTGGTTCACCGATTTGAGTACTGAACTGTATATGGGAATGTATGGTCTTTTGTTTATAGCTGCTTGGCGCTCAAAGACAAAATTTGCAGATCGCCCCAAAGCATTCGTTATCCCGGGAGGCAAGGTGGGTTATTATGGGGTCTGCTTGCTTGGTTTAATGGGATGTATATTGACTTTTATTGTGGGTTTTTTCCCACCCGAAGCGCATATGAACCTAGGCAATGTCCATTATTTTCGCCTTGTTTTTGTCTTAGGTATTCTTCTGTTATTGCTCCCTGCTTTTTTGCTGATTTGGCGTAATAAACATCATTGAAGATGAGCTTAACGGCGCTTCATACTGCAAGGCACACGTCCTCGTGTTATTCGAGATCCGATAAGTTTGCAGCCCATTGGTTAGCATACACGAGATCAGCTTCTGTATTAATATCCGGGTGAGGAAGGCAGCATGCTTCCTCCACGGTAATTTTATAGCCTGCCCATAAAGCACGTAATTGTTCCAATGCTTCGGCTTGCTCCAAAGGACAAGGAGGCATTTGAACGAATTGAGATAAAAACCCCGCTCGATAGGCGTAAAGCCCAATATGGCGAAAAAGATGCTGAAGGGAAGTGGGGCAATCTCTATGCAAAGGTATGGGAGCTCTGGAAAAATAAAGCGCGTGATTTTGTGCATCTCGCACGACTTTGACAACGTTCGGATTATCACGTTGTTCGTGCGTCGTTAACGGATAGCACAGCGTTGCCATGGGATTGTTTGAAGAGGCGAGGCTTTCTGCAACTTGCTGAATCAGCATCGGCTGAATAAAAGGCTCATCGCCTTGCACATTGACGATTATCGCATCTGCTGCAAAGCCACGCATAACGGCGGCCTCAGCAATTCTATCCGTACCTGTCGTGTGATGGGAGGCAGTGAACTGAACATCTGCTCCAAAATTTTTCGCATGGTCTGCGATTAAAAGATGGTCAGTCGCTATAGTAATGGTTTGAGGGTGGGCTTTTAATGTTTGACGATAGACCCGTTCGAGTACACTCATTCCTTGGATAGCTTTGAGCAGTTTTCCTGGAAATCGGGTAGATTCATAGCGAGCTGGAATAATCACATGAAATGCAATGGGAAGGGCTGCAGGCGAGATGACTGTATTATTGTCGCAATGCATTGTTGTCACTGTTGCTCTTTTTCTTCTAATGAGATTGAACGTGCTTCTTTTTCAAGCATAACAGGTATATCGTCTCGAATAGGATATGCAAGCCGATCAAAGAGACAGAGTAATTCATTTTTTTTTAAAATGAGTTTACCCTTACATACCGGACAAACTAAAATGGCAAGTAAACGTTGGTCCACACTTCTACTCCTTAAGCAAACGGATTATTAAGATAAACGAGAGATGCTGTTTTTGCATCTACTATCGGTGCATTACTTTTTGACGCAATCTTTATCATAGTTGCTGCAGAGGGAAAAAGAGGCAGAGAGCCTATTGTGTTTTTCTGAATAGAAGGCGGTAGCTGTGCTATAAATGATTCAAAATCAACTCCTGTTAAAATCAATGATCCCTCTTGAGGCACACTGATTTGCCCTGGATCAGAGAGGTACTCCTCTATAAGGTCCTGGCTTGTCGGTTCTGACAAACACAGTCCATCTTCAAAGTTTTTTAAAACGGATATATCAAAATATGCCCAGTAGAGTTGATTCATATGAGCATTTATTAAGCTTAAAATACCAGAGACATTTGACTGATCGCACTGTTCATAGGCTTGCTGAGCAATAATTCTTAAAGTACTTAAGGGGATTAAAGGCAAATCATAGGCGTATGCTAAACCTTTAGCGATGCTACAGCCGATTCGAAGCCCAGTAAAACTGCCTGGCCCTCGTCCATAAACAATGGCATCTAATTCAGAAAAACCTAGCGAAGCTTCTGCTAATAGGGTATTAATGGCTGGCAAAATCCATTGAGCATGATTGCGCTGCCCAAGCTTTGCATCCGCCAAAATTTCACCACGACTTAATAATGCAATTGATGTCTGCGCTGAAGAGGTATCGATTGCTAATAGATGATCCAAGTGACACATAGAAGGTTTCATCGATTTATCCAATATTGCTTATGTGCATTTTCGTATGTGTGCATTTTCACAATCAATGACCTTCTATTTCTCAAGATATTTAAGTTTACCTTCGACGTTTTCCCAGTTTTTAGCATCACTTGGTGGCTCTTTTTTAGCAGTAATATTTGGCCAAGTTTGAGATAATTCAGCATTTAAATCGAGGAACACTCTTTGTTCTTCGGTCAAATCGTCTTCGGAAACAATAGCTTGAATAGGGCATTCAGGCTCGCATAATGCGCAATCAATGCATTCGTCTGGATGAATGACAAGGCAATTGGGGCCTTCGTAAAAACAATCCACAGGGCAAACTTCAACACAATCTGTATATTTACATTTTATGCAATTTTCAGTCACAACAAAGGTCATCGGCCTTACTCCGTCAGTTGACGATTTCTTATTATTTTCGCAGATGACCCCGCCTGTTTGTCAAGGATTCGAATTGTCAATTAACACGGGTCTACTGCCTGGGAACTTGCCAGCTATCATTTATCAGTCAAAAGAGAGTTTAGAAAGAAATCCTAACGTTTCATCTAACGGGAATAATTTTTTCGAATCAGAGGCTTCAAAATGGAATTCCCTCATAATATCTTCTAAAGAGGACACCTGCTGCTTTACATGAGATTCAGAGTCATTTTGCGGATTACTGGATTGTAAAGATTCTATTTCTAAACCGTATAAATCGTTTTGTAATCGATGTAAGTGTGTTTGCAGGCCAGTAAGAAAACTTTTCAGAGGACTTTTATTGTGTTTTGTACAAAAAAAACTCTCATTAACACGCACAGCTTGTGGGTGTGTTGGCAGCAAATGAAGATTTTTCTCTAGTAAGTTTAATGTTGTTGAAAGCCGAATGGTGGTTGTTTCAAAATCGAGGAGCTGCATTTTTTGTGTATGTTCAATGGGTGATAAAAGCATCAAGCAATACAGCGTATTGGTGTATATTTCTTTAACCCTAGAAGATTGGCTGCGGGGATTATATGTGAAAAGATGTTGGATGGTTGACAGATAAGTGTGCTTGATTGATGTAGATGATTCGTCTGTGAGGTGGTTGATTTTCAATTGGTTCCTTAAATAAGTACAACTATCTCTAACCACACAGTTCTCAATTTCTATCATGTACTTTTGAAGGAAAGGTGAGGTTTCTACCGCTAAATCTTTTTTTTGTTGACATGAGAGATGATCATGTATGGCCGAATAACAGATGTTAAGATCTTTGAATAAAGATCCACCCGGATTTATTGCATCAAGCGCTTTAATGGTCGGGTGAACTTCTTTGCTTGCTCTATAATATTGGGCGCATTTATTAAAATAAGGCTGTAAATATTTATGTTGTAATAAAGCTTGCGAAAAACTAGTGAGGCTTGAAGGTGTAATGGTTTTTTCTGCTCCTTTCAAATGATTATTAATTAGCTCCTTCAGATCATTTATATTTCCTTCCAGGAAATAATCTAAATCAGTGGCTAGGTTCATTTGGATCCTCTAATTACGCAACGACCTTGCGATTGTTATTCTTATTGGTTTCATATTCAGAAACTTCACGGCTTACTCTATCATTTATTTACAATATGTAAAATAATAATATAATTAAATCACTTAAAAGAAGATTAGGGATTCAATTTACGGAACCTGCGTCTTCTTACCTTGAATAGAATTAGGGCGTTGTGATATAAGTAGTCCGTTTTATCAATTTACAAAATCAACTATTTTTAACGACACACACGTTTCGACACATGCAGTAGGGTCCCGTTTGGGTGCTGTATGGGAAATGTGGAGGCTCAACCCTGGAGAATTTAGAATGACAGTGAATATGCGCGAGTTACTAGAAGCAGGTGCGCACTTTGGCCACAGAACACGCTTCTGGAACCCAAAAATGGCTCCTTACATTTTTTGTGCAAGAAATAAAATCCACATCATTAACCTTGAAAAAACGCTGCCTATGTTAATTGAAGCGGGCAACTATGTCGGCCGTTTAGCAGCTAACAAAGCAAAAATTTTATTTGTGGGCACAAAAAGAGCAGCGCAAGAGAGCATTCGCGAATACGCTACGAAATGTGGCATGCCCTATGTGGATCATCGTTGGTTAGGCGGAATGCTTACTAACTGGAAAACGGTTCGTCAAGCCATTTTTCGTTTAAAAGAATTAAAAGAAATGCGAGAAAAAGGCGCTTTTAATCTAATGATTAAAAAAGAAGCGCTGATGTTAACGAGAGAATTAGATAAATTAGAGCGTAGCCTTGGCGGAATCGAAGCAATGAACGGCTTGCCTGATGCTATTTTTGTTATTGATATTGGCTTTGAAAAAATTGCCGTTGAGGAAGCACGTCGGTTAAAGATCCCCTTAATTGGTGTCGTCGATACAAATAACGATCCAGCAGGCATTGATTATGTTATTCCTGGTAATGATGACTCCATGCGCGCTATTGATTTTTACGTGCGTTATATCTCAGAAGCGATTTTGAATGCGCAACAAGGTAATACCGTGGGAAATAGCGGGTCTGAATCAGATTTTATAGAAGTACCTGAGGCGTCGTTAGCTCAAAAAGATAAGTCATTAAATGAAAAAAAGAAAAAAAACGATGACCAGTAATTTAAGTAAAAAACGACAACTCCACGGGACCCCCGTGGCTCAAGTGCAAGAAGGAGAATGAAACATGCCTGTAATTAGTGCTTCATTAGTCATGCAGCTACGGGAACGAACTGGCGCTGGTATGATGGAATGTAAAAAATTCTTAATAGCAACCGATGGTGATATCGAAGCTGCTGTTCTTGAGATGCGTAAAGCAGGACAAGCAAAGGCCGATAAAAAAGCCGATCGTGTAGCGGCAGAAGGGCGCATCGTTATTGCGTCTTCTGCAGACATGCACTCTGCTGTGATTCTTGAAATTAATAGCGAAACCGATTTCGTTGCACGAGATGAACATTTTATTCAATTCTGCGATCATGTGGCTTCAGTAGCCCTAGTATCTAGTGCAGCAACACCGGATGAGTTAAAAGATCGCTCGTTGTCTGATCAAGGAACGATTGAAGAAGCTCGCCAAGCACTCGTGGCTAAGATTGGTGAAAACATTAAAATCCGTCGGATGGAAAAATTGGCCTGCAAAGACGGTGTTGTTGGTCATTATCTCCATGGCACACGTATCGGCGTTTTAGTAGCGATAAAAAATGGCACAGAAGATTTGGCGAAAAGCCTTGCTATGCACATTGCGGCAAGCCGCCCATTGGTTGTGAATCCCGATCAAATTTCAGCAGAAGCCATTGAAAATGAACGCACGATCTTTAAAGCTCAAGCCCATGAAAGTGGTAAGCCACAAGATATCGTAGATAAAATGATTGAAGGTCGTATCCAAAAATTTATGGAAGAAGTAAGCCTATTAGGACAACCATACATTAAAGATCCGAGTAAGAAAATCTCCCAATTACTTAAAGAACATCATGCTGAAGTCATGGCTTTTGTTCGCTTTGAAGTGGGTGAAGGAATCGAAAAGCAAACCAATAACTTTGTAGAAGAGGTGATGTCCCAGGTTCGCGAATCATGATCCCCGACAATGTGGCACATCTTAAGTATAAGCGTATTTTATTAAAATATAGCGGCGAAGCTTTGATGGGCCAAATGCAATTTGGTATTGATTCAACGGTCCTTGCTCGAATTGCTCAAGACATTGTAGAGTTAAGTGAACTTGGAGTAACAATTGGCCTTGTCATTGGCGGAGGCAACTTATTTCGGGGTAAATCACTTGCGGCAGTAGGTGTTGATCGCGTGACAGGTGATCAAATGGGCATGTTAGCAACGGTAATGAATGCGCTTGCTTTACGTGACGCTTTGCTTCGATTTAACCTGCCAGTGAGAATCATGTCTGCTGTGGGTATACCAGGTTTTGTAGAAACCTATGCCCAGCAAGACGTGATGGCCGCATTGGCAAATAAAGAAATTGTGATTTTTGCAGGGGGTACTGGGAATCCTTTCTTTACAACGGACTCTGCCGTTTCTTTAAGAGCCATTGAAACACAAGCAGATATTGTACTCAAAGCGACTAAGGTCGATGGGATTTATTCTGCCGATCCCTTTAAAGATAAAAAAGCGGTTCGTTATCATTCGCTCAGTTATCAGCAAGTGCTTGAAGAAGGACTAGAAGTTATGGATGCAACAGCGATATGTTTGTGTCGTGAACACCGCATTCCTATTTTAGTTTTTGACATGACCTTGCCGAATGCATTAAAGAAAATTGTCATGGGTGAACCCGTGGGTACTTTCGTAGGGGAAAATAATGCTCAATGAAATAAAAACGGATGCTCAACATCGGATGAAAAAGAGTCTAGAAGCATTGCAGTTGGGTTTATCGAAAATACGTACCGGGCGTGCTAATGCCAGTTTTCTTGACCATGTACAGGTTGAGTACTACGGCAATCCAACGCCATTGAGTCAAGTGGCCAACGTTAGCGTGGCTGACGCACGTACACTGACAGTAACTCCTTGGGAAAGTTCCTTAGCTGTAGCGATTGAAAAAGCAATTCTTACCGCCGATTTAGGACTCAATCCTGCTCGAAATGGTAATACCATTCGCGTTCCAATGCCTGCACTTACAGAAGAACGCCGTAAGGATCTACTACGCGTGGTTAAACACGAAGGGGAACAAGCACGGATTGCTGTGCGTAATGTTCGTCGCGATGCTAACAATCATTTGAAAGCTTTGGTTAAATCGAAAGACATTTCAGAAGATGATGAATCGCGTGGTGAATCAATCATTCAAGATCTTACCGATAAGTACGTTGCTGAGATCGATGCCCTTTTAGCAACAAAAGAAAAAGATCTACTCGATTACTTATAAGATCTACATTTGACTAGCCTCTCTTTTTAAACAGAGGCTAGAACTCCTAAAATAAAAAAAAGCGGTCTTCTTATACTGTAGCAACCCGAGTATTTAAATTTTTGGTTGTGAGTTTACCTTGGGCGTTTTTTTCTAACAGATTGCAATAATGTAGACGTTGGACCGGATCTTCTTCTTTAGCACACCATTCTTGAAGTGTATTTGAATCCTCATCATATCCTTCCAGGGGCGAAGCAAAACAGGGCAAAAAATATAAACTCATTAATAATCCAACGCTTATCTTTTTCATTGTTACAAAACTTATCATCTCTAGTCACAGTCAATTATAAATAGAAATTTTATTATACCATTTATTTAATAAATATTAAACTAAATTTATTTTATTTTTTCTAATTGATTAAAACTTGTAAAAATCCATACTTGTGCTATAGAATGTACATGGCAATTAAATTTACAATTTGACAATTATGATGAGAGATAAAGGATTTGCAGAGAAACTAGGAGATCTGCTAGATAAGATGGAGGTTCCACCCTCAAGAGCCGATCGAAGACAGGCCTGTATTAATCTATTTAGAGTATCGCCATTTATAGCTACTAATCTATTAGATGGATATGTACCTAGAGATATGGCAATCAAAGAAAGAATTGCAAGTAACCTAGGTGTCGAATATCGGGCATTATTCCGAGATAAAAAAAACAATGTGAACTAAGGTTTTCTTAGTTCACTCATTGTTCTACAATATCCGTTCCTTTGGGGGGAGTAAATTTAAACAAAGTTGAGGCAAGCTTTATGTTCGTTTGTACTTTGTTTAAAGTAACGGTCGTGTGTTGACCAAGTTGATCGTCAATTTCAATGCTCTGTAAGATTTTTCCCGCAAACAGCAAAGTCAAATGAGAATAACTTTCCTTCGAAGACCTTGCCTCAAGGTGGTAACCTTCATTATTTCCACGTTTAAAAGGTCTGATTTTAAAATCACGTGCAAGCGCGTTTGCATTGTATTCGCTGAGGAAGAGTGCTGCAGCGCCGCCTAGGTTTTTACCTTGTACTTTGATAGTTGCTTGTTCTAGGTCGGGATCGTATGACCAGAGGTGAGCGCCATCTGCAACTAATAACTGTTTGGCAGGTTTGTGAGTTTCCCACCGAAAATGGCCAGGGCGTTCAAGTGCCATCACTCCGTAAGATTCAGAGAGATTTCGATTACTTGCTTTTACTGTCTGGTGAAATTCGGCGAGTAGAGTATGTAAGCTATTAAGTTTCGTCTGCAAGCTCTCTATCTCTGCTTCGTTCTCTTGAGAATAAGCAAAAGGACTGATCGAATAAATTGAAAATGCAATGAAAGTTGCAGCAATTTTCTTCCTGAAAACGAAAGTCGACATGATTGTTTCATGTTAAAGGAGCTATTATTTATTATATCACAGACAATTAGATAGTATTTGATGTGCTTTTTAATGGGAAGAACTATCGCATTATTTTTGAAAGAGTTATTTCAAAAATAAGTTGATGGTTCAAGACTTATAATCGCTTAGAAAGGTTGTTGAGTCGCTGTACCCCAATAGCCTTCACTTGTTTGGTATTGACAGTGCCAAGTGGATGAGCCTTCTTCTTTCTCAGGTCCTGAAACATAAAAGAGCGATGCTAAGCTTTTAACGCTTTTATCCTGCGCTTCTTGTTTTGAATCGGCAGAAAAATTACTGAGTGCAAAAACCCAACGACTATCAGTATTATATTTTTGAGCCTCAAAAATGCTAACCCAGCCACCATTGGGTAGCGATAAAATCTTATCAACCAGAGTGTTAGCCTTGATGGCAGCAACAGATGGGCATTCAATAGGCTTATTCATGACTAGGGGAGATGCAAACGTCACGTTAGCCATTCCTAGGCACAAGCCTGCAATGAATAAAGATTTTTTCATTATTATTTTCCTTTTTTTAAAAAACTCAAATTAAAATAACCGAATTCTAACGCCGTTGCAAAAGCATTTTTCGATACGGTGCAAGGGCTTATATTGGTCGTCCACCCAATTAGAGTATTTAAGTTTCATATGAAATAGATTCATTGCAACAATGCTACTGATTAAGCTGCTTAAGATTCTCTTCGATTTAACACTTAATATTGTATTAATTTAACCCATGTATTATTTACCAAAATCACGCACATAGCCATCTAATGAGTCGACATTATCTATCTACTTTATCCTATGTAAAAAAAATACTTTCGTTAAACAGTCATGACAGAATTAACGCTGATTCAACCTATATTCCTTACAACTACGTGCAAGAGCGAGAAATCTTTAAAGATCCCTGTTTGTCGGACAAACACGTGATTGTCGTCAATAGTACCAATGAAGCAAATGAAACCGGTCAACCAAATGCTGTACAAGAATCTTATAACTATATTGATAATTTAAAAAATGCGGCGAAGTCATTAATCAAAAAAGATAAAAAAGACGAGAAAGACCAGCGAGAATTAGCTGTTGACCGAGTTGTAGAATTTTTTAAGGAAGAAATTCGTACAAAAATTATCAATCGAAATGGTAATTTATTTTTAAGCAAAAAAGATAATATCAATAAGAAATTTATACAAAATGCTGAAAATGCAAAAAAGATTTTAATTGCCTTCAATCAGTCAATTGCAACTATCTCACAGCAGACATTAAAGTCGCTCGCGCAGGAAGGACACCAAATTCGTAGTCAAAATAGGGATACTCTCGTTCATCGTTTTAAGGGACCTAATCACGAAGAACAATTCATCATGTATATTCCTTGCGCAAGATACACGGCAAGGCAGCAGCAACTCATGCATAAAAAATACAACGTTGATCGTGACGACAATACGACTAGCCACCATTGTAAGGGACTGGTTTCTCCGGGAAAAGCAGGAGGAATTGCAAGTTTTATGCGTCTTGTCGCTGGCACATATAAGGACGGAAAAGCCACCATTTTGCACGACAGTTTAACTGGCCCAGGCGCGCGGATGCCTTACCAAGATTTTAAACATGCAGATCAGTATAAAAAACTAGCGATTAAAGCGGTCACTTTAATTAATCAAGAAGAAATCATTCAGGTATTAGCCCAGCGGCAAATTGAGCGTATGAGCAATGAGGAATTGCGAGATCAAATCAAAGCTCATGATCCGTTGATAAGTGATAAAATCAATTCATTCAATGCAGAGCCAGAGCGCAAAGTATTAATCGAGCTTTATTTAAAAGATTATCCTTTAAATGTTACTGAATGCTATACGCAGGTTATTACAGCAGGACAAAAAGTTTCTTCACCGAATCAACGTGAGCAGTTCGAATATGTACGCCAAATGATGGATGCTTTTTCGGGTGCAGATAGTGCTGAAATGGACGTTTGCATTCAAACTGGTGAGCACAGCGAAATAAAGGCAAAGGTTAATTATACAGCACGAATGTGTTCGTGGGGCGTAAACCGACTTAGGCATGTCGGTAGATTTAATCCGTTTGCTGATAACCGCATTGCAGCAAATCAAAATACCCGATTCTTCAACCAGATGACAGACGATACTGTTTACTCCTTAGGAAAGGTTCAAAAAGAGTTAGGTGCTAAACTGCAAAAAAGCCCAGTTATCAAGCAAACGTTGGATAGAGTTTGTAAAGAATTTAAATTGAATAGTCTACTCGATAATACACGTATCACAGACCGCAATTTAGACATTTTAAAGAAAGAGGAAGGCTTAAAACCCCACAAAGCTCAATATCGACAGTACTTGTTTGATTATTATACGACTTATAATCAAGTAGAGCCCAACCAAAATCAGCTCGACGAATTGATGCAGAAAATCGCTCTCGCAGAAAGAAAAATTCACACGATAGAAAGCGAAATCTATAAATTGCATTGCGATATAGAAGCTTTACGAAAGATTGCCTACCTACGTTCCAAAGAAAAAATCAAAAGAGTATTAACTGCATTGAGAAGTGCAATTTCTCACGAGGCTGCTTACTTAGGAGAAGAAGCAAGAGAACCATTAAAAAAAGCGTATAATGTTTGCGCTTATTTAGCTGAATCACAAGCCCTGTATTATCAAGATACATGGCATAAAAGAAAAAATAAATTTAAATTGCAAGCCCTTATGTCTTCTCTAGGAATAGAACTTGATTATGCGAACACGAAGGGGTGCAAGAGTAATAATGACCGCGGCCAAAGGCTTGCGCAAAAAATAGTAGGGAATGACTTATGGACCAAGACAATGGATGATGGATTATTTACTGGTTTATTCCTAAATCAAAAAAGGACACACCGTCGGGATAATGTTTCTTTGTTAGAAAAATTTGATCGCATCTTCACGACCATCCAAGCGTTATTTCATACAGGAAACACGGGGGTTTCTGGCGGTAAATTTGGAATCGATAAAGAAAGCTTTGCTGATAATGGTCTTTGGGGAGTAATTGCTAAGTTTGCGCAAATAAAAAATATGAAGTTGAATTTTATTAAATCGTTGAAGGCTAATTTCGCTATAGGCATTAAGTGTTCGCTCACGGGTGCTGCACTTTTGATAGGGTCAGGTTTATTATTTCCCGCGCTAGGGCTGGGCTTGGCAGCGAGCATGCATATTGGATTTTTCGCTTTTGGTTTAAGCCTTGCAGCTGCCGTGGGCGTTTCAGTCATGCAACATGCGCGTCACTTAAATAGTATTCATAGACTTGTGCAGAGATCACTGGCACATGCTAAACGTGAAAATAAAGAGCAAGCTAAGGTAGGTAAAGCAATGACAAAAAATACTTTCCTATCAACTGAACTCGTTTTATCTACAAATGTCTCTGTAAAGCCCTCGCAGGATCTTACCTGCAACCATCAAGTCAATCGCCAAGATGACTTAGAAAATCCCTTAAAGGTTGTCAATAAATCGCCATCGTTTTTTACGAAGAAAGATTCTCAGTCAAATGAGAACCAAAGCCAGCAGAATCTTGGGAAGGTTCAGTACATCAAATAACTCTCGTTTTTCTTAGTTGCGGTTAACATGAGGACTATCAGAGTCAGTAGCATTCTTTCAAAGGATATTATTTGATAAGTAGTGGGGTATTAATTATTATTACCCTACATTCAGTATTGGAAATAAAAGTGGATTCTATCGGAGATCGCATTACCTATTGCCGTTCTAGTTTAGAATTAACTCGTAAAGAACTTATTGACCTATGGAAAAAGGCATCCATTCCTACGTATTGTCGATGGGAGCTAGATGCCATTCAGCCAAATTTTCAAAAAATCTCAAATCTTGCTGAATTTTTTTGTTCGCAGGGACTGATAGTATCGCCAGAATGGATACAAACAGGGCATGGACCGCAACCTTCTCTACTGAACATGCAAGAGTTTAGAGAAGATCAATTTGATACTTTATGCGAGGAAAGCTTTCTAGATTTGAATAAAAAGGTTAAAAACTTTTTATTCTATAAGGTAACGACTAATTTTTTTTCGCCAATCGCTCGCTACGGGGATTATGTTGCAGGCGTTAGAGTTGACGATATATTGCCAGAAAATATAAACACTATACATGCAGTAGTGTTTGAAAATTCAGTATATGTTGGGTTTTTAGAAAACAAAAAAATCCTTACATTAAAAAACACTCAGGATAAAGTAATCGAGTTCTCGGATTATAATGTTTTAGCAAAAGTTCACTGGACAGCCGTACGCCCCTAATTCTTTCGGAGAAAAACATCAAAGATTCATTACTTATAAAAAATTCATCTTTAGTGATGGATGAATTGCTCGATTTAGGTTCTACCTATTGTTCGCTTTCGTTGTTAGATAATGAGGGTAAAACTTTTTTTTCAAAGTCTTCCAGTGATGAATGGTATAAAATTTACATAGAGTCTGGTTTATATCGTAAATGCCACTTGATGAAAGAAGCTGTTAAACAAATAACACATCATCATACTCCATTTATTTTTTTATGGGATAATTACTTTGCAAACAACGAAGAATCTCACTATTTAAATAAGTTAAGAGATGAAAAAAATTTATCCCATGGTGTTGCTTTCTGCACCCCTGTCGATAATGGACACAAAGCAATTGTAACAATCACTGGAAAGCCCTCAGACATTAATTTTTCATCGAATGTACTGAGGAAAAAAGCTCACGTTTATAAGGCGTTAATGAAGGCTTCGTTATCTTTATAAACTAAATAATAAAGAAAAGGCAAGAATGCGCAGTACATTAACAATATCAAAAGATAGCTGTCTAAAGTTATATCGCTCAATTTGCTGAGCACCAATAAAATTAAAGTAGGCATCCCAATTTTATAAAAATTCATGATGGATGATGAAGTTGAATGGCAACCCATGGAATTAATTGCTAGAAAAGAAGCGGCTGGGTAAATAATGCCGAGACCTAAGTTTAATATTCCTGTTGTTATAAAAAAAATTGCACATGAAATCCAACTAGGTTTAACAAAGGTGTATTGACATGATAGGCTGATCACAGAAATCGTAGAGATAATCATACCAATCAACAAAACGTTTAAAACGGAAAATCTTCGATTGAGTTTAATATTTATAACGCCGCCTATTATTAAGCCTAATAGATTTAATAATGAGACCACACTGAAAGTTAAAGGGGATAATTGGAAGATATTTGTAGATATGGTTGGAACCATGGAGGCATAGGTATAAGTCGCGGTTGTGTAGTGAATGCTATTAATAAAGATGATGCTAGTAATTTTTGATGGCGGAATGCCTGAATATAAGTTTTTAAAATAGGGAGAAATCTTAGTTCTGTGGTTAATATATTTGTTTTTTTTGTAGATGGGATATATCGAGATACGAGAATGATTTTGATTAAAGATATTAAAACAGCAAAATAAAAAATAAATCTCCAATTGAATGAAAAATTGATGATTCCGCCCAGTAAAATTGAGAAGTAAGCAAACAGCGTTAAGGATATAAATAGCAATGAAAGGAATTTTTTATTTTCTTTCTCTTCAGCAAATATTTCATTCACAATTCCAAATATACAGACGAGACCTGAAGAAGCGCCAAATGCCGAGATAAACCTAGCTAAACAAAACAAAGAAAAATCCACGCCTTGAATTAAACAAACTTGTAAAATATCTCCACAAAGTAAGATACTAAATCCTATGAGCAAAGAGTACTTATATCCCTTATATTTAGATAAAAATCCATAAAATATTTGACCACTAAGATATCCAAATAAGAATAGGCTAACAAGGAGGCTGGATTTTTGAGCACTAACGCCATAATAGTCAGTCAGTATAGGAAAAATTGCAGTAATAATTCCTGATGAGAAGGATGCAGAAGCAACTAGCAATAAAGCAGAGACTTTAAAAGGCAATAATTTCATCACACAATGAGATCTTTAATAATGGTTGGAATGTAAAGCTTCTCTTCATCGGAAGTGGCTTTGTCATTAACACAAGTGGAACTAAAAATTGCTCGGGCAATTAATTTGCCATCCGATAACCGCTTAATATCTTGGTTGTATAACCATTGATTAGGATATTGTGATTCAGCAATTTTGCTGGAAACAGTGAAAACATCATTGGCGCGGAGTGAGTTTTTAAACTTTATTGTGCACCCTAAAACCACAAGTTTTTGATGTTCCTTATTATAATCATCAAAATTTATGCCTATGCTATTAATATGCTTGTGCCGTGCATGAGAGAAATAAACCATATAATTTGAATTATTAACAATACCCTGCGCATCCAGCTCATTATCTCTCACTTCCATCTCAATCGTGAAAAATTTCATTATTACCTCTTTACTTTTTAATGATAATTGGTTATCATTTTTCAATATTAAATTGACAAGAAGTTGTCATTAAATGAAATTTTCGTATATTACAATGTATTATTATTAAAATCAATCAGAAGTGCCTAGAAAATCAGCGTACTTAGGTATATATGACCGCTTACCTTCAATATTTGCGTGGGATCAGGAGTGATGAATTAAATCGAATGGAAAAGTGGAATGCCATAGCAGGCAAACCTCGCACAGGGCTTGAATAATGTCCAACGTCAAGCCTTTCCAAGCCTCAGCGTGGTATGGAAAAGTGTTAGCCACGGATGACATGTTACGCTTGAGGGATTGGATAAATCGAAAATCGCCTCACTTTAATAAACAATTGGTCTGTGCCTGACAATTTATGCATCTTACGATACATACACCGGCAAGTGAAAAATTAAAGCAAATATTATAATGCGATCTATCGCCAGTGTTTAGTTTTAAAAATGTTATGGGGCGAATAAAGAAATTTGCTCTTGATGATGAAGAGATAGATTCATTGCGTGCTCGATTAATTACAATTATTCAGAAAAATTTTAATAGTATATGCAAAAATATAGATCCTTTAATAACGCTCATCGATGAGATTGAAGTTGAAGACAAAGAAGCTTTTTTTGAGCAACGATTAACATCAAATAATCTAATAAATTTAAATCGATTAAGTTCTGCTGAAAGTTTTATTAATAAAGTAGCTGTAATAAATAGCCTTACAATATCCGATAAAAGCAAATGCACAATCTTAAGTGTTTTTATTGTGCAATCTTTCTGTAGTATAAAAAATAATAAAGATTTAGCGCTCGTTATCAGATATATCACCTTGCTAAATTATCAAGATGCAAATACAAAAGAATTACTTCCGCTCTTGATTAACCAATTAATCAATCGCAGAGACAATGTCTTAGAGGTGAAAGATTTATCTTCATTCTATGAAACGATAGGCTTGATAAAAACAGCGTTAAAAGATCAAGGGCCCAAAGCGGTAGTAGAACAAATGTATCGCTTTATTAAAAAATTTACACCTTCAACTGCTAAAGATGCCCGATATTTTGAGATTAAAAACTTTAAATTAAAAAGTGTGTTAGCAGAAATCTATACACGGCATCCGGATTTAGCGAAACCATTAAAAGATAAATACTCAAAATCAAAAAAGTTATTCAATGCTTGCGGCAATCTATTCCAGTTCAAGAAAAAACAAAACGTTTTGGATGAATTAGGGCAGCAGCAGGGTTTCAAAAATCATTAAGAAATGAGTAAACGATCAAAAATTGATCCGAATATTTAAGGGATTGAAAAGCGTCGCAAAGGGTGAAGGATAGAATAATTTTCCTTCACCAACACATTAGGTTCTCTACTGTAGTCTGTTTAGTAAGCAGCTCTACCGAGTGTGTTAGGGTTGATAATCAAGCGCTTTATCGAAAGAATCCTGTGCTTGACTTGATTTTTGCATGCGATGTAGATTGTGCTGTCCTTCTATTATAAAGTTAATGGCTCTATCCAGTTCGCCATTTTCAGCAGGGTAGGCTGTATTACCTTTAAATGTTTCTCGCAAATTATCTTTAAGAGCTGCTAAATAAGATTCACTTTCATGCCACTCCTCATCTGCTTGTTCTAGTTGTTTGGTTAAATGTTTTTCGATGGCAATAAGGGTTGTCCAAATATCTTTAAATGCTACTTTGGGACCAAAAACGTGCCATGAGGTATCGAAATGCATAGAACGTTCATCCACCATATTAGCGTTCATCGGCCAACCATTGGCATGAATGATTAAAGTACCTCTCAGCTGTAAAGGATTGACTTGTTGCTTGGCGAACTCCCCGATGGAAAGCATCAGATCATGCATCATTTTAATTTTAGAAGGGGCGACCACATCAGGATCATAGGGTTGTGTGATATCACTGGCTGTACTTATTTGTATTTCCCACATTCTGTTTTCCCAAGGACCTACCGGCTTTTTAGTGACATTACCTTTCGAAAGGTAAATGGGTGCATTAGGATGATCGGATTGATAATCTTCAATGAAATTGGCGATGCGATTTTGTAATCTAAGCGTATCTTCTGCTTTTTCATCAGGCGCAAGGGCATAATGAATATCATATCCACAAGTGTTAGCTAAAGGTGCACATTCAATTGTTGTGGGTAACTTAAAGAAAGGTTGACTGTACATATTATAATCCTTATAAATAATATTAAAAAAATAAACCTTCACATTTAAAAATTATTCAAGTCTTAGTACAACATATCCCACCTAAAAAGCAGAAATTGCTGGTTCAGAAAAGCTCAATGCATAGGGTTCATTGTCGCTGCCATCAATCGTTGTATCCATAAGCGTAACTTTAACCAAAGCATCCACTGATTTCTGATTGGTACAAACAGCTTCTCCGAATGATCTTGTGCAATTCGAGACTTGGTGGACCGTATCGATCTTGCTGTTATCAGAAAAAAGTAATTGTTGGCTATTTTTGTCAAAAATTTCTAATTTTAGATGGCTTAGTTTCCAGGGTGTACCATCAGAATGGTATCCTACTCGTCTTTCATGTACCAAGGTGATTTTAGCGCCTACCGATAAGTGAACCGTATAGCTTTTTATAGGAGCATCCGGAGTAAGAGCGTCTATTTTTAAATAATGACGCTGCTGATAAGCAGATTGCATATTCAAGTAGCCCCAACCATAAGTTCTGTTCCATTCAGATCCCATGACGGGATAATGTTTACCTTTAGTGGGGTGCTTGGGATCATCTGGCCCCGGGAGATTGTTATCTGTCCAGGCATCTGCGGAATTAATTAATAAAGCTTTTTGCGCCATCGGATTTGTGATGCCCGCTTGATGCAATAATAATGTTGCCGCCCCGACGTGTGGGGTTGCAGCGCTCGTTCCTCCCATAAAGCGATAACCGTCATGATAGTTCATACTTTCTGTGTATTCAAAAGGATAAATACTGGGATCAGGCGCGCAAGTCCACGTTTGGTTACCTGGAGCGGTGATGTCCGGCTTCTTCCGTCCTGCTTTAGTAGGGCCACGACTGCTTGTAGGATAAATAGCATGAAAACGGCGATTAGGTTGAGGAAAACCATATAGATTAGTAGTCTCTTCTGTCATACTGCTATTCATATTGGCTATAGTTAATCCGTTGTAGTTATCAGCAGGTACTGTCATTGAAGAGCCATTCTGACTTTCGACAAAGCCGTTGTTTCCAGCCGATTTTACCCATAAGATATGGTAGTGATTAATCACATAATCAACGATTCTTCCCAACCCACTCCAGTCGGGAGCGTTATCAAGGCCCGATAAGTTATGTCCGATACTATAGTTAATAATGTTGGGTCGCTCCGGTGCGCGATCTAGCATCCAATCGAGCGTACTAATCGTTTGAACGATTTCCTTTGCCTTGTCAACACTTTCGCCAGATAAACCCGAGATTATTTTAGAAGCGCCATAGGCGATGCCTAAGTCTTTGGGAAAGAGTTCACTACCCATTCCTGAATAAATGCAGGCAACGCCTGTGCCATGAGGTGAGCGTACTCCATTTTTAAACACTTCATACTGGGAACCTATTTCCTTTCGGACATAAATTTTTTTATCTTTTAGGCTTGGATGATCAGTAGCAATGCCCGAATCAAGAATGCCGATGATCCCTCCTTTCCCGCTATAACCATGAGCCCACCAATTATTGACTAGTGGATATGTCTCACTAGGGCGCAGTAAAATAGCTTGTTCAGTGACTTCTAATTCTTCGTGACTGCTACCTAATAAGGAGAGTTGGGCCACGGCTGGATGCTGAGATAACGCTTTAAGAAATACATTATCAATTGATCCCGTAGCAACGATCACGGGAAGTGAATGATAGGATTGAAATTTAATGTCAGTATAGTTTGCAAAATCTTTGATAAGCTGTGTGCCTAAAGATTTTTTTACAAGAAAAATCAATATATTTTTATTTACACAGACATCACGGTCAGAATGATAGGATTGCTTACATTCTTTGTTAATTAAGAATTCGACGTCTGGATCAACAAGTGCTTTTGACCATAACGAAGAGGAAAATATACAAAAAAATAGCAGGGAGAGTCGTTGCATAAAAAATCTTAAAAGAGGGTATATCATTAAAAAATTAAACCTTTTGCAATCAATAAATCATTAATTATGAGAGAGACTAATCTTCAGAGAATTCCGGCACAAGCACATCGCGTGTTCCGCCAGAGAGAGGCCCAACGATACCTTTGCTTTCCATGGTTTCAACCAAGCGAGCAGCACGGTTGTAACCGACTTTTAAACGTCTTTGTACTGAGGAAATACTGGCTTTTCTGGTTTGAACGACGAAGGCCACGGCTTGATCATATAGAGGATCAGATTCGTCTAAATCTTGATTCTCACCTTCAACACCATCGGCGCCATCAAAAGATTGGGTAATCTCAACAAGATAATCGGGTTCCCCACGTTCTCTCCAAGCATCAGTTACACGGTGAACTTCTTTGTCATCGACAAACGCGCCATGAATTCGAAGCGGGGCGCCGCTGCCCGGTGTTAAATAAAGCATATCGCCGTGGCCTAACAATTGCTCGGCCCCTTGCTGGTCGAGAATAGTACGTGAATCAATTTTTGAGGAGACCTGAAAGGAGACACGGGTTGGTATATTTGATTTGATAAGGCCCGTCAGTACATCCACTGAAGGTCTTTGTGTTGCTAAGATTAAATGAATACCCGCAGCCCTCGCTTTTTGCGCAATACGTGCGATGAGTTGTTCAACTTTCTTACCTACTACCATCATCATATCGGCAAGCTCGTCAATAATCACAACGATATGGGGTAGAGGCTCTAAGGTAGGGGGGGATTCTTCGAGGGTATGTAAAGATTTCCAACAAGGATCGACCAAAGGTTCGCCTTTGGCAATCGCATCTTTCACTTTCAAGTTAAAACCAAGAAGATTACGTACGCCAAAAGCTGCCATTAAGCGGTAGCGCCGTTCCATTTCTTCGACACACCATCGCAGTGCACTCGCAGCCTCTTTCATATCGGTGACTACAGGCGTTAATAAATGAGGAATGCGATCGTAAATAGAGAGTTCAAGCATTTTAGGATCGACCATAATTAAACGCACTTGTTCCGGGGTTAAGCGGAACAAAAGGCTTAAAATCATCGCGTTGATACCGACCGATTTTCCTGAGCCCGTGGTACCTGCTACCAGCAGGTGAGGCATCTTCGCTAAATCTACCACCATCGGATGGCCTGCAATATCAACACCTAGCGCTAAGATCAAAGGAGAACTGGCTTGCTGGTAAACATCGGCAGATAAGACTTCAGAAAGTCTCACCATATCTCGTTGTTGGTTGGGTAATTCAAGGCCGACGACAGTTTTACCAGGAATGACTTCCACAACGCGAACGCTAATTACAGATAGGGAGCGAGCCAAATCTTTGGCAAGGGCAGACAGTTTACTGACTTTAATGCCTGCGGCTAACTGCAATTCAAAGCGGGTAATGACAGGTCCAGGATGAACTGCGACGACATCTGCTTGGATGCCAAAATCCAGAAGATGTTGCTCGACCTCTCGTGATAGTTTTTCTAAATCTTGATAAGTGTAACCGCCTTTAATTTTATTAGGTTCGCCCTTATCTAATAAAGAAAGGGAAGGCAGTAAGCCGCTTGTGTCCTTATTGCGTATTTTTTTCTTAACCTCAGGGCTTGGTGAGGGAGCAGTTGCTTCTGCAGGGATTTGAACGGCGGTAGGGCTCATTGAAATAGCTGTTGGTGGCTTTTCAACGGTCGATGATGATTCTACTTCACGTTTTTTTGGTGTCAATTTGGATTTTTGTCGTTTGAGTGAATCAACCGTTTTTAAAGCTGTCGCTTCTTTTTTCAGACGTCGTCGGTTGCGTAAAACGCTAAAAAACTTTTTCGGTAGGCCTAAGATACGAGAGAGACTTTGACCAATCCCTTGTTTTATAAATGCTGTTGTTAAATGTGATACGCGGCTAAAGAGACTTAATAAACCAAAGCCCTTGTAAACAACATAACGCAAGCCGTTAAATGTTTTAAACAGCGAAAGACGTAGTAGACGAAATAAACTCTGGGCTAAAAACAAGGTACATCGTCCGAGCATTTCAGTGACTTTTATCCAGGACAGCCCTGTAAATAAGGTAGTTCCTACCAGCGTTGCTGCAGCGAGCAATAAACATGCGCCGGAGAGACTTAAAGCGCTCTTGACGTTTTGCGCGATAAAATAGCCAATAATTCCCCCACGTGGATGCGCAGCGGAGAGGATGTAAGCTGTTGCCGCATTAAGTTCGCCGGGCGAAGAAATTAACTGCAGCAGTGCTGTGCTGCCTAACAGCATGAGGCCAAAACCACCCGCTTTTAGTAAAACGGTAGGAAGATGGGCTGTTTGAATCAAGTTAACAGGTTTCGGGGTGGGCGCTGCTTTTAATACAAACCAAGCAAGATAAACACAACCCAATGGCAAGAGGAAAGAAAGGTAGCCAAATAAAAAATAGAGGAAGCTCGATATATAAACGCCAACTTGCCCAGTGCTGTAAATCACAGCCTTTTGCGCTGAATGAGGCGATAGAACCGGTGCGTCAACGTTATAGCGGGCGAGTGCTAGAAAAAGAAAGAGAGCGAAAGCAAGTAAAAAAATAAAACCGCCTTCTCTTAAACGACGCACTAAAAAATAGGGCAACGCAGCAGCGTTTGTATGAACGTCTTTTGTCTTTTTCCGAGTTTGCCGCTTGGCCATGGGTATTTCAAAGTGAGTTGGTTTGTCATACTATTTGCTATCTTAACATACTTCATGAGGAAGGTAGAGATGAAAGAGTCCCGTCAACATTATCAATTGATCATTCTCGGATCCGGGCCTGCTGGCTATACAGCCGCCATTTATGCTTCCCGTGCAAACATTAATCTCGCAGTGATTGCTGGAATGGAACCGGGCGGGCAACTCACAAAAACGACGGATGTGGACAATTGGCCCGGCGATGTCGAAGGTTTGCAGGGGCCTGATTTAATGACAAGGATGCAAAAACATGCGGAGCGCTTTTCAACGAAAGTCATCTCCGACCATATTGTTGAGGTTAACTTTAATGAGCGTCCTTTTATCCTAAAAGGGGATAGTGAAACAGTTTATACTTGTGACGCCCTCATTATTGCTACGGGAGCCTCAGCCCGCTACCTAGGATTGAAATCGGAGCAAACATACATGGGGCGAGGTGTTTCTGCTTGCGCAACCTGTGATGGTTTTTTCTACCGAAATAAGCACGTTTGCGTGATTGGTGGCGGTAATACTGCTGTTGAAGAAGCACTCTATTTATCAAATATCGCAGCTTCGGTCACATTAATACATCGCCGTGATAGCTTGCGTGCAGAAAAAATGCTTCAAGACCGTCTATTTGAAAAAGCAGAAAAGGGCAATATCCACCTATTATGGAATTACACGCTGGAGGAAATTCAGGGTGATAACATGAAAGTGACGGAAGTTCGGTTGAAAAACACCACTGATTCGTCGGAAAAATCCCTACCCGTAGACGGTGTTTTCATTGCGATTGGGCACGATCCCAATACGGCCATATTTAACGATAAATTAGAAATGAAAGAAGGGTACATTCAAATTCGTTCAGGTTTGAAGGGCATGGCTACAGCGACTTCGGTTGCGGGCGTGTTTGCTTGCGGTGATGTCACTGATCCAGTTTATCGACAAGCAGTCACCTCTGCTGGTTTTGGCTGCATGGCTGCTTTAGATGTTGACAAATATTTAACCGGTATCGGTGAAGCGTAAAAGAGATTTTTTATTGCAATGACATCAGCTTCAGGCTGAGAAGAGTTCTAAAAAAGTTAGCTTTGTACGTAGCGGGTAGAAAATGTAAAGATTACCGTATCTAGAAATGAGATAATTATTTTGAACATATTGGTATTTTGAGCAATTTTTTTGTAGTATTAAGCATATATTATTTTTATAGAATGGATTTATTTTACAGAGAGATTTATGGCAAAAGAAGATCATATTGAAATGGCAGGTACGGTTATTGATACCCTGCCTAATACGATGTTTCGTGTTGAACTCGAAAATGGGCATGTCGTGACAGCTCATATTTCTGGTCGCATGCGAAAAAATTATATTCGTATTTTAACCGGTGACAAAGTCAAGGTTGAACTGACTCCTTACGATTTAACGAAAGGTCGTATTACCTTTCGCGATAAGAACTAATTTTTTTACTATTGTTATGCAAAATTCAATGCCTTCGACAAAAAAAACAATACACGCTAAAAAAAATCAACCACCACTTGCCTTGCAATGGTTAATTGAAACGTTTCCCAATGCTTTTTTTTCGCGTAGCCGCGAGGTACGGCCACTGCAAATTGGCATTTTTGATGAAATTCTTCTTTTTCAAGCGCGTTTAACGACGCCGCCGTTTAGTCGAAAAGCATTAAGGGAAGCACTCAATTATTACAGTGCTTCTCCTGCCTATTTACGCTGCCAGGCAGCAGATGCGCCGCGCTTAGATCTCTTTGGTGCGATCGTTGATGAAGTCACAGAAGAACAGGCAACGTATGCTCAGCAGCGCTATGAATCGCGGTATCTTCATGCTAAAAAAAGTCAAAATAAAGAATTAAAGGCTGATAAGACGGATTCGATTGTCTCTGAAGTAGTAGAGAGTGCCCCAAACCAGGTTTTGGAAAAGGACGACCAACATAAAGAGGATGCGTTGCTTGGTACGGATACAAGTGATCCAGTAACAGAAAATTCCTTGACTTCTGCTGCTTCTGAAGAAATGAAATGCTCAGTTTTAACCTCAGAAGATGCACTGGATAATCATACGATTGAAAATTCATCATCGAAAGAAGATGAGCACAGGAAGATTCAACAACCAGAAGACCAAGAAAATTTATAATCTTATTAGAGTTGAAAGCGTTAATCCTTGAATTAACTTCAACTCTAATATTAATCCCTTACTCTTTTCTGCACGCCAATACGTAGTTAGCACTTGGGTCCGCAACTAAACTAGCAGCCGTCCAGGGTCTATAGTGTATTCCTTTCAAAGCCACTTGCTGAAGATTTTCCCTTCGCATCATCCCCATAAGCTCACTTGGTTTAATAAATTTTTGAAAAGAATGTGTCTGTCGGGGCAGCAATTTAAGAAGGTATTCCGCGGCTAAAATCACGGTTAAATAAGCAGACAATGTTCTATTAATGGTGGAAACAAAAAGATATCCGCCCGGCTTCAAAAGACGCGCGCAGTGATGAATGATCTGCGCGGGATCAGGTACATGTTCAAGCATCTCCATGCAAGTTACGATATCAAACGGATCGGCAGAGAAGTTTTCAATGGGAGAATTAACATAGTCAATAGCCAACTGCTGTTGAGCGGCATGCGGCCGTGCTACTGCTAAAGCGCCTATTTCTACGTCAAGACCTGTGACCTCAGCTTCTTTGCGCGCCAAGCTTTCAGATAAAATGCCGCCGCCGCAGCCGACATCCAATACACGCTTTCCCTTAAGAGATGTATGTGCGAGGACAAATTCAAGACGAGTGGGATTAATCGCGTGCAAGGTTTTGAACGCACCCTCTTTATCCCACCACTCAGAGGAGTGCTGTGCGAAATTTTCAATTTCTTGCGGATTAATATTCAATTGCTGGGTCATTACTGAAGGACCGTCTATGTTCGGGTTATTTCTTATGACAGTTTAACAAATCCAAGGGTCTAAAAAAATTTAATACCTGCGGATTTTTGATAAAACTAAGGTTATAAGGATGTTCAGCTATCAATGTGGGCAGATGCGGAGGATATTCAAGGATTTGGGCAATCTTTCCAAAAAAAATTAACTGTAAAGAGGGATTTTTTTCAGCAAGTTGAATTAACAAGGCTTGCATAAATGGGCGCCAAGCCTTTGCATGCATGGCCACTTCGCCTTGGCGGTAGACCAAAGAAGCATTTAAGAGTAGGAAGCCTTGGTCAATTAAATGCTCAAAAAAGTCATGAGCAGTTTTACAAAGCGTCGCTTTGGGTAGATCAGCAATTGCACCTTGTGAAAGATCTTCTTTTAAATCGCCTCTCGCAACTAAAAGCATTTTTAGCCAGTTTCTTAAAGATGTGGCACGATTAACAGCTTTACTAAAACCTGTGCTGCTCCAAAGTTCGCCCACTGCCTCATCCCAGAAAGCATAGCCGTTTGCCGACTGTGGGCGCGGATAGGGGGACTCGCCAAACAAAATATATCGAAGATTTTGTAATGGCATGCTAAAAGCTGCAAAAATACGCGCATAACCCGGTAGCCAAAGAGGTTCATCTTCTAAAGCTTTCAAATAAGAAGGGGACACATAACGAAGGGCTTCTTGCAGAAGCGGCTGCCATTGGGGATGAGCCTGTTGAAGAAGATTTCGCATCTTGCTATGATCGCGCGTATATGAAAACTTTGCACAGCCTACTAAATTCATTCGCTGGGTGCAAGCCGCGCATGATAACGCAACTGCATCGGCTCTGTGAGGTAAATTCAGGGACCGAAAATCTTAAAGGGTTGTCCACCCTGTTGCAAATGCTTAAGGAAGCATTTGAGCCGGTTGCCGACGATACCCAGGTGCTTTCATTTCCTCCGACACCCATGGTTACAATGCAGGGTGAAAGAAAAACACATCAATACGGACAAGCATTGTGGATACGTAAACGTCCACACCTGAAAAGGCGCGTCCTTCTGATGGGGCACATGGATACGGTATATTCAGAGACAAGCCCTTTTCAACAGCTTACCTACCTCGACGAACATCGCTTAAATGGCCCCGGCGTTGCTGACATGAAAGGTGGCCTTATTATCTTATTGGAGGCACTTAAAGCGTTTGAAACTTTGCCGGTTGCTTCTACCCTTGGATGGGATGTACTCATTAATGCAGACGAAGAGATAGGGTCCACGGCTTCAAGCGCTTTCTATGAAGAAATCGCAAACAAATATTCATTAGGTTTAGTGTACGAGCCATCTTTAAATGCCAACGGTGATCTCGCTAAAAATCGTCGAGGCAACGGAAAATTAACATTAATTGCGACAGGAAAAACGGCCCATGCTGGTCGTGCCTTTGATCAAGGAAGAAATGCTATCTGTTATTTGGCGGAAGCATTGTTGGAGATTAAAGCGCTAAACGATTTGAAAAAAGATGTGACGATCAATGTCGGAAAAATTGCCGGGGGTGATGCACTAAATATGGTGCCTGATAAAGCGGTGGTTAAAATGGATGTTCGTATTGCCGATCCAGATGATGAACATTGGGTCTTTCACCAGCTAAATGAGATGATTGATCGATTAAAACGACCGGATTATTCGCTAACTTTGGAAGGTGGATTTGGTCGTCCTGTCAAACGAGTGAACGAATCAACGCGTCGATTGTTTCAAGAAATTCAAACGATCGAAGAAAGTTTTGGTCGGCAAATTAATTGGGAAGACAGTGGTGGCTGTTGTGATGGGAATAATTTAGCTAAACATGGTTTAGCGGTTATTGATACGCTCGGTGCCAGGGGGGGGAGCATTCATACCCCTGATGAATATATAATATTAGATAGCCTGGTAGAAAGAGCATCACTGAGCACTGTCTTGTTAAGTCGTTTGGCGGAGGGTTTATTGGAGGAGCTGCAGCCATAATGCTTTTCAGGAATGCCGTATTATCGGATTTGGAAGGGATTTACGCTTTGGCACAACGTTGTGGGATTGGTATTACCACTCTCTCGAAAGACAAAGTTTGCCTAGAAGAGCGCTTGCGAGCAGTCGATGAATCCTTCAAAAAAATAGACGTTGCCACTCCGACCAGCGAATACTATTTGTTTGTACTCGAAGATCCGAGTAGTGGACGGCTGGTTGGTACTTCGGGTATCGAGGCATCGGTTGGCTATGAACTGCCTTTTTATTCCTATAAAATTTCTCATCAGACGCGATTATCGCGCGCGCTGGGCATCCGTAGAGATTATGACACTCTAAACTTGGTTAATGACTACCAAGGCAGCAGTGAACTGTGTACCTTATTTTTATCGCCTGATTTTAGGCGTCTGCATCACGGGCTGTTGTTGTCTCGCGCAAGATTTTTATTCATGGCAGCCTTCCCAAGTCGCTTTTCCTCTCGGGTTATCGCAGAAATGCGAGGAGTTTCAGACAATTGGGGAGAGTCTCCTTTCTGGAATAATGTCGGGAAACATTTTTTTCAAATGTCTTTTGCAGAAGCCGATCATCTGACGTTATTGACAGATAAGCAGTTTATTTCGGATTTAATGCCACGGCATCCTATTTATGTTCCCCTTCTTTCAGAAGAAGCACAAGCTGCTATTGGTCAACCGCATGCGTCAACCGTATCTGCGCTAAAAATTTTAGAGCGTGAAGGTTTTCAATATAAACGTTACGTCGATATTTTTGATGCGGGACCAACGATTGAAGTTTCGTTTGATCACATCCGAACCATTGCTCAAACTAAGCCAGCTAGAATCGCTGACATTGCAACAGAGGTTGCCGGTGAGCTTTATTTAGTTGCACATGGTTCTGCGAGTAATTTTCGTGCAACGCTGGCGTCGATTGCTGGCGTTAATGTTGATGAGGCAAGTGAAACGCAAACCATCGTCATAGACCGACAGACAGCCACATTACTGCAGGTACAGATAAATGATGTCATACGTTTATCTGTTTTTGCATAGGAAAAAAAATGGAAAACTTACAGTCGAGACAGCATTATATTGCAGGTCGTTGGCAGGAGGGAGCAGGGGATATCTTTTACTCTTATAATCCAGCTAATGGAGCGATCGTATGGGAAGGATGTCACGCGACTGAGCCAGAGGTAAAACGCGCGGTAGAGGCTGCTTCGGCTGCATTACCAAGTTGGTCCGCATTAAGCCTTGATGAGCGCTTTCAATATTTATTACGCTTTGCAAAACGGGTTGAGGCTAATCGGTTAGCGCTTGCAAGGCTCATTGCAAAAGAAACGGGCAAACCATTGTGGGAATCACAAACAGAAGTCACTGCTGTAGTGAACAAAGTGAATCTTTCTTTCCAAGCCTATCAAGAGCGTAACGCGGAAAAAATCACTCCTCAAGCAGAAACGAATGCCTGTTTACGATATAAACCTCAAGGCATTTTGGCCGTTTTAGGTGCGTTTAATTTTCCGGCCCATCTGAGTAATGGGCATATTGTACCAGCGTTGCTGGCGGGTAATACCGTTGTCTTTAAACCGAGTGAATTAGCACCAGCTGTTTCCCAGTGGATTTTAGAGTGCTGGCATGCCATCGGTTTGCCAGCGGGCGTGCTAAATGGCATCCAAGGCGGTGGCAAAATAGGATCGATGCTCTTGTCGATGCCTATTCATGGGGTTTGTTTTACAGGTAGTTATCAAACGGGAAAGAAAATTCATCAACAACTCTCTGACAGGCCTGATGTTATCTTAGCCTTAGAAATGGGTGGAAATAATCCGCTCATCATCGATGAGGTTGAGAACAAAGAAGCAGCGCTATACGGAGCAGTGCTTTCTACCATCATTAGTGCAGGTCAGCGTTGTACCTGTGCACGTCGTATTTTTCTTCCTCAAAACAGTTGGGGTGATCGTTTCCTTACTGATTTTTTAGAGACATTACAAGCAACAAAAATTGGGGCTTTCGAAGAAAATCCAGAGCCTTTCATGGGGCCTATCATTGGCGAAGCACAAGCAAAGGTGTACTTGGGAAAACAGGCATTATTGATCGCACAAGGAGGGAAACCTTTGTTAACGATGCATCATTTGATGCAAGGAACAGGGTTTTTAACACCGGGGCTTATCGATATGACAACGGTCGAGAACACATTGGATGAAGAGTTTTTTGCCCCTCTTATACAAGTTTACCGTTATAAAACCTTTGAAGATGCATTAGCGAAAGCAAATGATACGCGATATGGTTTAGTTGCTGGATTGTTTAGCGATAGTCAAAGCCGATACACGCAATTTTATCATGCTATGCGGGCCGGCCTTATTAATTGGAATCGACCAACAACCGGTGCCAGTAGTTCTTTGCCTTTCGGAGGCGTGGGTTTGAGCGGTAATAATCGTCCAAGTGGCTATTTCGCTGCCGATTACTGTGTTTATCCAATAGCGAGCTTGGAACAACCTTTTTTAACCAAACCATTGGACCGGTTACCAGGCATTCACTTATCAAATATGAAACATCCTAACTAAGGATTGTTGTGATTGAATTAAATATTGATGGCTTAGTTGGTCCGACGCATCATTACGCAGGATTGTCAGAAGGAAACCTTGCTTCTACTACCCATGCCTTTTTAACTTCAAATCCACAAGAAGCTGCACTTCAAGGCTTGGCTAAAATGCGGTTATTGCACCAGTTAGGCTTAAGGCAAGCGCTTTTTCCGCCTCCTTTGCGACCTAATTTAGCATTGTTGTTTCAAATGGGGTTTACAGGAACACCGGCTCAGCAAATAGATGCAGCCTATCGTACAGCGCCTCAATTACTCAGTGCGGTTTACTCAGCTTCAAGCATGTGGGCTGCTAATACAGCCACGGTTTCTTCGAGTTTAGATACGTTGGATCGTAAGGTTCATTTTACCCCCGCTAATCTCATCAGTAATTTTCATCGACATCAAGAAGCCTATTTTTCGTCGCTTTTATTACAAAGGCTCTTTGAGAATCCAGCCCATTTTACACATCATCCGCCGCTTCCTTCATCCTTAGTAACCATGGATGAAGGCGCTGCAAACCACAATCGTTTGTGTGTAGATCATGTTCAAGAGGGGCTGAATATTTTTGTTTATGACAAAACGGGCATAAAAAGCTCTGTATTAGCCCCCACGAAATTCCCAGCCCGGCAAACCCTAGAAGCCTCTCAAGCTATAGCGCGCGCTCACAGGTTACGTCCTGAAAAAACAATATTTGTTCAACAAAACCCGAACGTCATTGATCAAGGTGTTTTCCACAATGATGTTATTGCTGTTGCCAATAACACGGTTTTTTTGTTGCATGAAGAGGCCTTTGTGGATCAAGCCAGCGTGTTAGAATCCATTCGCCAACAGGTAGATTTTTCGTCTGTGATCGTTGAAATTAAGCAAGAACACTTAAGTGTGCAAGAGGCTGTACGCACTTATCTTTTTAATTCACAACTTGTAACATTGCCGTCTTCAGACTGCCGCATGGCTTTGATCGCACCCGTAGAATGTGAACACTCACAGGCTACTGCTTCTTTAATAGCTAGTTTCATTGAAGATACTAAAAATCCAATCGATGCCGTGTACTATTTAGATTTAAAGCAAAGCATGCGTAATGGGGGAGGACCTGCCTGTTTACGGTTAAGAGTCCCTCTTACTAATGCTGAACTGAAAGCGATGCATCAAGGCGTTTTAATCGATGATACTTTGTTGGCAAAGCTCGAGGCCTGGGTCAAGAAGCATTATCGAACAGAACTGACATCAAATGATTTAAGGGATGTTACTTTAATGAATGAGTCATTAACAGCGTTAGATGAATTAAGCCAGTTGCTTCAACTTGGCTCTTTCTATCGTTTTCAACAGCTTTAATTGCTAATGCCGATGCGGATGATGGCTTTTATTATATCTCGCAAGGGGCAGGCAGATTACTTGGGCAATGTCACTTAGGGTTAATCCGAGTTTCAAGGGATTGAGTTCGATGGGCATCATCTTCTTCGGCTTGAAGAAGTGCCGCTAAAATTGAGTCATCACGTGCAATGATCTCATTGAGGTTTGGATTATTTTTCATTTGTCGAAGTCGCTCATCCGAAAAAAAAGTACCGATGCTTTTCGAGAGTTGTTGCACACAATGGACTTCATTAGCGACTTCACGAACATGAAGGGTCTTGTTCTGTTGGCAATTACGTTGAGCGCGCAGGGTAGGACGGATTGCTGCGCAATCAGGGGGCGATTGGGTATTTGTATTGCGCTCTCTTTTACTTCTCAATGCCATTTGATATTGATCGAAATACGTTTCCAATGCCTCACGTTGTAGTGTCTTTCCTGCAGAATTGATCCGAGAGAAAACGACGTCTAGAACATTTGCAACCGAATGCGAATTTAAAGCATGGATCAAGGCAGTAGCATCATCCGGGGGCGGTGTTGCTTTTAAGAGGGAAGCCCCCGTTTTTTGATCAATCTGACCGATGGGAAAATTAGGCCGGGAGCAGTCTTCTTGAGCATAAGTTTTCTCTATCACTGTGGAGATAGATCGTTGAGATTGTTTTAAAAGGTCTTTTAACTCAGCAGATATATTGGTAACAGTAACGTGAGAGGTATGTCCGTTTCTGGTAGTGATGAAAGGAGTTGCATTACTTTCAGCACTGTATAAGCGAACCTCGCGAGAAAGCGCTAGAGATTTGTTTTGACGGCGGGCTTCCTTTTGAGCTTCTTCGACAAGCCTTGAATCAGCCCCTATATGAGCAAATCTTGATTTAAGCTGAAGTAGCGGGTGTTCTGAAAGGGTGCTATCCGATGTAAATCTAAATGACCTTGAGGAGGCCTCGTCGCTGCCATGATTTATCATATTATCTTCATTACCGAGCAATTCTTCAAAAAAATCGATACCCAAAAAAGAAGAAATGACTTTAAATTCGGTGGTTCTGACAACGCTACGTTTAAAGTTCTGGTCCCACGTTCTTTGGTAAAGCTTATAAAAATTCTGGGCTTTTTCCGGTTTTAAAGCATAGGTAGGGTAGCCAACAAGAAAATGATCATCTAATTCTTGCTGTGTAATATTTAAACCATTTAAATGCGCTTGAATGATGCTGTAAAAAGTAGAAGGCGAAAGGTAGACAGCCAACCCCGATGCTTTCTTTTCAAGGTCTTCATTACTACTGAATAAATCCAACAAGTTTCTAAAAAATTCCTTGAGTTGAGTGCAGTAAGGGTAATAGTAACCCCTCCCTGATGGGTTTCCTAAGGTAGCATGAAATCGACATAAACCATCAGCGATAGTCTTGTCTATCTGCAAAACTAAATTTTCAGAGGCTTCGATTTGTTCAGATTGACTTCTCATCACTTTAACCCAAACGTGGCTCATTTAATAATAATGAACCATAAAAAATCATAACCATCAAAATTTTCGAAAAATTTTTATATTTTTAACAAAAATCAAATAACCGGTCATTTTTAGTTCATAAAATTAATTTTCAGGTCAAATGGTCTATATTTACTATAGATGCAGAGCATAAGGAGATCATCATGAGTGGAATTATGTCACTTTATTCCAAGGCATTTTGTCTGACAATAGGATCGTTTTTATTTCTATCAAATACCGCTTTCGCAGATACTTCAACTTTCAATAGGGATTTAGGTTACATGAACCTAGCGTCAAACGATGCTTTTGTGTTTAACCCTCGTACCCACAGTTGGTCAGCTATACAAAATGGCCGAGTTATTCGAAGTGGCCCAGCGTCAGGTGGACGTCATTACTGTCCCGACACAGGTCGTGCCTGTCGAACGCCTACGGGGACCTTTCATGTAATTAGTAAAGGAGATGCAAGTTGCCGCTCTAGCTCCTATCCAGTGGGGGTAGGGGGTGCCCGAATGCCCTATTGCATGTTCTTCAGTAAATATTACGCCATACATGGCTATCATGAGGTGGCTCGATATAATGCAAGTCACGGTTGTATACGAATTCGATCGTCGGATGCGCAATGGTTAAATCATTCTTTTATGCGCATAGGAACAAAGGTAATTGTGAAATCATATTGATAGCGGGATTGGTATCCCACGGTAAAATTATGCAGGTCTTTAAAGCGTTTCCTTCTAAAATAGAAAAAAGTAACGTCTAAAAAAGCAACCTGCATATATACTTAAGTGTTAAAGTTTATTCGCTGAATTCTTCAAAGGCTGATAATGCTTCTGCAGCATACATCAAAGAAGGGCCACCGCCCATGTAAACGGCCATACCTAAGGTTTCTAGAAATTCTTCTCGGCTTGTTCCTAGTTTAACCAAAGCTTGTGAATGAAAACCGATACATCCATCGCAGCGAGCAGCGACACCCAGTGCGAGCGCAATTAACTCCTTGGTTTTTTTATCTAAACTACCGTCTTTTGTTGCAGCTTGAGAAAGCTTGCCAAAACCGTTCATCACATCAGGAAGTTCTTGACGCAGTTTACCCAACATGGCGGAGATATCTTGGGTAATTTCTTTGTATTTCTTAGACATAAAATAATTCCTTTTATATAAAATTAAAAATTAAAAGGCAGAGCGACAGAGGATATAACAACGAGTTGCTAAAAATCTTCGTCATCCACACTAAAAGAAGAACCACAACCACAAGTGGTTTTGGCATGCGGATTTCTAATCAGAAATTGTTCGCCTTGGATATTATTCACATAATCTATCTCAGCCATACTTAAATACTGATAGCTCATAGGGTCTATTAACAGCTTAATTTCTGTACTTCCATCGGCGCAAGTTTGTGTAACAACGATGTCATCGTGTTGAATTGTCTCATCAAAAGTGAAGCCATATTGAAAGCCTGAACAACCGCCACCAGTTACAAAAACGCGTAAGTTTAGATTAGGATTGCCTTCTTCAGCGATTAAAGCAGCCACTTTATCGGCTGCAGTGACCGAAAATTGGATGCCAGTTGCTGATGGAGCGGGTGGTGTAGGAGCGGAAATAGTCATTTTTTTGCAGATTAATGTCTTTAGTCATTATTATACGCAAAATACGTGGAAATGCCATCTGCAGGAGCGCTTTAAAAGATACCTTGGTGCTCACTTTTAAAGCCCTTTTGAAAGAAGGGAATGTTTTCAGGGCTATGCCCTGCTAGGACCGAGCGCCAATTAACTGTTCTTAAGTCCATTGTTGCTCTGATTAGTTTGCGTTGCGTTCTCTGAAGCCGCATCTATTGCAGTACCTGAGAAAAAATAACTGGTTGGTAAAGTACTATTCAATAGGTTATATTTTTCTAGGCGCTTTGATAACATGAATAATTCCTGCACATCAGAGCCCTTCCGCTTTCTGCATTTTTACTAGCTTAAAAAGGACGTAGGCACTTAACCAGGCAGGAATTAATACCAAAAACGCGAAACCAAAAAGATAATCGATAAATAACTCCATAAAGGGCGCGAAGAACAGGAGTAAACATTCTGGAAATTTCCAAATAATAAATTTGTTGAGCAACGCTTGCGTGAAAGAAATAAGTAACAATGTTAAATTTCCAACATAAAACCCCAACATAAAATAAGGATAGGGTTGTAGTGATAAACGTTTTCTCATCAATAGGATGACTAATAGGCCGGCGAGTAGGGATGAAAATAAAATAATTGCTCCATTGAAATCGACGGACAAGGGTGATTTTTTTAAAATCTTTAAACTTTCGTGAGTGCCAAAAATCCAAACAAAGACAATCATCTCAAACAAAAGGTAACAAGGGCAGTAAATACTAAGTAACTTCGCTATTCTCACGGTAAAATAAATCCTTCTAGCGTCTACAAAAGTTCTTAATCAATATAGTGTGCTTTATGCGGCCAGTTTAATAGGACAAGGAAAAGGTTATATAACTATGACAGAAATCGCTAAATTATTTAAACAGAAAGGTTTTGCTAGCCTACGAAAGATGGTCTGCGAGCCTCAACTAACTGAATATTATCAATATGCACTTGATAATATGGCTGGCGGTGATTTACAGGATAGACAAGCACCAGGTTCACCTTCCTTTTATCATGATCAAAAATTTGCAGTTCTACATAAAACCCTACGAATTAATCTCGAACAATTAACGGCTCTCAAATTATTACCCACTTATTGCTATTACCGCACTTATCGAAAAGGAGCGCGTTTATCCCAACATACAGATCGTCCTGCTTGTGAAATATCAATGACAATAAACATAGGGCGTCAAGGAGAGCCTTGGGGTTTCCACCTGATTGATTATGATAAAAAAGTACATCACATCTTATTAGAGCCTGGTGACGCTATCATTTATCGAGGTTGTGATCTGATACATTGGCGAGAAGAGCTGGTTCATGCCGATTTCGTGACCCAAGTATTTATGCATTATGTAATAAAAGAGGGTGTCAATGCGTTTGCTTATCAAGAGGAAAAACAAAGACGTTTGCAACATTATATTCAAAGTCTAGAGTGGCAAAAAAATTTTGCAAAATTAAAAAGGTCGAAAACTGGTTAAGTTGGAAACACTGCTTTTTGTTGAGACAACGTAGGCCTGTGGTCGGTATATCTCCGACGTATAAAATTATTTAGCGGTTGTTCAAAATAGGTATAACTTAATAATGCTACCCCTATGGAAGCGCCAATGACTAATAACATGAGAGATACGACAAGTAACGTGGCATGTGTCGGAATATTAAAAATTTTCAACCAATAGTTTGTGTAAGAAATAATCATCCAGTGGTAAATATAAATTGCGTAAGAGGCATTACCCAGCAAGACAAGTGATCGAAGTTGAAGGAACCTCGAAATAAATCCTTTTTGAAAAGCAAAGGTGAGCACGATGAAGCCAATTGGCAATAAATAAAACAAATCAAAGGCGTAAACAACAGGTATGATGAATTTTCTTTCAAGGCAAAAGAACAGCAAATAAACGCCAATAGACAAAGGCTCAAAGACATGAAAAAGCCCCGAGCCAGGAGCACGATCCTTTAAAGCAATAAATAACCTTGCTAAATGAATGCCTATGATAAAGTCAACGATCCGAAAGAATGGACTGGTTATAAAAGAGAATATACGAGAAATAATTATTTCTTGATAAAACTCTAAGGTGGCACATGTGAAAACAATTAAGAGCAGTAAAAGGGTGAATACATACAACTTACTCGGTCGCATTTTGATAAGGAACGGAAAGGATAAATAAAAGAGAACATCGACTGAAAGCGTCCAAATAGGCGGGTTAACGTTGGACATAATATCGTAATAGGGAACATAACTATGCAATAAACACAAATTCAAAAGTGTTTTTGAGATTACATTCAAAGTATTAAAGTAATCATCGGTGTAGATGTTATTGATAAATAGAAGGGGAAGGCTTAAGCCTAAAGTCAGTAAGTAAGTGGGATATAGCCTTGCAAAACGTGCAATCAGAAAATGATGATTAGTGATTGATTGATTTTTTATTTGATATTCATAACGATAAGTGATAACAAAGCCCGTAAGGATAAAAAATAACGTCATTAAAGGCGTACCGAGCAAAGTAAATAAGGGTGCTCGACCGTGTGTTTGAAAGAAAAGAGTATGAATTAAATAATTTTCAGGATGTAGGTTTAGATAATAACCGATGTGGGAAATAACGATGATCATTGACGCGAAAAATCGCATTGAAGTTAGGCTGTAAATCATAATTTATTTATCTTTTTTAATTGTTATGTATTCTATTAGAGGGTTAAAGGGATGCTCTGCTCTCGACGTATGTTCCTTGGATTTTCAAAATTAACACACCACCGACGTGCAAGGCGGTATAACGGCTGTTCAAAATATTTATAATTGATAATGGAAACGAGGATCGTACTGCCTAGAACAGTGGCTATCGTTGCTAAAACCGCGGAAGTCGTATGGATCTGAATATCAAAATGCCTAATTATTCTGCTCGCATAAGTGAGAATAATCCAATGGTAGATAAATATTGCGAAGGATGTGTGACCCAAAAAAACAAGTAGCCGATTTTGAAGCAGTTTTGATATAAATCCTCTTTGAAAAGCAAATACAAAAATTATCAGGCCCATTGGAAATAAGTAATACAGATCAATTGCAAAGAAGATATGAATCTTTAGTTTCACTTCGAGATAAAAAAATAAAAAATACAATCCGATAGCGACTGGCTCTAAAATATTAAAGAGCAAGGGGTAAGAAATTTTGCCCTTCATGGAAATAAATAACCTAGCTAAGCTCATTCCTGTTAAAAAATCAATGATCCGAAAAAAGGGGCTTGTCAGTAACAAATATATCTCTTTGACATACGTTTCATTCATTGTTGAGTGATTGAATTTTAAGATTATCCAGGTCAGCGTGAAGAATAAAAGAGAAGCAGAAAGGAGAGAGAATTTCCTTTTACTTAATGAAACGAGATGAAAAAAAGTAAAATAAAAAAACAAATCAACAGAGAGACCCCAGCTCGGTATGTTAGGATTTTCTAGTAAAGCAAAATGATCAGGAATAAACCCGTGCAATAATGTTAGGTTAGTCAGAGCCTTAATCAATATAATGAACGGATGAAGTTCACTCGGTAACTCCTTAATAAATTGAAACAAGAGTAAGGGAAAAATTAACAGCATAGTGAGCAAATAGGTTGGGTATATTCTTGCAAACCTTAAAAAAAGAAATTGAGCTTTTGTAATGTGCTGCATTTTTATCTTATTTTCATAAGAGTAGGTTATTACAAACCCCGTTAAAATAAAAAATAAAGAGAGCACTGGAATACCAAGCCTTGTAAACAAAACCCCCACGCCGTGTAGTTTAAAAAAGATTTGAGTCAGAAGAATATTATCGGGATGAAGCCGTAGACATCCACCTAGATGAGAGAGAAAAACTACTATTGCAGCAAAAAAACGCAGCGAGGTCAGGCTATGAAGCATCATTAAACTTCCTGTATAGTGCTTTCAATAAAAAAACATTTTTCCTGCGTCTTTAGATGAATGATAAGTGTAAGATGCTAGCTTGAGACTGGCAACGATATTTTCTCGAAGCGGATGATCGTGCTTGGGTATAAAGCAGATGTTGGAATGTTTAACACCAGATTTAAATCCTTAGGGTAGGACGCATCTAAGTTTACTTTGATATGCAGGTACGTATAATGAAACGCGCTCGTACATAAACAATTTTTGGAAATGTTTTATGCAAAAGGATCTTGTACCAACCCTATCAACGCAACCAGACCATCAAGCACCTTTCATTCAAGCACTGACAACGAATGATTTATCACTTGATAGTGTCTTTATAAGAAACAACCAAATATTTTCAGCACCCTTCGAAGATAATTTGATTTGTTTTGATGAAGCGACCGGTAATTATTATCATCTTAATGCAACGGGAAGGTTTGTCTGGGATTTACTCCAAGAATCTTTATCCATCGCAACAATTATTCTCAAGGTAAGCGCTGAGTTTTTGTTAGAGCAGGACATTGCTGCAGCAGATGTGACAACTTTTATCCTGTCGTTGTACAAAGCAGGATTGCTTAATGAGGAAATGAAAGAAGTATGCTCTGAATCAAAAGAAGCATGCTTATTAAAAAATGCTGAACCTATATTCTTTCAGGGAGATGTAATCCCATACGAGCCTCCTATAATGACATATATTCTGCCAACAACGTTGGCTCTAAGTAAACCAGGCAATCCTGCCGAGACAACGCTTATTTTGGGCAGAGTTTCATGAAAGCCTATAAATATGACCATGTGTTTATCAGCTGTAGTTGCATTCCTAGAAACCAACAGTCTAAGAGAAAATTGACAACAAAGAAGTTAATTAACTAAATTTGAGCACCTTTGTAATTGGTACATCCATGGATTCTAAAAGAAACATTAGGGAACGATTAAAAAAAATGAGGCGACTGTCTTTGTCGTACTGGAAACTATCTGCTCCAGACAAGTTTGCATTTGGTTTAAATTTTATACTTTGCGGTGTTTTTAGATTTTTGACGTTAACGCTACCGCTGTCTCGTTTTGTAAGGTACTTTGGTCAATTTCATCAAGCCTTAAGATTGTCAACGCTAATTCCTCCTATGCAGTTACAACGAGCAATAAAAATTGGCCGCATGGTAAAATTATCATCAAAATATACGCCTTGGGAATCCAATTGCTTAACCCAAGCGTTAATTGCAAAAATGTGGTGTCAATACTACAAAATTCCTCACGTACTATACCTAGGCTTTGCTCAGTCAAGAGAAAAAAATGAGGGGTTAAAGGGGCATGTATGGCTAACCTCAGGACCAGTAAATATTACCGGCGGGGATACGTGCTGTGCTTTTACCGTTGTATCTACCTATTTATGGCCAAAACAACCATCAATTTATAGTTACTAATTCGAGTTGGCGTCTGTCTCTCTTTTCATAAGAGCGTAAGCAGCTCCAGTAGAGGTTCTTTAGAGATTCTTTAGAGGTTCTTTGTGTACACTTATCAAGCTTTTCAGCTATCGATTCTTAGTGATCTATTTTTACCCGAACTAACAAACGGGGAAAGTTCTACAGGGCTGACAGACACGAATCTTATAAGGATTCAGCTCGGTACAGTCAATCCCGACGGCCTAGGTTTTAATGATCCTCATTTTCAAAGCACCCCAATGCGAACTTGGTTGTATATCCCGGATGTTGCTCGTTTTTGGATTGAAAATGGTAATACAGTAATCGTTGAACCACTGAATAATGTAAATTCGGCAACATTGCGTTTATTTTTATTAGGATCCTGTATGGGCATTTTACTCATGCAGCGGGATCTGCTTTTATTACATGGCAATGCGATTTGCGTAGGGGATCGATGCATTTCTATTGTGGCCGATTCGGGGTTAGGTAAATCGACCCTGTCTGGCGCGTTCATGAAGAGAGGATATTCTATTTTAGCAGACGATATTTGTGCTATTAACAGGCAAAATCATGTCTTACCGAGTTTCCCCCAGATTAAATTATGTACCGATGCAGTCGCTGAACTGGGCATGTCGACAGAAGCTTTAGAACCAATCATGCCCCGCCTTGAGAAATTTGCTGTACCCTTAGGCAATCAATATCACAGTGACCCCTTGTCGCTGGCCCTTGTTTATGTTTTAAATGTGCACGAAAAAAAAGATGTAACACTTGAATCTGTTTCTGGGCCACAAAAAATTCAGCCGCTGCACTACCATGTATACAGGAAAGAATTTTTAAAGGTATTGCAAAAAGAGCATTTCTATTTTACCAGATGTGCGCAAATAGCTTCAGAGATTGCAGTTGTTCATATCAAACGACCAATCTCAGGTTTTCAATTGGATGCTTTAGTATCTGCCATTGAAAATGACTTGCAAGCGCGAGGATTATTAGCTAGAGCGCATTAACGGAAAGATCAAGCTTGAAACTAAGGAGGGAATCACTTGATTCACGGTATTTTTTATAAAACAACAAAGTTTACCCATCAACCGTCGATTTTACATGGGTCGCATCCTGCTTTAAATATTGCACCGAACCACCAACATATCCTTATCTGGCGTCATGAAAACTGTTGGTTGGCACAAGCAGCAAATCATTCTCAAAGAACAATGATTGATAAGTTAGACGATCTTGTTATTGTTGCTTGGGCTCGTTTGGATAACCGTCTTGAATTAGCACAGGTATTAGGAATAGACCACCATTTATTAAAAGCGCTTAGAGACACGCAACTGATTTTAAAAGCATATAGACATTTTGGTGAATCCTTTACAAGCTATTTGTTCGGGGATTTTTGTTTCGCTATTTATAATGCCCGGACTAAGAAAATCGTTTGCGTACGTGATCATATGGGCACTAAACCCTTTTATTATTATGATGATGAGCACGTTTTTGTATTCTCTTCTTCGTTAGCATTATTTCATCTTCTAGAATGTATACATGTTAGACCGAACATGGATTGGGCTTGTAAATTTTTACTGGCAGAAACGTCTATGGATTTTTATAAAACGGCTTATCATAAAATCTTTAAACTACCTCCATCAGAAGAATTAACCCTCTCTTCTCGAGGCTTGGTTAGGCATCAATACCATCAGTTTCATACGCGAAAAACAATTTTGCCCTCTAGAGAAGCTTATGTAGAACTGTATCAATCGACGCTAGCGCAAGCGATCAAAAACAGAGTAGATACCTGCGACCCACTCGCATCAGAACTCAGCGGTGGCCTTGATTCATCAGCAGTCACTGCTTACGCCGCTCAATTTTACACTGCATCCCGGGAAAAATTTTTTACTTTCAGTTACGCTGTATTAAAAGATGAGCCTCTCTATGTGGGGCTTGTTAATCAGCATTATCAAATTTCACAGAGCTTTATTTCATACGCGCACTCTCTCGCTAATTATCCAGAAGAAAGGGCGCTCCAAGCGTTGGGGGCGCCCGTTGAGCATAGGGTTGCCTGCGAGCAAGAAAATTTTTATGAAATCGCTGAGAAGCATGGGATTCGGACATTACTCTCTGGTTTTGGAGGCGATGAATTTGTAACAGCTATTGTTGATGATTTAAGCCTCTATGAGTTATTAAAAAATAAGCAATTTCTGACGCTTTATAACGTTTTAAAAGGTAACGCTTTAACACGACTGTTAAGGCTCATTCGTCTATATTTCAGAACCGATGCTAATGGGGGAAAAATTAGTCCTTCCTTGCAAAATGCGATGCAATCACGCTGGCCAGATGTCATTGTGAAATCAAGGTTGCTGGCCAGATATTCGCTTAAAGAAGCGTACGATCGTCTTGGAGTTAATGACCATGGTTATCACAATCTCGATAAATTTACTTTAGAACAAGGTTGGGTGCCATACGTAACGACCCGTATGGAAAACTGCACGCTCTTGGCTGCTTCGTATGGCGTGGATTACCGGTGGCCGTTACTTGATCCTCGTTTGATTCAGTGCTTTTTATCCATTCCTAGTGCAGAAAAAACGTATCGCGGGGTTGAACGATATTTACACCGTCGCGCTATTGAACATATCTTACCCAAGGAAATTGTCTGGCAACCCAGCAAAGGCAGTATGGGAGGTTCTTCTCCATCTTGGACATGGCCTTATCCGGTTTTAAATGAGGATTTACACCCTGATTTATCCGCACTCATTGACATAGGCAAATTATATGCACAAACAAAAAACCTTGATCTTACGAATTTATCGCTTTCACTGCAAAAATGGATGAACATTATCAAGGTTAATCAGCTCGATAACTGGTTAAAGTATTACTTCTCAAATGGCTGTCATTGGGCGAATACACCGGATGCAGTAGACGCATGATACTTCGTAGCTCTTTGCTTTTGTTTGCTCGATTTGCACAGGCTCGAATACCTCCTTTTATTCTCAGTCTCCGTTATTTGTATCCTAAGTCCTGCCAAAATATTCAGCTTCACCGACGTATTTTTTTAGCAAATTGTAACAACCCATTAAAGTTGCTTTTCTATGGTTTGATTTATATACGCTGGGTGAGCTATGAGGCATGGCTTGGTAGTTATCGGGCCTGTAAACATCAAACCGAAGCGCAATTAGAGTATTATGGGTTATCCAGGTGGGCTTTATTTTTTGATCTTTTGCGTTACAGCATTTGTCATCTTATTTCAGCGCGCGATTACTTCGAGTTTCGTTTATACAATAAGGAGAAAAATCTATTCGATTACCTTTACACACAAGAGCTTGGCTATTTCCACCATCGGATTAATCAATGCTTTAGAAATTACCACCGCGCTGTGGAATTATTAGCAGATAAACATCATTTTTCCTCACTATTGCAAAACAAAGGTATTCCAACTGTTACGGGGGTATGCATTGAGACGGATAAATTTAATATAAAATCGGTTGCAGAAAGAGAGGCTATAAAAAGGGCTATTTTTTGTAAGCCTAATAAAGGAGCTAGAAGTGAGGATGCTTTTTTAATCAAACGTTGTGCTATTGACCAAGTTTATCAACTGCTTCCAATGCGTGGCGATATAATCACATGTCCTGTTGGGATTGAAAGTTATTTAAATAAAATTGCAAAGCGTCATCAAAAAATATTAATACAGCCTTTTGTCACCGATCATTTTGCAATGAAGCAGATGAATACTCAAAACGCAGTTTCGACAGTGCGTATCATCACCGCAAAAAAAACATCTTCGATCGATTTAGACTCAGAGCTGCTCTATATTCAACTTGAAATTCCACAAGCAAATATCAGCAGTACGATTACGACAAATAAAATGACAAAACGTTATACCACCTTACCTTTGGACTTAGAGACACTCGATGTGGATTTAGAGTTTAAGAAACAACCGTTTTTTGATCAAAAAACTGATGTAACCATTTCAATTGAGCTTAAGAAACTGCTTCGAGGTAGTATTGCAAATTGCCTACAGGCGCATAAGATGCTGTTAGATTTAAGAACCGTAGCCTTTGATGTTGTCATAGGCGAAGACGGGCCAATGATTTTAGAAGGTAATTCGCATTGGTCATTGGATTATTTTGCTTATGTCGAACCGCTAGGCCCTTTGCATCATCAGTCCAATCATCCTTCGTCTCGCTGGTTAAAGTCGGTAATGCTGGAAATTATTCAATAAAAGGGGTAACGAAATGCCTTCTGTCGATGTTCAAGAATATTTCAAAGAGTTGGGTGAATACGTTGAAAAAAGATGGCGAGCGGTTAACTATAATGAGGAAAACTTCAACCAGATTGCAGAAGAGGCACTGTTACACTTTACAACTGTTGATTCTGTATCTTATTTAGATGTTTTGCAATATGTGATTCTAAATACTTCGTTGGATGTTTGCCAGATCAAATGTAAATTTAGCGACTTACAATGGACACTTTATCAGCATCAAAAATTTTACATTGAAGCGCTTTATTGGATGGACGGCACAACCGCAATTCATCAACATGGTTTTAGTGGTGCTTTTTCGTTGCTGCATGGGAGAAGTATTCATACTGAATATGATTTTCATTCAAAAAAGCGATTTAATGCCTTTTTTTACATCGGTGATTTAAAGGTATCGAAGACATCTATCCTACACACTGGCGATGTAAAAAAAATCACCGCGGGGAAAAGTTTCATTCACTCTGTTTTTCATTTGGATTCGCCTTCCGTTACTCTTGTTATTCGTAACAATACAAGTATAGAGCACCACCCTCAACTCGGTTATTACGCCCCATATGTAGCCTTTAATGCAAAAGATCAACAAATCGCTCTATACCGAAAAATAAAATCTATTCAATTGATGCTCAATCATCAAAAAGAGGAAGGCTATCGTCTGTTGCATCAATTTGTGATGCAATGTTCTTTCTATGAGTTGTATGTTTTATTTTCCGAGATTTCTTTTTTTGATTTTGATTTAACACAGAGGGGGCTGCTGTCGACGCATATTTGCAAAATGCCTTATGGAAACGAATTACTAGCAACCTTGGAAAATCAGTATCAGGCACGTCGTCTCAACAGCTTAAGAGGATTTATAAAAGATGAAGAGCAGAGGATTTTTCTTGCTGTGCTGCGAAACACACCAGGTAAACAAAATATTCTAAAGCATTTGGGTGAATTGTTTCAGTGTGAAACCAACGATAGGTTAATCAACGTATTGACAGGCTTTATCGAAAAGATATCACGTATAGGGGGCGTTGGTTTTAAAAGTTGTAACCAACTAAATGCATTGGTCAACATTTTAGCAAGGGATGAAACGGATGCAGAAATCGAAAGGAAAATTAGCCAACTGGGAAAAGAGGCCTTGCATTGTTATCAAGGTTTAAAAGAATCGTTTGTGCTTAGAAATTGGTTTCAAGCGTATTAAGGGTATATGATTTTTTCGCCTAGCTAAGGCAGCCTCAGTAAAAGTTTGCTGAGCCTTAACTTAAGGCTTTAATTTTTTTATTACAATATCATCTAAGGTATCTTCGGTATCTTGGTTACTTTCATTTAAGTTGACTGCATTATCTCGGGAGCTTTAATTGGGATTGTCATAAAGTACTAAGGGTCGTTTACTATTGACAGATGAACATGATGGGTTCGAAATGTCTAATACATTTTGAGGACTAGAGTGTGTGTTACAGGTGGAACTGATCATGCTCTTACTGAAAAAAGGAAAAGGCTGGATAGGTATAAAAGAAAAATTCTGAGGGCGATGGCTGGTGTGAGCAAAACAGTCTGGTGTTCGCCTTCCGATCTCTTGGGTATGTGGTTCCTGAAGAACTTTTTGGAAAAGATTATAGAACGTTAGATTTGAGTCTATTAAACATTTCATGTCAGCCATATTACAAATTTCTTTTCCAAAATCGACACCATGTTGAGTATAAAATCCTACAAGTTTTCTGAAGGCCTTTTCGGGTAGATCAGAAAGATACCTTGCTATCATGGTGCGGTTATTATTTGACCATTTTTTTATTGCCTCTAAGCAAGTTTCCATATATTGAATATCATCGATCTGGTAGAGAGAGCTTTGCACAAAATTTGTGAGGTAGCATCTTATTCTGTCTGCGGGCTTCATCTGCACCGTTTTGATGATAAAGTCTAATATTACTCGATCTGAGTCCAAATTATCGCTTGATAGGCGTTTTTTATAAATGACAAAGGCGTCGTGAAACGTATCTTGACTAAGGCCAATCGCTTCAAAGAAATTATCAGACGTAGGGTAAGAAGTAACTAGCAATTGGAAATCTGCAGAATTACATCGCATAAAATTTTTTCTCAAGTGAGAATAGTATGTTCTATTATTATTAATAAATGTTTTGTTGGTACATGCTTTATAGAGCGCCGATCTAAGATTCCTTACTTTTTCATTTCTCTCCCGAATGAGGATTTCTTCCACCAAAAGTTGTTGCTGGTAACCAGGGATGGTTTCGTTGGAGGGAATTGCTCCAATGTTATTCCAATGTTGCGCTTCTAGGAGGGTAAAAAAATCGTCTTGGTTCATAAAGGCTGATGTGAGTGATCCGAAAAGATGATTTTCATTGTTATCATTTGGAGTTGGGCATAAAGGATAGTTAGCGTTTTCCAACGGGTAACTTCGATCTAAGCTATTTGATTCATTCACTGCAATACCAACAAGGTTCTTTAGTAGGTTCTGATCGATAGGGAAACCCTCTCTTTTGCTATAATCAACGAAAGTTTTTATATCTTCCTCAGACAACATTGAATAGTACATAGCAATTATTTTAAGATCATTAGGGGCCCATTCTGTGCTAATCAAGTCCAGGCAGGCTTTAATGTATCGCCCTCGATCGGAATGCTTTAAACTTTGTGGCACAAAATTATCTAAATACTCGCTCAGTCTATCTTGAGTGGCTGTTTTAAGCGCGGTGACCACTGTATTGAGGCGAAATTTCTTAGCGAGCTCGTCGTTCCTTCGAAGGCCACTGATATAATGTGCAATTGCATCATTGAAAGTTTTTTCCTTAAGTCCGAGTGCTTTAAAAAATGTTTTTTTTGTTGGATAGGAAATCGCTAAAAGCCTAAAATCTTCACGGCTACAAGATGTAAACAAATTTCTTAACGTTCTATGGAAAGATTGCTGAATTTTATTCTTGGCTATGAGGATTATCTTATTTTTTGATAGATACGCCTTAGCAATCTCTGTCATAAAATATTTTTTAAGTTCCATAACAATTTTTTTACGCTCAAGAATTATGTTTTTTCGATCAATAAGTCAATTGCATTCGCAGAATCTTTTTCAATAGTGGGCGTGAAGCTTTCTTGGAATAAATCGATACGATTAAAAAATTCATCCTCAAAAGATGGCGTCGTAGCCGCCTGCCGTTGATTTAACCCTGACGAGGGTTCTTTATCAAGCTCATCGGAAAGATTTAAGACTTGCTCTTCTTTGCTATTCATCGAATTGTTGTCTCTAAAATGCACATATAAAAATATCCTAACATTTTTTTTTAAAAAAATACAACAAGATAATTAATTAATCAATTATAATCGCTTTGATGTAAGCCAAACGTAATTTTATTGTTAAAAAAGTGGAAGGATTGATTTACCGATGGATGTTAATCAGTGCTCTTTATCATTTTGAAAATGCAAGCACGATTCCCAAGAAAAATATAGAATTTTAGGAGAATTTGGGGTACATTCTTTGGTAAAAAACAAATTGTGATCACAAATGCTGAGGAAATTAAGAGGTATCTTTTCCAATGATCTTTCTATTGATCTTGGAACAGCCAATACGCTCATTTATGTGCGTGATAGAGGTATTGTTCTAAACGAACCTTCTGTCGTGGCATTGAGAAATGAATTTGGACAAAAGCGTGTCGCTGCCGTTGGTTTGGAAGCTAAACGGATGTTAGGTCGCACACCTGGAAATATTAATGCCATTCGCCCGATGAAAGATGGTGTCATCGCTGACTTTTTTGTGACAGAGAAGATGCTGCAATATTTCATTCATCAAGTTCATGAAAATCGTTTTTTACGTCCTAGCCCACGTGTTCTTGTTTGTGTGCCATGCGGTTCGACCCAGGTTGAACGTCGAGCCATTCGTGAGTCAGCAATGGGGGCGGGAGCAAGAGAAGTTTTTTTAATTGAAGAGCCGATGGCAGCTGCTTTAGGTTCAGGTATGCCTGTTGAAGAGGCGAGTGGTTCGATGGTTGTGGATATTGGCGGGGGTACAACGGAGGTCGCCATTATCTCATTAAGTGGTATCGTTTATCATCAATCTGTACGCATCGGTGGTGATAAATTTGACGATGCTATCGTTTCTTATGTGCGGCGAAATTATGGCACTTTGATTGGCGAAACCACCGCAGAACGTATTAAACATGAAATTGGTTCGGCTTATCCTAGCCGTGATCAATTCGAAATCGAGGTGCGCGGAAGGAATTTAGCCGAAGGAGTACCTCGTAGCTTTACCCTGACAAGCGCAGAAATACTCGATGCGCTTCAAGAACCTCTGTCAGGGATAGTGGGTGCTGTAAGAGCAGCTTTAGAATTAGCGCCACCGGAGCTTGCGGCTGATATCGCAGAGCGAGGGATGATTTTAACCGGTGGCGGTGCATTGTTAAAAAATATGGACATTTTGCTGATGGAGGAAACGGGCCTGCCCGTATTGGTTGCAGAAGATCCCCTGACCTGTGTTGCGCGAGGTGGTGGCAAAGCTCTAGAAACAATGGATCTTCATGGCGGCGATTTTCTATCAACCGAGTAATTCTCGGAGTCGAATTTTTGCGAAAGAAGCAAAGGGAAAGGCGATCAGTTTTTTTGTGGCGACTGCCTTTTCTTTTGTTTCTATGTTTGCAGACTATCATTATCATTACTTGAACACCGTCCGAGGCGGTTTCACATTTCTTATCTCTCCCTTACAGTACGCAGTAGACTATCCTGTCAGCCTGATTGGCTCTCTGCAGTCGTTAGTGACAGCTAAAAAAGCATTGGTCGATGAAAACATTACGTTACATTATCATCAAACGTTGCTTGAAGCGGAGTTACAAAAATTACGCATTCTTAAAGAAGAAAACTCCGAACTGAAAGAACTTCTGCTGACTTCCTCTAAAGCAAATATGCGTGCAATGGCTGCTCAGATATTAGCAGTGGATACAACGCATTCAAGGCAATTGATGGTTCTGAACAAAGGTAAAAGGGACGACGTCTACGTCGGACAACCTGTACTCGATGCCAAAGGAGTCATTGGACAAATTATTGATGTAGGCTCACTTAGTAGCACCGTTCTATTAATTTCAGATGCGAAAAGTGCAGTCCCTGTTCGTAATCACCAAACGGGGGAACGTGCAATCCTCGTTGGTAAAAATAACATGGATCAGCTTTCATTGATTAATCTACCTAAAACGTCACCCATAAAAAAAGGCGATTTGCTGGTTACTTCAGGCCTAGGACGTTTATATCCAGAAGGCTACCCTGTAGGGCGTGTTACATCGATTCAGCATATTCCGGGAGAAGCATTTATCAAAATCGATGTATTACCTGCTGCTCTATTGAATCGAGCACGGCTAGTGTTGCTTATTTGGCCTGAAAAAGAGCAAATAGCATTGACTGAGCAAGTCAAAGAACGGTTGATTAAAATGGGGTCGATAGTATGACAGCGCCCGTTCACATATTTCGTGTCGTTATAGCTCTTGTGTTGAGCTGTGCTTTGACGATTTTACCTTTACCGCAATGGGCTGCGAATTTTAAGCCGCAATGGGTTTTAATGTTCGTTTTATACTTGCAGTTCTTTTTGACGGCATATTGCCATCCTTTTTTACTGTTACTCCTTGGATTTATCTTGGATGCATTATTGGTAACTGTACTAGGAGAGCACGCTTTTGCATTACTTGTAGTGGTATGGATTGCAAGTCGATGGAGAAGGCGATTTACGTTTTATTACATGGGCCAACAGATTGTTGTTATAGGCTTGTTGTGTTTTCTTTATCAATCATTATTGTTATTAATCGAATCGTTTCTTGGGTATCCCAGTTCTTTTATGAGCATCGCTCAGAGTTCATTGATCAGTATGGTCTTATGGCCCTGGATGAAACTCTTAGGTGACGACACACTTACTATCAGGTATTCTAGCCGACTGAATTAATTAGGTATTGTCGATCAGATCTAAGAGGTAGTCCTACATGACCAAAACAGCCATTAGCCCAACTCGCGCTGAAAATTATCCTGAATGGTATCAGCAAGTGATCGCTGCTGCTGATTTGGCAGAGGTTTCTCCTGTTCGTGGATGTATGGTAATGAAACCATGGGGCTATGCCATTTGGGAAAATATCCAAGCGGCACTTGATAAGCGCTTAAAAGATACTGGACATGTTAACGCCTATTTTCCTCTTTTAATTCCGCTTTCTCAATTAGAAAAAGAAGCAAAGCACATCGAAGGTTTTGCAAAAGAATGTGCAGTGGTCACTCACCACCGTCTGACAAGTGATGGTGAGGGGGGGCTAAAGCCAGATGGCCTGCTTGAAGAGCCATACATCATTCGTCCCACCAGTGAGACGATGGTAGGGGCTGTTTATGCGAAATGGATTCAGTCTTATCGTGATTTACCCTTGCTCATTAATCAATGGGCTAACGTGATGCGTTGGGAAATGCGCACGCGTTTATTCTTGAGAACCGCTGAATTCCTCTGGCAAGAAGGACATACAGCTCACGCGACTTCTGATGAAGCTGTTACAGAAACGTTAAGTGTTTTAGATTTATATGCGGAATTTGCAGAACACATCCTCGCAATGCCTGTGATTAAAGGTGAGAAAACCGCCAGTGAGCGATTTCCAGGCGCAATATCTACTTATTGCATTGAAGCCATGATGCAAGATGGTAAAGCATTGCAGGCAGGTACTTCACATTTTCTTGGGCAGAATTTTTCTAAAGCCTATGATATTCAATTCACCGACCAAGAGGGTGAGGTGCAACATGCATGGACTACCTCGTGGGGGGTCTCTACTCGTCTTATTGGCGGTTTAATAATGACGCACAGCGATGATGACGGCCTTGTACTGCCACCGGCAGTAGCACCGAAGCAAATCATCATTTTACCTATTTATCGAACAGATGAAGAGCGTCTAAAGGTTTTTGAATATTGTGAAATCTTAGAGAAACAATTGCGTGAAAAATTTTTTCAGGGGCAAAGTATTCGTGTACAGGTGGATAAGCGCGATATCAGAGGTGGTGAAAAAAATTGGCAGTGGATAAAAAAAGGGGTGCCACTGCGTTTAGAAATTGGCCCTAGAGATATAGAAAGTGGACAGATAACATTTGCTCGACGCGACCAGTCACCAAAAGAAAAGCATCATCTTTCGCAAGGAAAATTCATTGAGACAATTGAGGCTGTATTACAAGAGATCCAGCAATGCTTGCTCATGCGTGCTAAAGCTTATAAAGAAGATAATACCAAAGTGATTTCAAACCTTAATGATTTTCATGATGCATTCGATAAGCGCCATATAAAAACCGGTTTTGTTTCTTGTTACGCAATTGACGATGCCAGCATTGAAGCAACGCTTAAACCCTTAAAAGTAACAGCTCGTTGTATCCCTCTACAAGAAACGGAAGAATACGCGCCGGGCAAGTGTATTTTCACGGGTCAACAAGTTAACAAAAAAACCATTTTTGCAAAAGCGTATTAATTTTCAAACGAATACCACTCAGCATTTGGAATAATAAATTTTATGAAGTTATCTGACGTTATAAACTGTAGTAAATCAAATCGATGGCCTGAAAAGGCAGCTATTATGTTTGGCGAAAATGAGAAGAGCCTGGAAGGGCTAAAGGTGCTCGAAGAGATTTTTTATCGTACGCAAGTGCCAAAAAAAATTGGTCTAGATTTAAATTTTTTTGGAGGGCTTTGCGAAGAGGCGTTGAAAACAGGCGCAAGAATCTTATTGTCGGGCAAAGCTCCTACCCAGTTTGGTATTATTTGTAATTTCAATTGGAGATTACCTCATGAAGGAATCGAGGCAATCGCACAAGCACTTGAATCAGGAAAGTGCGCTAAAGATTTATACCTTTCCTTAGGTGCTCACTACATAAAAAAAGAGTCAATCGCAAGCTTAGCAAGAGCGTTACGCTCTGGTCAATGTCCAGAGGGGTTATCGCTTGTGATAAGTGCTCTGTCTTTGAAACCTAATGAGTTTGAATATATTACAGATGCACTTAAGTCGGGTAACTGCCCCAATGGGTTAAGGCTAGACTTGAGGGGAAATCGTCTCGGTAAACAAGGTGCAAAAAAATTAGCAGAAGCGTTAGCGTCAGGTGCTTGTCCAAAAGGGTTGAAGCTTAATTTAAGTGATACAAACATTGGAATCGTTGGGCTCGAAGCGATTGCCAAAGCCCTTGTCTCAGGAAACTGTCCAGATGGGTTAGTCTTAGACGTCTCTGCTAATAAACTTAACGCCAAAGGTGCCCAAATCCTCTCCGATGTATTAAAGTCAGGAAAATGCCCACGCGATTTACAAATTAATTTTCAGTGCAATAGTAACCATCATTGGAAAAAAGAAACGATTAAAAAATTTGCAGAAGCTCTGGGCTCAGGCTTCTGTCCCGAGGGTTTAGTGCTCAAATTCCAGGCTGACCACATGGGAGACGATGGTGTAGAATTCCTTGCTAAGGCACTGATGTCTGGCAATTGCCCGAAAAGATTAAAACTGAATTTAACGCTAAACAGTATAAAAACAAAAGGACTGAAAGCAATTGCAGCTGCTTTAGTTTCAGGTAATTGTCCTGAAGATTTATACCTTAATTTATCAGAGAATTATTTTGAGAAAGAGGGGATGGACGCTCTGCTAGCTGCCATCGCCTCGGGCAAATGTCCTAAAGGATTAAAGATTTCATTAAAGGGCATTAGGGTGCGAGGGTTCGGACTGGATTATCCGATCATGGGACCAGAAGAAGCATTTTCTATTACAGAGATGTTGCTTTCAGGCAAGTGCCCAGAAGGATTAAAACTAAATTTAGCATTTAATCCCTTTGGTGATTTTGGCATTAAAGCCATTGCAATTGCATTATCTTCCGGTAGATGTCCTAAAGGATTAGAACTTAATTTGCGGGCGACTGATTGTAAAGATGTAGGAATCAAAGCATTGGCATCTGCGATCGCATCAGGGAATTGCCCTCCAGGTTTAAAAATTAATCTGACAGATAATGTGATCAGTGACGATGGTGCTAAAGCGATTGCTGATGCGTTAGCCTCAGGTCGTTGTCCAGAGGGGCTAGAGCTAATCATTACAAAAAAAATAATGAACGATCGCGAGCCGAATCCTCTCAGTGAAAAAGGTGCAAAATTAATTGCGGATACATTAATTCCTGGACATATGCCTTTAGGGTTAAAAATAAACTTGGGTGCATTTAACTACCTCATCGAAGATAAGATCAAGCAGAATGATCGGTTGATGCAGGAAAAAACATTACCCGAGACAACCTCGGCTCTCACAAAACCAAGTCAGCCACAACCTTACTTGTGTGCAGGCATGTTAAATATGATGTTAATGAAGCCTAAAACGATTGAAAAAGAGCCAGCCTTTGTTGGTGAACGGATACAAAAAAAAGAGGGTGTTAGCGAAAATTATCAAAACGAGAGCAAATCTACACAAACAAGCGATGAGCACTTTTCTTTCAAGACAGTGTAGCTTGAGTGCATGCCAGCCATGTTGGAAGCTTCAATAAAATTAGTTCAGCCCCTATATTGGGCTAGATAGCTAAATCTATTATGGCGTGTTTGTGCTTGTTTACGGGAGATCTTAAAATGAATTGCCTCCGAACGTTAGAAGTCTAGGTTGATTGAGTAACTCCTCTTCTTTTTGGGTTAAAAAAGAATCAAGCGATAATTGTTCTGCATCGAGAGTAGCCATTGCTAGTTGGGCCATAATATCGGCTGGAGTATATTCTTTAAAGATTTCGGTTAATAACAGTTTGTCGGATGAAGATAAAAACGTTTCATTTGCTTTATCCGTTAGAGGCCTAACCTTTGCGTGCATGACATGATAATCAAGTTTTAAACGAAGATTATAGAAAAAATTAGCAATAGTTTGCTGATTAGACACTGGATTTTCATTTAGTATGTCTAATGGCTTCGTTTTCAGTTCAACGATCATCCGATCAATGCTGGCGATAATCTTAGTGTCGTCTAAGTGAGGTTGTGCTGTCTTAAGTTGATCCTTCGTATAAGGTGCTAAACCGAGGGCGACGATTAAAGCATCCATCGATTTATGTTCCAAAAATAATAATGCACAATCTTTCTCAGAAAGCATTTGAAGTTTAATGCTCCGTTGAGCACCGACTTTTAGGTCAAGTCCTTTGTCTCTGGAGCGAACTTGTTCAACAATTGTGGCAGCCCGACCTTGTCAGTTTGGAAAAAGTGAGCGCTTATCGTTTAGATCCAATGGGATCAGAGGCCGAGCAGATAGATTTTTTAAGGGGTCTTGATAAAGATGTACTCTATCAGCGTTCTTAAATAAAGAGCTTTGGTTAAAATTGAAGGAGACAATATCTAATGGAGGAGAACTGAAGTTTATATTCACTTGATAATAGTCAGAAATTGCTTTTTGTTTCGCCCATAACTGCTCGTTTAAAAGCGCTTGATTTTTTCCGCGCGCTTTTCGTAACTCACAAAGATCTTTATAGGGAGTCTCGTAGTACACACCCCAGCTTTCACGTGCTATATCTTTTTTAACCTGAATAAGGCGTTCTCGTTCAGCTAGGAAACGGTTTTAGCGATAGTACTGTTACTCAAACAAGTTAGTTTGAACGTTTTAGCCATGTTTCTTAATTTGGTACTTAAGCAGGGGCCAACTTTTTCGCCAAACGCCCTTGGCCATTAACCAGCATTAAGATACTTGGCGTGTATATCAACTATAGTGCTATTGTATATATCGTTTAATGATATAAGTGATAGAGTGCCTTCGTCCAATGCCTCGTCGTTGCGTTTGTCTAAAGTTGCTTCATAAATATAGATTCTAGCTAAAATAATCGATAATTATAATACATATTGTGCAAGTTTTCAATATTTTTCGCATATATTTCATTTTTCATCTTGAAATAAAAGCAGCTATCTACAGTGAATTACGAATGTCTCCGTCGATGTTTCGATAGATCTAAGTGAATGCATGTAATAAATGAATAAAAAAAATATAATTTATAAAAATTGAACAAATTATGATAAAATAGTATGAATACTGATTTATAAAACGTTGTGTACAAATGAAACAAAAATACCTTACTGGCCATGAATGCGACCCACGCGATCCTTTAACCTTTCTACAAGAGTCTAGCCTTCAATTAGAAGCCTTATGTGCGAAACTCGACTTCAAGCCGACCGCCGATTTCTTAAACCAACTGCTATTAAATCAGTTCACTCGAGGTAATAGCATTGAAAAATTTAAAGATCACGAACCGTATTATTCTGCTCGTGTTGGTATTACGCCACGACTCATGATGATCCCTGCAAAACGTTTTAGAATGAATGAGCATGGGCTACCTCAATGGGAGCTGGTATTACTACCCATCAAATACCTACCAACCCATGATTACACCGGTTTCTTTCAAAGTGTTGGTCCCGATAGTATTCCCTCCTATTTGAAAGATCATAATGATTTACTCTATAGCATGGGCATACGTGTTATTCAGTCTGAACAAGGAATACTTTCCGTCAAACGTCCACCGAACTTGAGTTTTGAAAAAGACATTCGACCCAAGGTAGCGCACGTTTCAAAGAAGAAATATCGACCCTCTGCAAAAGTTCAATTATCCAGTGAACAAGAAGTCATTATCAATAGCATCCATAAAATGGGTCAAGAAAAAACACTATTATATGTGCTCGGGATAGCCGGTGCTGGTAAATCAACAGCAGCCAGAGAAGCACTGAAAAGTATCTGTAACTCGGCTCAAGAGAGTGATCAAGCGGTCCGCATTATTTATGTTGCTCCCAGCAAAAAACTCGTTGATCATTTCAGTCGATCTTGTGGGAGTATAGATTTACCACAGAACGTAAAATTTATCGGATTAACTGTTGAGGATTTACTCAATAAATGTGATGAAACAGCTGATTGGTCCGTGAAAGTAGGATTTCCCGAATTTGAGCAATGGTGCGCAAATGCCACGTATAAGAACCAGGAACAGATTAAAAAAGAAGATAGGCCGTTGCTTTACCGTGAATTCCAAATGAGAGGTGCTTATCTTGAAGAAAGCAATTATGTAGAGGGTGGACTGAGAGAAAAAATCCTCACGGGTCATACGAAGCAAGATCTTTCAGCTTTATACGAACAATACACCGAATTCTTAACAAATAATTGCATGATCGATATTAATCTCTGCCAACCAAATTTTAAAAAATTTGATATAAAAGAAAAAAAATTCTTTATGTTTGATGAAGCTCAAAATATTCCCCCTGCTATTATTAGTACGGTTGCTAAAGATTACTTTGATGAGCGTACAATTGACGCCGGGGTAGGTGGTATGCTTGTTTTGGGTGATTTTAATCAGTCGGATGCGCAGCACACAACCTTACCTTCGTTTGAGATTCTTGAGAGTAATATTGCTTATCTACGGCTAAAAGAGAACTCCTCGGCAAACGTTAAAAGAGAAATATTGTCCACCAACTTTAGAAATTCTCAATCAGTTTTTTTACTGCTGAAACTATTTGCTAATTTAGGTTTTGAATTAACTGGTGGTACACAAAGTAAAACGCAACTGCCAGTGACTTTTTCTTCAAAATCGTCGGAACTCGGTCAAGTTGAATATATTGAAGATGTTAAACGATTAGATAAGTTATTTGACGCAGTTATCATCGTGCCCGATGAAACGTTTAAAAAGGAAAGCCCTAAAGAATTACCTTACCCGACATTAACGGTTCAAGAGGCCCAAGGGTTAGAATTTGAAACAGTGATTCTCTTTGGTTTTACCAAAAAACTTGCAGAAATTGGCTCTTTGTTAAAACCCTACTTAAGAGATGAAGCACTCTTTGAAAGTCTCATGGAGGACAATGTATATAACCGTGCGTCCAAAGAAAATTTAATAGAAATTCAACAAAAAATTGGCAGCATTACAAAAGCTTTATTTGTAGGTATTAGCCGGGGTATGCGAGACGTTTTGATCTACGAAGGGAGTTTACCCCAAAAAGATAAACGTATTCCGAATTTTTGGAAAACAGCCTGTCAAAAAGTGATGGTAAAAGCGACCGCTGCGTACAATACAGTAGCGGAGCCGAAAGAAACAATTTTATCGAAGGTAGAAGCCACAAAAACCAAAGGGAAGGTGCAAACGTCTAATATTGTCGAAGAACAGAAATCTTCTGACGTTGAGTTTCAATTTAGTCAACAAACTCAAGGACCCTTGAATCAAGCAGTTCATGCGAGAGAACAAATTGATGGTTTATTAATGAACTCAGCTTTAAACAACGAGTTATTGAATTATGTCAAAGCCAATCAACCTTTTTTACCGAGCTTTGATCTCAAGCAATATATTTCTATCAATCGTTTACAGCCTATTTTGCAGGGGCTTAAGGAAGAATTATTCCCTAAAAATCAATCAATTACCACTGAAAAATATTCGGAAAGTGCCATTAAAAAACGACTGGCGATTCAGCAGACACTGACAGCGTTAAATACGATAGAGAGCGCTTTAGAATCATCTAGTAATGGGCTGTCACCTATTGTAGCGTCAAATAATTTTAAAAATCTAATCACACAATTGATGATCGCGCTTGCTGATATAGCTATTGATGATCCAAGGTGGTTGCCTATGCTAGAAGAGACTTTAAAAATCGTTGAAAAACACACTGATTATTTTGAGATTAGTTTGGAAGACTTCAGTACGGATCAAGATCGCATGCAATTTTCGCAATTGATAGATAATATTGTTAAAAATCAAAAAGGCAAGCCAGTGGTGACGTCTTTACAAGCATTTAAAAATTATTTATATCCTGCACAACCTTTGTTAGCTGAGAAAATCGAGATAATTTTAGATGAAAAATATGCAAAAGCTAAAAACGAAGTTTCAAATAAACTGTCTAAAAACAATAACATAGCTACAATAAAAACGTTTGAAAACGCGAAAAAACTGCTTACACCTATGCAATTACAGCATCTTATAACGGCAAATATTTCGGATAAAAGTACAGGAACAGAACTTCCAATATTTATCATCGTCTGCAGGAAACAGAATTACAATCTTATCGAATTTTGTATAGACGTTTTTAAGAAAGATAACGCATTGGATAAACTGGCCAATTGTGAGGCACAAGGCGCACAGACAATTTTACAGTGCCTTATTGCAGAAGATCTCCCCTATGCGGTGAAACTATTATTGAATAGCATGAGTTATCATTCAAAATTAGCGCTAGATCCGGTGATATTTAAACAGGCGACCGAGGACAGGTTTAAAGATAAAATGCTTCGGATCATTTTAGAGTCTTTCAAAAAAACAGAAGACGCTAAAAAATATGATCCTGTAGAGATCATGACACTTATTTCTAAGAAATCAAAAGAGAGTAAAAGTGCGATAGAATATGCTTTAAATGCTTATAATATAGAAGCTTTCGCGGCATTATTAGAACTATGTGCAAGCACAGGACAACCTATCAACCCTATATTTGTTAAAAAAATTGACGATAAGGGGCTTACTTTAACCCACCTTGTATCGCGTAAGCAGCTAGCTCCCCAATGTTTTTATTCGCTACTTAGTTTGTCAGAAAACCCTGTTGAATTACTATACCCTTCTACTGAAGACGGGGAAAAACCACTTCGTTGCTTTACAAACTCTAAAAAAGGTACTTTATCAGTCAGTAAGGTCTACGATTTTATTCAAGAATTTATGAATAAACCAATGATATCCAAGGTCGCTTTTGCTCTGTTAAGCGCTAAAGCGCCCGTTAATTCCTCCGAAGAATCGATAGGAGCAACTGTATTTCAAAAATTAATGGAATTTCCTGAAAGCCTTAAAGATTTTTGGACCTGTTTCTTAAAGGTATGCAAAAATGAACTCCAAGATCTGCTATCTCAACAAAATGCGCTTGGAGAAACTGCTTTACATGTGCTGATGAGAAATGATTGCAAGCAGTCAATGGCCGATTCTTTAATAAACCTTTTATTTAACTACTCGAATGATTTGACGTTGCAGTTACTAACACGTAAGAATAATGCGGGTGCTACACCGATGATGGTTGCTGACAGACCAGGAGGAGAAGCGTTCATTAATGCTCTATTTCCGCGGGTGCAGGACGTTTCTACGAACATCGCTTTGAAACTTACATGGAACTATGAAGAGGTAACAACGAGTTATTTTCGGGCATTTGTAAGGTTATACTTGATAGATGATGAGCAGCATCCTCAAAAATTCGCCTCGGTTCTAGAGTGTGCTTCCAAGCAGCAGCTCGAGTCAAAAGATCCGCAGAATATGAATATTTTAGACCATGCGTTAGACACTTATCTGAGGCACCTACCTAAAGCCGTGGAAATAATGACTATGCATAAGAAGTTTGAGGCAGTCCTTGACATATATCTTAAAGAAAATGTGCACCCGAGCAATCTTGAATCTCTTTTAAATAGAACTATGACTATATTAAAGGGAGTGAGTGCCTATGACCTTTTATCTAATTTTGAAGAGAAAACCGATCCCTTTGAGACCGATTATGAATGCGTTAATAATCTCGTGCAGTTGATTAAAAAGGCTGTATCAGATCCGCAGAGCCTTACTGATATCAATTTTTCTCAAGTACTAAGAAAGTACTACCAAAATGACTCAATCGGCTTGTTGCGTGTATTAACACGCCGATTTAATTTTACCCGGATCGCAGTTGAAGAAAAAACCCTAGCTGATACCTTGGCTCAAGGAACAACACAGCAATCTCCCAAACACTCGGCGATCGGTTACGGCAACCTTTTTCATTATCTGCTTTCCAAAAACGTAGCCAGTGAGCTAGCACCAGAAAAACATCAAGAACTTATCAGCCATGTTGTGAACGATCTTTTATCTTTGTATGCCGAGATCATGGAAACAGGGCCGTTGATAGAAAAAAAGCAATCACCCATCCTAGCGAAGGAGCGTTACTATCCTGCACCTGTTCCTTATCACTTAATACATTATTCTTATTCGAATGCGCTCGAAATCGCTATTGATCAAGAAAACATAGCATTGGTTAAAATATTTTTGCAAAATCTTTCACCAAATGAATTAAAGCAAACATTGCTGATGAACTCGGATCAATATAGCAGGAATGAACTTACGTTTGCCTTCCAAAAAGGCAATGTAGATGTTCTCGACGCTTTTTTCACGGCTTATGAAAAAAATAACATTCCATATATACAAGAGCCTGTGTCGAAGTACGTTTTGATAAAGTATGATCAGATTATTTCTTTTTCCCCAGCATTTGAAGCCATTTTTCAAAAGAATTTGCCTCTGTTAAAGCTATTATTGCAAAAAGGCATCGACTTAGATGAAAAGAAAACGGAATTGATGAAGCATTGGAGTTATCTGCTCGTGTATTCCAAAGAATGGAACCCGGAGGTAAAACCTAGTTATGATTTCGGTAATAAGCATACCTATTCACTTTTGAATTGGGCAGAAACCATGAGATTGGAAAATTTAGCAAATAACGAGCCGAGCGCTTTTACCTGCATGCGCATTATTGACTTACTTAAAGAAGCTAGAGCACAAGTAAACGAAGAACCTCTCGCTTCTTCGAGCAAATCGCAAACATTATCGTCGATGTCTACCTTATTCCCAAGCAACGATATTAAAGTTAATGCACACGAAAACGCTGTCCCAGAAAATGTGATTTCTCAAACAGAATTGCCTAAAGGTCCTTAATGGAGAGAAACACTTCGCTTAAGGCGTGAATTTTTCTATAGAATTTTAAAGCCATCGATATACTCTGAGGTGATTAGATATTACCTCAGTATTTAAGCGCTCCACTTCATTAGCAACAATCCAAATACGATGAGCGCAGCAGCGAGCATTCGTAGGGCGTTTGCAGGTTCGCCTAATACGAAAAGGCCGATTAGAAAAGCGCCCACGGTGCCTATGCCTGTCCATATGGCATAGGCAGTTCCTAAAGGAAGGCTCTTCATTGAGATCGATAGAAAAAAAACGCTTAAAACCATTGTGACGAAAGTAATCAATGTAGGCATAAGACGTGTAAAGCCTAACGATTGTTTCATGGTGAATGCCCAGATAATTTCAAAGATTCCAGCAATGATTAAATAAACCCAGGCCATTTTTTCTCCATCATCTCTTACGTGTAGGAATTATATTGAGCTGGCGTCTAATTATCTAATAATAAGATTGTTTTTTACTTCTTTAACGTCTTTAGCTCGATGCGCTGCTTGGCTTGCCGCTAGTTTTTGTCGATTCGTTTTTACGAAACCACTTAAAACTACCATGCCTTTTTCTGTTGCCACATGAATAGGTAGCGAAGTTACTCGTTTGTCGGCTAGCAATTCTGCTTTTACGTTAGCTGTCATTGCAGCATCTGAGCCATATTCGTTGATGGTCCTATCCCCAGAGATAACCTGACAGCCGCTCGTTGCAAGAAACAGAGTGCCGATGATCGTTGTTAAGAACTTATTCATTTAATACCTCTTATTGATTATTAGATGATGCGGGTGCCCCCAAAGAATAACGAATCATCGCTATGATAGAAAGTATTCTTTGTGTTTTTATTCTCTGTATTTTCGCATGAAGATAATCTTACCTGCATGCAGTTGGCTGCTCAGCAGGAGACCTCAGTTCTTATCTAAAATTTTAAGACCCTATTTAGGTTGTTTTTAGACCCAAAGCGAGCGGCTCCTGTCTAGCTTTCCTTGTTTCAGGCATGAAAAATACAAATCCAATAAAGGCCACCAAAGAAAATACAAAAAAGATAATGAAGGTTATTTTGAAACCGAAGTAGGTTGTTAAAAAGCCTTGAATGAAAGGACCTAAGATGCCTCCTAATGCCAGCGCCGTTTGAAAGACACCTAAAAGAGTACTAAAGCCCTTTTTACCTTGGGATAAATCGCCAGCAATTAAACAAATAACGATGCCATAAAGCCCGGCAGTTAAGCTATCGAGACACTGGATCGCAACCAAGGCATAAGGATCGCTGGTTAAAGAACAAAGTAAGGCGCGAATTGGAATTGCTAGGAAAGCGACACCTAATAATGATTTCCGGCCATACGCTTGACAAGCATTGCCACTGAATAATGCCACAAAAATCATAAGACCTTGAGTGAGCATCACGGCAGCAGAAATCCAGGGACTCGGATCATTCACCCATTGTTTTAAATATAGCCCAACCATAGGCATAAGCGGCGCATTGATAGTGTGAAAGATGGTAATAAATAAAAACAAAATAAGGACGGTCTTTTTTTGAAGAACTGTTTTTGTATCCTTATAAATTTCTGATAGAGGAGGTAATTTAAAAGATTTTACTTTCTCTTTAGCTCGTGCCTCTTCATTCGTCATAAAAAGAGTCATGCAAGCTGCTAAGAGAGAGATAATAGTTACTAAAACAAAGACAGATGCGATGCCGTAATGATCAATCAACCGCATAGCAAGGCTGGCAACAGCCAAATTACCAATATGATACCAAGTACGATTTTTTCCAATCAGTCGTTCATATTCTTCATCTTTTTTAGATAAAGCTAAAGCGAGAGCCCCTAACAACGGTATAAAAAAGGTTCCCCATAAGCCCGTTAAAAAGATTAAAAAAGAAACGAAGCCAACGGAGTCGGGGCAATGAATAATAATAAAATAGGTAATGCCAAAAGCGATAGCTGAAGAAGCCATCAAATTTTTCTTGTTTCTAACGCGGTCAGAAATAATACCTGCTAAGATCTGAAACAAGAAACTACCTGCAGCTCCGAGTGAAAGAGCAATACCAATTTGAGCGTAGGTCCAGTGATGTTCCTTTAAATAAGTTGCTAGAAATGGAAGGATAACGCCAACTTCTGCCAAAAAAAAGTTGAGCGCATTTAAGCTTGTAACACCTTGCTTGGTTTTATAAGATTTTTTCATTATTTAAAATTTTAAATCGTTTAAGGACGTATTTTACACTGTTTGCTTTAATCTTGAAACCAAAAGGCCAAACCGAAGTCCACAAATGAGAAATGACAAAGCTGATAAGGGCTATTTTTTTATGTGGTGTAAGTTTTGCTATAGTAAAGATACCTTTTTCTGATAGCGAGAGAAGCATGTCTAAAAAACAGAGCCCACAACCGCATGCAGTAGAGCGTATTGAAAAGCAGGGTACGGATCCATTTTCTTCATCAAAAAAAAACCAACATCCGCCTGCAACCCTTGCTGAGAAAGAGTCTCAAGAATGTAATAACAAAGGATTACCGAAATCGCCCCAAGAACGGGCACATTGTGAACGCAAAAACAAAAAGTAATAGTTGCACTTTGTAATTAGTGGCAAACTGCCTTATAAGCCAGGAGTAAAGCTTTGGCAGCTCTCGCACCCATTTATCGTAAAATACTCATTCGTGCGCAAGAAGCCATCTTAAAAACCCCAGGGGTAACCGACAGCGACCCTTTGGAGATCAACAAAGAGCTTTGAAAGTTGAAAGGGTGCTGTCAAGTTAACTAATTGATGGAGTTTTTAAATCCACTAAGGATTTAAAAAAAACATAGCGTATTTTTATTGATTATAATATACTGCCATTTCCTAAAATTATCACTAGGTTTTTGATGTGTTTACTCTTAAAAATGTTATAAATAAAAAAATGATGTCCTTCTTATTGGATTCAACATCAATTTTGAATGGGCCTGTTAACCGCGGAGCAGCATCTAAAGGTTCACAGTTTGGAATGATAAAAAAAGATGCTAATCTTTTGTTGGCTTATTTTGGATTTTTGGATTCAAATGTGCATTTTCAACTGAGAACGCTTGATAAATCTCGATGGTTATGTACTTGCCAGGATAGTTCATCAGAGTTTTACCGAAAGGGTGCCTTCAAAATATCCTTAGATCAAGGCGCTATGCAAGTCAAGAAAATGGATGATGCTTCTTCATCATCTTATAGTGAAGAAAGGTTTCTGAATGGGTTTGAATCTTTACTGCAAAATTTAGATCATAACTCAACCATTACCTTTGATAATTACAATGACACATTAAAACAAAAATCATCTGGATCGGTTGGCCTTAATATTTTGAATTTAACGTTATTCAATAATGAAGCATTAATCAATGAAGCACTTTTAAAACTTGATGATCCTTCAAAAAGGGCTGATGATAAAAATCCTGTGAATTCATTCACTCGAGGTTTCAATAATGGCTTTTTTTATAAAACCACTAACAAAGAGGATGTTCAGGAAACATCAGAAAACAAAAAATCATTTTTATAGGTCGTCTATTTTTAAGAGCTGCATATACCAATTACCTACTGCTATTTTTCTTCATTGAGAAGAAATGTTGGCTAGAGGGTAAATTTTGCGACCTTCAAAGGGGCCTTAGCCTCCATCGTGATTGCATGAGTTAGTCTTAAGAAGAAACCTGTGAAAAACCCTGAGGCTTTCTTGTCGACACCTTGTGACGATGCAGTGGATGGGTGCAAAAAAAGGTTATGCGACATAAACCTTGCTTTTGTCCCCAATTTCTGTGGATAACTGTGTTAAGAAGATGACCGAAAGCAGGAAAAATCCTTAATTTTCATGGGGAATAGCTAGCGATCAAAGAGACATCAATTTTTTATGAATAACGAACAGGGGCCTTTCTTTGCTATTTTAGATCGGCCTTTGCAACCTTGATTGCTAGCAATAACCGGCTTTATGGGGAAGTTTTAGATGTTTGTTTTGAGATAATCAGAAGGGTATCAAATGTCGAAAAAAGGGAGATCATTCAATAATAAAAAGGCTCTTGATCCTCGTTAAGAAGCAGCATGCCATTGCAACAAGAGCCCTGACAATCCTTTGTTAGCAAGGACAGATTACGGTTATTTGATGTCGAATAAAAGCGCATTTGGCTTATCTTTTTGTAAGCTTTTTCTCAAACAAGTAGGGCGCACTTCTTAACGTCTTACACTTTCGTTATTGATTGTGCTCGTTACTTGAGGGATTAGGCGGCGGTGGATCGCTGGCTGGAAAAGAATCTTTTAAGGTTTGGTCTCTTTTTTTGGATGGGTTTAATCGATCTTGATTCGTCGGTTTACCTGATGTTTGAGAAGGCTGTGTAGACTTCTTAGAGGGATTAGCAGTAGGCATCGTCAGCTCCCTGTTTTTCATTGCAAGTTCTAAGAGCATTGACCCGTAAAAACTGACCAAGCAACTTTTATAAATACATTTCATCGACGGTGGTTTGCCAATGTTCACGGCTCATGTCAGGCCAGGCCTCTTTATCAAAGCCATTTTCTTGTTTTAATTTATCTTTATCCACGTTTAAGATGAAGCATTATTCTTCTTTGTTATAGTGAAAGCTTTTCCAGGGGAAGGCAAAGCAGTCATCGCCTAATCTCAACTGTCTATTTGTTATCATAAATATATTTTTATGTGCAATAAAGTTGAAAAAAACCTTCAGCCTGGGATATCAAAAAAAATGCTTAAATCTTTGCGCGTGCTTATACCCAGTATTGATAATTACATGATACCGAAGCAATATGCAGACGAAGAGCACGATGTATACAAAAAAAGTGTCGCTGTTTTACATGATATTATCTAAAGACGTAGAATTGGAATTTGGTTTTTGGATACACGGCGCTTCATAGTACAGCGACCTCTCGATTAGCAACCATCATTGGATCATTGAAACTTCGTCCCCTTACTACTTTTTAGCGTAAGCTCCGAGATGATAAGGCCTTTTAGTAAAAGTTTTAACGATGTTTAGTCACCCTCTACCAGAAACAAAAATAATTCACCGATTATTCTGATGGTATAAATACGCGAATGGAATTATCTTGAGCCCATTGCCTTAATTGAGCACGATGGTTCTAACTGTGGAGCGAGCTAGGTGACTAGCCGCTCTTGCTAATTAGCATTGGACTTCAAACCATTGCTTAAGAGCATTGAGAGAATGAAAATACTGTTTGTTGGTTTGTCTGCAGTCTTTGTTTGTCTACTAATGCGTTTAATTTTAGGATGTGAGTTTTAAAAAAAGTATTACAACGCTGTTGAGAAGGGGTAGTATTTTTTCCAAAAGATTCTAGATTTTCTATAGGAGGCAGAATAGAGGCGTTCTTAGTGGGAATAACGTTTTTATTTTCGTTAATGGCTGTAGGACCCGTCCCACAGAACTTTTTCTGAGGCATCTCGTTTTTTACTGAGAAGAATAAATTTTTACGGCGCTTTTTCATTTCTTTTGGAAAAATTATTCCTTGAGAATACAGATAATTGCCAACAGTGCTAGGATTGAGTTTCTCTCTATTAATAATCCCGTAATATTTATCGACGGTTATTTCCCCTTTAAATATATTTTGAATAATTTGCGGTCCAGTACCTGAAAAAATATTTTTAATTTTTGTTAGATCCTTTGAATAACCGTGGTCATCCATTTTTTTTGCTCGCAATAGTTTGCTGTAAGATGAACGAATACTTGACTCCGCAAATTGAAGGGTACTGTCCTGGACAGCCTGGTCCTGGATAGCATGTTTCTGGATAAACAATTCTAAATTGAACGGCGTGTTATTTAATTTTGCGCTTTCTATGCCCTCACGCAACGTTCTCATGATAGGTGGTTTTATTTTACGCTGGAGTTTTTCATCGTCTGGATTTAACTTGCGTTTTAACTGGTTCGCAACAAATAAAAGAGATTTAAGATCAAGCTTGAGATCTGTTGCGATGGTGCGAAGGGCTTCTTTATCTAAAGAAGCTAGTAATTCTTCAGTGTAGTCTGGGTAATTTTTTTTGATGGTTTTTAAATAACCTTGTCTTTTTTCCACCATCTTATGCGTTTTCTGTTTCATAAACTTTCTTATCAATAAATAATGATTAATTATAGATCATAATGTAAAAATAATTTATATTTTTTGGTCGGGTATTTTATAAGTCGTTCATATTGCTATTAAAATTAGCTTGAAATACTTGCCAGAAAAAGATTGCGCTCTCTTTTCATAGAAAGTGGTATATGTTTAAAATATTGCCAGTATGTAGAGCTAGCAGGGCCATTTGAATATAAATTTACTGTAAGGCATTTAAGGTGCTTTTTCTAAAATCTTAGGGGAAGCAGCTTTAATATCGGTTTTTATCTTCAATAAAAGAATATATTCTGATTAAAATACTAAAAGGAGGGGCAGTAGTCTGAATGTAAAGGTTCATCTATATCAATCAATGTTAGATACTGCGATTTGAATCTACTTAATCATTCAGTCAATTCTATCGATAGAAAATATCAAAAGCTTTTAATGAGAATAAAAATTATCACAGGGATGTACTCTATTGAAGATTTGAAGTTATCTTGGGTAGCAGATCACTATATGTCAAATAAAAAGTCAATTTCTTGTATTTTAATATTTTGGTATACATTTAATTAAAATAAATTATTTTTTAAAGAAATGAACAAATTTATTTCTCAAAATACCGTGTTTTTTGACGATAAAGAACACCTCCAACTTTAATGTCCTTTGTGAATATGACTACTTTTATGAGCACGAGCTATCAAGAACCTCGGCCTTTGTTTGGCTTTTTAAAACCTGTTGTTAATGATGAAATGAGTACGGTTCAGTTTATTGGATTCGATACTAGTCTAGAGAATGCCCTTATGGCTTTTATTGAGATCACTGGGATTGAGATCGACAATGTGCGGGAAGTAATGAAAGGCAAAATTGCTGCAGGTGATTCTACTTGTAAATATGAGGGGATCGATAATTCGGAAGAGGGGATTAGTTTTTCAATACCGCGAGGTGTTTATTGTGATGTTTCAAATGACTTCAAGTTGCTCATCAAAAAAGAACCCAAGGATAAACTCCCAGTCAATGGAAATTCTTTTGATTTTTCACAGAGGGTTAATCAAGCAGAAAAAAATAACAGCATTCACTTGGTAACTACAAAAGATAGCGAAGAGTCCAGTAAGGGACAGAATAACCCTTGTGTTGTGTTTGCTTTGAAAAAAGAACCAGAAGTTTTTAATCAAATGCAAATGTATAAAGACACGGCAAATATTCTAAGTTTTTTTCAAAGTTTCAGTAGCATGTCACAAAATACTGTATTGAACAACAACCATTCTCCCAGCTTAGATGATACTCCTTCTTCTGAAGATCAATATGATGAAAAATTGTTAGAAGAATTAGAAAATGGTAACAAAAAAAACAAGCGTTAATTAAGGGATAGTGCGATTGGCCTTGTCAAAATTTACGGTTAGAAGGCCGCCTTGTGTGCTCTTGCAGGAAGATTGATAACCATAAATGGCCTCGACAAGAAGGATAAGTTAATCAGTAGTGATGAGGTTGCAAAAAACAATGCCGATATAGCTGAAGTGGACCAATTAAAGATGAATTGCTAAAAATATATTACTATAGTGATAGTAAACCTTTCGGGAGAAATATTTATGACAAAGAAACAAAGCCCTCAACCACACGCGGTTGAGCGATCAGATCGTAAAGGCAATGATCCTATTTCTTCGCCAAAAAATGTAAATCCACCCTCTACATTAAAAGAAAAAGATGCCCAGGAGCGTCAAGAAAAAGGGCGGCCCAAACACGAAAAGAAAAAGTAGATATTATTTAAAACAACTACTTAGATTAAAAGATTACTAGAACCTATTCAGTAGGCCTCAGACTAGAGCTGTTTTTTATGTCTCTAGCTCTTTAGGTGAGCCGTCATGAAACTTAATGACAGATGCATTTGTTAGATTAAAATAGCTGTTTCCTTAACGAAGCGTTTTTATTTTTGGTTAGTAGATGAGGTTTACGATCTTTTTTTTTCTATGATGGAAGGCAATCATACGGAAAACAGTGTGCAGGGAATGATTTTCAAGGGTCGACCCAATCTAGGGATTTACCTTATCAAAGTAGTATAGCATTAAAAAGCCCAACTAGTTGGGCTTATAATTTTTCTTTAGTATGGCGATAAGTGTTAATCTTTTATCATTCCCTTTAGAGCAAAGTATCCGATTACGCCAAAAATGAGCGTTTGGAAAGGGTGAGTTTCAACGTAATCCAACCAGTCTTTCCCACTTTTTTTTATGTGTTTTTGGCTTTGTTCTAAAACATGCTGACCTTCTTCTTGTAGATATTCTTTTCCTTTGCGGGCCATGTCTGAAAAATCATTTGAGTGATTCATGCTCTTATCTCCTAATCGTTAGTTGTATTTATAAGCAGGCAATGGATTAAAATCTTTATAAATCATCTGACGCGATATCAATTTTTTTCTCACGCTTTTCTTTTTTAGGGATGCGTATTTCAAGAACCCCTTGAGTATATCGAGCACTAATATTATCATCATCGGCTGTCTGGGGAAGGCTAAAACGCCGGTAAAAGGATCCTTCCGGCCGTTCTATTCGAGTATAGCCTTCTTTTTCATTTGCGTTTTCAGAGTGACGCTCTCCTTTTAACGTGAGTACGTGATTTTCAAGAGTAATAGAAATATCTTCCTTCTTAACGCCAGGAATGTCGGCAATCACTAAAAATCCATTGTGATCTTCTTTAATATCAACTAAAGGGGCCCAAGTGCTGGTTTCAATGTATGAACCATCTTCTCTGTTATGCGTTTGAAATAATTGTTCCAGCAAAGATTTCATCGCGTTGGGCTGCATTGAAAACGTGTTTCTAGACATGATTATCTCCTTTTATAAACCGTTACGTATAACAATAAGGTCGGTTTTTTAAATTTCAACCGACCTTAAGGAAACAATATAGCTTGAGTTAAACTGACGACAGAATACGAGAATTATGGACTCATTTTTTTAATCAAGTTTTGAGAGAGTGAGCGAGTAAAAGCAACAGCGGTATTAACAATCGCTGCGCCTTGATCCAAGTGGGGCAGTACGGCTCTGATCATGTAGAAATAGGAAAATAAATTGGTTTTAAACGTTTGTTCTATTTGCTCGCAGATAAATAACAGTGCTTAATTTTAGGGGAAGATGAATCACTTTCTATTGCAAACCTTGCAAAAGAGAAAAGCATCCTTTCATTCGCAATAGATGAACACCCACAAGGCAGGCCTTTTCCATTATTTGAAAAACATTCGATTAGCCTTGAGAAAATAAATGGATTTTTGTGTATACTATTAGACTGCCTCAAATATAAGGAAGGTTATGAGTAATAAAGATATTCATCTCACCACTGAGATTTTTAAAGATCAAGCCTCGGCTGAAAAAGCCTATCAAGATGCGATTAAGGCAGGGTACAAGCCGGAAGACATTAACGTTCTTATGTCAGAAGAAACGCACAAAAAGTATCATGATTCTGTCTTAGTGAAAGAAGGATCCAAGGCATCCACTGGATTAGGTGTCGGTAGTGCAACGGGTGCTGTTTTAGGGGGAATTGCAGCGGCCATTGCTGCCGTAGGAACTGCGTTGGTGATTCCAGGTGCAGGGTTGGTCATCGCAGGTCCTTTAGCAGCAGGCTTAGCAGGTGCAGGCGCTGGCAGTATTGCGGGCGGCATGGTCGGCGCACTCATTGGTTGGGGTATTCCCGAAGAAAAAGCAAAAGCCTTTGAGTTAGGTATTAAATCGGGTGGTGTTGTATTAGGTGTCCATGAAACGTTACCTGATTCTCAATTATCATCGACTTGGAAAACGTATCGCGACTAATTTTTTTTAACGAAGGAGTAGCTATGAACGAAGATATTTTTAAAGGTAAGTGGGAAGAAACGAAAGGTAAGATAAAGCAAGCTTGGGGAAAATTGACCGATGATGATTTAAAAGTCATTGAAGGTAATCACCAAGAAATTTATGGTCAGCTTCAAAAGCATTACGGTTATTCTAAAGACGAAGCCAAGAAAAAAATTGATGATTTATTCAAGTAATACTTTAGCGTGTTCAGGCCTTTCACAATAGTGACGAGGTCTGAACCATAGAGACAAAGCATTAAAAATTTAGATTCTATCCTGATCCACCGGTCCTATGGGTGATAGACATTTATGCCGACTTTTGTTAAATGCAGTGAGTGTTGGATTAACAGCATCTTCGGATACGGTTTTACCTTCTAAAAAATTATCAATCTCGTCGTAGGGCGATGCCCTGTACGTTTTCGTCAGCCGGTGCGGTTTTAGGCTTTCTAAGTCGGTCGTGATTTTTTTTACAAGGGAAATCGGGGCTTTTAAATGTATCCCTATTTTTTTAATGCCCAATAAAGGGAATGTTACCGGTGGTAAAACTCGCTTTATGAGGGAAACAAATGTAAATTATTCTTTAAGTGATTGATTCTGCAAGCGTTTAACCGATAATATTCAATAATGTTTTTGTTAATGAAATTTGAGAGCAATATGCATTTAGTTGAAATATTTTTACCACTCTTTGATTCACAAGGCAATAAATTATCAGACACGCTTTTTGAACAAACTTCCGAAGAATTAATACAAAAACTTGGAGGATTAACCGCCTATATCCGTTCCCCGGCTAAAGGGTTTTGGAAACCTGAGCAGCAGACAGGGACCGTGGTGGATGAATTAATCGTTTTGGAGATTATGGTTAAGGATTTATCGAGAACTGAGTGGGCCGAGTATCGAATGCTGTTAGAGAAACGGTTTCAACAAGAAAAAATTATTATGCGTGCTCATGCGTTTGAATTGTTATAGCTTGCAGATCTAAAAGGTTTATAGGCATGGTGGTGACATAATATCTCAAATTGATTGAAGCTGTTTGATTATTAAAGCAGCCGTGCTCGAATGCGTCAGATCATCAACGTGACTTAGTTGACTTCTCATGGGTTTATTTATTCAACGATTTTCTCCTATATTCAGTTGCGCAGTGTAAAATAAATATTTTTTCTGTCCGAATCAATATCAGAAATAATCTGGCGGTCTTCCTCAGAAATTGCATCAAAATTAATATCATCTAATTTGTAGATTATATTGCGATCATGTCCTCGAGCTGGTGTATGTATGGGTTTTTCCTCTTGCCCTAATAAATGGTATAAAAACCAATAATGAGTTAAACCACCGCACATGCCAAGGTGGGATGAAAATTTAATGTTTTGCTCAGGATGTTCCTTGATTTTGTTAAGCAAAATGTTTTGATCAAAGTGGGTTTTATTATCATTTCCCAGTGGATAATACAATCTTTCCATCAGAGGAGAAAATTGTTTTCCACTGATTGTGATTGGAGAAGAATAGCTATTTGAAGAGCGATCAAGCACCTTTAAAAAGCGCGTCCATATGAAATATGGCAATTGAGGATAGCTCACAAAAATAAATTTTTTTAGATTGAAAAACGAGGAAAATTTTCGCATTTTTTCATTGATTAAAAAAAATATCATTATAATTTAATTCGTCTAATTTGTCAGTTTTAATTCAAAATGATTAAATTATTGATCATGCTTGGAAATATCTTCTGAATTTCTTAGTGCATCCTTTAAGTCCTTGGGATCTTTTTCTTCTGGTGTTACTCTCACTCTATCGTGAAGTTGAATCCTACATCTAACGTGATGCTGAAAAGACATTATTTAGATTTGAAGATAAAGACACTTAAATTATTTTGGGCTCAATAAGAAACCTAGTTAGTTGACGCAAGAATTATAAGCCACTTAAAAATAACAATAAATTAGAAGGCGAATTATGTATTACAAAGAAATTGATGAAGATGCGGAAATAGAAAAGCTCATTGCAGAAGGATTATTAACATTACAGCAACAAGAGTATCTTATGACTGGACGGTGCTACGACATGGGATTTGTGGCTTTGCATGGTTTTGAGCCAGTTATCAATGACTTAAAACACCCTTTGATATATGATCTTATAAAAAAAGGAATAGTTACCTCTCAAGAAATTATTGATCGAAAGGTACCTGGTTTAGGCCCCTTCTTTAATTTATTAAGCGTACCTGAAATTAAATATCTTGTGGAAAATTCATTTATCACTGTAAAAGAAGTGATCTGGGCCTCAGAAAGTTATTTTGATTACTTTTCGTTAAAAAAAGAATTAATAGAAGCTGCAAAAATAATTGACTTTAAAAACGATAAGATTGCTCAGTTGAGGGTTATAAAATCCAGGGAAAATATTGCATTTAGTCACTTGGTAGAATGTCTTTATTCTTGTTCCCGAGAAGCCAAAAAATTTGCCCTTACTTCTGAAATAGAAAAAACAAATAGACAAACAGAAATAAAGCGCTACATAGAACAGATCTTACATTTAAGATCGCTCCCCTTATTATCTCGAATTCAGAAAGCGATTGAAGAGATGCTTCCAGAAATCGTAGAAAAAAATTCTAAAGAAATTCAGATACAAATTTCAGAATGGATTAAGAAAGAAAGCGTTCGCGCATACCTATACAACACAGCTAGTGTTTTTGCTACCGCATTAAAAACATCTCCCCATTTTTCATCATTTACGCAAATAGGAACTCCTTTATTACAAGAAATTATTGTTGACTCAGTAGATGTAAGTGGAAAATTTAGCAAATCAGATAAAATGGCTATTATAAAAAAATGTTATGATGATCTGTCCGAAAACTCCCGGCATCATCCCTAGTTTTTGAATTTATCTGGCTAATGTAGCATCTGTATTTCAGATCATACTTTTTTAGAGAACTTAGCTCATTGTTAGCATCCAAGTTATTTGTCTAAGTGCAGTACTTCTTAAAAGCATTAATAGTTTCCTAATGATTTAGGGGTAGACTTTTTGACAAGAAAATGGATATCTAAATAGGACTGGTTTAAAATATCAACAACATGTAGATCAACCGGTGCGCAACGACTCATCAATCCGTTTGGACAATTCAAGTTAGGAACATTCCACAGCAGCTTGTTGTACCTCCATAGCTTGTTGCACCTCCATTACATTACTAGGGTTACACTTGAGTATTATTCTTAAACCTTTCACCAAAGAAGCTAAAAGTGATTGTTCCATTCGTGATAATTCAGAAAAAGCGATACGCATCAGGGTATAAGGCTTCCAGGCAGTAAGCCCCGCTAAGCCCCGCATTGCGTTACTACTGCCATAGAGCCCGAATTTTCAGGGCATCCGATAGTCTTGATGTACATAAGATTCAATCAAAAACAAGCAAAATATCAGGCTCATCACCGTACATTTTTTTAGTTTGAGAAGAGTGTTAGATTTCTTCTACTTTTCATCCCTTCGAGAAAGCCACGAAATTAACCCGGATTAAGCCTGCTTGATGTAGCTGAAGCATTATTATGTATGTGAGGCTCATCTACCTCTTTATTCGCCACATTCCGCAATGAGAAAATTGAAGAATAGCTTTGATTTACGGAGGAATTGTTTTGTTTGAAGGAATTAAGCCGATGCGCAATCTGTTGATTACCCATAATCAGCGCTAGATGGTAAGGTAATAACCTTATTTTACCTTCACTCTGACTGTTTGAATTCTTATGCTCTGAAATATATTCTGCAATGTTTTTGTGAATAAATTCCGTCTTGTCACGACCAAAATCTAGAAATGCGCTTTCCGTTAATTCAATGGGAATCGTCGGATCTGCTCCATGATTTAACAATAACTCAACGAGTTTTTCATGACCATTTTGGAGCGCGATCAGAAGCGGGGTTGCACCATCTTTCTCTAAGCAGTTAACGTCAACTTTTTGTTCTAGAAAAAAATCAACAATTGTTCTTTGATTATTTGCAACTGCAGTACAAAGTAAGGACGATTTACAGTTGTCAGTAATAGGTTGTGCTTTATCGCTGCTCTGCAGTAATAATTGCAATGTATTCTTAAATCCAATTCTGGCACAATGATCGAGTGTATTTTTTATAGAATTTTCATTCTCCTCAAGCGGTATTTCATCAATAGTGAGTTCATTATTAATTTCTTTAAGAACCCAAAGTAAAGCTCGATACTTAGCTTTGAGCAGCTGATCCTCGGCCTCTTCCATCAGTGTGGTTATCTGCTGCTTTAAACTTACCGATAAAGCGATGTTTGAAGGCATTAATTTTTCTAGAAACACCCGCCCATCTGTGGAAGCCAACTCATAAATCGCCGGATTACCTTGATTTTTATTCACCGAACACCAAGTTTCGATTGGAATTGAGAAGAGTAAATCCTTATTCTCAGCCATGATTTTTTCTAACAGTATTCTGCCTTTTTGCGAAGATGCGAGAGCAGAAAATACCGAGGTATTGTCCTTTTTATTAACTGTACATAATGTTTCAATATGCGCAGGCGAGAGTAACTGGCCTGTGTTTGATAGTATTTTTTCTAAAAGTTCAAGCCCATATTTTGTGGATGCCAACCAAAAAAATAAAGAATAATTATTGGGGCAAACGCGTGCACACAAGACATCAAGTGATATTAAAAAGATGAGTTGTGGATTCTCGAATATCAATTTTGGTAAGAACGTTTGCCCATAGCTCGTCGCTGCCAACCAATACCATATTGAACCGTTGTCATTAGCTTCCACTGCATTCCAGGTATCCTCGGGGACGAATGAAAACAGTTTTGGATTTTTGTTAAATAATTTTTCTAAAAACTCTACTCCTTTTTTTAACTTTGATAGCCAATAAAGCCCTGATTGATTAGTGGGCGGATGTCTAACACTTAAAGCTTCTATAAAGTCGGAGGATACGAGTGCCGGATTCTTATCGAGTAATTTTTCTAAAAAGAAGTAGTTCTGTTGTACATTACCTGCTAGGTAATAAAGAGTAGACATTTTTTGAGGTGAGCACAGTGTTTTAATAGGAATTGATGAAAGTATCGTTTCATTCTCCATTGCTAACGCATTTAATGTTTCTCGGCCTCCGTCATTACCTGCCAACCAATAAATAGCGCTTGACTGATTATAGGGAGTTAATCCACACAAGCTTTCCTCGGGCATCAAAGCATACAATTTTTTATTCGCGTTAAATATTTTTTGTAACCATCCTATTTGAGGCTGTTTTGCTGATAACTTAAATAAAATAGAGGAGTTATCCTCTGTGTTAAGTGCATAGAGCGTTTCTGCAGGTATCAGCGAAAGCAATTCTTCATTGGCCGTCAATATTTCTACTAACCATTGATGTCTTAGGTCGCTGCTTAGTAGCCAATAAAACGCACAAGTGTTATCGCTTGAATGACGTGCATAGAGAGTTTCCGCCGGTATCAAAGAAAGTAATGCCTTATTGGCATTCAATATCCTTTGTAATAATTGTATACCACTGTCACTTTTTAGCAGCCAATAAAATGTAGAAACATTGTCAGTCCCAAAGCTCCTATAAAGTGATTTTTCGGGTATCGTTGAAAGCAATTCCTCATTAGCCGTAAATAATTCTTGTAAGAATTGTCGTCCATTGATCGATGATGCAAGCACATAAAGTATACAAATATTATAGGTTTCGTTGATATCACAGAGTGCCTCAGTAGGCACCCAAGAAAGAAATTGTCTTTTTTCGAGAACAAATTGATTTAACAGATCTCTTGAACTTTTATTCCTTGCTAGCCAATAAAATAAGGTCGTCTTGTCGTCTTTGCTGGGAGCAAACCATATCCCTTGGGGAATCCTGGAAAATAAATCCTTCTTTACCGCCAAGAATTTTGCTAATAATTCACGGTCGTCAGGGTGTGATAACACCCAACTGAGTACCGAATCATTATTCTTATCATAAAGAGCCCAAAGCTCTTCATGCGGTATTAAGGAAAGAAGCTTCTCATTAACCGTAAATAATTTATCTAAAAATTGCCTCCCGCTTGCGGTTGATGCTAAGTTATAAAGAGGAGACGTTTGGTCGTCTTTAGCGCGCGTGCACAACAGGCTAACATCTATTGAAGAGAGAAGCGCTGGATTGGATTCCACTAATAAATGTAACAACTTTTGGCTACTCTCATTATCTGATAGCCAATAAAACATCGAGAGACCTCTTGATTTAGTCGTAGCACGTAATGTTTCAATCGTTATTAGCGAGGCAATTTCTTGATTCTTCGTGAGTAACTTTTCAAACATCACTTGTCCATCAGAACGATTACCTGGCAAATAATAAATTGCCGGTACATCATCGTTTGTGCAAGTGGCAAACCACGCTTCATTGGGAATGGATAAGAAAAACGCCTCATTGACTGTTATTATTTTTCTTAAGAGTTCTTCTCCCTTGGTCAATGATACAAGATAATGAAACGCCGATCCGTTGTCATCTTTAGCACGTTGGCACCAGGCCTCAATAGGGATCGAGAAGAACAACGTTTCATTCATATTTAATAGCATTTCTAAAACTTTGACGCCATTTGGCTCTCGTGCGAGCCAATAAAGCGGTGATTGGTTCGCGTCGCTGGAAAGCCGACACAAGGCTTGGATAAAGAGGGGAGAATATAACGGTTCATGCGTGGTTAATAATTCAAGCAGCAAGCTTTGGCCGTTATTTGAGCAAGCTAGCCCATTTAGAGCCGATATGTTTCTCGGTTGTGATGGTGCATACAGCGTTTCAATAATAAGTGAAGTAAATGATGCTTTATTAGCGGCCAATAGATCTCTAAGGAGGTCCCGTCCCTCGTCACTACCGATGGCTAAGCAATGAATGGCAGACATGTTGTTTTTTTTATAAGGCAAACACCACGTTTCTAGAGGTATGGAAGTAAGTTTGTCATTCGCTTTTGATATCTCACATAACGACAGTTGCCCATCTAAGCTACCTGACAGGAAGTAAACGATAGACAGACCATGAAGCTTGCTCACAGCGCCTAATGTTTTAAGAGGGATTAAAGCGCACAATGGCTTACTTTCTGTTAGTAACTGATATAACCATCGGCGTCCATCGCTATTTGCTGCAATCCAATACAGCGCAGAGCTGCCATCCGGTTGGAGCTTACAAAGTGCTTCGATAAAAAGCGGCGAATGCAGCCATTGTAATCCTTCTTGTGAGGTCAGCAATTTTTCTAAAATAACGCGACCATCGGGCTGTCCTGCTAAGCCGTACAAGGCAGAAGTATTGTCTTTATTCGGCGCACACCAGACTTCGAGAGGAATCGACGCCAGCAATTTTTCATCGGCATTGACGATCTTTAGAAAGAGTGCTTGTCTTTGTTTGAATACACTTAAGAAATAAAGGGCAGACATGTTGTCTCGAGGCCTAACCGCCATCAGCGATTCCGGAGAAATCAGTTGGTTTCGCATTTTCTCAATGAGTGCTAAAAACAGGGGCTTGTCTACCAGCCTTAGCAATAAGGAGTCATTTGTTTTAGAAAAAACCTGGGACCCGAGCTGTGCTATAAAGAAAGCCATCAATTCCCTTGGGTGCTCTAACTCAATTAAAAGTGACGTATCCTCTAAATGGCGTAACCCCAGTAAAAATAACAGACCGATATCTTGCTGTAAGGTGTCGTCTTTAAAATAGGTTTTAAAAAGCAGTGGTCTTTCTTGCATACCGACATAAAAGGCGGTGAGATCGAGTCCTTGTTTATCCCGCTCACAGGCCCAGTTTATAAAAATCTCGCGTAATTGAGCGTTTATCAACAGGTGTTCGATGAGCATTTTTCCCTGTAGAGGTGTTTCAAACATGATGTGGGTGAAATGCTTATTGACATAAAGATTGTCTAAATTGGCTTTAATCAACACGGCATCGGATAATTTTAAAAATGCTTCGATAAATTGTTGACGTTTCTTTCCTTTCTCGGATTGTATTTCTGAGGCAGGGAGATACTGAGGCTGATGAGACGTTTTGACAGCGGTTTCTTTGAGAGCTGTTTCCTTGGGGTTTTTGCTCGTTAGCGTCTTCTTTTTTTTCTGCCAGGCATCCATTTCAATCGCTAATTGCTGGATATGTTCATTCTGCTTGTTAGCATAATTTTTTATTAGATTAACGATATATTCGAGGGCACTTTTCTTTTTTTTGCCCACCGCTATTTGAATCGTATCGAGGGTTAAACGGCAGGGGTTCGCCTGTTGGATTAAATAAAGCAGGGTAGGTAACGCAGTCTCATTGTTTTGTGCCAGTTTCACGATGCGGATAAACAGAGCTTCGTATTGACTTTCTTCACTCATTTTCAGCAGCGCTTGTTGATCGTTGTGATCACCTTGCAAGTGACGCAGTAAACCTCTGAGCGCCCAGATGAGAGGCAGTTCTTTATCGGTTGTTTTTTTGAGCAATGCTTCCACAAAGACCTGCATATCGAAGCCTTCACACCACTGACGATTCGCGAGCACATAATTTTCAGCGAAGGTGAATTGATGCTGCCGGATCAACGTCGTTATCTTTTGTTCGATCAAGGCTTTTCTTTCCGCGCTATTAACGGGGGGTTCAACCCTTTTTGTTTTGACCGAGGGTTCCTCCCTACGATCATTTTCTTTCGATTCTTCCCGTTCTTTCGAGGATTCGTTTTGCTTGTCATCGACATTATCATGGGCGGTGGCAACCGCGTTGTCGGGAGAGATAATCGCTGCTACGCGCTCTTTTACCCATTGATTTAATATTGGGTTTGCTGGCTGGGGGTTTAGAACAAGGGTGACGCCGTCTTTACTTCGCGTCGCTGCGAGAAATAACTGCTTTAAACCTTGCGTTTTTAGGCTATTTTGAATCGGTGCTGCTTTCTCTTTGGTTTGATGAAGCGGGTGGACGTCTATCGACAACGCCACTGTTTTTGTCGCGTTGTTATAAAAGGATTTAAGGTGTTGTTCGGTCGCGCTGAGGTTGGGATCTTCCAATAAATGATAAAGTATCACATGTTCAAATTCCAATCCCTCGGCTTCATTGGCTGCCAGCACAAATAAGGTAGGATGGGCTTTATGCAGGAGGTCCTTGGTTGTTTGATCATGCACGATAACCGCCGTGTCAAAGGGCAGGTTTTCAAAAGCGAGTGTATCGGTCACGGTCAACTGACCCGGGCGGTTTTCTGCATTGGCCTGATAGGTCGTGTACTGCTCTCTACTCTGTCTGCCGTGATCGATACTGAGTTTTAAATCTAAAAAAATCTGTGCGAAGTCGATCACCACTTGTGGGTTGCGATAGCTTTTATCAAGGGTTTCAATCGCTAAGGGCTGTTCGGTTAATAAATAATGGTTATCTTTCAACGCAGGGACAAAAGAAATCGAGGCGTTCTGACCTTTGGATTGATTCTCATCGCCGGCCATGACCCGGACACAGTCGGTTATTTTTAAGATGGCTTTGAGCATCACCGGCGGCGCTGCTTGGCACTCATCCACGCCTATAAAGAGATGCTTGGAAAACGCGCCTTCGGGAAAGAGGGGTTCACAGAGGTTAAAATCTACCTGGGTCTCACCTAACACCTCGAGATAATCGTTGAGAATGGCTAAAACGGTCTGACGCGATGCTGTCGTGTTGTCCGATGCCTTGTCTTTGTGGGTGTGCAATGGTTTACCAGAAAGAGAGGGGGGTTGCTTTTCAAAGCGTGTGCTTCGTTGACCCGTCTTTAGGTATAACGAGGGCTCCACATAGCCAGCAGCGATTTGCATTTCATTGTAAAGGGCGAAACGCTTGTCTTCTTTATCAAACGTTTTGAGATGGTTTGTTTTCGTCAACCAGGCTTCAAAGGTGGTGAAATCGACCTCGGTTTTATCGGGGAAAAAAGGACGTAACCACTCTGCAAATGTCTTAAAGTGGACGACACTCTTTGCATCGACGGGCCTGACGTTTTCATACAGTTGCCTGGTTGCAGTACACAAAGCGGTGCTTGGTTGAATGATATCGACTTGTCCTTGAGACGGTGCAAACTCAAGACAATTCTCCATGATGAGCACGGTTTTACCGGTACCTGGCGGGCCATTGACGACGGTTATCCCTTTGCTGTTGAGATGAATGCGGTTAATTACCTGCTGCTGTTTGACAGAAAGGACGATGCGTGATTCAGAATCGTTTGCTTGGTGTACAGGAGTATCGGCCTCATTGACGGGTAGGTCGGTCATTTTTGCATACGCTTTTTCTAGTAAAACGGTGTTCGCAGGTCCTTTTATTTTCTCGATGCCTTGCGCCATCAAGGTTTCGGCATGCTGTTTAATAAACTGATTAAAGGCATCGTTGGCTTCACCGGTCGTTTTTGTTTCCGCGTATTTACTGTAATGGTGTTCCTCATTAATGTTGACCACGATTAACGCTGCTTCGTTTTGCTTCGTAATACCAACCAACAAAATAAACCGGGGCTTATCGCTCGCACGCGCATAAGAAAAAGGGGTATGACCAAACACTTTATATTCGGCACTCTTGGGTGCATTGCCGTAGGTTGCAAAATGGGAAACGATTTTTTCAATGGACTTGAGGTAGGGGTGCTTATGCTTTTCTTCCTCCGGCGTACCGCTAG
>JACETI010000004.1 GCA_013911415.1 Legionella sp. | reverse complement strand
ATTCAGTTAACGATGACCTTATTTCCATAAGGCCGGGTTTCCCCATTCGGACATCTCTGGATTAACGCTTGATTTCAACTCCCCAGAGCTTTTCGCAGAATTCCACGTCCTTCATCGCCTCTTACTGCCAAGGCATCCACCGTTTGCGCTTCTCTTCTTGACCATATAACCTCAGCCCCCTCCTAGCTTCGCTTGCTCGCCTCGTTTCCTCAGCTCGCCCACTCTACTAAAAAGTGCCTCGGCTTATCGCCTTCTCTCGCGGCTTTCTCTCAATCTTTACCGTCTTGTTAATGACCTCACCCCTCAGGTGTGAGACACATTCTACGCTTTCCACGTGCCATGTCAACACTTTTTTTATTTTAATCGATTTTTTTTGTGGATGCTGATTTAAGCCCTTGTAGTATACTGTTTCCAGCCTTAATCAGGTTGTTTAAAACCGATAGACAACCACTTATTATTGATTGAATGAATTAACATGATCATTAAACAATCTGCGTTTCAAAAACACCTCACAACCAATAGGCTTTTTGGTGCTTATTTATTTCTTGGTGCTGAGCCTTTCCTGATACAACAAGCTGCTTTAATGCTGCAAAAAGTATGGATAGCCGATACGTTAACGTCCTCGACTATTCGTTTAAGTATTGAAACTCCCTCTGATTGGGATGATTTTACATTACACACACAATCCTCTTCTTTATTTACGCCTCGTATCTTGATCGATCTTAGATATGACAAAAAAACCTTAGATGCTCCCGGTAAACATGCCTTGTTACATTATTTAAAAACATGTCCAACCCATTGCTTACTGATGATAAGTGCACCCCAACTCACCATGACTCAATTGTCTAGCTTAAAGACAATAGAAAACTTGCATATCACTGCCTTTTATCCTTTAAGCTCGACCGAAATGCGCCATTGGATCAAAAAAGAATTCGATCGTCTTAAATTGTCAGTAGAACTGGGAGTGGTACAACTGATCATGGATCATACACAAGGAAATATGTCAGCTTGTGCGCAAGCTATCGAGAAAATTTCTTTGATAGCAGGTGATGCAAAAAAAATCACGATGGGTGATGCTAAATCCCAACTATTCGATCAGGCCCAACACCAACTTTCTGAGTTGAGTGAATCGTGGTTAGTAGGAAATAAACCAATATTGATACGTCAATTAAAGTATGTCTATGATGCCGGAATAGAACCTCGAACACTCTTATGGATGCTCACACAAGATATTCGACAGTTATTACAATTGAACGCCCTCATCTTGAAAGGTATGCCTTACGATCAGGCTTGCCGAAATCTCAATGTTTGGTCAAGCAAAATGAAAATATTCCAACAAGCCTTAAAAACTAAATCTCAATCTTTACTCATTCGGTTATTGCAATGCTGTCAAACACTTGATCTGAAAATGAAGACCGAAAAAAATCTAGAAATTTATCACTGCATTGATCAAATTGCTCTTTCACTTTGTTTGGATGAACCTGTAGGACTTTCTTGGGAGCAACAACCAATCTTCATCGAATCTAATAGAACATCTCTATGATGAAAAAAAACGCAGATTCTATACATCCCCGCAATCTGATTATTTTTGGAGGCACCTTTGATCCGATTCATAATGGTCACCTCTATATTGCTTCACAGGTCCAAGAAAAATTTGCTTTCGACCGCTTCGTTTTTTTACCATGTAAAACGCCTTTACTTAAAAAGTCTGCTCTTGCCTCTTCCAAGCAACGTGTCGAAATGATTAAGAGATCGATCATAGACCAACCGAGCTGCTTTTACGTTGACGATATGGAAATCAGACGGCGCACACCTTCTTACACAGTAGAAACACTCAATACTTTTCGTAAACGTTACGGGCCGATGATACCTATCACCTTGCTATTAGGGGTAGATACTTTTCTACAGTTACCCCAATGGCACGAGTGGCAAAAAATCTTAGACCTTGCTAACCTATGTGTTGTTAACAGACCAAACACAAAACCCCAAGCAGATTGGTCAGCATCTGTTAACGCGCTACTTTTAAAACATGAAACAAAAAATAGCGAATCTTTGCTGCAAACACCATCGGGGCTTATCTATCGCTTTAACGCAGGTTCCTTTTACATTTCTTCTACTGCAATACGCGCAGAGTTCGCACGAGGAAACATTCCTATTGATTCGCTTCCGCACAACGTGGTGGATTATATTCATGCGCACAAACTTTACTTATCGAAACTTTAATTGATGCACTTTTTTATCACCAATTTGCTACTTATGACTTGTTGGCAGTGAATCAGTCAAAGAGCATGAACCACAAGCAGTCACGATTGAAAATATAGGCATTATCCAGGGCCGATAAACTATGCTGAGATAATTATAATGATGAGCCAGTTAGGGCCTAGCAGCGAAATAAAATCGGCCCTTGTATTTATAAAAAGAAAGGGTTGTTGCTCTTATTTTACGCTATTGTACGCGAAAAGCATTCAAGAAGATTGAGAGATAACCGACAAAAAACATCTAAGGATTGATAGAAAACGTTTCAGCTCTCGTCCTCAATAGTTATCTCTCTAAAAAAAATTATTTGTTCATTTGAGTAAGGGTCGCTTCGCCTGGACCATCGATTTTCAACTGAAAACCATTTGCTTGAATCACTCTAGGTTCGATCATTCCTGTATCAACATCAACACCAATCTCACCGATTTCTGTCACGTACGCATCGGTTGGACCAGCAACTTCGGTTACCTTTATCGTACTTTTACAAAAACCACCTTCGATATGTCCCATGCAAGCAAGACGAATCAAAAACCAGTTGACGCGCCCGTCTGTGTGTGGAGCTGTTGGAAAAGGAGATGCAACCCCGGACATAAAAGCATTTGCGTAAACTTCTGTTTGATTGTGTGTAACTAAAGCATCTGGCGCGGCTGTAACCATAGGAGCCAGCAAACTGAGCATTGCAGTTTTAACAATCCTAGCAAAACGTTGATTCATAATTTACTCCCTAAAATAGAGAATAATGCAGGGTGCATTATTCATCTTTGCTGAAGCGCAGACTACTATAGGGGAATCTTTTCAAAGATACAATAGCGATTACATAGCCTGCATAGGCTGTTTAAATTGCTCAATGTCTAGACAGACTCAAACAATGAAAACTAAGTTAAAATGGGCACTTGTTCTTAGTCTTCGCTTCACGAATCAATTCAGTCATTTATGCTGTTCGTTTCAATATGGCAGCCGCCTCTTTCGCGAAATAAGTGATAATCATATCAGCACCTGCACGTTTAATAGCTAATAAACCCTCTAATATACTTGGGTCTTGTTCCAACAATCCTTGAGCAATTGCATATTTCAACATTGAATACTCACCACTCACCTGATAAGCAGCCAATGGCACTTCAGGATAGCGTTGTTTAATTCTGAAAATGATATCTAGATAATGAAGGGCTGGTTTGACCATCAGCATATCTGCGCCTTCTGCCAGATCTAAAGCTACCTCTCGCAGCGCTTCAGTAGCATTTGCAGGGTTCATTTGATACGTTTTACGATCACCAAACTGCGGCGCACCTTCGGCTGCCTCTCGGAAAGGGCCATAAAGACTGGAACTGTACTTAACAGCATAACTTAAAATTGCGGCATCCATAAAACCGGCTGTATCTAGAGCACTGCGGATTGCTCCTACCATGCCATCTGTCATGCTACTCGGTGCCACCCAATCAGCTCCGGCCGCTACGTAACTTACAGCCTGCCGCCCAAGGGATACTAACGTTTCATCATTATCAATTTGTTCCGTTCCTGGCACTAATACACCACAATGACCATGATTGGTATATTCACAAAAACAAACGTCCGCAATAATCAAGAGGGAAGGATATTGCAAACGTATGCGTCGAATCGCTTGTTGGATGATACCCTTCTCTGGAAAAGAGCTGCTACCTCTTTCATCCTTGTGTTCAGGAATACCAAAAAGCAGCACCCCCTGGATGCCTAACGCCACAATTTCTTCAATTTCTTTGTCCAAATCTTCCAATGCTAATTGGAATTGACCCGGCATCGAAGGTATTGCCCTCTTTTCTTTGAGGTGTGCATTGATAAATAAGGGCATAATTAATTGCTGCCTATTGATCCAAGTTTCTTGAACCAACGTTCTTATCGCACTTGTTTTGCGCAAACGCTTCGGACGCAATGCGATCGTTTTTTGGGGTGCACTCATTGCGCCAACGTAATTTTGACAATCAATATCCATCACACACCTATTAATAAAAGCATCTAGAATAAACGTATCTATGTTCCACTGAACATTTTCATTATCACTAACTAACATAAGCAGATCATTCAAGGAATGCCTGTTCATGCGCACACTACCAAACTACCAATCTAACAACTGTCTAGCTTTTCTCGCTTTTCATGATAAGCATCGCATTTAATGATAAGCATCGTAGGTTTTGCCTCGAAATACATAATAAGCATAGGCGGTGTATCCTAATAGCACAGGCAATGCAAATATAACGCCCGCTAAAATAAAACGAAGCGTCGAATCAGGCGCCGCTGCTTCCCAAAACGTTGTCTGCCAAGGTATTAAATAAGGGTAGACACTGACACCTATGCCCGCATAAGCACATAAGAAGATAACAATGCTATAAAAAAAGGGTTGCCAACTAGCAGTGATTTTTCCAAGCTGCTTCCACATTAAAAAACTAGCGAAGATAGTTATTAAAGGTAATGGTGCGAAAAATAAGGGATGAGGCCATTGATACCAGCGTTTAAAAATGACCGTACTTTGCAAAGGCGTCCAAATACTAACGAGCACTAAGAAAAATCCCACAAGAATTAACAATCCCTTTGCAGCATGCTGCATTTTCTCATGAAGGCGGCCTTCGCATTTTATTAACATCCAACTTGCGCCAAGTAAAGCGTAGCCGCAAACCAATGCTACTCCGGTAAGCACACTAAAAGAGGTCAGCCAATGATGCACGTTGAGTTGTACCTTATTGGCATGTGCGGGAAAACCCTGGATAAAACAACCGAGAATGACGCCTTGAAAAAACGATGCTGCAATAGAACTAATCGCAAAGCACCAATTCCATAGCGCTTTTGCGGACACGGCCTTAAAGCGAAATTCAAAACAAACGCCTCTAAAAATCAATGCCAAAACCATCAGCATAATGGGCATGTAAAGCATGGGAAGCAACGAGCCGTAAACTAAGGGAAAAGCGCCATAAAGCATTGCTCCCCCAAAGACAAGCCAGGTTTCATTCCCATCCCAAACGGGCGCAACAGAATTCATCATCTGATCACGATCCGATTCACTTTCGGTAAAGGGAAAAAGTATACCGATGCCCAGATCAAAACCATCAAGAATGACATACATAATGATGATGAATCCCAAAAGTAACGCAAAAATTAGAGGTAACATTACTGCGCTCCTTCTTTCATATCTGTCATATACTGAAAAGCATGGTACTCTGGCCCCATCCCTGATTCGGGCCCTTTACGAATTGCCTTCACTAGATAATAAAGATAGAAACTAAAAATCACGCCATATGCGACAATTAATAATGTTAAAGACAACAAAACTTCCTCTTTTCCAACCGCAGAAACCGCTGCGCTCGTTTTCATAAGGTTATGTACTACCCAAGGTTGTCTTCCCATCTCTGCTGTAATCCAACCTAAGATAGTGGCTACAAAACCTAAGGGGGCACTCAATACACATAATCGATGAAAGAACGGTGCGAGATACAGCCTTTTTTTAATGCGCAAGAAAAAAGCAAATAAAGCAATACTTAACATTAAAAGACCGATTCCTACCATCACACGGAACGCGATAAACACCGGCAACACTTTCGGTTGTTCTGCTTTAGGGACAGATTTTAATCCAATCAATTCACCGTCCCATTCATGGGTGTTAATCAAGCTTGCTGCTTTAGGAATGCTAAGGCTGTAATCGTTACGCTGCTTATCTTGAGAGGGTAATGCGAACAGGACTAACGGTGCGCCGCGTTGTGTTTCCCACAAACCTTCAATGGCCGCCGTTTTAATCGGCTGATATTCATGAATGACCAGACCTACCCGATCACCGATGTAAATTTGCAGTGGCACAATGACTAATGCCGCCCACATTGCCCAAGATAACCCTTTACGAGCAATTTCTAAATGGATTTTTTTCCTTAAGTAGTAGCTGGAAACACCTGCTAAAACAAAACAAGTGGTGGCATATGAAGCCAATAGCATGTGCACTAAACGAGGCAAGAACGAAGGATTGAAAACGACCTGCCACCAATTTGAAACCACGTATTTTCCATTAATCAGTTCGTAACCTGCCGGTGTTTGCATCCATGAATTTGCAGACAAGATCCAAAATGCAGATATTGTCGTCCCAATAGTCACAAGAAGCGTTGCCATAAAATGGATGGTCGGAGGCACTCTTTTCCATCCAAACAACATAACACCTAAAAAACCAGCTTCAAGAAAAAATGCCGTCAAAGTCTCATAAGCGAATAACGCACCAAGTACGTTGCCAAATTGCGCGATAAACGGTCCGAAATTGGTACCTATTTGGTACGCCATGACAATACCTGACACCACTCCCATACCAAAGGTTAATGCAAATATTTTGGTCCAGAACTGACAGATCTTTAGATATAAGGGATTTTTTGAATACAGCCAAGTCGCTTCACAGACGACTAGAAACAGTGCTAAACCTAAATTTAACGTGGGAAATAAGATATGAAACCCAATACTAAGGCCAAACTGTACTCTGGATAGAATTTCGACCACCCTACCACCTCTTTTCGATGCTAGCGAACCTAGCATAATAACGGAAAGGGTGTATAATGTGCCATAGTATTTTTTTGTTATTTTTGAACAATTCGCTTTTAAATTAGAAATCAAATGGCTAAAAAACTTTTTATTAAAACCAACGGATGCCAGATGAACGAGTATGACTCTTCAAAGATGGCAGAAGTACTGCATGCGTCGCATGGGTATGAAAAAACCTCCAACCTTGAAGAAGCAGATTTGATTCTGCTCAATACTTGTTCTATTCGTGAAAAAGCACAAGAAAAAGTTTTTTCTCAGTTAGGACAATGGCGGGAGTTCAAAAAAAATAATCCCGATGTCATTATTGGCGTTGGCGGCTGTGTTGCCAGTCAAGAAGGGGCAGCAATCGTCAAGCGCGCGCCTTATGTGGACTTAGTCTTTGGACCGCAGACACTGCACCGACTTCCTGCGCTATTAGCCACGCGCATGGAGACCAAAAAGCCGGTCGTCGATATTAGCTTTCCTGAAATCGAAAAATTTGATCATTTACCTGCGCCTCGCGCCGAAGGGCCAATTGCTTTTGTCTCTATCATGGAAGGTTGCAGTAAATATTGTAGCTATTGCGTAGTACCCTACACACGCGGTGAAGAAATCAGCCGTCCTTTTGATGATGTATTAGTCGAATGTTTTCAACTCGCACAGCAGGGTGTCAGAGAAATTAATTTACTCGGACAAAACGTTAATGATTATCGTGGGCAGATGGAAAATGGTGATATTGCCGACTTAGCACTGCTTATTCACTATGTAGCTGCCATCGAAGGCATTGATAGGATAAGATTTACGACGTCGCATCCGATTGCATTCTCGGATAACCTTATTAATGCCTACGCTGAGGTTCCTCAACTCGCTAACCATTTGCATCTACCGGTCCAAAGTGGATCAGACAGAATCCTTGCGCAAATGAAACGCGGCTACACTGTGATGGAATTTAAATCTAAAATTCGTAAATTGCGAAAAGTTCGTCCCGATATTCGGCTTTCTACGGATATCATCGTCGGTTTTCCAGGCGAAACCGATCAAGAGTTTGAAGACACCTTAAATCTAGTTCATGAAATTGGCTTTGATACCTCATTTAGCTTTATCTACAGCCCTCGTCCTGGTACACCAGCAGCGAACCTTCCTGACGAAACACCGATGACTGTGAAAAAAGAACGGTTACAGCTGCTACAAAACCGTTTGACCTTACAAGCAATTCGCTACAGTCAAGAGCTGATAGGAAGTATACAAACTGTGCTCGTGACAGGTCCTTCCAAGAAAAATGATCAGCAACTTGCAGGACGAACTGAATGCAACCGTGTGGTAAATTTTGATGGAACGCCTGATTTAATCGGCCAATTTGTTAATGTTACCATCGAGGAAGCGTTGCCCAACTCTCTTCGAGGGTACTTAGTACAAGAATGAGCAAAACAACCCTGGTTTTTCCAGACGCTTTAGATGTGCCTCCTGCCTACGTGGGGGAACGTGTTGATTACACGCTTGCTCAATCTTATCCTGATTATTCTCGCTCACAATTCTCACGTTGGTTACAGGACGGACACATTCGGGTTAATAATCAACTCTGCAAACCCAAATATAAATTACAATCGAAGGATGTCATCTGTTTCAATCTTGATGATGCCCTAACGGAAACGGTCGTTTCGCTATTACCTGAAGCGATTGCTCTCGAGCTTGTCTACGAAGATGATGCGTTATTGATTATTAATAAACCAGCAGGCTTGGTTGTTCATCCTGGCGCAGGTAATCCCTGTCATACACTAGTAAACGCTTTACTGCATTATCACCCCGCCCTTTCTAGTCTTCCTCGTGCTGGTATTATTCATCGGCTAGATAAAGACACGACCGGTTTACTAATTGTGGCAAAAAATTTACCGGCCTATACCCACCTCACTCGGCAAATGCAAGCGCGAGAAATTAAACGCAGCTACTGTGCACTTGTACATGGCCATGTCATTGCCGGGGGCACGCTGTCTACAGGTTACGGTCGACACCCACGTGACCGTTTAAAAATGACGGTCATGGGACAGGGCCGGTCAGCAACCACTCACTACGCGGTTAAACAACATTATTTAGACTATCCTCACTTTACCTTGTTGGAAGTGAATTTACTGACAGGAAGAACACATCAAATACGCGTTCATATGGCGCATTTAAAACACCCCATTGTCGGTGATTCCTTATATGGTGGTCGCACACGTTTTCCTCCTAAAGCGCCCGAGTCCTTTAAAATTCAACTACAAGGGTTTCAGCGACAAGCGCTTCATGCAATAAACCTGTCTTTGCAACATCCTTTAACCAAGGCACCTTTGGCTGTTCATGCCCCTTTACCCCATGACTTTGAACAACTTTTGGAATCGCTATCATGTCTCAAACCTACCTAAGGCCACAATGGCCTGCACCCCCCCATGTTCATGCATTAACGACCTTACGTCATTTGGGAGAAAGTCAATCACCTTTTGATACTAATAATCTTTCCTATGCAGTCGGTGATGATCCCGTAGCGGTTGATGCGAACCGTGCAAAGCTTAAGACCGATCTACAACTGCAACATGAACCTTTTTGGCTAAATCAAACGCATAGTAATGAGTGTGTTCTTTTTCAGAAAAATACTTTGATAAGCGCTGATGCAGCGATTTCCCGCAACGCCGATCAGCCACTTGTTATCATGACCGCTGATTGCTTACCCATCCTAATAACAAACAAAGAGGGAAGTGAAGTTGCTGCAATTCATGCTGGGTGGCGTGGCTTGCTCGCGGGAATCATTGAAAATACCTTAACAAAATTATACAGCCCTACGGATCAATTACTGGCTTGGATCGGTCCTGGTATTTGTCACAACTGTTTCGAAGTCGGCGGAGAAGTCTGCGAGCAATTTCAAAAACGCTATACCTTTAGCCCTGAATGCTTCTTACCTTATGAGAGCAAATGGAAAGGTAACTTACCCTGTCTTGCAGAAAAAATTTTAAAGCACCTTGGCGTATTAGCCGTATATCAAGCGAATTTATGTACATTTGAGCAAAAAAGATTATTTTATTCCTACCGTCGCTCTGGACAAACAGGTAGAATGGCTACATTGATTTGGTTTTCTCCTTCTTAATTACCTTTAAAACTGCGGAATTTACGATGATGATTAAAATAAATCGCCCTCTTAAAAAATTAAGCACTCAATTGCTTCTTTCGGCGCTTGCACTAGGCGTGACTACAGGCCCCAGCTTAGCTCTCGAAGCAAAGCCTGCACTGGCAATTGCCTCAAAGCCATTATCAACCTGGGCCCCTATTTTAAAAACAACGATGCCTGCCATTGTTAATGTCGCGGTACAGGGATTTATGCCCGGCAACGGCGACAGTAACGATGAAGAGCCCTCTGATAATCAAAACCAAAACCAGAACCAGAACCAAGGGCCTGCTCCGGTACCCGACAAACCACGCAAGTTTCAAAGTATTGGCTCCGGTGTCATTATTGATCCACAGGAAGGAATCATCATTACGAATGACCACGTTATTCGCAACGCCTCTTTGATTATTGTCACCTTAAATGATGGGCGACGCTTAAAGGCTAAATTAGTGGGCAGTGATAGCGAAACTGACATCGCTGTGCTGCAAATTGATGCAAAAAATCTAAAAACACTTCGCATTGGTGATTCAGATAAAGCCGAGGTGGGTGATTTTGTCGTCGCCATTGGTAATCCTTTCGGATTAAACAGCTTCGGCAATAGCCAAACCGCAACCTTTGGCATTATCAGCGCTACGAAACGTAGTGATTTAAACATCGAAGGAGTAGAAAACTTTATACAAACAGATGCAGCGATTAATCCTGGTAATTCAGGCGGTGCGCTGGTAAACGCCAACGGTGAATTAATTGGCATTAACACTGCGATTATCTCTCCTTACGGTGGTAACGTGGGTATTGGCTTCGCTATACCCATTAATATGGCTAAAGACGTCGCACAACAATTGCTTAAATACGGTTCCATTCATCGTGGTTTGATGGGTATTTTTGTTCAGCACTTAACGCCAGAACTTGCCCATGCGATGGGGTACTCAGAAGATTTTCAAGGCGCTCTAATTGCTCAAGTGAATCAAAATTCACCCGCAGAAAAAGCTGGTTTGAAGCCCGGCGATATTATCACGCAAATCAATAACACAAAAATAACCCAAGCGACCCAAGTAAAATCTACCATTGGCTTATTACGTGCGGGCAGTGAAGCAAAACTATCGATTGTTAGAAACGGTCAAAAAATGACACTGACTTCTGTTGTCACCGACATTAAGAAACATGAGCAAAATTTACAAGCAAACAACCCTTTCCTGTATGGACTTGCACTAAAGAACTTTGAGCAAGACTCGCCTTTACATGGACATGTTGTCGGCGTACAAATTACCGGTGCATCAGAAACAAGTGCCGGATGGCGTGCCGGCCTTAGGCCAGGAGATGTAATTATCGCTGCTAATAAGCAATTCACTCCGAATGTGAAAACGTTACAATCCATTGGATCAGAAAAGAATGACCATTTATTGGTTCAGATTTTACGAGGACCAGGTGCGTTGTATATTTTGATTGTTTAAAGAATTGCTTAGAAAAAATTCTGATGAAGCATTGTCTTCATCGGAATGGTGGCTATGGGTGGACTCGAACCACCGACCTCAGCATTATGAGTGCCGCGCTCTAACCGGCTGAGCTACATAGCCACTGCAGAACGTATTTTCTCTATTTCATTGCCCCCTGTCAATTCAAATTATCATTTGATCTGTATTCAAGGTAAAAAAATTTACACTTAAGATGCTTTTTTATAATTATTCTGAAAATTACCTTGGGGCTGAGCGATCTGTTAATGATCCAGGCCATAAGCTATTTATTTTACATAGGTGACTTGATACGTTATAATGGAATAATAAAAAAGCACTGTGATTAAATCATGCCCAGAGATTCGCGGCAAAATTGTACTCATACAATACTTTCATCCGCTTTATTTTATTCCAATAAAAATAAAAAACCTCAAACATCTGCCCATCAGGTTGATACCGATGCCTACACGCTTGATAAATCTGACGAAAATGCGTCTCCAAACTATCACCCTTCGATAAAAAAAACCAATAAATACCCAGGACAACGAGGAGCAGATGCTTCAGTGCTTGAGGTGTTGTTTAACGCTGTCGCCAACCTTTTCACAAAAACGGGCATTGTCCCCCCCGCGCAGCTAATTTTAGACAACAACGATAAGGTAGTTGGTGTGGCTTCCGCCAATATCGCTCTACAAATTGAGGAAAGCCTCAACGCAGCACTCGCCTTAAAAAACTTGGAAAACAATAGGGAGGGATTGATACGCATCCAGTTATTCAAGAAAATGCCAAGTGATAGCAGCGAGTTTCAATTTAGCGAAGGCGAGCAAGACATTAATGATAAGAAAATCCCCATCTCTAACGCAGAAGCTATAGAAACGGATTCATTTAAACTTGCTCGGAAAAAAGCAATGCCTGCGGTATTGCGTTGGAGGTACAACTGCCTCACGAGTCATGCCGAATTTGATGATATTCCCACTCAGGAAACACATGATCTTTTGGCTTGTGGTATTGATATGGCGCAAATGATCAAAGAAGACATGGCGACCATTGTTAATAACGATGGAGAGCTCGCTTTCACTGAGTCTGTCATTGCGGAAGTGGTTCGAGATATTCGTGAAAATACGTCTACTGAACCAGACACCGAACTGGGTAAAATTTTTAAAAGACGCTTCCACTTAAACCAACTCAAACAAGGCATACACTTTCTTGATCAATACCCGGATGGTTTCTTTAATGAAATACTACAAAAAGCACGAGAGGGAGATATTACTATCGATATACCCTCTCTTGTGGCCGTTTTAACTTTACCTTACATTTCAGAGGACGACGATCCTCATAAAGGAAACATTGGCTTTTACGTTCTCGAAGAAGACGGTCAAAAGAAAATTGTATTCGTTAAATTTGACTGCGATCTTTGTTTCTTGCATGACATCATGGCGCCCCGCGATCTTCGCTTCCCAAATTTGTTTTTAATGGGCAATGCCAACAAAATCACTACACGAGATTTAGAGCATTTTCCCGTTTTAGAGAATGCGCAACTTCACTACTGGCCTACGAACACCCGGTATTTTGCAAAAAGTAGTAAAGCTTATAGCAAACGTGATGCTTGCGCTTTTCGTTCTTTGGTTGAAGGCCATGATGAAGATGCACTAGCACCGATTCAGGAAGCATTTGAGAAAGAGAAATGGAAATGCTTTTTAAAGCATATAGTTATGCCCATCAATATGGTCGAAGAACATTTAAACCGAGTGATACCTCCTGAGATACATTTTGATAAAATTATTCTCGTCAAAGATGCCGTCAGTGATCGTTTGCGACAACTACGCAAAGCCATGTTCAAATCTGAACAATTTTTAGCATTTTATTCTCAATTAAAATCCTTCAGCACGAAGGGAAAGAAAGACGCAGTAACCGCACTCAAACAAGACATCATAAAAGAAATCGAAGGATGCCTACAGCCGGATATACCTAAAGAGATTCGAGAGCAATGGATAAAACAAATCCTTGAAAATCTCGATACTGTCTTTTTATTTTTAGAGAGTAAGCTCCCCCAGCATAAGCTGCCTCAGCAATCGCTTAAGGGTTTATTAAATATAAAAAAAGGGCTTTCTTCATCCAGTGATGGATTTAGTAGCAAGTTAGCTTCTACTAAGAAAAATCATGCCTTAAATTTATCACCCTACGATTCTGCATCTCGGAAGAAAATTATAGCCGCTCGAAGAATTTCAAGTGACAACGATAATATTAGCTTGAATAATTTTCGCATTGATCAAAAAAATTTGAATGATCCTTCCCTCATTCGATCCATTTTAGAAAAAAAATTCGCGTCATCCACCGATCAACCTAAACAGCTACTGGAGAAAGTTTGCCATTTATCTTCACTCTCTAAAGCCATCTGTTTGGATTATTATCCCTTTTATTCGACCGGTAAGAATCATCGTTCTCCTACCAAAGATGATATTGAGATTGCCTATCAAGCCTTTAAAATCTATGAGGAAAATCTTCAAGAATTATCACTAACACTTAAAAATTCTTCAGAAGACAATCCCGCTCTCCAAGCGAAGATGGAAGCAACCGAAAAAAATGCCTTTAAATACGCCTGTATTGTCAACGACTTAATTCGTCGTCCAGATAATTTATGCCCCGAATTACTAGAGGAGATTACCCACTTTAGAAGAAAATATGTGGGCTTTGATGATGCGCCTGTCCTTGTCAGTAAGAATCATCAGCATAAAAAATACTTTGAGAAACAAAAGCTCAGTTTTGAAGCGTTTGAAAGAGCAGGAAAAAGAATACAAGAAAGCGACCTGCCTCTTAAACAAAAAAAAGCAGAGCTTTGTGCCGTTTTCGAAGCGGCAGATTTTAGCTTATTTGATCTAGTGAGACTAAAATTTGAACTAGGAAAAGTGGAACCTGATTCTTTATCACTTAAGTTTCTAAATCAATGTGATCATCATCTATGGTTTTTGAAAAAACTTTTCGGGCCTTATGGATTTACGAATACCAATAAAAAATTACGTAAACTCATCGATGAAAAAATTGCGCGCCACAGCAAAAAAATTGACGAATTTTCAAACCAAGTGAATCAATTGAACAAAAATGGCTATTTCTACAGTGCTCAATTTTTTCGAGATCTTCAACACTCACCTGAAGAAGTAAAGGCATGGTTAATTGATACTCATGATAAATGCAAAGAACGTATTGAAGAAAGAAAAACGCTGATTGGACATCTTGAAACCATCAAGGAATCTCATATTGCTATTGGAATGGACAGCAGTAATTTTGTTTCTCGTCCTTCCTTGCTTAAGAAACAAAACAATTTTCGCGTAGTACAATCCCAAGCAGCGTTGTCCCCACTTCGCAAAACCATCGCTACCTATGAAAAACAAATCGAAGGCTATGAACAATTAGCACAACAGATTGATCCAACGCATGTTACTGGAACCGCCTCTGCTAAAATTTATCAAACAATTGATGCTTTTATAGACAATAAACAAGCAAAAATAAAACCTATCAGCCCGGCCGATAATATCTTATTTGTCACCTGCACCAAATACGATGGAAAAAAAACCTCTTCTCAACCGTCTGAGCAATCAAATTGTCAAGCACAGCAGTATTTTGTTGGAGAATTATCAAAACCTACGGAATTCCGAGACCGTGAAGACGCCGACAAGGATACTTCTGAGCCCATGTTAGCTATACCTGCCTATGAATTGAATACGGAAATCACAAATAAAGATCCCCTAAAATATGATATTTACTTTCAAGATGATGTGCATTCACTTGTTTCCTCAAAACAAGTATCTAATGATTTAGATACTTTCGATCCGCCGACCGCATCGTTTATAGAGTCCCCTTCTACCAAGACCAGCCCTTATAAATTGACTATGGATCATTTTCCCCAAGCAAGTGATTTTAAATATTATCAGGGAAAAGCAAAGAAAACAGAGGCGCTTGAATCAGCAAGGATTGTTTATTGTTATATGATGCTCGTGCAATTTTTTCAACAAGGTAAAAAACCGTTGATATGGTCTCGTGATCCTGAACAATTTAACTATACAATCGCTGTCTTGAAAAAAATAGGGCCCATTTATGGTATATCTAAAGATGAGCTAGCCGCTTGTATTGCAAAAAATAGTCCCTGCCAACTGCCGCGTCAACCACATTTTTTATGTGGATTATTTCAAAAAAATCCTTTAGCCGATTGTGAGAAAAAAGTAGAGAAATATGCCTCAATTATCAAAGGCCTTGCTTCTGAAAATAATACCTCTATAAACACTTATCTGGAAACAAACAATCGCCTTAACCAATCCATTGTCTGCGTCTAGTGTGCGTACTCAGTAGCTAGAATCTGACTACGGAGGCCTTGATAAATTGATTCATTAGGATAACTCTCCTAAGAACCCTATAGTATTCTGTTAAATTTCGTTATGATGGAGGTTCTTAAAAACTTTTTTCGGCTGGTCGATGCAACAAATTGTAGCCTGCTTATTGCTTTTGCTTTGCTTAAAATCGAGCCATTCAACAGCTGTCTCTATACAAAAAGTTTCAGTTAAAGGCAAGCCTGCTTATGAATTAGCAGTGGGCACCTTTCCTCACCAAAATAATGCTTTACAATTTAAATTCAGTTTAGCCTCTTTAATTAAAGAGCCATTGGCAATTGAACAAAATTCCAATGCCTATGTCGTTAAAATTGGGCCAATCGCTGATGAATATGCTGCTCAAACTTTACAAAAAAAAATTCAAGATGACATCTTACCTAATAAATTAATGTCTCTGATTACCTCTCAATCGAATACTACGTCGATGAACCAGCTACCCTTCGCAGAAAAAACAAATGCTGCTTTCACATCGCCTCCTAATAAGCCTGACGGTTTAGCAAATGATGAAAATACGCAAGGAGGAGCAAGGGGTAGTGTTACTGACAAGAACATACCCCAGACGCGAAAATCGCAAGAAACGAAAGAAGCTTCTCATTCTTCATTTATCAATGATCATCAAGGACAAGCTTCTTCAGCTACTACTGCGCAAAATCTTGCACAGCCTGGATCACTTTCGCCTGATCCGTCAGCATCAATCCCACCGCTTGAGAAAAAATTATGGAACTTAAGAAATGCGGACATCCGCGCCGTCATCGCAGAAATTTCCCGTATTACCGGTAAAAATTTTCTGATTGATCCGCGCGTGCAAGGTAAAATCTCAATCGTATCAAGCACTCCCCTTTCTGAAAAAAGCCTCTACGAGGTTTTTCTGTCGATGTTACAGATTTCGGGCTATGCAGCCATTCCAAGTGGTCATGTTACAAAAATCATCCCGAGTATTGATGCAAAAACTCAATCTCCGGATGAGTTAACCCAAATTCGTAACATTGCTCGCGGCGATGAAATGATGGTTACGGTTATACCCGTCCATCACGTCCCAGTAGAGCAATTGGTGCCCGTCTTACGTCCTTTAATGCCTGCGTGGAGTAATGTTTCTGCTTATGGTCCTTCGAACATGCTTATCTTGTCAGGGCGTGCAGACAATATGAAACAAATGGTTCGAATTATTAAACAAGTGGATGATTCTTCTCTTGATGGAGTCGATATCGTTACCTTGAAACACTCGCTTGCCATGGATGTCGCCAACACGTTAAAAGAACTTGTTAAGACACAACCCAATTATGGTAATCGAATTCAAATTAAATTAGCTGTTGATGACCGCAATAATGCGATTTTATTAAGCGGTAATAAGACAGATCGTATCCGCCTTCGTGTACTTATAGCAAAGCTAGACAAGCAAAGACCAGGGATTAATAGTAATACCAAAGTTGTCTATCTAAATTATCTACGCGCTGAAGATTTAGTGCCTATCTTAGCAGGGGTTGCACAAGCAAACTTTAGCGGCAATGTAGGAACCACCGTTGGTACAGTAACGCGACCTGAAATCGATAGCACCAGCCCTGCTTCAAATCTAGCTTACCCTTCTAATAGTAGTCATGCATTAACACCGAATGCGTCTCAATCAAATAATAGTACCAGTACCAACACCAGCAGTGGAGGTAGCTCAGCTGCCACACCTAATACCAGCAATGTCGGCACGCAAACCGAGGGTGGTACCAAGCCTTCCGTGCAAATCATTGCGGAACCCAACACCAATTCGATTATTCTCAATGCACCTGCAGCGCTGATTCGTATTCTTAATTCAGTCATTCACCAATTAGACGTTCGACCTGCACAGCTCTTAATCGAAGCCTTAGTCGCAGAAGTTGATGAACATATTTTTAACAGCTTAGGGATTGAATGGGGCACCGATCAGCAAACAGGTAACCCCGAATCTTTCCGTTCAGGATTTGCAATTCTAAACTCGAAGTCTTCTTTGAAAGATTTCCAAGCTCAAATTTATGCGCTTGCTCGTGATCGTCGAGCAAACATCCTTTCAACACCTTCTGTGGTTGTTCTCGATAATCGTCAAGCCAAAATTTTAGTGGGTAAGCAGGTATCGATTTCGACAACAACCTACCCGAATAATGCAGGTGGCACCACAACAGCAAGCCCTTATGTCACCTTTGATCGCGTGAACGTTGCATTGCATTTATACGTCAGACCACAAATCACCCGGGGTAATGGCATCCAACTTCAAATTGACGAAGGAAATGACACATTAGATCCTTCCGAAGTCATTACTAACAACCCCGTATTCAAAATTTCAAGTATTGTCACTTCAGTCCATATTGAAAATGGCGATGTCATCATCTTAGGCGGACTTGCTCAGGACAGCATCGCAAGTAATTCCAACCGTTTACCTATTTTAGGTGACCTCCCAGGGATAGGCCGACTCTTTCAAAACAATATTCAAAACCGTGAGAAACGTGTTCTACTCGTATTTATACGCCCTTGTATCTTAAGAAATAAAGAAGACGATTCTTTCGTTACGATCAATAAATACAATGAAATGCGTGAAGAGCAATTGGATGTCTTACATAATCAGCCTTACAATCCCCACAACAATAAGACGCTTATGCCTCAAATTAATCAAGCTACCTTGCCAAGGCCTTTCATGCGCAGCGTACTATCAGAAAACACGCCGAACCCTCAGCAACCCATTCATCCTCCTACCAAATAATGACAAATTCTCTGCCAGAAAACAGCGATACTTATCTAGCTAACCCAGCAACTGCGGTTGATGAGCAGGAACAAAAACACACCGAGCCAGCCCCTGCTGTTTTCACCCTTTTACCCTATGTGTTTGCAAAAAAACAAGGCGTTATTGCCACTGAAAAAAGCGACGGTTCTCTTTTAATCTATCACCTCGCCAATCCCCCTTTGTCCGCACTTATAGAAATTAAACGTTTTTATCAAAAACCCTTGGCATTTGAAGAAGTTGATCAGTCCACTTTCCAAAATCACTTGGCACAGGTCTATCAAGCACAATCTTCCATTTCTGCTGCAGCCGAGGGAATGGAAGAAGACATGGATCCGTCTTTATTAGCAGGCCAACTCCCAGCGAGTGAGGACTTGCTTGATACTCAAGACGACGCGCCAATTATTCGTTTAATTAACGCGTTGCTGACGCAAGCGATTAAACAAAAAGCGTCTGATATTCATCTTGAAACCTATGAAAATCGTATGCTCGTGCGTAATCGAATTGATGGTGTTTTACATCCGGTCCTAGAAATCCAACGCACTGTCGCCCCTTTTATCATCTCTAGAGTGAAGGTTATGGCGAAGTTAGATATTGCGGAAAAAAGAATTCCGCAAGACGGTCGCATCGCCTTACGTATTGGTGGACACAATGTCGATGTAAGGGTTTCTACGCTGCCTTCAAACCATGGAGAGCGTATTGTGTTACGGATCCTGGACCAACAGGCAGCGGCATTGAACTTAAACGCCCTGGGCATGCCTGTTCACAACCTTTCTATGCTAAGGAAGATGATTGCACAACCACACGGCATCATTTTAGTAACTGGTCCTACAGGGTCGGGTAAGACAACCTCTTTATACGCGATGCTTACCGAACTCAATGAAGCAACACGTAACATCCTCACCATTGAAGATCCGATTGAATATGACCTCCCGGGTATTGGTCAAACACAGGTTAATACTAAAGTTCAGATGAGCTTTGCCAAAGGCTTGCGCGCTATTCTACGTCAAGATCCTGACATTGTGATGATTGGAGAAATTCGTGATTTAGAAACGGCGGAAATTGCTATTCAGGCAAGCTTAACCGGGCATCTAGTCCTTTCGACTTTACACACCAACACCGCATTGGGCGCTTTAACCCGTTTGCAAGACATGGGTATAGAACCTTTTCTAATTGCCTCAAGCCTTGTGGGATTAATTGCGCAGCGTTTGGTCAGGAAACTTTGTGCACATTGCAAAGTAGCTCATCCACTTACCGCCGATGATCAAGCGCTTCTTCATCATCTCGTTGATAATATCAATGAAACAGTGCTTTACCACCCCAAAGGTTGTGAAAAGTGTAATCAATTAGGTTATCAAGGAAGAACGGGTATTTACGAACTTATTCCGGTCGATGAAAACCTCCAAAATATGATCCATCGTAAAGAAAATATTCAAAGCATCGAACAGTCGTTGCGTCCCGAAATTCCCTCTATTCAAGTTGACGGATTTAAACGTGTCCTTGCAGGGGATACATCTCTTGCTGAAGTCTTACGCGTTACAAAACAGCATTGAATCATCGTTTGCTGATTGACTCGTTTTAATATGACGTAACGATTTATCCCGTTTCAAAAATGTGCTTTTTACTTTTCGTTGCCTTCAGACCTATCCTTACCTTGCACGTTGCATTAGCACCATCCCCAATATAGCAAAAATACAAGTTGGTCCAAACGCAGCAAAGAGAGGTGACCATTGTAGAACTTGGCTCACCGGCCCAAAAAAATGATGTAGCATGTAAAAACCAAAGCCAACGGTTGCACCTACTACAAGTTTCGATCCCATACTTGATGAACGTAAAGGACCAAAAATAAAAGGAATCGCTAATAACATCATAACTAAGGTTGTCAAAGGTTGTGCTAAACGTTGCCAAAATGCTAACTGATAATTGCTAACGTTTCGGTAACTTTGAATTTGCGTTCCTAAGTAGCGGCGCAATTCTAACAAACTCATTTCATCAGGCTCGCGGCGACTCATGCTAAAGACAGCGGGACGCAACCAGGTGTCCCATTGTGCGTGTGCGGTATGGGAGGTGATGGTCTTATCTGCCTGAAAACGTGTTTCAGAGATACCATAGGCTTCCCATTGTTTATTTTGGTAAAGTACACGATCAATTTTACGTGAAAAATCCATTTTACCATCTTGCTTAAAATGGAATTGATAAACATCGGCGAGCATTTCATGAGACAACACTAGTCCAACTAAAATGAAGTTTTGCTCATGTCGCAACCAAATCCCTTGTGCTGTTCTTAAGAATTTTCCGCCATTTATTGCTTGGGCTTTTTTAGTGATTGCCCAATGGGTTAGGTTGGGAATAACGGTTTCTCCCATGACGGTTACCAGCAAAATAAGACCCAATGCGGTTTGAATCACAATCCAGGTAATCTGCACCATCGACATGCCAACGGCGCGCATGACAATTAATTCCCGATGGTTTGCCATGATACTTAGTCCCACTAAAGTACCTAACAAACAGGCAAGTGGGAAAAAAAGATAGACTTGATAGGGTAATTGTAGCAACACATAGAGGGTAGTTTGCCATAAACCAAATTGCCCTTTGCCAACGTCTCCTAACTGACCCACAAACAAAATAAACAGTTGTAACCCTGCTAAGATCAAGGTGACAAAGCCGAGCGCTGATAAAATTGTTTTAACGATTTGTTTTTTTAGAAGAGTCATATGGCTTGTGAACGATTGCGCCAAATTAACACCAATCCCAGAAATGCGACACTAAAATGCAACCAATTCATACCTACCCATATGGGTATTTTACCTTGCGTCATCCAATTTCGAGAAACAAACATAAAATTGGCATAAAGAATATAAATTAAAATGGCAGGTAATAATTTACCGTACTTGCCAGCACGCGGGTTAACGCGGCTTAACGGAACTGCAATCAAGGTCAAGACTAAAACCATAATGGGCACCGAAAAGCGCCATTGTAATTCTGCTGCTCTGGCCGGATTGTTTGTATAGGTTTGGATTAAACGTATTGTTGGTGCCGTGCGAATATCATCTTGTAACTTAGACACAACCGGCGTAGGTAGACGCGTTTTGTATTGCTTGAATGCCGCAACTTGATAATTCGCCTGTCCAGGAGCGCCTTCGTAGACCTGCCCGGAATCTAATTGAATGTAATCCAAATTTGTTGTTGGATCGGTGGCAACAGAAGCCTCTTTTGCCCAGAGAATATCCCATTGCGGTCCTTCCTGTTTTAGGACTTGTCGTGCTAGAAACACATGTTTCGCTTTGGAATGCTGTTTATCCATCGATTCAACGTAAAAGACTTCGTTTCCTTTAGGTATTTGACGAAATTGCCCGGGCGTTAACGTCTGGATCAGCGTTTTTAAGCCGCTGGTTTTCATTAATTTTGCCCTTTCGGTTGCAATCATAGGACTGACCCAAACCATGATTACAAGCGCAATCACACTGACCATTAGGGACAGGATAAAGCTGTGTTTAAATAACGCTTTCGGCCCATATCCGCAGGCCTGTAAGACAATCATTTCGTTATCAGTATATAAACGACCGTATGCAACCAATAAGGCAATGTAAAAACCTAAAGGGAGTAATAAACCGATTAAATTTGGCAGTTCCAACATCATTAATTTCATGATAATCATCGCCGGAATGCTACCTGCCACCGCTCGATTTAAGTACTGAACCAGTTGATTACTCATAAATATAAGTAATAGAATGGCAGTGAGCGCTGCTAAGGTAATTAAAACCTCTTTGGCCAGATATCGGAAAATCAACACACGCGGTCTCTTGAGTAAATGTACCCACACCAGCATACCACAAAGCTACCTTGTCTTGACATGGTGTTAAAAAAAACAATCTATTAATATGAGAACCACAATGAATCACGGTCGCACTTATCAATTAATCGCCACACCTACCCTAACCAGCAATGAATGTTTGGTATTGGGTGTCTTTGCCGATAGGATGGCATTGGAGCCTGTCACTGCCTTTGATCAATCCTTCTCAGGACTGATTTCGCGATTACATTCCCAACTACAAGAAGCGGGCGATTGGGTATGGCAGGCGGACGTGAATGGTCATCGTTTAATGCTAATTCATTGCGGCTCAGCGGAAATATTTAATACAAAAATGCTCAGCAAACGCTTAAAGACAGTCGCATCCTACCTACTGAAACAGCGCATTGGTTCAGCGACCCTCTGTTTTCCAGCGGTTAATGATGCAGAGATGGCTTCGCAAGTCGAACAAACATTAATTCAACTCGAAGATTGTTGTTATCAATCGCTAGACTTTAAGAGCAAAGATCATCGACCGTACACTCTCAAAGCTTTGTCGCTGCATATTTTTGACCCCTCTTTTAAAAATCAGGTACCCGTACTCGAAAAAGCGCTTACTGACGCCAAAGCAATTGCCAAAGGCATCTGTTACACAAAAACGCTGGCTGATCTACCTGCTAACATTTGTACTCCTCGTTATTTAGAAAATCAAGCGATTGAATTGGCGCAAGTACACAATACCTTATCAACCAAGAGCATGGGTCCAGCCGAGATGCGCGCGATGGGGATGGGAACTCTCTTGGCAGTCGCACAAGGGAGCGTGGAAGAACCGCGTCTTATTGAGCTTCACTACAAAGGCACTGCAAAAAACGTTCAACCACTGATCTTTGTCGGTAAAGGAATCACCTTTGATTCAGGGGGTATCTCTTTGAAACCGGCTGATAAAATGGAAGAAATGAAATACGACATGGCGGGTGCGGCAAGTGTACTTGGCATTTTAAAAACCTGTGCCGCTCTTAATTTGCCCTTGCACGTCATTGGTATCCTCGCTTGTGCAGAGAACATGCCCAGCGGCACCGCAGTCAAGCCTGGCGACATTGTTACATCAATGTCAGGACAAACCGTTGAAATCACTAACACGGATGCTGAAGGACGTTTAGTACTTGCCGATGCCCTAACCTATGCAGAACGCTTTAACCCAGAATGGGTCATTGATATGGCAACCCTGACAGGCGCCATGATTATAGCACTCGGTCATCTGATGAATGGTCTCATGAGTCCTGATGATGCTTTAGCGCAACAAATCCTCGATGCTTCATTAAAAAGTCATGATCAAACTTGGCGCTTGCCGCTCGATGAAGCGTACCATGAGGCTTTGTCCAGTCCTATCGCTGACTGTGCTAACGCTGCCTCTAACCGCGCCGCAGGTTCGATTACAGCTGCTACCTTCCTTGCCCAGTTTACTAAAAAGTACCGTTGGGCACATCTAGATATCGCTGGCACGGCTTGGGTGCCCGGGGCTAAACGCCATGCAACCGGCCGTCCCGTTCCTTTACTCGTACAGTTGTTAAGAAATGTCGCCGCCACGCGTTGATTTTTACTTATTAGAAACTGCTCAACCACATGCCGTTGAACGACTGGCATGTCGGTTAGTGGCAAAAGCTTATGCACTTAAACATCAGATCTATATTTATTGTGTTAATCAGCAGCAAGCACAGCTGCTCGACCAATTGCTATGGACGTTTGATGAGAGTAGTTTCTTACCCCATTTATTAGAAGCTGAGCATTCTGCCCTGCACTTAGAGAAAGAAGGCCCTGAAACTACCCCTTGGGCAGTGCCTATTTTGATTGGTTGGCAAGAGCCACCCATTGCCTACAGAGATATACTGGTTAATTTAACCAATCATACGCCAGCAACAAGCTTGCGGGTTAATCGTTTGATTGAAATCATTGCTAATGACTCTGAAGCTAAAGCACAGAGCCGTGAACGATATCGATACTATCGATCCAATCAGTGTGAGCTGCATTTGCATCGTCTCGATTAATGGCATTGTTTACAGACACTAGAAGCCTTCTTTCCCTTATTGCGATTATCTTACATTCTGGTTGTTAATCGTCCAACCCTATCAATAAATTATTTTTGATGATATTTTGCTTTTTATAGACAATATCATTATAATTTATCCGATACATTCTTTTTTTTTATAAATAATGGAAAATCATGTCATATTGGAGGGTTATCCTATAAATTTAGAGGGATCTATCGAACAAATCGCAACGAAGTTAAAAAATATCCTTCCATTACTCACCTACCCAACGGTTGGTTGCAATTTACTTTTTGATACCTTAAATGAAGAAAAGAGAAAATGGCTGCTTTCGATTCTAGGCCCGAGAGATCAACTTTTTTTTGACTTACATATAAAACCTGAACTCTTTAAGGTCGATGGCCAATTGCTTTCCCTCCAACAATTTGAGCAACGGTTTAATATTGGCTTTATGAGCCCTCAACCTCTAACGATGAAGATAGAGGATAAGTACTTTAGAAAGTTCAAAGAGTATCTGAAAGACAGCGACAACAATTTATCCCTATCCGATATGTTAACGATGTGTCAAGAAATGACACAGACTTCAAAAAAGATAAAAATTTGCACCGATCTCATGGGTCATACGAGCTATTGTACCGGCTTCATTAAAACGGGAGATAAAATTCCTTTCCTTGGGAAAGTAAAGGTAGCATCAGACGATTTGAGAACGCATCTTTCCGATCAGGATAGATCGGGCTGTTTGCTATTTAATTTAAAAACAATTCATAAAACAATCGCTATTGATGCAAACTACATGTGCAGCATGGCCCATTTCACTGCGCATGGGCCGGATCAGAAAGAAGAGCTTCAGCCATTTTATCATTTTTTTCAGAATGACTTAAAAGCAGCAACAGCTAATTTAACGTTTCGTCTCTATTTTTCCATTGGCGCGCTGCACAATGGCTTTTTTAATGTGCATTTACTGCCGGTACAAGAAGCGGTTGTTGATATTGAGAAAAATCAATTATTGCTAATAAACGATGGCTTTAATTATTGGAAGCAGTTACGCCCTTCACGCCCACCGTTTTTATTAACAAAAGAAGGTACCGTGATTCCACCTGAAACATGGGTCATTAAAAAGCTCAAGCTCCAGTACGGAAAAGATCAGGTTTGGCTTAAGATAAATCCTAATCATCTAATAAACCCATCCTATGTAACGGAAGATATACAGAAAATTCAGCAAGTGCTGCGAGACATCCTCGATAACTATCGCATACCTGGGGAACCGATTCAAAACCTGGGAACGTTTTTGCCAGGAAAAGCAGAGCCTAGCTCACGTCTAAAGGCGCATGAAAGTTTTAATAAAGCAGTCACTTGTTTGGAATGTCCATCGAAACTTAACGGCAATCGGAAAGATGCCATTACCCACTTAAAACATGCAATAAATGCATTACCGTTTTGTCCCATTTACTACAGATTGCTTTCCTGGGTTTATTATATCGATCATTATCTTCCAGAAGCGATGGCCTATCATCAAACAGCAGATTACTTGGATGAGTTGATTATTGATATAACGTTTGAATATTCTTACTCTCGTCTAGGCACGACGTTTATTGACCTTAATGCATTTGACAAAAATACTTGCTTACCTAGAGTAATGGATCATTCAGCGGCCATTCAAACGTTGATTCGAGAACAAGAAATTAACAATGTGCAAATGAGAATAGAGGCAGAAAATGAGATTGAATCGCCTACGCTTATGCAGACCGAGCCACCTCTTAATGTTGATGAAACAGTAGAAGCTGACACCTTGAGCGTAGCAGATACGCTCAGCACGTCCAAGATAACAAGATTTTTAAAGCCTATTCTGCCTGAGGTCCTGGTTTTTAAAAACACCAGCCTAATTGCGCCTCCGCTAATTTTTAAAAAATTTAAGGGCATGTTTAACTTAAGATATAACATTGAACTAATACCACACCAACAAAGGCAAAACTTACAACGACTAGAAGCCAAGGGTGTTGATTTCATAAAGAAAGTATTCTGCCCTCCTGTTGAAGAACCCATTCAATCAACTACTCAAAAAGTATTTTTCCGATGCCTTGATCAATGTTACGCCATCAATATTCGGGTGGACGTTCTCAACAAAATCGAATCGACGCTGATTGAAGAAAATAAATTGCTCAAAGAATTGGTAGATGCGCTCCTGTCTTCAGACAATCCAACTCAACTTGATGAGCTTCCTTTATTTCTGCCATTAAATGATTCCTTTCAAAACATGGACCCAGAAAATTTTTATCGTCAGGGAAGGGCAGCGATTAAATTTTATAAACCTGAACGCGGTTTTAAAATGCTAAATAAAGCGGTCAACTATTTTCAACAAGCCATTAATTTACTACCCCTATGTGATAAATATTATTATGCTTTATTCTATGCACTATGTTTGCAAGGTGAAGTAGCAGAAGAAGCTGCAAGGGAAACCTTCATCAATGCTCAATTTTTATCTAAAATCATCGAGAAGCTAGAACTTCTCCCTTCCCCCTCTGCAGACCTGATTCTTCCACTCACCTCGGCAGTATCCACTTTCGTTTTAGAAGAAGAACTTGTTACAACGCCAGAGCAGTCGGATCTTCATAAAGTGTCTGACTTTCCTATCCCCCACCAACAAAATCAGCTAATGGAACAAAGGGTACAACCAACGACAAAAAAAATTCAAAAACTTCCTAAAACATATCCTCCTTCTGCCGGTTTTGATCGAAAGCCACCTAATGTCAAAAGAGAGCTCGATAAAAAAACGAATGCAAAAAGCTTAATTGTTGCTTTATTTAAGGGAACAAGCCTTATTGTGCCACCCCCTCATATCTGGGAAGACGTTCGCAAAAATCTTCCCATACCGTTTGAATATGAAAATTTAACGCTTGCTACACGGATTGATCGCCGAGTTAATGAAAAAGCAGCCAATGCTGATCCCCTCAAAGCAGTGTTTTGCGCTCCTCAGTTACAACAAAAAGACCATAGTGATTTGACTATAAACAACATTCATTCCTCTCTATTTAAAGGATCAAAGTCACTTTGCTTAAGAAATGTTCTCCCTCCTCCTACTATGCCTGCTCTTCTTATTAAAAAAGCCACAGCTACTCTCACTGCGCCAACGATCAAACGATTTTTTCAATATGGAGAAAAGTTTGGTTCAGTAGAGATTGATAGGAATTCATTGAACAAAGCAGAACTTCCCTCAGTGAACACGGAAACGGGCTTAGGCTTAAAAGAAATACTGATGTGTCTGGCTAATGAAACGCTACCAAACTTAAATGAGTATGCGATGTATCCCCCCTTGCAAGATAGCTCTGAAACAAACCCCGAGATATTATGCAACGAAGGACTAAGATCAGTTAAGTTTAAATTTCGAACTATTCTTTCTCAAGATACCCTCGAAGATGCCGCCAACTATTTTCAACAAGCAATCAATCTAATGCCCTTGTGCGCCAAATATCACTACGGTTTGTTTTATATTTTTTGCCTTAAAGAAGCAATAGAACCTGCAAAAGTCGCACTTAGAAATGCGCAATTTCTAGAGGCAACTATCGAGAATCTGGAATTAGATGTTCAATACGAGCCAGAGCAACGTTTATCTTTAAGCAAATGATGTGGTCGTTCCATATAAATTCCCGTCTGCAGCCTGCATAAGCCCCGCAGAAGCAATTCCTCCTGTTGATAAATCAAAGGAAGCTAAAACAGTCAGCTTTTTGTCAATTGGCGATAGTGTGAAAACGGTTCCGAGATTATGATCACCACTCTGTGTGGTCGTGCCAAATAAATTACCATCTGTTCCCTGTACAAGTTTTCCATAAGGACGTGATCCTGTTAAGTCTGACCCGGTAATGGAGCAAATGGTGTTGCCACCATTAACCGTATAAGAAACCGCGCCTGTTCCCGAACCTCCGACCGTTGATAAGGTCACCGTATCATTGTAATTAATGGTAGTTGGAGGATTCGCTATTGAGAATCCTGCTTGCTGAGCAAGCGCTGCAGTAACGTTCCTGATGACGATCGGGGCAGCGTTGTAATTATCATCTCCCAGTTGATTCAGAATAACCTGACAACGTCCGGTACCCGAGGTCATGGTATACGTTGCACCGGTATTGATGCAGGGGCCGCTACTTAAATAAACAATACCCGTTTGCATAAGAAGAACACCCGGAAAAGTTATATCCAGGCGTTAATATTTTTGCCCCCGCTGTGGGGTAACTGTGATTTGGTACTGCACGTATGCTCGGGTTATCGCTGGTCACATGATAATTCTGACAAGAGGTGGGCCCCTTCTCGTTTAAACATACCTTACATCGATTGATACAGGATTACCGGATTCTGTGATCTCAAATAATTGACCTGGGCCTGCATAAGTGGATGAAGTACCATAAAGTATCGATGCTATTCCTACTTGTACGAGTTTGTTCATTTCCAATTCCCTTCTAGCTAAGAACATAGAAAAGTCAGTGCTTACCAGTGATTACTTATTTTTTTTATAAAAAAGGCGGAGAAATTCTGATGACAGTGCCATAGCCATTCGTGCCTCCTAAAGGTGTTGTTCCATAGAGATTGCCATCAGCTCCCTCGACAAGCGTCGCTTGGGTAACAACCCATCGTAGCATTCAAATAAGGGATATCAATTAAAGTCCCTCCTGAGGGTAATATTTTATAGGCAGTGTCTCCATTCAGACTTCCCCCACCTGGCGTGGTGTCGTACAAATAACCACCAGGCCTGAAATCAAACCTGCACTGGGTCTTCTCCCTACCGCCGTTGAAAAATCACCCAGTACGGTACTTAAGCTAGTGCTGCACCGCTATTTTGGCTCACTTCAAATAAACAATAACCATTTTGATACGGCGTACATCCACTGAAGCTATGTCCGCCGTCAGCGCTTAATCCCTGCCAAGGGGTAGGTTTTTTTTAAACCTGCGCTACAACCTTTACCAATATAAAAGGTAAGCTCCCTCTTCGAATCATTTTAATCTATCCTTATCCTTAGCAGGTTCAGTAATTAAGTAAAAGGAGGGTAAACAACGAAAATAGTACCCAGCGTATTTGCACCTCCCGCTGTTGTAATGCCGTACATGTTTCCATTTGCTAGGGTCAAGCCTCCCCAAGGAATAAATCCTATAGAGGTTGGGGAGGATGGAAAAGAGTAAATACGATTGACCGTCGATCCAGCTGGATCTACACGGAAAATTGTACCGTTGCCGTTATCCCCCCCTGCGGCGGCTGTACCATATAAAAAACCATTGCTAGAATTTTGGATCAATGTTGCAAAAGAATTTCCCCCGACAGTAACGTTTAGATCAGCAACAAGAGTAATGGATGAACTTCCTGGTTGTACCTTGTAGATAGCCCCTGCCCCCCCAGATCCTCCACCAAAAGTTACGCCATACATGTAATTGTCGGAAGCCAACATCAGCCCCCCGGTTCCACCAATTCCAAGGGCACCCCCTAAAGCTGCTGTCAAGTTCATTGTCGTACTGCTAATTGGATTGTTAAAAACGGCACCTGCATTCGGTGTCCCATTTGTGAAAGTTGCGCCATATAATACACCACCTACTCGAAGGAGATTATTGGTAGGCGTAGTTCCGGTGGTTGCAGGGTCAAATCCCCCCAAGGTCGTGGTCGTATTAGACGCAATGGTATATTTATAAATCATTCCGTTCCCATTGGATCCGGCAAAACGCGTTGCCCCGTAGAGAACGCCAGCCTCGTTAACCAGATCTTCAATTACTCCACCATAGGGGCTTGTGCCTAGCTGGGATGGCTCAAACTCAAAAATAGGAATGAGTGCCGGCGAAGGATCGCCCAATGTATATTTGAAAAAAATTCCATATCCATTAGCACCTCCGGCCGAGGTAGTTCCGTAAAGGTTGCCATCAGATGCATATAAAAGCTTCCCAAAGGGTGCGCTGCCAGTATTAGTAGAATCAAATTCAGCCAATACTGTGAAGGAATGGTCGGCTAAAGACAATCTAAAAAGGGTGCCACCACCAAAGGAGCCGCCCTGTGGTATAACACCATACAGCATTTGGCCAGGCCCTTCTGTAAAGCTCCCTATGGCTGCTGAGGGATTAGGGCCTGGAAATCCATTTGTTGAATTTAAATTAACTAGGGCTTCAATAAACGTAGGAGTAACTGGGCTTGATGCGGCCGAGGGTGCACTATTACCCACATTATTTTTTGCGACTACAGTGTACGTATAAGGAGTACCATTTGTAAGCCCAGTTATAAGACAACTTGGCGTAGGCCCCGACGAGTCACAGGTGTGCACATTATCTGAAGCCGTCGCTGTGTAGCCAGTAATAGGCGATCCGCCAGTGTTGGTGGGAGCAGTCCAACTAATAGGTGCCTGTCCATTATTTTTGACGGCGGTTACCCCAGTAGGCGAGCCTGGCACTGTCGCCGCGGAATTTACGGTAATCGATACGGGAGATGAAAAATTAGCCTGGTAATTTGAATCAGCGGCTTTCCTGGCGCCCACCTTGCAGGTACCAACAGCTGTCCCCAACACAGTTGCTCCGTTAAGTGTACAGCCAGTAGAGTCAGATTCAAGCACATAGGAGACGATGCCTGTTCCGGCGCCTCCAGAGGTAGATAGATTTGCGGTTCCCCCGACGGTGATCGTTGTAGTGCTTGAACTAATCGATAAAGGGGGGCTTTGAGGGGCAAGCGAGGCTGTAACAGAACCACTCAGGTTTGAGGCGGCATTATACTCATCGTTACCGCCCTGACTTATGATAATTCCGCAACTGCCGGTGCCACTGGTCATCGTATAGGCAGCACCGTTATTGGTACACACGCCGCTACTCGCGTACGTAACCGGCAATCCTGAACTGGCCGTCGCTTGTACGGTAAAAGTTGAATTATATGGTGAAGTTGAAGGAAGCGTTGACGAAAAAGCAAGGGCTTGCGATTTTTTCTGAGCAGAATCACCCGGGCTTATGCTAAGCGACGGACCGCTCGTTTGACTTGCTTCAAATAAACAATAACCATTGCTATAGGATGTGCATCCCGTTGCCGCGAATCCTCCGGTTAATACTTTAATGCCCGCGGAGGGATAAGTTCTATTTATAGTTGTTCGAATACTTAGGTTTTGAGCCGAGACATGATACCTCTGACAGGATGCCGGGCCTTTTGCGTTTAAACATAAAATAATATCCGTTGAGACAGGGTTACCTGACTCAGTAATATTAAAAAGAAGACCTGTTTTTGCATGCACCACGCACGTTCCTAACAGGAAAGGTAAGCTCCATACACGAATCATTTTCATCACTATCCTTAGTCATTTAAATCATTAAACAAAAGGCGGGTAAACTACAAAAATTGTTCCCAAACCTGTTGTTCCCCCGTTTTGAGTCATCCCATACAACTTTCCATTTGCTAGGACAAGCCCTGTTAAAGGCCCCGTTCCTGTTGAAGTAACAAAAGAAAAAATTGAATTCAGTGTTTCGGCAACCGGATCAAATTTGAAAATTGTACCCCCGCCATTTCCACCCGAATAGGCTGTTCCATAAATAGAACCATCACTGCTATCTTGAATTAATGAGGTAGCGGGCTGTAACCCAGTACTATTATCAAAAGAAGCCATAGGAGTAATCGTATTGTAGGGCGGTGTCAATTTGTATAAAAAAGCTGGTCCGAATAACGTAACGCCATATAAATTAGTATTGCTAGTAGCCTTCAAAAGACCGGCTGTCGCATTCTGGCCGGTGGAGCCGTCAAACGCAGCGGCTACATCGATAGCGGGGGTACCCGAAAGAATATTAAACTTAAACACCGCGCCTGCATTATTCGGTCCGTAACTGCCTGTAGCCCCATATAGATCATCACCGATTTGGACCAGCGTTCCTCCTGCTGAAGTACCCGTTCCGGTGGGGCTCACCGCATCATCAAACCAGGCCAGAGGCATAATTGAATTTCCGCCCGGAGCAATTCTATAGATACCACCAAAAGGGTGTGGGTTGCCACCTGTGGTCGTACCGTATAAATAACCATCACTTGCCTTCATCAATCCTACGAGAGGGACAGAGCCATTAGTGACAGCAAACTCTGCCATAACAGTTAAAGAATTGTCTACTGGAGAAAATCTAAATACCGTACCCTGATTATAGGACAAGCCTCCTGTTGAGGTAGTGCCGTAGAAGTACCCATCCTCCGCTACGTATAAAAGTTTCCCGTACGGGGCAGAGCCTGTGCCTCCCCTTTGGAAATTAGCCAAGACCGAAAAACTATGATCAATTGTCGAGATCTTAAAAATTGTGCCATCACCACTGCCTGCTGAACCTGTCCCACCAGCAGGGGCAACGCCGTAAAGATCGCCATTGAACTCTGTAAAGGAACCCATAATGTTTGTGGCTGAACCAAAATAACCCGTTGTATTATCTAGATTGACAAGAACTTGCACAAAGGTAGGCGTTACTGGGGCTGAGGTTGCAGAATCAGCACTGACTCCAACACTATTCCTTGCAGTTACGGTATAGGTATAAGGTGTATCGTTGGTCAAACCAAGGACCGTGCACTGTGTTGTCGGTGCATTTGCCGTACAACTACTACTACCATCTGAAGCAGTGGCTGTATAGTCTATGATCGCCGAACCGCCGTCGTTACTTGGAGCCGTCCAACTAACCGGTGCTTGTCCATTGTTGATCACAGCAGTAACATTGGTCGGTGGGTTTGGCGGGGACGCTGGTGTTGCATTGACAGTAATTGAGACTGCAGTGGAAGTCGACAATTGGTAATCGCTATCAGCCGCTTTCGTTGCATACGCCAGACAGGTGCCTCCACCTGTTCCTGTTACCACTGCGCCATTGAGCACGCAACCAGTGGAAGCTGCATCCAAGTTAAAGGAAATGGTTCCTGTGCCTGAACCGCCGGTGGTTGATAAATTAGCGTTACCGCCCACGCTAATGGAAGTTGCATCGCTGCTGATGGATAAAGGGGGTTGTTGAAAAGCAAGTGATGCAGTGACAGACCCGGTAAGATTGGTAGCAGCACTGTATTCATCATTCCCTTCTTGACTAGCAATGATTTGGCAACTTCCGGTACCGCTGGTCATTGTATAGGTAGTGCCATTATTGGTACAAACACCGCTACTTGCATAAGTAACGGGTAAACCCGAGCTGGCTGTTGCTTGTACAGTAAACGTTGTATTGTAGGTGGCAGTGGGGGGAAGCGTTGATGCAAAGGTGAGCGTTTGCGCTTTTGTTGTTCGATCCGGTGTGGGCTCACCTGGATTTAAACGCACAAGCGTACGGGTACGTTGGCCTGTTCCAAACAAACAATAGCCATTTTTATAGGTTGTACATTCCGTTGCAGTATAGCCCGCGGTTAGGACTTTAATCCCCGCAACAGGGTAATTGTTTTTAACGGTCGTACTAATCGTTAGATCATTGGCCGACACATGATACTTCTGACACGATGCCGGCCCTTTGCCATTCAAGCATAAAATAATGTCTGCCGAGGCCGGGCTTCCTGACTCCTCAACGTTAAAAAGAAGACCGGTTTTTGCTTGAGCCAAGCATGTGAATAATAAAAAAGGTAAACTCCATAGATGACTCATTCGTTTCATAGCTATCCCTAGCATTCAAGTATTAAGAAAAAGGCGGGTAGACCACATACAACGTCCCGGTTGCACCTGTGGGACCGTTGAGTGTAGTCATACCGTATAAGTAACCGTTAGACGCTAAAAGCAATCCTCCGTAAGGTTTCGTTCCTGTTGCTGCATTAAAAGATACAATCGCAGTCGCTGTACCTGCAGCGGGGTCCACTTTATAGATGGTCCCACCACCGCTTGTTCCGCCCGAAGATCCGGTACCGTACAGGTAGCCTTCATTATCTTGTATCAACGTAGAAACCGATAATTCTCCACTGGTGCTATCAAGGGTAACAACTCGGGTAAGGGTACTACTTCCTGGGAGAACCTTGTAGACTCCGCCGCCTGAAGTTCCGCTGGCTCCAACAGCAGTAACCCCATATAAATAACCATCTGAGGCTTGTAGAAGACTGGATGCGCCCGAAAATCCTGTTGGAAGGCTAAAAGATGCCACCTTGTTAATAGGATTACCCGCTAGTGAACTAGTAATCACAGATCCAATTGTCCCGCCGGAAAAAAGTGTGGCTGCATATAAATTTCCATCAGCAGCATAGAACGGGTTACTCACAACGTTTGTACCTGTAACACTGGTCAGACCACCAAGCGTATTAAAAACACTGCCATCGAGAGAAATCTTATAAAGATTTCCATAGCCATTGGTCCCATCCTGGTAGGTAAACCCATATAAATCCCCTCCAGCAATCGGTTGTATGAGCCCGCCGACGGGATTAATACCTGCATTGCTCGCACCAGTATCAAAGTTGGCTAGTACAGTCACTGTTGGATTGGTTGGAGAAAATTTAAAAACAGTCCCGTACCCATTGGCGCCCCCTAATAAGGTGGTGCCGTAGAAGTCGCCGTTTGATGCTTGCAGCAGCTTTCCGTAAGGCGTTGAAGGCGCGCCAGGCGTACTTGCATTAAAGTTAGCTAATACAGTTAAAGAATTATCAATCAACGAAAGCTTAAAGATTGTTCCTCCGCCTTGCGTTCCGCCAGCCGGAGCAACACCGTACAAACTGCCATCAGATCCTTGCGTCAGTCCCCCCCAAGGAAACCCTGGGGTCGCAGTCGGGATATAATAGCCCGTTGTACTATTGAAACTCGCCAGCACTTCTAACTGCAAAGGTGTCACCGCATTTGAGGGAGCGGAAGCGATACTTGTTCCCACTGCATTGGTTGCTGTCACGGTAAAGGTGTATGCCGTTCCATTGGTGAGCCCCCCGACGACGCATTGCGTCGCTGGTGCTGCTACCGTACAACTGTTTCCTCCATTAACCTCGGTTACTGTGTAGGAAAGAATGGGTGAACCACCATTATTAGCCGGGGCTGTCCAACTGACTGTCGCAGCAGCATTCCCCTTCGAAGCAATCACAGCGGTTGGTTCATTAGGAGCGCTTAATTCTTGAGAGCTCGCGTTCACTGTGATTGATGTACCTGCATTAGCTGTCGTTGCAAATAAACAGTATCCATTGCTAAAGGGTGTGCACCCTGTCGGACTAAATCCCGGTGTTAGAATTTTTATACCAACAAGGGGATAATTACGCTTTATCGTCGTGCGAATGGTGAGATTCTGTGCTGAAACATGGTAACGCTGGCAGGATACCGGGCCCTTTCCATTTAAGCATAAGATAATATCTGCTGATGTTGGACTGCCAGACTCAGCAAGCTCAAACAAAGGCCCTGGTGTCGCATAAGCGCTTCCAATGAATAGGGAGTAAGCAAAGAGCAATGGATTGGTTATTTTCATTATTTTCCTTTGTACAATACATTGTTGTTTGATTTGAGATCGGCATTTATGGGGATAAATGGCGGGTAAAGGACAAGGATCGTTCCTTTTTCGGTCGCCCCGCCCGGTCCACCATAGGTAGTTAATGCGTAAAGGTTTCCATTGGAATGTCGCAGCAGGGGTGCTGCAGGTTGATATCCTAAAGGATCACCGAGAATACTGATAGGAGCAAGGGTATTATTCGTTAACGATAATTGATAAATTGTCCCCGCCGAATTTGGACCGTCAGAGTTGGCGGTTCCATATAAATCACCATCTGATCCTTTAATTAAAGTTGATAATGGACCAGTTCCGGTGTTGGTATTGAACGAAGCCACTTGCGTCATGGCATTATCAGCGGTTGAAACCTTAAAAATGTTTCCTAAGCTATTTACGCCTCCAAAATATCCAATACCGTATAAATTATTATCAGTTACTTGGAGTAGACCAACGTAGGTACCGAGTGCATTCGCTTGAGTCAAACCACCGACGACCGTAATTGCAGTATCCGTTGGCGCAATTTTAAATACTATACCTGACCCGCCAGAACCACCGTCATAGGTTGTACCATATAAATAACCATCAGCGTAGATAAGACCTGAATAAGCAGGCTTTCCTGTGTTTGCATCAAACGATGCGACAGGAATAATCGAGGTGCCATTTAAAGGAAATTTGAAGATTGTTCCGAAACTAGTACCACCGCTACCATTGGTTGTTGTGCCGTATAAATTTCCAGATACTTCAGCCAAGCTGCCAGAGGGTTGTACACCGGTTGTTGAATCGAATGAAGCTAAAACCGTAAATGCTTCACTCGGTAAAGCAACCTTAAAAATGGTACCGTTACTATTCGTGCCATCGCCAATCGTAGTTCCGTAAAGATTACCGTCCGAAGCCAGTAAAAGTTGTCCAAAGGGCTGGGCACCGGTGATTGAGTTATCAAAATTTTTGATAACCGTTATGTTGCCATCGGCCAGGGACACTTTAAAAACAGTTCCTGCGCCATTTGCACCTCCCCCTGTTGTCGTTCCGTAAACACCGTAGGGCGTTTCTACCAATGAGCCCGTGGGGTAATAGACGTTGTTAAGGCCGGCATAAAATCCCGTGGTACTATTAAAAGTCGAGAGTACAGCGATATCAATCGGGATAACTGCGTTTGAAGCGCTAGAAGGAGCGCTGGTACCAGCGTTGTTGGTTGCTGTCACTGTAAATGTATATGAGTTACCGTTTGTTAATCCAGTCACTGTACACTGGGTAGCTGGTGCTGCTACCGAGCAATTGTTTGATCCACCTACGACCTTTGCTGTGTAAGAATTGATGCCACCACCATCGTTAATTGGTGCCGTCCAACTCACCGGTGCAACGGTATTTCCTATCGTTACCGTAACAGCCGTCGGTGAACCAGGGATAATCGGGTTAACGGTGATAACCTCAATATTAGAATCCACTGATAGGTAATTTCCATCCCCTGCTTTGGTTGCTTTTACCGAGCAATTGCCCACAGCAGTCCCGGTAATAGTTGAACCAGATAAAGCGCAGTCACTGCTCCCTGAAACAAGACTATAGGAAATTGCCCCTATGCCCGATCCACCACTCGTCGATAAGGTGGATGTTCCATTAAAGGAGATAGTCGAAGGATTGGCCGTGAGAACTAAACTACCTTGGGAAGCTTGAGTCGCTGTTACAGTCGCTGATAAAACGGGAGCTGCATTGTAAGTCGCATCACCAGGTTGATTCGCAATGACTTCACAGTTACCTGTGCTTGCATTTATAAAATAGGTAGCACCTGTGTTTGTGCAAGCCCCACTACTGGTAAACGTTACCGGTAATCCAGAACTTGCATTAACACTTACTGTGAATTGCGTGTTATACCCCGCGCTTGCAGGTGGTGGTGTTGTAAAGCTCAGGCTTTGATCATTTTTGGATGGCTTACTACCACCGTCGCTCCCATTGGCAGTCAACCGAATAGTCGTTGGCATGGTTGGTGTCGTTTCAAATATACAATAGCCGTTGGTATAAGCCGTACAATTGGATGGCAGATAGCCAGCGGTTACTACCTTAATACCTACAAGTGGATAAGCGCGCTTAAGAGCTGTCCGAATTGTTAAGTTCTGAGCAGAGACATGGTACCTTTGACACGAACTAGGCCCCTTGCCATTTAAACATAAGATAATATCAGCTGATGCAGGGCTACCTGACTCAGTAATTTCAAATAAGCGGCTGGCATGGGCGCCCGCATCAACGAATGAAGTTAAAGTCAGGATGCTTAATAAGCTACCTATGAATCGTTTCATTAAATTCCTTTACACGTACACTTCGCGTTTATGAAAAAGGTGGATAAAGGACAAAAATTGTTCCCTGATTACTCATGCCTCCGCCATTCGTTGTCGTGCCGTATATATTACCATTGGTCGATAGCAGCAAACCTGCATAGGGAAGGTTACCTGGGTCAGAAGCATTTAATGGGTTTACTACACTGAGTGTAGAATCGGAGAGCGACACTTTAAAAAGGGTGCCCCCACTATTTGTCCCACCAGCTGATGTCGTTCCGTATAAATAATTGCCATTTTGCATCAATGGCGCGTAGGATACTTTTCCATTTGCATCATCAAAATACGCAACTGTATTCATTGTACCTGAGAGGGAAATGACAAAAACTGTACCACCATTTGCGCCATCTGTGGTTGTACCGTATAAAAAACCATTCGAAGCAGCTAAAAGGCTGGCATAGGGAGATGCGCCATCTGTGGGAATGAAATCGAAAGAAGCCAATGGTGTAATCGTATTGCTGCTAGGAGAAAATTTATAGACGGTACCATAACTGTATTGACCTCCTGCTGATGCGGTTCCATAGAGATCACCGCTGACCTCAATGAGACCTGCGAAAGGAGCACTACCGCTAACGTTTCGCCCCCCACCATCAGCAACATCAAACGCAGCCAGGGTAGTAATAGTATTGCCGTTTGTTGAGAATTTAAAAATAGTTCCTGTGCTATTCGTGCCTCCTGATTGCGTTGTGCCATAGAATTCACCTGGTGACAGTTCAAGCAATTTCCCATAAGGTGCACTACCTGATGCTGGGTTGGTGGATGGATCAAAGGATGCCAATATCGTTAATGGACCATTCGGAACAGCAATCTTAAAAATCGTGCCTGCGCTATGTGTTCCGCCACCCGCGGTAGTCCCATATAAATTACCATCACTCCCCATGACGAGGCTTGCGTAAGGAAGTGCGCCGGTGGAGAGTTGCGTAAAATCAGCCAACACAGTGAACGTATTTGTCGCCGTAGAAAATTTGAAAACCGTGCCAAGGCCTGCTGAGCCACCATTGGGTGCTACACCATATAAATTATGATTGACGTCTTCAATCAGCGATCCCCAAGGTACTGGAGGAGTCGTTGGGGAAAAATAACCTGTGGCGTTTGAAAAATTACCCAACACTTGCAAAGACGTTGGGATTACCGAATTTGAAGCTGCAGAAGAAGGACTTGTACCGGCAGTGTTAGTTGCTGTCCCCGTAAAGGTGTACGAATTACCATTGGTTAACCCTGACACGGTGCATTGTGTCGTTGGTGGCGTTGCTGAACAGGTAAACCCCCCACTTGAAGCCGTCACCGTATACGTATCGATCCTACCGCCATCGTTAGTAGGAGCAGTCCAACTTACCAGTGAAGCGCCGTTACCAATGGCTGCTGTGACAGCGGTTGGTGAACCCGGAACTGCGGGGCTCACAGTTATCGAAACGTCAGAAGACTCCGTCGCAAGATAATTCCCGTCACTCGCTTTGATTGCTTTCACCGAACAGCTTCCGACGGCAGTCCCGGTAATGGTAGCGCCATTGAGAGAGCAATAAGCACTCCCGGAAGTCAAGGTATAGGAAACAGTGCCTGTTCCCGATCCACCCGTCGTTGTTAAGTTACTTGAGGTATTGAAAACGATGGAGCTAGGCGCATTTAATGTTAGTGATGCTTGCGCTACCTGTGCTGCAGTTACTGTTTGTATAAGCGCAGTCGCAGGATTATAATTTGCATCACCTGCCTGGTTTACAATTACCTCACAAGTACCTGTCCCAGCATTCATTTGATAAGTAGAACCGCTGTTGGTACATACTCCACTGCTTGTAAAGGTGACTGGCAATCCTGAACTTGCATCCGCCGATACCGTAAATGACGTATTATAATCAGCAGTTGCTGGTGGCTGTGCTGTGAATTGTAAGCTTTGATTTTGTTTGTTCGCACTGCCTGACGCATTAAGTTGTAAGCTAGCACCCGCTGTATTGCTGACATTGAATAAACAATAACCGTTTCCATAAGGCAAACAACCCGATGGACTATAACCCGGCGTTAGAACTTTAATACCTGCCGCTGGATAAGTATGTGCTGCCGTTGCTCGAATACTCATATTCTCTGCAGAAATATGATAATTCTGACAAGATAAAGCCGCTTTCCCATTCAAACATAAAAGAATATCCGCAGAAGCAACATTGCCTGTTTCAGAGATTTCGAATAAACGACCCACATTGGCATTTGCCAATGTGGCATGGAAAAAGAACACCGCACATACGCTAGCTATACGCCTCATTACCACATCCTTGTGAATACCTTTGGCTAATAAGGGCCTAATACGGGCCTAAATACGGACCCCTACCACGACTGCATTGGCGTAAATATCACCTGTTTTCAAAGCGTTTAGAATTTGATCATTTACGCGACGTAAATGTGAATCCCCTAAGTAAAAGAAGCGATAACCACATTCAAGCGACATTGCTCCAAAAACGTTTGGCACAATGACACTTGCACCAGCAGTAACCGTGAACGTCGTTGTCGAACGATTACCAAACGCATCATCAGGTATCGTAATTCCTCCATCAATAGAATGTTCTATAAATCCAGCTGTTTTCATAAAATTAGGACCGATACCCACATCAACCGTCAACTTTCCAGGAAGTTTGGAAAGAAATGGCATCGGCATACGTGAGAGATCAGTCGTTGCCTCAAGTGCTGCATAAACGGGAAAATGGGTTACATAATATCCGTAGGATAGATTGGTAAATAATTCTTCTTGGAGAACGTATCCAAAGACGGAGGTTTTAGGAAGGTAAAAAGCGTGCACACCATAATTTAACTGCAGACCTCGATATTGAGGACCATCAAATAAATACCCAAAGCCAAAAAAGCTGTTCACATTGCCATGGCGAGTGACGCTAAAATCATCCCCAATCAAACTTTCAATATTAACATGTTGCGCTTGCCCTTGGTGTGACCAATAAGCACCTGTTTGAAACAAAGCTTGGCCGCAGCCTAAGCTTGGTAGCGTAGGGAAAGATGGAAAGGCACGCGTGTTCACCGAGGGGCCCGCATAAGCGAGGGTGCAACCAAGCGCCATCAAACAAGCCAAGGATTTTTTTTTCATCAAAGTTCCTTTTTTAGAAAAATTTAGTAGCAACCATGCCATTCAATAAATACGAGAATTTTTATATTAGCGAAATAAAAAAAATAAATCGAGCTTTCTAACTGACTTATCTCCTGGAAAAAATACTCACATCCTTACAGGGATTAACGTACGCTTTTAGGAGCTTTCATTGTGCAAATGAAAAGGTTTCGTTTACCCTATCTTCAGGTTGTTTTTTCAAGAAAAATACCTGCATACGGTCATTGTCCACCGTAGAACAATCGGTTTCTTCTTTTTTCTGATTTTGATTTAAATAGTCATCTAATGCTGCTGTTATGCTGTCCGCTAAAACAAAAGAGCGGGTACTTCTTCGTTTACAGCACTGGGCAAAGAAAATATATTTTCTTTTGTGCAGCATCGTCAGTGAGTCAGTTTTAAAATATTTAACTACCGGTAGCAAATTCATCAACAGCGCATCGTAATTTTCAGCAGGTGAGAACAAAGCAAGTACTTTTTCTTTCAACGTTCCCAATAATTGCCTTGACTCTACCCGGCCTTCATTAGGAACTAAATGGCCTAAGCGTCGCATTTTATCTTGGTAATGACCTGTAAACTCTCCTAACAGGAGAAATATATGCTTTAATGCAGAGTCGTTTTGAAGTGTTCTCACCATGTCGCTAAGTGCAGTCTGGTTGGGAACCGAAGAAAAGAGATTTAATGAGCTTAGCAAAGAATAAAGGACACCAGCAGCTGAGTTGGTATCGCTGCTATTTTTTTCTTTTGTCATTAGAGCCATTAACCTTGCAAGCATGGCAATTTTTTTATCTAACACCGGAACAAAACTTGCAGCTTTTGTGGCAGCTTCAGCCAGAGTGTACATCGACCACTCCATGTCTTCTATTTTAATATAGGCTTCTTTTTTTTCATCGAGCAATTCTTTTAACTCTTCCTCTACAGAAACTAATTTATCCAGAGCTTTGTCTTCCCAGTCTTCGGGAATCTCTGCAACTTTCCCAGATGGCTTTAAAAAGGCTTCGAGTAAGGTTTTTGAATGATTTAATTGATGGCTAACAATTTTTTTCGCTTGGGCCAATGGTAAGCTTGCACGTATTTGCGCATGATAAGCGAGCAGATCCTCTTGTTCGCTTAGGTAGTCCCTGTAAATTTCTTTGGTATCTTCATAGCCTTCTTTCGCAAATTCAATCGCATCTTTGCTTTCTTGGATCCGCCAGAGTATGTGATTTTTTTCTCTTCTTGTTTGGTAATAATCTTCTAATAGTCGCAGGTAGGCAAGGGACGGCTGTTCGTGAGAGAGCATGGCATTTAAAAATTGTTCAATAATCACTCGAATTTCTGGCTTTTCGCTGCCTAGAAAATTTCTTACATTAATGACTAGCTCACGTTTTTTGATCATACTGCTGATCCCAAGATGATGTAAAATTTCATCTTATATCATCTTCAGTGAGAAAACGGTAGAAAAGAAAAATATTTGGCTCCATTATAGGCAATGATGTGACAATAAACTTAACTAAAGCATTCCTTGAAACATTTTCTATTTAATTATGCCATTGAAAGATGGAAGTTGAACTACTCTTTTTTACGCCACGACGTCCCTTCTGGGGTATCTTGCAATTCAATGCCTAAAGCTGTTAACTGCGAGCGAATTTCATCCGCCCGTTTCCAATCCTTTGCTTGCTTTGCTTGTATTCTTTGGTTGATTAAGGCTTCTATATGAGCGGTTTCTTCTCCGTCCAAGCTGGAACCTGCTTGTAGAAAAACGGCAGGCACTGTTTGTAATAAACCTAAAAAAGAAGCTAAATATTTGAGGGTAGGTATCAGTGATATGTTTTTTGTTTTATTGATAGTACTAGCAAGTTGAAATAAAACCGACAAGGCCATTGGGGTATTAAAATCGTCATCCATTACTTCATTAAACGCATTTATCCAAGTCTGATCGATAGGTGGTATTTCCTTGGCAGCAGCATCTGTGGTGAGTGCCGTTTCTTCGTTTAATACTCGATAAAGACGCGTCAACGCTTGTTTGGCCTCTTGCAGACTATCTTCTGAATAATTTAAGGGACTGCGATAATGGCTGCTTAATAAAAAATAACGCACCACTTCCGGGTTATGTTTTTTCAGTACATCCTTGATGGTTGCAAAATTGCCGGTCGATTTTGCCATTTTTTCTTTGTTAACTTGTAGCAGTCCGACATGCATCCAATAATTAGCAAACGGTTTTCCGCTGGCCCCCTCGCTTTGCGCAATTTCATTTTCATGATGGGGAAATTGTAAATCTAAACCTCCGCCGTGGATATCAAACTGTTCCCCTAATTCTTCCATTGACATAGCAGAACATTCAATATGCCACCCCGGTCTGCCTTCTCCCCAGGGAGAAGACCAGGCAGGTTCACTTGGCTTTGCTTTTTTCCACAAAACAAAATCCCAGGGCGATCGTTTGGACGGATCAACCGCAATGCGGACGCCTGCTTTTAACTTTTCTAAATCTTTGCCTGACAGTTTTCCATAAGCATCAAATTTTTTTATATCGTAACAAACATCGCCACTGTCATTCACATAAGCATAACCTTGTTCAACCAGGCGTTCAATCAACTGAATAATAGTGGCAATATGGGTGGTAGCTCGAGGCTCTCGATCCGGTGGTAAGACATTCAAAGCACGGGCATCTTCGTGCATCGAATCAATATATTGAGCCGTTAATTCTTCCACGGCCACACCACGCTCTTGAGCGCGGTTAATGATTTTATCATCAACGTCTGTGATATTTCGCACATAAGTCACTTCAAATTGTTTTGCTCGAAGATAGCGAACGATCATGTCAAAACAAACCATAGAACGTGCATGTCCTAAATGACAATGATCGTAAACAGTGATCCCACAAACATACATGCCAATTTTTCCCGGTTGCATCGGTGTAAATGGCAATTTACTTCGCGTTAGTGAGTTATAAATCATCAACATTACTTATCTTCCTTTACCTACTTCAAAGACGCGATCGAGACAGGATGCTCTCTAAGTAGTGCGGTTAACTAGCCTTTTTGCAGGCGTATTACAAATTCTTTTTTAAGACTTAGCGCTGCAGCGTTTGGTTTTTACCCCAAGTATCTTTGAGGGTAACCACTCTGTGGAAAACCGTTGATCGCTCACCGTCAAGCTGGTTCACCGCATAATAGCCCAAGCGCTCAAACTGAAAAACACCCCCCACTTTTTGCTCACTCAACGAAGGCTCGCCAAATGCTTGACAGACTTGCAAGGATTCCTCATTTAAAAACTGTAGAAAATCATCCTCACGTGCAGGGTTTGCATCATTAAACAATCGATCATATTGTAAGATCGTGAGCGGCTGTGCGCTTTGGCTCTCTACCCAATGAATAACCCCTTTGATCTTACGGTCGGAGGGATTTTTTCCTAATGTTGCTGGATCGTAGCTACAATGTAATTCAATGACATTGCCATCGTCATCATAAACTACCTTTTCACACCGAATAACATAGGCGTGCCTTAAACGCACCTCAGCACCCGGGGATAACCGAAAATAGTGCTTTGAAGGCACTTCTACGAAATCACTGCGCTCAATGTAAAGCGTACGACTAAACGGCAACGTACGTGTTTCACCCGCTGGATTTTGAGGATAAAACGGTGCGGTTAAATGCTCTACTTTATCTTCAGGGTAATTTTCAATAATCACTTTTAGCGGATTAAAGACGCATAAAGCTCTTTTTGCAGTTTGATTGAGCTCTGTACGCACGCATTCTTCCAACCACGTTACATCGATGACCGAATCACTTCTTGATACGCCAATGAACTCGCAAAAAGCACGAATTGCTGCAGGCGGATATCCTCGTTTTCGCATACCGCGTAAGGTGGGTAGTCGAGGATCATCCCATCCATCAACGATGTTTTGCTCCACCAACGTTCGCAGTTTGCGTTTTGAGGTTACGGTATGCGACAGGTTTAAACGAGCAAATTCAGTTTGTACGGGTTGTGCAGGCACTGGTAGGTTGGCAATAAACCAATCATAAAGCGGCCGGTGATCTTGAAATTCTAACGTACAAAGAGAGTGTGTGATTTTCTCTAAAGCGTCTGACAAAGGATGCGCGTAGTCGTACATTGGGTAAATGCACCATTCGCTTGCCGTCCGTTGATGGGCTACATGACGAATACGATAAATGACCGGATCGCGCATATTAATGTTGCCTGACTGCATATCAATGCGCGCGCGCAAAACATGCGATCCCTCGGCAAATTCACCGGCTTTCATTCGTTGAAATAAATCTAAATTTTCCTCGATGGAACGTTGGCGCCAAGGGCTGTCCTGCCCTGGCGTTTGCAAGGTTCCACGATAAGCACGGATCTCTTCAGCCGTTAAACTGTCAACATAGGCTTTGCCTGCTTTAATTAACAAAATAGCAAAGTCGTAAAGCGCTGCATAATAATCAGATGAATGGGTTAACTCATCCCACTGAAACCCCAACCAACGTACATCATCAATAATAGCGTCGACATATTCTTGTTCTTCTTTTATTGGATTAGTGTCATCAAATCGCAAATGACATCGTCCGTTAAATTCTTGTGCCAAACCAAAATTTAGACAGATGGATTTCGCGTGGCCAATATGCAAGTAGCCATTGGGCTCTGGGGGGAATCGAGTGATAACTTCTGTACAGCGCCCTTCTTTTAAGTCTTCTTGAATCAGTTGTCGTATAAAATGCGCTCTTTTACTTTCATTTGTGGTCATGGTGGTTTCTCAGGTCAAAAGTCCAATGACTGTTTGTATAGGTTCTGCTAATACCAAACTCTTTGGGATAAGCAACCCCGACTAAGTACAGCCCATAAGGAGGCGCTGTTTCTGCCCCAAGGCGTCTATCTTTGGCCTCTAAAACCTCTTTGACCCAAGGGACCGGTTTTTTTTCAGTGCCAATCGTCATCAACACCCCCGCAATGTTTCTAACCATATGATGTAGAAACGCATTAGCAGTCACATCTATCACCACCATCGACTCGCGGCGAGTCACTTGCATACGGTAAATATGTCGCTTTGGTGTTTTCGATTGACAGTCAATTGAGCGAAAAGAAGTAAAATCTTGTTCGCCTAGGAGGTGCTGGGCGGCTTCCTGCATAGCATGGACGTTTAATTGTCGGTACTGCCAGGTCATGTAACTACGAAAAAGCGCAGGACGCACAGCGGCATTAAAAATAACATAATGGTAGCGTCGTGATAAAGCCGAGTAACGAGCATGAAAATTCTCGGGCATTTCTTTTGCCCACCGTATACAAACATCTTTAGGCAAGAAAGAATTGACACCATGAATCCACGCCTGCATGGTCCTGCGTTTGTCACAGTCAAAATGCACGATTTGGTGAGTCGCATGTACGCCCGTATCCGTCCGTCCCGCCGCAACTACACCAATTTCGTTGTCCGCTACTTTACTTAACGCCTGTTCCAGGACGCCCTGCACTGTTTTTAAGCCTGCCTGCGCTTGCCAACCATGGTATTGACTACCGTCGTATTCAACGAGTAAGGCGGTGCGCATCTAATGATCCCAAGTAAAACGAAAAATTTTAGGTGGGTCCTCATCGTTTGTCCAGCAGCAATGCATAAATCCTTTATGCATCATCATCCCAACTTAACGTTCCACCGGCTTGATATTCAATAACTCGCGTTTCAAAAAAGTTTTTTTCTTTCTTTAAATCGAGCATTTCACTCATCCAAGGAAACGGATTTTTTGCACCTGGATATTGCTCAGGTAAACCAATTTGACTGAGTCTTCGATTGGCAATGAAGTGCAGGTATTCTTCAAACATGGCTGCATTCATACCTAAAATACCTTGTGGCATTGTATCCTTAGCGTATTGATACTCTAACTCAACGCCTTCGCGAATAAGCTTAATCATCTCGTCTTTAAATTGGGGTGTCCATAAATGCGGATTTTCGATTTTGATCTGGTTAATGACGTCGATACCAAAATTCATATGCATCGATTCATCACGCAGGATATATTGAAATTGCTCCGCAGTACCCGTCATTTTGTTACGGCGACCCATTGAGAGGATTTGTGTAAAGCCTACGTAGAAAAAGATTCCTTCGAAAACCACGTAAAAAGCAATTAAATCACGTAGTAAACGCTGATCTTGCTCAGGTGTTCCCGTCTGAAAATGAGGATCGCCCAAGCTCTGTGTAAAGGGCAATGCCCAATTAGCTTTGGTCGCTACCGATGGGATCTCACGGTACATATTAAAGACTTCTGCTTCATCGAGCCCTAAGCTCTCGATAATATATTGGTAAGCATGTGTATGTAAGGCTTCTTCAAACGCTTGTCTTAATAGGTATTGGCGACATTCGGGGTTGGTAATATGTCGATAAACAGCCAACACGAGATTGTTAGCAACAAGCGAATCAGCCGTCGAAAAGAATCCTAAATTCCTCTGAACAATAAGCCGTTCATCGTCTGTCAAACCTTTTGGATCTTTCCATATCGCAATATCTGCGCTCATATTAATTTCATTGGGCATCCAATGATTCGCGCACCCTGCTAAATATTTCTCCCAGGCCCAAACATACTTAAAAGGCACCAATTGGTTTAAGTCCGCACGACAATTAATAATTTGCTTATCGTCGACATGAATCCGTCCTGCGCCCATCTCTAGGAGCTCAAGACCAGTTGCCCCTGCATGAGCTGACTGCTCTTGATCTTCTTTTTTATCCTGCAAAACATCACATAATACGGTTGACATAAAAACCTCCTCGGTTATTTACAAGCTACTGACATGCTTCACAATCCGGATCGAGAATCGAGCAAACCGATGCCGTTGCCTCGACCACCTTGACTGCGTTTAAGGTTCCTTCTGTAATGGTGGATTTTTCCGCATTACTTGCCCCAGCACTTCGTAGGTAATAGGTTGTTTTTAATCCTTTTAACCACGCATCTTTATACAATTGATCAAGCTTTTTACCGGATGGCTTCGCCATATAAATATTTAATGACTGTGCTTGATCAATCCATTTTTGACGGCAAGAAGCCGCATCGATAAACCAACTTGGCTCGATTTCAAAAGCTGTCGCGTAGCGTTCTTTTAATTCATTCGGAATACGTTGAATGGGCTGTACGCTGCCGTTGAAATATTTTAAGTCATTAACCATCACCTCATCCCAAAGATTCAGGGCCTTTAAATCGGCTACAAGGTAAGGATTCACTACGGTGAATTCTCCTGACAAATTCGATTTGACGTAGAGGTTTTGATAGGTCGGTTCAATCGATTGTGTTACCCCACAAATATTCGAAATCGTTGCCGTTGGTGCAATCGCCATTACATTTGAATTTCTCATACCCTGGGTACGGACTTTCACTCTTAATGGTTCCCAATCCAAACGTTGCGTCCGATCTTGCTCGAGGTATTGTTGTCGCGCTTGTTGCAGTAAGTTAATGGAATCAATCGGTAACATACCTTGACTCCATAAGGAGCCCTCATAAGTCGCATAAGAACCCCGTTCTTTGGCAAGGTCACTGGAAGCCTCAATCGCATAATAGCTTATTAGCTCCATCGAGCGATCAGCAAACTCAACGGCTTCTTGCGACGCGTAACTGATTTTTAATTGATACAATGCATCCTGAAAGCCCATCACACCTAGACCAATCGGTCGATGTTTTAAATTGGATTGACGTGCTTGCGGCACTGAATAATAGTTAATATCGATCACATTATCGAGCATACGGATCGCTAAAGTCACTGTACGCTTTAATTTTTCCGCATCGAGTTCACCGTTGACCATGTGCGCTGGTAAATTAATGCTACCTAAGTTACAGACTGCAATTTCTTCTTGCGATGTGTTTAGGGTAATTTCTGTGCAAAGATTTGAACTATGGATCACTCCCGCATGTTGTTGGGGTGAACGTAAGTTACAAGGATCTTTAAAGGTTAACCACGGATGTCCCGTTTCAAACAGCATGGAAAGCATCTTACGCCATAAAGTCACAGCAGGCAGTATACGGACATTCTTTAGCTTGCCTTCTGCTGCTTGTTGCTCGTAATACTCATACCGTGCATTGAATGATTTACCATAACAATCGTGTAGCTCGGGCGCTTCATCCGGCGAAAATAAGGTCCATTGCCCTTCTTCATAGACGCGCTTCATAAACAGGTCCGGAATCCATAGCGCTGTATTCATATCGTGAGTACGACGTCGGTCATCCCCGGTGTTCTTACGCAACTCTAAAAATTCTTCGACATCGCGATGCCAGCATTCCAGGTAAGCACAAACCGCTCCTTTGCGTTTTCCACCTTGATTAACGGCCACTGCAGTTGCGTTAGCAACGTTTAAAAAAGGCACAACACCCTGCGATTTGCCGTTTGTCCCTTTAATATGCGCGCCCATTGCTCTAACAGGTGTCCAATCGTTCCCTAGGCCACCCGCAAATTTTGAGAGTAAGGCATTGTCTTTGATCGCTGCATAGATGCCGTCTAAGTCATCAGGGACGGTTGTCAGGTAACAACTGGATAACTGTGATCGCACCGTTCCGGCATTAAAGAGTGTAGGAGTAGATGCCATATAATCGAAAGAAGAAAGCAGCTGATAAAAAGCGATCGCTTTTTCTTCACGCTCTGATTCTCTTAAAGCAAGCCCCATTGCGATGCGCATAAAAAATGCCTGAGGCAATTCATATCGACTACCTTGATCGTGCAACAAATAACGATCGTATAAGGTTTGAAGGCTTAGGTAAGTAAATTGTTGATCCCGTTCAGGAAGCAATGCTTGGCCTAAACGTTCCAGGTCAAATTTTCCAAGTTCAGGATCTAAAAGACCTTGCTCAATTCCATGGGCTAAATACCGTTTAAAATAATGGGGATAAAACCCTGCCATTTCTGTAAACGTTGCTTCTGCACGTAAACGTAGCTTGTTCAACGCTTCTGTGCGCAGATGATCCAGCAACAACCGGGCACTAACATAAGTATAATTCGGTTCATTTTCCACAAAAGCACGGGCCGCCATGATCAAAGCTTTATAGACATCGTCTAAGGTCGCTTGATGATAGAGATTTCGTAACGCTTCGTGGATAACTGCTTCGGCGCTAACTGCTTCAAGACCTTGACAAGCTTCTTGCACAATGACTTCTATGCGCGCTAGATCAAGGGGCTTTAGCTCGCCGTTTGGCATACGAATCATGAGTAAATTCGTTTCCCCGGCTGCCTCTAAGGCTACCTCTGCGTCCCGTGCTTTGCGGCGCTCTTCTCGGTAGAGAACATACGCGCGCGCCACTTCGTAATGGCTGCTTCTCATTAAAGCCAATTCGACTTGATCTTGTATGTCCTCAATATGAATAGCACCCCCTGTGGGCAAACGCCTTTGTAGAGCGTTTGTCACTTGCTCTGTCATACGAACAACTTCCTGGTAAAGACGCGTTGATGCAGCCACTTGATTTCCCTCAATGGCAACAAATGCTTTTGTTATGGCAGCACGGATCTTATCTTCGTCGTAAGGCACAACTTGGCCATTACGTTTAATTGTTTTCAATACCCCGGGGGTATGCATGACCAATTCCATTGGATTGATGGGCGTCGCTGTTTGTAAGGGTTCAAGGGTTTCGGACATTGTCTTCTCCAGAGCAAATGTGTCAAAAGCAGACAGAAATGATCCGCCATTCTTTTTGTAAAATACCGATATCCACAAACGGCTCTGCGTGCCGAATACTTTTAGACATCGTGAATATGAGAATGGAGGAGACTTCCTTTTATTAACTATAGTGGAATTTCCAGGGGATTACAATCTGCAAAACACTATATCTGGTAATTTAACCGCAAAAAAAACCTAAATATTGTGTTTTTCAAAAAAGTCAAGAGAACAAGGTGGGAATAAATTGTGGATAAATTCTGGGTAATAAATAAAGTCTTTTAAGCTAAGTAAATATTTTTTCAGATTCATCGATTTTGAATTTTTTTAAACAGCAGGACGACGACAAAAAATATCAATTTAGTGAGAATTAAATTCTTTCTGATTGATTGTTAATCACGCACGAAGCAGCCTATTGGGATGATAATTCATTAACGACGAAAGCGATTATTTTTTTCTAGCCACGCCGTTTAGGCAGACCGATTATAAACGCGTTGGGGGTATCACATATTCAAGAGCGAGCGTATCTACCCTCAATTGTCGATCAGTGATTTGAGACGCATTTTCTACATCCACGGTTAAGGCTTTGAGTAGCAGTTTCCTAGAGGGGGCCATCAAACCGGTATCAGATAGGTAGGCAGAATCATAACTAAGGTAAGTGGCTTGGAGGCTTGCGTGAGGTAGCACTTTTTTTTAATTCATCGTATTTTAACTTCAACGATTCAACAGAACTACCGCCTATTAAACCAATCAAATACTTTTCAGCTGGCTCAAGACCAAGTAATTTTATCCCATCAACGAAAGAAACCGCACCTTTACCCAGTGCCCAATTACTATCGCTATGAATCATAGAGACCTTATTCTTCCCTACAATTAAAACAGCGATACATCCGACCAATTCTTCCGTTTGGAGGATCTGTTGCGATCCTCTGTGAATCGATTGGCCTTGACCGTTACCCTGGTTAACCATTACTAAATTTAAATGCACAATGATCACTCTTTAAAAAGAATGATCCTAGCAATAATATATTAGATTAATATTAAGTCTTTATGACCCAGCAACGGTCATTCCATCAATCAAAATCGAACCGCACCGCGTCGCTCGATTCGGATCAATGTCATTACCAACATCGATGATCGATTGAAACATGGTTTTTAAATTTCCTGCGATGGTAATCTCTTCGACAGGAAATTGAATTTCTCCCTCTTCAATCCAGAAGCCAGACGCACCTCTTGAATAGTCGCCAGTTAAACCATTGACCCCTTGACCCATCAGTTCAGTGACTAATAATCCACGGTGCATCTTCTTCAGCAATGAAGTTAAGTTACCTGTGGTTGCGTCAATCGTCAGATTATGAACTCCCCCACTATTAGCGGTGGTTTGAAGTCCTAATCGTCGCGCAGAATAGCTACCGAGAACATAAGAACGCAATATCCCGTTTTCGATAAAACGATTTTCTCGCGTTGGCACACCCTCGCCATCAAAGGGCGAACTACCTAAACCTCTTAGTAAGAAAGGCTGTTCGTAAACGTTAATATACGTTGGAAAAATAGACTGGCCTAAGCTATCGAGTAAAAAGGAACTTTTACGGTATAAATTTCCGCCACTGATCGCACTTATCAAACTCGAAAAGAGGCCAGTAGAAACCCGTGGCGAAAAAATAACCGGCACTTTTTCCGTTTTAATTTGCCGGGCACCTAAGCGAGCAACGGTTCTTTCTGCCGCTTGTTTTGCAATCTCGTCAAACGATCTTAGGTCGGCGGCTCGACAAGCAACAGCATAAGCATAATCACGCTGCATGGCTTCCCCTTGTTTTGCTATCAAACTGCAACTCAAACGGTGTTCAGTACTTTGAATGAGGCCTGAAGCACCCTGGGTATTTGCAAAGCCATGGCAATATTTAGACGTCGTAACATTCACGCCATCGGAATTGGTAATGCGTGGATCAAAAGACAAAGCGGACGATTCACATGCTAATGCCAATTCAATCGCCTCTTGTGGGTTAATAGCCCATGGATGATATAAATCCAAATCACGATAATCAGCACCCATGAGGGAAGCGTCAGGCAAACCAAAACAAGGATCGGAAGCACTCACCTTGGCAATTTCACAAGCGGCTTCAACCAAGGTCTCAATGGCTTTCGGTGAAGTATCGGTGCTGCTCGCTTCTCCTTTTTGATGATTCAAATAAACTGAGAGATGCATGCCTTTGTTTTCATGAAAAGCGATGGTCTCCACCGCCCCCATGCGCACATCAACAGAAAAACCGTCGTCATGATTAGTTGAAACCATGGCAGCAGTTGCCCCGGCTGCTCGCGCCTTAGCGAGCACTTCATCCATTACTTTTAAAAGATGACGTTTAGTATCCGCCTTTACAGGTCGGTCGGCATTGTGCTGGTTGCGGGGTAAATCGTTCATCATAGATCTCACTTAGAAGCGGTTTGCTTTAGAAAGTTCAGACATTACAAATGCAATTTTGATTCAAACTCACGTAACTGGTTTTCAAGTTTCCATTGTAACTGTGCTTTTTCATTGTCTTTGATAAAAACAAGGCATGCATGACTTTTTAAATCATGACATTGCTTGACAGGCTCTGCAAGGCTAGGCTCAGACCATAAACTCTTACCTGGCAAAAAACTATAGGTTAAAGCATTGCGATTGATTTGTTTTAAGGCGCTATAGCTTAACCCTTGATCAAGCGCTGCTTTGACATATTCTTGCGTTAAATCTGTCCGTAATATTCCTTCATCATCTGTTGATAAAACCACCGGCACTTTATGATCCAAATAATTGTTCAAAGGATGCTGACGTTTGCTCACGTCTAAGATAATCGCGTTACTGGTTAAATTAATTTCAACAGGGATGCGCGTCTGTGCCATTTTCTTTAAAATTTGTTCAGCATTCGTTTCATAAGCGATATCAACACCATGGCCGATCCGTTGTGCACCCGCAACATTTACTGCTTCATCGATATGAAACTGTAGGTAATACGGAACGACCTGCCCCATCGCTAGTTCACCGGCGTGTAGAGCTAAGTTTACCTTAGGGTAAGACCGATGCATAAACGCAAAAACGCGCATATGTTGATGGTACTGATTCAATGCCATTAGGCCGTCTTCAGGTTGCACTAAATTCACGCCCACCAGCAATTTTGAGCGTGATACTGCTTCAAATGCCGTTAAAGCTTGGGTAAATACCTTTTCCCATGGTTGCTCACGCAAAACATAATATTGAAATTTAACGTTCAGCTCGCAAACGGGTTTCTCAGGATGCAGTGCACAACCTAACTGTTCACGTGTTTCTTTGAAAAGTTTCTCTGTATTCTCCACTGCCTGCTGGATATTACGCTGAAAGTTATCTTGTTTGAGCAGATCTTGTTTCAAGGCGTCAAAATTCTCCCTTTCTAAGGGGAGTTGATTATCCATCGAGTTCACATTGAAGCCTAAAGAAGCTGCATTATCGGGCAAGATCATGACTTCTAAGTAGTTTTCATGTTGATCAGCGGCTCTTTGTATTACTTCTGCCAATAAAGCAGGGCTATGATCGATCACAATTGGCATAAATTTTTCAAATGTATTAAAAAAATGGTCATGCGCTGATTCTTTACCTGGGAAATAATCTTTCATTGACCATGCACCTACCAAGGCAGGCAGCGCGCCCTGCTGGGCAGCGAAGTCTTTTAGAGGAAGCGATGAACCTGGACAATGAGAAGCGCCCATAGAACCTGCTATAAGATTTTGTGATGTAGGTTGCAGGCAATAATTATTTTGCAATGCAATCGTTGCCATTGTTTCTGGGTAAGCACCTCCGGCTAGATGATAATGAAGTTCCCCTCCTTTCGGCATTGCTTTTAAAAAAGAGACTAATGCGTTTGGGCTTTGCTTAAGCCGCTCAAAATAAGCATTTAAAGTCTCTGCTGACATTGTTTGACTGATTCCCAAAATACTCAGTGATACCAATAATCGCCGTAACATCTTCATCCTCATTAATAACAAACCATTGCTCATTGCCAGCTGCACAACAAAGCCAGTTGAACAACAAACTTAAAATATGCCTATCATTCGATCAGTGTGCCTTCGTAAACCAAAGTAGTTGGACCTTCAAGCGCTATAAAACTTTCTGTCGTAGGCCAACGAACCGTTAGCTGACCACCCGGCAAAGAAACTTCGATGGATTCTGCACCCCCATAATACAAACGACTAATAACCGCCGCTGCAACCGCACCGCTTCCGCAAGCCAATGTTTCACCGCAACCACGTTCATAAACCCGCAAACGAAGATGATTCGGATCTTGCCAAACCATAAAACCGACATTGGTTTGCATAGGAAACCAAGGATGTTCGCTAATGGTTTTTCCAAGCGCGTTTATGGGAAGGTCTTCGAGCGAATCAACCTTTATCACTGCGTGCGGATTGCCAACATTCACAGCATGCAAGTCTTGGTATGGCGTTACTCCCGAACAATCTTTTATTACCAAAGGCAACGAATAATGAGACGTGTGGGCGGAAACTTTCAACGGAATATCGTTCGGATGAAGCTTTGGCGGTGGTAAAAAAACGGTAATTTTATCCAACGCTTCTAAGGATAACTTCATGTGAGTAGTACGTGTCTTAACCGTTACTCGTTGTTGGGTTGTTAAGCCTTTGTAGCGTAAAAAATGCCCCAGGCACCGCACGCCATTGGCGCATTGCCCCACTTCTTTTCCGTCTGCATTAAAGATTCGATAAAAAAAATCGGCTGATTTATCAGGGCTTGCTTCCACAAGTAACAGTTGATCAAAGCCTACACCCGTATGCCGTTGGGCCAGCTGCTGAATCTTCTCCGTTGTTAATTGAATAGCGTCATTGATACCATCCAATACCATAAAATCGTTGCCACAACTGTGCATTTTTACAAAGCGAAGTTTCATAAAAGCCCTTTTCTAGAACTATTAATGCCCAACCATCAACGCTTCCTGCATCGGTAAGGTCGCGGATAAAGGTAGGTACAAAGGCCCTTTTTGTCCGCAAGCTGCCAAGAAGCAACAACTACTCAATAGTAAAAAACGAAGTAACATAAAAACTCTCTGAAAAAGACAGATACTTCAAACCTTGACATAATTTTTAAGCACACGTCATTCATCTATGCACCATATTTTAACGTAGCTTGTTGTGTGAAGAAAGGATGGCTGTTGAACAGCAAAGTTTTACGGATGAGTAAATCGCGGCAGCTTCTTCACAAAAATGACAGGATTTAACCGTTTCGGAACCGCACGCTGCAGAGATCCTGGAAATTAGGCTATGATATTTTTATTGGCTCTTTTTTTAAAGTGTGCCTGTGATTACAACGGAAAAAATCTATGCTTTGATTTCTTTGATCGAGTATAGTGAAGAAAAGGAAGAGTATTTACGTCAATTATCACCGCATTACTTTGATAAAACGCCCCAGGAAAAATGGTCAACACTGATTGATCGTTATAAGCTGACAGCGCCTTCCCTTCGCGATGAGCTCACATTATTTAAAGAAGAAAGAAGTAATACCACCCATAATCTTTTTAATCTCTCGCTCGCCAGTTGCATTGCTTATTTTGAAGATTTTTGCTTCTTGTCTGAAACCAATTGTTCAAAATTCAAGCTAAGCAATGATCAAAAAAAACTGCTCGAGCAGGCTGTTTCGGATGCCATGAATACTTGTGAAACCGGCAAAAGCATGCGTTTTGAGAGCGTCTTACAACTTTATCGAAACGATGGAAAAAACTGGGTAACGCAATTCCTCGCGACGCATCGATACAACCTTTTGCTACAACTTAGTGAACGTTTTAATTCAAAATATGCAGTCAATGACGCCATGTCGATTCATACCCTTGCAACAATGATGCAACTTGCAAATCAAAAAAAATTGGGAATAAAGACCGAACACCGCATCTATGATGCTTATCTTTCAATCCCGTGGGAAAAAAAAATCCGACATTATTTTGAGCGACATTACGTTTCGTCTTTCCTTAAATATGAAAAAGATGTGATTGAGCATTTAAGTCTTCATCTATTATTTGAAATCAGAGACTTATATGACGCAGAAAACCAATGGGATAACCATCAAGAGCTCCTAGTACCCCCTGCAAGAGCCTTCGATTTTTTTCGCTTTATACAAGGTCGCTTAGGTTTCGAGCACAATCATCAAGGTAAGCCCATCATAGAATTACTCGGGAACTGGACAGACACAGGCGCTTTTGCAATGCCAAAAAAAGCAGATAGTTTAAGAAGGATTGAAGATCTCATCAAAGAAAAATTGATTAAAGAGCAATACCTCATTGAGCCCACTCACCTTTCTAAAAATAATCGCAATATTTATAAGAAACTGCTTAAAAAAGAGAATTGTGATGATCTTGAGGCTTGCATTGAATTTAATGAAACGACGCAATTATTCAATAATCAAGGCAGCGATGATGCAGATAAGATAGCATCTTTGATGGCTCTCATTCGCAAACAACGGAAACTGCTTACACTTTATCCTGATCTAATTCTTGTGCATTTGGAAAAAAAACCCGAGCTCATCAGCCTGATTCCATCCCTTTTACAAACGAATCCTCTTTTCATCGAAGCAACGATAAAACTTTTTAATCAATTATTGGATGAACACCGGGAAGATTTACCCCGAGCAATGATTGACAATCTCATCAGCTCACTTTCTGAGCTCATTCAAAGTAATTTGGTCGCTTTTAAACATCTCTCTCCCACACTTCAAACAAATCAACATCTCGCACTGCAGCTCGTCCAAAGAAATCCTTGGTTTATCTCATTACTCGATCCTGGATTGAGAGAATTAAACTCAATTGCTACTGCAGCGATTACTCAACAACCGCTGACACTCTTCTATCTTCCCTATAAAAAAAGAATGGCCTTCGAAGAGGAACTAAGGAACCTAACTGCACAAGTCAGTTGTTTCTACGAAGAACCAGGAATCATAGGCATTTTGCAAACGATTAGAGGTTATGCAAACCAAGCCGTCGATTTAGAAAAGCTATTCTCAAAGCCTGAAGCTGACGATAACGATATTCATCTTAATCCACAGACCTTTATTCAAGATCAAGCTATCACAGAGCTCTTGCTGAAAGAAGATTTAAGTACTTATGCTGTTTCACAACTTGCGCGATACATTTCGCCTGAACAATTTATGCGCATCCTAAAATGGCGAAAAAGAAACCATAAGTCAGATCTTCCCTATATGCGAAACCTTTCCTATGTCAAAAAATTTATTCGCAAAATGGAGGGGCAAGGAATTCCCACTTGGTCTGATAATGATTGGCTTATCCGAAAAGTAGCTTCTCAGCTAGTACATGAACGCGTCGGCCATCCTGAATTAATTGCCGCTTTAGCTTCAAATAAAACCTGGTTTCTGGCACTCGTTTCCTATCAACAAATCACACAGGGAAGATTTAAGAATAGGTATCAAGCATGGTTCCAATTAAAAAGTACAGTTAAAATTTTTAGACAGTTTTTTGCGACGACGCTACTGCCCCTAGGTATTAGTGCGAGCAGTTTTTTGGTCATGTATTTACTTTGTATCGCAAAAAACCTGCCCTTTATCATTCCATTATCTTTTTTCTTTCCTTTTGGCAGCCTGGCTCTTTTTATTGGGTCATTATGGTTTATGTTTCAATGTCTACTCGACTCAGACACCCTGTCTGAACCTTGTTTTTTTATTGGTCTCATCGGCCTGTTTTTTGGTTTGCAAATTGGGTTGTATATCTCTTTAACGTGGGGAATTGTCGAATGTGCGCTTAGTAGCATTTTATTAACGTGGGCTATCTTTTCTCAGGAACAATCTTTTTCCGCCGGTAAATTGGCTTTCTTAAGCCTTTTCTTTCTTCCACTTGGGCCGCTGCCTTTTACCAGCTACTTTGTAGCTCTTTACCTCGCTGTAACTTTTAAAGCGCATCATCCTCTTCTTTTACGAGGTATCAAAGAAGTCGGTGTCCTGCTAACACGGCTAATCGCCACTGTTTTTTTTAAAAAAATGACACCTAGCTGGCCTGATAATCTTTCTTTGCAATGTGAAGAAAAAATTGCAACTCTACAGATTGATAGCCGCCAAGCAGCCCAAGATAAGTCGAGCATTATGGAGGATTTATGGCACAAAATTGAAAAAGAACAGCACACCCAAAATCTCCCTGATACTCCAAAGAACCACTCTACACGTACTCTCAAATCCTTTCTAAATAAACGTTATACTTTTTTTTATCGAGGCATTAAGCGTACCGCTTCTTTTTATGAAATTGATGCACTGAGCTGTGATACTAGAAACGATACATTTGAATTACCACCCAGTCTTGCGGCCGACAGCTTTAACGCTTCTATCAGCATCAACTCTGCCTAAGGGTTGCTTCCCAATAGAGCAGAAGAAGGCTATTATGCACCTTCCACCTAAAACTAACCTAAATTATGTTAACAAAATTGATCAAAGAGCCGGCCCTAGACCCTGAAATCTGCATTATATGGATGCATGGACTGGGGGCAGACGGATCAGACATGGCCCAACTTGCCAGTCAATTAACAGTACCTTCACTTGCCATTCGCCACGTTTTTTTGGATGCTCCCATACGCTCAGTGCACATTAATCAAGGCATGCCCATGCGCGCTTGGTATAACATTTTTGATTTTGCTCTCACTAATCGAGAAGATAGAAAAGGAATTTTAGAGTCTCAAGCAGCGATCAATGAGGTCATTGAAGAACAGTGTCAGGAAGGATTCACACCATCACAGATTTTCTTAGCCGGCTTTTCTCAAGGTGGAGTGATGGCGCTTTTTACCGGTTTGCACATGACAAAACCTTTAGGTGGAATCATTGCATTATCTAGCTATCTACCTTTATCCGCTGATTGCAACGCCACTGTAGATAAAAATATACCGATATTCTTTGCATATGGACGCCAAGACCCCCTTGTGCTACCTTTATGGAGTGAAATGACACTCGATTGGCTCAATGCTGCCAACTTTTCAAATTTAACGCGGTACGATTATCCGATGGAACATCAAGTTTGTGCGGAAGAATTGGCTGACCTTTCCCACTGGCTTCGTGCCCAAGTAAAGAGATAAGTTTTCATGCCTAGTGTAAAAAAATCAAGAACGGTTCCTTTTAGTTGTGCTCAAATGTATGAAATTGTCAATGACGTTGATCAATATTCAGAGTTTTTGCCCCATTGTAGTCAAAGTGTTATTCATCATCGCGATGAAGATGAGATTCAAGCCACATTGATGATCACAGCTGTCGGCATGAGTAAATCGTTTACTACCCGTAATCGTTTACAATTAAACAAAATGATTGAAATGCGCTTGATCGATGGCCCATTCAAGCATTTCGAAGGTTTTTGGCGATTTGACCACGTCCCTGAAGGATGTCGAATTTCTTTTGACCTTGAATTCGAATTTGCCGGCTGGATGATCTCCACACTTTTAGGGCCGGTTTTTGAGCAGGTTACCGATAAAATGGTAGATGCATTTTGTCAACGCGCTGAATTACTCCATGACAAAGCAAATCCAAGTTGAAATTTTATATATAGGATCCTCTACTGGTAACGGTGGTAATACTTTAGTATTCCACCATACACAGACTATGCCTAGTGGCGCCACCCTTGTTCAAGCGTTAAATGCTTCTGGTGTCTATAAAAAACACCCGGAAACAACCAATCTATCTGTGGGTATTTTCAGCAAACAAAAACCCCTAGACACAATTTTAGAACAGGGTGATCGCATTGAAATTTACCGCCCTCTTCTTTTGGATCCAAAAGAACAAAGGCGCAAACGGGTTTAAACGTACCGTCACCGATCACTTAATCTTTTGTTATCTTCACCAGTCGTTCTTGCTCAAAGTATAAGCTAAGATGACGTTTTTTTAAGGGCTGCGCTCCAAGGCGACGCATGTAGATGTAGTCCCAACGATTACCTGTCCAAATGGGGCTAAACAAACTAGAACCTAGTAAGGTTTCAACCTCTTGTTTACTCATGCCCAGTTTTAAACGCTCAACGACTGACGCAGAAAGCAAGTTTCCTTGCTGCAGAACAGGTCTTGAAAAATCATAGGTCATGCAGCCAGAAAGAACTACAGCAGCACCCAATATTAATATTCGCTGATAAAATCCACGTCGCATCGTATTGATATCATTTATCTCAGTTAGGGGCATAATGTCGCACGATTATTCCCAAAAATCAACGTAGGTCCTTTAAAGTTACGTCGGCAGAATATTGTCCACTAACAAGCTAGCGACAACTTATGGTTAATGAATAATCCTTACCGGGATATGCATTATGCTATAATCGACATTTACAATGTTTGCCTACCAATTGCAGTGATTTCACCGCTTAGGGCAATCCCTATGCACCATCGTCTTAAGGGGTATTTTTTGGAAGAAGGTCAGCAGCTGAAAGAAGCAGGGCTTAAGATTACCGCGCCGCGCCTTAAAATCTTACAAGTACTGGAACAATCTCAAGGCCAACACCTAAGCGCAGAAAACATCTATAAGACGTTGCTAGCAATGCAAGAAGATGTAGGATTGGCAACTGTGTATCGCGTGCTTACTCAATTTGAAGCAGCCGGTATTGTTGTACGTCATTATTTCGAAGGTGGTTATTCTGTTTTCGAGCTCAAGCAAGACGAACATCACGATCACTTATTTTGCATAAAATGTGGAAGCATTCAGGAATTTTTTGACCCTCTCATTGAACAACAGCAACAAGTTATTGCAGAACGTGCTCGTTTCAAAATCACCGATCACTCACTTAATATTTACGGAATCTGTGAGCGCTGTATGGATTTACCTCTTAATCCTTAATATTACCAATACTTACCCGCGTATTTTTCTTAAAAAAAATCCACCTGGAATAGTGCTAGGAGAAGTAAAAAAGTAATGGTTCGATTGGGCTTTATCAAGAAGGGGGCTATGAAGCAATCAGCGGGTAGCATCCTTTCGCGGTTCTAATTTAAACGTGGAAACCTCTTGAGATATTTTAGGCTTCTTATTAGATAAGCGTGCTCACCATATCCCCGTCTGGTCTCCTATCTGAGGCTGTTAGCCGGAGATTGAATGCTACCCTTACTATAAACTTAGCATTAAAAAGAAACTTGCGCAATCCTAAAAAACACCAGACTATAAAATAATGTAGCATTTCAATTAATGAGCGTAAGCGAGAAGTGTTTATTGCAAATTTTTCGCTGGCTTAATCTACAGATCCAAGAAAGAGAAGACTTTAATACCTTGAATTTGAGATAATATGTTATCTTTCAGCTTCTGTAATAATAACTGCAAGCGTTTTTTACCTATACATTAGTGTATTCTCAGCATGATATGGACGAACAAAGCCTACGCTTTAATTTCATTGGACGCATACAATGAAGCAAAACAAACCTACTTAAATACAATTCCTGGCTATTTGCATGCTTCTATCCATATCAAATGGCGCACGATCATTCAGCATTATCAAACCGTTTCCCCCAACCTTAAAACTGCATTAGCTACGTTCCACAGGGAACGCGAACATACGGCAGATAACCTCTTTAATTTATCGCTCAGAGCAGCACTCGCTTACATGGAAGACCTTTCCTTTCTTGCCTGTACTACGCATCCTGATTTTCAATTAAATCAGGCAAAGAAAAATGCCCTGGAAGAAGCGGTTTTGGATGCAATGACTACTTGTGAAACGGGTAAAGCCACACGCTTTGAAAATGTCTTACAGTTGTATAGAAACGATCAAAAAAACTGGGTGACAAAACACCTTGCAGACCAACGCTACAACTTATTACTTCAGTTACAGGGCCAGGCAAATCGAGCACTGGGCATAGGGCGTGGCATGTCCATACATACGCTTGCGCTTTACATGAAACTTGCGCAAAAAAAATCCTTAGGCATTAAAATGACGCACTCGATCGAAGATGTCTATATGTATCGGGAAAGAGAACTCACAAAATATTTTGATGACCATTACCCCAAAGCATTTAAAGAATATGGCAAAGAGCTGATTGCTAATTTGAGCTCACATTTAATCTTTGAAATAACACAATTATTTGATGCCGATAAAACATGGGAAAAAGGCCGCCTGCTGATTCCTAAGGAAAGAGCGCAAGAATTCGCTACCTACCTCCAAAATCGTTTCGGTTTTGCCGAAGATGAAGAAGGCGATGCGCTTGTTTATTCATTAGGAGAATTTCAGGATGATTTAGAATTTTCTCTTAAGAGCAAAAATGAATGTTTAGCGTTATTCCAACATTGGATGAAGCACAAGCTTGTTAGTGAAAACTATCTACTCGATACGAGTCTTGTAAATGCTGAAAATCTAGCACACTATCGCCATGAAGTTACTCCACTTTATCATGAAGAGTTAGCTGCTTGTGCTGCATTAAATCAATGCATTTCAGAGTTAGATCCAAATGATCCTCAACATATTCATAAGATTACATCCTTACTGCAGCAGCATGATGCAACGATTCAAAATAATATTGAACTTATTCCCCCCCTTTTTAAAAAATACCCACAATTGCTCGATGAAATGAGCACCTATGCAACAAACATTGGCTTTTCGAAACAGTCCATCATCTCTCTTCTCGACAGCCTCTTAACAAACCCTTCTCAAAAAATACCTGCACAGCAAACGGAATTTTTATGCTTATGCTTAAGTGATTTTATTGTCAAAAACCCTGACTATTTTGATAAACTCTCCTTGAAAATCAAAAAACACCCCCGTTTCTTAAAACATCTAATCCGTCAGAATCCATTTTTTATCCATCATTTGCCTACGGACATAAAAAATAATGAAACCATCGCCTCTTGGGCAATCGAGCAAAACCCTTTTACCTATCTTTATCTGCCAGATGCATTGAAAATAAGCTATCCGTCAATTTTAAGCGATCTTCAAAACTGGAAACTAAACTGTGAAAAACACAGTCGATTGCTAACGCTTATTCGTGGAGCAAAAACAAATAAGCTTGATTTATCTGCCCGTGTGAACTTAAACAACGAGGAGATGGAACGAGAAATTCAATGTTTTATTCAAGATCATGCGATTGTTTCATTGTTGACGGAAAATAATCTAACTCTCTCTCAAATACTTGCATTTTCCCTCCATATTTCACCCCTGCATCTAGCGAAGATTGTGCAATGGCGTAAAAAAAATGGCAAATCAGCTTTAGCTTTTTGCCCAAGCCACTCTAAGCTATTCGACTATGTCATAACAATGCAAAATATTAACTATTCTTGGAATCCAAATAGCTTACGGTTCAAGCAGCAAATAACTGACCCCTCTGAGTCAGCGTTATTGCCTCCTCCAAGCTTTGGTGATGATCCCCAATTAATGAGCACTCATCCAAACATGCTAGCTGATATTAACGATACCAATCTTTGGTTAATCGCTGCCATTCGTTTTGATCATTTAACCCGTTCATTTAAAAATACCCATGAAATAAAGTTGGCATTTAAGCAGCTGTTTAAGATCTTTTTAAAACAGCTTTTATGGGCAGCACTCTATACATTGCTTACACTCGCCCTTGCTTTTTTAGGTGGCTTAACCTTTTTAGTTTATTTTCAACAACCTTTTTTTCAGGCGCTTCTGATACGTATCGGAATTGGGCTAGGCGCCTTAATTGTGAGCGTTCGTTTTTGGCGTGTGATTATTAATGAGCAAGACATTTATAATTTAAGGATCATTTATCCGTATATAGCTATTGTCGCCTCATTAACAGCTGTTGCTTGTGTCTTTGATTTCATCGCACTCGGACTCACCGGTGGCGCAATTCTCTTTTTTGCCTCTGTCGTTATTGGCGAATGCATACATGGCGCCTTTACATTAACGCACCTTACACGTCGACTAATAGCTACTTTTATTCCTTTTAGTCGAGAAACTGTCTCTGTTGCTTTTTCAAACGTGGTTCATCAAGCCTGTGAAGAACGCATTTTGCGTTTGCAAATGCTCCCTAACAACGCCGCCAAAACACAAGCGGCTATTTTACAATTACTCTGGCATAAAATTTTGGCAGAGGTTGCAGCCTTTCCCTCGCAAGACAATGCTGCGGACAAACAAACCACGCTCAGTGAAGCTCTCGATAAACCCTATCGTTTTTTCTATAAAGGCGCTCCGTGCATTGCTTCTTTTAATGAGATTGCTTCCATGCCTCGAAAAGACAGAAATCAATTTATACTTCCTACCACTACTTCTTCTCAAACAGAAAGCCGATTTGTGCCTTCTTTTTTTGCGACGTCGAGGACAGACAACGTAACAAGCACTTCGGTTGAGATCGAAGTACCATCCATAACCTCAAACCCATAAGGAAGTAGAAGCAATTGCATCTATAGAGCTTTCTGCTTTTTCCCCTTTAGCCTTTTCAGGGCAATCAGTATTTACGGCTTTAAAAAATCCTACTGGTCGTTCGACCTGAGTTGCCTCCTTTTCATCCGCAGCTAATATTACCTCATCGTCACTTTCAGACTCATTGTCTTGCACCCTACTCAACGCTTCAAGGAATAGTCCAGGATCAGCCAAGCTATCATCTTGCTCAATATTTTTTTCTAAAGCTAATTGTTGCCACTGCTGATGTCGATTTTTTAAAAGCTCAATTAACGATGCTTGATCACATTCACTGTGATCTATTTTTGAAAAATCCACCTTCATTTCAGCAATGGTTTCTTCTTGATCGATTAACTTAGTAAACTTTGTTAACAATGCTTGCTTATGCGCATATAAATCAGAGGTAACTGTTTCTCGAATAATTGCTTCAAAAAATGAAAAAGGAGTATGTGCGATCAGTTGTATCATCGTATTTTTTTCTTTCTGAAAACGCTCAGAACTCACATAACTTCTCGGTAAAAAGTTCTCATCGGTGCCATAATAATTTTCTTCAACGATATAGGGAATTTTCTTTAAGGAAGATAGTTCCAGGGGGATTTTTAGCATGTCGAAATCCAAGGATTCAGCCATGTCTATTCTGAAGATTCGCTTTGAGGAGTCGGTATTTTGAAAACCAAAATTACCCGTGTGCATATCGGTCTCACAAAGAAAATAGCAAAGCACATACATTGCTGCTAGTCCATGAAACTGGTCAAGATTCTCTTTATTGGGAAAACCTTCTTTAAAGGCATGGATTTTTCTGCTAGCAATAAAGAATTCCTCTTTTTCTTTAATAATTTCTAATTCAGGACCATAGCCCATAAGACTTTTGAAAATTTTGGCACCCACTACTTCCATCTGAGCCGCATATTCACTGCGCCGGTATAAAAGAAAGTATTCATCATCAAAGGAATCGTTTTGCGAAGGAGAAAAAACAGGTGAAGCCGTGTATCCATAGTTCATACCTACTTCAGGTTCGCCAAATAATAAATGAATGTTATGAAAAAATGAAAAATCTTTAGGCAAAATTATCGGCTCCAATATAATATTGGATATATTATACACAATCTGGAGCCAATGAGAAATTTTTATGTTTCTAAACCTTTTCGTAGAGAAGCTGTCCGCTTAAGGTGTCGGTTGCGGAATAAAACCAACTCCGCCACTCACCTCAGTATTAAAACCTGTCATCATCCCTCCTCCAAAAACGGTACTGCCATTCACTATAATTGAGTTTGCTGAGCCCAGTAAATTTGGTCGCCATGAGGAAACTGTTCCAAGGCTTGCATCCACAGAAGCAAGATTAGAAGTCCCCGCTACTATACCATTGAAAAAACCCCCTATAAAAATAACATTTTCCCATTTGCCGATTGTGAATACACCATTATTAGCTGGGGCAGTAGCATTAGGATTCCAGCTATTGAGAGTGCCTGTAGAGGTGGTCATATTAAAGGCAGCAGCAGAATTACGTGTAATGCCTCCCATCGTCGTAAAGGCTCCGCCTACATATAAGGTACTACCACTTTGCAATAGTGCCGTAACGCTATTGTTCGCTTGAGGGTCCCATGTATTTGGCTGTCCGCTTGTCGCATCAACGCTTGCTAGATTACTACGTGTTGCCCCGGAAATCGCCGTAAATGTACCACCTACATAGATAGCATTTGCGCTAAAGTCGTAAGTCATAGCTGAGACTGTCGTTCCTGTTACATTAGGATTCCAACTCGTTATTAATGTACCCGAGCTAAGATTTAAAGCTGCTAGACGCGAACGTGCCTGACCGCCTACTGTTGTAAAGGCACCACCGAGATATAATGTATCGTTTGTTAGTAACAATGAGGCAACAGCGCCGCCGGTTGCATCTGGCCACGCAACATTAGGTGTGCCATTGGTTTTAGACAGTGCAGCAAAGTTATTTCTGGACACTCCGCCCACTGTTGTAAAATTCCCCCCCACGTATACGTTATTGTTATCAAAAGCAATGGCGGAAATAGGCCCACTCACATTTGGATTCCAACTTGTGGGTAATCCCGTAGCAATGTCTATTGCTGCAAGACGGTTACGCGTTATTGCTCCACCTACACTTGAGAATGCTCCCCCAAGATATACCAAATTATTTTGTAATCCTATCGCATTGACCACGTTATTTGCATTCGGATCCCAACTGGTAATGAGTTGCCCATTTGACAATGTCACAGCCGCAATACGATTGCGTGGCTGGCCACCCATTGTGACAAAAGAGCCGCCCACGTATAACGTATTTGTGTTTGTATTAACAGCGAGAGTATTGACAATATTCCCTGCATTCGCATCCCAGGACGTGACTAGGGCACCATTTGTTGGATCAAAAGCGGCAATATAGGATCGAGACATGCCACCTGCGAAGGTAAAATTACCTCCCGCATATAAAACATTATTATTGTAAAGAAGAGCGGTTACTGATACCGTTGCACCACCAATTAAATTGGCATTCCACGTGGTTTTTAGTGCCCCACTTGCAAGATCGAAAGCAGCTAAGCCATTGATCGTTTGACCAGCAGATTGTGTGAAACTTCCTCCAACATAAATTGTGTCATTACTTAACGCCATTGAATAGACAATCGCGTTGACGCCCGGGTTCCAATTATTATTTGGGGTTCCTGTACTGATGTTTATAGCAGCAATTCGGAGATGAGCCGCCCCATTTACTGTGGTAAAATTCCCCCCCATGTAAAGCGTGCTACCTTGCGTAGCCAATGTATAAACGGCTGCACTTGGGTTTGGATTCCAATTCGCCACCAGCCCTCCCGTAGTGGTATTAATGGCTGCAACGTACCTTTGGGTCGCTCCATTCACTGTGGTGAAATCTCCTCCCGCGTAGAGAATATTATCCTTTAAAGCCAATGCAAAGACTCCTGTGGCATTTAAAACAAAGTTAAAATTGGCATCCAAGGTACCGTCACTTAAAATATGTGCAATCCGAGAGCGGGAGGTATTATTTACATAGTTGAATGCTCCCCCTATATACCATCCTCCTGTACCATCAGGAACAACGGCTCTGATATTCATACCGACGCGAGCATAATTATTTTCAGGCAAGCCACTGGTAGCATCTACAGGTACTCCTGTGCCAGTATTAGGCCCAACAGCTGTAAATGTCCCTCCCATATACAAAGTGTTGGTGCTAGTGTCAAGCGCCAATTTATTGACTATATTATTAGCTACATAAGGTAAGCCCAAACCTAATTGGCTGGTTACGGTATTTGTATTACTTCCAGCAATGGGCAAAGAAGTGCTTGAATAAGCCGTTCCATCCGTCGCCGTAAAAACCAATTGACAGCTCGCGCCAGGCGCAAGGGAGGTACAATTCGAAGCATCTTGTGTAACATGTTGATTTAAGCCCGCGGGGATTGTTGCTTGAATAGCGGTTGCAGTACTTGCACTTATATTCTTAATTGATAAAGGGGTCTTAGCGTAAGGCCCAAGTAATATAGGTGATCCTGACACAGCAATAGTAGGTGTTATAATCGTGCCACTAAAGCTCACGGTGCAACTTGTAACAGCACTTATTGTATAGTTATTCCCTGACCAAGTTCCTATCGGGCAAGTACCTCCAGGCGTTTGGTTTACAACATACCCGCTGCTTGGACTCACTGCATATAAAACGGGCGTTCCTTGAGTGACTGTCTGCGAAGTATTAGGCGAAATTGTGACGTATCCATCGACACTCGGTGTTACAGTGACCAGGGGAAGGCTACTAAAGCTGACGGTGCAGTTACTGGTTATCGTGCCCGTCGTATACGTGCTGCTAGCCCAACTGCCCGAGGGACATGTCCCGCCCACCGTTTGATTTACACCGTATCCGCTACTCGCGGTCACCGTAAAATCTTTCGTCGTCCCTTGATCGACGGTCTGAAACGAGCTTGGTGTAAAACTGATGTTAATATCGCCACTCGGTGTAACAGTAGCAGTTGCAACACCACTAAAACTCACGGTGCAATTACTAGTAATTATACCTGTTGTATAGCTACTACCATTCCAACTGCCATTTGGACACGTCCCTCCTACCGTCTGATTGACACGATAGCCACTGTTTGCGGTCACTGTAAAACCTTGCGTCGATCCTTGATCCACCGTTTGAACCGAATTCGGTAAGAAATTGACCCTTCCATCACCGCTCGGAGTGACAGTGGCGGTTGCAATCCCACTGAAACTCACGGTGCAATCATTGCTAATTGTTCCGGTTGTATAGATGCTACCATTCCAACTGCCACTCGGGCAGGTCCCCCCCACTGTCTGATTCACTCGATAGCCACTGCCTGCTGTCACTGTAAAATCTTTTGTCGTCCCTTGATCCACTGTCTGAACCGAGCTCGGCGTAAAACTGACATGAGCATCACCGCTCGGTGTAACCGAGGCAATCGCTATCCCACTGAAGCTCACCGCACAATCGCTAGTAATTGTTCCAGTGGTGTAGGTGCTCACATTCCAACTGCCACTGGGGCAAGTTCCTCCTACTGTCTGATTCACTCGATAGCCACTGCCTGCTGTCACTGTAAAATCTTTTGTCGTCCCTTGATCTACTGTCTGAACCGAGCTCGGCGTAAAACTTACATGGACATCGCCGCTCGGTGTAATAGAGGCCGTGGCAACGCCACTAAAGCTCACTGTGCAATCACTGCTAATCGTACCTGTCGTATAGGTGCTCCCATTCCAACTGCCACTTGGACAAGTCCCGCCTACCGTTTGATTGATGCGATAGCCACTGTTAGGCGTCAGTGTAAAAGTAAGTGCTGTACCTTGATCAATGGTCTGTTGCGCATTGGGAGAAAAGCCGACGTTTCCATCGCCACTGGGCGTGATCGTAGCGATTGGTATCCCACTAAAGCTCACTGTACAATCGCTGGTAATTGCTGCCGTTTGGTAGGTATTACTGTTTGTCCAACTTCCTACCGGACATGTCCCCCCGACACTTTGATTGACGCGGTACCCGCTGTTTGGGGTTAGGGTAAAGACTTGTACCGACCCTTGATCCACGTTGTGTTGACCACCCGGTGAGAAACTGACGTTACCATCACCATTCGATGTTATTGTGACCAAGGGAACACCACTAAAGCTCACCGCACAATCACCGATTATCGTTCCGGTGGTATACGTATTTCCGCTCCAACTACCACTCGGACAAGTCCCCCCTACCGTTTGATTGACACGATAGCCACTACTTGCATTGACTGTAAACGTCTGAGTCGATCCTTCGTATACCTGCGCTGAACTGGGAGAAAACACAACATTGCCATCGCCACTCGTTGTTAAAGTGTACAACCCGCGGTCGACACAACTCACAATTATATTAGTGATATCAGCGGTTCCAATCGTGCCATTACCCTGAGAAACACTACAAATTTTGGTTGCAGGTTGTGCTAAGACGCTGACAGAATAAGCGCTTCCTGTTTCTAAAACAGTTGGAAAGGTAAACGTGCCGTTGGAATCTAATGTCAGAGAATCACGATCATTGATTGTCAGGGTGATTTGCCCAACCAATCCGGTTAGGCTTCCACCAACCCTATAGGTCGAAGAACCAGGACTCGTTACTTTGACATTTACCGTTGTTGATTGTTTAGCCTGAAGGGCAAAAATACAATATCCGTTAGGGTAGGGTGTGCAGCCACTCAATTCAATTTTTGGCGAAGTGGACTTTATGCCTGCGGCAGGGTAATTCCGACTCATTAAAGAACGTATGCTAAGTGTTGCAGCAGAAACACGGTAATGTTGGCAAGATACCGGTCCCTTGGCATTTAAACATAAAATAACGTCAGCGGTGATCGCTTCACCTGACTCAGTCACTTCAAAAAAACGTGCAGCCTGAGCAGAAAAAACGGAAAAAACCAGCAACAATGTAAGTAGTACAGCATATATTCCCTTTTTCACGACGATTATCCTTAGTTAAACGCTGTCGTTACGTTCTAAAAATATTATCTGGAAGCAGCTGGTTATTATCAAGAAAATTTTCTTTAATCGAAGAAATATCGGAAAATCAGCGACACCTACTTTCTATCGCGCATTTCCAATGACGTGCATAAAATTAAAACGTCAAACGCTTCTAAACACCCTATGCATTATATTTTTAAGTGTTTTAATGTATTTATACCATTGGATTCTTCATTGGCTAATTGTTCATTTTTGGAAATTATCGTTTTTTCTTTTACACCGGTTTTTTCTTCCTCTAAAGCTCCTGCTCCTCTTTTACCATTGAGAGGTTTCAAATCGAACCAGGCAGGAACCGCGAATTTGTGATGAGTCCCGTTGAATGCCGCTTTAATGTCACCTGCGAATGCGTCTTTAGCATCGACTAGCTTGTTTTTAAGAGACTCAAGAATTTCATCACTATCGTGAATTATATTTTCACTCAGTTTAGGTGGTTCTATCTTAGAGAACTTAGAAAATTGAACGCCCCGATTACCATAACGGTTAATACGGCTCTCCAATTTTGAATAATCCGAGTGAATATCAAGCATAGCTAATGCATTCATTAACGCGTTAAATAATTTCTGGAAATCACTAATTAGGCAGCTTAGCTTATCCTCCAAAAAACGTCCTTCATCAAAGCCATCATCAATTTCTCGTAAAATTTCTTTGCATTTTGTAGATGCTGCTTTAGGCGCAAAGAGAATAATTTTTTCAAGGGTTGTTTTTTTCTCATTTAAGATGAATTTAACGCTTTTGAGGTTGACGGGGAGCGAGTCATTTAATTTTCTTGATTTTATCTTATCTAACATAATAGCTGCATTTTTAAAAACAACCTTAAGAGCGCGTCTTATTCTATTTTGATTTTTTAAAAATGCTAAGCGCTGTTCTTGTATATTATCGATTTTTAAATCTACACCATCTTTTTCAATGCTCTGCAAATGCCGCGTAACGAGATTGTAAAAATTTTCAATATCCCCCTCGTCATTTTTAATTTTCATTTGTTTCATTTTTTCAGGTAAAGATTCTATTTCAGCCTGAAAACACAGGTTGATAATCTTTTGATACTTTTCTTTTAATTCATCCAGCGCCTCTTTGAGGCGTCTATCCCATGGATTTTTAGGCTCATTTTGATTTCCGCCTTGCTTTTGCCATTGTTTCCTAAGCTTAGGTGTCAGTTTCATTTCTACTCGGTCATTTAAAAACACCCCTTTATTTTAGACTATTTTCAAATAAATTTGATAGAATAATATAAATTTTGTTCAAATTTTATAAAAATAGGATGGCTAAAATTTTTTTTCAGCGAGAGTTTGCAATAAAATTTTGAGTAAAAATGTAAGCTGCATGTATGTACGCAGTGATATGAGAAATTAGACCTAAGTCTTAGATAGACTTAATAAGGAAGATATTATAAGCAGGTTTTATGATAGGCATGGACATGGATAGTTCCATGCCTATTCTTTAAGCTATTTTTTACGTTTTGGTAGATATAAATCAGTAATTGTCCCTTCAAAAATTTCCGCAGAAAGCGCTACTGATTCTGAAAGGGTTGGGTGTGGATGAATTGTCAAAGCAATGTCTTCCACATGACATCCCATTTCAATGGCTAGCGAGGCTTCACTGATCAGATCCCCTGCATTGATACCGACAATGCCGGCACCAAGAATACATTTTGTTTCGGGAGAAAATAAAAGCTTTGTCATCCCTTCTTCCCGCCCCATACTTAGCGCACGACCGCTAGCTATCCAGGGAAACGTTGCTTTTTCATAAGCGATATTTTTTTCTTTGGCTTCTTTTTCAGTGAGACCAGTCCAAGCCAATTCCGGATCGGTGTAGGCAACACTTGGTATGCAACGGGGATCAAAATAATGTTTTTTCCCTGCAGTCACTTCAGCGGCAACTTTTCCTTCTGCCATTGCTTTGTGTGCAAGCATCGGCTGTCCGACAACGTCGCCAATTGCAAAAATGTGGGAAACATTAGTTCGCATTTGTTTATCCACATTGATAAATCCGCGCTCATCCACTTTAACACCTGCTTTTGTAGCATCGATTTGATGACCATTCGGTTTTCGACCAACGGCAACCAGCACTTGTTCAAAACAAAGAGGCTTATCCGTCGCATGCTCTCCTTCAAGGGTCACATAGATACCCTTATCTTTTGCTTCTACGACAGTTACTTTTGTTTTTAATAAAAATTTCACGCCTTTTTTCGTCATTCGTTTTTGTAAAACATTGACTAAATCAGCATCAGCCGCAGGAATAAGTTGATCCATAAACTCAACAACGGTTACATCAACACCCATCGCGGCGTAAACCGTAGCCATCTCTAAGCCAATGATACCGCCACCTAGCACCAATAAACTTCCCTTAATATCAGCAAGCCTTAAAGCACCCGTTGAACTAAAAATTCGTGGATCTTCAGGAATAAAAGGAAGACTAACTGACTCACTGCCGGCCGCAATAATGGCTTGCTCAAAATTTATTGTTGTTTCAGCATCCTGACCTTTAACCAGCACTTGATGCGCTGAGATAAATTTTGCAGTACCTGTCACTACTTCAACTTTTCGTTGTTTGGCTAAGGCTTTAAGCCCTCCAGTTAACCGCTGAATAATGCTGTTTTTCCACGTTTGCATTTTCTGAGGATCGAGTTCAGGTTTGCCAAACATAACCCCTTGGGTCTCCATTTCATGGGCATCATCGATCACTTTTGCTAAATGTAACAATGCCTTAGAAGGGATACATCCGACATTCAAACATACGCCACCTAAAGTCTCATAACGTTCAATTAAGGTTACTTTCTTCCCTAAATCTGCAGCACGAAAAGCTGCGGTGTACCCGCCAGGGCCGCTTCCGATTACGACCACTTCTGTTGTTGATTCAGCCATTTTTCATCCTATATATTAATCATGGTATTGCTTTAATTATAATAAAATGCTGCGCATATCTTCGAGTGCTGTAGCCACCCATCGTGTAAATCTCGCTGCTTCAGCTCCATCAATGACGCGATGATCGTAAGAGAGTGATAAGGGCAACATCAACCGCGGGTGAAACGCACTGTCTTTATAAATAGGTTTAATACTCGAACGTGATAATCCCAGAATCGCCACCTCGGGGCTATTAACAATCGGTGTAAATGCCGTGCCGCCAATGCCGCCTAGACTAGAAATGGTGAAACAACCACCGGTCATTTCTGCGGGCATTAATCTTTTTTCTCGAGCTTTTAAGCTTAAGGTAGCCATCTCCTGAGCTATCTCGCGAATGGAGAGTTGATCTACATTGCGGATAACGGGGACTACTAATCCATTCAGTGTCTCTACCGCAATGCCGATGTGGTAGTAACTTTTATAAATTAATTTTTCACCGCTCGCATCCAAAGAGGTATTGAATTGCGGGAATTTCTTTAAGGCAGCCACAATAACCTTAGTTACAAACGCCAGCATTGTCAGCTTATAATCTGGCTTTACTTTTTCTTCTGCAATGGTTGCTTTACGAAATGCCTCTAGATCCGTGATATCTGCCTCGTCCATTTGGGTGACATGAGGAATGGTTACCCAAGCACGATGGACATTTTGTGCGGTTAAGCGCTTGATTTTGTTTAAAGGTTTTAATTCAATGGAACCAAATTGACTAAAATCAATGGAAGGTGCCGGCGCTAGAGAAAGCCCGCTTGCCCCTTGCTGAGTCGCACGAATTTTTTCCTTCACATACGTTTGTATGTCTTCTTTTGTAATTCGGTTATTTTTTCCACTTCCTTTTACTGTATTTAGCTCAACCCCTAGTTCACGTGCCAATCGACGCACTGCTGGACCAGCATAGAGATGATCGTTTTCAGCATTAGCGCTTAGATTTTCATTTTCAGATGCCGATTGCTTATCAGCCACATTCTCTGTTTCTGATGTTTTGATAGATGATTGCGCCTTTTCCTCTTCTTTCTCAGCATGTCCCTCTTTCTTTACAGTATCTTGATCATCATCGGATGAAGCCTTACTTACTGTTTCCTTTTTTGCAGAGGGTGCTTCCGTTTCTTTTTGGTCCTGCGCTTTGGAGTCTGTACCGTCATCTTCAAGTACCAAGATAACGTCCCCTTCAGACACTTTATCACCCACTTTAACAGATAAAGATTTCACTTTACCTGCTGCGGAAGAAGGGATTTCCATACTAGCCTTATCGGATTCTAGCGTTACCAACGGCGTTTCTTTTTCAATTGCATCGCCCGGTTTAACTAGCAGCTCAATCACATCGACTTGTGTTGCGCCACCGATATCCGGCACCCGGACGGTTTTTTCTTCTTGCATGCTTGCCTCGTCAAACGATGATTAATGGATAGCAGGATCTACCTTTTCGGGATCGATGCCATAACGTTTTATGGCTGCTTGGAGGGTGTCTCTTGGTAATTTCCCTTGTTGAACCAATGCATCAAGGGCAGCCATGACAATATATTTTGCATCCACTTCAAAAAAATGACGCAGCGCTTCCCGCGTGTCACTTCTACCATAGCCGTCTGTTCCTAAGGTTAGGTAATCACCTGGAACAAAAGGACGAATTTGATCAGCATATAAACGCATGTAATCCGTTGCTGCAATTACAGGGCCTTCACGTCCAGATAATAATTCTGTTACGTAACTTTGTTTTTCGGGCTGTTCCGGATGCAGTCGGTTTTCTCGTTCGACTGCTAACCCTTCTCTTCTTAATTCATTAAAACTTGGTACGCTCCATATATCCGATAAGATATTAAAATCTTCTTTAAGGCACTTCGCCGCTTCAATGACTTCTCTTAAAATTGTGCCACTTCCTAATAGCTGGACCTTCAAAGTAGGTTTTGGGTTTGCATCTTTTGCTGATGACGAAGCTTCGGTAGCTTTGCCTTCCTGTAAAAGATACATCCCCTTTAAAATACCGTCTTCCACACCTTCGGGCATTTTAGGATGTTCGTAGTTCTCATTCATCAACGTAATGTAAAAGAAAATATTCTCTTGCGTTTCATACATACGATACATGCCGTTTTGTAAAATAACGGCCAATTCGTAAGCATAAGTAGGATCATAAGCAACGCAATTAGGAATAGTCGAGGCGAGGATATGGCTATGCCCATCCTGATGTTGCAAACCTTCTCCAGCTAAGGTAGTTCTGCCTGCCGTTGCTCCTAGTAAAAAGCCTCGCACTTGCATGTCACCTGCCGCCCAAGCCAAATCCCCCACTCGTTGGAATCCAAACATAGAGTAATAAATATAAAAAGGAATCATGGGAAAGCCATTCGAACTATAAGAAGTTCCTGCCGCCATCCACGAACAAAAAGCACCGGCCTCGTTAATACCTTCTTCTAATATTTGCCCGTCTTTCGCTTCGCGATAATACATCACTTGCTCGCGGTCCACAGGGGTGTAAAGCTGCCCGACAGGGGAATAGATCCCAATTTGACGAAATAATCCTTCCATACCGAAAGTACGTGACTCGTCGGGTACAATTGGCACGATTCTCGGGCCAAGAACTTTATCCTTTAAAAGCACAGATAGCGCCCGAACAAAAGCCATGGTCGTTGAAATTTCACGCCCTTCTGTGCCCTTAGTAAGCGCAGAAAAATTCTCGAGCGCTGGGGCCTGCAATGCCTCCGCCTGCTGCTGACGATAGGGTAAATACCCACCTAAAGCCTCGCGTTGTCTTGCAAGAAAGTTTATTTCGGGGCTACTTGGGTCAGGGCGATAAAAAGGAATATCGACGATTTCATCATCACTAATAGGAATGCTAAAGCGATCTCGAAAAGCACGAACCTGCTCAATCGTCATTTTCTTTTGTTGATGGGTGATATTTTGTCCTTCCCCCGCAGCACCCATACCATAACCTTTGATGGTTTTAGCTAAAATAACGGTGGGGCTACCTTTATGTTCAATTGCTTTTGCATACGCTGCGTAGACTTTCTGCGGATCGTGACCACCACGGTTTAGACGCCAGATCTCATCATCAGACATCCCTTCTACCATTTTCTTTAATTCAGGATACTGGCCAAAAAAATGTTGGCGCACATAAGCGCCGTCATTAGCTTTATAAGCCTGATAATCACCATCGATACATTCTTCCATACGTTTTTGCATAATGCCCGTGGCATCTTCGGCGAATAAAGGATCCCAACGTCCGCCCCAGATTACTTTAATGACGTTCCAGCGAGCACCCAAAAAGACGCTCTCGAGCTCTTGAATGATTTTACTATTACCGCGAACGGGGCCATCCAATCGTTGTAAATTACAGTTCACAACAAAAATGAGGTTATCGAGCTTTTCTCGCGCTGCGATAGATAAAGCACCTAATGATTCTGGTTCATCCATTTCGCCGTCGCCTAAGAAGGCCCAGACTTTTCGACCATTGGTTTCAATAAGGCCACGGTTTTCGAGATATTTTAAAAAGCGTGCTTGATAAATGGCTTGCAAAGGTCCTAAGCCCATTGAAACGGTTGGAAATTGCCAAAAATCTCCCATTAACCAAGGGTGTGGATAAGAAGGAAGCCCATGGCCACCGGCTTCTTGACGAAACTTATCCAGCTTCTCTTCACTTAACCGACCTTCAAGAAAGGCGCGTGCGTAAATACCTGGCGCAGAATGGCCTTGGTAATAAATCAGATCACCACCCTTTTCAGCATTAGGACCATTAAAAAAGTAATGAAAACCAATTTCATATAAAGTAGCTGCTGACGCATAAGTCGCTATATGCCCACCAACGTCAGGCGCAGCTTTACCTGCCCGCAATACCATCGCAACAGCATTCCATCGAATTAATGCACTGATACGATTCACCATGCCATCATCGGGCGGCATCGGTTTTTCTTCATGCGGTCTAATACTATTACAATAAGGAGTGTTCAAAGATAGGGGGAAACGAATTCCCTGACGATTGGCTTCTTGCAATAAACGTTCTAATAAAAAAGCCGCACGTTCAGCGCCTCCTAAGGCACAAACGTCATGAAAAGCATCTAACCATTCTTGCGTTTCGGCAGGATCGTTATCGTTGTTACCTGCCTCATGATTCGTGTTGTGATTCAGATCGTTGGACATAGCTGTTCCTCAAAAAACACGGCAGGGTTTAAAGCCAGGCCATTAGGGTAAATCCTGCCAATAGTGTCAGGCATAATATCACAGCATGCCAGACGAGATTTTCAGCGTCTGGCATGGATAAGATGTCCTTTTCATTCGAGCGCACAGCAAGTAACCCAGTCTGGCTTAAAAAGGTCGCGTTGTTCGCGGGAACTGAGAAGAATTGCTCTATCACCCAGCGTATCCCTCGCTGAAAATTTCCGACCAATAAATAAAAAATAGCGGTTATTCTTGCGGGTATCCAATCGAAAAGTGCGACTAGGTCCGCCGAAATATTTGCCGCTTCGGATACTTTGCTGCTCGTCAAAGCAACTAACCGATAAAACAATACACCGAGTGGTCCGGCAACAATATACCAGAAAATTACTGCAAAAAGCGCACCATTCACATCAGAAAAGTAACAAGCCATGGCTTGTTTGTCTTCGATCATGTTTTTGTCCTCAGCTTTATGAAGGATCTCGGATGGAAAGGTTGTAATATTGTCTAAGTTTACAGGGGCCTGTTCTAAATCGGCTGTTTCAGCGGTGTGCACAGCAGGTACTTTTTCCCCTGTCTCAACACAAGGATAAAACGGATTATTGGGCCCTAAGCAATAGTAGAAGATAAAAAAGTGTAGCGGCCAGCAAAATAGACCCCACAAAAATACATTAGCCACGCCTAGGACAAATCCGACTATCAAGAGCAATGGCAGAATAATTAACAATAAATAAAGCCATGGGTATTGATTTGGCGTAACGTGCGCTGGCATTCGTTTAGAAACCCACTTCGCATAGTTAGGAAACCAAATAAAACGCCGAGAAGACAAGGCGTGCATAAGATAACGATCACTTAATAACGCAATCACGATGACCAATAGTTTCATAGATATTTAGTCCTTACGCATCTTCTCAGATAATGCAATCGGGGTTGGATATTGTAAAACAACCAGATAAGAGGAAACAATAAACGTTAAAATAGTTGTCGCTTGAATTAAATTTGAAGCACTTTCAGAAATCAATTTCGCATTAAATGCAATGCTCGCAACAAGAATGGAGAACTCACTCGCTTGGCCAAGCCGTAATCCCACTTCTTTAGCCACCGGCTTTTTCTCTCCGGCTTTCATTAACAAAGTTTGAAATAGCATGGGTTTGAGAAAGAGCATTAAGAACGCTAAAAGACAAGCAGGTACAAAAACTTCATGCACAAAGCCAAAGTTAAAAGTCGCACCTACAGCAAAAAAGAACATCACTAAAAAGAAATCCCGCAGTGGTTTGAGACTTTCTGCAATGAATAAAGAGATTGGGCTTGATGCTAAGCAAACACCGGCGATAAAGGCACCCACGTCTTCAGATAAATGCAATTTTTGAGCAAGCAAAGACATACCTAAACACCAGCCAACTGCTAAAAGAAACACATATTCTTGGGTTCGATCAAAACGGGCCAGTAGTTTAACCAATATGTAACGCTCCACCGCAAAACCGAACAAGGTGATACCTGGAAGAGCCAGCCCAACGGTTAAAAGCTGAGGCCAAGAAAAACTGACATCTTTGTGCGCACTGTTAAGCAAAATTAAGATGATAATCGCCAGCACGTCTTGCATTAACAAAACGCTGATCATCACTTCGCCAGTATGTTGATGGTGCAGGATAGTGGTCGGTAACAACTTCAAGCCGATGATCGTACTTGAAAACATCATCGCGCCACCTAAAATCCACGCTTCAGTATTTGTCAGCCCAAACCAACGCCCCACAAAATAAGAAACCACGGCAAATAAAATGGAACTTACAATCGCTATCCAGGTCACTTTTTTAAGCATGTGAATCAAATTTTGCGGCTGCAAGTGTAAGCCGAGAAGAAACAATAAGAATAAAATACCGATTTCGCCAATTTGTTGTACCGTACTTAAGTCCGTAACGAGCTCAAAGCCCCAAGGACCTAACATTGCCCCGAGCAATAAGTAGGCAACCAAAAGCGACTGTCGCGTATATAAAACAAGGGTCGAAAGCAGGGCCGCCCCTACAAATATTAAAAATATTGTATAAAAAACTGTGCCCGTATGCATATGCTCAACCCTTTCTTGCACAAGTAATATCTCGATACTCTATTATAAAGCTTAAACACATTTTGTTAACTGATTCCTTTCGTTGATAGCCGTATTTCGCATATAATCTTTATTTTATTCATAAAAGTTTAGCTATTTACTGCTGATTTTATTTTTATTCATTCATCCAAGGGGAATGAGCTGTGTTTATTGTAACCGGTGGAGGCACAGGTATTGGCCGCGCATTATCAACGTTCTTAGCGAATGAACGCGACAAAGAAGTAATAATCATTGGTCGACGCACCGAACCCTTGGTGGAAACGGCTCAACTCTCCCCTCGAATTCAATATTTAACTGCCGATGTCGCTACAGCCGAAGGCCGGTCGCTTATTTTGAAGACGGTCGAAGGTCGTAAACTTGAAGGTGTTGTTCACAATGCGGGCGTTATTTCACCGATTGCTACCCTTAGCCAGTTAGATTACGAAGAATGGAAAGAAGCGTTTGAGATCAACCTTCATGCTCCGCTATTTTTAACCCAAGCACTTCTACCCGCGCTTCAAAAGCACCAGGGCCGCGTTTTAATGATTGGTACAGGGGCCGCTCATTTTCCCGTGCAAGGATGGGCAGCCTATTGTAGCTCGAAAGCTGCCTTGTCCATGCTAACCCGATGCTGGCAACTAGAATGTCCAGAAATAGGCTTTGCTTCTGTTATGCCCGGGATCGTTGACACCAACATGCAAGCCCTGATCAGACACACCGATCAAATGGCGAAAGATAAGCGTGATTTTTTTCGACAATTAAAAGATAGCCATCGGCTCCTAAAGCCTGAAATCGTGGCCCAATTTCTTGGCTGGCTGTTACTAGACCTTGCTCAGGAAAAATTCAGCCTGCAGGAATGGGATATCTATGACCATCAACACCATCGTGCTTGGTTAAAAAATCCCAACGATCTCCCTCATTTCGAAACAAACGAGGGCAGTTGATAGCCGCTAGTTAAGAAGATATGGACAAGCAACTAACCAGGAGTGAATAAATGCAACCTTCTTTTTTTCCAAAAAGCACTTTCTGTGTCTTTGCACTTTGTTTGCTCTTTGCAAATCCAAGCCTTTATGCAGCACCTAAAACCGTTTTATTAAAAAAAACGGCGGATAAAACTGACCAAAAAATCGAATATCCCCAAGGGTTCTCCGATAAAAAAGTGGACGAGGCAGTCCAAGCTTTGATCAAAGACATACAAGCTCGTCCCTGCCCTCCCGATCAAACAATTGAACCCACAAAACAAGCAACCCCGGGTTTAAAAAAACCAGTTACCCCTGGCAAAGCTAGCGCCTCTAAACAACAACGTGACCTCTATGTTGATTACGCAATTAAATACCAAAAAAAAGCGGCAGTAAGTCTTTTATTTAATATTTCTACTTATGTTAAAGGCGCTGCACACCCGTGTAATAGTGTAAGAACTCTAAATTTTCTTCAGGGAAAACCTATTTCTCTTAGTGAGCTATTCCTACCTAAGGTCGATTTTTTAGCAAAACTTGCCACGATTTGCAAAAGCACTTTGAGTAAAAAAGACATTTCCACCCCCGAATGGCTAGCTTCGGGCACGAAGCCTACCTCTGAAAATTACTCACGCTGGTATTGGGTGGATGAAGGGCTTGTCATCGTCTTTGATACTTATCAAGTTGCTGCCTACGTTTACGGACCGCAAGCGGTTTTTATTCCGAAACAAGCGATCAACGAATTTCTGCGCCCCAATATGGCTGAGCTTATCTGGGAACAATAAGGATTCAATTCGTGTTAACTAATCAAACATTAGATGAAGAAAAAACCATGGAGCTTAGCTTCCGAAGCTTGCTCCTTGCTGCAGTTCTAACATTAGTCTTAGCGGTGTCTAATGCCTATTTGGCGTTAAAGTTAGGCATCTTGGTTTCCGCCTCTATTCCTGCTGCGATCCTTTCTTTAGGCATTTTACGCTTTTTTAAAAACGCAACGATTTTAGAAAACAATGCTGTCCAAACAGCGGCATCCGCCGGGGAAGCTGTGGCCGGAGGCATTGCCTATACCATTCCAGCGCTGGTGATTATTCAGTATTGGACTAAATTTGATTATCTCACCAATTTTTTTATTGCCTTGACCGGAGGCGTCCTTGGTGTTTTATTTTCTATTCCGCTGCGACGCATCCTCGTCAATGAACCCCTGCTGCGTTTTCCTGAAGGCAGAGCCATTGCGATGGTATTAAAAACCTCGATTGAAAAATCAGGTATTCGAGACATTGTTTATGGTGGCCTAGTGGCAGCGATACTTGAACTCTTACAAACAGGCTTTAAATACATTGCTTCTAGTTGGAGCACCTGGTTTATTTTGAACCGTTCTCTTTTTGGGATTGGAGTAGGCTTCTCTTCGGCCATGATTGGCGCAGGTTACCTGATTGGATCGGAAATGGCTTTAAGTATCTTTTTAGGGGCTGTTATCTCACGACTTATCGCCCTGCCCCTGGTCAGCCAATTTTATCCTGAAATTATTTCTCATTTTTCTCCTGAAAAAGCAGCACTGCTTTTATGGGATCAACAAATGCGCTACTTGGGTATTGGTGCAATGCTTTTTGCAGGCATTTGGACTTTCCTTAATCTCTTAAAACCCTTAAACCAAAATATTTATGTGTCTTTTCAAAGCTTTATGCGCCAAAAACCGATGATGCAATCATCCATTCCGAGAACTGATAGAGATCTTCCCTTTCCTTGGATTTTAATTGGTATTTTACTAACAGCTGCAGTACTTTTCTTGTTATTTCAGTTTATTATGCCTGTCGACGTTGCTGGTATCGATGTCGATTTTGCTTTCACGCCCACCCTCATTTTTGCAATGGTGATTTATATTCTGATCCTGGGGTTTTTATTCTCTGTTATCACCAGTTATTTTTCAGCAATGGTCGGCGTTACAGCAAGCCCTGGAAGTTCAGTGATTATTGCCGGTATTTTGCTCACTGCTTGGTTGCTCTTTAAAGTCATGCACCATCTTCTGCCGCTTCCCTTAACCTCAGAACAGCTTAAGGCACTTGAAGCAATTACAATTATCATTGGGTCAGTTGTTACTGGCATTGCCGCCATAGCAAACGATAATACGCAAGACTTGAAAGTGGGTCAGCTGGTAGGAGCTACACCTTGGAAACAACAGATAATGCTGTTATGGGGTGTGCTGATTTCGGCCTTAATCATACCTGCTGTCATGCAATTACTTTTTAATGTTTATGGTATCGCAGGCGTTATGCCTGCTGGTAAAATTGATACCGGTCATACATTACCTGCACCGCCTGCTGCCGTTATGGCTGCCGTTACTGAAGCCGTTTTCCATCACACATTACCTTGGAACATGTTAGGTATAGGTGCACTGATTATTCTGTTAATGATCGGCTTAAACGTATTTTTCCGTAAATTCCGTTTATATCGCTTATCAATTTTGGGAGTAGCCATTGGTATGTATCTACCACTTGCCTCTTCTTTTCCCTTATTTTTAGGCGGCGTTATCGCTAAAATGATTGACTGGCGCGTCAATAAAACCAGCCCTTCTTCAGAGGTAAGAAGACAACGCAAGCAGCGTGGCATTTTAATCGCTTGTGGACTAGTAGCCGGGGCAGCCTTGGTCGATGTTGCTTTATCGATTCCGTTTTCGCTGCTCGGCTCACCCGACGCGCTTTCATTGGTAGGTGAAAGTTGGCGCCCTTATGGTGTGAGCCTTGGCTTTTTATCGATAATCCTCTTGGCAGCATGGATTCATTGGCGTGTTAAAAGCTAACATTCCTTATCACGGTGATCAGAAATTTATTGTCGGGCCATTCTGATGTTGTTATCCAAGGCTATCGGACTAGAACTACGCGTGGGATTGATATCGAGCCCACCGCGGCGCGTATAACGAGCTTTTACCGTCAGTTGATTGGGGCGACACTGTTTACTCAGATCCATAAAAATTCGTTCTACACATTGCTCATGAAATTCATTATGATTTCTGAAAGAAACAAGGTATTTTAGTAGATTTTCTCGGTTTATTTTTGGGCCATGATAGCTGATTTGAATCGATCCCCAGTCTGGTTGACCAGTAACCAGGCAGTTTGATTTTAAGAGATTGGAATAAAGTACTTCTGTAACAATACCGTCTTCAACAGATAATGCATTCGTGTTTATATTAACAAAATCACACGTAACATCCAGCGAGTCTAAACAATCCCCTTCGAAAGTTTCTATTTTTTGATGGATAAAATAGTCTAAGGGAAAAATTTCTAAGTTAATTTTTCCCTCAGAGACTCTTTCCAAATCATTTATAAGTGTCGTTTTGACAGCTTCCGTCGAAGTAAAGCGTGAATTATTAAAGGAATTCAAATAGAGCTTAAAAGATTTAGACTCGACAATATTTTTGGAGGCCGCATCAATATCTATACGCGCAATTGCAACTGCGGGTTTACCTGATTCATTCAGCCAAGACACTTCGTAGGCATTCCATGTGTCGTACCCATAAAAGGGGATTGGATCGGTTACTTGAATTTCTTTACGCTTCACTTCGCGAGGGATAGGAAATAGTAGCGAAGGATCATACTGATCCACATAGTTTGCGCTTTTTCCTAATGGTGCATTTAAAAGCGTGGTATCGGTTTCTGGTGTTAAAGCCATGAGTTATCCTAAATGATGATATTTGTGAGTGTTTCTATCCAAATTATGCGCCTTTATTCTACACTAAAAAATTTTAAGGGTATAAAAGACATAATTTCGCAAATAAGGATCTGTTTTCTTCAATTAAAGCTGCGCTTAAATTAAAAATTCCTTATGTTCATAAAACAGTTTTTCTTAAGCTTAAATATGCTATGCTTAAATTAGCGCATATTTTAAACAAATTAAACATATATATGAAAGAATCACCTTATGCTTCTGAAACTCTATCGAGAATTCTTACTGCGGCTGCTAAAGCTGGAAATAATCTTGAAGAGCTACAAGCTCACGTCGACAATGAACCAAATGTGATTGCAGTAACACAGACTCGAGTTGAAGCACTACAAAAACAGTATAATACGCTACTTGAAGTGCAGCGAATCATGAGAATCGCAGATAGGGCTTTATCTAAAAAACCGATAAAAAAAAGCATACAGTCGTTACAAATCCTAATCCCTGCTCAAGTGCAAATTAATTCTCCGCTTGTAGAAGAAAATAGCATCTTAGGTAAGGCAATAGAGGAACGTGCCTTTTATTTAGATCAAGAGAAAGCAGAAATCGAACAATTGATTGACGAAGGCCTTGTTGAACATCCGGTTTTTGAAGTGACGGAGATGATCGACCGGATATATGCCCCTATCAAAGGATCAATTCAAAATTTACCCCTCGCGTCCATTGAAGCTTTAAAGCGGAGCCTACGAGAAAAAATCAATGATGATTTAACACTGGCTCTCCAAAAAGAAAACTTAATTGAAAGTTCCATTGCAGAGCTCAAAGAAGAACTAAAACCCATCATTACTGCTTATTTTGATGAGGAGAATGATTTTTCAGAAACAAAAAAACCTTTTATAGAGCTGGCAGAAACATTTCTAGATAAAAATAAAGTAACGCAAATCCTGGATGGTTTATTCCCTTTTAACGAAGGCATGAAAAAATTCTTTAATAAATATCATCGTTATCATGAAGAAGTAAAGCAGCAACAAAATGATCAGAATAAACAAGAAAAAAATGAACAAACCTTGCAAAATGCAAGAATTAAAAACTTGGATCGAGAGAATAAGCTTCTAGCCAATAAGCGAATATTATTCTCCACTATAAAAGCACTTTCTACTATAAAAGATGGCCTACAAGAAGAGTCAATTAAAATACTCCCCCCTGAGGGGATACATATCATACATAATGCTGATAAGGAGATGGAGCAGCTAAAACTCACTCTTCTTAAGCTCGTTAATGACAATGAATTTGATAATCAAGCGATTGCAAATATTGAAAATTTCAAATCAAGGGCTCATGAAATTGATCCACTAATAGTAAGAGCTCTTCGTCAATTGAATGACTCAAAGCAAGAACTTAAACAGGCTCAAGCAAAATCAGAGCAACATGAAAAAAACATCAACAAACAAGAAAATGAGCTAAAGGAAATACATACCGTTAAGGAAAAACGCATTGATGACATTTTTTCTGAACTTGTCACTATTAAAAATAATCTTTTAATTCTAGCCGAGTCCCCTACTTTAATTGATATCAAACCGGAATTGATTCCTGCACCTTCCACGGAAGAACTTTCTGCATTGAAAAATGATCCTGCTAATAAAGGCCGTGATGAACAAGCGCTGCGTCTTTCATTCGCTGAGAAAAAAAGGGCGATGCTAAATGAAGAGATTCGAGAAGAGATCCTTACACTTGATAAACTTTTTTTAGAAAATCCACCCTCGAATCAAACTCTCACAGATATCTGCAGCGGTATAAACTCCATTTTTACTCAGATTACAGTAAAAGCCGAAGAAACCGTTGCCAAAAATCTTACAGATTCTGAAAACGTTAACGTCAAAGACGACATCAATGTCCTTATTTCTGGAGGACCTAAAAATACTTATGATCAAATTATTCCTGAGTTAAAAAAATACTGGAACAATGAGCAAACCCGAAATAAAGCGTTACTAAGAAATATAACCGCTAAAGAAGCAGAAGAAGCTAATCCTTATCTCTTTAATCATTTCAACTTAACCGAGGGAGCTCGTTTTAAAACGGACGAAGAGCGCAAAAAATTAAGTGCTGCTAAAAAAACGGATAATCGGTTTGAACGGCTATTTGATATTTCCAAGCAGGCCATTTTTACTCCTTTTCAAAAAAATCTACTTAAAGCAGTAACCAATATCGACGCACCTTTAGACCTAGCCTATTTGTCTGAATTAAAAAAAGATGACCAAAAATTTACTTATTTGATTGATCAACTTGAAAAGTTAGTTAAGAAACAAGAAGATAAGAAAAACCAATTCACGGCAGCGATTGAAGCCACTAAAAATGAACTTGCAAAGCTAAATGAAGCTATTGAAAAAACTCAACAATTGATTGATAAGCCCCCAATAGGCGCCAAGATAAAGGACCTAAAAGATTATCAAAAAGCTTTGAAAGCGCGCAAAGAAACGATAGAAGCTCATCAAAAAGAAGAAGAAACGTTGAAAAATGACTTTAATACGGCTTTGCACAAGCTTACCGACAGCCCTATAAATCCCGACGCGCCCGATAATAATTTGATTAAGATTCTTAAATCGTTAAAAAGTGGTGCTAAAGCTGCTCAACGATTGTCAGCACCTGACGACGTTTATGTTGTGGCAGTGGTACCTGGCAACGATAGTAGTCATAAAGAAGCTCTCAAGCTATTAAGAGAGAATGCCAGTGGCACGCAAAATGTACCTTTCATGGTTGTGGATCGAAATGATCCTAATGCACAGCGAGCGCTCGCAGTTGAAGAACAAGATTATAACAAGCTTGATAGTTATCGGTTGGTGGATACTGTTCCAGCAGCTGCGCAGAACAAAGGCTATACTGAATTTCAGTTATATTTTAAAACTGCGAGTAACCATCAAACTTATCTCAACAAATTAGATCAAGAAAAGGATAAGAGTAAATTGCCTGAGCCTGAAACCGATGAAGCACCTACTCGGATCAAAGTATGCGAACCTAATACACAATTTTCTAAACTGCATACTAAAGGCGAAAATTTCCCTATTTTAGCCAACTTCACGTCCAAGGCTGACTATCAGAAAGCGCTTGCACATGCTGCCCTACAAATGGCTACTCGAGATCTACAAGGCAGAGTAGGTGACAATTTACAAAGTGCAGCAGCAATCGCCAAGCTTAAGAAATTAGAATTGACTCTCTTTGCCCCCTCTAAAGAACATGCCATCGTTTTATATACGGCATATGCACGAATTCTAGAACAAAAATGCAATATACCTAGGGCAGAAGTGATGAAGATGCTTTCTGTAACAGAGCCTACTAAAAAATTTACCCCTAAAGGGGACGTTTATGGACCTTTTCGCGGCTATCAGTGCAAAGGATTTGATGACAAAGCGCTTTGCAAGTTTTACGAGATTAAACCTCAGGCCTCTGAAGAAATATCAAAAGAGAAGAAACAAGCGCTGCAAGATCTCATCAAACCTCAGCCAGACCAAGCAGATGAGAACGACACTCAGCAAAGACCACGGTTAGGAAGATCCCACTAAATAGCTTAAGGACTCTTCTCTAGCACCACCACTGCTCATCAATCTATCGCTTCGCCGTTTCTCACAGTCTCGGCAAGCGATAATCATAAGATTTTCTTATCTCGCAGGCTAACTCATGGAGGCTGTGACTTTGATTAATACTTATGGGGCGCCCATATTGATGGTTCGGCATAGGATGGATAACCCCAAGGTAATCAGCATGCAGCTTGATACCAGTATCACAAAACCATAAAAAGGATCTGAAGAAAGACAGGGCATGATAATAACACCCAAGGTAGCAATGCCCATATTAACAAAGCTCATCATCGATGACGCGCTTGCTTTATCCTTAATAGCTGCGGAGGCCACATACGATCCACCTGCAAATAAATACGCGCTAAACCAGTACAATGTACAACTTGAGGCAAAAAACCATAGTGTTGAATAATGCTTAATAATTAACATCATAGATAGGCTTAAGAGAGCTAACAGACATCCGGTATAACCACAACGAATCACATAAATGGTGGGAAGATTTTGTAACAGAATACGCGCTGAAAGGCCGCCTAAAACCATACCTAAAAGGTTAAGCATGTTCCAATACCCATACTCTGCAGCGCTAAGCTGTAAATACGAATGGGCAATCTGTGGGCCTGCTGCAGCGAAACAATAACCCATGGCGGAACAGGTCCCCCATACCGCAGAAAACACCATTAACTGCAGAGAAGACATCGCCTGGCGATAATCATTTAGCAGCTTATGAATGTTAAAATACATTGGCGTTTGTAACGTTTCATCAAACACGCAAACCCCAATGCGCAACACAAGTCCTTGGAGAAAGAGAAAGACAAAACAACCGTTCCAATGAATATATTGAGTGATTAAACCCCCAATGAGCACCGCAAACCCTACCCCTAAGGCAAAAGATAAAACAGAATAAGCCATTGCTGCCTTACGTTTAACCTCTGGCAGCCATTCATTAATCAGTATCAACGTACAGGTTAACCCAGCTGCAGAACCTAAACCCGTGATAAAACGCCCTATTAATAGCCAAAAAAAATGCCCGTATATTGCTGCAAAAATACAAATACATAAGCCTAATAAATTAATATTTAAACCAAATTTTAAGGACTTTAAACGGCCATAGCGGTTTGCTAAAGGACCATATATCAACTGGCCTAAGACATACCCAATGAGAAAGGTTGAGACAATCCATTCAACCTCACCTGGCTTTAATAAAAAAGACTTTTCAATAATGGGTAATGCAGGCGTGACCATCGCTGCTGACACTGCAGCAATAGAGATATAACAAAGCAACCAAATCACAGACAGCTCGATAAAATTAAAGTTTAGTTTTACTAAACTAGGGTAAAATGTTTGAAATAGTATAAAGTGTTCATCAATATTTATCTATTAAATTCAGCAATAATTAACGTATTTTTTTCAATATTCATCTTTTTTTCAGAATCAAATACGTTTTTGATTTTTAATGAAATTTAAACGCTCTTTAAAAGAAAAAAGCTTTTCTTAAGCCAAATATGCTATTATTAAATTAGCGCATTTTTTACACACTTTAATCATTATGAAAAAATCAAGCGAAATTCTAAATGGTGGTATCGCTGCTGCTCAGTCGCTCATTCAAGACCCTAAGTCCCTTTCTGAAATCTTAAAAAACAGGCTGTTGTTGGATGAGAAACAAAAAGAACTAGAATTAATAACATTGCAAATTAATCAAGAAGCTCAAAAAAATGCTGAAATGCTTACCAAAAAACAAAATTTAGCTGAGTTTATTACCAACGTACAATCAAACCTGTCGAATGATCTTTTGATTAAATTAAAGGATGCGTTACAAAAAGATCTATCAAATATTGATGATAAAGAAGACAGAGAATTCAAGGAAGAAACTAGGCAAAAAAATCTAGGGAAAAAGGAGGATAAACTAAGTAAGATTAAACTCTCAAAGGAAGAAAATGAGAAACTCTTTAACGATTTAATGGAACAAGCAGAAAAAGGCTTTAGTAATGCAGTCCCCGCGTACACTCATTTGAATAGTTTATTTACTGAAGTCTTTCGTTTCAAGCTTGATAAAGAATTTGACCTAAACAGGAACCTCACCCAAAAGATATTGACTGAAGGCATTGATAATGAATTTAAAAAGCATTTTGGACAAGAATTATTTATTATTTTCGAAGAAAAATTTAAGGACGAGCTAGAGGTCGAAATAGGGTCATACTTCAAATCCCCGATAGGGGCAAAAACCAAGAATATAGCCAGAAAAAAACTCACTGATTTTGTTAAAAATTATTCAGAAGAAAACCCACAAGAACTCGAACAGAAAGTGAAGAAATTTATTGATCGTATATTTCCGTTGGAAGAAGAGATTACCCCTTACTTTCAAAAGGTTAAAATAGCCTTTCATCAGTACGGAGAGCTTGAAAAAGAGTACACAGTACTCGAGAAAGAAATAGAAGTGCTGAAGAATGAAAATATTATTCCTGCTGATAACCAAGAAGCTGTTGAAGATATCAATGACGATATGATCAAAGAACAAAAAGGAGGTCTATTCAATGCAACACAGATGTTGATGACTAAGCTTGATGATCTTTCCGAAGAGATCAAAGTTCAAGAACCTATTCAAACGCTCAAAAAAGCTCTACAAGAAACGGCTGAAGCTTTTAAAAAAAACGAGATGGACAAACCAACCATTAAATCACAAATCGCAGCAATATCTCATTTGGAGCCGGCTCGAAAGGAAATTTTAAGTGCTCAAATATCTAATCAACAAGCAATAAGAGATTTAGAAAGAAAAATAGAGAGAAATCAACCCTCTACAAAGTTGCTTATTGAACGCAACACAATCAATTTACAGCGAACTGATGAAAAAGCAAAACACCAGATCAAAGCGTTTTTTAAAGCATTAGTAACGCTCAAAAACAAACTATTTGTTTTCTATAATCAAGATAATTACTCTCTTGATTTCAAAGATATTTCTACAGCTGCAGTGCAACAGAAAGAATTCCACGAAGCTATTGCCTCTTTGGACGTTTCTTTTTCTGAGCACTTCAAAGAGAATTCATTTGAAAAAATATGTGAGAGCTTTAAAAATACCTTTACAGCTCTTTCTAGCGAAGCAAAGGCTGCATTAGCTATCGATCCTAGTGTGATGGATGATTTGCTTGTAATGATTAATAAAGAACCTATAGAAACCTATAATACAATCGAGCCCATTTTAAAGCAGTATTGGGAGGATAACGAATTTCGTCTAGATTTCATACAGAATAATGATAGCCTCGAACATATGGGTGCTAACAACCCTTACGAATATGATACATATCAATTGGTGGAAGGTCTCCGAGCGAAAACCGACAAAGAGCGCACACAAAAGATCGCTTCAAGCGCAAAAGCCCAATTTGAAAAACACTTTAATGTATCTAAATATACTTTTAATGAGCCTGATGAAAAACTAATAAATGCAGTTGCTGATTTTGAGGAAGATTTAAGTTTAAAGACGTTATCTGACTTAAAAAAAGATACGTCAAAACGAAAAACTCTTATAAATGATTTAGAGGAATTGGCAGCAAAAGCTGATGACCATGCAAAGGATTTATTAGAAAAAATTAGCAAGGTACAGGAAGAAATAAGCTCTATCGATAAAGCACTTGAGAGTAACCAAACGCTCATGAATCAAGCGCCTAACAGCAACAAAAAAAATGACTTAAAAGAGTTTCAGAAAGCCTTAAAGGCACGGAAGGAGGTATTAAAAAACCATCAAACTTCCCAAGAAACCATTCAACATACGCTAGAAAAAGCGCTGATTAAACTCAATGCTGACTCTAAGGCTAGAGATGATGGACGGGAAACAGCTAATAGCAAACTAATGAAGTTACTCATGGACCTCGACAGCAATAAACAGTTTCAACGTATGGCTTCTCCTGAGGATGTCTACATCGTACAGGTTTTTCCTGAAGATCCTAAAAGTAATATAGAGGCTTTGAAGGTATTAGCCGATCAAAAAAATCCAAATGCCGAGCTACAGCCTTTAGTAATTTGTGATAGAGACGATGAGAAAAGTAAAGAGCTGTTCGCCGAGAAAAAAACCTATGATCAGCTTGAAAGTTATCGCGTCGTCGATATTCCTCGTGATGCTCCCAACCCCTCCAAAACTTCGGATAAAACGTATCATGTGTATTTTGAGCAGTCAAACAAACACGCAGCTTACATAGAAAGCATACGTGAAGAAAAAGATCCTACACAGTTAAGTGCGCCTGAAGCTACGCAAAAGCCTACGGTTATCAAGGTTTGCGAGCCCAATGAAAAGTTTTCAAAAGTGCACACTGAAGGAGAGAATTTTCCCAGCTTGAAGGATTTTGGCTCTAACAAAGCAGCCTATCATAAAGCCTTCGCTCATGCAGCCTTGCAAATGGCTATACGAGATTTACAAAGAAGAGTGGGCGAAGATTTACACAGTCCCGATGCTAGCGCGCAGCTCAAAAAGCTGCAGCTCACTCTTTATGCACCTAACAAAGAGTACGCAGTTGCCTTATATACGGCTTATGCGCTTATTTTACAGTACAAATGCGGGCTATCTCGTAATGAGATTCGCACGATGCTTGCGGTTAAAGAACCCTCGAAGAAATTTGATCCTAAAAGTGACATTTATAACTTCTTTCTTAAAGGCTTTAAATGCCCAGGATTTAATGATAAATCCATTCAAAAATTTTATGAAATCTCACCTGCCCCTGGTAAAAGTTCTGAGCAGTCCAAGCATTTCGAAAGGTTTCTAAAAGATGCATCCGCTGAAAGACCTGACGATGCACCTAGACCTGGTAGACCTAACATTCATTAATATTTTTATTCAAATAAATATTAATCGCTACGCTAGAGAGTATAACTTTTACTCTTTAGCGCTTTATCAGCTGCGCTCTTCTTACAAACCCAACCAGCGAATAAATTGCTTCGTGGCTTCAAGTTGGATGGGCCCACGATTATTAAAGATGAGGGTGTAATTTTCTGTGATGCCCTTCAGTTGATTTAAGGGTGGAAGAGATTTTACGGTGGGGATCATTTTTTCTTTAGCCGACCGCTTTGCGATTTTAAGCTCTCTAAGTCGTTCTAATGACACCAAGTTCATATCCGTCACATAATAGCCCCGCTGCCTTTTCAAAGCGGGCGTCACAAAATAGAGAAGCTTTTCAAGCGATTCTTTACCTAATTGATCGGTCGTGATTTGCTCTTGGTATTTCAGTGCTAATTTTTGAAATTCATTAGGGCTAATTGCAACGTATTCTTCTTGGTTAATTTGCTTTCGAATCATTCGCTCAAGGGGAGCTGAAGCCCCAAAAAATTGGGTATAGTTCCTAGCTGACATCACGACTAAGGGTTTGAATTCAGCATAATCATGATTACCTGCAAAATCCACATATAATACCGCCTCTCTGATTTCTTCTTCCGGCTTAGGAAGTGCAGACTGCCCTTGATTCTGCGGCATAAGCTGCTGTTGCGGGCTGGGAGGTATTGTCGCTAAGGAGGAAGCTCCCGCTGCTGGCGGGCTTTGACCCTCTTGGTTTTCACTGAACATTTGCTGGCAATTTAAAAACTTGGATTTTTCCATCCATTTTTCATCAGGGTAATAAACCACAAACAAGGTGTTGTCTTTTATCGTGTTAATAATAGGTTGAGTTAGCTTTAAAGGTAATGCCGGACATCCCCAGCTTCTTCCTGGTCTTCCATATTTTTTAATAAAGTCTTCATTAACGTACCACCCACCGTGCATTACAATGGCGCGATTTTGAGCATTATCATTGAAGCCTCTATCCAACCCATCAAGCTTCAGCGACAAGCCCTGTCGTCCGTAATAAATTTTTTCTGTTTTATATACACCTATACTGCTTGCTTTGCTGTTATAACGGTTTGAGAAATAATTGGTCAGTAAACGGCCAGACTTTAGCCCGTGCGAAACATAGGTGTGGTACAAAAGTTTCTTTTCACTGAGATCAAATACCCATAGTCGCTTTTGATCAGCAGGAAGATGATAATCGATGACAGTGAGTATGGGCTGATAGGGAATGCTTTGTTGCTTGACACACTGCAGAAGCGCCAGCACTTTATTCGCTGCTTGGGGCTCCAAGCTTTTTGCCTCCTCTCCTAAAAAAGCATCTATTGTGACAGGCGCTTGATTCGTTTCTTCTTTGGAAGACGCATCCACAGCATTGAGGACAGGTACATTGAGCAAAGTTTGTAGCTTTCCCAAAGAAGCATAGCCACTCATTAAGACGTTACGAAAAGACTGAGCCGTTTTCAAATCATGAATGGAAGCACTAGGCTTCGGAGCAGCCCAAGCAAAAGAGGTGCTGAACGACAATAAGGAAGCCAAGGCATAAGTTATGATCATGAGCATCCCTTCTCATGTTGATAACCTTAGTTATAGCTCATTTTTTTTAATTCTGCTTGTTTTATATGTAGTAGCAACAAAAATCATTCTGCAAGTAATATTTATGTGCGAATTATTTCAGTGCATTTATCTGCACTCTTTAATCAAATATTTTGCAGCATCGCTTGATATTTTAAGAGCTTATTTTTTGCAATTTGTGCTTTACCTAACGTTTCCTCTGTTTTTTGAATGACATCTCTAGGCGCTTTTGCGGTGAATTCGGCATTGCTTAATTTTGTTTCTGCAAAAACGATGTCCTTATCTAGCTTAGCAATTTCTTTGGCAAGCCTCTCAAGCTCAGCGACAGGATTAATGATACCTTCCAGCGGAATTAATAATTCAAGCTCCCCCACAACCGCGGAGGCAACTGCTTGCCCTAATTCTTGAGTATGGAGGCAATGGATGCGATTTAACTTGCATAAGGCCATTAAAATATCACGATACCTTTCAATCGCGGTTTCAGTCTCTGGTGCAACATTTTTCAAATACAGCGGAATTAAAGTAGCCGGCGAAATCTGCATTTCACTACGAAGTGTTCGTACACTTTGAATTATTTCTTGCAGCCATGTCATTTCTTGTTCGATCGTAGGATTAATAAATGCTTCATCCACGCTCGGATAAGCAGTAAGCATGATCGTGGCGGTGTTATTGCTCGTAAACTTACTCGTACGTTGCCATATTTCTTCGGTAATAAAAGGCATAATTGGATGCAGCAGCTTTAGCATTTGATCCAATACATGAATTAAAGTATGCCTGGTACCACGTTTCATAGCACCTAAAGCGGCCTCATTATAGAGCACCGATTTTGAAAGCTCTAAATACCAATCACAATATTCATGCCATACAAAGTCATATAAAGTACTTGCTAACAGATCAAAGCGATAAATTGAAATGTAGTGATGGCAGGTAGCAATCACGTTTTGCAGGCGAGATAAGATCCATTGATCAGCAACGCTGTATTGAAAAGCACCGTCCTCAAAATCGGTGTTTTCTTCTTCCGTATTTAACAAAACGTAGCGCGATGCATTCCAAAGTTTATTGCAAAAATTTCTACAGCTTTCAACCCGGTGCATATCAAAACGGATACTTCGTCCTGTCGATGCCAGCAAGCAATACGTCATACGTAAGGCATCCGTTCCGTACGCTTCGATACCTTGGGGAAATTCCTTACGAGTTGCTTTGGTAATTTGATTGCGAACCGAAGGTATAAGTAGATGAGCTGTGCGCTTTGCAATTAAGTCCTTTAAGTCAATGCCATCGATAATATCCAAGGGATCTAAAACATTTCCCTTTGATTTGGACATTTTTTGTCCTTCGCTATCGCGAATTAAACCGGTAATGAGTACTGTTTTAAAGGGGACTTTCCCCGTAAATTTTAAGCCCATCATAATCATCCGTGCGACCCAGAAGAAAATGATGTCAAAGCCAGTTACCAAGAGTGCAGTAGGGTAAAATTGTTTGAAATCTGGCGTTTTTTCTGGCCAACCTAACGTCGAGAAAGGCCATAAGGCGGAAGAAAACCACGTATCAAGCACATCTTCATCTTGCGTTAAGCGCGTGTCATCTGGAATCTGATATTTAAAGCGCACATCATTTTCACTGTAGCCCACATAGACGTTTTTCTTTTCGTCATACCATGCAGGAATTCGATGCCCCCACCAAAGTTGCCGACTGATGCACCAATCCTCGATGTTTTCCATCCACTGAAAATAAATTTTTGTCCAATGCTGAGGTAAAAATTCAATTTCTCCCTTACGCACAGCTTCAATAGCAGGTTCTGCAAGGGGTTTGATATTAACGTACCATTGCTCCGTTAAAAACGGCTCAACGACCACCCCGGATTTTTCACTGCGAGGGATTTTTAAGTTGTGAGGTTCGGTTTTGATTAAAAAACCACCGGCTTTTAGGTCGGTCAAAATTTGTTCTCGCGCTGCAAATCGTTCCATCCCACGATACGCATCAGGTACGTTGTCATTCAACGAGCCGTCTTTATTCAGAATACTAAAGCCCATTAATCCATGGCGCTTGCCTATCTCGTAATCATTAAAGTCATGCGCAGGTGTAATTTTAACGCAGCCACTGCCAAAAGCTTGGTCTACATAGTCATCAGCAATAACCGGAATGGTTCTTCCACATAGGGGCAATTCAACCTGTTGACCAATAAATTGCTGATACCGTGGATCGTCAGGATTCACAGCTACAGCGACATCACCTAATAAGGTTTCAGGGCGAGTCGTAGCAACGATCAGTGAAGCGTCAGAACCCACCAAGGGGTACCGAATGTGCCATAAATTACCAGGCTCTTCACTCATGCTCACTTCAAGGTCAGAGATAGCAGTACCAAGCTTAGGATCCCAGTTAACTAATCGCGTTCCTCGATAAATTAAACCTTCTTCATGAAGCTGGATAAAAACTTTGCTAACTGCTGCAGACAACCCTTCATCCATAGTGAATCGTTCACGCGACCAATCCACGGAAGAGCCTAAGCGACGCATTTGATGCGCGATTTGATTACCGTATTCTTCTTTCCAGCTCCAGACACGATCAATAAAATCAGAGCGGGATAAATCTTGCCGCAACAATCCTTCCGATTCGAGTTTTCGTTCCACTACCAGCTGAGTAGCTATACCCGCATGGTCGGTGCCGGGTTGCCACAGCGTTTTCATACCTTGCATTCGATGATAACGAATAACCACGTCCATTAATGTTTGTTGGAATCCATGCCCCATGTGCAGATAACCTGTTACATTGGGCGGAGGCAACATTATACAGTAAGGATTACCTTGTCCTTGCGGTGAAAAGTAGTGGTGGCTTTCCCAGCGCGCATACCAAGTTTCTTCAATCTGCTGCGGAGAGTAAGTCTTGTCCATCATCGTGAATTACGCCGTATGAAAACCACGAATAGTATCATATTCTGTAGGGGCCTCATAAGCAGATTTGAGCTTAAGCGCTAAAAACAGCGTTGAAATTACTTTTAAATGCATAAACAAGTCTTTTTGGAAGAAATCGTTTTTTCAGATCGCACTCTGATTTATGAAGTATTCTCGCAGGATAGTGACGAATTTTTTATTATTATTCGTATTTTATTTGTATATATCGAAAATATATTGATTGTTTTTTATAAAATATGATAAAATAGTAAAAAAACTTGTCTATTTTAGCACAATGGAAAACGAAGAATTGTTTAACAATGACGCCGATCAAAATCATAATAAGTTCATCGATGCCGTTGTACCGACGCTCCCCAATGTTTTTGAGGGATTAGATGTAGACCCTGATCGTTTAATCAGGTTAGGCCAAGCATGCAAAAGAGACCAGGAAATGGAGGAAATAGAAACGCTGAAGTCGGAACTAGCTGCTTTCAACATACTTGAATTAGGTCAAGATGCTTTTGAGGTTAAAAAAGAGCTTTTATTAAAATTAAGCGTAGATGCGTTTGCCCGATTAATGTACCTTTATCGATCACAATCGAAATTAGGGGCTCTTTTTAATCTATCCGGCCAGATTTTAAAAGCTTATATCGAAAAAAAGAAATCTTCTCATCCGCATCATTTCCGCCTATTTAATTTAACCTGCCAGGAAAAAGAAGCTAGCTTCGTCCTTGATTTTTTGAATAGGCACAAAGCAGGAATGACACTCATTGATTTTCACAAAGAAAATATTGATAACATACGACGCCAAGACGATAAAACCTGCGACAAGCTTTATTTTGCAATGATGCCTCAACAGGATTTTGCTTCCCTACTCTTAGAATTTGAAAAAAAAGACAATTTTTTCTCCTATTTCGGCTTTAATAAAGAAAATATGCGTATTTTTTTTCTACAAAAAAAGTCAACAAATTGGCAGTTATTCGCACCCAACCCTGCTAAAAAAATGACTCTAAAAAATAAAGATTCAACGATTCAATATAGAGCGATTCAAGATCTTGAAAGATCATCGCAAGAAAATCGCTTTTTTTCTGGAAGCAAGAAACTATTCATTGATCAAGGAAAAGCCCTAATCGTTAATAAGAGTGAAAGCCCCTTTACCCTAGTATTCAAAGCACGCCTTCAGCAGTTAAAAAAATTACAAGATACCTTTTTAGAGAACGTTTCCCTCATCCATTCCCAGCATCAGGATGTAACATCATTAGTAGGTGAATACAAAAAATTATTGTTTTCTTACAGTAACGAAGAACTTGGACAGTTGGCGTTTTCTTCCCCTTCGAGTAAAGTTTTTTTTAAAACCTATAAATTGAGCGATATTACCTTCTACCAACTCGCTAACAATGCAAACGGTTCTACAAACAGCGTAGAAGATCAAGCACGTCTATCTTTGATTCAGAAAATTTTCTATACGGAGGAACCTATCCGTAAAATAAGGTATTTAAATTACCTCGTTCCGGAACCTAGTGACCCATCTCATCGGGTGGAATACATTGAGAACTGCCTACAAGCGCTTGATCATTGGTCCAATCAGTCTAATTTTTATAAAAAAATGCATTTAGCTGAGTTGTCAAAAAAAGATTTATGCTTACTGGTGGATAGTTATAAGTCAAGTAATACCAGTATGGAAGAGCAACTCCAGATCCCTGTGGAGGATATCGTTCCGTTTTTAAGATGAAAAAACCTGGCGTTTATTCAAACATACGCTTACTCAAGAATCACCCGTTAGAGGTTGTGTCAAATATATCTTTTCTTAATACACGATCTCTTTAAGAACGAGTCAATCTTTTTTTAAACGGTTTTGTCACTTGACTAACCGCAACGCTTTGTTACCATCTTCCTTACCGTTTTATTCATTACTAACGAATGAGGATAGTTATGAAACGAAGTTTTCTTCCATTACGTACATACCTGGGCGTCTGTTTAGCCGTATTCGGACTTTCCAATGCCGCTTTTGCTCATCAGCACACCCATAAATCAGCAACCTCACCTGCCGTTCCGACTGAAGCAGCAAGCAAAGCTTCTGTAACAAAAACTACAAACTTCGGACGCTGTGAAATTACCATTTTGAATTACACCTATGAATCCTTCGATGTTTATGGACGATTTGATGATGGCAGCGCGTTAGAAAGTTTCAGGATTTATCCAAAAGATGAACCGCATTATATTAACCTTTATTACTATGGGTATTGTCATGCAGGCATGGATCTTTCCATTTATGATACTCAAGGCCGACTGCTGCATGGACGTTACACATATGCCGGGGAAGTATTAAAAGTTAAATACAGTAACAACAATCAATTACAGATCGAACGATCGTAGTTTGCTATGATGCCCTGTGTTCATGCACTTTAGACGAGACATTCTCGACACTTTGTGACTAAGGATTGCTGATGTTTGATAAAGATGATACAATTTACGCCTATGATGATGCCCTATGGCAAGCCATTCAAAGCGAACGACAGCGTCAAGAGGATCACATCGAGCTGATCGCGTCAGAGAATTATGCAAGCCCTCGTGTGCTTGAGGCGCAGGGTTCTATTTTAACCAATAAATATGCTGAGGGTTATCCAGGTAAGCGCTACTATGGCGGTTGCGAATACGTAGACCAAGTGGAAATTTTAGCGATTGACCGCGCTAAGAAATTATTTGGCGCAGATTATGCCAATGTCCAGCCGCATTCTGGCTCGCAAGCAAATGCCGCAGCAATGATGGCGTTACTTTCCCCGGGTGACTTAATTCTAGGCATGGCCCTTCCTCATGGGGGGCATCTCACGCACGGTGCATCGGTTAGCTTTTCAGGAAAGCTTTACCGCTCCATTTCGTATGGTGTTAACATAGAAAATGGCTTAATCGATTACGATGCCTTAGAAGCTTTAGCGCTTGAACACCGCCCGAAAATGATTATCGCAGGGTTCTCAGCTTACTCTCAGGTGCTAGATTGGCAAAGGTTTAGAGCAATTGCAGATCGAGTAGGTGCCTATTTGATGGCTGATATTGCACATGTTGCAGGGCTTATTGCGGTAGGTTTATACCCCTCTCCTTTGCCTTACGCACATGTTGTTACGACAACCACTCATAAAACCTTGAGAGGGCCTAGAGGCGGGCTCATTTTAGCGAATGCAAATGCCAATAATAACGACATAGAAACGCTTGGGAAAAAATTAAACTCCGCTGTTTTCCCCGGTAGTCAGGGCGGTCCATTAATGCATGTGATTGCTGCAAAAGCCGTTGCGTTAAAAGAGGCACTAGCGCCTGATTTTAGAGATTATCAAGTGCAAGTGATTAAAAATGCCCAGGCATTAGCCACAGTATTAAAAGAAAGCGGTTATTCGATTGTATCGGGAGGTACTGAAAACCACTTAATGCTCGTTGATTTAATAGGAAAAAACATTACCGGCAAAGAGGCAGACGCTGCCTTAGGAAGCGCGAATATTACTGTGAATAAGAATTCAGTACCGAATGATCCCCGCAGTCCTTTTGTGACCAGTGGTATACGCTTAGGTACACCAGCCGTGACAACCAGAGGCTTTCGAGAAACTGAAATGAAGCAGCTGGGGCACTGGATTGCAGGTATTTTAGATGCGCCAACCAATGAAGAGCTGCTACAACGGATTCAAAGCGACGTTAAAGCGTTATGTCGTCAATTTCCGGTGTATCCTCACTGATGCGCTGCCCATTTTGTCGCGCCGAGGATACGAAAGTCGTCGACTCGCGATTAATTTCTGAAGGAACGCAAGTCCGCAGACGAAGGCAATGCCTTATTTGTCATGAGCGTTTTTCGACGTTTGAAACGGCAGAGCTTCTGATGCCTGCTGTTGTTAAGCAAGACGGACGTCGAGAGCCATTTAACGACAATAAGTTACGTGCTGGTCTTTTAAAGGCATTAGAGAAACGCCCTGTTAGCGTTGACGCCTTAGAAGAAGCAATGGCAACGTTAGTCAGACGTATTCGAGGACGAGGCGAGCGAGAAATTGCTTCTTCTCAGATTGGTGAACTTGTGATGCAAATACTATCGACGTTGGATCATATTGCCTACGTACGATTTGCATCCGTGTATAAGCGCTTTCAGGATGTAAGCGATTTTAGGCAAACTCTGGATGATTTAAACCGAAGTAAGAATGATGAGTGAAGCCCTTTGTATGAAACCTTTTGTTGATGAAAATTTAAGCCAAGATAATTTATCTTCCGCAAGCCTTGGTATTGCAGGAAAAAGGCGTGCACGCAAGCTCGCCTTACAGGCCTTGTACCAGTGGCAAATGGCTGCAACTGCACTGAGTGAAATTGAGGTGCAGTTTCATGTCGCAAATAATATGAGCAAAGTTGATCAAGCTTATTTTAAGCGTTTGCTGCACGGTATTCCGACCCATCTATCCCAAGTTGAAGACCAGTTTAAGCCCTTTTTAGATCGGTCAATTGAAGCCTTAAATCCTATCGAATTAACCGCTTTGAGGCTAAGCACGTTTGAGTTACTTTACTGCCTTGAAATCCCCTACCGGGTTGTCTTGGATGAAGCCGTCGCCTTAACCAAAGCATTTGGTTCACAAGATGGTTATCGCTACGTAAACGGTGTCCTCAATAACTTGTGTAAAAACCTCCGTGCACTTGAGATCAGTATGGAAAAGCAAGCCTCCGAAGCAGAATGAATGGATGAATTCTCGCTGATCAAGCGTTTTTTTAAACTAACTCGCCCTCAAAGAGCCGATGTAATTGTCGGCATCGGTGATGATGCTGCTTGTCTGCAAGTGTCGCCGGCTTCTCATCTCTTAATCAGCACAGATACGTTGGTCGCTAACGTCCATTTTTTAGAGAGTTGGGACCCTTACGATATTGCTTGCCGCGCAGTCAAAGTGAATATCAGCGATATGGCAGCAATGGCTGCAACGCCTGCATGGATCAGTTTAGCCCTGACGCTTCCCTCTCTCGAGGAAACGTGGCTAGAACGGTTTTCCCAGGGCTTACATGATACCCTCGCACAATGGCAAATCGCATTGATTGGCGGAGATATCACCCGTGGTCCCTTAACCATAACCTTTACAATTCATGGACTTGCACCGATCGGCACTGCTGTTCAACGTACAGGTGCATCTGCCGGCGATTGTATTTACGTCAGTGGTCAACTAGGAGCAGCAGCCCTTGCCGTACAACAATTGGATTCCTCTTCAAATTCTACTGATATTAACCGGTCTCTAACCAAGGATGAGCAAACTACACTGTTGCAAAAATTACTTCAACCGACTCCCCGCACGGACCTCACTGAACTTTTACGTCGGTTTGCCAGTGCAGCAATTGATATTTCTGATGGGCTTGGTGCTGATCTAAACCACCTTTGTCAAATGAGCCAGGTAGGTGCACGCCTCAATGCTGATCAGATACCTGTCCATCCACTTGTAAAAGATGTTCTCGGACAAGAAGCCCTTAATTTAGCCTTAAGTGGTGGCGATGACTATGAACTTTGTTTTACGATTCCTCAAGAAGAAGAGGCGAATTTTCTGTTAAGTTGTGAAGAGCAGAATCTTCATTGCTATCATATCGGTATTATACAAGTCGAAAAAGGATTATTTCTTGAAAGAAAAGATGGCAGAATAGAAGTTCTATCGCCATGCGGATACCAACATTTTTGAGGTTCAAGCTATGCATGAAAATCATAAAGAATTAATCAGTATGGGCGTCACCGTTGGCATCCTTGCCCTTAGTATTTTCATTATTCATCGTTTCATCCCGTCACTGATTTGGGCAGCAATCATCGCCATTGCCACCTACCCCCTTTACCTTCGTTGGCAGGCACTTTTCGGTCGTTATCGGGATGTGGCTGCCTTTTTATTTACTGCTATTTTAGTTTTATTGTGCCTTGTTCCTTTAAGTTGGTTGATCAGTATTCTGGTCAAAGATATCCAGCTTTTTATTAATTATTTGCAACAAATAAATCGCGAAGGTGGTCAACCGCCTGAAGTCATTCAAAATTTCCCAATCATGCATAATGAGCTGATGCGTTATTGGAATGATAATCTAGGCCATCCTGGGAACGTACGTGAATTTTTATCGAACCTACAATTATCGTTAACCCCTGCTAGTTATTATATTAAGCGAGTGGGTGTGAGCCTTGCCCATCGCGGTTTTCAATTGGGATTCACCGTGTTAACGCTTTTTTTCTTTTATCGTGATGGCGATAAACTCTTTCGGCAGATTAATGAGATCGGAGAATATTGTTTAGGGGATCGCTGGTTTCGCTATGCTGCACGTTTACCTTCCACCTTGCGGGCCACGGTTAATGGCACCATTGTTGTGGGTTTAGGTGTAGGAATTTTAATGGGTATTAGCTATTTTTTAGCGGGATTTCCAGCGCCAACTTTGACTGGTTTTATCACTGCTTTTGCCGCCATGATTCCTTTTGTAGTTCCTATCGTTTTTATCATTGTCGGTCTTATTTTGCTCTCGATGGGATCCTTAGTTGGGGCCATTTTTGTGTTAGCTTGGGGTACAGTTGTCATGTTCGTCGCCGATCATTTCGTCAAGCCTGTTTTAATCGGCGGCGCTATTCAACTGCCTTTTTTAGCCGTATTGTTCGGTATACTTGGCGGTGTCGAAACCTTAGGATTGTTAGGCTTGTTCGTTGGGCCGATAGTGATGGTATTGTTTATGACCTTATGGGAAGAGCCACAAACCACTCGACGAACTTAAGTCGATTCTTTGCTCGCATCCTATTTTAGAAAGCTCGTTTAAAAATTTGTTTAAAAACTTGCGATATAGGTATTGTAGTCTCGTTTAAAAGCATCACTTTTTTGATATTGTTCCAGAGCAAGATTAATTGCATTTAATAACTCAGGCTCATTTCGGTTAACGGCAATGGCGAAACCAAAACCAAAGGTGAACGGTTGGCCGAGCACACTTAGCCGCTTAGATGATTGATTTTGCCAATAAAGGGCCGTAGGCGAATCCATTAATGCGAGCCCAACCTTGCCCCCTTGCAATGCGTCGATTAGCGAAGGGTAATCCTCATATTCTTCAATACGTGTGGGACGAATGCCCAAAGAGTGAATGACCAGGGGAAAAATGGATCCCTTGGCAATGCCAATACTGCGCCCATTTAACAGATCTAAGCTAAAAGGCTGATTACCCAGGCTAACCGGGCCAAGAAAGCGCGCCTGACTGAGCAAGTATGGTAAGGAGAAATTCACTTGTGCTAAACGTTCTGAAGTAACTGTTAGCACACTAACCGCTGCATCTACCTTTCGTTCGGCAACGGCTGGAACCAGCTCTCTTATATGTAGAGGAACAAAAACGCAAGAACGCTGCATCGCACGGCAAATGTATTGCATCATGGCAATATCAAAACCATATAGTTGTTGATTACCGCCTTGCATGATAAAAGGTGGTGTAAAAGGATCGACACCAATCCGAATCGGCTCTTGCGCCTGTACCTTAAACATAGTCATGAATACAAATAAGGCAACAAAAACCTTTTTCATTCTCAAGAAGCCTTTCTTTTCTTTTTAGAATATAACGCCATTTATCTTCGTGTAAACAAGGTCTTTGTTTAATAGAGAGCGTTTTCACAAAACCTTGCAAAAATTATCTACTTCGTAAAAAATGGAGGTTAGATGGTGTTCCTATACCACCTCTTTTTGCTGCGTCTATAAAAATTTTCTGCCGTAAAAAAATTTAATAAGCATGGAGAGCCTTTATGAATGTGTTCATTAATCCCATTCAACCGACCAAAAGTCAGTTTCATTTATTAAAAACCTTGTTATTAAGTAACCATGAACGCACTCGTATCTGGGAAAAAGACGTGTCCTATGAGATTATTTATCAAGACCAACCTATTCAAGTCATTTTATCCAGTACCATTGTCAAAAGAGCGAGCAAAAAAGAAAAACCTCGTTATGAGGTCATTCGAGACAGAGGTAATCCTCTATGTGAGAAAGAAAAGGCGGATCCGCCCCTTGGAGTTGGTGGTTACGCGATCGTCTATCCTATTGATCACACCTTAAAACTCAAACATGGCCAGCTTATCCGCAAACTTCCTAAAGAAGGCCATACGCGCGTTGCTAAAATTTTTCAGTCGAGAAATCCTGCTAAACGATCGCGCTTCATTAGGGATGCACATCACGAATATCTCATGGAAAGTCGCACCGACCATTTACACCCAAAAATGCCGGTTATCAGTCAAAAACAGGTTGTCAGTATTCTCAGGTACATGGCCGGCCATGATTTATTTGATGTGCAACACCATGATATGCATGCGGTTAACCTCCAAACAAAACTCGCGCGTCTTCACTCTGCGGAACTTAATGCCAATTTTGAAGAAAGCTATAAAAAAAATATCTTATCTTTAGATACGCGATTCGAATTCAGTATCTTGTTATTAAAAGCCTTGAAGGAGCAAGTGTTTGATTTGGGCTTGGTACATCGTGACATTAAGCCGGAAAATATTTGTATTGATGTTCATACCAAACAAATTTATATCATTGATTATGGTCTAGCAAAAATAGATGGCCCATTGCGTCCCTCAGAAAAATCAGTGGGTACGCCAGGTTTTATTTCACCCGAGGGTTTACATGCCCCACGTCATTTACGTTTAAAAGGGACAAAATTTTTTGAAGATGACAAACTTGAGGGTACCAGCCAATTAAGCGACATTTATAGTATGGGACGAGTATTAACCTTATTCTGGGGCTTAGGTGATATGACGAGTTATGATTATGCGGTCGATGGCCCGTCTATTCTTGAATATGGCTTTTCTAATGATTATTCGACCTTATTCGATTTAATGCCAGCAGAACAAAGGAATCGTTTAGACAGCAGAGCGGCAGCAACGATTAAGATCGCGCTTGAAAAAATGACGGCTTACCTTCCCGAAGATAGAATTGATATCCAACAAGCAATTGATGCTTTTACCAAAGCTAAAAACCTTCAATATGCCGCCTATTCTCGGTGCATGCAACCCCTCATACCGCTTCCTATAAAGCAATTAAAGGACAAAATGCATCTAACGCAGTTTAAACCAGCACAGAAAAGCAGGGATAGCGATGAAAATCAACTGCTTATAAAATCCTGTAGTTTTGTTTCTTCACTACCATAGGGTTTTTCCCTGTCCTGCGCTTTCTTCTTGCGTTTTGAGAAGAAAGTGTCGCCTTACACTACTTGCCCTCATGTCAGACAGGCAAAAAATATTATAATTTTCCAAAAAACACAAATATCACCCAAAATTATCAAAATTTATTTTTTTTGTTGTATAATTAACTTTATTGTGTGTAATTGCATCTAATTTTTACCTTCAAATGTTAACCAAAGATTTAAAACAACGTATTTTAACTTTATTTTTTGAGCAAAGCATATTAAACAAGGCATCGTTGGCTTCCATAAAGCCTGATGACAAAGAAAATATAGTCCCCATTGACCCGAAACTTGGTTTCACATTCGAAGAATGTTCGCCTGAGCTGTCCTCTGCTCTTAAGAATGAACAACACACTGCCATCGATGATGGTAATGCTCTGTTTACCTTTTGTAGCAAGGCTCTCGACAAATTAGCAAGAACTCATATCTATTTATTTGGTCCCACAAATCCCTTGGATAACAACGCCAAGAAAGAAGCATTAATGGCTATTCTCGAGGCGGGTGTCAATTACCTCAAAAACATTGAGAGTGCGCCTAAAAAACTTTCTTCCGGTGAAAAATCAGTAAAAGATGCATGGGATAATGCTGCTTACAAGGCCTTAGAACAAGTTGCAGATAAACATCACCTCACATTTATCCCGACAACTGATTATTATCAACACCCAGTTCATCGCTTTAAAAAACAAGAGTGGAGGTGCTATCAAAATATCCTTCCAAGCAGCATCGAATCACAGTTAAAAGAGATTGAAGCGTTATTACCTCTTGCGAAAGACAAACTAACAGGGTTTTTAAATCTCCCGAATAATTCTTTGAAAACGCTTGAAGGGTATCATCATAGTTTACTTCAAAGCCAAGCCAAGAATACGAAGAATTCTGTTATTTCAGAAACTGCTCAGCTTGAGACGAAAAGAGCACTTGCCCTTACAAAAGTTCTTTTGACAATTCATTGTCTCGAGAATGAGGCGCAACTGCTCGTTAGCTTTTGTCGTGACGGAGTGCACCATACCTTTTATGAATTAAATGATAAAGCAGGTGGGCAAACTGAAAAGTTTTCTTTATTGAGTCTCGAAAAATGTGCTAGCCAACTCCAACACATAACGGATGCATCCCTTACATCACTCAAAACTTATACCGACAGACAAGAACAATATCATTTAAATCCCAACGCGATCCTCAAACTACCTAAACAAGGGTCTCTCGAGGCTTTGCAGAATGAAGCCGGCGCTCTTGCACTCGCCCATATGCTTGGCCTTCATACGACAGATTTTTATGCGCTCTCTTTATACGAAGGCGACCTTTTAAAAAAAAGCCCCAGCGACACTATTGGTAAAGCCCTGCTCTTTATCCCTTTTAATGAAGGTCTCATACCCCTACACAATTTTGCGATTGAAGAAATTTTCCATGCTGCTTTGAGTAAAAAAACGTATAGCAATCATTCGACCTTCGTGACACTTGGAGAAGGTCTAGAAAAAAATCACTTTATACCCGATCTTGGTGGAAACTTCGCCTACACGGGCGTTTGCGCGGACGGCGATAGCATCGGTGCTTATAATCAGAATAAAGGATTCACTCTCGATCACAGCCTAGGATATCTTTTAGATTTCCTGATCTTTGATCAAAGCATTCAAAGCAGTGATCATTTTGAAAGATATCCAGGTTATAACCACTACCCTAATGATTTCGCGAAATACAACCGACATTTAATGGGTCGTAATTTTCTTTTTTTAAATGATTGTAAGAAAAAAGAGAAATACCGCAGTATTCTTAAATTATTTGCTAAAGAACCCTATATAAAGCGTTACTTCGAAATATGTGAAAGTAAATTTATTGAAAAAATAACTGCCTTAAGAGAAGAGTTAGACGACGCCAGGCAAAAACTGGTAGAAACAACCGATGGAACGGCTTTGAAAGCACTCAAACAAGCCATATTATCAAAGGAAGCGCTGTTATCGCAGATTGGCAACTTAAAAGTGCATAACCAGGCGCTTATGTACCTTGTCCGGGAACGTATTCAAAAACAGAAAAATGAGTTTTTTGGCATTATGCAAGAGGTACCTCAGGAAGATGGCGATCAAGAAACGATTGAAACGCTTTTAAGGAAAGCGCGGATAATTGAAAAAGCTGTGCATGGGGCACGCTTATATAATCATTTAGGCAATCCTTATCGTGTTCCTTTTGCAAACAAGCGAACACGCCCCTACAACCCTAGCCTTTTAAATAAAAAAGGTCATACCAATCGTATTTCCAATATCACGATTTCTAAAGAAAACAGTATCATCGACAACAATAACATCGTACATATTCATTTTGAGCATCGACTTCAAAATGAAAAAAACCCTGTCATTATTAAGTTAAAAACGTTAATTCCTTCACTCAAAATCGATGGACCTAGCGTCTTTCTGACTCAAAGAGACCTTCTAAGCCTAAAAGAAGTCAGATTCATGCCTGAGCATGGACCTGTCCTCGGCAATCTTTCGGCTAAAGCAATCGATACGCTGTTAGATCCTGCACACATAGCGTATTTGGCTGAAGTGTACAATGAAACAGAAAAGAGTACGAAAATTATCACTAATTTTGTGGATGATTATTTGCAGTTAACGCATATGGATGAAGATAATCCGCAAATGCTTCAACGCATGGAAACGTGTACACTCAATTTTGAGCAGAGCATTGAAGGATTAACTAACAAAGGATTTGCAAAACATTTATTCAAAAATGTGCAGCTGCATTACCAACAACGCTTGCTCAGACTGGTTGACAGGCAGACACATCCTTTTGAGGAAAAAAAACCTTTATTTTATCTGACAATACCTCTGGCTGAAAAACAAATACCCTTCACTGATAAACAACGGCCCTTGGTTGACAAAAAGATATTACTTCCACTAATGACAGCTTTTAATGCAGCACGTAAGTTCGATCGTATGGTCATTTTCAACCAGGTTGTTTCTAGAGCAATTGAGCATAGCGCCTTAGAACATACTGATTTTCAGAATTTACTCGTGCAATGTTGTCAGTGGCTAGAAACCATCAAAGATCATTATTCTGCTGTAACCGCTAGCCAACAATTACAAACGATGTGCGAAGAGTTTCTGCTGAGCTTTAGCTCAAAACCTTCAATTATTCCCTCTTACCTTTAAAATCTCATCAGCCTCATCGATGAACATTGCCGTGTATGCGGCAATTCGACACGTAATTTCTTACTGTCGAAAAATTGATGCCGCTTAACCAATGGAATTATGTTATTGATTTAAAATAGAAATTTATTTTTCCCGTCATCTTTCTCACACACTTATCCACAGAAATTGGGGACAAATGCAAAGTTTATGCCGTGGAATGCGTTTTGCGATCTATACACTGAATAGTCACAACGTTTTTACAAGCTAAACACCCATTTTTCACAGGTAGAAATAAATCCAGTGAATTAATTCTGTGTTGTGCTATCTATAAAATTTTTAAAATCTGGGGCTAAGAAAAGCAAAAAAGAAGGGGAAGGTGATCAACTTTATGTACTAACCAACCAGGCAAAAAAATACCTGCGTAGTTAACAGGTCTTACTAAAGGTGGCGATACCTTAATGAAATAGCGGCATATTTTAGTATGTTTGCTGAAGATAGGATGTTGGTTTATTATCAACGAGGACGTTTCTTCTTTAATGAATCGTTTCCCCGCGAGTCAAACAATAGCTTAGGACTTGCCGAGTGACTAAATCACCGTGATCACTGCCGTAGAGGGATTTAAAGTAGTGGGCTAAGGTAATCACCCAGCCAGATAAACGAAAATCCCATTTCTTTTCTTCCTTATCCACAATAAGTTCAAAGAAACCTAAATACCCGGTGTTTTGTTCATTGGCATATTCTTCCATAATACGCGCAGCAGCAGACATGTCGTATTTTTTTGTAGGCCAATTGTTTTTCATCTAGCGTTTCCTCCATGGGTGGCAAACGTAAGATTTTAAGGATGCACTACCCACATTAACTCAGGATTATACTTATCATAATAAGGGAGCATCTAATAATTTCAAGGCCTATGGTTAAAATTCTAGGAGAAATTGGGCGTAAGAATTAGAAAAACAAGGACTGAGGCTAAAAATTCTTGCAAAATACAACGGACTCCTTTATATTCTTTTTCATTGATTGGAGAGGTGGCTGAGCGGTTTAAAGCGGCGGTCTTGAAAACCGTTGAAGGGCAACCTTCCCAGGGTTCGAATCCCTGCCTCTCCGCCAATATTCTTGATATTCCCCTACACAAAGCGCTGCGTTAACTTTCCTTCGTCATTGGTCATCATTGATGCAGAGAATGAATTCTCACTTTCTTCCGTATATTCTCTGTTCAAACAAAAAACATCATGTAAAGCGCGCAGTGATTCTTCAAGCATGGAAGAAGCAATGAGCAATGAAATTTTAATCTCAGAGGTTGTGATTAGTTGGGTGCCAATGTTTTTCGAAGCCAAGGTTTCTAACATATTGGATACTACTTCAGGATGACTTCTTAAGCCCGCACCCACTAAAGAAACTTTCGCTAAATCCACTTCGCCAACAAGTACATAATTGCCAAATGTTTTAACAATTTTTTGCAGTCCTCTCATCATTTCTTCATATTCCGCCCGAGGAACGGTAAACGTTAGTTCCGTTTGCGAGTGCGAAAGCACACGTTGAGCAATCATATCAATATTTGAACCTAATGCATTGATCTCAGCGAGAATCGCCGACGTAACGCCTGGTGTATCAGGAATGCCTGTAACAGTAATCTTTGCTTCTTGACGACTAAAAGCTATACCGGTCACTAAGGGCGCTTCCATACTCGCTGTTTGCGAGTAGGTAATGAGTGTACCTGGTCCTTCTTGCGCTGAAGATAATACACGTAATGGCATACGGTATTTTCCAGCGAATTCAACTGCTCGAATTTGTAAGACTTTTGCGCCCAAACTGGACAGCTCTAACATTTCATCAAATGAAATCTGATCAAGCCTTCTAGCATCTGGCACCACACGTGGATCACTGGTGTAAACACCTTCGACGTCTGTATAAATCTGACATTCGTCAGCATTTAATGCCGCTGCAATTGCGACGGCGGTAGTATCTGATCCACCTCTACCAAGCGTTGTAATATTGCCAGCTTTATCAATGCCTTGAAAGCCAGCCACAACAACGACATTGCCTTGTTTCAAATCGTCCAAAATAGGCTGGGTATCGATGGCATGAATACGCGCTTTCTTAAACTGACTACAAGTGTGTATCCGGGCTTGGCCACCGGTGTAAGAGCGTGCTGGTATTCCCCGATTGATCAATGCCATTGCCATAAGCGCCATTGATACTTGTTCACCCGTTGACACCAAAGCAGCATATTCGCGAGCATCTGGCGACTCCGACATATCTGCTGCCAAATTGATCAGGCGATCCGTTTCTCCCCCCATAGCAGATACAATCACTACGAGATGGTGCCCCGCTTGCTTAGCCTTTGCTATGATGTCTGCAGCTTGGTTAATGTGCTGTATCGTAGCAAGTGACGAGCCCCCAAATTTTTGCACTAATAATGCCATTTCAGCACCCTGTATTGGTTATGTTCGATAGGTACTTTCGCACTCTACTTTTCCGCAGCAGGTAAATCATTAAGGCACACCGTCAATTTTTACTACCATGGCTTTTATTTGAGCAATCTTCTCCTGCAAATCCTTCGGGGCATCACCGCCGCCCTGCGCCATTTCCTCTCGACCGCCCCCTTTACCACATAAGTGTTTGACGAACGTGGTCGCCGATGGCACTCTACCTACTAAAGAGCGACTAACACCAGCAACAACGTGTATCTTTTCCTTTTCAATCGTAAATAATACGATGACTGCGTCCTCTAATTTCATTTTCAACTGATCAAATAGATCTCTTAATCGCTGCCCTTCTTGACAGTCAACTTGCGTAACGAGCATATTGATGCCCTGAATTTTTTCTACGGCGGAAAGTAAGACTAGGCTCATCTGTCCCAGCTGTTTCTTTTGCAAGTCTTGCAGTATCTTTTCCTTTTGTTTTGCATCATGCAAGAACTGTGACAGTTTTTCGAGAGCACCTGCCGGTGTAGTTTTGAGTTGATCAGCAATTTCAGTGAGCTGATTTAATTGCTCGTTCATCCATTCAAGCGCATAGGCCCCACTCACCCATTCTATACGCCGAATACCGCTTGCCACGCTACCCTCTGAAACAATTTTAAATAGGCCAATGTCCCCCGTACGTGATGCATGCGTTCCGCCACACAGCTCCTTAGAAAACGAATCAATGGACAAAACACGAACCCATTCACTGTACTTTTCATCAAAAAGTGCCATCGCGCCTTCGCGCTTTGCATCTTCCAGCGACATTTTATCGGTTTTTACTTCATGGTTTGCACGGATTTGTTGATTCACTAAGTCTTCGACCTGCTGCAATTGCTGTTTATTCAATGCATAATGGCACGAAAAATCAAACCTTGCTCTGGCTGCATCAACTAAAGAACCTTTTTGTTGCAACTCAGGTCCTACCACTTGTTTTAAGGCAGCATGCAATAGATGCGTGGCGGTATGATTTAATCGGATCGCTTGCCGTCTTGATACATCAACGCTTGCTTCCACCGTTTCATTTACGTGGATTGCTCCTCGTAGCAACTCCCCGTAATGGATAATGGCTTGCCCTTTTTGCTGTGTATCATGGACTTTAAATACGCCATTGGCTGTCAATAATTGTCCTTGGTCGCCAACTTGTCCACCACTTTCTGCATAAAAAGGTGTCGTCTCTAACACAATCGCTGCTCGCACCGGTTTTTTTTGTTCCGAATGCTCCATTTGTTTTTGCGAATCGCTTGGAACATACAGGGAATCCACGCGTTGATCCCCCTGTAAAATAGCAGTGATCGTTGAAGAAAGACCTGTCGCTTCATAACCCTCAAAACGTGACGCTTCGGTCCACTGAGAAGCATCCGAGTAGTCTACTTCAAAATGGTTGGTCGATTGAGAGAGTGCGCGTTGTTCGTTCATGCAACGCTCGAAACCTTCCATATCTACACTTAATCCGCGCTCACGTGCAATATCTGCCGTTAGATCAACGGGAAATCCATAAGTATCGTACAGCTTAAAAACAAGCGCACCTTCCAATACTGATGACTGAAGCTTAGGGATTTGTTCCTCTAGTAAACGCAGACCATGTGCCAACGTTCGAGTAAATTGTGTTTCTTCTCTTTTAAGCTGTTGTTCAATTTGTTCTTTATGTGCGATCAGTTGAGGATAGACGTCACCCATCACCTCACATAACGGCGCTACTAATTTAAAGAAAAAAGGCGACGCCAGCCCTAAACGGTGCCCATGTCTAATGGCTCGACGGATAATCCGACGAAGTACATAGCCTCTTCCTTCATTGCTTGGTGAAACACCGTCCATGATTAAAAACGCCGTTGCTCGAATATGATCGGCAATAACTTTAAAAGACGGCGCTGTCACTGTTTTTTGGGGCTCTATTTCAGCGATAGGCCCTAGTTTTTCAATGGCTTGAATCAAGTGTTGAAAACTATCAATCTGATAGTTTTGGTGCACAGCCTGCACCACTGCTGTAATTCGTTCTAATCCCATGCCAGTATCAACGGCAGGTTTGGGTAATGGATGCAGTTGGCCGGTTTTATCCCGGTTATATTGCATGAAAACCAGGTTCCAGATCTCGACGTAACGATCGCCATCTGCATCAGCGCTTCCCGGCGGCCCACCTAGAATATCTTCACCGTGATCATAAAAAATTTCTGTGCATGGCCCGCAAGGCCCTGTATCACCCATCGACCAAAAATTATCGGCTTCACCGCAGCGAGAAAATCTTTCGGGCGAGACCTTCATTTCATTGAGCCAAATGGAAGCAGCTTCTTCGTCATCTTTATAAATGGTGACCCACAAACGCTCTGGTGGTAACTTTAAGACAAGTGTTAGAAATTCCCAGGCATAACGGATAGCTTCGCGCTTAAAATAATCACCAAAACTAAAATTCCCTAACATTTCAAAAAAAGTATGGTGTCTAGCTGTGTAGCCTACGTTCTCAAGATCGTTGTGTTTACCACCTGCTCGCAGACAACGTTGTGCACTAACCGCACGTCCGTAAGAACGGCTTTCTAAACCTAGAAAAGTTTCTTTGAATTGCACCATACCCGCATTTGTAAAAAGCAACGTAGGATCATTCGTTGGTACTAACGAGCTAGAAGGCACAACTTCATGCCCTCTTTCTGCAAAATACGCTATAAACGCCTGACGAATTTCCGAACTCTTCATCCGCAATACACCTAGTCTTCTATTTTCTCAAGCGTTCCTTCGTAATCCGTTTGCTCTTGTCCTTGAGCCTTTTTTCGGTCCGCATCTAATGATGCACTATTTTTAACGAGCAATTGGGCACGAATTTGATCTTCTAAGGTCTTGGCAATCGCAGGATTTTCTTTTAAATAAAGCCGTACGTTTTCTTTTCCTTGGCCAATTTTTTCTTGTTGGTAACTATACCAAGCACCTGATTTTTCAATTAAACCAAGTTGCGTACCCAGATTAATAATCTCACTTTCGCGAGAAATACCTTCGTTATAAAAAATATCAAAATCCGTGGTTTTGAAAGGAGGCGCTACTTTATTTTTAACAACCTTAACCCGTGTTTCACTACCCAACACTTCGTCACCCTTTTTGATAGCACCTGTTCGGCGAATATCTAAACGTACTGATGAATAGAATTTTAATGCATTACCACCGGTTGTTGTTTCAGGATTTCCAAACATAACCCCAATTTTCATACGAATCTGGTTAATAAAAATAACTAAGGAATTTGATCGTTTGATGTTAGCTGTCAATTTACGCAGGGCTTGAGACATCAATCTTGCTTGCAAACCAACATGGGTATCGCCCATCTCTCCTTCAATTTCAGCTTTTGGTGTTAAAGCGGCTACGGAGTCAACAATGATCACGTCGATAGCGGCCGAACGAACCAACATATCGGTGATTTCCAGCGCTTGCTCTCCGGTATCCGGCTGAGAAACTAAGAGATCTTCTACGCGCACACCAAGTTTAGCGGCATAACTGGGATCTAAGGCATGTTCTGCGTCAACAAAGGCAGCTGTGCCACCTTGTTTTTGGCATTCAGCAATCACCTGCAGGGATAACGTTGTTTTACCCGAAGATTCAGGACCATAAATTTCAACCACTCGTCCTTTCGGTAAGCCACCAATACCGAGTGCTATGTCAAGACCAAGAGAACCGGTAGAAATCGCTTCAATATCGCGCCTGGCCTGGTCTCCCATTCGCATCACGGAGCCTTTTCCAAATTGGCGCTCAATTTGTGACAAAGCAGCATCAAGGGCTTTTTGCTTATGCGTGTCCATCATTCATCCAGTAGTAAGAGATCGATTCGAAATTATCCCATAGATCCTGTATGACGCACCAGGTCTATTTTAGATTCTTAAGACTTGTTAACACTTCTTCACTTTGCCAATCTCCTGAAGTCTCGAAAGCCTCTAACAAAACGGAAGCGCCAGATAAGAGATAATAACTAGCGAGTAAGCGAATATCATAACGAGAAGAGGTGGAGGGAAATTGCATCCTAAGGCTATAAGATGTTAGGTAATGTCGCAAGGCCCAAGCAAAAAAAACAGTTCCCACGGGTTTTTCAGAGGCTCCGCCTTCGGGGCCTGCAAACCCAGTTACTGCCAGCGCCAAATCGGCTTGACTGTGCATTAAAGCACCTAAGGCCATGGCTTCGGCCACAGGCCGACTAACGGCACCTTCGGAGAGGAGTAACGCCGGAGGGACACCCAACATGCTTTCTTTCGCTAAGTTGCTATAGGTGATAAACCCCCTTTCAAACCAACTCGAACTTCCAGGAAGGTCGGTCAGTAAGCTAGATACCAATCCTCCCGTGCAAGATTCTGCTGTTGTCACCGTCAGTGACATGCGTTTTAACTGTGCCGTCAGTCTATCTAAGGAGCGTTCCAGTTGCATTATGGCCCCTTAAATTTATAACAATCTAAGGATCGTTTATTCGAGGCTTGGAGGGGGGCTGTTTGACACACTGGAAGAAGGTGTTTCTTTACTGGTATTTTTATGAGTATGTTCGCCACAAGCCGTTAACGCAAGCCCAACGACAACCGTCATTGCAATTAATATGAGACGTTTCATAACGATTTCTCCCTTCATTGTAAGCCTATACAATTTTTTTCTTTCCTTTATATAGTGTAGCTTAGATGCCGTTTTGATGCCGGAAACTGCATGTAAAAACATGACGGCTTTTCTTTGCTTTGATAAACTCCCGTTTCTTTACTTTCTTGATTGATTAGGCCAAAAATGTCCATTAACCACACGCCTATGATGCAACAATATCTACGGATCAAAGCAGATTATCCCGACATGCTTTTGTTTTATCGTCTGGGTGATTTCTACGAGCTTTTTTATGAAGATGCCATACGCGCTGTTAATCTGCTTGATATAACCCTCACACACCGAGGTCAATCAAATGGTAAACCTATCCCTATGGCAGGTGTGCCTCATCATGCGGTTGAAAACTATTTAGCACGTCTTTTGAAAAAAGGAGAGTCGATTGCCATTTGTGAGCAAATCGGTGATTCCACACAAAACGGGCCGATTGATCGTCAAGTAACGCGTATTATCACACCCGGTACCGTGACCGATGATGCATTAATGGAAGCAACACGAGATCATATCCTTTTAAGTATCACAGCATCTTCTCACTACCAACAATCGATCACAGGAAAATCTTCATCGATGGCATCTGAGTCCGTCGATGTAACGAACGCTGTTTTTAGCGACTACGGTTTGGCCTGGGTTGATTTAAGCGGTGGGCGCTTTCATTTATTACAAGTTCAAGGTGAAGCGCAACTCTTAGCAGAGATCACCCGATTACAACCGGCTGAAATCTTATTACCTGAAACGCTACCCTTTTCTAAACTCGCTAAAACCTATCTTTGTAAAAGACGTCCGGAAGAAGAATTTGTTTTGCTTCACGCAGAAGAACGCCTCTGTGAACAAGTCGGTGTGCCTCGATGGGCAGGGGTTGATAAAACGAGCTACCGTTGGGCTTTTTCAGCAGCGGGTGCACTTTTATCGTATTTAAAAACAACGCAAAGACAAGCTTTACCTCACCTGCGAAAATTAACCTTCGAGCGAGGTAGCGATTATTTGCACCTCGATGCCGCGACTCAAAAGCACTTGGAGTTGTTTGAAACCAATCAAGGGAAAAAAGAAAACAGCTTAATACATTTGCTTGATAGAACAGCTTCGACAATGGGCAGCCGATTGCTCAAACGTTGGTTAGGGCGGCCCTTGCGGCAAGTACAAGCCATCCACGCGCGACAAGCAGCAATTAAGGAACTTATCGCACAACAGGCTATAACAAACTTACACGCCCACTTACAAAGCTGCCGCGACATTGAGCGAATTAGTTCGCGCATTGCCCTGCAGACAGCCCGACCCAACGATCTCGTGCAATTGAGAGAAACTATCGCTCTTTTACCTGCACTGCATGAAACTTTAGCATCCAATCAAACCGACTTACTTAAAACCCTTCACCAGATGCTTGTACCTCAACCCGACTTACAGGATCTACTGACACGTGCGTTAGTCAAGCATCCACCGCTACTCATTCGTGATGGTGGCGTTATTGCCGAGGGTTTCGACGCAGAATTGGACGAATTACGTGCATTTAGTGAGAATGCAACCGATCAATTGCTCGCGCTAGAGGCAGAAGAAAAACAACGTAGCGGCTTATCCTCTTTAAAATTCGGCTATAACCGTGTGCATGGATATTACATCGAACTTTCACGGCACCAAGCAGAACAAGCACCGAGCGACTATCAACGTAAGCAAACGCTTAAGCATGCGGAACGATATATCACCCCGGCCTTAAAACGCTTTGAAGAAAAAGTGTTATCCGCTCAAGTCAAAGCATTGGCACGCGAAAAATGGTTGTATGCACAATTGCTTGAAAGTATGCTACCGCAAATTCAAACGCTTTCTCAAATGGCAGAAGCACTGTCTACCTTGGATGTTTTAACTACGCTTGCCGAGCGAGCAGAATCGTTGCGGTGGCGATGTCCAACGCTTGTTTCTCGTCCTGGAATATTCATCAAGAGTGGCCGTCATCCTGTCATTGAACAAATCCTGCAAGAAAAGTTCATCCCTAATGACTTAACCTTAGATCAAGAGCAAAAAGTTCTCTTGATTACCGGCCCTAACATGGGTGGGAAATCAACTTACATGCGTCAAACAGCTTTGATTGCCTTGCTTACTCATATCGGCAGCTTCGTTCCTGCAGACGACGCCCAAATTGGCCCTTTGGATAAAATATTCACACGTATCGGCGCAAGCGATGACCTGGCATCAGGTCAATCAACGTTTATGGTCGAGATGACCGAAACCGCTCAAATCCTTAATCAGGCCACGCCAAATAGTTTAGTATTAATTGATGAAATCGGACGTGGGACGAGCACACAAGATGGCACTGCATTAGCCTATGCGATTTGTGCACACCTTGCGACCCAAGTGCAAGCATATACTCTTTTCTCCACTCACTATTTTGAATTGACTAAACTTTCAGAAGTAATCGGTGTGATTCAGAATATGCACTTCCAAGCCTCTTTTATCGAAGATAGGCTTATATTTTTATACCAAATTGCCAAAGGGCCAACCAATCGCAGTTACGGCTTAGAAGTGGCGAAATTAGCTGGGATTCCTCATGAAATCATAAACAGCGCTGGCCTTTATCTCAGCGAGCATTTTTAAGAAAAGAAAGAGACAGAAGATGGTTATAAGAAAAAGATAGTACGAAGTAGGTGCCCTCCCTCCGTGCGGAGGGAAGACACAAAAATGAAACGCTCGTTTCTAAGGATGGGTATTAACGAGGAGCACTAGTGGGCGTGCTTTCTTGTGACGAGGCGCTGTTATCGTCCCTTTTTGTTACATCGTTTTTATGATCAAACGATTTGGAACTGAGTAAGCGCTTACCCGAAACAAACATTTTATCCTTAGGCCCATTGTTCATATCGTTAAATGACTTCGATTCTTTCAAGCATTTCCTTGAAGCAAGTTCTTTATCATTAGACAATTCTTCCTGTTCAACAAAAAACTTTGTGCCTTTAACTTTATGAACGATATTGCCCACGGTTTGTGGGTTGACAAAGAAAGACAACAAACTTGCTGTCGTGGCACCGACAGTGAAAGCTTTTGACCCTTTGTTGTTGCTGCACAGATTCTGCATAATGTAGCCCCGCTTATAGACCCATGAAGTGCCTGTCAGCTCACAAGTAACGCTGATCATCCGTCCTATGAGATCTTCAATCATTCCTCGCTGGTAAGATTCCTTTGTATTTTTAGTGAACTCATAATGTGCCTTATGATCGGGAGGAATTGTTGTGAAATAAGTTCGAGAGATTTCTTTCATCGACTGTTTAAACGCCTCTACAAAGGAGGGATCTTGGCTGGCCTTTGATAGCTTCTCCAATTCTTCCTCTGTATAAAGGGATAAAAACGCTTCATCAATTAATTGCTTTGTCCTTTCTTTGTCTGATTTTTTCTCCTCTAAGAGTTCCTTCATGGGGAAGTCTAGCGTTTCAACAATATGATCACGGTAAAGGTTATTCATCACACCTGCCATACTATTGCAGATTCCTTGAAAAGTAATTTCTTTAATTGCATCAAAACCATTACCCGTATTTTGCACTGGCGTCTTGTCAGATGGGCCTTCGTTTTGATCGTTTTGATCGTTTTTATCATTTTTATCATTTTTATCATTCCCTGATTTCGAAGACTTTTGTCTGGCATATATTTCTTTTTGCCGTGCAGCGGCCTGTATTGATAACTCTGCTAATTCGGTCAAGACTTCAAGTCGTTCAGTACTGCAATCTTGAATCAACTGCGCCATCTCCATTTCATAATTAGGGTAATCTCGAAGATGCCTTAATTGTGGGGCCGTCTTGTCCTTATAAGAAAGTATTTGTGCTTCTGTCGTTGAAAGGAGAGTTTCGTACTTTTGCGTTTCGATGTCTCCCTCAAGAACACCTCGGCGGCGGGGATTGATGACGGCAGGACCAAGCTTACCATCGATACATTGACGTGCTGAAAAGACCTCTTCTGGGCGTACACCCGCCAATAAAAATTCCATTGCATCTTCTGCATTGCTACGACGAATAGATGCATCGGCTCTGCCATCATAGCCAGTCTTATTGCTAAATGGGGCAATTGACACTGCTTTTTTTTCAGGCGCCCTTATAAGGTAAAGTATACCGTCTTCGGTTGGCTTTGAACTGACAAAGTTATGGCAGATTGCATGTGTTGCGTTTGCAGTTGTAGAAACGCCGCCGCTTGTCCACCCAAATCGTGCCGGATCATCACAATTTTTTTGATGGCAAATATGGGGCATATTCAAAAAACCTGTCCCGACATGAAAAGAATATTTCTTGAATAAAGGCGATGTAAATCCGTGCTTAAAGATGTAGTTTGGCATACCGTAAGCATCAGGGTCGCTCATGTCTTCTAGACGCACAAACCGAAATAATCCGACGTTCGGAAGAGAAAACACATTAGCGCCATGTTCATCTGCTAAGGTTTTGAGAATAAAAGGTTCACGATTTTTTCGAAAGGTACTAGAGCGTCCCATATAAATATTAGCCGCTTCATTCGCGATATCTTTTGCTTTTTCGATAAAATCGATTTGTGCTGCAATTTCCGCTGGATAGGTAACCTTTTCCCCTTTTGCCATGCGTGCGGATAAGGCTGCACCTTGTTTGGTAGCAAAGTAAGCCTTCACATTGCGGTAACATTCATCAAATCTTTCTTCATCAAAACTTGCTAAACGGAGTAATTCCAAGCCCTGCGTTTCGGCTTGTTCTTTACTAACTGAGAGCGCTTCACCGGTTTTTTCAAGTGCATCATCAATCGCATGCACTCTATCAATGTAAGATTGTGCCAGCGGATCAGCTTTGTAATTTCCAGCCTCATCTTTCTGCTGTGCTTGAGCGATTTTACTTTGTTTTGGCCCAAACGTTACCATCAAAAACGAATTCCATTTTAGTACCAGCGCACTAAGCGCACCTGATCCTTGTTCATTTTTTTTAATATCCATTCCTTCATGCACCATCCTTAGTATTTTCATTTTTTGCGTATGATTTAAATCGGGCATGGTGTACTCCAAAAATCACTAATGGGAAATTATTTATACATGAAATAACTTAAGGTTATCTTAAGTAGAACCCTTGTAAGTCGATGAATTATATAAATAATTATTCTTTTTGATTAATAAAAAATCATTTAGATTAAATTATAATAATTCAAGAAGATTATTTGAATACATAAGATTGGTTGTGCTACTTATTTTTACAATATTTTTTCACTTCAAAATCAAAAAAACATAAAAATAGACAGATCAGGCATTATTAATCCGAGATCCTTAGAAATCGCTAAATCGCTGCTTTACGTCTTTTTTGGGGCAGCTTAGACAATTAAAAGGCTTGATGCAAGTTATTAGTTATCGTAAGTCTAAAAACAGCATAATCAAGCACCTTATTTTTAAAAATAAAAATGCTTGATTAGCAGGGGCAGAGGATGCTTATTTTTTATTTAAAATGATCGTTCACGGGAGGAGGACTCTGATGAGCCGCTTGATTCCTCTTGATTCTCTTGTTTTTTTGATGGATCACTTATTGGATACTCTTCACGGTGTTTATGATCAAACAATTTACAAGCAGAAATTGAGCTTGGGTTATGAACAATCGGCTTATTCTTTTCAGCATGATGAGGATGTGATGGGTTTTTCTGCGTTTCCACCAATCCCGAGGACTTAGGCTGGTGGTGATTTACAACGCTAAAAGATGTATTGGCTTGTTCCTGTTGAGGGAGAGGCGCCGCGCGTCTTTTATATTCCTCGACAGTCATTGTCTTGTAATTGCCTTTTCGAAAACCAGAAAATACCTTCGACAAAAGCTTGTCAGAATTCGAGCGCAACTTTGAAAGTACACCTCTGGGATTAAATACACCCTCTGTTTCTTCAGGCTTATCTGAGTCCCAGCCTAGCATTAGTTTTAAATAAAAATGCTTGGCAAAAGTAGAACCGTATTCTTTTAATAAATTCATTTTCGTTTTAAAAGAATCCCATACGTTCGCAACCGATAAATTAAGGAAAGCTTTTTTGTAAGCTGCCGTTTGTTCCATTAATTCTGTCGCCCTATCGGCAGAACTCATGCATCCGCCAGCACGTAATCCTATGGCATCAGCTAAAATACCTTCAAAACAAGCTTTTGAAATGGCTTTGCGATGAAAAATGGTTTTAATTGCACGGGGGATACTCACTGGGAACGTCAGAATGCCCACCGCGAGTTTACCAACCAAAGCGAGTAATGCCATCGATCCGCGGATAGTCCAATCTGCTATGTGCCCTATAACAGGAACCTTACGGAAATAATCACGGGTAAAATTTGCAACTCGCCGACGCATTGCCCCAAAGACTGTTTCATGGACAAGGCACTTTAATTGAACAGCAGCATTAAGCGCTAGAATAAAATTATTTTTTGTTCTCTGGCTTTGGTCAAACTTATTTACTGTATCTAAAGGCTTATCCGAAGCGTTCGGCTTCTTCACTTCTGAAGACAGCGTTGTTTCTTCTGATGATAGTGTTGTTTCTTCCATTTCTTTGTGCGCAACTCTATTCAAATTTTCTAATATTTCTTCGATTTCTTTACTGGGCTTTTTGTGATCGCTAAAGTATGAATAATTATCGGACTGTAAAAATTCTAGGATAGGTTTAATATGCTTTTCATAACTCAATGTATGTACATTAAGTTTACCAGGTAACTTTTTACCCTTCGCTTTAATTAATTGCGCAAAATGATCAATTAATGCCCTAGAATCCCTATAATCATTGTTTCTCACGCGAGCACGGAAATCCCACATATTAATACAGTTATTGGTTTCTAATAAGTTCAGCTTAATCTCAGCATAACCTTGAGGGATACTATCAGGCAGCCCTTTCTTACGTGGAACAAAATAGACTTCACCTGTTTGGCTATGCCTTAGGATCACTACGTTCTTTAGTTCCTCTTTCAAAGCTTTTGTGGCTTTTGCCTTGTGATCGATCAGTGAGCCGCTAAAAAGAGAAGCTTTCGCTTTTTTTTGATCGGGCGAAAATGTCACTTCATCACCGATGAGCGTTTGATAAAAAATGGGTATCTCATGAACGGTGTTGACGGGATCAATAATACCTTGCCAATTTTGAAAATACGTATCAAAACAGGTCTTTAAGTTTTCACGCGATATAATTTGTGCCTGATTATAGTTCGTAATTGCCTGCAAGCTTGCACCGTTCTTCAGGCCTAGTGGGGCTGCAACGCTAAATAGAATATGATGATTTATCAGCTGGAGCGCTGTATTCTCTCCATTGAATAAAATATCTGTACGGATAGAAGCGTTTGCAGGATTGGGTGTATAGCGAGACATTGCTGTGGACGACATCCCCTTCATTGATTGAAGGTTTTCATCCATAAAACTATCAAACCAGTGTTTCTCCCGATCTACCCTTTCACTTGATGTTTTCCCAGGCTTAGGATTTGGTTCTTTAACCCCTATTTTTTTCGCCAGTTCTTTAAACCAAGGCTTTGTCTTATAGGTAGACCCCTCGGTGGAACCCCAGATTGCATCTCTATCTTGCAATTTTAAAGGATGATGGCGGGGTTCCAACTCGCCGCTTTTATCAAAACCTTGTCGCCCATTATCAACATCTTGATTATTTTCGCGATGATCTGAGAACTTCATGGGTTCAAAGTACCGGCAAGTTAGCCCGTATCCTATCTCACCTCGTTTTCCGGTTTCTTCAATCGTACAACTCGCAGAGACCATGTCCCTTTTCCAAAGAACATCGCGGACGAAATTAATTGCCTCCATTGATTGTTTTTGTTTCTTTAAACCAAGCGCCTCGCTCACCAGTGCATTTAAAGCACCACTAAATTCTGCTACTTCTAACTTCGCAGCTTTTAGAGCATTCTTTGCTTCTTTTGTGTTACCGCTTTGTTGCGCTCGTTGTTCCAGCTGCTCGATTTCTGCCATTCTTGTCTGAAACCCTCGTAAGAGGGTCACCAAATCGGTGTAATATTTTGCATGGAATGAAGTTTTTTGATGTTCAAATCTACGGGCATCATGTCTTAATATTTCACTTACCGCTCGCGCTACGTCAAGCCCACGCGCAAAAGCATCGCCAACATCGAGAGTAACGTTCGCATTAACTTCCCCTGATTGTGTAATTTTTTTGCTCGGCAGGAAAATCCTTACTGGGTTACCGTCAATGATTTCAATTTTTGAATAACGATCAAGATTTGCTTTCCGTAATGTATACAAGCTTTCTGTTAAGTTTTCGTAAAGTTGCCCTTGTGAAAAACTTTTTTCATTTTGGTCTTGAAGCTCATTGTTTACAGTATTTTTGTGAGGTGAATTTGGCCGTTTAGGTAGTTTATTGTTCGCAGAAGTAGCTTTTTTTTGTGCTTTTTCCTCTAACGTCTTTGTTATCACAGCATCACTGCTGATGGTGTGAGATGAATAGTGGTTTTGTTTGTTTTTAAGCGACAATAAAGAATTGGTCCATTGGTTGTAAATTTTGACGCGTGTTTTATGCCAATTTACTTTGTTTTGGCTGATTTGCTTTGCAGTCTCAGACAAATCCAGTGATCGAAGTTTTTCTGCTATTTTTGTGTACTTTGCCATATTTTTCCTAAATAATATTTGCGCAATACTTACAATTTTAACGCATTTTTGTTAAGGAATTATTAATCAGGAGTATAAAAGAAAGGCTCCATAGCCTGTCAAGCATTCATTTATATCAGGATAGAAAAATTTGTGAGGTGGAGGGGGAAGATATCGTTTTTTCGTCATTCTTCGATATTTCTGATAGGGAACAATTGGTTATCTGAGCCGCGTTCACAATGAATTCAAAGAGATGATCGACTAATCGGTGAGAAGATAAGATAGAAAGATGACCGTGCCTTTCTAAAATAATCAACGAAGTGGGATGTTTATAAGCATATTCCCAGGAGACCGTTGCACGAGGAGAGACAATAACATCCGCATTAGCCACAAAAAAGTAATATTTTCTAGTTGAATCAGCAATCTTACGATTTAATTCTTTTAAAAAAGGGCTACCAATAGCCATTTGTGGGATCGTCGCCGAAAAATAGCCCAAACATTTTTTAGCCAACGCAGATCCTTGGAACGGTGAACAAATACTGCTAACAGACAAGACTTCAATTTCAAAGCGCGCTGCACAATTCTCAGCCGCATAAGCGTTGATAAGCCCTCCTCTCGAATGTCCTAATAAAATAACTTTTTTATGGCCGTTGAGCTTTATTTCTTCCATCAACAATTCTGCATAATAAGCAATATCAGTTTTCGGTGGCTGTTGTGCTTCTATTTGTTTCCCAAAGGAAACTAAATGGATAGAAGAGATTGCTTCTGGTAGCCCTTTGGCCAATAAACGTTTGGTGATTTTTGAAAAAGCAGCAGGATGGTCCGCCGTGCCATGCACACAGTAGATAGCAATAGCATCGCTTCGGCGGTGATTCTCAGAGAGTTTGCAAGCAGGGTTTAAATAAACCTTACCCTTTTCAGTCGCTGTTAGCCATTTGCAACTATACCAAATAGCACCGGTCGTACTAATCGGTTGTTTATCTTGAACGATTTTTTTAACCGTTTTATAAAGAGCATCGAACATCCTTTTACCTCCCACACCTTACATCCTTGTAAGGTTTATTTAATGCGGGCACTCATCAAAAGGAGAGCGGCATACAATGATTGAATCTCTTTCCGGCCCTGTCGAAATCATATCAACAGGAATGCCTACTAATTCTTCAATACGCTTGATATAAGCAATCGCATTTGTCGGTAGTTTACCAATTTCAGTCACATCTTCAGTAGACTCTAACCAGCCGGGCATTTCCTCATAAATGGGTTCTAATCCCTGAAAATCCTGAACAGCACAGGGAGGATGCGTTACTATCTCTCCATTTATGCGATAGGCAATTGCAATTTTTAAGACCGGTAACGTATCCAAAACATCCATTTTTGTAATACACAAACCTGTTAAGCTGTTTAATTCAACAGAACGTTTTAAGAAAACAGCATCTAACCATCCACATCGTCGACGACGACCGGTCACCGATCCCCATTCATTGCCTCTATCAGCTAAAATAGTACCGGTTTCATCCATCAGTTCAGTGGGAAAAGGCCCACCACCAACCCGTGTCGCGTACGCTTTTGTCACGCCAAGAATATAATCGATGTATCCTGAGCCAACCCCAGCGCCATTGGTAACGCTACCCACACAAGTGTTTGAAGAAGTCACAAAGGGATAGGTACCATGATCAATGTCTAATGCTACTCCTTGTGCACCTTCAAATAAAATCGCATCCCCTCGACGACGACGCTCATGTAAAACGGTTGTTACGTCTGACACCATAGGATTTAATGCAACTGCCCATGCATACATCTGATCAACCAATTCGGCAACATCAATTCCCTTTACTTGATGATACTGCTCTAAAATAAAGTTATGGTAAGCCACCAAATCCGATACTTTATTTACCCATCTTGATGGATCAGATAAGTCACCCACCTTAATTGCGCGCCGTGCTACTTTATCTTCGTAAGCTGGGCCGATTCCGCGCCCTGTTGTGCCGATAACTGTGCCCTTTTTTTCGCGGGCCTGATCTAAAGCAACGTGCGAAGGCAAAAGCAATGGACAAGCAGCGCTAATATGTAATCGTGAACGAACATCCAGCTGATTGTCTTCCAGTTCCTTAATCTCTTCTAAAAGGGCTGCAGGAGACAGCACGACACCATTACCAATATAACAATGCACAGAAGGATGTAAAATCCCTGAGGGAATAAGCCGGAGTACGGTTTTCTTCCCTTTTATCTTGAGGGTGTGGCCAGCATTATGCCCTCCTTGATAACGGACAACTGCATTTGCTTGAGCGGTTAAGAGATCAACGATTTTCCCTTTACCCTCATCACCCCATTGTGTACCTACAATAACGACATTTTTTCGCATCTTAAAACCCTATCACTAACACTTACTTACGAGTACCTGTTGCCGGGAGCTGCTCGCTCGCCGCCATTGGGTGCTTAAAATATTCAAAAAAAGCACTGCTTTGATCGAGAATTAATAAATCCTGCTTATTATTAAAACTGCTTTCATAAGCCTTTAAACTACGGTAAAAGCCAAAAAAGGCCGGATCTTGCTGAAAGGCTTCCGCATACATTTTAGCCGCCTCTGCCTGTCCTTTTGCGCGCTTCTCTTGCCCTTCACTTTGTGCTTTCGCCAAGATGACGGTAACCTGTGCGTCCGCTGACGCTTTAATGGCTTCTGCTTGTGCTTGCCCGTCTGCACGATGTCGATTAGCAATTTTCTGCATATTAGCACGCATAAATTGGAAAATATTGTTGCTCGTATTTTCTGGTAATTCGATTCCTTTAATGCGCACATCGACCACTTTGACGCCCAGCTGGCTGGCTTTTTCTTCGGTTTTGGCCCGTAAAATACCTGTAATGTCTTCCCTCCCACCTGAAATATCGGTGATACTTCGTTTACCAAATTCAGCTCTTAATGAGGTATTTAATTGTTGATCGAGTAGTGTCTCAGCTTTTGATGCATAACCGCCGGTCGATTTAAAATACTGAGCTAAATTCTCAACGCGCCATTTCATATAATAATCGACCATGACATCTTTCTTTTCTTTCGTCACGATTCTTAATGACTTGCTTTCCAATGTTTGTAATCGAGTATCAAAGACACGCACTTGCTCAATAAATGGCGTTTTAACATGCAACCCTGGTTCTAAGATCTTAACTTGACCCGTTTTCCCCTCTTGAATCAATCGACCCAAACGTAAAACGATCCCCTGCTGGCCTTGTTTAATGGTAAAAACGCTCGCCAGAAAAAATAATAAGAGTACAAAAAAAAGAACGCCTAATACTGTGTGAACCGTCTTCATTCGTTTCTCCCCTCTTGCGTATAAGAGCGTCTAACCGTGTTGCGCTCTGTCATCATCAACAAGTTATCCGACGCTTCAGGAGCTATTTTTTTCTGTCCATCTTTTTCTAAGGGCAGAACAGCCGATGTCTCGTCCCTTTTCAACCATTTATCCAAGGGTAAGTAAATTAAGTTGTTGGCTTTATTCTCAATCACAACTTTGGTGCTACGAGCAAGCACTCGCTGCATGGTCTCAAGATATAAACGTTCTGACATCACTTTTGGAGCACGCAAATATTCAGGCAGGAGTGCCTTGTATTCTGCTACCTCGCCCTTCGCATTGAAAAGCACTTTTTGAGCATAAGCGTTCGCTTCTTCCATAATGCGTCTAGCATTTCCTTCTGCAAGCGGCACAACGTGTGCTTGATAAGCGAATGCTTGCTCCTTAAAGCGTTTTTCATCTTCTCTTGCTTTAATGGCATCATCAAATGCATCTTGTACATTTTCCGGCGCACGTGCAGGTTGAGGAGACACGTTTACAATCAAAATACCTGTTTTATATTGCGCTAAAATTTTGTTCAGCGTCTCATAGACGCCGTTACCCCACGCTTCCCGTCCCTCAGTAATAATTTGGTCAAACGTTGTCGTACCCACGACCTGTCTTAAAGCACTTGATGTCGCTTGTTGAAGGCTTTTTTGAGGATCTTTAACGTTGAATAAATAATCCTTCAACTCGCCGATACGGTATTGAACAGCTAAGGAAACAGAAACCAAATTCTCGTCTTTAGTGAGCATTTGCGCAGAGTAGGAGTAGTCCATCACACGATCAACATTACGAATTATTTTTGACTCAATAAAACGTGGTATCCAATGAGGGCCCGGTCCAACGGTTTCTAGATATTTTCCAAACCGTAAAATAACGGCTTGCTCAGCTGGATCGACAATAAAAATACCCGCCAACGCCCATAAAAGCGCTACCGTACCTCCAATCAACGCCAGCAGTAAGCCACCGCCTCCACTCGTGGAGGGAGCCATCGAAGGAGAGCGGAGATTTTTTTTTCTTAAGAAAACGTTTTTGAGATTTTCTTGTAAGCGTTTTAATGCTTCTTCCAAATCAGGCGGTTGTGATTTATCTTTCCGCCGATCATTCCCCTTGTCTGGTTCATTCCAACCCATACCGTTCTCCTCTTCAGAGCGCCTACGTTTTTAGTGCCGGCCGATTAAAACCAAATCGGTATTATCTTTGTTCCCTGAAGATTAGTAAAGTCACGTTACATCTTTCGCAAAGCTCAATCGCACCTTAGGTCGCACTCTTTACCGCAGAAGTTACTAAAATCTCAGGTGGTTCACATTCCTCCATAGGTATCGAAGGCATTTTACGTTCTTCTAACATAGGAATAACAATTTTACTCGTACGTGATTTTGCATGCACATGGGCATATTGCACCACGCCCTCCCACGTTGTAATTTCTCCACGTGCGAGCTTTTGTCGCATTCCACTCCAGGGATTATAAATAGGTATTTTAAAAAAGGTATGGGCGTTTTTCGCTGTTTCATAACGTTCGATAAAACGGGTGAAGTTCAGTTCATCCGTGCTCAAGACTTTAGTTTGATCAGCGAGTTGTACAGCATCGGGTAAAGCACGATGTGCTTCTTCAAATAAGGCTTGCATTTTAACGGCCGGCCTTTCGTCAATTTTGCCCAAAAAAGCCATTAAGGATTGTTGAGGTGATTGCTGGGCATACATAATGCTATGCAGCGGATCGTTTTTATTTAAAGAGCGGCGAACAAAATCGATAATTAAGGCTGGATAACCTCTTAAATGACGATATTCTTTCCAATAACTTTGAATTGCATCCACCAATGCCATGCGGTGTTTAACTAAATCCGTCGTTAATTCCGGCCATCGTGGCGCCAGGGAACCATGGTAAAGCAAAATAGCAATGGCCTTTAAGGTTTGTTCTTGCGTCCCACGGTGCTTACGATTAGACAGTCGTTTACATAAAACTTCTATCGGATAGAGCCCTTCCGCATTTTCTTCGTTTAAACGTAAGAGCTCATTGTTATAATTGATTGGATTTTGCCCTTGCAGGGTGTCAGGCGCTGCAATCGAGCGACAAAGAATTTCGATCAATTCTACGCGGCCCAAACGTACAGCGAGCAACAAAGGCGTTTCACGCAGAGGACCGGCAGGATTAAAGGCTTGTGCACCTTTTTTTAAAAGCGCCGGCACAACTTCGGGCATATCATCAATGATGGCTTGATGTAAAGGCTGCGCCTCAATTACCCCTCCCTCAAACGGCACCGGACTGGCCTGATTAACGTCTACACCCAGCTTTAATAAACGATTTACATAGATGCTTTCTTTTGAAGCGATTGCCCGGGCAAATAACGTCATGCCAGATTGATCTCGCGCATGCATCACCGCAGGGTAAAAAGAACGACGTGATTTATTGGAGTCTCGGGATAAATTTTCTTCCGATTCTTCAAGGGGTACTGATTGTTCGCTATTACCCTCTTTCGATAATAATAATTGTTCTAAATGATCAAAAAACAAAAAAGCTAAGCTTTGGTTATTGAGTTGTAAAATACGATGTAACGGTTGATTAATATAACAATCGGCGCCTCTTTCGAGCAGCCATTGGATAGGCTCAGAAAGCGGGAGGTATTCACTATCTAACTCAATGAGATAAGTAAGAAGAGTATGTTGTGTGCCGGTGGCAGTCCAATGCGTTTGATTTAAAAACCCGGGCTGCAATTTTTCATAAGCGAGCACTTTGGTTTTAAACTGCATCACACCTTGATGAAGAGCTGCTTTTAATTCTTCTAAAATCATCATAACCTCTTCCTTTTCTGCTTAAGCTGAGTACAACGATCTCGGGTTTAAAAAAAAAGCACCCTATCCTATGCCAACTAAAAGTCGCGACTCATCTTAGCATTTCCTATAAACAAAATCCCAAATACTGTGACCTAACTTCAATCCTCTTGTTTCAAAACGTGTAAGCGGCCTTGCTGGCACATGATGATATGTTTTGTCCTGCATAAAGGGATAAAGCGCACGATTTTTAATTTCATCAAGCTTCGTTTCATCACCACCCGGTTGAAACTGAAATTTATCAAAAGATAACTGAGGGGCCTCTGATAAAATATCGTACATGTGCGCTGCATAACACGCCCAATCTGTCGCACAATGCAAGAAACCACCTGGCTGCAGTCGACTAATTAGTAACTGCACAAATTCTGACTGAATTAAACGTCGCTTATGATGTCTTTTTTTAGGCCACGGATCAGGAAAGAAAATTTGCACACCTGCCAATGCATTTGCTGCAATGCATTCTTTAAATACGGTCACGGCATCAAAGGAAGCCAGCCGCACATTGGTTATTTTTTGTTCTTGTAATGTTGCTGCAACCGCACCAATTCCTGCCTTATAGACTTCAATACCGATAAAATCCTTATCTGGCTCTGCTTTTGCCATCGCTAATAAAGACGCGCCGCTTCCAAAACCGATTTCAACTATAGTGTTCGCTGTTCTTCCAAAAATAGCATTCAAGTCCCAAGGACTATCTTCAAGGGATAATGCGTAAGAAGGCAGTAGAATCGTCAAACCGGTATGCTGACGAGGGCTCAGGCGCCCCGCTCGCTGCACGAAACTTTTAATTCGACGCGGAAGGGTTGGTTTTACTTCTGTCACAGACGTTTACCTTATGTTCAGTTAAATATTTGAAAGCACCCTGCTCTTGCAAAAAATTAGAGCGGAATAAGATTTGGATCGGCCTTAGCAAGCAAAGCTATTGATGTCTCTTTGGGCCACAAACTAAGTACATAACCGCCACCACCGGAACCGGTCGGTTTGGTCGCTAAAGCGCCTCTCTTTTTTAGCACAATCATATGTTGTGCAAGAGATTCATTTACTAATCCCCAAGCTTTAAAGCAATTTGCTGCTTCTTCCACAGCACGTGCTAAGTACTCCAATGCCTCTGGCTTGTCTTCTGAAAGTGCCTGTGTTGCCACAAGCACACTTTTTCTCATGGATTGATCAATCGCTTCTGCATGAGTGGGATTTTTTAGCCAAATGTTTTTTACCTGTTCAATGCAATGAGCAGTCATGCCATCTTCGCCTGAAAAAGACAATACCCATTGAGGAGACCAACGTTGTTGCAATCGTTGCGCATGACCTGCTTTAAAAATATATCCTTCTTGAGCCGCAACACCAACGATGTCCAACCCACTGCTTTGCCCGTGAAAAAGATTCTCCAGTGTTTTTGCAAAACTTGCGATAGGCTCTGTTAGGTATCCTTGAAAAGACAACCAGCGCGCCATTGCGACCGACAACGCGGCGGATGCGCCCATACCACGGCCGACCGGAATATCTGAAAAAAGACGAACGTACCCCGTAAAGACTATCTGCATTGAAAGAGCATGACCTAAAACTTCGCGCACGTGGCCCAGCAGGTGCCAGAAAAGCTTTTCCATGACGTCACCGGTTGTACCTTCCGATTGGACGGTTAGTTCCCTTTCACTCTGCTGATAACTTAGTGCAAGTGTTTTTCCTTTTAGAGGAAAAACGAGAGCAGGATGTCCTCGTAACACTGCATGTTCGCCAGCTAATATCCACTTCCCATGTGTTTGCGTTTCAAAGTCATAAGCGCTCATATAAAGTCATGGTTACCAACTAAATAATCTTGGGTAAACTGGGAGGCCATTACTTGTTGATCTTCCCGGTATAAAAGATGAACATTTGGCCCTGCATCCATTGTCACCAAAGGCCCATCACCGTGATTTTCCCAATGCGTTTCTATGGCTTTAAGCAGTGCTTCAGTTTGCTCGGTCATGTACGAAAAAGAAGGGGTTGATGTGGTAAAAAGTTGATGCATATCCATGAATTCTTGCCAGCAAATGTGGTAAGCATCTATCCAAGCTTTTGCGTCAAACGCTTGCAACAGTAATTTCAGATTTTCTATCGCACGCTCTGGACGTCCTTTAAAGAGTGGGCTTGTTTTTACGCGCTGGTGCGCCTCGCGTGAGGAGATTTTTTTTTCCGCACGACTGATAATCACCACTTGATGAATCAAATTCATATAAGGTAACTTGATTGCTTTGACATTCTCTCCTTCCCACAATGCCCATGGAGCATAAAAAGAACGGCAAGAAGAACCTGAGCCTACACGACTTAATTCCGATTGCACTTCTAGAGAGGGAGGTTCAACCTTTGTCAGCTCGCTCAGTGCCGCCACCGCTGCTTTAGTCAGCGCCGCGAAACTAGAAGCCGAGCTTGCTAGTCCACTGCTTAAAGGAAAATTATTGGACGAGCGAACGACAAAACAACCCTGATAATTAAAAAAACCCTTTAAGTAGTTCAAATGTGAGAGAAAGCGTAGCTGATCCTTCGCAGAAAGGGTAAAGTTCTCGCCCCCAGGCACCTCTAAAGGTTCCCAAAAGTCTTCTTTCCAATGAGTCGATTCAAGAGCCACATTGGAAAGCAGCTTTGGCAGTGTATAGGACAGCGAGGGGTTACTAGGGATATTTGATTGTGCGTCCTCTTTTCCCATGTATTTAATAAGGGCAATATTAGACGGTGCTTGCGCGAACCATTGCATGGTAGCTTTCCTCTTGAAATGACGTCGATGCGGCCTATGAATTAAATAATGCTAATGTCCTGGTAAATCATGCCACAAAATTTTATGTAACTGCATCTGAAAGCGCACTTGGATTTTATCATGTACAATCCAATCCGCTAGTGTTTGTGGATTAAGTTCATGCCAGCTGGGTGAGAAAAGCACTTTGGCGCGATCAGTAAGCTGATAGTTTTTTATCATTTTAGCAGCCCAATCGTAATCTTCCCGATGCGATAAAACAAATTTAATTTCATCGGTCGGCTTTAGATAATCTAGATTTGTTAATAAATTTTTCCCTTCTTCTCCTGATCCTGGTGTTTTTAGATCCATAACAATCATCACTCTAGAATCAACCGCTGAAATATCAAGTGCCCCGCTTGTTTCTAAGGACACATAATAGCCAGTATCACACAGCGCACGGAGCAACTCGATAGCTTTAGGTTGCGCTAATGGTTCTCCACCGGTAACACATACGTAGCGAGCACCAAAATCAGCCACTTTAGAGAGGATCGTTTCCAAAGAAAACCACTTGCCGCCACGAAATGCATAGGCGGTGTCGCAATATTGACAACGTAAGGGACAACCCGTAAGACGAATAAAGGCGGTAGGTTGCCCAACCGTGCTTGACTCACCTTGCAGTGAATAAAAAATTTCTGTGAGTCTTAAACTATTTTCATCCAAATCGCGCTACCTCTTAAGAAACACCTAAAGAATCTAACTTTGTGGCTGCCAACTGTGCTGTTGGGGTATCGGGATAATTTTTTAACACTTCCTGAAGTCTCATTTTAGCTTCTTCCATTTTACCAGAAGCAGCGAGGGCATAACCGATTTTTAATGTACTGGCTGCCGTCTTACTTGAAAGAGGAAATTTCCTTAAAACTGTTTCAAAATGATCAATCGCTTTGGGGTAATTATTCTTCACCATGAACAGCTCACCTAGCCAATATTCTGCATTCGCTGTATATCCGCCTCGCGGGTACTGAAGGATAAAGGATTGCATTGCCTCTAGGGCTTCATCAAAACGTTTGCTTTTGACTAAATCATACGCCGCTAAATAACGCAGTTGTTCGTTTGCCGATTGCATCCGATGCAGATTTGCACCACGCGGTGCGAAGGATGGTGACGATAGCTTTTCGACTTCATTCGAGCGAGATGACGGCACCTGCATCGATAAAGTTGCTGGCGCATCTTGGGGCACTGTTCTGCTAGGGATGCCTGTTTCTCCCGGGTGGGAAGGTTGACGCAAACGTTCATCTAAGTCTTTATAAAAACTTAGCTGTTGTTGCTGCAGTGTTTTTAAATGATGGGCTTGCATTTCGAGTTGCCCACGCAGCTCTTGAAGCTCTTGCTGCAAACCCTGCACTTTATCAAGCAAACTGCGTTCACTAGCATCGACATTGTCACGATCTTGAACAAATGCAATTTCTTCATCCCTATCGATCACTTGGCTAATTTTTTTTAAACCAAGTCTCGGTGCAACCAAATCTGTATTACTTGTTGTCGTTACAAACGCGGTAGTCGCAAGTTGCTTTGGGTCAAGTGTTTCTTTGTCCAATGTAAGCTGAGACCAAGCCGAAAATCCAGGCGTCATTATTGTTACGAGCGAGGCTAAAAGTATGCCTCGCTTGTAGCAAATTTGAGAAAGGAACGCGTTTGCTTTCGACGCTTTCAATTTCATTTGAGCATCTCATATGTTAATTCAACACGTCGATTTTGTTTATGAGAGTCAGGATCGTGCCCTTCATTCACAGGACGTTCTTTGCCATAACTTACGATCCGAATCTGGTGTCGGCTAACACCATCTTGTCGAATCAACTCCGCAACTGCCTGTGCACGATGTTCGCCTAATGCAATGTTATATTCACGACTTCCACGCTCGTCGGTATGTCCGGCCAGTAAAATTTGTGCCTTTGGATGTGTTTTTAAATACTCTGCTTGCGCAAAAATAGAAGGATGATATTTTGCATTAACGACGCTGTCATCATAAGAAAAAAGATATATTTGCTCATGAGGTGCTTGTGTTGTATAGGATTCACCGGCTTCTTGTCCTGCAAATCGACCCCATTTACCGAGGCCAAAAGAAGAGAGCCCTGCTCCTCCGTTTGCTCTACCAAAATGATGTGAACAACCACTCAGCAGTAAAGCGCTTGTAATCATCATACCTACTGCGATTTGTTTTTTTAATATCATTCTAAAGTCTCCTTGGCGCTACATGTTCAAACAGCTACTGATTTATTTCAATCCTGTGATCCCATCGGTTACCTGAAGTATTCAAGGTTAACGCTTACTTATAATGAGCATGCCCTCTTCGATGATCGCTACCTATGTTACGTATCTGGGCTACTATAAAATGAGTTAGCGCTTCAGTAAATAGTTTAGCGGCGTGATTGGCTGCAATAACCCCGCCATAAGGAGTATCCATGCGGCATTTCACATAATACTTCATGATCCGAGAAGAAACAACTTGATTGGTTGAGCTTCTAATTAGCGAAACTTTAGCAACGAAAGCAATTTCACTCGGTTTTACCAAGAAATTTTGATGTAATTCAAGCAGTTGTGTCTCAATCATATAATCTGCAGTCGCAGCGCTGGGACTCGAATTTACCGCAGTAAAACAGCCAGTTCGGCTTAAACTCTGAACAATGAGAGGCAACAGCATGCCTGCGGGAGGACTTATCCAAGCATGATGGACAAAAGGCATTAGTTTGTAGGGTTTTTGCATGTAGAGCATACTGTCGGTTTGATAACCAACCACTGCTTCAGGCATATTTACAAAAACCGAACCCATTTTACCCGCGCAGTTAAGACGTTTTTCGCTATGCCCTGTGAGTTTATATTGATCCGTAACGAGTGGCGTAACTGCACAGCCCGTCAGCCCTAACGTAGTAAAAATGCCTAACGCTAAACAGAAACGCGAGAATGGTTGACTCACACGTTTCAAATATTTCATGGTTTCTCTCCAGGGCCCAGTGGTGGCGCGCGTAATCCACGGACAACCACTGAAGGGTTCTGACGCAATTGTGTACTAAGCTTCTCTAAATTGACAGCGATCGTTTCTAAGCGTTGCAGTAAAACAACAGCCGGCGGTAATGCTTGTTGTGAAATTTTATCAATCGCTACCTTACCTGAGCGCATGGTTTCAGCAACACCGCTCCCTGCTTGTTTCATTGAATCCGCCATTTGATTAAAATGCTTAATACCACCTTCTAGCTGCCCCATGGCTTCACCAAATTTCTCACTTGCCTTGGCACCATTCTTTAAAACAACATCGAGATTGGTTAGGCTTCGATGAATCATTTTACTATCTGAAGCCAAGACAGCTGTCGCCGTTTTTATATTTCCTAAAGATTCTTTAATGTGCATGATGTTTTCTTTATCAAGTACTTCATCAACACGCAGGCTGACTTTATTAATATTTTCGCCGACGTCTTTAAGGACACTATCTAATTGCTTTAGCAAAGAAGGTTTCGCCGGAATAATGGGATACGGATTGGGAGGCACAGCCCTCAAGGGCGTTAAATCTGAAGAGGTGGCAGAAAGACCTACATAGGTATTGCCTGTGATACCTTGAGCAATGAGCGTCGCTGTGGTACTGACAGTAATTGGTGTGCCTTCTTCAATATTTAAAAGCAAATTGACCTCTTGAGGGTCATCTTGATTTAATCCAATTCTCTTAACAAATCCCACTTGCACGCCATTAAACTTAACGGGAGCTTCATTGTTTAAACCAGACGTTGCTTCACGCATGTGTACTTCGTAAAGATGATAATTTTTCTGATTAAATCCCACGGATAACCATAGCATGGTAGAGATTAGTCCGCCGATAAGAATTAAAACAATGATCCCGACGACCGTGTAATTGGTTTTTGCTTCCAAAAATCAGGCTCCTGTTATGAACGATTATAGATTCTCTTTGCGAAAATAATCCGCAATCAAAGGATGCGAATCTTTCCTCAATGTTTCTAGCGGTCCATCCCCAAGTATTTTACCTTCGCCAATAAACAAAATCCTATCTGGAACACGTTTTAATGATTCCATATCATGTGTAACCATTACAATCGTCAAATGCAACGCGTCACGCAAAAACAATACAAGCTCGTCAAATAACCTTGCACTGTGCGGATCTAGCCCAGTTGTTGGTTCATCGAGAAACAGCAATTCCGGGTCCATGGCCAGTGCGCGAGCTGCCGCTGCACGGCGCTGCATCCCGCCACTTAATTCGGAAGGAAATTTATTGGCTGCTTCTGGTGGTAAGCCCACCAAGGCAATTTTTAGCATGGCCAACTTTTCCATCAATGACGGATCTAACACTGTAAATTCTTCCATGGGAAACATAATATTCTCGAGCACATTTTTTACTGCAAATAATGCGCTATGTTGAAACAGCATCCCCCATCGCCGGCGCAAGGCATCCGCATTACGATGCGTGATTGTCGCGATATCTTGGCCAAAAATTTTTATTTGCCCTTCGGTTGGCTTTAAGAGCATCAGTAACGAGCGCAAAATCGTTGTTTTGCCGGTGCCACTTCCTCCGATAATTGCCACAATTTCACCGGGATTGATCTTGAAATTAATGTCCTTATGAACCCACTGGCCGCCAAGGTAATTTTTCAATCCACTTACTTCAATAATCGATTCCGTCATGGCCGACCTATAACTGTAGCCAGCTGTAAATAATGGAATAAACGGCGTCCGCTACAATAATCATAAAGAGCGCTTGCACAACACTCTTTGTTGTTTGTTGACCAATAGTGTCCGCCTCTACCCGAAATCCTTGGAAGCAACCAACCAGCGCTGTCAGAATGGCAAAGGCAGGTGCTTTATATAACCCGAGCAAAAGCTCATGGATACCTACTGAATCTTTAAGGCGTACAAGAAAATCAGCGTAATTTATATTTAACATCCATTTTGACATATATAATGCCCCGAGAATACTAAAAAAATCGGCCCAAAATATCAGTAAAGGAAAAACAAATAATAACGCTAAAACCTTTGGCATAACGAGATATTCAGTGGTCGGTAATCCCATCGTTTTTAACGCATCAATTTCTTCATTAATTTTCATGCTGCCAATTTGAGCCGTAAAGGCAGAACTCGTACGACCTGCGACAATAATTGCGGTTATTAATGGACCAAATTCACGAAAAATCGCCAATCCAGACAAGTATGCAATGTAGGTATTGGCACCATATGTTTTCAATTGTAATCCCATTTGATAGGCTAAAACTACACCAATCAAGAAGGCTAAGAGACTCAGAATAGGCAGCGCTTGAATACCGGCTGAAAAGATATTTGAAAAGATGCTGGGAAATTGAAAACGGCGCCAATCCCCAAACGCTGCAAACATTTTTGAGCTTAAGTCACCAATTAAAATAATGAACCCGTCAAATTGCTTGAATTTCTCAACCGCTTCTTCACCGACGCGCTCAAAAAAATTCTTTTTAACGGGTGGTAAGGGTTTGTAAATTAATTCATTTTCTTGTTTCTCAATTAAATCTAAAAGTGCTTTTTGCTTATCCTTAAACTCCTTTAAATGAACAGTCTTTCCTTTATCTGTTAACGCCGCTTTACACATTAAAAGTGTTAAAGCACCGGCACTGTCAAAATCCTTTAAATCTTGCCCACTAATCGTTAGTTCCGTCTCATCAGGGAAAGCGCTTGAGCGAAAGCGCGATAGCAATCCGTCCATATGAAAAATAGACCACGCTCCCTCACATCGATAGCAGTGTTGGTCTTCGTCAAAAGTAAATGTAGCAGGCGCGTGGGTTTCGTTCATTTACAAAGGACATTCAAGTGCTGCACATTACCCTAGGATAACAGAAGCACTCAGGACATCAATGCGTTTGAGACCTCTATTAAAAATTATGGTACGATCCTCCCCTATTCAAACCCTTTATATGTCGTGCTAAATACATCATGCAAGAATGCACCGATCCTTTTGAAAAACGTAAGCAGGACCATATCAAGTTAGCATTGATGGATATCAATCAGGCCACCGAGATGAATGCCTTCGATACTATCACGCTGCAGCACGAAGCATTGCCTGATCTAAATTTTGAAGACATTGATCTAACTGCGCAACGATTTGGAACAGCCGTCCCTAAGCCTTTTTTTGTGAGCTCAATGACAGCTGGCCATGAACAATCCATGACCATCAATCGTAACTTAGTATCGGCGTGTGCCCAAAATCATTGGGCGATGGGTGTAGGGTCTCAACGTCGAGAACTCAATGATCACACAGCTGCGAAGGAATGGGAGTTGCTGCGTAAGTCTTTCCCAAACGTTTCTTTGTTTAGTAACTTAGGTATTAGTCAACTTATCACGTCTTCACTTGATCAAATTCAACGACTCATTGATGCATTGCAAGCAGCCGCACTGATTATCCATTGCAATCCTTTACAAGAACTCATTCAGCCAGAAGGCACCCCTCAATTTAAAGGCTGCTGGGAGGCGCTTGAAAAGATTACTCAGAACCTTACCATACCGATCGTTATCAAAGAAACCGGTTGTGGTTTCTCTCCATCTACCCTTAAAAAACTTAATCGATTAGGTATAGCTGCCGTCGATGTGAGTGGCTCTGGAGGTACTCACTGGGGACGTATTGAAGGCCATCGTGCCGAGCCCGGCAGTATACAACAAAAAGCAGCACAGACCTTCCAACGCTGGGGTGTTAACACGGTTCAAAGTATAGTCAATGCTGTCGTTCTCAATCCTCATTTTGAGATTTGGGGTTCAGGCGGTGTACGACACGGGCTTGATGCCGCTAAATTAATTGCGCTTGGCGCGAATGCTGTCGGTTTTGCAAAACCTCTGTTAGAAGCGGCGCTTGTTAGCGCTGATGCAGTAAATGAGAAAATGTTATCGATCGAATACGAGTTAAAAATCGCTATGTTTTGCACCGGCTCACGTATGCTCATCGATCTTCGGCAAGGACTCTTTCAAGCAACTGCATGTATACGAGAAGAGAAATGATTAAGCTTTTAAAGGAACTCTTATGCTGTTAAACGATCAAGCAACTGCTATGTTTCAGGGTTTTTCAAAATTAAATCGTGCAGAACGTTTTGAGCGACTCTTAGCCCTAGGCGCAATTACCGAAGAAGATATGCGTTTCATCGAAGCCGGAGGTGTACAAGAACTTGCGCTCGCAGAAACTCTCATTGAAAATGCCATCGGCTATTTTCAATTACCTCTTGGCGTTGCACCTAACTTCCGCATTGATGAACAAGATTACTTGATTCCCATGGCTGTAGAGGAAACATCCATTATTGCTGCCTTGTCAAAAACCGCAAAGTGGGTCAGACAGCAGGGAACCATTTCAACAAAGGTCGTTGGTAGCACTATTATTGGTCAAATGCAGTTGCCCTACGTAAATGATTTTGATCGTTTTGAGCATTTGTTAAAGCGTAACAAAGATCTTTTAATTGATAAGGCCAATCACGCCATTTTAGCAAGTATGGTAAGGCGCGGTGGCGGCATTGTTGATTTATCGCTTCGCTCCGTTCCAAGGATCGACGGTCAAGGAAACATGGCTATCATTCATGTCGCACTTAATCCATGCGATGCCATGGGGGCTAACATTCTGAATCAAGCGCTTGAATTTTTAAAAGGCCCTATTGAAGAATTAACAAACGAATCGATTGGTTTGTGTATTCTTTCCAATTTAAATGATACAAAACTTACAACTGCCGAAGTCTCTATGCCTATTGATTCGGCACTCGGCCAACGTCTGCAAGAAGCTTCTATTTTTGCAGAAACGGATCCCTATCGCGCAGCAACACATAATAAGGGCATCATGAACGGCATAGATGCTGTTTTAATTGCGACAGGTAATGATTGGCGTGCAGTCGAAGCGGGCATGCATGCTTATGCAGCACGATCAGGTAGTTACCAAGCTCTTAGCCAATGGCGCTATCAGGATGGCATATTAAAAGGTAGTTTAACGGCGCCGATTATTGTAGGTACCGTGGGAGGCGTTACAACCTTGCATCCTACCGCTAAATTATGTATGCGCATGATGGGCATAGAGTCCGCTAACCACTTATCGCGCATTGTTGCAGCTGTAGGCTTGATTCAAAATTTAGGTGCCATACGCGCTTTGTGCACCGAAGGAATTATTAAAGGGCATATGCGATTACACATCGACAACTTACTATTGAATGCCGGCGCTCAGCATAATGAAAAACCAGCACTTAAGGCACAATTACAAGCTTGGTTAGAAGAGAACAAACACATCAGTTTAGAACAAGTACATATCTTATTACGACGTATGCGTGAAAACCCCATCGCTGATGGAGAGACTGTTTTTCAATCATGATTTGGCGTATTCCCTCAAAAACCTTTCTTGTTGGCGAGTACGCCGCTACTGCCGGTGGCGCAGCCTTGGTTTTGACGACTAACCCTTGCTTTGAGTTACGTGCTCATGTGCCCACGATAGACAATCAAAACCCTACTTTTGTTTTAAAAATCAAAGGACATACTGATTCCTTTAAGTCTACTGCTGAAAAAAACATACATCCTCACTCACCTGCAGGAAAATGGATACAACAATCTTTGCGGCAAAACTACTTTAGGTGGTTAGATCCTTATGGAGGCGTTGGTGGCCTAGGGGCTTCGAGCGCACAATTCTTAGGTGTTTTTTTAGCGAGCCTTCAAACTTCTAACCTTCAAACAACGCCCATGCCACTCACAACTCTTCTTAATGCCTACCATAACGTTGCTTGGTCTGGCGAAGGAACTAAACCTAGCGGCTATGATGTCATTGCTCAATCACAATCTGGCTGTGTTTACATTCATCTTAACAAAAATGAAATAACCTCTTTTGATTGGTGTTTCTCGGATCTTGATTTTTTATTGGTCCACAGCGGCCACAAATATGCTACGCATGAACATTTAAAAAATGTAACACTGCTTCATCAAGATACCTCTCGATTATCCTTGCTCGCAGAACAAGCGCGTATCGCCTTTCAAACTTCAAATAGTTCTCAATTAGTTGAGAGCATTAACGCTTACCAACAAGCGCTAGAATCGTTAGGGCTCTCTGCCCCGCATAGCAAAGCAGCTTTAGAAAAATTTCGTCGTCATCCTGAGATTCTTGCCGCCAAAGGCTGCGGAGCTATGGGGGCCGATGTATTTTTAATTGTGCATGCAAAACACGCGGCAGTAAGCGTTAAAAATGAACTTCTCGACCAAGGTTGGACAATTTTATCTTCGGCTGAAAATTTATATCGAGAAAATCCTCTGATTTAGTTGCAATCTTCGGCTGATCTGTTAATATTGCACACCTGGGGCCGTTAGCTCAGTCGGTAGAGCAGGAGGCTTTTAACCTCTGTGTCATAAGTTCGATTCTTATACGGCCCACCAATTATCCGATACAAAAAAATATCATCTGTAGACTCTTCAAGCGCTCGTAGCTCAGCTGGATAGAGTACTTGGCTTCGAACCAAGGTGTCGGGGGTTCGAGTCCCTCCGAGCGCGCCATATAATCAATGACTTAGCGGGTCTTTCGGGTCTTTCCCATTTACGGGGGCACTTCTCATGAACAGAGAACTTTCACTCTGATTTAGCCATTTTAAAATGAGTTGCATACCCTCAGATTGCACCTCAATAATGCCTCCACGCACTAATCCAGCCACAGCTCTTCTGACCTGATCGCGTGAGAAAGTTTGGCTTTTAACCCCTTGATGCGGTTCGATATATAGCTGTTCGGCTATAGACTGATAACTGATACGTCTTTTGATGCCTACTGTCCGATTTCTAGCGTCCATATATGGCCTTATTCCCCGCAGATAAGCTAATTGCTGGATATGCGATAATCCACAAAGTGCATTAAGCTCTTCCCCATTCATTAAAAATTCCATCGTCGATCAAATCCATTAAATAATTTGTTACTTTTTCATTTTATGATAAATTGAACAAAGTAATCATTCTGATTTGCACTTTAAGTGCAAATAAAATGTATTGTATAGCACGATTTGGTGTATATGCAATAATTATCTAACTATTTTTGAGGACTAAATCTTTGTGAGTAACATCAAAGAAAAAATTGGCCAACGTATTCTGGAAGCACGTAAGGTCAAAGGTCTAACCCGACTTGCTCTGGCTAATTTGACAGAAGATCTTAAACAATCTCGTATTAATAATTGGGAACGAGGCTTACGCACGCCCGGACCTAACGAAGTTAAACAACTGGCTGAGGCCTTGGAGGTATCGGCAGCTTTTTTAATGTGTTTATCCGACGATAAGCTAGATAACCGAGCTAAAGATCCCAGCCACTACTTAATCCCTTTACTAGATCGCCAACAAGCATGTGATGCGAAAGCCCATATAGAGTCGATAAAAGACCATCACCCTAAAAATAAAGTCTTAATCCCAGTTAGTACAGCTTTAACGACAGAATTAAATCATCATGCTTTTGCACTGCGCATGTCTGATAACAGCATGCTTCCAGAGTTTAGATTGGACGATGTGTTAATAATTAACTCCATTATTTGTCCGAATCCCAGCGATTATGTCGTGGTTAAAATTTCTGAGAAAGATGAAGTGATCATATGTCAATACAAGAAGTTATCTTACACATCAAAAGATTTTGAATTATTGACATTAAACGATAATTGGCCAAATATTAAGAACGCAGAAGCTCTTGAAATTAAAATAATTGGCAAAGTTATCCAAGTCATTCGCGAATATAACTAATTAGAAAAAATAAATTATGAGAGCTGCTACTGACGGGAAATCCCAGGTATTTAATCAGTAATTAGCTATAATGTAGAATCTAATTTTTCGCTTCAAAGATTTGAATCATATCGTGTGACTGAAATATAACGTAACTTTGGCAGCCACACGATATAATGTAGTAAATTTGTGTTTATCTCTTAGCAAGTCACTAGTAAAAATTTATGGAGTAAAATGTATAGCCCATAAATTTCACTCAGCACCGAATATTATTTCTTTTGGTCTAACATTTTAATTAATTCAAGATAATAAGGCGCTGTCATATTTCTATGTATATCATCAGGATTCGCTTTGATACCTTTCACTGTGTATTTATCTCTCACTTCCAACAAATAGTCTAAGATAACTTGCTTCGTTTCCGGCTCTAAAAGTACGTCCCCTTGTGCCTGGTATGCCATTGATAATGGGCCAAACAAGTAACTATCTAAATCCGAATCATTGACTGCTCTTAATTCATTTACTAAAGACTTCATATAAATTTTTTGGAGCTCTTTTGATTTGAAAGTTAATGCGTACTTTAACATCACGGAAGAATGGTGATTAACTTTTTTTAGCTGCTCATTGATTTTGAATTGTTGATTCATAATTTCATCAGCTGCATGCGTATCAATAAAACCCCTTAAACTGGTATCTACCATATGCGGTGTGAAGGATTCTTCCTCTAAACATTTTTCAAAAAAATCTTTAACCATCAACCTCTCATTGTCAAGATAAGGTTGTTGAAGTCTGTGTTGTTGGTTGTACAGCATTAAATTTTCAATTATTTTGCTTTTTATTTCTAGATGATCAGACTCATTATAGAGTGCAAGTAATTTTTTAACTAAATCCGGTTCTGTGGATCTAGAAACAAGTCTATCTATCATAATGCCTCGTTTAGCATCGTTTATTTCGGGATTTGCGGCTAATTGCATCTGTACAGTGGATGGAGAAGTAACATAATTAGCAGGTGGCAGATCCATAATCATTTGAAACTCCTCAAAAGGCATCGAGTTTAGCTCTGTGGCAGATACACTTTCCAACGTTCTGTTACTTTCGGGTTTATCTGGAGAAAAAGATCCACTATGCAACCTTTCATCATTAAAATAAGGGAAGTAATTAAATAAAACTCTTGGAAACCAAACCCGGCCCGGCATAGTATCTAGCCCTTGGCTGTAAAATGCCCACCAAACGTAAGTATCACATCGCCATCGCCCGCATTCAATTGCTTGGCCTGTCGTTGGAATTCCCGAGCCAATGTGATAATCCGTATTAGCAGTATAAACTGGACACCACCATCGTTGGTGATTTGCTTCTACTAGGATGTTATACCCTCGAACCCCTCTATCAGCAACGCCATATTTACTTCCCCAATAACCGGAACGCATCTTAAAATTATTTATACTATTTTATTTGGCCTACCACCGACTCATTCAAAATTTCGATCACTTGGCTTGCGTTTTGATTCATTCCACCCGGATCCATCATATTAGCAGTCGCAATACCAACATGGCCTAACCATCCAAGTCCGGGATAATTTAAATCTCTTGCCATAATTTCAGCAGGAAAAATTTTCTTGGCAAAGGCTTCTGATGCTGACAACCCTGTAATTGTCATGCTAACCGCTAGGGTTATAAATATCTTGACTTGCATATTGCGAACCTCATTATTTGAATCATCAAATCCATCTATATTTTTTAGATGAATTGTACTCTCAATGAATTTTAATATCCCCTAAAAAGAATAATATGGATGACAAATCAAAGGACAAATCAAATAATTACTGTACTCAACTTGAAGCATATTGGAATGTTTCAACTGATCCACATCGAAATGTCTAAAAGCTTGACGTTAATCTGTAAATTGAAACTGTAGGTTAAAAATACTTATTGATTTCCTACAAAAGACGTTCAAATAGTTTGATTTCAATCGCATACCCTATTTACTTCTTTTTAGTGAACCGCATTCACTTCTAGCTTAATTCCTTCTGCTTCTTGCAAAGCGTGGATTACTGAAAACAAAGATTGTATCGTGGGGTTACCTCTGGCGCTAAACATATGCTGCAATCTTTTTATGATTCTAATTCACTTAAAGTGCCCTCTTATATGATGTAGAGCCAATCCTCATCATTTGTGATCTATGCTTGTGTTTTTTTCTTGCATTCCATAACGCATAATCCCTTTGCAAATTAAGCCAAAATTCAGGCTCCATATTTAATGCATCCGCTAAATCTAAGGCGGCTTCAGGGGTTATTCCCCTTTTACCATGGATAATTTCATTGAGTTTTGCATACGTCCAGCCCAAACCAGCCGCAAACTCTTTTTGAGTGAGCTGCATGGGCTTAATAAACTCTTCTAATAGCATTTCACCCGGATGCGTAGGCGCTCTATTTTTTGGTAACATCAGCTCCCCTCAGTCATGGTAATCAACAATACTCACATCATGCGCATTACCATTTTCCCATCGGAAAATGACAGCCCATTGTTTATCAATTTTAATTCGCCAATATTCAGATAAATTGCCTGTTAGTTTTGCCGGCTTATTACTAGGCGGTATCTTTAATGTATCAATGAGAGTTGCTGCATGAACCATATCCAACTTCCGCCGAGCTTTTTTATGTAGCTCACTTGGAAGTTTTCTTGAATAACGGCTATCTACCCCATTAAAAATATCTGCACACAATTTATTCTGAAAGTTGATAATCATTATTATAGCATATATCAAATATCGATATACGGTAATAAAAATGATTTGTTTTGTCAATCACTTACTTTAAAGCTTCCTTTATGTTTTAAGCGATTTAAAATGATGTAGCAAAATTGTAACAGTTTTAAATGTAACCACTTATGTAGTACGTGGTTTGAGGCAGGGTTAGAATAGAAGTAAAAATAATAACCCGTTGATTAACATATTAATTTACCAAGATCAATTTGGCTTCGAACCAAGGCGTCGGGGGTTCGAGTCCCTCCGAGCGAGTCATGTAAATCAATGATTTAGCGTCATTTTCTGTCCATGTAAGTTTTTCAGAGTCTTCCCCAAATCTGGGGGCACTTTATCAAACACAAAGTACATACTTCCATCCACCTGCCAGCACCTTCTCCAGGCAAAGTAAGAACGAGTTTATGATAAAGACAGATTTGATGCTTTGACACCTAGGTCTATTAGTATGCACAAAGGATTATCATGCTCATCGCAAATTACAAAATTGGTTCTAAATGGCGAGTTTTTTAGGGTATACACGTGGCTTTTTTGTATTAATCTTAATTTATTGGGATCAAGAATAATCATTCGCCCTAAACTAAAGGGCATTAATCCTGCCTGAATTTCTGCCAAGTTAATCGCCATTCCTGATTGAAACGCTGCGTCCAATAGACCAATACAACTTCCTTGGGGCTCTATTAAGATTTGAGTCAATGCTAAATTCTCGTAACAACTTATTGAGGATATCCCTTGAAAATAGGTGCCGTAATCTATGCCCAGTTGTTTAAATCGGTTATAAACATATGCCGCTAAAGACTTATTAAGAGCTAATTTTTTTAGCTTACTTTGCGCTTCTTTAAACCAATTCTGGGTAAAAACAGATTCTTTCTCTAACCAACTGTATTCTCCTGTGGCTAAAAGCTGATTATCCAGGTTTGAAAATTTAAACGCATTCATGCCGAGATCAAGATTTAAAGACAAGGACTCTCCTGTGCATACAGCTGGTCGGAGCCAACGTAGATTTTCTAAACACAACGCTTTTTTGGACTTTTGTTTGGATAAACATGACAAAATAAAATCAACATAGGCAACTCCGGGAAGTACCTTATGATTAAATACTCGATGCTGCTCAAGAAAAGGATGATCACTCGCGATTATTATTGAATAGTGATTCGCATTAATCGAAGTGAATTTAATGCTATCTATTAAATTAGTGCTTGAAGCAAAAGTTTTATGCACATAGGGCTCTGTATCAAAAATATAGGGGCTAAGCGCGACCCGCTTTGCTTTAAATGAAGAGAAAAGGGACTCCCAATTCACTGGGTTACCCGCTAAATAGTCGTCAAGAACAGCTGAATACCCCTCTATTGGTTTTTGTAATTGTTCAGTGGCTAATAACTCCTTCAACTCTTCAACCAATTGCTGCTTACTTTGTGCTAATACCACCGTACGACACTCAAAATGAGTTCGCCCCACTGCCAAACTATAAGCTATATCTATCAATGATAGATCACTCGCCAGGTCATTCAGCAGATTGTTTATGCGCGCCCTTAACGCGGATTTTGTTTTAGCAGATAAAACGATAGGTAGAGGCACATCAGGGTCTAAATCGCGGTGCAGCTCGACCGCATCATAATTTGATAACACGACATGGGCATTTGAACCACCAAAACCAAATGAACTAACTCCGGCCATGAGCTTTTTAGCTCCCCAGGGTATAGTCTCAGCACTTAACTTAAACTTAGAACTCGCTAAATTGATTAATGGATTAATTGATTGACTCTGTACATTTGCAGGCAGGCATTGATGCTTCATCGCCAAAATTATTTTTAATAAGGAGGCAAATCCAGCTGAAGCCTCCAAATGACCTATATTTTGTTTTAAAGCGCCTAAATAAATTGTTTCATGTTGATTATCGCCCAAGCTGAGCTGCTCAAACTCTTTAAGTGCATCGATTTCTATAGGATCACCAAGCTTTGTTCCCGTACCGTGAGTTTCTATATAACTGAGATCTTGGGCCAATTCTTTAGGATAAGCTCTCACTAATAAATCGGCCTGAGCCTGCTGATTGGGCGAGGTAAGCGATGCAGATCTGCCGCCATGATTTTCCACCACATGATGAATAACGGCATGAATAACATCCCCGTCTTTTTCTGCTTGTTCCAAAGGCTTCAACAGAAAACCCATCACCCCTTCACCACGCACATAACCATCGGCTTGGTCTAAAAAGCTCGCACATCTGTATTGAGGTGATAAAAATCGTCCAGCTTGTAAGGCATCGGTGAAGTCATTATCCAAGATTAAATTAGCAGAACCAACAAAACATAAATCAGCCTTGCCTAAAATTAAACTATCGATTGCTCTTGCCAGCGCCGTTAAAGAACCACTACACGCCGTATCAACAGTTGCTGAAGGCCCTTTCCAATTAAAATAAAAGGATAATCTATTTGCTAACATACTGAGCGAGTTCCCTGAAAGCGTATAGGGATGCGCAGGAATCTGTTGTTTACTTGAGGCCAGCATTGAATCCATACCCGTTGCCGCAATAAAACACGCCACGGCCTTATGATCCAGGGCGGCGGATAGAATACTAGCGTGCTCTAAAGTACGAAAAGCACATTGCAGCAATAAGCGTTGCCTAAAATCAAGGTGCATGACCTCAATAGGAGAAAGATTGAAAAACTTTCTATCGAAATACTCTACCTTATTGATATAACCCGCCCGGTCCCTGCTACTTAACCAAGGACGTTGGTGATCGCTAATTAAACATTCTTGTTTCACTAATGACTGCCAAAATTCAGCAGGATTTTTACCCCCTGGCAACAAGGCATCATAGCCAATGACCGCAATGGGTGTTCGCCTGTTTTTAAAAGCTATTGGTGAATAATCTTTGGCAACTGCAATTTTATTAAATTGATAATATTCACTCAGTGTTTTGATGGTATTGAGCTGATAAAACTGATGAGGACTTACACTAAATTCCAAGTATTGGCCACATAAAAAGGACAACTGATTAAAACTCAATGAATTAAAGCCATAATCCAACAAAGAGCGCTCTGGATCACTGATAATCACATTAAAATGCTGCGTAATAAGCCTTAGAATTTTTTGTTCAAAGGATGTCGGCTCTTTGTCATCAATAGGCGTCGCAGGCTGTGGTTGCGGCTTATAGCCAATAAGTTTGTTCTTATCTAGCTTACCATTATTAGTTAAGGGCATTGTTTCTAATAAATAATACCGTTGCGGCACTTTGTACTCAGGTAGTATTTTCTTAAGGGCTTCCTTTAACTGCCTCACATTAAGATGTGTCGGCGAGGTGTAGTAAACACAAAGATGCGCTTCTGGTTCTGGAACTAATAGCGTTAAACCAATAAAACTAGGAATTAACTTTCGTATCTGAGTGTTGATCTCCTCCAATTCAACCCGATGACCTCGTACTTTGACCTGTTCATCGTAACGTTTGAGATAGATTATGATGTCTTTTGCTAAGGCGATCACTTTATCGCCGGTATGATAGCGCCTTACTCCAATATCTCCGTGTTTAAAGGAAGTAGCTGGATAATTAATATAACCTTGACCAACTAATTTGCCTTCAATTACCAACTCACCAACCATTCCAAGCGGCATGGATGCCCCATTGCTATCAAGCACATATAAAGAGGTATTCGCTAAAGGCGTTCCAATAGAGATTAAGTCTGCCGAATGAACCAATGAAGCACTCACCCAAATCGTTGCTTCGGTTGGGCCGTACATATTGTAGATCTCAATGTTTTGGTGCTTAAAAAAGCGAACTAGATCCGCGCTTAAAACCTCACCACCAACCCATAAACGCAGGGTTCTTTTATTATGCCAGGCCCATTTGCTTTGCATCAGCAAGTTCAGTGTTGATGGGGTTGCTTGAACGACGGATACGTCATATTGATTAACCATCTCACCTAGAGCTTGATGAGATAAGCGCACTGCATTAGAGGCGATTAATACACAACCACCACAAAACAGCGGCAATAGAAGTTCATTGATAGAAATATCGAAGCTAATTGCTGTCAGCGCAAGCAAGGTATCATGCTGAGTCAATCCTGGATGAGCGGCCATCGACGAGAAAAAATGGCTTAGGTTGTCATAACTAATCATCACCCCTTTAGGCTTACCTGTTGAACCGGAGGTAAACAAAATGTAGGCAATTTCATTGTCTAATAAGGGCTCGAGAGACAACTGGCCATCCACACCCTTTATCAAATCTAAATTAATCACCTGCTGAATTGCTCTTTCTTCTGCAGTGAGTAATTGTTCAGTTTGATTGTCAACAAAGATAGTCTTTAATTGCGTTTCCTTGATGAGTAAACCCCGAGCTGCTGCAGATGTATTTTCTGCTATAGGAATAAAAGTTACTTTAGCGGCTAATGCGCTTAGCATCGCTATTGGAAGTTGACAGCTACGAGTTAAAAATAAAGCGACGCCCTGGGTTAATAAGTCTTTATCTAAAGCGGCTAAAGTCTTATAGACCGCATTGATGCGCTTGTGAAGCTCAAGGTAAGACAAGGTGTTAGTCTCATCAATAACAGCCGTACGTTCTTGATTTTGTTGGACAAGAAATAAGGGCCATTGAGAATCATACTGCGCACCTTTACTTATTGGTTGTGCTTGTTCTCGCAATACCACATCCGCTAAGAGTGTCTGCGGTTTAGTGATCATTAGCTCCAATATTTTTATACAATTTACCGCTAATTGACCTAATAATTCCTGCAGCAATGGCCCTTGATTTGATTCAAAACGGATGCGTAATTGTTCTCCGTCAAAGGTGTAAACGAGCGACAGAGTATTAGACGCACTTTGATTATCCAAACCCCTAACTTCATTAAAGAACGGAGTAGTCGTCTGAGCAATTAACCCAGGCGACTCATTCACCACTACATTCAATAAAGGACGATTGTTATTTTTGATAGAATCTACATACTTCAACAACTCAAGAATAGGCCTATTTTGTACGCTAACCTGCTTTTTGCGCGTTGCAACAACTGACTGAAGTACTTGTTCCAGAGTCTGAGTATCCTCGCAGGGCACGAATAAGGGTAAAAGGTTGATATCGCACCCAAACTGGTTGAGTTGCCGATTTAATTTAACGTAATAGGCTAAGCGAATGATTGTAGCCGATGATTCATCTTTTAAGTATTGATGTAAGGTACTCGCTAAAGCCGCACTTAATAAATGAAATAACGATACAGAATGGCTGTTTTTATAATTGATTAACGCTCTTGCTCGCTCTGAAGAAAGTAAGGATTCATGACTAACCCATTGTGGTGTTTTAACATGATCCAAAAAGGGAATTACTTGGTGTAAGGATTGATTGTGCAAATAATGCTGCCAATATGAATCATCTTCCGAGTGCTTTTGCGGCTGCTCCTTGTGTATTGGGTTCTGCTTATCTAAAAATGCTGCTTCCATCTCATTAACTAAGAGCCAAAATCCACTGCCATCAATGATTAAGTGACTCAAATAGACATATAAATAAATGCCATCATCGGTCTTTTGCCATTGAAACTCATAAAGCGGCGTTAAGGGTTTGTTAAATAAAACCTTTTCGCAACGCTCCGATAATTCTCGGGCTGGGTCGATGGATGGTGGTTGAAACCGTTTATAAACCCTTCCATCATGTTCATAAAAGCGATAATTGAGCTCTTTATGCGCATTGAGAAAGCGATAAATCCCTGCGTTAATTTGTTCTGACGTTAATATCTGTTTGATCAAAAAGCGATAACTAAGTGTGCAGGATTTATCATAAGGATTTTCTAGCAAACGCCGCCAAATCAGTTGCTCTGCAAAATTGGCTTCCACTAACTCATACATGCTCAGGAGTCTTAGTGTTCTCAACTGAGGTCACAAAAGAAAGCAGCAATGAATTAAACTCCGCGGCAGAGGTAATCGGAATAAAATGTCCTGCGTGCTCAAACACCGTGAGCACTTGATGAGGAATTGTTTTCAATCGCTCAATTTGTTGCACATTAATCACTGGATCTTGTTTTCCTAGAATGATCTGCGTAGGTGTATTAATTGCGATAAGTGCTTTTGTATCAATGGATAAATTCATCAGCTCTTGATAATAGTCTTTCAACACCGTCATGGCCGTTTTGCAGGATATATATTCGCTGATTGATTGCTCGGTCTGAAAAGCAATTTTTAATAAGTCATCCTTAGTTTTCAGATCCTCTTGCATCTCCACCGTTTTTTCAAACAAACTCTCATCAAATTGCGTGGTGCAGGCAATTAAGGTCATGCTTTTTATTAAATCCTTGTGCACTGTCGCGATTAAGATGCTTAAAACCCCCCCCAATGACCAGCCGATAAAATGCGCTTTTTGCGGCAAGGAATAAGCAAAATCCACAATTTTATTTGCTAGTTCGGCCAGCACCAATGACCCTTCAACGACTTGTGCCCCATGGCCAGGATAATGAGGAATATAGAGTTGGTAATTGCGTTTTAACAGCATAGGAATTTGCCGCATCCACGCTTTATAGTCACTATTTAATGGCGGTAAAAGAATTAACAAAGGCCCATCACCATTAGAATACAACCACTCTAAGCCATTGATTTTTTTCTTCTTCATCCCAGGAATGCCGCTCTCTAGCTCCTTATACATCGGAGGAATTAATTCATGAGAAAAATCCCTAAGACTGGGGGCACTCCATACTTTGTCCGCCGAGATGGCGTAACCACGCTCTTTAAGTTTAGTTAGGACATTTAAAGCGCTGAGCGAATCAATGCCTAACTCGGCTAGAGATTTACTGGGATCCAATTTATTTGCTTGATAAGATAAGACCTCACATAACACTTCAATGCATGCTTCCATTTCGAAAGTCTGAGTCTCTGTCTTTGCTACTCGCTCTTGATTTTTCTTAACGTGATATTCAACACGCTCAAAAGAGTATGGCGGCACTAGCTCTGCTTTGGCCGTCTGATCTGCAACAAACTCCATGATCAAATGACCATTAGATCCGGTGAATCCGTAGGCACTGATGCTGGCATACTGCTTTCCTTTAGGCCAAGGAACAGCAGTGGTGTTGATCACTAACCCATCAGGGATAGTCAACAAGGGATTTCTTGTTTTAAATAAAGGATTGGGAGGAATCATTTGATAATGATAAGACAAAGCTACTTTAATAACGGATGCTAAGGCAGAGCAAACCAAGCAATGGCCAATCATCATTTTTGAGGCGCCTAGATAGCTGACTGAACCACCTTGCTCACCCAAAGCATCGGCTAGTCCTCTAAGCTCAATGCTATCACCCAGTTTTGTTGCTGTTCCATGCGCTTCAAAAAGTGCTACATCTTTTAGCGATAGTCCAGCTTGTTGATAGGTTTGTCTAATTAATGATTCTTGCTGTTTTGCATTAGGTGCCATCAGGCCGTTACTCAAGCCATTGTGATTTAATTTAAGCTCTTTAATTAAACCATAAATCGGCAGTCCCAACTCTTGAGCTTTACTTTCACGAATCAAAACCAAACAAACAACCGCTTCACTTGCCACGAAACCATCTGCTTTTTCATCAAAAGCCGCGCATTCATTATCTTTAGAAAGCATTTGGCTGGCTCTAGCCAAGCGATGAAATTCACTGGTTGAAAAGATACTTGCCCCACCCACTAAGGCAGCATCACAATCGCCGTTTTTAATCGATAATTGCGCCAAATGTAAAGCAGTAAGCCCGGAAGAACAGGCTGTATCAACAGAAATTGAAGGACCATGAAAATCATAATAATAAGATAATCTGCCCGACATCGCCGAAGGCGCATTGCCGGAAAAACTATAAGGATTAATTGCATTTTGCGTATCTTGGGCCAGTAGATTTTTATAATCTCCTGGTAAACTGGTACAAAATACCCCAACATTTAACTTAGCTAATTTTTTTATCGTTAATCCACTGCTTTCAATTGCCTGGTACGATACTTCTAATAATTGACGTAATTGCGGGCTCATGCATTGAGCTTCATTAGGAGAGCAATTAAAAAAAGCCGCATCAAAACTATTGGGATTATCTAAAAATCCTGAATAGCTCGAAGTACCATCCGGCCAAAGTCTCTTCTTTTTGGTAGACACTCTACCTTGCAACAAGTTCTGCCAAAATTCATTGACCGTCTGCGCATCAGGAAGCCTGCATGCCATGCCAACAAGCGCAATTCTCTCCTGACTAGCGTTCATTATCTAACCCTGCTACTGATTCTAAGCCCTTGGTGTTAAACCAAAATTCTTTTTGTTCAAATACATATCCAGGAATAAAGTGTTTATTTGGTATATGAGGGAAATACTTATCCCAATTAATATCTTTCCCTTCACCATACTCACGAGAAAGCAAGTCATCCTGAATTGCTTGACTCTTTAAGCATGCTATTAGTTCCTCTATCGAACTACAGCGTGCAATAAATCGATGAGTAAAATGATCTCTGCAGCAACACAACATATAAGAAAGCGCTTCTAAGGAAATGTTCTTATTTTGCTGCAAGAATCTAAGCATTTGAGCTTTCATGGCCTGTAAGAGTTCTGGCTTACGAGCTGATAAAGGCAGATAAAACGCCTGCTGCGTGCGTGGCGAGGTTACTAATTCCGGTGTCTCTTTTAAAACCAGATGGGCGTTAGAACCACCGAAGCCAAAGGAGCTGATGCCCGCGACTCGATCACAACTTTGCCACGGAGTATTGCTATCGACGATTTTAAACGGAGTATTATCTAAGTTAATGTACGGATTCAATTGCTTGAAGTGCAGATTAGCAGGAAGTAGCTTGTACTTTAAGGCATAGATCACTTTGATCAGTGATGCCACACCAGCTGCAGGCTCAAGATGGCCAACATTGGTTTTTACTGAACCCAACAGGATGGGTTTAGTATCCGTCTCAGAACGCAGATGGTTAAAGGCCTGCGTCAAAGCATCCAGTTCAATGGGATCTCCTAGGCGAGTGCCAGTGCCATGTGTTTCTATATAACTAACCTGCTGCGCCAAAGTACCCTTATAAGCCTTCAGTAATAATTCTTTTTGAGCAAGGGGATTAGGTGCTGTGAGCGAATTTGCTCTACCGCCATGATTTTCTGCTGAAGAAGCGATAATTGCATGAATGGCATCTTTATCTCTCAGAGCATCATTCAGACGTTTAATCACAAACACGCCTACTCCTTCGCCACGTACATAACCATCCGCACTCTCATCAAAGGTTGCACAGCGAAAATTAGGAGATAAAACCCCTATACTTTGTGCCGCATCAGTAACCCGAGCATCAATGAGCAAACTGACCGCGCCACATAATGCAAGTTCGCACTCACTGTTCTTCAAAGCTAATAATCCACGATTTATGGCAACCAAAGTGCTCGAGCAGGCAGTATCAATAGTCTGACTGGGGCCGTTAAAATCAAACAAATAAGAAACTCTATTAGCGAGCATGGCATGAGAGTTACCTGTTGCCATATAGGGATGTTGCGGAACTTGATTGCGATTTAATAAATTGTGATAGTCATTAAATTGCACGCCTGCAAAGACACCTACTTGTTTGATGCTGCTGGGCGGATAACCGGCATTAAGTAAAGCTTGATAGCTTTCTTGCAAAAATAAGCGATGCTGCGGATCCATTAACATGGCTTCTTTATTCGATAAGCTAAAAAACTCATTATCAAATTGTTTTATCGAGTCCAAAGTAGCAGCGAAATACTCATCTTGCCAACGCGTTATCTTTCTGACCGCTGACTGATTGTTAACTAAGCTCGTCCAAAATTCTTCTGGTTTCTCCCCCCCGGGTAAGAGTGCTGACAAACCAATAATGGCGTATTCATCATTGGCAGGAAGCACATCCGACCCCTTCTCCATCTTGGGATGATGAGCTTCGTCCTTAGCAATCTTCGGATTTAAATAATGCGCTATTTTGTGCACGGTGTTATAAGAAAAAAAGGCACTAGGTGCTATAGGCGTCCCTAAATTATTTTCAATTAACCCAGCAAGTTCTGCCAAGAGAACGGAAGACATTCCTAAATCGTTAATGCTAGTCTCAACGCTTAAATGTGACTTGTTGATATGAGTAACCTGGCTAATGCAGTCAATGACCGTAGTGAGAACTCGCTCTAAAGAATGCTCTGGCGCATGACGTGGAGCAGCCGTTTTTGACGTTAAAAGCTTTGCACGAATATCCGCTTTATTTCCATATAGAGGCAGAAGTTGATTTGGATGTTTGCTATCCATCAATCGGGCAAAGAGTATCGCCCCTTGCTCTTCATTTAAAGGATCTATTCCCGTTGACTCGCAAAGATAGGCAATGGCTTGCGAACTCAATGATAAGCCATCAACATCCCATAAAGGCCAATTGATGGTAAGGCTTGCACCAAAACGCTGAGACTTCGTAACGAGGCTCTGACGATAGTAGGTAAAATTATCCACAAAGGTATTCGCCAGGCAATAATCAGACTGACCTACATTGGAATAAACCGCTGACATTGACGAGAATGAAACAAAGAAATCAAGTGAGCAGTTTTTAGTTGCTTCATCAAGATTTATAGTGCCCTGTACTTTACTGTTTACTACCTCCGCAAACACTGCGAAGGTTTTTTCACTTAGCAAACCATCGTTTAATACACAAGCGCTATTGATAACCCCATCGATAGCCCCAATTTTTTGTATTATTTCATGGACCTTGACCTTATCAATAACATCTACTTGATAATATTCAAGCTTGCCATTGATTGCATGCAGTTTTGCAAACTGCTCTTGTTTCACACCAAGCAATGGAGAACGGCCTAGACAAATCACTTTGGCATCGTATTGACTTAATAAACATCGACTAATGATTTGACCTATCGCCCCCAAACCACCACTAATCACATAAACACCGGCTTGCTTTAATAAAGATTTATGCGGTTGGTGGATTAACTCTTTATTCTCAATGAATTTTTGTTGTTTCCAACAAGAATTTTGCCACCGATAAACGCCAAAAGCTTGCTCGTTTATTTGGGAATTTTTTAATAAATCGACAATCTGGGTTAATGACTCATCCGTTTGAACAATCAGATAATTAATTCTTGGATTCTCTAAGCTTAACGTGCGATACAGCCCATCAAATGCCGCACGATAAGCGGATGTATAGGATAAGAAGTCTAAGCGGTTTAAAGTAATTAAATCCAGATTTGCTTTTTGATTGGCTAAGCTTTGCGCCAAATTAAATTGATCTAATAAATAACTATCATCAGTTGACTCATCTAAGGCACTTAAATTAATGATCACCTGTTTGTAATGCAGTTGTTGCCCCGCTTCATGAAGCAGCATTAAAGGCAGGGTATTATCTACTAAATCTAAAATTTGCTTTTGTCCGGGTGTTACTATGAAGCAATAAGAACCTTTATCTAATTGAGCCAATGGCGAATCACAGGATTGAAGCTCTTTCGTCAACCACAGCGAACGAGCGCTATCAAAATCAACTTTATTTTGTCTTAGGCAGCTAGTCTGTGGGTCCAACCAAAATGATTGGCTCTCATTAAGTTGTTTTATCCCCCGAGGTAACTGACTGCATGCATAGTCTGACGGCGGCGATTCTAAAATCACATGCGCATTCGCTCCTCCAGCACCAAAAGCACTGACGCCAGCATAAAGCGTTTGCTCCCCCTCCTCGCCCCATACATCTGATTGTTTTTGAAGCACGAAGGGCGTTTTATCCAAGCCTAGTAAAGGATTTTCTATGTCACAATGAAGACTCGCCACCTTCCTACGGTAATGCATTTGTAAAAGCACTTTGACTATGGATGCAAGACCTGCAGCGGCTTCTAAATGACCGATATTACTTTTTAATGAACCTAATGAAATCGTTTTATTGCTCTGACCATAGACTTGCTTTAAGCCATCGATCTCAATTGGATCACCTAAGGAAGTTCCAGTCCCGTGAGTTTCTATATAACTAATGTCGTCTGCGCGCAAACCACTTCGTCCCAAGGCTTTTTTAATGACTTGTGATTGTGCCTTTGCCGAAGGAACAGTCATGGAGCCGTTGGCTCCATTTGAATTGACAGCAGAGCTACGAATAATGCCTAAAATTTTATCTTGATTTGCGATGGCGTCTTTATAGCGCTTAATCACCAAGACCACGCAGCCTTCACCTGGCACATAGCCATCAGCTCCTATGCCAAAGCCCTGGCATTTACCCGAGGGGCTTAAAAATTTGCCTTCAGATAAAAAGCGGTATTTCCCGGGATGCGACATGATATTAGCCGCGCCAACCAAAATGGCATCACAGTCATTGAGCTTCAAACTATTCAAGCCGACATGTAAGGCATTAAGGCCCCCAGAGCACATGGAATCAATGCCCATACTTGGACCATTAAAATTAAAAGCATAGGAAACGTGATTGGCCATGGCCGACAAAGAACTATCAAACAGCTCACTGTCTTTATCAAGGTTTTGGTAATGAGCATACATATTGGCAAAAAAAACACCCACAGAACCACCAAGGGTTTTAAGGAAATGACACTGTTCTAAAGCATAGTAGCTTTGATGCAATAACCTTCGCGCCTCAGGTGTGATCTTTTGCGCATCACGCGGAGTAATTTTGAAATAATTGACATCAAATCGCGCCGCGTTTTGGATAAAGCCACCCTGACGGCAATAGCTTTTTCCTGGTTTAGCCGCATCTAAACTAAACTCCTGTTGCCAATCCCAACGATCTTTAGGAATAGGTTTTATTGCATTCGAGCCGTTGCTTAATAGTTCCCAGAGCTCATGTATATCTGCTGCTTGCGGAAATTCACCAGCCGCTGCAATAATAGCAAACCGATCGTCTTCTACCGGTTGAGCTGCCGAATTTGGGGTTATAGACGCGATAATTTGTCCTCTTTCAGCAGGAAACACTGAATGCAGTGCATCCGCATGATTCGCTAGCAAATAATCAATAATTTGGTTCACACTACTGTGTTGAAAAACCAGTGTTTTAGGTATGGGGCACAACACGCCACATTTCGATAATTCTTTTTCAAGATGAATCGCAATGTGGGTGGCAATGATGGAATCAACTCCTTTTTCCAGCAAGGAAACATCCTCATCTATATTTTTAATTTTGGTGCATTCAGTAATAAGCTCTTTTATCCGCTGACAGGCAGTTGCCAATGCAATTTCCGATGAAACCGCTCTAGGTATCGGTTGTGTAACAGGTTTGAGTAACTCAGCTTGGCCATGGTAAACCGCAGCTATAGCGAGTTTGCTTGCATAAATTGCATCGAGTTGCTTCAATGCTTCTGCTGATTTCATTGCGTTCATGACCGCCGTATCAGTCATTTGCATGCCCGACGCGGTCTCCCATAAGCCCCAATTAATTGCAAACCAGTGAGTTGAATTATTTATATTATTTTGTTCTGCCAACTCATTAAGACCGGCATTAGCTGCAGCATAATCTGTTTGACCGGCATTTCCTAATATTCCAGATAGAGAAGAAAATAAGCAAACCGATTGCGGCTTATATTGTTCTGCCAGTCGCTCAATCACTGCTGCCCCAGCTATTTTTACGGCAATAGTCGCTAAAAAATCATCCAAGGACTTATTGATAAACAAAGAATCATTAAGACTACCAGCTAGATGAAAAACATGATTTATAGAGCCATGATGCTCAGTAATGTAATGATAAATTGCCTGCATTTCTGCAAATTGACTGCAATCCGCTTGGAAATAAGACTTGGTTTTGATTTGTTTCAAAGCGGCTGCTTGTTCAGCGTTTAGGTGTTTACGACCAACTACAAATACTTGACATCCATGACTTTGATACAGGTGATGAGCTAATATTTGGCCAACAGCGCCACTGCCACCTGTAATAAGTACATTTCCTGAAAAAGAGGGTGTTTGAATTGGATTGTGAACCACTGGCCTCCATTGCAAGTTCTCCAAGCTACGGTTACGCAGCTGATACTGTTGTGAAGGCAAGACAAAAAGACAGTGCTCAAACAAAGCTGGGAGCAGATCAAATGCCCCTGTATCTTCGACCCGAACTCGATTGAGTTTAATTCGTTGTGATTCACAGGCAAAGGCAGTGACTGCGCCAAATAGCAGACCGGAGAATAAATTGGGCCGGAAATCAATAAGCATTAACTCACATGAGTTGGTGTTAATTACCTTTAATAGCTGATAAATAAACTTCGTTTGGCTTTGCCAAGAACTCCGGTCATCATCCAGAGTGATCGCGATTCGAGTACCACCGCCAACGAAAAAATGTTCTACAACCGTCCATAATTGTCCAACTATTAATTCATTGCTAATGCTAACTTCATAAACAATAGATTGTTTATTATTACGATTATTCAATAAGTTAACGTCTGATTTAATGAGAATATGCAGGTAATCAGTACTGAATAGCTTGTCTTCTAAAGTGAACTGATCAGTAACTACAAGTTGAAAGGAATGGGTTAACCGCTGGTCGATGTCCATAATTGGCAATCATTGTCTTTTATTTTTAATGTCAGGAGAATTATAATCTCTTTTCGTTTAATTTTAAAACTCATTAGGACGTAATAATGCTAAATAAGGATTCATTTGTTTGTTCTGAGAGCAAATTATTTATCCCACTTTGGGCAACTAGCCCCTTAGAACATGAAGGAACTAATGAGTTCAATCCTCAGTGCATTATCACTCCGATCAATCAACTGCAGTTACAAACCAAGCTGCGTTCATTAGGATTAAATGCCAGCATAATTGAGTTGCAACATGAGGAGTCGTTTGCTCGTATTTACTCCCTATGCCAGGCCACGACTAATCCGCACCTAGTATTTATTAGCCATTCAACTTGGTCCAATACTCAAACCAACCAAGATCAACTACTTTTTTTAAAATGGCTACAATCACTTAAACAACTTGCTCAATTTAAATTATCGGTAGTTACTTTAAACGCGCTTAGAGGGCCCAAGAACAATTCAGTGACTAACCCATTAGATGCAGTGTATTTAGGTCTAGCGCAAACTTTTGCTAAAGAAATTCCCAACGCCAACATTAGCAGTGTGCAGCTGGAACAACTATCATTGACCAATATACAAAACTTAGCCAAGCTACCAGTCCGGCCACAACGGCTATCTCCCCTATTCCTTAGTGAAAATGAATATTCTTTCAAAAAATTACAATCGATAGGATTTAACATCCAACCTAGCCGTCGAGGTTTTAAACCCCAAGGCACCTATCTGCTCCTTGGCGGTAGAGGCGGTTTGGGATCATTATTAGCCAACTATTTATGCGATAACTATCAAGCTCAAGTTATTTTAGTGGGTAGAAAGGCACCTTCACCGGAAATGCTAGCGCAGTTCGCCAAGCCTAGAATGATCTTAGAACAAGCGGATCTAAACGATGAGCAAAGTGTCAAAGGATTGTTACAACGCCATCCCCAAATCGATGGAATAATCCATTCAGCCTTAGTCCTTGATGATTCCTCACTCATGGCGATGTCTAAAGAACAATTAGTTTCAGTGCTGGCACCTAAGGTGCAAGGAACAGTTAATCTAATTAAAGCTATGGCTCAACGTCATTTTGACTTTGTGATGTTTTTTTCATCAATTCAATCATTCATCGCTAATGCAGGCCAAGCCAATTATACCGCAGCCTGCCTAGCTAAAGATGCATTGGCAGAGCTGATAGAAGAGGCCTTTACTATTAAAACCCATATCATTAACTGGGGCTTTTGGGGTGAACAAGGGATTGTTGCCACTGATTTTTACCGAAGTAGAATGCAAAGCCAAGAAATCAGCTCAATCACGGCTGAAGAAGGATTGGCTGTCATTGAACACTGTTTACAACAGCAGTTATCGCAAGTAGTAATGGTTAAAGGATCAAACAAGGCTTTAAATAACATGGGAATTGATATAGAACCCTTTACAAAAAACGCCAGTCTACTTCCACCATTTAATAAAACGGCATCTAACATTCAATACAATAATGCGATGATGGAAGCATTAGATAAATACTCTAAACATCAATTTACTCAAACAGCAAGGCCACCAGCGGTTAGCCCTAAATACAAAAAACTATGGGAGGCCCTATCCAATATTAGCCCTTCAACTTCACCCAATAGACAGGAATTGCTGAATAAATTTCCTGAGCTTCAAGGACATCTTAATTTAATTGACACATGCTTAATGCATTTACCCACTGTTCTAAGTGGTCAGACCTGTCCTCTTTCGATTATGTTTCCGCAAGGAAGCTTTGCTTTGGTAGAGCCGGTGTATCGCAATAACCCTGTAGCTGATTATTACAACGAGTGTATGGCTTTGGCAGTTGAGAAATACGTTGTTGAAGCAAATCAAAGCGGCAAATTCGTTCGCATTCTAGAGATCGGCGCCGGAACGGGGAGCACCTCAGAGAAAGTGCTGCCTAGACTCAAAGGAAAATCGGTGCATTACGTATATTCTGATCTATCGCATGCTTTTTTAAATAAGGCGAGAAAGGAATTTACAGACTACGACTTTATTGAATACACCATTTTAAACATTGAGGTCCCAAAAGCTGATCTTGCGCCATTTGACATCATTCTTGCTACCAATGTCATCCACGCAACCAGCGCTATTCCGCAAACAGTCCTCAATTTGTTTCGCCTGTTAAACGAAGGCGGTATATTGCTACTCAATGAAATCACCAGCCGCCAAGATTTCGCAACCCTGACCTTTGGCTTGACTGATGGCTGGTGGCTAAGTCAAGACGAATATAGAATTCCTTACAGCCCACTCTTGGATTTAAACACTTGGAACAAAGTTCTTACTCAAGCCGGCTTTTCTGTCTGTTATGATCATGGAGGTTTTGGCCAGCACATCATTGAGGCTCATAGAAACAAACCGCAAGAAGCAGTTCCTGCGTCACAACAGCCTTTAAAACACGAAGCAGCACCGCAAACAACCAATCCGACCTATACCTGGCTTAGACAATTAATTGCTCAAGTCATGCATACCCCTGAAAAAGAACTGCAAGGAGATATCCCTTTTAGCGAGTACGGCATAGACTCGCTTATCTCTTTAGAGTTAATCAGGCCAATAACCGATAAAGTAGGCTATGTACCAGCAACTTTATTATTTGAGTATCCTACCCTCAATAAACTGAGTACTTATTTCACAGATAATTTTGCTAACCAATTTGCCGAGCAAGCAATTGAACCGCCTAAAAATAAAGTGCAAAATCCTAACATTGCAGACTTAATCCGCAGCATTATTTCGCAAGTATTGCACACTCCAGAACATGAATTGGAAGCAAACATTCCTTTTAGTGAACTGGGCATTGACTCGTTAATTTCATTAGAAATAGTCACTGCCTTACAGCAAAAGCTTGGTTATTTGCCTGCGACTATTTTATTTGAATACCCGACTATTCACTTATTAGCTCAATATATTGCCGAATATAACTCCTTTAATGAAGTGTCTGTAGCAGAGGTCATAGCACCACAAGCAACGGTGCCTGAACTAAACAATAGTATTGCTATTGTCGGTATGGCCGGTAAGTTTCCAGGAGCGGATAATTGCGATCAATTGTGGGATTTACTCTTAAGCGGAGAAGATGCATTCGAGCCCATTCCCTCGGAGCGTTGGATTAATAATCAACCTAACACATACACCCAAACTGCCGCCTTAATTAATGATCCTCAGAGCTTTGATCATGAGTTTTTTAATATAGCGCCTATTGATGCCGAGCGTATGGATCCGCAAGAACGTCTTTTTTTGCAAACTACCTATCACGCGATTGAAGATGCAGGCCTATCACTAAAACAACTGAATGGCCAAGAAGTGGGTTGTTACGTCGGAGTAATGAATCATGGTTATTCATTATTAAACTTAAATCAAGAAAGCCAAAACTACCCAAGTTCACTCTTTTGGTCGATTGCAAATCGTACCTCCTATCAATTTAATTGGCATGGCCCAAGCTTTGCCGTTGATAGTGCCTGCTCTTCTTCACTCACTGCACTGCATACTGCCGTGACTGCCCTACTTCATGGCGATTGCGAAATGGCGATTGTTGGTGGTGTGAACCTGATTAGCCATCCTCGACAAATTGAGGTTTTATGCCAACTGCATATGCTCTCCAAAACCAGCCAATGCAAACCCTTTGGCCACAAAGCCGATGGTTTTATTGATGGTGAAGGAGTCATTAGCATCGTACTTATGCCCTACCAAAAAGCCTTGGAGAAGAGTTTAAGAATTTATGGTGTGATCAGAGGCAGTGCGCTGAATGCCGGAGGAAAGGCGAATGGCTATTCTGCGCCCAATCCCAAAGCCCAAAGCGAGCTGATAAAAAAAGCGCTAAAGCGCGCCCAACTCGAACCCAAAGACATCAATGTTATCGAAGCCCACGGCACAGGCACTGAGTTAGGTGATCCGATTGAACTACGCGCATTAACGGAAGCCTATCATGGTCTACCCCAACAGAGCATCCCAATAGGTTCGATTAAAGGCAATATTGGCCATTTGGAATCGGCCGCAGGCCTTGCATCTGTAGTGAAAGTATTATTACAAATGCAGCATAAGCAATTAGCGCCAAGCCTACATAGTACCATGGAAAACCCCCATTTAAACCTCCACAACACGCCGTTTTTTATTAATAAGTCATCAAATACTTACAGTGAATCCCCTGTTCGCGCAGCCATCAGTTCTTTTGGCGCAGGTGGGGCCAATGCTCATGTGATTATCGAATCACATAAACCGCTTACAATGCAATCAGAACAATCCCCTCAATACCTTTTTGCTTTATCTGCTCATTCTGAAGGGGCGCTGCAAAAAGAATTAATCCACTTAAGAAATGCTTTAGTTCATGATCAAGAAGACCTGATGGCATTAAGCTATGGCTATTGCTGTATTAGAAGTCCGCAGAAAATACGATTAGGCTTTGTTGTTAAACATAGAGATGAGTTAATCAAACTCTGTGAACTGCCCTTACCTCAGATTCAATCATCATTGAGTCAATCGACTCATGCACTCATCGATGCATTTAACCAAGGCATGGATGTTGATTTTAATCCTTTATTCGCCCAAAAGTATGCGAGCATTTTACCAGCCTATCCCTTTGATAACTTTAAGCATTGGGTGGATGCAAAAGAAACTCGATTATCGCATCCTAGTGAATTGGTTAACCAACACGTGATTTTGGGCCAAGCGATTGCTCCCGCGGCACTGAGTATTTCTATGTTTTATGAGCATCAACCTTTCCAGACCATGCATAATCTCTTATGGAGAAAAATCATACGAAACCCTGAAGCGTCGCGTATTTCTCAGCAAGGCAACCGTTATCAACTCGTAGATAAAGATCAACCCCTCATTTATAGCCAAGGAGAATTAGGGACGCATCGTGTTGGAATACAATCAAGTATGCATCAAGCACACATGGCCGCAAGCATCACCTTTTCGAAGCGAGAAATTTATCATTATTTTAAAACTAAGGGCTACAACTACGGGCCTGATTTTAGCGTCATTCATCAAGCAGCACTTCAAGGTAAACAAGTGCGCTCAATATTATTGGTAGAACAAAATTGGGGCTATGCCCTATCTCCGGCATTGATTGACGGCGCCTTACAAACTGCGATTTTGACTGAATTTAATAGCAATACTACAGGTCAAGTAAAAGTTCCTTTCTTGATTGAACAAATTAACCTAGTGAAACTACCGGCACTGTGCCAACCCATTTACTGTTTGTGCATCCCCAAAGAACAATCAAGTGCGTCTACTAGCAGCTACGATATTGAACTGTGTGACAGCAAAGGCAATTTATTGCTGAGCCTCAAAGGAGTTACCTCTATAACATCCACAATGGATAAGCTGTTTGAAGCACCACAAGAACAAGTTAAGGCAACTCCAGCAGTTAAAGTGTTTGAGTTAAATTAGGGTATTTTTATGATTATTACGATGTTTCCAGGACAAGGATCGCAAGTGCAAGGGATGGGCAAGGAGCTATTCCAGGCCTATCCTCTAGAAACAGCCTTTGCTTCAGATCTCCTAGGCTACGATGTCGTTTCACTATGCCTTAATGATAAAGAACAAAGGCTCAATGCGACACAATACACGCAACCATTAATTTACCTGGTATCGGCACTAGCATTTTTAGAAGCAAAGCAAAACCCCGATGCAGTCATTGGGCACAGTCTTGGCTTATATACCGCCTTATTCGCGACTGGAGTGTTCACCTTTGTCCAAGGCTTAGCAATTGTTAAAGAACGGGCGAGATTAATGGCTCAGGCACAAAATGGTTCTATGTTAGCGGTGATTGGCGAGCACTGCGACCGCCTTGCTGACTTGTTAATTACAGAGGGCTTTAATGATGTAGATATTGCTAATGACAACACCTACACTCAAAGAGTCTTAAGCGGAAAAAAAGACCGCCTAGCAGCATTAGCCCCATTATTACACAAGGCTCATTTTCGGATAGTCCCACTGGCTGTCAGCGGAGCCTTCCATTCTCGTTATATGAAGGATGTCGCTCATTCATTTTTCAAATTTTTAAGCCAATACGACTTTGCTGAACCTAAAATACCTGTTATTTCCAGCACCCACGGCGGCTTTATTAGCAGCTCTCATCTGCTGGAAGAATTGACCTATCAATTGGTTCAACCCGTGCGTTGGAGACAAACCATTGTTAGCCTAATAAACAAATACCCGCAGGCTCACTTTCAAGAAATTGGACCAGGTCATGTGTTAAGCCAACTTAATCAGCAGATTATGGCCTATAAAAAGGAACTCGGATGAAAAAAACAATTATTATAGGCGGTGGAGTTGCAGGCATGAGCGCCTTATGGGCACTTTATAAAACTCATGATGTAACTTTATTTGAAGCATCAACAGAAATTGGCGGCCATGCCTACACACATGAGTTAGTAGACCAAAACCAAAAAATCTCTGTTGATATGGGCGTTGAATACATCCACGAACGCCTATCGCCTAACTTTTTTGCGCTGATCAATCAATTGGAATTACCGACTTACATCGCCCCTCTCTCCTTTTGCGCCTTTAAAGCAGAAGATAGGAAACGAAATTATTGGAGCAACTTACGCATAGGCGGCACCCTAAACAATCGCTTTTTCGCAGAAATGGATCGCTTTCACATCGAATTGCAAAACTTAATATTCCAAGATAAAGAACAATTAAAAAAACTATCAATTGGTGATTTTGTCACCCAAGGTAAATACTCCGATGAATTTGCGAAACAGGTCTTATTGCCGATCCTAACTACCTTCTCAGGATGTCGTGCCCCATCACTTGAGTATTCACTACTCTACATTGCGATCTCATTTAATATGAACTTGCTGTCATTTTTTTCTTCATGTCATTGGCGCAAGTTGGCTGGTGGAATTCATCAATATTTACTCAAGCTCCAACAACAATTAAGTCAGTACATTAAACTCAATTGCGCCGTGACAAAGGTTTCATCGCAACAGGATAAAGTCTTAGTGATTCTTAGAAACGAAGAAACTATAGAGGTTGACCAAGTGATCTTTGCCTGCCAAGCAGAGATTGCTCTAAGATTACTCGATAAGCCCAGTGAATCTCAGCAAAAAATCCTCAGTGCCTTTGAATACGTTGATGTACAATCAAGCATACATTCTGATAAAGAAGCGCTTAACCTACCGAGTAACGCCCACGAATACTTTCAATTTGAGCTCGCTCAAAATCCCACTCATAATTTCCCAGGCTATCTTACTCGAGTGATTAATCATCTAAAACCTTATCAGGACTTAAGCACTCCTTTGTTTGTCAGCTTTGATAGAGCTGAGCAATTAGACCGTGATAAAATAATCGCAACTAAAAACTGGCGGTTGCCAAAACTTAGACCAAAAGATTTATGGAATAAGATGCAAGTACGAACCATTCAAGGTCAAAACAACCTTTGGTACTGCGGCACTGATTATTCATTAACCGGACATGAAGGAGCGATGGTTTCAGGCTTAGTGATTGCTCATCATTTAGGGGCAGAATATCCCTTTGAAGATAATTGGCTAGCAAAGTCACAATTTAATACCATTAAGCAATTCATGGGGATTTACTCAGTAACAGAACGCTTAAAAACAACAGTAAACCAAAAGGCATTTTCTTTGGCAAAGAAATTAAAGATACATCAAAAATTCGCCCATCATTTTATCGGCGAACTGTTGTTTTAGCGGACTGTTTAAAATGTAGCCTGGATTTGACTTTTTCTTAGCTTAAGAACGATTAACAAGGAACCATTATGAAAGTAACATTCGACGAGGCAAGTTTAATCCTATTTAATATGCAATTAGAGCTCATCCCACTCCTTGAAAACAGCGCCAACTTAACCCATAACTGTGTTTGGCTCGCAGACCTATTTGCAACGCATGACCTACCTACAGCATTAATCGAACATAAAAAACTAGGCACATTAGCCCCACCAATCCTACAAGTTTCACCTAAGGCTAAGGTATTAACTAAACATCATTTCTCCATTGCCGATGAACCCTCGATCATCAACTACTTAAAACAACTCAATAGAAAGCAAGTAGTCATAGCCGGCTCTGAGGTACATGTCTGCATTTATCAATCCGTAGTTGATTTACTAGCGCTTGGATATGAAGTATTCGTTCTAACCGACAGCGTTTCCGCTCGTAACCGACAAGACAGCCAATGTGCATTAGAGCGATTAAAAAAGACAAAATGTGAATTAATTACCAAAGAAATGCTCTTTTTTGAACTACTCAAACACTCAGAACGACCAGACTACCTTGAACTCGCAATGAAGTTTTTAGACGGCCGTTACATTCGATAGGAATACGACACAATGAACCAAAAAAAATCTTGGCACTACACAAGCCAAACCCTCACTTTATTGCTTATCATGTTTATTGATGGCGTAGGCATGTCCTTGATTATACCCTTAAGCGGCGATCTCTTTGCTCCTGGAATATCTTCCTTGCTCAGTGATAACGCACCCAATTGGCTGAATCAGTTTTACTACAGTGCTAACCTAGCAGCTTTTTCTATGGTGATGATTTTTGGTGCCAGCATTTTAGGGCAACTCTCAGATAAATACGGCCGTAAACGAGTACTTTATCTCTCCTTGTTAGGAGCATTAGTAGGCTACTTAATCTGTACCATTGCAGTTATCAGTAAAGCCCCTGCGCTCTTTATTTTAGGGCGGATTATTGATGGACTAAGTGCCGGCAGTATTCCTGTAGCACAAGCGATACTCACTGATATTGACAGTAAATCAAACCAAATGACCGGCATTGGACAAGTCATGTTCGCAGTCACATCTGGCTATATGTTCGGACCAGTGATTGCAGAAAGTGCCTATCTGGGCAATAACCCAAATCACGCTCTCCCCTTTCTGGTGATTGCCCTGTCGTGTTTAGGCTGTATTGGTTTATTAAGACTCATTGAAGAAACTAAAAGCCCGCAATCCAACCTACAGAAATTAAAAATTTTTAGCGCATTCACCTCTGTCCTTGCATTATTTAAACTCCAGGCTTTAAGAGGCGCCCTACTTAGTTTTTTCCTATTTCAATGCGCTTGGACTTTGTTTTATCAATATCTGCCTAAGTTACAATCTGGTAACAGTACAATGTTAATGGCTGCCATAGGAGCCGCCATGTGCTTTGGTTTTTGCTTTATAGTGCCTAAATTAAAAATTGCTCCAGTAAAACTCATTACTTTGTGTTTCACCCTTTTTGCAGTGTTTAATTTTAGCTTCCTAACCCCCACGCTAGATTTTAATTTTTTTAGCCTAGTAGCAGTAAGTATGGCCCTACTCTATGCTGTTGGTTATTCAGCAATGTTGGGCTTTATTTTGTCTATTTCAAGTGATGGAGAAAAAGGCCTTATTCTTGGCTCCATCGCCTCAATTTGCGCCATTTCAGCAACATTGACGGCCCTCTTAGGTGGCTATCTCAATGCTCTGAGTAATTTTGCTTTCTTTAGCGTCTTGTTGTTAATGAGCCTCACCGCCCTGTTGATGTTTTTTAATACATCACGAACTCAGTCGCTAAAGGCAGCATAAATGCCTAAAATATTGATAGAAGCTAAAGGACTTAGCTTCCACCCACCCCAAAAGCCCAAGCCCCTATACACGAATTTAGATCTGTGTTTATTAGATACAACTCACTTCATGGTTGGTGATAACGGTTGTGGCAAATCAAGCTTAGCGAAAAGCTTAGCCCAGCAATCTCATCAAGTCAGTCATTTTGGAATTGTGGGTTACCTAAGTCAAGAATTGAATTCCTTTGCAGGAACTGTTGCTGAAAAACTGGGAATTGATGAGCTCGTAAAAGCATTACAACGCTCTGAAGAAGGAGGTATCTTAGAAAAAGATTTTGAATTATTGGAAAATAATTGGGATATTAAAACCATTTTAGAAAAACAATTCGAATCTTACGAACTACCCACAACTATTTTGAATCAACCGTATACCAGTTTAAGTGGTGGCATGCGCACTCGTCTTAACTTACTCAATTTAGAAAGACAGCGTTGCGACTTCTATATACTTGATGAACCATCTAATCATCTCGATAAAACCAGCAGACTTTGGTTGATGCGCTGGATAAAAGCACATCCCAATTGCCTCATTATCAGTCATGATTTAAGCCTTTTAGAACAAAGCCAAGTAATATTAGAATTAAATCCCAAAGGGATACATCGCTATCAGGGAGGCTGGAAAGAATATCTGGTTTCAAAAAAACAACAGGAACTTGAATTAGAGCGAAAAGTAGCAAAAACACAACAGACGCTAGCCGAGAGTTTAAAAGCAAAACAAAAAAATCAGGAAGCCTTACAAGCCAAACAAAATAAAGCCCAGAAAGATCGCCATCAAACCAATCAATCAAAGCTTATTCTAGACAAAAAGAAAGCAACCAGCGAAACAACTGGCGCCCGGCTTGCTGGTTTAAATGAAAAGCGTGTCAGCGATGCGACTAAAGCCTATGCCGAAGCTAAAGAAGAACTTATTGAAGTGAAACCGCAGGCCTTTAGAGTATCCCCAGTAAAAACACAGAGCAAACAACATTTAATTTTAGAGAATATTATCCTGCCTTATGGCCATAATCAGCCAATCAATCTGCAACTGGCCCGTGGCGAACACTTATGGTTATCCGGTGAGAATGGGTCAGGAAAATCAACGCTGTTGAAAATTATTCAAGGAACAGTTCAACCATTACAAGGCTCTGTTAGCAAACCCGAAGAAACCGCTTTCTTAGATCAACATTTTAGCTTTTTAAACCAGGAAGAGAGCGTACTAAATAATTTCTCAAGACTATCACCAGGATTAAGCGAAGCAGAATGTCGAACCATCCTCGCACAATTACGCCTAAGAAGAGAGTCAGCTCTACAACCCGTTTCTACCCTAAGTGGCGGTGAAACATTAAAGCTGTCACTAGCCGTATTATTTAGCGGCCTCAGTTCCCCCCCATTACTACTGCTTGATGAACCAGATAATCACTTAGATTTAACATCAAAAGCTTTATTGCTTACTGCACTAAAACAATACCAAGGCTCTATCGTCTTAATCAGCCACGATGTGCAGTTTGTACGAGCTTTAAATATAAATAATGATTATTTACTGAGAAAAAGGTAGCAATTATCTAAAATTTTCCTTGCGCCCATTTCTGCTATCGAAAACTATTCTCTAAAGAAGCGTCTATATTGCCTATGCTAGTCGTTTTGGATTCTGACGGGTTTATCTGGCTGAATAGAGCAAAAGTCTTGTAAGCATCAGATAGGGACAATGGCCCAGAGGGTTTCTGTTGATTAACGAGGTTGCTCATTGAGGAGTTATCTCTTGCAGTTTCCTGGTGCCTCAGCATTTGTTCCTCCCATCTTGCTTTCGTAGCTTCTTCCGGGGATAGCGACTGCACGATGGTTTTCATTTTTTTCGATACAGTCCTTTCAAGGTTGGGTTCGCTAGGAAACTGACGACCAATCTTTCCAGTTCGTTGAAATAATTTAATTAAATGAGCAGTCACGGAGCCTTTTGTCCTATTTAATTTATTCGCAATCTGAGGAATTTTGTTTTGACAATATGCCCTTAATTCACTTAGAGACAGCGTAGGATGCTCTAAACGGTAGCCTTCTACAATACTAGGTAAGGTTTTTTTCTTTTTAACATCAAGGCCGAGTTCTTTATCTATGCGGTTCTTAAATCCTTTAACTGTATCGATATGAAAGTTTTTATAAAATATTTCAGACTCTTCCTCTTGAAAAAATTTCCATAAATTTTGAGATGATGGGAATTTTCCGGTGGATTTGATGAATTCCTGTATCATTCCGCGCTCTTTGGGCCCGATATTCTTACCCTTTTTGTAATATTCTACGACTGTAGGAGCATTCATGCTTTGGTCAGAGTCATTTTGCTCAAACGCTTCTGGGCGGCGAGGTAAGGAAACTATTTCATTTTTAGGGAGGTCCAGCGCTTTTTCTAAACGTTCTTTAAATCCGGAAACGGTCCCTGGATTAATATTCTTATACAAGAACCTAGCACGTGGATCAAAGGTAAGGAAATTCAATAAATTTCGAGCTGAGGGCTTTTCTCTTATTGTGTTAATAAATAACTGTACCATTTGCTGCTCTTTACATCCGACACGCTGGCCCATTTTGCAATATTCTAGGGTCATCGTAGGAGCATTCATGCCTAGGGCAGGGTCGTTCTCACCTGTTACTGGGCGAGATGTAAAGTAAGCTTTAGCTTTAGATAGATTGATCGCTTTTTCTAAACGCCCTTTAAATGCGGAAACGGTCGCTTGATTCAGACGCTTATAAGATGGCATAGCACGCAGAGTAGTGGTAAGGAATGCCAATAAATTTTCAGCGGTTGGTTCTAAGTGTGTCGTGGCGAGGAATAACCGTTCTATCTCTTTTTCGACACGTCCCGTAACTTGGGTATTGTTCTTGCTTCCTCTTTAATAGAAGAAATCTCTTCTTGTATAAAACAATCCTCTCCAAATTTTTCTAACGTAGAATCATCGCTTGCTATCGAGCTGTCTTTAAGAATCGGATGGGAAGCCATTTGTTTTACTAAGTATTTTGTATATTCAGCGATTTCTGAGCGAGTAAAATTCATCAATAACGCTTTTGAGGATGCATCATGGTGGATAAAATCCAATAAGTTATTAGCGGTCGGGTATTGGTATTCTTCAGTGTTCTCGAAGAATAATGACATCATTGCTTTTTCCAATGCCACCAGGTGCGTGGGTATTGTTCTTTGATTGTCTTCTTCAACCGAAAGGCTATTCGCAAGACTTAAAGGGCTACCATCATCTACAGCAGGGCTATTTTCTCCCATGTTGAGGAAGTTATTTTCAAAGAATTCTTTGCTCATTGTAAAGCTCAACCAAAAATAATATTGAGCTATGATAGCATTATAAAAAATAATTTTACACAATGATTAAATAAATTTCAATAGGAATAAACTTACCGCTTATTCACAATGAGACAACTGCTTTGCTTAAAAAAACAAACTCCTTTCCGTGATTAACAAGCTATCACACCAGTTCGTAATCTGACCACTTTCCTAAAAGCGCAAACCTCATCCACGTCGAAATGGCTAAAAAACTTGACGTTAATCTGTCAAATATGGGTTTGTAACGTGATGTAGCAGATTGGTCACAGTTTTAAATATAACCCCTAATGTCCTATGTAGATTGAGGCAGTGCTATAATAGAAAAAAAAACAATAAACAATTGATTAATATAATAATTTAATAAGAAACAATTTGGCTTCGAACTAAGGTGCCAGGTCGAGTCCCTCCGAGAACGCCATATAAAGGAGGGAGCGCCAAATGCATTTAAAATTGGAAAACAACAATCTCCTATTTAAAACTGGTTCTTAAAGAAGATTGTTTATCTCCTATGCTAGTCGTTTCGGATTCTGACGGGTTTATCTGGCTGAATACAGCAAAGTTCTTGTAGGCATCGGATAGGAACAATGGCCCAGAAAGTATCTGTTGATTGTCGAAGTTACCCATTTGGGGATTCTCAATCGAAGTTGCCTGATACCTCAATATGTTTTCATGTAATTTACTTTCCGCGTTGTTAGCCTTCTGTTGCGGCGGGAGCGAATTCTTGATTGTTTTGATTTTTTTCGATGCACTCCCCTCAAGGTTGGGTTCGCTAGGAAACTGACGACCAATCTTTCCATTTGGTTTAAATAATGCAGCTAACTGAGTGGTTACCGAGGCTTTTGTCCTATTTAATTCAGTAATAATTTCAGGAATTTTACTACGGCAATATACCCTTAATGCACTTAGAGACAGCGTAGGCTGCTCTTGGCGGTACTTTTCTACAATACTAGTAAGAGTTGAGCTTTTTTTAACCTTAGGCAAACCGACTTCTGCCGCTATTATACCCTTAAACCAGTTAACTGTATTTTTTGGGAAATTTTGGTACAGTATTTTAGAATCGTCCTTTTGAAAAAATGCCCATATATTTTCAACTGATGGCTCTTGATGGGTCGTGCTACAGAATAACTGTACCATTCCTTTTTCTTTAGGTCCGATACGCTGACCCGTTCTCGAATATGTTACGAGCTTAGGAGCACTCAAGCTTAGGTCAGGGTTGTTTGGCTCACATGTATCTAGGTAAAAGGTAAAGTAAGCTTTATCTTTAGGGAGATTAAGCGCGTCTCTTAAACGCTTTTTAACGACGGAAACGGTCGATGCCTCAATATTCTTTAACACCGACTCATGACACTCATCAGTATTCATGAAATTGAATACATTTTCAGCGGTTGGTTTTGAGTGTGTGGTAGCTTGGAATAACTGTTGTATTTGCTTTTCGACTGGCCCCACTCGGCCTTTTTTGGAAAATGCTACAAACGTAGGAGTATTCATGGATAGATCAGGGTTGTTTTGCTCACATCTTTTTTTAAATGCGGTAACGGTCGCTCGTTCAATATTCTTATACAACGAAATAGCACGTGGATCAGTGGTGATGAAATTGTATACATTTTTGTCGGTTGATTCTAAGCCTGTAGTAGCTTTGAATAACTCTCGCATCTCTTTTTCAACGTGTCCCAGCCGCTTAGATTTTACTTTTGGTTTCTCTGTAATCATCGGATAGGAAGCCATTTTTTTTACTAAGTATTTTGTATATTCAGCGACTGCTGAGCGAGTAAAATTCATCAATAATGCTTTTGAGGATGCATCATGGTGGATAAAATCCAATAAGTTATTAGCGGTCGGGTAATGATGTTTTTCAGTGTTCTTGAAGAATAATGACATCATTGCTTTTTCCAATGCCACCAGGTGGGAGGGTATTGTTCGCTCTTGATTGTCGCCTTCTACCGAAGGGCTATTCTCAAGACATAAGGGGCTACCATCATCTACAGCAGGACTTTTGTCTCCCCTGTTGACGTCGTCATTTTCAAAGAATTCTTTGCTCATTGTAAAGCTCTATCATAAAAATAATATGATATATTATATCACAAAATGTAAATTACTTTTATATTTTGATTAAGTTATTTTCAATTGAAGCAAACTTACCGCTTATCCAAAGTGAGCCATCTGCTTTGTTTAAAACAGTAGAAATAGGCTTCCACGCTAAGCTAGAAAATATCTTTTCGAGAGAATACATACCCTTAGAGCCTACAGAGAAACAACCAAATTAAAGGAAAATCTGGTGTTCCTTTAAAAAACAAATCGGATACGCTAAAGTAACTAAGTTTATTTTCCTTTATACTCTTATCCGAAGAGATTGAAGGATTAAGCATGCTATCGCTTTCTTCTTTTTTCATATTCAACAAAATTCGTATCTTTAATTGGTAAATGACATCATAATATGACTGTTAGAGTTATAAAATGCTTATTTTTTGCATTTAAGAATAGATAATAATTCATTCAGTGCTATAACTTTTCTTGGTAAATAAATCCTTTTAGGAAAGCACGCAAACGAAACAACCAGACTGCATTAATTTAAATTCAGAGACGTGAGCACGAGATGCCAGAATTACCCGAAGTTGAAATAACACGGTTAGGTATACAACCTTATGTAGAAAATCAAATTATTACCCAAATAATTATTCGACAGTACCAATTGCGATGGCTTATTCCCGATCACTTAGTCCAACAGTTGCCAGGTAAAAGGGTTCAGAAAATCACTCGTCGCGGTAAATACTTATTGTTTGAGTTTGAGCAAGGGTCGCTTATCCTTCATCTGGGAATGTCAGGAAGCTTACGTATTTTACAACATATGGTACCGCCTAAAAAACATGATCATGTTGATATTGAGTTCGATCACAATACAATCTTACGCTTCACAGATCCAAGACGATTTGGCGCCATATTATGGATTGATGGAGACTACTCACAGCATTCATTGCTAACAAAATTAGGTTTGGAACCATTAACAGCGGATTTTTCTGCAGCGTATTTATGGGACACGGCTCAAAGCCGCAAAAAATCCATTAAATCATTCATCATGGAGAATGGGGTTGTTGTTGGTGTCGGTAATATTTATGCAGCGGAAGCGTTATTCTTAGCAGGCATACACCCAACAAGACCTGCTTGTTTAGTATCCAAAACAGAGATGGCTAAGCTTGTTGAGGCCATCAAAAAAATATTACACCAAGCCATTCAACAAGGAGGTACTACTTTAAAAGATTTTGTGAATAGTGACGGTAAACCGGGTTATTTTTCACAACGATTGCAGGTGTATGGCAGAAATGGCTTACCCTGCCTAGCCTGCAAAAAAACGTTGCAATCGATGCGTATCGGCCAAAGAAGCACTGTCTATTGTTCATCATGTCAGCTTTGAATATCGACGCATTCTTATGAATAATTTTTTTTAATCACACAGCCGGAATTTTACCGAACGGGAAATCGTTAAATCCTCTCAGCTCAGCAAGAGAAGAATTCTCTGAACGTTCTCTTGGATAAAAGGTATACGGGTTAGGTCTGTAAGCCCTTATTAATGACGCAATCCCGCTATATCCCATCATATCTGCTACGTCATCAGGTTTGACATAGTAGGTGTCTTTACTTTTTACCTGCGTTTTCATCCAGGCTTTTATCCGTTTCTGAATCTCTTTTGTCTGTTTACTTATATAAACAAGTAGATCATCTTTGCTTGTGATCACTGAAATTTGTGTGTTAGCTCCGGCTTTTAGTAAATATCTAACAGCCTCTTCATTACCGTTTTGTGCCGCCCTAAACAAAGCTGTAACACCGTTATGTTGAATCTGATTAACATTAGCACCTTTTTCAACAAAAAATTTGATTACATCTAATGTGAATTCAGATTGTATGGTGTTATTAATTGCTGTTTCTCCCCTGGGCGATACATAATGAATATTTGCTCCTGCCCTCCAAAGAACTTTTAGCAGTGCTATATCTCCTCGAGCAGCGGCATAAAAAATCGGTGTTTGACCATTGTCTAATGCTCTATTAACGTTAACCTTGTTTTTTATAAAAAGCTTCACGGTGTCGATACTGCCAAAATCAACGGCCCTATGAAAGGGAGTTATACCGAGTTCAATCGGTATATTCATCAACGTGTTATCATTCTGCAAAAGCTTCTCTACTATCGCCGTATAATTACTTCCATTTCTTATGGCGGCGTGTAGTGCTGTACCCGCACTCCCCTTTTTTCCGTCCAAGCCATTTACTTTTTCAGCAGTTTGGATATTTTTTTGCTCTAAAAGAAAACATACGATTTCATAATGTCCTCCCAACGAAGCTATAAACAGAGCAGTAGCATTTGTATCATCTTTTTGATTAATATCCGCACCATTTTTAATTAGAAACTCCACCATGCTAGGATGACCTTGTTTACATGCTTCATGTAGAGGGGTAAAACCACCCTTATCGATTTTGTGAATCAATTCAATATTACCCGTCACTAAAGATTTTAATTTCAAAAAATCACCCTGACGGATTGCTTGAAAAACTGGGTGCGTATAGCTCGACGTTTTCGATGATACGTTGTTCCTTAAATGTCTAAAAGCTGAATTTCCTGAACGCTTGGGTGCTACATCCGGCGTTTTATCTGGGATGACATTCTGTGTTACCTGCTCCTTGCACTCAGGATCTTCAAAATTCAGTCGAGATTGACCGAGACTCACCGATTGCGTTTTAAAAGAAATTAGTAACTCCTGTAATTTCAATATATCAGCGGAAGTATGATCTTTAGCGTTTTTTATCATGTTAAGAATATAATCAACTGCATTGATATTTTTTTTGCCTTTATGACCGGTTGGCATTTGGATGTTATTAATGACTAAACCGAGTACTTTCGCCTGTTCTATTAAGCAAACGAGAATTGGAATAGCGTGTTTATCGCTTTGAGCAAGTTTCGCAATCCGCTTAAAAAGTACTTCGTATTTTTTTTCTTGGCTAAGCTGTAAAAGTTCTTTCTTGCCCTCCATGTCAACTTTACTCAGCTTAGGTAATAAGGTTTTTAACTCCCACAATAACCTTAGTGATCCATCTTTACTTTGTAGAAGTATATCGTTGACAAAATCGATCATATCAAAATCGGGGTGCCACTGTTTATTTGACCATGCATATTTTTCTGCTAAAACAAATTGGCCTTGTTCAATCAATGCAGCAACTTGCTTTTCAAATTTTAACTTTCTTTCTTCTGTCTCTAGGGACTGTGAAGCCACCGATTGGTTGGCAAGAGACTCTATCACATCGTTCTCTTTCGATTCTTCATACGAATAATCTTCACTCTCAAATTGGGAAAACTTTTTCATCACACGGTTAGTATTTTTTTTAGCTACCGCCTGTAAATAGGGATGCCGGGGATTTTTCGGCTCTATGATTTTGAGACTACCTTTGGACCTTGTCAGTACAGCGCAGACTTTATTCAGACAACGAGTAGCATCGTTATTTTGAATCGGCGCTGTTTTATCTTTCGTACGATGCTGATTTTTTACCGTCATTAATACGTCGACTAACTCACCATCTGCCTTCTTGACACAATTTTTCAGGTATTCTTCAACCTCTGCCAGTTCTGGATCATCCAATAAATGATAGGTGATCACATTTTCAAACTCTAAGCCTTTGACTTCGCTAGCCATCAGCACAAACAAATCAGGATAAGCTTGTTGAAGTGCTTCCTGGGTCGTTTGATTTGCCACAATAACTGCGGTATCAAACGGCAAATTTTTAAAAGAGATGGAATGTTGGAATATAACTTTGCCAGGAGGATTGTTCTCATTGGCTGTGTACATTGTGTATTGTTCTTTACTGTTTGTACCTTCATCAATACTGAGTTTTATGTTTAAAAACACTTGGGCATATTCAACGATTGCTTTGGGGCAGCGATAATTTTCGCTCAATGTCTCGACCTTCAGTGGCACACCGGCCGCAGCAAAATAGGTTTGTTTTAAAAAGGAAATAAAGGAAATTGAAGCATTCTCATCCGTTTTTTGTTGGTGATCGCCTAGTAGCATGATTTTTGAAAGAAGATTAGGGTGTGCCATTAACGCACTAAGGGCAGTTAAGGGAATATCCTGGAATTCATCCACCACCATGAGTAAGTCTTCTGAAAACATTTCCTGCGGAAAACTCGGCGCACATAATAGAAAATCCACTTGCTTATTTTTTGCCAATTCCTCTCGATACGCTTCATAAATCTCAAGGACAGTGGCTCGAGCTGTATTGTTTTTTTTACCTTGTTTGCTCGTTTTTTTTGTTGTTTTTTTGTTAACCTCTAAACCTTCTTCCTTGCTAAGCCGGGTACTACGCTCACCTGCTTCTAAGTACATAGAAGGATTTAAATAACCAGCAGCAATTTGCATTTCACTATAAAGAGCACAACGCTTATCCTTTTGATTGAAGGTTACTGCATAGCCTGTTTTTTGCAACCATTTGTCAAACGCAAGAAAATCGACTTCTTCTTCCTCATCAAAAAAAGGACGTACCCAACCTTCATAGGTTGTGAATTCCACTAAGCTTTTTTTATCGACGAGCCGTTGTTCCTGATACAATTTTTTTGTTTGTTCAACCAATGCTTTCTTGGGTTGAATAAATGTAATCAGCGGCTTTGTACTGTCAGTAGGAGCGGCCGCCTCCATCTCAACAACTTGGGCCACACCCACGAGTGTCTTACCGGTACCGGGGCCACCAAGCAATACCTTACTACCTACCCCTGCTAATATCCGTTGTTGCTTTTCTGAGAATACAATGTCTTTTTTCCTGGATTTAGACAAAGGAACAGCAACATGCTCTTCTTCAGTCATCGCAAGCTTTAAGTGTGCCGCCTCACTCAGTTGAAACATTGCGCTCTTACTTTTGACCGCAACAATCTCCTGAGCAATTAATGCATCGGTATGTTTCTTGATAAAAATTTTAAAAGTATTATTAGCTAGGCTGTTGGTTTCTTTTGATTTTGTGAAATTATGCTCTTCGTTAATGCTGACAACAATTAAAGTTGCTTGAGCATTTTGGTCAAGACCAATGGCCAATATAAAGCGTGCTTTGTCATCCGCTCGCGCATAAGCAACAGGGGCATCCCCAAACCATCCAAAATTTGCTCCGTGTAACGCATGCCCCAACGTCATAAAATCGCAGGCTATTTTATTCATGGCTTTTCTAATTGAATCCTCATCCAAATTTTTCTCAAATAAGGTGGGAACAATCTTTCTTTTAACGCCTTCATTATTAGGATCTGAGATAAGGTGCCCAGGATCCAGGTAATAATCTGCCCATCCAAGCGTGCCGGTAAGAGTATCTTTCATTTTTTCTACAAAGATAAAAATTTAACCAATTATATCATATAAAGTACAAAAAATCGAGCAAATAACCTTATTAGAATCGTTCTCCGCATTTAAAATAACCGTATATTTTTTTAACGGCTCAAAGCTAGCTGTGGGTTATCTCCAAAAACGAATGCGGAGCAAATATAAAGTTTTATTTTCGATTTTGTCAACCAAGGGTTTAACGATTTCTCAAAGATAACCGTTAACATTCGTTAGCCAGGGTGAAGATCGCAGTAAGATTCGACGAATTGGTGTAAGCTGATCGGGCCTTAGGGCTATTTAAATATTGAAAAGGATGTCGTCTGCAATGAGAACAATTATCAGATCTTACCTACAGGAATATTTCACACTAAACACTAAATGCAAGATGTATTTGTTGCTCTATATGTTATTTTCGGTGGCGGCCGGTGTTTCTTTTTTCATAGCCCTTTATTTAAAACTGCATCTAAAGCTTGCGGTAGAGGCAATTGGTCATATTTCTGCCTGCTTTTTGTTAGGCCAGCTGTTAGGTTCTTGGTTAGCATCGAATTCATTAGATAAATTAAATTATTTTTATTTAACTGCTCTGTCTTTGTTTGCCCTGGCGTTAAGTTTTTTCGCCATTGCTTTTATTCATGAGCCCATACTTTTGATTCCGATGATGTTAATCATGGGTATTAGTTCTTATTTTCATATTATTTCAAGCAGTTTTTTAATCACCAACTTAGCAGGATCATCACATGAAAGTAGAGCCAGAGCTATCAGCTTGCTTGATGTCTCATCAAATATCGGCATAGGCATTGGCGGGGTTTTAGTCAATTATTTTTCGACAGCACATTCACAGCGGATGTTCCTTGTCATTAGCTTTCTTTTGATTTTGACAGGCGTTATCTACTTATGTGATGGTAAAGTTAAATTCCAGCTCAGTCATGAAGCGCCTGGAATGCACACCAAACCGAACCGATCAATGTACCGATTAAGTTTATTTTTTATCTTTATGTTGGGGTTGATTTTTGCGCAACAACGCATTTCTTATGCTTTATTTTTAAATGAATCTTTTGGCCAGTCTGGCGCTAGCAGTATATTTTTACTCAACTCTTTGATCATTATTTGTTGTCTGCCAAACGTCACCCGCTTCGCCATCAAATGCAACAAAATAATTATGATGGGGTTGGGAGGTGTGCTACTAGGACTTGGAATGTGCATGCTGCAATTTGCCTATTTGTTTTCTGCAGTAGTCTTTATTTGCGTTGTGATTACGCTAGGGGAAATGCTCGGTATGACCCTATCGCAATTAGTCTGTTTCGAATCGGCTGAAAAAACAAATAGAGGTAAGGCTTTGAGTTATTATAAATTTTTATATGCGCTCGGAACAATTTTTGGCACTTCTATTGGTGGATATATTCAAGGTAATATGGGCATGCGCTATATTTGGTTGCTATGCGGCTGTATCGGAATAACTTTATTATTGGTCAGCTTGAACTATGCGCGATTCCCTCTGAGCAAAGAAGCGGTACTCACTTCGTCTTAAGGAAACGAGCGATAATTTTAGTAGCGCTTGCCGCTGACGGCTCCGCCGGTAAATAGGATTGAATCAACATCATCAAAAGATTAAAAAAGTAGGTTTTGTCTCGGCTCAATAAAGAATGCGTTACATCGAATCTGTTACAATAGGACATTTATCATCCCTTAATTACAGAAACATTCCTTTTATAATAATGAAGCACTGGTTTGATTTTTTATTGTTAACATACGCACCTAGATTTTATTTTTCTATTATGAAGCCAAAAGCACCTCAAGAAAGAACCACACTGTTATCAGCAAAAATCAAACACTTGAGTCAAGCAGATGCTTGGGATTTTGCTGAACGGATGCTAAACGAGACATTCCATGGAAAAATAACAAAAACCGTCCCTTCCAAATCCTCCAAAACACGTCGTTTATATGAGCTTAACGGCACTGAATATATAATCCCCAATAGCTTTTTTAAGATCGCTGGGAACGTTTACCTTGTTGAAAAGAAAACAGCAAAGAACGCCTTACCCAAAGGTGCGATGTCTCAAGTGAAAATGCTAACTGCTAAAGATGGCGGGCTCTATGTTCAAAAGAAAATCAAGCTGCCGTTAATCGATGAGGATACCAATCATCTGCTCAAACAAATGGGCGTGATCTCAGAAACGGGAGACACGGTTGCAGACCAAAATCATACCGATAATGCCTGCATAAAAAAACATTATGACGCCTGTTCACTACGAAAAGAAGCAGCCATCTCGTTACAGCAACCTCCTCCCGAACAAGCCAAGGCTTATGTTGCTAGAAAGAAAGCCTTTGAACACGAAGCCCAGATAGCAGAAACGCTTGGTTTTCTCGCAGGAAAATGTATAAGGCATAACAAAATGTATATGCTCTCTCGATTTAGAGGCAAAAATTTAGAGCAAATACTGCGTGAGCGAGATCGTTCCTGGTATCCACCTACTCTGGATGGAAAATACACCCTAGCTATTAAAACGGTAGCTGCGATTGCAGCAATACATGAAAAAAATATCTATCTAGGTGACATTAAACCGGCCAACCTTGTCATGGACGAAGATGGAGTCGTTAACTGTATCGATTTTGGTTTTTCAGGCACTGGGTTGAATAAAGTATTACTCTCAGTCCAGGGCACTGCCTTCTATTTGCCTAGCCACCCCAAAAACCAACCAAGGAAGAGCTTAGATATATTTGCTTTAATGCGAGTTCTATACATCCCTTCACTGGTTAATACTTTTAAAGAGGATAGGGTATATACCGATCATGCCTATTCAATCTTCAATAAAAAAGATGTATACAAGGAAGGCTTGACCTTTATTGATACCGCTGATGACCGGGCAACGCTGCAAAAGTTTGAGCCCTCTACTCCCACCCCACTTGCTCTGATGCAATTTCTTATTAAGAAAAGAAGCGCAAGACGCAACATACGCATTGACCCAGCACTTTTAGATAATTACCAATCAATGCTATTAATTAACGATATATTGAGCAACGTGGTTCAAAACAATGACCTCATTAACCGTGAAAACCTTACCCATCTAAACCTAAAAAATGAGCTTTATTTAAAAAAGGAAAGGTTCACACAGGTGTATAAAACGCTCTTGAAAGAAGATTCTCTAAAAAAACTCCCTTTGCTCTCTTTCTTTAATACCTCTCGCTCGACGTTACACAAAAACTTCTTCGAACTCGCTAAAAAGGCAGTACAGGAAGTGACCCGAGGCAAAGACTCGAGAACTGTCAGGGTTTTTAAAAAGGAAGGATGGTTAGTTGATGGAAAGCTCACACTCCGTCTTGAGGAACTGCTAAAGTCTCAACAGACTTCTTTTATCACGACTACCGACCGCCTTTCTCTCGTCTCAGCACCGGCTATGTAATTGTGCTAAAATTATACAAATTATTTAATTTGTTTAATTATGCGTAAGAAATCTGAAGATAAAGACGATATCATACAACCGGTTATGGTAACTCAAACCCCTTCTTCAATTTATATCACCCAAGCTCAGATGCCTTTGCCAGCTATTCGGCAGCTGACAGAAGTGGACGTACGCGATTGCAATCAACCTATTCACAAATTAGTAACCTTACAAGAGCTACAGGCATTCGCTGAAAAAGCATTCCAAGATGATTTTGGAAAATTGAAAAAAAGTCAAACCAAAGTATATGGTCAATCGCGTTTCTACGAAATAGACAATCAAATCTATGCATTACCCTACACACTTATTAAAGCAGGCTCCCATCCCCTTAAAAATTTCAACCAAAGCGCACCTATTTATCTTGTGCTTGATAATAGCCACCCAATTGCTCAAGGCAGCATGTCAAAGGTGAAAAAAGTTATCGAGCTCGAAAAATTAGTAAGCAGTGCACATCCGACGATGCCGATACAAGAAGCAATTACTCAGTGTACAGAAGCTTGTATCAGAAAAAAAATTACTTACCATGAGCTCGATCAAGACCAACAAAGCTTTTTAGAAAACAAGGAACAAATAGGCCAAATACAAAAGAAGATCAAAGCGCTTTTAAGCGAAAAAGCCCCTCAATCAAGCGTGACAGAACTCCAACAAATACTTACCGACTTACAAGACACGCAAAAGCTTTTTGTTGATAAGGAAAAAGAAAATGTCGATAAGCACCTGCAAGCAGCTGATCAGATTAAGGGTGAAATTCTTCGATCTCCACACCTTACAGGCCAATTACAACTGAAAAATGCCATGTACCTGTTCTTTTGTGATAAAGGTGAAAATTTAAGAGAGTACTTACAAAAACGTTACCGCATAACGGATGCATTTTCTTTCGATGAGAAACTAGCTTTAGCGATTAAAGTCGCTTTCGCTGTCAACAATTTAGCTGTTTATCACCGAGATATTAAACCAGAAAACTTAGTGATCGATGCACAAGGTGTTGTTCATTGTATTGATTTTGCTTTATCAAGTGCTAAGAAACAGTCCGGTAACGTTGCGCAGTCAACAGATGGCACTTCTTGCTATTTACCAGCAAAACCCCGCGGTAAAAATCTTGTCGCATTAGACAGATTTGCTTTGATGCGGGTTTTATACATGCCTAAGATCATTACCACAAAGAACGGCGCTGAGAATACGGAGGATTTATATTCGATCTTTACTACGAACGACATAAAGAATTATGGCTTGTCTTTCTTGAATACAAAGTACGACGAATCCATCATAAATGATATTACAGAGCAGAACGCTTGCGATCCACTGACGCTCATGCGAGCTTTTCTGCAAAGACGAATCGAACGAAAGCGGTTAACCCTTGACCCTAAGTTTTTGCAAACGCCACAAGATATGCTTCTCATAAATGAGCTTTTAACCAACGTGGTTCAGCACAAGGATAAGGCAATTACTCCTCAAAACATTGCTGATTTAATACAAAAAAACGATATTCTGCGTGTTTATGCCCCGCTTTTTCTAAAAGCCTATGTACGCCTTCTTACAGCAGATACTCAAAAAAAGTTTTTTATCTTTAAACATTTCAATACCGCGCAAGGGACTCTGGATAATAGTTTTTTAGAACTTTGTGAAAAAGCAGTGAACGATAAAAAAAGCGGTAATAACTCGAGAACTTATCGCGCCTTTGTCGCTGCTAAGCTCATTAACAAAGCTGGGCAGTTAATTCCAGAGATTGATAAAATACGACAGCTAAAACAAGCCACTGTCAGTTTCGTCAACACCCATTGTCCTAGCGTTCATTCCTTACGCATCTAATTATCGGCGGGCAGCACCTGCCAAATTATTCATAAATACCCAATATGAATTATTTTAAATAAATTGTACTATAATTTTACAAATTATTTTATTTAGTTAATCATGCGCAGAAAATCTGAAGATTTAAATCCCTCCACGATAGAGACCTCCGACGTTTCTATTCTTCAAGAATTGACAGCGGAAAGCTTGCATCTTCCCGCTATTCGGCAATTGACAGAAGAAGAGGTTATCCCTCAAAAAATAAAAAAAATTTCAACTATCAATGAATTATTAGATTTTGCCCGGCAAGCATTTCAGGATAAGTCTGGAAAAATTAAAAGAAGCAAGCCCTTAAAAGAAGGTGCAAAATTACGTTTTTATGAGCTCCATGGTCAGGTTTATGAATTGCCTTGCACCCTATTAAAAGCAAACCCTCACCCACTCATTGATCCTCAGGAAAAGACAAATTTTTACCTGAGCCTAGATACGCCTAAAGATAAACTGTTGAACGGCGGTATGTCCCAAGTGAAGAAGGTGATCAATCTCGCATCCGCGGCAGAAAACATAGGCCCAGATCGAGAGAAAACCATTGAAGAAGCAAACAATCAGTATAAACAAGCATTTGTTAGAAAAAAAGTCGATTTTCCTACCTTAACAAAGGAGATACACTATGACATCTATATAAATGCTCAAGCCATTATTGAGGCAAAAAAAGCACTTATGCGAGCGGAGGAACAAGCACGAGGAAATCGATATGATTCGAATTTTATAAAAGCACAAAATCATCTCGACGCTGTACAAGAACAAGAAAATAAATTTAGCAAAGAGGATAAAGACATTGTTTATAAACATTACTCCGGAAAAAAACTTATCCCAAATGAATTTAAAGTATCCACCAAGCTTGGATTTTTAACGAATCATTTACAACTACATGAAAAAATGTATATGTTCTTTCCCTACTTAGGTGAAGACTTTCGAGACTATTTACTTAAACGTCACACCGAAGAATATACTTTTCGCTTAGATGAAAAGCTTTCATTGTCTGTCAGGGTACTCGGTGCCGTTGAGGCCTTACCTATCTATCACCGAGATATTAAACCCCGTAACTTAACCATCAATGAACAAGGAAGCATTCAATGTATTGACTTTGCCTTTTCAAGAGATAAAACACTCATACCAGAAACCGAGGATTCTCGGCAAGGCACCGCTAACTACCTGCCGATATCATCGCTCGACAAAACTATATCTACCTTAAATAGGTTCGCCCTTCTACGCGTCTTATATATGCCCCAAAAAATTATTACAGCAATGAGACAGCGTGCTCCGAAGTTTGATTTATTTCCTTCAATATTTACAAATGTCGATATCCAAAAAAATCCACGTTTGTTGTATTTAGATACCACTTATGAAGAAATAGTGATACAAGATCTCCCTCAGGAACGCTACCATCCACAAAACCTGATGCGAGATTTACTACAAATTCGAATAGATAATAAGAAAGTACAAATTGATTCTAAATATCTCGATAGCGTAAATAAGATGCTTCTTATTGATGAGCTTTTAACCAATGTTATTCGCAGTAAAGAGAGTATTACGTCAGAAAATATCGAAGACTTGAGGGAAAAGAACGCAGTTCTTCGTCTTTATGCGCCTGCATTTATAACAACTTATTCAAATCTTGTAAAAGCTGACATAGCAAAAAAGTTTTCTTTATTTAAGCCGTTTAATACTGCTGCAGATACACTAACTATGAGTTTTTTAGAAATATGTGAAAAAGTCGTCAGAGATCAAAAACGAGGAAAGAATTCGAGGACATATCAAGCATTTAGAGCTACAAATTTGATGAATGAAGAAGGCAAATTAATACCGGAAATTAATGACGTCTTAAAATTACAAAAAAAATCCACGCCTGTTATAACCAAGAAGAATTTTTTAGGCGGGCCTTAATTTCAAGTTGCATAAGCAAAGGTTTTGAGGTTTAACCCCCTTAATCCGTCGAAGAGATAGCCGCTATAGCAGCTATCTCTGAACAGGGAATTGAATTATAGATAGAACGCATCAATGCTGCTTTGCCAACCTGCCATATCAGGCCAAGCGATCAGAAAGAGCTTTAATTATTCTTCCTCTAAAGAAAGATCATATTCTGCAGCCAGGTCAAGCAAGTCATCCGCATGTTCTTCTTCAACAGCAAGGATGGTCTCAATGATTTTTCGTGTGGTTGGATCAGCATCGCCGATAAATTGGACCATCTTCCGATAGATATCGATTGCTATTCGTTCTGCAATGAGGTTTTCTCGGATCATTTCCTTGACTGTCCCACAATCCACATAGTTTGCATGCGCACGGCTGACTATATGGGAGGGATTGTAATCGGGTTCGCCCCCCAACTGCACGATACGCTCTGCAATGGTATCTGCATGTTCTTGTTCTTGGTTTGAATGTTCTAAAAATTCCTGTGACGCAATTGAGGCACCAAGCTCCATCGCTTTAAAATAATGCTTTTTGTAACGCAATGTACAAATAATTTCTGTCGCTAATGCCGCGTTCAACATGCTATAAACGGTATCCAAATCAAGTGCATATTGACTTGTTACGGCACCTTGATGCAAGTTATGTCGTGCTTGCTTTTGAATTTCTTCGAGATCAATTAAAAATTGTGATTTTATCATTTTAGTCAACTCTTCTTAGGAACTGCTGTTTAGTTTATTAAATTTAAAGAATTTTTCCAGCACTGCGATTAATTAAGGCATTTTACAACTAGATACATTCGCTCTAAAATGCGAATTTAACCGAATGCGTTTTGAATTAAATCCCGCCAAAAAAAGAATTTTTCCACTGTAAAATTTCTTTTTTAAACATTATGTTGTATGCTATAGCCCCCTCTCCAATAAGCTTATGCCATGTCAGAAAATGCCGCCAGTATTTTGCTCAAAGAAAAAATTGAAAACATTACTCAGACTCTTTTAACGATCCAGGGTGATCTTGAAAAAGACGCCGAGACACTCTCTCGACAAAAAACACGAGAAATAGAAGTAGCAAAAAATGGTTATTTAATGGCTTTTCAGGCATTTGAGACGTATTTTGAAGAAGCGCAAAATAGATATCACGATATCGCACTACAAATTTTTGCACACTCTGTGGCAAACACCAAGAGCCTTTCGAGAAAATACCTCGAACAAGTTAAAGACTCTCCGACGATTAATCACATGGAATTCTTAACAAAATATAATAGTGAATACCAGACTCCTAAACACCTTAGCGACGCTGAGAATGAGCAAATAGAAGAGGAAGAACAGCGACAATCCGTACTTAAGGATCAGTACCAAGAGTATCAGACCACTCTGAGAAACATCGAACGCGATTATGCAAAAACAGAAAAAATTATCGAAGAAAAACAATCCCATTTGAAAATATTCAAAGCGGAGCTTGATTCTCTTGAGGCACAAAGAATCGAATTGCTCAACGCACATGAACATAAAATTAATGAGGCAGAAAAAAATCTAGAGATTTTTACGGTAGAAGTCTCCATGCTAAAAGATCTACAAATTTCTAAAAAATGGATAGAACTTCGTAAGAATAATAATTTAAATGTACAGTGGAGAGACAGCGAATTTATTAACAGTGCTGCCTGTCAAGGGATTGTAGAAACATTCGACACCAAAATTAAAGCCTTTCATTTAAAAACAGAAGAAAGCATCCTTAATGAAAATGAGTTATTCTCATTAGATCTCCTCCCTCTGCATCAGCATTTAGAGGAACTGCAATTAAAAATCTTTGATATTCAAGAGCAAATTGAAATAAAAATCGAAGAATTGATAGAAGTAGAAACGGTTACTAACCATTCGATGATCAATAATATGCCGGTTGATCTTGAACAGAATCCCTTAGTATCAAATCAAGAAGGTTACGATGATAATCTCAATGATAACGAGGATCGCTCTTTCAATGATTCTGAACAAGAAAATTCTTTCTCCACTTCGATTCAAGTGAAAAAAAATATAGAAGAAGAATCTTCTTTCGATGAAATCATTGAATCCCCGAAAGCATTATCTCGTGAAGATATTCGTAACATGCTTCCATCCATAGCGGCACTCAAAAAGCAAGAATTTATTGAATTGAGCTTGCAGGTTACTCAGTCTTTTTATAAGCAAGTAAGCTTTTTTTGGGACAATATTTTGCAAACATCTCCGATTAAAAAGTTAACATTGGCCACGAAAAAGAAGTACATGGAGGCTTTGCATAACAGTCTGCAATTCCTTCAAAAAGAAAGAGAAAATAACAGCGAGCACTTTTTAGAAAACCCTAAATTCTTACGTTATAACCAAGCCAAACGTAATGCATGCTTAAAGTATTTAATTAAAATTGCCCCTGAACTAGAGCTTGCAAACCTTCATGCACAATATCCTCTTCATACAACTGTAAAAAATCCTTTGACCCCTTTTAAAGAACAACTGCAAAATAAAAAAGTCAGCAATGCGGTACGACAATGGCAATCTCATTCAAAAGCGATAATCGAGGAAATCAAAGACAGCCTTAATACCCATGACAAAGTTACTAATATTGCGTTTCTGACAGAGCTTTTCAATTTAGTCATTAACTCAGGCGTGTCGAATCGAATACTCTGCTTTAATTTCTTTAACAAATTATCTGCAGTCCCCGAAATTACCCGTGATAATACTGGCTATTTAGATGCCATCATCGCTGCGAAAGCGACCTTTACGGCAAACGCCACCACCTTAACAAAAGCCAAGCATGTTCAAAAGAACCGGTCGATTAAAGAAACAATGCTTAACGCCCTTGCCGAAAGACAACCTTTAACCGTTGAATTAATTAACCCCACGAATCAACCTTCTTTTTTCAGCAGCTGGCACATGGATAAACACTCAATGAATTTGCGTCGTACCAATGCCGATGATAGGCCCACTATTGGTCTTAAAAAAATTAAAATGTCCTAACTGGTTTGGATGCAACAGACATATTACCCTTCACAAACTAAAAAAATGAGTGGTGCTTTCGCGAACACTCATTTTCTTCCTAGATAATTTATAAAAACTTTCCTTTTATGAAACAAGTAAGGGCCTTTCCCCCTGCGCTACTTTTGGCGCATTATTTTCAGCAAGGATGCTTAGCCCTTCATTACATAAAGCAACTGCTCCTCGCGCGCACATCACTTTTCCTTGTGGACTGAAAAAATGCAACACTTTATCGAATATATCGATGTTTTCTTGTACATATTTTTTGACCTCTTGAATTAAATCTTTTATAAGAGGAGCCCAAACGTTTACTGAGTGAAAATCACCCTGACCATGATAATATTTTAACTGCTCGACGAGACTTCGAAGATGTCGCATATCCAATTGAGACTGATCATATTTATCTCGCCTCCTTTCCCAAAAACTACCGAAGACACGCGTTCGTCTCAACCGTGTTTGCTCTTCAAACAAATCTTGCTGCATGCTAGTGATTAATTTTTCACGATATTGACTGGTCTTCCTGACAAAAAAATTCATTTTTTGCATGAAAGGTAGATTGTCAATCACTGCCTCCTTAACCTCAGGTGTGAGTTTTCGAGAAGACAGCTGCCCTACTTTTCCTACGTCAGGATCAGAAACGCGCTGCACATAGAGGTTGATTTTGCTCTCATCCAAACGTTGAGAGATAACCTGATATTTTCGATTAGGGAACGTTTCATCTAAAGTACGCTGAAGGCGACTGAGACAATATTGATCGCTATGAAGGCAACCAATTGATTTTTCGATCTTATATATCAATTTTTCATTAGGTGCATTGGGTGGCCGAAGTAACTCTTTAATCAAGGCGGCAGAAGAAGTAACTGCCCTCACTGGCTGACCATCCTCAGGCACTTGAAGCTGATAGGGCCGCCTAGAGGATGCATGCAATGATCCAACTTTCATCAGTGTAGCGTGACTGCTTTGATCAGTTTCCCATAAAAACTTTGGATTGATTGCGTTATCAAGCCAGGTGTCTGTGAGCAAGCAGACGCTACCATAAGGATTATCTGCTAAAAGCTTCTCCAGATTATAAGAAATAGGATTAGCCTTATAATAAGAGGCGTCATAAAAAGCCGGATACTTACCTGATAATTCTTGAATAAAAGCGTACCAGTCTTTCTTCTCTTCGGCTGATACAGCGTCATTGACCACCAATGTAAAATGTCCTGCTGACTGGTAATCAATCAATACCTTATTCTTGACGGTTTGACGTTGGATCAGGGTTAATGATTGGGTTTGGTCAATGGGTTGAAGGTAAAGATCGACATAATAAGTTGCAGGCTCTACAAAAATTTTTTCGGCGCTACTGGTAATACATCGATCACTTGTCACTGTGATACTTTTGTTAGCAGGTATTGTCCCTAACGAATGTTCAGCTAACAGGGTTTGTTGTTGATCGGTAATTTTTAAACGGATTTCTCGTCCTGTAACCGAGCGTGCAGAAACATTCTTTATATCAATTAATAAGGGTGCTGTCTTTCCTGGCGGGGTTACAAAATATCGGGTTGGGAGATCTAAGGTCAAAGGGTAACGTAACTCTATGGGATGAGAATATTGATCGTACTCGCCAGTGCCTCCTCTTAAATGTGCAGTCAGGGTTACTTTTTGTATAAAAGGCTGAGTCTCAGCGTTTGCAATCGTTTTCAGTGTAATGCTGGCGGGTTGTTCGGATGTTGTACTTTGGGTAGGTTTAATTTTACCTTTCATGGTCGCAGCAGTGCTTGATTGAATAAAATAGCCTGCTTCCACGTCGATGTTCAACAACTCATCGGGCGAAAAATGTGTATCACTGGTATTACGCGCTCCGTAACTTAAAGAAATTTTTTCACCCGGTTCATAAATAGCGGGATCGGAGCTAGCATCACGTGTCAGTTTCAACTTAAACAAAGAAGAAATGGCTAATGGTAATTCTTGAATAAGTACTAATTCATCTCTGTTATTAATGGGCTGTAAGTATAAATCAATAAAATGCTTTTTGGGGTTGAGATACCAAGCTGCTGCTCCAAAGTTAATCGTTTGTAACGGTTTCGTGTAAGCTGCATTTGCAGCTATGGCATCAATGGAGAAGGAATCAATGGGCTGGTGCTTGTCATTTAAGATATCAATCAGGATCTTACGGTCAGCGGCGGCCCCCATTGCTTTTGAGGCAATATTATTAATTTGAAGTTCTTGTTGTCTGCATGCAAGCTGCACAGGATAACAAGAAGTAAACGAGTGCACCGCTTTGGCATAAGCACGGTTTAACCTTGTGTTCATAAGATCGACCGCAACGTACACTTGTTCTTTGTAAGGATACTCGTGTGCGTTTTTTTCAATGGATTTTAATTGAATCGGTTGATACACAATTCTGAATTGATTTGGTTCAATGGAACCTGCTGCCATAAGCGTTTGATCACAGGAGAAGAAATCGGATGGCTGAAAAGTTAAGGGCATCGCTTCTACTGGAGAAATCATTGTTTTTCCATGATTGGAAATTTTGTAACTTAAGACCGCTGCTTCTCCCGGTTCTATCATTTGAGGCGTGTCCGCAGTTGGTTCTATAGATAATTGATAAGTCGAAGTATGGGTCGAAGGTTGCTGGCCACTTTTGCGATTGCTAATGTGTATGTAATAACTCCCCATAACGCCTTTTTTTCCCGCCAACAGTGGATAATTCGGTGTAACGCCAGGCCTTCCTGAACGTCCATCGGCCGCTTTTGGTCTTTCGTGTGAACGAATGCGTGTTTTTTTTACAGGCCGCTCAATCGGCGGGGGCGTATACCATTCATACTCTAAGTCCGTAGAAGATTCAACTACCGCCTCACTATGGCGATGATCATGTGGAGGTCCAGAATGACCATGTTCGTGCGTCGAGTGATTATGATCGTGACGATGTTGATGGCGATGATCCCGCCTTTGAATAGGTCTTTTCTCTGGGGGTGGTTGGTATATTTCAACGTCTGAATAGGATTCGGTCGTCGTCCACCAAATTCCTTCTCCCCCACGCCCTCCTTTTCCTCCGGCTCCTCCCCGTCCATGTTTACCCACCATACCTGCTTTGCCAGGCGACACATCAACATCTTTGATAAAAGGTAAAAGCGCAAGATCTTCGGGATCGATACTTAATTCAATGCAACCACCGTTACCCCCATCAGTACCATTACTCCCGGGTTCCCCAGGTCGGCCATCGCCGCCGTCATGCCCCGGGGTAGCCTCCCACTCCCTGGTCGCATCCCTCCCGGCAATTCCCGCCACTCCATTTTGACCGTCACGGCCAATCCTACCATTGTTACCATCCTGGCCCCGGGCTTGTAAAACAAGGTCTGCGGTTTTCGGTAAGCGATACGTTTTATTATGGGTATGATCAATAGCAACGATGGATTCGTTATCTTGTTGCAGCGTGATTTGCAGGTGATTCTCAGAATCTTTAGATCCGTCTGTCATTATTTTCATATAAAATCCTTATGAATGATAACCTTTCCTGATTGACCCTATCAGTTGAGACGCTTTTAAGTCATTCGCGAATACCCCGCTACCAAATGACCCCATAAGGCAGAACTTCTAGTAAGTAAGCATTCAGTGATTATTTTATTTTTTTCGTTAAATCAAGTAAGAGTTCTCTCACTGTATTGAGTGGTAAACCCATTACCGAATAAAAGCACCCCTCTATTTTTGAAATGTATTGTCCAATGTAACTTTGAATACCATAACTGCCTGATTTATCTTTGTAATTGTCCATAGATAAATAGTGATTGATCGCTGCATCTGGAATCGCCGCAAAAGTAACAAGGGTTTTATTCATCATCACTTTCTCATAATTCAGATACTTAAGACCTACACTCGTTAGGACTTCGTGACATTTACCCGAGTAACTCTTGAGCATTGAAAATGCCTCCTCTTTATTCGAGGGCTTGCCTAAAATTTTCTGATCTAAAACCACCTCTGTATCTGCACATAGAACAGGCTTAGGAACCCGTTGCTCGGTGCTAATCTTCTGCCAAGTCGCTTGCATTTTTTCTTCTGTGATACGTCTTGAGTAAGCTGCTGGCGATTCGTGAGGAGCAGTGATTTCTGCAATATCAACGGTCAAGACTTCGAAGGGAACTTCCATTTGGGTTAACAATTCTTTGCGCCTCGGGCTTTTAGAACCTAAATAAATTTCCATTGCTAGTAAACTCTTTTCTATTTTTTATACAAAAATCCGGACAATTTTACATGCCCATATTAACGCTGTCTGTGTGTTCGCATAACCTTTCTGTCTTATTCAGTATCTCGACAAATATTATTTGATCCTGCGCTTTTAGTCGACGACTAATTTCACAGGCAGAGTCCTCCGGCACCTTAATGATGGTTTGCAGGGTTTGGGTAGGAATTTTTTGTTGCCAACTTTCTTCTTGCTCAATTTCAAGATCAATTTGTTTAAAATTGATTTGTTCGCGCGCGTAAATTTTTAACATGATGTATTCGTCAGCGTTTGATTTCTTCAATGAAGACAGCTGAGGGAAAGTCAGATATCTCATAAAGTTTCGTCTTTTAGGGATCTCGTCAAGGGTGGCTGGCGTTTGCGGACAGTTTAATGCCAAGCTTTCAGGAAATACAGGGCCCTCATAGCCTTGCTCGTCTTTCCAGCGCCTAAAGTAAAGTTGTATTGTATTTACTATCAATGTTAAATGCGGATCTCTACGATTTGATGATTGAAATACGAATCCTTCATCCAGATCAAACACAATACCCATTTGCCCAATTTTACAAGGCTTTCCGAATGTTAAATAAAAACAAGCATCTTGGAATTCAAAGATCAACGTCTTAATTGCATCTAATTGAATTGCACCTGAACCATTATATTGTTCAACAAGGCTTCGCGCCTCATCTTTGGTCAGGCTGGTCGGCGCAAAGGGCAATAGATTATTTTGATCACTCACAACATTTTGTATAAGGGCATCTAAATAAGTGCTGGCCGCTTGATTAAAAGGTAGATCATGTTTTTCTATTGATGTAATCGGATGAAACACCCCCGCCAGCGTGCTGGAATTTTTGGCCTCATAGGTAACAATTATCTTATCACTAGTGCCCTTCTGTACTTGGTTCATCAGCTTTTCAAGGTTCGCAAAAGTGTTTTGTTCTGGAGGACTGTCTAGTGTCAATAACTCCCCATGTGCCTCTCTGATTTCTTTAATCATCGATTTTTGGTTGTATTTCATAATTGCTTGGATATACGGTTTATTATTGCGATTGATGCTGTATACACCTAGGGTCAAAACGGACATGAATGCTCCAGGTTTATTTATTGACAAATGGTTATAAAACACAAAAAGCGTCATTATCCCAACAAACTAGATGGCGTTATTTGTTTGAACATGGCGCAGAGTATCCAGCAAGGTTACATCTGCTCTTGAGAATTGACAACATCGAAAGCTTCGAAAGTACTGGAAGTATAAAAAGAACTCAATGAAAGTTGCGCGACTTATCATCGCGCAGCTTTGTGTTACAAGCAGGAGGGACTTGGTGAAGAATTATTTTCATCGTCGGGCGTTGAAAGACTTGCTCCTTCAAGGACGTAATCTTGCTCAACAGCCGCCTCATCATTACTTAATGGCGAACCCTCAGCATTTACAGGGGGAATCCCACGATTAGCATTAGCCCTAGCTCGTCGATATAGTGCTTGCAAATTAGCATCCAATTGTTGTGCATGTTCATCGATCAATATTATTGGATTGTTCTTGCGAGCTTCAACCTCTAACGAAAGTCTATTCCAGTCTTGGGATTGTTTGAAAAATCGGTCTTGCAAAGCAACAGTTTTTGAACCAATCATACCCATTGTTAATATTATTTTCTTGGTAGTATCAGGAATTTCTTTACGCGAGGGCAGATTAACTCCTTGCTGTTTGCAATATCTGTCCGTAAATGCGAAAGGGTCAGTTGAGATCTCTCTTTGAGATTGGATGAGATTTTGAGGGGGCGTTAGCATTGAATTTGGATTTGGATTTGGATTGATCTGCTGTGGTGAATAATTATTTTGTTGTACTTCTCTAAGGCTATTTGCTCTAAGGCTATTTGCAGTCCCATCTGCAATAGCATTACTTTCTTGCTGCCAAAGATTTGCAACGTTCGCTAATGCATCAATTATTTTCTCATTACTTTCATTAGCTTGCTGAACTATACCCTTGATGGTAGCAAACTTTCTATCGCGCTCTTGATCCAAACCATAGGTATCGAGCTCAGCTTTGAGAGATGTAACTTGAGCAAATGCATCAGTTAATCGATTTTTTTTAGCTTCGATTTCATTTATCAAATGCTGAATTTCTGGAACAGTATCATTGGTGGCATCTTCAGTGCTTTGGTCTAAAAACCCCTCTAGAATTTTTATAACCTCCTCAGCATGCTTTGTTACTTTTTTGTATACAATGTTTAAGCGCCTAATTGAATTCTCATAGTCGTTTACCACAGCATCTTCGTCTCTCCGAGGCGCTGGGCCGTGCGGGAGTTCATTATTGAGCGATTCGTATGTTCTTCGCATCTTCATTACCATTTATTGATCAAATTTTACGATATTTTAGCATATATAGAACATAAAATCTATAAAAAGCTATTATATTTGTCAATTTGTCATTGATTTACAAGTCATTGTGTGTTCTTAGCCGCTTTTTTCGCACCCGCGAATTGTCATCGCAACGGGCGTACCTTTTCCCCCTCTTATTTTAAATACCTTGGAATTTTGATAAAATTTATACATTATAAGCCGTACGATTACGTGAACTATGAGTTGGTTAAAAAAATTATTGCCTTCTAGGGTCCGCACTGAAGCTTCCCAGAAAAAAGGCGTCCCTGAAGGTGTGTGGACAAAATGTGTGGGATGTAATGCTTTGCTTTATCGTAGCGAGCTTCTACAAAATCTTTCTGTTTGCTCGCACTGCGGCCATCATCATCGCATTTCAGCACGAGAACGAGTCGCTTCTTTCTTAGATCAAGATACCCCTCAAGAAGAAATAGCGGCACAACTTGAGCCCATCGATCGGTTGAAATTTAAAGATTCAAAAAAATACAAAGATAGAATTAGCCAAGCTCAACGTAGTACGTCTGAAAAAGAAGCATTGATTGTCGTTCAAGGCACTGTCATGCAACAACCTGTGGTGGTCAGCGCCTTTGAGTTCAGCTTTATGGGCGGTTCAATGGGCGCGACGGTTGGTGAGAAATTTGTACGAGGCATAGAGGCTGCAGCCGCTACCAAACGTGCTTATATTTGTTTCACTGCCAGTGGTGGCGCACGCATGCAAGAGGGGTTGTTTTCGTTGATGCAGATGGCAAAAACCTCCGCTGCGCTTGCTCGTTTCGCTAAAATGGGCCTGCCCTTTATTAGTGTCATGACTGATCCCACGATGGGGGGAGTTTCTGCGAGTTTCGCCAGCCTAGGCGATGTTATCATTGCTGAACCCAACGCTCTTATTGGTTTTGCTGGGCCCCGTGTTATTGAACAAACGGTGCGGCAAACGCTTCCTGAGGGTTTTCAACGCAGTGAATTTTTATTGAAGCATGGGCATATTGACATGGTTCTAACCCGAAAAGAATTGCGGCCAGCGATTGCTGAGCTCATTGCTAAATTTTTCCATACCACCTAAATGAACCCAGCGCATGAAGCCCTTCGAAATAAACAGCTCCTCTCTATCCTTAGCTGAGTGGTTACAGACGCTCGAAAAACGCCATACGCAAGAAATTCAATTAGGCTTGGATAGGATCAAAGAAGTGGCTGCGCGCTTGGACTTATTAAAACCTAGGGCACGTGTTATTAGCGTTGGAGGCACTAACGGCAAAGGGTCAACCGTCGCAGCACTCGAAGCAATCTACACCACGGCAGGTTATCAGGTCGCTTGTTATACCTCTCCTCATCTTCTTGCATTTAATGAGCGCATTCGTGTTAACAAAAGCCCCATTACTGATCAAGCCCTCATTGAAGCTTTTCAAGTGATTGAAAACGCAAGGCAAAACATACACTTAACCTACTTCGAAATGGCTACGCTAGCAGCCTTATGGTATTTTGAACATCGTAGCCTTGATCTGATCCTACTCGAGGTAGGTCTTGGTGGACGCTTGGATGCAACCAATATTATTGATAGTGATTTGGCTATTATTACGACAATTGATCTCGATCACCAAGCGTTTTTAGGGAACACTCGCGAAGCCATCGGACAGGAAAAGGCAGGCATTTTGCGACCAGGCCGTTCTTTTGTCTACGCTGATCATGCCCCTCCGCAAACGATTTTAGACGCAGCAGCGAAACTTAACTGCACCGATTATTGGTTTGATCGCGATTATGCTTATGAGGAACAAGGAGATAGTCTACGTTTTGTTTCTTATGCAGCTAAATCCATGACGACACTGCCGATGGTGTCACCTTCCGCCACGCCTATTGTTATTCGATCCCCTCGTCTCCATAAAAAAGCCATTGCCGCCGCCATTCAAACCACCTTCGCTCTAGCCGACATCTTGCCGGTTAAGCCCCAGCATATTCAAGAAAGTTTAGAAAAGGTGCAGTTGTCGGGCCGGTTAGAATGGATCGATGGGCAAATCACGACCTTACTTGATGTTTCTCATAATCCGCAGGCCGCCACTTATTTATCTGAATATTTAAAGAAACAAGATTGGCAAGGAAAGATCTACGCCGTTTTCTCCGCACTTGCCGATAAAGACATTGCGGGATTGATTGAGCCCTTGTTAGCTCTCGTCGATACTTGGTACCCCGCTTGCCTCACTGGCAACCGTGCAGCCTCTAAAGAGCAACTTTCGGCCGCATTTAAGACCTATGGTATAATAAACTTTTGTTTCGAAAACCCTCGCGCGGCTTACGAGTGCGCTTATCGCCATGCGACGCAAGGCGATTTGATTCTTGTTTATGGCTCGTTTTATACAATAGCCAGTGTCTATTCGGTCATTGACAAGCATCAAAAAGTAATTATTTAAACAGTGGTTAAGATCTAGTCAGTAAGGGAACGAAGCGATATGCCTTTCATCAATCGGAGGAAACCATGAAATTAGTGCTTGATGAACGTGTTAAACACCGCCTGATTGGGCTTGCCGTCATTATTTCTATCGCAGCTATTTTTACCCCTGCGATGGTACGCAAATCGAATCAAAAATTAGATGAACAAACGCAACTGTCTATACACATCCCCCCAAAACCGACCTTACCTCGTATCGTCATGCCAGATGAGGAAGCGATGTTTAAGCAAACCAAAATCACTCATTTAGAGATTCCGGCGCCACCTGAAAAACCGGCCCTGGTCCTGGCAAAAGCAGCACCCTTACATGCAGCAAACGATGACAAATCGGCAAAACCAGTCACTCCAGCACCAGAAACCTTGCCGAAAGCAAACGTTCCTGAAAAAAAAATACAGGATAATACCGCTGATAACACCACAGATTCACATTCAATACCTGTACCAACCCCTCAGCAACCTCCTTCTCCCGGCACTAAGATGTCTACGCCAACTCCTCCCCCATCTCATAGTGCAGTAGTGAAGGTTGCCAACGTACAAAAAAAATCACAGGCTCACATTAAACACAACCCACATCCTGAAAAATTATCGAAGGCTATGCATCAAAAAATGACGCGCAAATCATTACAAAATGGTTATGGCATTCAAGTCGCTAGTTTTGTGAAACAAAAAAATGCCATTGCTCTGACCGCAAAATTACGTGCCCAAGGTTACCGTACGGCTTATCAAACAATACATACCCAGATTGGCCCTAGATATAAGGTTATTGTTGGCCAAGTCCCTCAAAAAGAGCAAGCGAAACTGCTACAAAAACAATTAGCTTCGAGCCTGCAACTTAACGGTTTAATTATTAGCGGAGTAAGTTAATGTCCTTAAATTGGATAGATATACTTATTATCTCTGCTTTATTGTTGTCACTTGTTACAGGCTTCATACGCGGTTTTCTTAAGGAATTAATAGGTCTGATGATATGGGTCTTAGCCCTTTGGCTTGCTTATCGCTATTCAGCCTTGGTGGGAGATCATTTACAGCCTTATATTCATGATGCAATGGCACGTTCTGTGACTGCATTTGTTGTAATCTTGTTTGTCGTGCTTCTAGCCGGGGGGATCCTTAATATTCTGATTAGCTTGTTTGTGAAACATGCTGGTCTAAGTGGTACCGATCGCATCTTAGGGTTAGGTTTTGGTTTCGTGCGAGGCGTTTTTCTAGTGACCTTTATGCTGGTTATTATTGACACTTTCGGTGCACCGCAACAGCATTACACTCAAAAATCTTTGTTTTATCCCCAATTTAAACCTTTGGTTCATCGTCTAGCATCATTTATGTCTGTTTGGTTAACAGCCATTCCAACGCCCTCTCATCCGACCGAAAAAAATAACAGCTAATTACGGCACTGATGTTATCTAAATTTTTTTTTTCTAATCTGCCTAATGGCCAAGACTGGCTTATTCAGCGGATGCTAGCTGCTGGCTATGCTGTTCCCTCTCAAGGTATTTGTTTCGGTCTTAGCCATGTCGGCATTCAAGCGGCATTAGCCAATGATCTACAACGCTTTTGGCAGCGTTTGCATTTAATTGCAACCTGCTCTATACAAGATTTTTCTGATTCAACGATAAAACTTCTTTTGATTAAAGAAGAAATTTATGCTTTTTTTGATACTATTTTCCTTCATCAAAAAGGATATCTCTATCCTGAGCTCTTTGAAAAAGAAAAAAGACCTAAAGAACAGCATTTTTTATCAACCTACCCACTTGTTGCACCTCTAAATTTACCCAACATCAGCAATCCTTTCACTTGTTCAGGCGTTTATTCACCGGATGAACTGATAGTGTATTTTGAGATACTTGAGGACATTTTGATTCAGCAAAGTGTCAATTCACCTGTGGTCTTTATTTTACAAAACGGCAATCATACGGTTGCCGTATGCTATCAACCGCAACATCTGGCTATCAAGACCTCTTCTAAGAAACTCGCCTACTGGCATCTGATAGATGCAAATTTTTTATCTTGCTCGGAGAATTTACCTGCGAAAGACACAGCTCAACGGGTTTTTAAAAGTTTATCAAAAAATAAATGTGTTCTCTTTTGCACAAATATTTATCTTTCTTTGAAAGAAGACAATTCTGAGTTCCTTACTGAACTTTTTTCTTCCCTGGCAAAACGCAAGGATTGGAAAAATATCCATCAACCCTCTGCTGAAAAGATAAGTTTTATTGGTGCAAATAGTTATACATGGTCTCTTCTCGCCGCTCATTATGATTCCCAAAGTTTGACTTCCCTGCTTCAACAGTTAATAACGATTCCAAATAAAAAAATGCAAATGAAAATTCTTAAGCAGACGAATCCCACCGGGTGGAATATTCTAATGATTTGCTTACGGCTTTATCCAAAGCATGCACTGACTTTAATGCATGTATTGAAAGGATCAGAGGACGTTTTAGGCGTTGAGATCATAGTAAAGCAAGCCAACGGTGACGGTTGGAATGCACTAATGATAGGTTTGTGTTACTGCTCCGAAGCAGTGGAAGATCTATTAATTCTTTTAAATACACTCCCTAGAAAAATATTCCGCGCAGTTTTAACTCAGTGTACTGCACAGGGTGAAAATTGTTTAATGATTGCCGCTATGACAAATACGTTCTTCGTCCCATTGTTGTTAAAAATCATTGATCAGTCTAAACCTAGAAATATCAAAATAAATGCTATTTGATTATTTTTTAAATCAATCCCTTTAAAATGTTTGTTATGGGTATTTTTTTATTTTTGTTTTCAACAAGAAGACAATTTAATAAAATTTGATCTCACCGACCATTAAAATTTATCCGTTCTAGGAGTAGGAAGCACGATGCCTAAAATGCAAACAAGAAGCGCAACTAAGCTAATGTCAAAGCAACTCGCAGTGGAGCCCTCTGCTGTGGAGCCCCCTTCTGTCGCAGAACCAAGATATTTTCATCAAAAGAACGCCAGGCTATCGAAACAATCGTTTCTTGAGGATAAAATTAATCTCGCTTTTCCCAACGTAGATTTTACACGCTGCCCTAATCAACAATCGTTTAAAGTAAAAAAATTTCAAACGTTATTTAAGAAACTGATTGCGGAAACGTCCGAGGTAGAAGCATGCTCAGATGCAGAATCAGCTTACGAAGATGAGCGTGGGCAACAGTATTATCGTCTTCCAAATAAGCTTGGTAAAGGAAGCTTCTCTAAGGCTTATAAACTAGCTGAAAAAAATCCCCCCTCTAATAAAGTCAACGACGCTGATGCCAATTCACCAAAGGCAGAAAAAGTAGTACTTTTACCTGTGCATCGAGAAGAATCGCATACTGACTGGGCCCGTATGAAAACAAAATACCTGTTTTATAAGCTCTATTATGACGAAGCGGAACTCTTTTTAAAAAAAGGATCTTACCGGCTTGTGGTACCGTATGTCCCTGGCCAAAGTTATCGTTCGCTAAGAGAATCGATTTCTGAGCCAAGTAAACAGACCACTTTCATGTTAGCAACGATTGAAGCTTTATATAAGCTCCATAAAAAACAATATGTTTTCTTGGACCTACACCCTGGAAATCTAATTTTCGATTCAAAAACAGGGGAAAGTCGCTTAATCGATGGCGACATGATGACTCCGATTGGCGCCAAAATCAGTAATTACTTCGACTTCGATGAAGAAAAAGCCCAGACGGGCGAAAAATGGTATCCACCAGAATGCTGGAAAAAAGACGCACAGGCAGATGTAAAAATAGACATTTATGCGCTGGGCTATACTTTAACCAAAGCCTTTAAAAATCCTCATCCAGAAATTGCTAAGGCAATACAAGCATGTATGCATTTGGATCCAGAACAAAGACCTACGCTTAAAAATCTGCGATACACCTGCAACTTACTAAAAGCTCGGTTAGATAATGAGGCTGAAGTTGTCCGTCGACAAAACCTTCTTTTAGAGCGAGAGACGCTGGTGCGCCGCGAAAAAGCTAGTATTGCTCCTAGCGAAATCGCCGCCCCCCGGGTTAAACCATCCATCCAAGTAAAAGCAAGCGACTTAGAAACAAAACAATCAGCAAAGCAAGAGGGACAGGACCTAGTGGACTGTTTCTTTTCCAATGTGTGGTCGCAAAAGCAACCCGACCAAGCAGTTCCTAAATATCTTTCAAATGGCGCTTCGGGCTACCAACCGAGCTACCGCTTTTTTTTCTCACCGCCTGCAATCACGCTATCGAAAAGAGCTTATTATCCCCATATCGCTGATGCTAACGGTACCGAGGAAATATCCCAAGCTGACCCTGAAAAGAAGGTGAAGGTCTAAAGTTCGTATGAAAAACAATCGTTTCATTTAACTTGCTTAATGCATTGGGGCCTTTATCCAATTGGAGCTTTTAGCCAAAGCAAATGGCTTCAATGCATTGTCATTCATCAAGTAAAAATCCTGTCTTTTCTTCAGTATTAAACGTTCAATCCAAAATTGTTCAAAAAAATGTCATCTTTAGCAAATGATAATTGGCACATTTCGTGCTGACTCATCATTATGAACTAAGGAGAAATCGTGGATGCGTTACTAACCCCAAAAAGCGTTCATGAACAAACTCAAGAAAGCTTCGTAAAAGCCCATGCTCTCATGGTAAAACGCATTGCCTATCATTTATTGAAACAAGTACCACCTATTGTGGCATTAGACGATTTAATACAAGCAGGGATGTTAGGGTTACTTGAAGCCGTAAGAAACTATGACATAACTAAAGGAGCCTCTTTTGAAACCTATGCGGGTATTCGAATCCGAGGCCATATGCTTGATGAATTACGTCGCAATGACTGGGCCCCTCGTTCTGTCTATCGCAATAACCGGCGGATTTCAGAAGCTGTTAAACAAATAGAGCATAGAGAAGGACGAGAAGCGAAAGCGCAAGAAGTAGCAGCGGAACTTCAATTAAGCATCAAAGAATACAACGATATGGCCTGCGATAGTGTTGGCTCTCAATTATATGCTTTCGAAGAAATTGGCTTATCTGAGGAAATGCTTTCCGGTCAGAGCCATCATGAGCCTCATGCTCAAGCCTTGCAAGAGGACCTCATGTATCATTTAACAGAATCGATAGAATTACTTCCTGCTAAAGAACATCAAGTGATTCAATTATATTATGTACAAGGCATGAATTTAAAAGATATTGGTGAAATATTAGGCGTGAGTGAATCTCGCATTTCGCAAATCCATAATCGAGCGACGAAACGCATTCGCGAGCGTCTCTCGGAACGCGCTTTGCTTTGACAAGAATTACTTAGCTTTTACCTATGCTACACCTACACTAAAGAAACTTCAGATAAATTCTTTCTAAAGCAATTTGGCCTCATTTTTTCCCAATGCTTTAATGGCGAGAGTTGTTGGTCTAACATTGCCTCTACGGGCAGGTAAAAGGTTTGTTCAAGTAAGAATTGCCCTTTTAAAGCCGCATGAGAAACCTGATCTGTAAAAACAACCCAGGTGCTTTGTGCGGCAAAATCAATCTGCTGTCGGCGAACCTCTACTTGATAATCATCGTCTAATTTCATTGCGTCATGTAAATTCAACTGATAGTGATCATAAGCAGAGCGTTGAGTCTTGGTTACATGCAGTAAATACAGCAACTTGGCTTTTAAGGGATTATAGACAGGAATTCGATTTGCAAAACGATCTAAGACTTTAGGAAAAGGCTCGCCTAACCGCCAAACTCGCGGTGCGCCCTGAGGGTTAATATTACAAAAAACGCGTAATATGCGACGGCCGTGCACTGGCGTTGCAGGAAACGAATCCACGTGTAAACGGGTATCATCTTTACGTTTGGAGTAAACACGGCCTTCAATTTCGGCTGGACGGTAGCTGGTTCTTCCCCATTGCAATGCCGTTTCATACCAGGGCAATATCTCTACCACGGATTGCTTAGCAAAATTTGCAAAGTGCTCCATGATTATCTGTAATTGCGCTGTTAAAGGATGACTTAATTCTTTGGAAATACCGCCTAAACGTTTTGTTTCGTAGCTAAAACTCACGTTTTTATGCTTGCCATCAAGTAACTTAGGGGACCATAGAGCATCTTGATCATCAGACGACAGCGAACAGACGTGCCCCGGCAAATACAATACCTTACCTGATTCCAAGGCAAGCGTAGCGCCTTGTTTGTCGTGTTCACTAAATGCAGCCAAGTGACTTCGTTCAAATGTCTTAAGCACGTTTTCCGTACCTATACGCTTGTTTTAAACGATAGGGTATGCGAATTTCCCATAGAAATCAATGTGAAAGCAAAGCCGATTTAAAGAGGTTAGCTTAAGGGTATGCTTAGGGTCACTGTTGATAATATCTCAACAGCTTGCAACATTTAAGTAGCGTGAGAATTTTCTCTCTCCCCCTGTTGTGGTATGATAAGATCGTAGTTTGTTTATTTGTTGATCAGATTAGGAAAAAAATAATGGCGCAATCCAATTCTCAAACGCCTCGTTCGTATTCAAAATCATTCTCTACACCTGGCTTAGGATGGATCATTTGGTTTTTAGCCTCATTATTTTATTTTTATGAAAATATTATTCAAGTCTCACCCGGTGTCATGGTGCCGGATATCATGGCGGCACTTTCAATTAATAGCACGGCCTTAGGCGGCTTGATTGCGTTTTTCTTTTATTCTTATGCCAGCATGCAAATCCCTGTAGGGATTATGGTTGATCATTATAATGCACGTGTTTTATTAACGGTTGCGGTCCTTGCCTGTGTCGTTGGTAGTGTGATGTTTGGTATGGCCCATCATTTTGTCATGGCTGCAGTAGGCCGGTTATTAATGGGGTTTGGTGCGGCTTTTGCTGCTGTCTGCGCGATGAAACTGACTGCTAATTGGTTTCCAGAAAATCGCTTTGCTTTCTTAATAGGCCTATTAGTTACAATGGGCATGTTAGGTAGTATGGTCGGACAAACGCCTTTAGCCATTCTCGTTGAACACGTGGGCTGGCGTAACACCCTAATGATTTTAGCAGCAGCGGGGGCTGTGCTGACAGCATTTATGGCTTGTTTCATCCGTCACGCACCCGCTGTTCCTGTCAATTCGCTTATGAATGATGCCCCTAAGCCTTCCGAACTCTCCCCTAACACAAGCTCTATATTATCAGGCTTATTACAAGTACTTAAATGCCGGCAAAGCTGGATCCTGGCTATTTATGGCGGGCTCATTTTTGCTTCTACAAGTATCTTGGGTGGTTTGTGGGGAGTGCCATTTCTAATGAAAGCCTATGGCTTGTCACGTCCTACTGCTGCCAGCGTTATCTCCTTTATGTTTTTTGGCTGGGTCGTCGGTGGCCCATTGTCTGGAATTTTAGTCAATTTTCTAAAGTCTCATAAAAAAATTCTTTGGATCAGCTCAGTGGGTTCATTTTTGATTATTTCTCTCTTACTCTATACCCCTTCTTTTCCATTATGGTTATTGTATCTATTAGTCTTTGGTTTTGGCCTATGCTCAAGCTTTTTTCTCCCCTCTTTTAGCCTCGTACGTGAACTGCACGCAGTTGGAAATACAGGAGCTGCCTTAGGGTTTATGAACATGGCTAATATGTTAGGCGGTGCATTAGGACAACCCTTGATTGGGGCGCTACTAGATATGCATTGGACAGGATTGCTCGTAAACAACGCCAGGGATTATTCGTTAGAAGCCTATCAGTATGCCCTTTCTTGTTTACCAATTATTTTAGCCGCATCGCTTCTTCTCTTGCCTTTCATTAAAGAAAGAGAGGTAAAATAAACGCTGTCTTTTTCTTTATTTGTAAAAATGAAAGAATAAGTAATTAGGTAATCATTCGATGGCGGAAAAACCGAACGTGCAACAAAACTGGCAAAAGCAAGACACCGTTTGGATGTTAAGCCTGTATGGCACGGCTATTGGTGCGGGCGTTCTTTTTTTACCAATTGATGTCGGTTTGCACGGCATCTGGCCCTTACTCATTATGCTGATACTTGCTTTCCCAATTACCTATTTTCCTCACCAAGCATTGTGTCGTTTCATTTTGGCAAATCCCTCAACGCAGCGAGATATAACGGGAGTAGCAGACGAATTCTTCGGGCCTTGGATTGGCGGCGCGATTACGCTGCTTTATCTTTTTACAATTTATCCCATTATGCTCCTTTATAGCATTGCTATCACAAACACAGTCACCAGTTTTCTCGAACATCAATTACATCTTACACCGCCGCCTCGCATCCTCTTATCACTTGGCTTAATTTTATTGCTTATGTCGATCGTTCACGCCGGTCAAGCCTTTATTATTCGGCTTATGAGTACTTTGGTTTATCCTTTTGTAATGATTCTTATGATCATTGCCTTTTATTTAATCCCCTTTTGGAATCTTTCCATTTTTACCACAGGCTGGGGCAGTCCAGTAAATAATTGGCATACAATACTCAGCCCTTTGTGGTTAATGATCCCAGTGATGGTTTTTTCATTCAACCATTCTGCCATTATTTCTTCCTTCGCCGTTGCGCAAAAAGGCGCATATGGCGATCAAGCGGATGTCAAGGCGTCCTACATCCTTCGTAGAACGCACCTATTGATGGTAAGTACGGTGATGTTTTTTGTTTGTAGTTGCGTGTTGAGCCTATCACCACATGACTTACAATTAGCAAAGCAGGAAAATATTTCTATCCTCTCCTATTTAGCCAACCACTTTCAAACCCCTTTTCTAGCGTATCTCGCCCCTTTGATCGCTTTCGTTGCCATTGCAAAATCATTTCTTGGGCATTATCTCGGCGCTAACGAAGGCTTACAGCGATTGGTGGTAAAACCCTTGCAGACCTATGGTATCGGTTTGAAAAATAAGGCGTTGCTATATTTACTTGAACTAGGAATGATCATTACTTGTTGGATCGCAGCTACTCTAAACCCTAGTATTTTACATATGATTGAATTCTTAATTGGTCCAATCATTGCGATGATTCTTTTTTTACTGCCGATGTACGCTATCGCAACCATTCCCGCTCTCAAACAATACCGCAACCTACCGCGCAATAGTTTTGTAACCGTGGTGGGGCTCATTGCTATCTCGGCACTTGTCTACGGATCTTGGATGCGCTAACTAATCACGTAGAATTTATCCAAGGTTCGCCAATAGTGCATTAGCAACTTTTGAAGGATTTTTCTTTTTTAACGCTTTACAAATCATATCCCCAGCAACCACAACTTTGTAGATATCAACGCCGGTCTCAATGCCTAGACCATGCATAAGATAGAGCACATCTTCGGTTGCAACATTGCCCGTAGCCCCCCTGGCATATGGACATCCTCCCAAGCCTGCGACGGCACTGTCAAAACAGGTAATCCCCTTTTCCAACGAAGCAAAAATATTTGCAATTGCTTGCCCGTAAGTATCATGAAAGTGCATAGCAAGCTGAGTTAGGGGCAAAAAACTAACCATCGCTTCAATAACGTCCTGACTTTGTTTAGGTGTTCCTACGCCGACAGTATCGCCCAAGCAAATTTCATCCACGCCCAAGGCTAATAATTGCTGTGCAACATCACAAACAGCTATCGGCTTAATTTGTCCTTCGTATGGGCACCCTAACGCACATGAAATATAGCCTCTGATAGGAATACTAAGAGCTTTAGCCAGCTTTATAACTGGCTCAAAGCGAGCAATGCTTTCGGCAATTGAGCAATTAATATTGCGCTTTGTGAACGATTCACTTGCTGCGGTAAACAGCGCAATTTCTCGCACACCAGCATTCACTGCATTGTGCATGCCTTTTTCATTCGGCACTAATGCCGAGTAACGTACGCCTGGCAAGTGGTTAATCATCGCAAATACCCTATGATTGTCACACAATTGAGGTATTGCTTTGGGAGAAACGAAGCTGGTAGCCTCAATCCGTTTGAGCCCACTTTGACTCAGCAAGTTAATCAACTGAATTTTAGTCTCAGTAGGTACAAAATCAAGCTCGTTCTGCAACCCGTCTCGAGGCCCCACTTCAACGATTGAAACCTGTTTAGGATAGTTCATTTTCTTCTTGACTGGATACAGGATCAAATGCCAACAGTTCCGCGCCTTCCTCTACTTGTGCACCAACTCCATAGAAAACTTCTTTCAATCGACCATCTCCCGGGGCCAATACGGCATGTTCCATCTTCATCGCTTCAAGCACCATGAGCCGTTCGCCTTCTTTCACCATATCACCTTGTTGCTTTAAAAGCGCCACGACGGTTCCTGGCATAGGGGCTATCAGTTGTTTATTTTCTAACTTATTTGACGTAGACGCTTGCTGATGGACGCGCCTTACCTTCACAGACCCTTGTTGCATATAAAGGTTCAATAGGCCAGGTTCTTCCTCAACCACATTAATGGCATGGATTTCACCTTCGTGTTCCATCCACAAACGGGAGCCGTCCTTACTGACAGCAAACGTTGAACCTTGTGCAATTGAAAAACTTTCTTTGCTTTTTGGAAAAATCGTTGCCTCGATCAACTCTCCCTCAATCTCATAACGCCAGACCCAGAAAGCACTCAGATGCATTTGCCAAGCAAAAGCAGCCCGAGACAAAGGATCCAAGGTATTTTCAGCAAGCATTAAATAATCGTAACTTATTGCTAATTGCAGTGCGAGCTGCATATCAGTCTTTGATAAATCAATCGTTTCTGTTGCTAGAAAGCCGGTGTTAAAGCTGCCTTCGATGAACGCGTTGTTTCTTACAATAGCCGCTAAGAATGGAAGATTCGTTTTAATACCGCCGATACGATAAGTAGATAGCGCTTGTAATAGTCGTCTACGTGCTTCTTCTCGCGTTTCCCCCCACACAATCAGCTTCGCAATCATGGGATCATAATAAGGTTGAATTGAATCACCTTGCCTGACGCCACTATCTATTCGCACACCCTCGCCCATCGGCTCCTCCCAGAAAGTGAGACGACCAATAGACGGCATAAATTGCTGGGTAGGATCTTCGGCACAAATTCGACATTCGATAGCATGGCCGTTGATTGTTAATTGTCCTTGCAGCAAAGGTAAAGGCTCATCCGCAGCTACTTTTAATTGCCAAGCGACCAAATCAACACCGGTGATCATTTCTGTTACAGGATGCTCTACCTGCAAGCGTGTATTCATTTCAATAAAATAAAACGCTTCTCCACTGACCAAAAACTCGACCGTTCCCGCCCCTCGGTATTCAATGGCTTTAACCACTTCCAAGGCGGCCTCGGTCAAACGCTGCCTTAGAGCGGCCGACAATCCTGCTGCAGGCGCCTCTTCAATAATTTTCTGATGACGCCTTTGGATCGAACAATCACGTTCAAACAAATGTAGAACTTGACCATGATTGTCTGCAATCACTTGAATTTCAATGTGTTTTGGCGAAGGCAAATATTTTTCAATAAGCAAGTTATCGTTTGCGAAACTGGACATAGCCTCGCGGCGTGCACCAGCAACTGCCTCAGCAAAATCAGCTTCATTAAAAACTTGACGCATTCCTTTGCCGCCGCCACCGTATGACGCCTTTAACAATACAGGGAAGCCGATCTCTTTTGCAGCTTGCAATAAATCATGATCTGTTTGAGCATCTCCGTGATAGCCAGGGATCAGTGGAACAGCTGTTTTTTCAAGCACTTGTTTGGCACGCTGTTTAGAGGCCATGACCTCCATTGCAAAAAGAGAGGGGCCAATAAAAACCAGTCCGGCTTGTAGGCAAGCTTCTGCAAAAGCCGGATTTTCTGATAAAAACCCATAACCTGGATGCACAGCTTCTGCGCCACTTTTTTGAGCTGCTTCGACGATTGCTGGAATATTTAAGTAGCTTTCTTGTGAACGTGCGGGCCCAACACAGTAGGCACTATCGGCCCTTTTGACATGGAGACTGTCTTTATCTACGGTTGAATAAATTGCTACCGCATGGATTCCCATACGCTGACAAGTTTTAATGATTCGACAAGCGATTTCACCTCGATTAGCAATCAAGATTTTTTTGAACATAAATCCGTGCTCTCCCTGATACCGTTCATTCTTAGACGAATAACTGCCTAGAGTATATCAAGGTCCCCTCGGTTGCGCACTAAACGCCTATTCGATGATTATTCCTCTTGCTTTAGGAGACATATTTGAGGTACCATTCCCTCCGTTGGTAATTCCATCCGGTGTTAATGCTCTAAATCAGGTCTTAAGGTTTTGCCTGTTCCATGCAGGATAAAATCTCAAATGGACCGGCCTGGAGAGATGGCCGAGAGGCTGAAGGCGCTCCCCTGCTAAGGGAGTATGGGAACAAAACTCCCATCGAGGGTTCGAATCCCTCTCTCTCCGCCACCTAGCTGCTTATCATCGCTCTACAGCAAAATCGTTTTAATGCGCCCGTAGCTCAGTTGGATAGAGTGTCTGGCTACGAACCAGGAGGTCGGAGGTTCGAATCCTTCCGGGCGCGCCATTTTAAATCATCATCTCAATGTATAGACCCTATTAAGATCTTAAGGCTATTGCTTCCTTTTATCCATTATGTCGTTAATAAAAGCATCCTAATCAGCAAATTTCCGCAACTACTTCAGCCTGGTGAATCTAAACGAGTTTGTAAAATACCAGTAAAAAATTTAAATTTTTATACAAAATGCTTCATAATCCCTTAATTTTTTAATGATACAATCTTTATGGTCATTTAAAATACGAGAATTAACGATGAAGCCGAAATTCGATCCCTATTCTAATCAAGAAAAAATAAAAACCCCCGGTCAAGAAAAAATAAAAACCCCCGGCCCCATTTGTATGTCTACGCATGTTGTATACAACGACTCTGGAGAAGGAATTGTCGCGCTTAATCTCGCTCACAATTCCACAAATAGCGGTTCTCAATATCCAAAGTTCTTTCAGCTACAATTTGATCCGCAAGATTTACAAGAAGCAAAAGTGGAAACGAACTACAGTTCCTATGAACCTTATTTTTCCCATTACATTCCTAAAAGCGAAATTACAACCCAAGAAATTCAAGAACATTTTAAAGACATTATCCGAATCCTTTTTCAAAAAATATCTCAATTCGTTGATATTAATAAACGTGTCCGTTTTATCTTGGCCTGGGATGCCAATTTTCTTTATTCTGATACCGATCAATTTAATGCGGAAATAGCTAAATTTTTTATTCAAATGTTGAAAGAAGCCGAAGAGAACAAGAACACGCAAGCAAAATCAGCTGGAGTAATCATACGCGATGAAGATCCACCCCTTTGGGACATTGAATTTTATGGTTTTACTGGCGCTGAAAATCTTGTCAAGTCATTGAATGATAAACACATTAAGTTTAAAGCAGAAAACAGCCGGTATATTCGTCACGCCGTTTGTGCAGGCTTCCACACTCAGCTTATGTACGGCAAAGCCGTTAAAAGAGAGAAAGAATATTTACTGAGCAATAATCCTGATAAAAAAATTAGAATAATACCTATAACACCCGAGGATTTATATGCACTAGGCTTTCCGTCAAAAAATGATCTACCCGTTTATATACAAGCGTTCAACAGTGATAAGCCTGCAAAGATAGATGAAGAATCAAGACACATTCCTGCTCCTAAAGAGAGCGGCGATCAAAGCGTGCCTTCCTTCACACCGTCTGAAGAACATAAGTCGACTGAAAACCCTCCAGGCAATACCCTTAATACCCGCAGTCAGGAAACCACGCCTCAAAAAGATAACGTCGAAACAGTAATTTTAACAAAACCGGTTCATTACTGTGCTGCATCAGACATTGTAAAACCAGATGAAAGTAGCTATCAGGCACTATTCAATCCGAAGCTTGCTATCAAAAAATTCTCATTAGAGTCTATTAATGATGAAAACGAGAAAAACGACCTTACATATGCTTTTGAAAAAATTCCTGAAGAGAATCTGGCTGAAACAACTACCATTTTAAATAACAAGTTTAATCGCCCTAATAGATTACCCTCTTGTATATTTGAGCTCGGGAATGAATCCACCCCTCCCAAATTAACCTTTAACTTTACAAAATCTGCATATAATGAGCTTAATAAACAATCACCCTCTATTCCCCCGCTTAGCGCGAATCTTTCATCAAAGGTTGTCAAACCTACATCAAAAGAATTTAATCACATGATAAATCAAAGAAAAACTGTATCTCAGCCCCTCGAACACTATACTTTATACTCAAATAACCTTGGGGAAGGAGGCAGTGGTCTTTTTAATTTCAAAGAAACTTCAGTAAATGAAAGTTTTAAACCAACAGATCCTAATCTTTTAAATTTAGATTTTAATGCTTAAATTATTTATCAAACAAAGTGCTTGAAATTAATTTTTAAGCACTTATTCTCTAGCCCTACTCTGCCTTGATTCACTTAGGTAGTTTTTTCAAGTATTTGTAAAGATACATTTTAATATTAAAAAACCCAAAGTGTTTAATATTCACTTAATTTATCCTTGATAACATCTTTTTGTTGTTAAATTAAACTTTGAGGCTAAAATGAAACAATTCTTTTCAGACATGTTAGGTTTGAATAAGCAATCCAATTCAAATTCGCAACTACCCAAAGCCCCTCCACAGCTTAACATGTATCATCAAGTAGCTTTTATCGATAGCCCGGGGGGCAGAGAAGAATTCTCAAAGGGCATGTCGGCGCTCGTTATAGCCCATAGCGCCGGCACAGGCTTATGCAACTTCTACGTTTCCGCAATGCAAACCTGTTTTCCAGAGGTAAAATCTGTTAAGAAAGAAGGCAGAGCCCTGCCGCCTTCATTTAACGAATACACTCAGTTTTCTGATATCACGCTCAGTGACTATGGTAGACTTGGCCCTGAAGAAATGAAAGAGAAAACCAAAGAGCTTGATAATTATACAAATCAAGCACTTGATATGCATTTTCAAAGACTTTCCGAAACAGTTGGAACTATACTGGGCGAATTGACGATAAACGTCGCAATGGACGCTAATTTATTTAATTCGGACACCGAAATTTTTAATGAAGAAATTCCTCTTAAGATAGTAGAGTTTCTGAATAAAAAACATGATGAACTGTGTCGTAGACTCTATGGATTATCGTTGCAGGCGATACGAGCGAATAAAGATAGAGTAGAAGAACAGCTCAACAAGCTCCGTTCAGAATACTCCTCTAATCCTTCGAAGGCTCAACAAGCAGAAATCGATGAAGCGTTGAACCAACTTGCAGTACTTAAGTCACAGTTGAAACCTCGGTGGACCGCCAGAATTACCGGATTTACAGGCACTTCCCCAGAAAAAATAGAAATATTAGATGGGAAGCTTGAAAGTTTTCAAAAAAAGCACGCCGATTATATTGTTAGCGTGGCTTGCTTGCATTCAGCTCACGCACATTTTAGTAATGGATTGAAAATGGATAAGAAAATGCTACAGGATACTTTAGTAAACTTTACCAAGCCATTCAATAAAGATGAAAGTCCAGCCCATTCTCAAAGAACCCCTCATCCGCAGCTAAGATACTGTCAAATTTTTGCAAGAGAAATTATTCCTCAAGCTGCTTTTTCTCAAGACATGCGTAGAGTTGACCTAGAATCCTCATATCAAGGTCCAAAACCCGTAGACGGTACAACTCCTCTGAGTTCTCAAGTCACACCAGGAACATCTAACCTGGAACAGACTAATGAAGAGATTAAACCTTTTTTTAATATGACGAATGACCCTCATGCGCAGTCAGAAAACTTACAGCACATCGTAACAGAAGAATTAAATCCCCAACGTAAACTTGAGTTCAACCAAGCCTCCCAAAATTCCCTTCAACCCGGATCTCAACAGGAACTTAATCGTAATGAATACCACTCACTCGATGAGATGTGTATAAAATCTGACAAAAGCGGCTCCTTTGATAAGCATCATCAGAATAGAGAGGATAATAATCTCAAGATCGATAGCAATGGGTTAAACCCTGCTGACACTTCGATTGAGGAAGAGATAATGAAGGCAGCTTTAGAGGATCATGCTCACAACCTAAACAAAAAAGAAGTAGTGGATCAGAGAGCCATGCTACAAACTCCACATGATGCACAGCAGGAAAACCCAGGATCGCGAATCAGTCTTCCAGACGAAGATCCTTTTCCCACAAACCGCTTTCAAAGAAAACCTACCTTTCTGGAAGAGGGGGTGTTCCCCTCCCATCGCCAAGCAATAAAGTCTGTTAGGCATGCTTCTGAACCCGAAGGAGTTAACAAGTTTGCTCCGTTAGGCTTTTTTGTTCGACAACAATCGGCTCACCTCGCTGGGCAGGAAGATCTGGAAAGGCCCTCTGATCAAGTGTTATTTAACTTCCTTTCTTCCAACAAGTTATCTAAAGATCGTCGAAATAGCGATGATATTAATAACCTGGATATCAACCAACTTAAATAATCAATTTTCCAAATTTGAGGTCTCACTCAAACCTCAGATTCAAACAAACCTTTCATACGTCACAGGGAGTGACCTTTTAACCATCTACCCCTTTGATTGTTCCTGCCTCCGAATAACGTTTTAATCCCTCAGGCAAATATATGTATGATATTTTTAAAAATAGACCTTTTTTTATCCCTATTTGCTCAAATACAAATTAACGACTAAATTTTAAAGAGGAGATAAATACACAACAGGAGAACGTACCATGATGAAACATAATGCCTGTGGGAAGAGTGAATGCTTCCTAGAGATTTTAGGCGTTGTTCTTATTATCTTAGGAACCATTCTGACATTGATGACGCATAGTCACGCAGGCATCTTCATGTTATTTGTTTCTGGGATCCTGCTTTGCTTTCATAAATGTTGCTTACATCGTAAAAAAGGTATGTGTCCAGGCTGTGGCTGTGAGGCTGAAGAATGTTGTTGCAATCGTCGAGGTCCTATGAAATCTACGATGAACCCTGGTATGAATCCAAATCCCATGGGCAAAGAATCTGAACCCTTTACTCCAAAACCACCTCGCAAACCTAAAAAAGATCTTCTGTAAATGCAACTATGCACATAACCAATAGTGACTCTACCCCATTACTCCCTGTGTATCAGGGAGTAATCACACGCTTTCTCCGACCAGAGGAACGTTTAATCCAATCGCAAGAAACGGCAATGCCGCTAGTGATTGAGGCCACCAATGAAACAAAAACATTCGAGTTCCTACAGCGCTTCCTTCAAGAGCATTCTGTGTCCATTATGGAGAACGTTGCTCGTTTCGGCGCTATTCTTTTTAGAGGATTTCCTCTAGAAACAGACGCTGCTTTTGAGGAAGCAGTTCTACGAGTGCGCGGCTTGCGCGGCATCAGTGATGTCTTTATGGCCGAAGCCGGTCGCATCCATGCTGGTAAGCTTAAATATGTGTTACATACTAACGCTATTTACAAAACCGGCGGCACCTTATACTTGGGTGGTTTTCATAGTGAGAATTATTACAGCACGGATGTGCCCACTTATTTGGCCTTTTGCTGCCTACAACCTTCTCGAGTTGGTGGTGAAACAGGTTTGATTAATACCACAAGATTTTATCCATTATTAAGTCAGCCCCTTCGAGAAACACTCGAGAATCGGTCCTTCTTTGTCTCGAAATGGCTGGTCTCAGAAGTCGCTGAAAAATATAATCTTCCAACTCATAAAGTTGAGTCACTCGCAAATCAATTTAATTTACCTTTAAGTGGGGAAGGTAAAAATAAGTTCATACTCATGTACAAGCCCAACGTTTTTGAAGATCCGCAAACCGGTCAAAAAGCCCTACAAATTAACTTTTTTGAAGTTCCTGAATTAAATGAAGCATTACGTCGTTGTTTCGAAAGCGATTATGCAGGAAACAAATGGTTTTGGCATCGTTTCGTTTGGCATCTGCCGCATGGGGTATTCAAATTTCTTGAGGCTTCCTATTTAATGACCGCTTCTTTACTCTACTCTCCTAAAGAAGCTGTAAAGACCTTTTCTAATAAAAGTCGTTCCTATCTTGCCTCATTGCAATGCAGGGCTGATCAACAGCGCGTTGGGAGCTGCTTTAGTTCAGAAGATGTTCAAGAACTCGCTCAACATATGCGAAACTTTTATTGCTCTTGCCTGTGGCAAAAAGGCGATTTACTGCTGATTGATAATCGCAAAGTTGTTCATGCCGGCATGCCTGGGGCAGGTTCACGCTTGATTCGCGCTATGATTTGTAATCCAGTAAAAATGGATTATCAGGTAACTCAGTCCGGTACATGGCTATGTCAAGAAAGCAGCAACGACACACTTGGGTTTTATGCCAGCCACCCTTTAGAAAATGGCCTTGGCGGTTTTCGTGAGTAAGTTAACTATCTATAAAGATTCATTACATTCGACATTTACTGCAGCTGCTTCCATAATAACTGCTTCTAAAGCATTACAGGTTTTTTCAATTTCTGAAGCCTCTAAACCGGGATGTACTAAAAACATTAAACTTGTTTCTCCTAATCGTTGGGCGATAGGAAGACGTTTTGGAGGCTGCCATCCGGTATCGTCAAATGCCTTTTCCAAATAAATTTCTGAACAAGAACCTGAATAACAGGGCACACCTGCATTCTGAATCGTATTTAAAATTCGGCTTCTGTCCCATTCAGGTTTTATTTGCTCTGGTTTAAGAAAAACATAGCACTTGTAAGCAGCGTGTTCGACGCCTTCAGGTATAATAGGCACACGCACGCCGGGTAATCTTTTGGCCGTGTCCCAAATGCACGTTGCATTTTTCACACGCTCGTGGTGCCACTTTTCCATCTTTTTAAGTTGAAAACGTCCTAAAGCAGCTTGGCACTCAAGCATTCTTCCATTGGTGCCAAAATGGTGATGCAGCCACCGAAAATCAGTGTTAGGTTGCGACGTGTGAACTGCTTCCCACGACTTGCCATGATCCTTATAGGACCACATGGCCGCCCAATAAGCAGGATCATTGGTCGTAACCATTCCCCCTTCACCACCGGTGGTCATGATCTTATCCTGACAAAAAGACCAGGCGGCAATATGCCCTAACGCGCCCACCGAACGTCCTTTGTATTTTGCTCCATGCGCTTGCGCACAATCTTCGATCACTTTCAGACCATGATCGTTAGCCAGTTGCATGATGGGATCCATATCACAGGGCCAACCTGCTAAATGCACACAAATAATTGCTTTCGTACGTGAGGTTATGACTGCACGGATAGTTTCTGCGGTAATATTTTGACTGTCCGGGTCTACGTCCGCAAAAATCGGAACACCACCTACCAAGGCAATCGCTGAAGCAGAGGCAATAAAAGTACGAGGTGTCACAATGACTTCATCCCCAGCACGAATGCCAATCGCTTTAAGCGCTACTTCAAGAGCGACTGTTCCATTCATCAAAGCAATGGCATAACGAGTACCTACCCAAGTAGCAAATTCTTTTTCGAAACTTTGACATTCACTACCCGTCCAATAATTAACCCGATTGGATAATAAAACATTGCGGATAATTTCAGCTTCGTCTTGTGAGTAATTGGGCCAAGGAGAAAAAGGGGTATTTAGCACGGCTGCTCCTTTTTGCCAGTGTTAGTTAGTCCGTTGAGAGCAGAAGGCGTTGGGTGATCAGGAAAGATTTTTTGCTTCGCGGGTACGCCCATAACAGTAACATCATCAGGGATGTTTTTAACAACTGCAGCGCCGGCACCCACTGTCACACGTTCACCAATCGCAATCTGATGGCGCACGCAAGCACCAATCCCTATCCAACTGCAGTCACCTACGCGTACCCCACCGGCAAGGCTAACGCCAGGAGAAAGATGAACCGCATCACCTAAATAACAGTCATGATCCACGGTGGCAGCTGTATTGATAATCGCTCCCATGCCAATTTGACAGTCAGGATTAACCACGGCTTTTGCAAAAACCACAGAGCCTTGACCTAGCTTCGAAAAAGAGCTGACAACGGCAGAAGGATGTATGATAGTAGCCATCGCAATATTCCCTTTGACTAAATCGGCAACCATCTTGAATCGGGTCGCATTATTCCCTACCGCAATTATAACGCCATCAAAGCTGCGAACACCAGACCAAAAAGCCGCGGAATTTCCCACTACAGCTCCCATACTGTGCTGCTTTAATACAGGCCATCCATCATCAAAGAAAATGACTTTTTCCCAGCCTGCAGACAGTGCGGCATCGGCGACGACTTTACCATGGCCACCGGCGCCTAAAATAGCAAGTGTTCCCATCCTATTTTTCCCTAAAACAATTCCTTGTTAGTCAGTTGAAAACAATAACCAATCTCCCGTTATGCAGTTACTTGAGTACCCTCAAGCCAATCCACAAATTCATTCGATAATTTTCTTCGATCGAATAAATGCTCAGCTAAATAGGTGGCTTGCTTTGCTTTGTTTCGTAAAGCATCGGGATCATCTGCCGCTTGAATCAGCGCTTCTGCAAAACTTTCAGGATGGTTAGGTGGCACACAAAACCCACATTCATGCGCTTTAATCAAATCAGCAACCCACCCGGGATAATTATTAAGAACAGGCAATCCGGCAGCTAAGTAATCAAAAAATTTATTGGGTGATGTGCCATAGTAAAAAGCAGGAACATTGGCCAAAATTTGCAATCCTAAATCGGCTCTATCCATCAGGCCAGCAAGCTTTTTCTTATCCACAGGCGCGTGAAAAACCACATTATCTAACTGTTCGGCAACAACTCTTGCTTCTAAAGCTGGTTTTAATTTTCCTTGCCCAATTAAAAGTATTTTAATATCGTGGCGCCCTTTGTCTTTTAAGACTGCTGCAGCATCTAAAACGGCGTCCAAACCATTAGCAATCCCATGTGTTCCTGCAAAAATCGCAACAAAATCATTGTCTTTAATAGTGGGCGGCGACCACGAGGCCTTTTTTTCGTTAAACAGGGCCAAATCACAAGCGTTAGGAATGCAAACCACACGTTTTGAATGAATGCCTCGGCGTGTGATTCCTTCTACAATGCCGGGAGATAAACCAATGAGTCGTTGCGCAGAATGATAAGAAAGCCATTCTAAACCTGACATTGCTGATAAAACGAGGGGGTTGCGAATTACCTTCATTGCACGTGGTAATTCTGGCCATAAATCACGCACTTCGAAGACGAACGGTTTACGTCGTAACCATCGAGCAAAAATACCTGGAATAGCTACTGTTAACGGTGTTGAGGTCGCAAAAAGAATATCGTAACGTTCCGTGAGTGCAAGCTGGATACTTTTAAGGGCAAATTGAAAGAACACCCACGTCCTTGAAAGAAAACCTGCATGGTTTGAGTACGCCAAATCAAACTCAATGATTTCAATGCCATCCACTGTCCCGCGTCGGATACCTTTTTCAAACGGGCTCGTTAAACCTGTTTTACCTTCACCATAGCTTCCACAAACCAACGTGACGCTATGGTTACGCTCAATTAATCGCTTCGCCATTTCATAGGAACGAATGCCGGTCGTTCCTTCAGGCGTTGAAAAGTGTTGGTGAAAGTATAAAATTTTCATGCGAGCGCTATCCTGTTTCCGTCCGTCGACCAATGACAATCTGTCGTCACACGGCCGGGCTCTGTTAACTCCAATTCTAAAACGGGTAAGGGACTTTTTTGAAGATAATAACGGGATTCCCATCCTTCAATCAGTTCGAAACGACGTAAGGGGATCGATGTTTTAATTTGGATTCGACATTCCTTATGAAACAAAGTGTGTCCTTTTAGCTGCCAATCGCCTGGTTTTAAGCGCCAACGTAAAATTGCCGACGAAGTAAATCCTTCAATTTGATCAATCACGCGCAGATGATTGTCTTTAAGCTCAACGTTGCGTTTATGCACTGCCCCTCGTCCGTCCCGATAACCAACTCCAAAAGTTGTGGTACAACTTGTTTCTTCCAACGGAGAGAGCAGAAATGCCTTTAGCCAGTCCCCAAAAAGAAATCGTCCCAACCGTGGCATTTGGTCGCGACGATCCATTTGGACAGTATTATGACTTTCAGTGCCTGGGAAATAGCGTAACGCGTCGGCAGACGCATGGTAACTGTACGTGCCGCCGTCCCGCAGCCAGTTCTCGCCATTGATCCAAAAATCTAAATGCAACGCGTCTGCTTGACTGGGACGAAACCGAAAGCGAGGGTATCTCACCACTAAAAGGCTTGCAGAACGCTTAAGAATCGCATAACCCCCTTTATCTAACAAGCGACTATGCGTTGATAGTCGTGGTTTTAAGCCGTCAATTGATATACCCAACCATTCAAGCAGTCGGTCCTCATAACGTTGATGCTGACCCTCTTGAGATGGATAGGCATGTACTTGCTTAAAAAGTGCCATCGCTAATTGCACCGAAGGGCGGAAATCTCGATAGTCGGTTTCCGTTAACGGAAGTAATCGTGCCCCATCATTCGCACCCAAATTGGGCGCGTCCCCTGTCTGTGGATCCACCATAGACGCTAACCATTCTGCTGCTACGGCCGCCCTGTTTTCCCAGGTGCTAGAGAAGCGTGGCAACGCTTGACGTCTTCGCCAAAGTTCAACCATGCTTAAAGTGTCTAAAACAACACGATGATAATTGGTAGAATACTGACTAAAACTGCCATCCGTTGCGATTAAACGACGCACTAAACGTTCTAAAAATTTTCGTCCTTGTCGAGCCCATGCCCTTCCTGTGGTAACTCCGGCTTCTACGAGCCAGCTACCTCCTACAAATAACGCTGCCGCTTCTGAAGTTGCGTGATTGTTATCTTGCGCTAAGGCATATCGAAACGTTAAAGCGATCCGTTTTAAATGCATCTCAACTAAATCGATCATCGATTGTAGCGGCTTATTTGTTTGCTCTAAAAGAAGTGCCGCCATGGCCAAATGCAAAACTCGAATTGCTGCTTCTTGACCACACTTCCAATTAACACCTCTGTACGGTGGATTTCTTTCACACCAGTCATGAATCCAGTGATTCAGATGATAAAACGCCTCTTTTTGGCCAAATTTGGATCGTAGCGCAAATACCAACACCCAATCCCAACGCGACGCTTCCCAAAGTACTTTGATGTCTCCTGCGTCGGAGGAAAAATCGCTGATCTTCCACCAAGGTTGTGTTGCATCTGTTCTCGTTCCTGTAAAAGGATTTAAATGCCAATCCGGCGGAACAGCTGTCATCTTGACATCTTTGTGACCGAAGTACCGGATATTCTCCTGCCAGTTAGATGAAATCATGGTCAACGTATTAGCATGTGTCTGAACACGGTGTTGTTTTAATTGTGGGGGGTTATGAAAAAAAGGACCGCTTGGAACGGCTATTTTTTGATGTGCTCGCCCGTACCAACCGCCTTTTTTTAGCAGTCGATACAGCATGACGTGGTAGAAGTTTCTTAATCCCAAGGCCCATAATGTCTTGATTTTTATCCGCCACATCACGTACCTTCTCCTTAAGATTGCTCATAAAAATGGGCTCCACAGTTTTCACTGCTGACGGCGCACCTATGCATAATTTAATGAAACTCCTTTGGATGAGCATTTTTGTCTCATGCTTGATCGCTTGTCAACCTCAAGATGATAAGCGCTTCAATGGTTACATTGATACTGATCTGGTTTATTTATCCAGTGATTTTGCAGGTCGCCTCGTTGATCTAGGCGTGGTGAAAGGCCAACGAGTCAGTCCTCAGCAATATTTATTTCGCCTGGAACAAACCAGCGAGAATTACCATCTCAAAATGAGTCAACTTACACACGATAACCTTGTCGCTCAACGGGAACAAGCATTTATTCAATTACGTTACAATGAGATCAATTATCGGCGTGCAGTTACCATGCGCAAACAAAATGCCGCAAGCCAAGAAGACGTGGATGCCGCCGAGCGTGATTTGAACAATCAAAAACAGCAATTGCCTATCATTGACGCACAAATCAAATCTAACTTAGTGGATTCAGAAGATCAGGCATGGCGTATTCGTCGTAAAGAAAATCAAGCCCCAACCCAAGGAATTATTTTTGATACCTATTATAAGCCTGGAGAATTTATCCCAGCGGGTTACCCGGTGCTTTCATTCATCATGCGCGACAACGTCAAAGCTATTTTCTTTGTGCCTGAAAAACGTCTGCGGGAAATACAACTGAACAATGAGATACATATTATGACGGATAAGAATGAACCTTATGCGACCGGACGCATTGCTTACGTTTCACAAATTGCCGAATTTACCTCACCCATTCTTTATTCCCGAGAAGATCGATCAAGCCTTGTTTTTCGTGTGGAAGCACAGATTGTTTCACCGGATTTAGATAAGCTACATCTCGGTCAACCTGTAACACTCTGTATGATGGATAGGAAGCATCAACATGGCTGAATCGATGACCAATGAATGGGCCATTGACGTTAAAGATCTCACCAAAAAATTTCATCAAAAAGTTGCCGTTGACAACATCTCTTTGCAAGTAAAACGCGGTACTATTTTTGGCTTTTTAGGCCCTAATGGGAGTGGTAAAACAACCACCCTGCGGATGATCTGTGGCCTTTTAACACCGACAGCGGGGCAAGGGATGTGCCTTGGTTACGACATCCGTACACAGCACGAAGAAATTAAACGACATATCGGCTACATGCCCCAACAATTTAGTTTTTATGTCAATTTAACCGTTTATCAAAACCTTCAATTTATCAGCGATATTTATCAGATGGATAAGGCCGCCGATACAATTGAAAGCATTCTGCAAGCACTGCAATTGGAGCAGTACCGACATACACTGGCAGCTAATTTATCCGGTGGGTGGAAACAACGCTTAGCACTTGCTTGTTGCTTAGTCCACAAACCCCAGCTCTTATTTTTAGATGAACCCACCGCAGGCGTTGATCCAAAAGCACGTAAAGAATTTTGGGATTATTTGCATCAAATTTCGGTTGAAGATAACACCACGATTTTAGTCACCACTCACTATATGGATGAAGCAGAAAAATGCAATGATTTAGCCTACATTTACTTAGGTAAATTACTCTACGCCGGCAGTACAAAAGATTTGATCCCGGAATCGCAAGTAAAGACTTATATTTTTGAAGGTAAAACCTCCGATCAAAGCGCTATTATTCAGCGAATTCAGAAACAGTTTCCTTCATTACTTGCATCGATTGTTAATAATAGTTTACGCATTTCTGGGCGAGATAAAACCAAATTAGAGCGCTTTATTGAGAGTTATCCTCAGGGTTCTTTTCGAGACGTTGTGCCTTCCTTTGAAGAAGTCTTTATCGGGTTAATGCAAAATGAAGCGTAATCCTTTTGGCTTTTCTTTAACCCGCATGATGGGTCTAATTCGTAAAGAATTTATTTTGATTAGACATGATCGCGGCACGATCGCGATGCTTGTCATATTACCTATCATGCTTTTGATCGTTTTTGGTTTCGCTATCCAATTGGATCCCAAACATTTACCAACAACTATTATCAGTTATGATCACTCGCCTCTAACACGACATTTTACCAGTGCGCTTGAAACTTCCCGCTACTATCGCATCGTTGATACATCCAACGATGAGCGCAAAAAACAAGCTGCCTTTGCAAGCAGTAAAATCAGCCTTGCTGTGACAATTCCACCAAACTTTTCTCGTAAATACATTCGAGGAGAAAACCCACAACTCTTGGTAGAAATGGACGGCACTGACCCCGGCAGCTACGCCAGCGCACTTGCCAACATGCAACCCATTTTAAATCAAGCGCTTTCAAGTTTTGAGAAACGCGGGTTAAGCAGTGCGGCTCCTGATCGTACAAAGCGACAAGTGAATCTGGTAACGCATAAGCGATATAACGAATCCAACAACAGTGCTTTTAATATCATTCCAGGTTTAATTGGAGTGCTGCTTACCATCACCATGGTTGTGCTCACATCCACTGCGATTACTTCCGAACGAGAATCAGGAACCATGGAAATGCTCTTAAGCACTCCCATGCAGCCGACCGAACTGATTTTAGGAAAAGTTTTACCCTATATTGTTTTAGGCTATTTACAACTGACAAGCATTCTTATCTTTGCCAAAATTTTGGTGAACTTACCGATTGAAGGCAGCCTTATTCTGCTTTACTTAGCAGCAACGCCGTTTATGATTGCGAATTTAATGATTGGAATGATCTTCTCAACACTCGCCAACACTCCCATGCAAGCAATTCAAATGAGCGTTTTCTTTCAACTACCCTCTATGTTTTTATCAGGCTATGTCTTTTCGTTTTACGGAATGCCCGCTTGGGCGCAATGGCTAGGACATTGTGTGCCGATGACCTATTTTATTCGTATCACCCGCGGCTTGCTTTTGAAAGGCAATACCATGGAGCAAATTATACCCAATATTATACCCCTATTAATCATCACTTTGGTGTTGATTCTTTTAACAAGAAAAGTTTTTCGAACAACGCTTGATTAGCGCAATGAGGAAGCATTTGCCATGCGAACGTTTACTATTATAAACCGCCCATTCCAACATAAATCGGCGGGTTGGCTGATGCTTATCGTTGGCATCTTCAGCGGACTCAGCAGCGGCTGTCGTTTTCAACCCTCGCGTCAGGTAGTTGAGTACCCGGTAAAAACAAGAAATGGAACACTCTATCTTACTAATGCGACGAAGGATTTTCGTTGCATGGCTTGGTGGCGGCGGTTTCAGGATCCGGTGCTGAACCACTTGATTACTCAAGCTTTAGCTTGCAACAATGATTTAAAACGCGCTGAATATTTGATCTTACAAGCGCAAGCTCAACTCCTATCTGCCCGCGCACTGTGGCTGCCGACGTTTGATGGCAGTCTTAATGGTTTTACTGGAGGCACTTGGGATACCCATTTAAAACCAGAAGGTCCTCTCGCTAATACACCTCTTTTCCCTGGCGGACGAAATTTTCGTTTTCGTGGCTACGACGCGGGTTTCTTACCTGGTTATTCAATTAATATTTTAAACAATCTTTCTCAAACAGATTACGCAAATGCTAATTTAGAAATCCAATTGGCCCGTGCTCAATCCACCAGACTGAGCATCATTAGTCAAATGAGCGGGGCTTATTGGACATTACTTAGTCAACGAGCTCAATTACATTGGGAGAAAGCATTAGTCCAGGATTTAAAAAAACTACGTCATTTAGAAAATATTCGTTTTCAACGGGGCGCCAGCGATTTGGATCGCGTCACACGGCTTAATCAGGACTTGGCGAGCGAGGTAGCTAAAATCCCACATCTTCAGGCAGCGGCTGAAAAAACTGAAAATGCGATGCAAGTGCTGCTCAATCAAAATCCAGCAGCCATAAAAACCAATGCCGATCTTATGCGAGTTAACCCTTCACGGCTTATTCCAACTTATTTACCGGCAGAAGTTTTAAAAAACCGCCCTGATATGATGATTGCATTTAGCAGTATAAAATCGGCCAGTGCCGAGTTGGGAATAGCTTATTCCGCATTTTTCCCCACTATCAACATGACAACACTTGTCGGTAGTTCTTCTTTTGCACTCTCTCACTTGCTCAAAGTAACAGCCGGTTTGTGGATTGCACGTATCAGTGGTGCAACCAAGCTTTTTAATTTGAGCGCTTACGCAAACATTAAATCAGCAAAAGCTTTTGAACAAGCATCCTATTATGATTACATGCAAACGCTACGTGCTGCACTTGCAGATGTCGATAGTAGCTTAACCAATGCACAGCAATCAAAAAAAGCCTACGAAGATACTTATCAAGGCTATCTCGCTGCCAAGCGCAGCTATCAGCTTGTGCATTCTAGATTCAAGGCAGGTGCTAAAGACTACCGCGACGTTGTCAATGCTAAAATTAATATCGATCGCTATCAGTTAACCCTTATTCAGGAAAAAGCACAGTGGCTAGATAGCTTAGTACAAGTCTACACGTCCGTCGGCGGAGGCTATTTGGCAGATTGATGCACTATTACTACCTGTTTGGTTTTTCCTTTCACCACTAGGAAAAATCTGATATTGATTCTCCAATCAAACATATAATACAAATATGTTACGTTTTTGATCAATTTGTATTTATATTGAAAATATATCCCAATTAAATAAGCTGTCTATCTAAAATAAAATTAACGTCTTTATTTAATTGGACCTATTATGTTATTCCCTTTCAAAACGTTTCCTTATGCCATTCCTGACTCTTTAGAAAACGATCCTTGCGTTCAAACATTTCTTGCTTTTGTGGACCAGTGTCCCACAGACGATACTGAAGTTCCTGAGAATGCCGTGAGCGGTCTCATAAGACTCAGCGCAACCATTCAGAAACGGGAGTTAACTGATTTTACTCGCAATTTGCTTACAAAAAGAGCTCAAAACAACACGTTACCCACTGTAGATCCTGTAAGCTCTGTGTCTAAACATTCTTCTGCTTTGAGTAAGGTAGCTTTAAGCGCAGTAGGCTCTAGTATCTTTAAGACTGCCCATGCAGATTATTTAGGCTATTCAAAGGGTGATTCGTCCAACTCAATTCACCACTCAAAAATAACACCCTACACTTTAAGCTAATGCTATCCAAGCCTTTAAAGATAGGAGGTCAAATATTTGACTATAATTGTTAAAAAGGACATGGAATTAGTAGGCAATGGAACTCAGTGACGATGGCAAAAAGCTTTTCACAGTTGAGGCATCAGATTTTACAGCGGGAAGCATTTACATACCTGACAGTGTTATCTCTATTGGTGTGTCGGCATGTGAAGGCTCAGCAGATTTAACGAATCTAACCCTTAATAATCTAAAATCAATCGGAGCCTCGGCCTTTGAGCGTTGTGTTGCTTTAGAAACACTTTCCGTGCACGAGGTTGAATCCATTGGTACATCGGCGTTCGAGGGATGCTCAAGCTTAAAAACTTTAAATCTGCCTGAAAGCGTCACTAACCTAGGCGCAGAGGCATTCAAAGGATGTACACATTTAGAGACTGCTTATATTTCTGCAAATATTACTTCATTAATGGTAGGGATGTTTTTGAATTGTACGCGTTTAAAAGATCTCACTCTCCCTAAGAGCATCGACACTATTGGCGCCACCGCCTTTAAAGACTGCATTAGCCTAAAAACCTTTACGGCTCCAGAAAACGTAACGATTATTGGTAGTGGAGCTTTTGAAGGTTGTACGGCATTACAGAGGGTAAGACTTCCTGAAAGTGTTACTGCAATTTATTCTGGTGCTTTTGAAAATTGCACAAATTTGAGAAACATCACCCTTCCAAGTAACGTCCGAGACATTTCCTCCTGTCTCTTTAAAGGTTGCACTCAGTTAAAAACGATCACACTTCCTCCTTATACCACCTCGATCAATCCATTAGCATTTGAGGGTTGTATAGGATTAAAAACCATCACCATTCCTACCAGTTTGACATCTATTGCTGAAGATGCGTTTAAAGATTGTCAAAACCTTACGGTCATTATTGACAGTGACGACGCAAGTGAACTAGCTCGAATCAGTGAACTACTACCTGACGATGTGAGCAACAGAATTCTTCCTAAAACACTTGCTTTAGAGATAAATGGGATTATTGAGAGACAATTACAAAGAATAACCAACACACCTCAAACCAACCCTCTCTATTTTTTTCGTACTGCTGCGATTGAAAAACAAAAACGCTTGCTTCCAGTAGGCTTGCTTTCGAATATTAATAGCTTTTTAACAGATGAAAATTTTTACCATAAAAAAGCAGAAAGCCTAATCACTAATTTACCATTACCTAAAAATAAAGTAGAAGTCATTGCATACGAACAGGACATTATCAAAATAGTCGATGCGGTTATTCATGAAGCAAAACAAGAATCTACATTAGAGAAAACAAAGCTTCCTCCGTCAAAAGGAATGTAACGGAAAGCGCTTTCTCTTAACGGCTCATACAAACACGAACCCTTAACACACAATCTATTTACGCGTTCTTGATAATATCTTCAAAATCCATCGCAACGACTCACGTGTAATCTGTCGAATCAGGGTATTTTTACTGAGTCGTTCAAAAAGTGTCACTTTATCAATAGAGGCTGACTTTTTACCTTTCGATAACTGACCATCGCGACTCGCTGGCGCATCCTTTGGTTGAACCTTGAGAATATCTGCAGCAGAAAGACGTTTTTCGCGTTGAGCATATTTAGAGAAGAGGGTTGATTGGGTGAGAATGGTATTGATTTCAGTATCAGTTAATACATTCATTCTTGATTGAGGCGCTCGAATAAGGCATTGAATCAAAGGTGTAGGCTCTCCCTGTTCATCAAGCGCCGTCACCATGGCTTCTCCAATGCGGAGTGACGTTAATTGCTGTTCGGTATCGTAATCCGTAGATGGGGGAAAATTTTGCGCAACTAATTTCATCGCCTGGCGGTCTTTGGCTGTAAATGCACGCAAAGCGTGTTGAATCTTCATTCCAAGTTGGCCCAAGACAGAATTGGGAATATCACTCGGAGATTGCGTACAGAAAATCAATCCCACCCCCTTTGAACGGATCAGCTTTGTGACCGTTTCCAGTTGACCCAACAACGCTTTGCTTGCTCCTTTAAAAATAAGGTGAGCTTCATCTAAAAACAAAACTAATTTGGGTTTAGGTGGATCCCCCAATTCAGGCAACTGATTGTATAAATCAAATAATAACTTCAACATAAAGGTAGAGAAAAGTAAGGGCTTATCTTGCATATCCATAACGCGCAAAATAGAAATAAATCCCTCGCCTTTCTCATTGGTTCTCAATAAGTCTGTAACCTGTAAGCTTGGTTTGCCAAAAAATTCGCCACCGCCTTGTGCTTCTAATTCAATGATTCTTCTTATGATAGAACCAATGGAAGTCGAGGCTACGTTTCCATAATTTGCACTGATCTCTTTTTTACCTTCTTCGGTTTGAAAAAAACGTAATAACGCTTTGCAATCATTTAAATCCACCAATGGGATTTGTTTCGTTTTAGCGACCTCAAAAAGGATGGTAACCACCCCTGATTGCACTTCATTTAATTCAAGCATCCTGCAAAATAATAAAGCGCCAAAATTTTCAATATCTGCGCGAACTTGCAAACCCACCAGCTTATTTGTCAGCGTTAGTAACTCTACGGGGAAACCTCTAGGCGCAGAGCAAAGATTCATTTTGTCGTTACGCGCTTTAATTGCATCATTCATTTCACCAGGCATGGCTAGACCTGAAATATCTCCTTTACAATCCATGACTAAACTGGGAATACCGGCCAAAGAAAGCTGCTCACAGAGGACTTGCATTGTTTTGGTTTTACCGCCGCCTGTTGCACCTGCGATCAGACCATGTCGATTAAAAGATTTTAAAACCAAATAAGCCGGAGCATCCGATAACACTTCGTCTTTATAAATAATTTCGCCCAGCTGCAGTGAAGGCAACGTCTTCTTTTGATAAGGTTTTATCAGGGATGAATGCATGATAGCTGTCCTTTTTTAATTTATTATTTCAAGAATACATTGCTCTCAAAAAAGATTTCATTCACAAACATTATTTATTATTCTAACGCCGCCATGCAATCAATGTCAGTTGACATCCTCCCCGCCCTAAAGAACGGGGATTCCTACGGTGCTCAAGCAACAAGCGCTTGAGTCACTTCGATGGGTTCCTGCTTCGCCGAGAGGCCTGACTGCGCCAACTCTCCACAGGCTAACAAGCGGTGTCCCCGCTCTAATATATTGATAGCTCCGACTACATCGGCATTATTTTTATAGCCACAATCAATACACAAAAACTGTGCTTGTGTCAGACGATTATCTTTTGATACATGGGCACAACACGGGCATGTAAGACTCGTATGGTGTGGGGGTACGGTAAGCAAAATGCCGCCGCTCCAAGCCATCTTATAACCAAGCTGGCGTCTGAATTCCCCCCATCCTTGATCGAGGATGGCTCGATTTAGACCCGCCTTTTGTTTCACCCTTTTACCCAGCTTATCGCCCTGGCCCTTAGATGACTTGGACAGGTTCCGGATCTGCAAATCCTCGATACAAACGAGCGCGTGGTTTTGGCTAATCGTTGTCGTGGTTTTGTGCAAAAAATCCTTTCTGGCATTCGCGATATCGGTGTGAATCTGTTGTACTTTGGCTTTCGCTTTTTTCCAGTTACGACTGAATTTTACCTTGCGACTCATGCCGCGTTGATAGCGCGCCAATCGCTGTTGATGTTTTTTTAAACTATTTAATGGTGCAATATGACGCGTATCACTCATGGTAGCGAAGTGAATGATTCCAACATCAATACCAATGGCGCTTGACGCTGTCGAAGGTGCGTCAGCAACCTCTCGTTGCGTTTGAATGGATACGAACTATTTCCCACCCGATTGACTGACGGTTACATTGCGCAAATCACCCAGCACCTCGCGGCTTTTGCGATAACGTAACCAACCTAGTTTAGGCAGAAAAAGACGGTTATTCGCCTCGTCGAGCTTCATTTGCCTCGGATCGGGATAACGAAAACTGTCACCACTGCCTTTACGTTTAAACCGTGGAAACGCCGCTCGTTTAGCAAAGAAATGTTTGTACGCTTTTTCCAAATCTTTCAACGCGTGTTGTAAAGCTTGTGAGGGTGCTTTCTTCAGCCACTCCCTGATTCGGATTCAAAAGCAAATCCTATTGGCAATTTAATTCAAGCACAGCCGAATCTGTTTTCAAGTCCTAACGGCGTCTAAAGTCCAATGGTACGAAAACGTACGGTAAGGAAAGTTGGTAATTACAGACTGGAAGGTTCTTTTGCAAATAGAGAGCTTAAATTATACTGTTGGGTTCCAAATTAAAATTACGATTACGCCATATTCCATTAAAGGATATTATTATTTAAAAGTGATGGCCTAGGGGTATTGCGAACAGGATTAAATAAAATCACCAAGGCCTATGAGTGAGGTTTAGGAAGCTGAGTATTGCCCTCAAAAAACTGTTCCTGCACTTCCGGTAAATATAGGTTAGACTCCAGCCAACCTTGATCTGTAGGTACGTTTTGCAATAAAGGTGTAGCATTAGAGGTTAATGTGTTTGTAGAGAAATTAGGAAGCTCTGGTGTTTGATAAAATTGATTAATGACCGTACAGCTACTTTGCGGAGCTTGAGGTTGTTTTAAAAATTCAAGAATATTTTGATGTTCTATATTAGCTGATATGAGGGTGGAAGTGAGCTCACTATTAGTTCTTACGATGGGGATAGATTGGAAAAATAAAGCTGGGGACATAAAAGTATTAATTATTTTTTTTTCCGCCGCTTTATTTTTTAAACGTTGTATTTTGTTTGTTTTTATAAAAACTGAATTTAAGATGTTTATACATTTGTCATTGACAATGTGGTTTTTTTCAAGACAACGAAAAAAGCTGATCGTTTCATCACAAACATTTTTATAGTCTTCCTTAAATGTACATTGAGTAAATGTGTAAAAATCCAGGCATGATAATTTTTTTTCAATTATATATTCTTCTAATTTTAATAAAATCTCATCAAACGTTTTTTTTATTTTATCTAAACTTTCATTGTTGATGTCTTCATTACGATATATTCTTATATATTGATAATCAATACCTAAGGTTAACAAGATCTTATTAAAGTCAAACCTATAAGCATCGATTATGTTGGCCTTTTCTTTTCCAAGATACTGTCTGATTCGATTGTAAAATTTCTCAGTATCATTTATTTTATAATCTTTTAAATTTTTTTCGATAATTTTGTTTTGAATCAATTCAATAATTTTATTGAACACATTTTCTTTGTCTTGCGACGTTGGAAATTTTTTTATTGATATTCCAATAATATTACTAATATTTTCTAAAGTATTTTTTCCGGTAAAGCTATATGTACGAAATGAATGATCATCACTATCAATAATTTTTCGTGTTTTAACGCTATCAAGCATGGCGTGTAATTTATCCGATACATTTTCTGATGGTAGAAAAACGGATGGCTCTAAATTTGGTCTTCTTAAGTTGTAAGAAAACAATGTTTGAAATAAATTTCTACAATAGTTGTCATTGAAGTTAATAAGATTAACTGGTGGAACAAAATTTACTCTAGAAATATCATCTTTTTTTATTTGTTTTTTTATTGTTTCATATTGTGAAGATGCTGGTAAACGCAATGTAAGCCTTTCAATATTATCATTAAAATCAACAAATAAAGCCTTATAAATAATTTGATTTTCTTCCTGTTGTTCAACGGTTGCAACTTGCCGTTGAAAGTACCCTTTGAAATTTTTTGTGGTAATTTCAGCTCTTGAAGTATCCCCATGAAAAAGGGTCCATTTTATATAAAAATGAAAGGTGCACTGATTATTATTTGAGGGTTTTTTTATTTTATTTGAAAAAAAATAAAAGATAGCGTCTATTTTACTATTTAAACTTTCTTCTTTATTATTAAGGTCAACCTGCATTTCTAATAAAGTTAAATACACCCGTTGTTCTTGAGTTAATGAGGTTTGAAAAATTTTACAATTTTTTATGTTAAAATAATTTTTTAGATGGCTTTCTAAAGGCCTATAGTCTTGATCTGATAAAGAACCGCACCTCTCCTCTAAGTATTGATGTAAAATTGTTTTTTTAAATATAGTAGGTAATCTATTACGAGATATAGAGTTTAATAATTGTAACTTGTTGATCTCTTTGGAAAATCCCAGTTCTTCTAATAATTTTTTTTGTTTTTCGATATTTGTTCTATCGTTTTGATATGTAATTAATTTTTCTTGTAGTATCTCTTCCTTTGTGCGCATAATAAAAATCTAACCATAATGTATTAATGGAGTATAGTTTAATTTAAATTTTACTCAATTGAATCAAAAATTACTCAAAATACAAATACAAACATCCTATTATTAATGGCGGAACCGTCACGCTATCTAACTGTAGTATACTGTCATCATTTTGATTCTTTTCATGCTGCATCATTCACCGAAGGGCTATCGTTTTCCTGTTTTTATTAGGGGCCGTTGCAAAAATACATAATATTTAAACTAAAATACCGTACGGTTGATCTATAAATCGTTCATTTAACAAATTTAAGTTGATTTTTTATGTCCATGTGATCCTTAATGTATCAACCAGCTCTCTTCGTGGATCAAGAAAATGAACGATCGATTGATTATAGTCAGCATGTCAGAACTTGTTGGTGCTTTGATAAATTTAAACGTTAACTACCTAGAAAACACTACTTTAAAAGAGCAAATCAAAGCTATTAACTTTCAAACGTTTGATGCCCATATGTTTATGACTGAAGAAAATGATTCGATTTTCAATGAAACAGTTATACAAGGAACACCCTCCCCAGAGACCATTAATCAAGACAAAAAAAAGACCATGGTGCAAATTGCAACAGCCTTAGCTTATATCTTGGACAATCCGGAGCAATTACATCATTTCCAGTCCTTTTATAAGGTATTCGCTTCAACCTCCACTGAAACTTTGAAGTTAATAACAACTTATGCCGAGGAACTGGCTCAAGAAAATGAAGAGCTGAATAAAGTTGTTTTTCCGCTCTTGCCTGTAACAGGCGTACAGCAAAATCAAGTAATTGAAACAACAGACGAGCATCACTTGCTTAAAAGCTTGATTGAGGAAAATGCCTACCTTAAAAATGAATTAAATAAAAAAGTCCCACTCGTACTAAGAAAATATCAGGAGTATTGTAAGAGCAGTTCGCCTCTCTTCTTTAATGTCGGTAATGTCGATGAGGAGTTCTTAGACGATAAGAATAATGCTAGTGCGATGGCAAAGACCTTTTTTAGCAACTTATCGTCACAAAAGTAAAGATCAATACTAAAACAAATTGTATTATCTGTTAGCTAGTCTTCAAAGGAGCCTTCTATGATACAATGACCGGCAAAATTGTTAATTTGTTAGGTATAAGATGACAGCATTGGCATTGATTGTTGGCCTCGGCGGACTAAATGCGGCCGGACGCAGTTCCGGATTTCATAGCTACAAACGCATGGTCTCTGAAGCGTTAGATGCTGGCACCCTTATGCATACCTGGCGTGATCTGGCCTGGCGAATGAATATACCCATCGGGCCAGAACTCACTCTTGCAGACATCAAAACGCTTAAAGCAGGCACGCTTGTGAGGAAAATTGATCATTTTAATCCCGATCAAGTACCTAGCTATCAGCCTGCGCGCTTAGAGGGATCAGGCCTCGGTGATACTTCTTTTATCTGCCACAAATCCAAACTTCCCCAACCCTTTCCTTCCACCTGGAAAGTAGAAGCATGGGAAGGCTCCGAAGTAAAGGTAACCATCAGTGGATCCATCGAAATTTTGGTTCCTAATAAAGTACAGCTTTCGACAACCAGTGGTGGTTGCCTTCCTGCGGGGTTTGATCCCGGTCGGTTGTATCATTCTCATAATCATCCTCGCGGCTTAAAGTTGGCAGTATACGGCGCCTCCGATGCCCTCAACTCACTGGGCATCGCTTGGGAAACAATTGTGCAGCAGATCAAACCAGACGAAGTAGCTGTTTACGCAGCAAGTGCATTGAGCCAAGTTGATGCAGACTCGATGGGTGGGATTTTTACCCAATTTTTAAAGGGAAATCGCATCAGCTCGAAAATGATGCCTCTTTCCTTAGCAGAAATGCCTGCAGATTTTGTCAATGGATACGTTATTAATAACGTAGGAACCACGGGAGCAAATGTCGGTGCTTGTGCAACTTTTCTTTACAATTTACGCCAAGCAACGCTCGATATTCAGACCGGCAAAGCAAAAGTAGCTTTCGTTGGCGCAGCAGAGGCACCGCTAGTCCCTGAAATTATTGAGGGCTTTAACGTAATGGGTGCCTTAGCAACCGATGCACAATTGGCTGCTTTAGATAAAAGTGAGGCTACTGACCATCGACGTGCTTGTCGTCCCTTTTCAACCAACGTGGGCTTTACCATGGCGGAAGCCTCTCAATTTATCGTGTTAATGCATGATGAATTGGCATTAAAGTTAGGACTAACCATTTATGGGGCAGTCGGCGATGTCTTCATTAATGCCGATGCCAACAAAAAATCCATTTCAAAACCCGGCATCGGCAATTACCTCACCCTCGCAAAAGCAACTGCTCTTGCAAACAGCATGCTCAGCCCGGACGAATTGCAACATACATATGTTTCATCACATGGCACTGGGACACCACAAAACAGAACTACAGAAAGCCAATTATTGAACGACGTCGCAAAAACATTTTCAATTAAAGCATGGCCCGTCACAGCCATTAAATCTTACGTTGGCCACTCTATTAGCGCCGCCGCCGGTGATCAGTTAATTGCAGCACTAGGCACTTGGCAATATGGCTGGATCCCCGGCATTCAAACAATTGATCACATCGCAGAGGATGTTCAACGTTCTCATCTGAATATTTTGATGGATCATTACTACGCTGGTACGCAGGGAGCGAGTATCCCGGCCGTGCTAATTAATTCCAAGGGATTTGGCGGAAATAATGCAACAGCGTTGATCTTATCTCCGCAGAAAACGATGGCAATGTTAAAAAATAAATACAGTAGCAATCTCTTGTCAGATTACTGGAAGAAAAACATCGATGTTCGCGATAAGCAAGCGTTAACGGATGCACAAACTTGCCAGGGTAACGAGAAACTCACCTATCGTTTTGGTGAAAACTTAATTGATGAAAATTCCGTTACCATGACCCCTTTCAGCATTTCATTGCCTGGGTTTTCCCAAGCCATAGAGCTACCCTCTGAAAATCCTTATAAAGATTACTTAGATATCTAAGGAAACATTAAACCATCGCATTAACCAGCCTAAAAATAAAAGATCGTCTAGGTGGAAGGCTGTCTTTCACTTTCGAAAAGCAGTACCAAAGGCGCTGGTCGCTAGCTCCAAAGCGGTCGAATCATTCTTCAGCCTAAGCCACTCCTCTTCCCGATAAAGACGCTTATCTTTTTTGTCAAAGAAATGATGATAATCATTTCTTATTTGCTTGGCAGGCAACCCATAGGATTGACGCCAGGCACCAAATTTGTGAACCACCTTTTCTTCTTTAAAACCCACACCCTTTAACACCTTTTGAGAAGCAGGGTTATCGAGCCTCGCCGTCGCTACTAAGCGATCTAAAGAACGATTTTCTACGGAGTAGCCACGCAACATAATTCGTGGAATCAAAGACTGAAAAATAGCATCTGTTGCTTCAGAACCATAACCTTTACCCCAAAAATGTCGATCTAAAACATAGGAAACCTCTGCTTCCCCCGGCCTTGAATGTTCAAGAACAATGACACCAATGAATGTCTTCGCATCGTTTTTTAAATGGATAGCGTAGCCGCTAAAGGGATCATGGGACTGCCAGGCATTTAACCACAATTTCAATCGCGTTTTAGTCTTTTGGTGATCAAAAGGTTGTCCTGTTCCAAATTTTTCCATAGTTATGGGATCTGCAAACAAGGCATGACATGCTTTTTTGTGCCCATTTTTAATCGATTGAATTATTAAACGATCGGTTTCTAAACTTAGCTGCAGGCTGTTTTCTTGATGAAACACAATGGAATGACGTGATGGATTAACAGTATGCTTCTTCTCTTTCATAATAGGCCATCCTTAGGCAACGATTGAGCGTCGATACTTTTTCATTATATCTGGCTAAAATCAAAAAAAAATAGTCCCTGAATCCCTATTTCGATTATTTATCGTTTTTTTAGATTTAATAAAAAACATTAATAAGAGCGAGCTAGGGACTACTTATTTATTTTGCGTTCATTGACAAAGGGGATGAACTGTTTTCGTCAACATCTGACTGAACTTTTCGCACCTCAACTTTACCATTTTCCTTAGGAGATACATAAAAAAATTGTTTGCTGACACCTTCATCTCCCTCAAGCACCTGAGGATCTTTTCTTTTATGTAAGAGCGATTTCGACTTTACAACGTCCTTTTTATCAACCTGTTTTTTTGTTTGAAAGAAACTTAGATTAGATGAGTGTTTCTCAATGGTCCTAACAGTTAGAGAAGGTCTTGACGCTTCTTCTACTGGTATGCAAACGCTTGGTTCTTTTGGTATGGGGATTGCCCTTAATTCTTGTGTGATAGACTCTGGGAGTCTCTTATTAACGAGTACCCCTTCAATAAATGCTTGATCGGGTTTATCTCTCAGAATCGCAACCACCACCTTTCGAGCAGCCGCATTTGTAGTCCTTAATAATTTACTCATCCTATTGTTTTTTTCTGCACCTTTTGCATTGCATACCCAGTCCAATAACAACTCTTTTATTTGATTAATTGCTGGTGAATAAGTAGTGGTCACTACCTTGCCTATACGTTGATCTTTTTCAGCAGGATTACACCGAACCCAACCCTCCAGATGATATAATTTTTTGACTGCTCCATGGCAATTGGAAGCCAATACAGCTTTGGTGCGGTTATCGATTTCTTGCGCGTTTTCTGTGACCCAGCTGCCTAAATCTGGGATTTGAGCAATCGCCCGTGCGGAATTGCTCGATAATACTGCTTTAATACGTTCGTCTTTCTTTTCTGGTTTTTCCATCACCCAGCCTGCAATATCGCGGAGGCTACCAACCACTTTTGAGCAATGACTGGCCAGCACTGCTTTCATACGCTCCTCTTTCCCATTAAGATCTCTCGTCACCCACTCCGCCAAATCAGGGAGTTGGCTCAGCACTTTAAGGCAACGACTTGCAAGTACCGCTTTAATACGCTCATCCTGCTCCACTGGATTTTTCATTACCCACTCTCCCAAATTAGAGAGTTGACCAATGGTCTTTGAACAACGACTGGATAATATCGCTTTAATGCGGTTGTCTCTATCTGCCAGATTTTCCTGTATCCATTCTCTCAAGCTAGGGAGTTGACTCGTAACCTTCGTTGTCTGACTCGCCAATATTGCCTTAATACGTTCCTCTTTTTCTGCCGGGTTTTGTAGGGCCCAATTGTTTAGATTAGGGAGTTGACTCACTGCCTTCGGGTTGTGAGACGCCAATACTGCTTTAATACGTTCGTCTTTCTCTCTAGAATTTTGTGTAACCCATGTAGCGAGTCCCTCTATTTGGTCAATGGCTTTCGGGTAATGGCTATGCAATACCGCTTTAATTCGCTGATCTTTATCCTGGGTCACATTTAGCCAATCCTTCAAGAATGGAATGATGCGATCTATCTCTTTAATGTTTTTACTCGATAAGATTTTGTAATACATATTTTTCCTTGTGATTATTTTTATTCGTTATTACACGCATGGGGTTGACGTTAGAACACTTATTGAGTCTGAGTCGTCAACTTTTTTTTGTAGTTTGTTTAAATAGAAATGATTTAAAAATCGTGATAAATCCGTTTCAATATCCCCCATTTCTTTTAAATAGCTTTGCAGAAAAAATGCAACTGCAGGCGTAGAAAGAACTTCAACCAGTTTATCTAGAGAGTGGTTTGCTAGTGCGTTTGTAAGCTTTTCTTGGAGCTCGGAATTAGGGGTCACTTTTGCAACAACTGCTTTTAATATATCGTAGGGCATTAGTTTAATAGGTAACTCTCCAGCAGAATTGAAGATTTGATAATATAAGCCTTCTTCTGCGATGGTCCTGATAACGATTGTTTTTTCCTCAATGATTTTATTGGGGATGTAAGCTCTCACTTTAAAAAAATCGTCTGGATAATAAGGTACTAGCATCCGTTTTAGAATATCCTGACAATAAGAACGCATGGTTGATAAGAGGAGTATTTTCTTTTTTTCTTCAAATGCTTCAGAAGTATCGAAACTACCAATATAGGGTGCGAAAAAATGATTTTTTTCCATATCCTTCACAACGGATTGAAAAAGAGAAGTAATAAAAAAATCGACTTCTTTTTTGCTCATCCGTAAGCGTTTTTCTGTTTTAAAACGACTTCGGAGATCGCTGATCAAACGATCAGCATGATCCTCTAAAAACCCTTTAAGGGTGAGTTTATCAAAGGGATATAATGAAAAAGCAACTGGATAATAAATGACACCAAATGCTTTGACCGAATCAAAAATATTACTTGCCTGAAAAAACTGATCTTTTGTCGAAACTCTGTTTTGATTAAGGGTTATTTTAGGTGAGCGCCTTTTTAAGGTGCATTGCCATATCTGAAGCTCATCAAGTCGTTCTCGATACTCATCGAGTAATTTTTCAAAATAAACACTACGTGCTTCGTGCATTTTTTCTGCCATAGAGCCTGGTTCAGCAGACCTAGACAAGCAGATGAACTGTTGATAGAGCCTATTTGCTTGTGCATATTCATTCTCTGAAGCTTGTTTTAGTGCATCTGTTTCAGCAACTAACCATTCTATTTCCCTGAATTTTCTTTGTTCCCTTTCCGAATTAGAGGTTGCTTTCAAACATCGATAATGCAAATAAGCGTGCTTGATTTTTTGAACCTGAGGCATCACTTTTCTCAAGTAGCCATAGCCAGGATTTCCCCAGGAATACAAATGCAGCCCATCTTGTTCTGTTTCACGGTATTGACCAAACAGTTCGTTATAATTTTTTAAATAACACCCATACTTCTCACTCCCCCCTAGATAATAGGCAGTGATTAACAAATCTCTTATATCCTTTGGCAAGTCTCCCGTATCAGATTGTAGGTGTGCATGAAATGCATTGATGGTTATCTCATACATTTTTTGCAGCTGACGTAATACATCAACCAAATAAACGCCTTGATCAAGGTTTAAGCGATTGAACATGTGTGCATTTTTTTCTTTATAGGCATGTATATATAATTCAAAATCATGGTTTGGAATAAAAATATACTTTGCGATTAGTGTGATGATTTTTTCTTTTGATTCGCTTATTAGATCGATATTATTTGTCTCAAGTGCGCGTAAGATATTCCTACTTGCTTCTATTCCAAGGTATTGCTCTAGTTCCTTTTGAGGGATGAAAGAGGCAACTATTTCTTGGTTGAAGGGATCCAGTACTTTATATTGGATAAAAGTACCTGTTGCTAATTGCTTTGTGGTCAAAACTATCGTTTGATCGGTCGGATTTTGGGTATCAGACAAGATCAGGGAATACTGTTTCAAAAGTTCTGAAACATCTCTTCTCACATTAAAAAATGCTTTGGTCTCCTTTCTTTGTCGCGTTAGAATTTCTATCTCTTTTTGAAGAATTGAGGGATACTTCTCGCAGGCAAAATCACAGGCTTGAATAACTTCAGTAAACCCTCCTTTTTGCAGCGCGAGCAAGCTATTCGTTTCATCTATCCATCCTTGGATTGCAATAGCAAATTTTAAAGTGCCTAAGCCCTTTTCAATAAAGCTATGTTTGATTTTTTCCAAATCAAACTCAACCATTTTTCGGGGTGGTAAATGATCAATATCCATATAAAAACCAGGTAATTCATTTAGAACAAGTAGCCGAACAATATCTGCCGCAAACGCATAATGCTGGTTGCTAACGAGTGTCTGGTAGAGTTTGATTAAGTGAGAACACGTGTCTTTATAGGTAAGCAATAGCTGATCAAAGTTACCCGCCATCCCTAAAGAAATTACTGTACCGTTAGGTTTTTTTTTCTCAAGGAAGTAATAGTCAACGTTCCGTACTAACCCGTTGGCAGTTTTCTCAGTTTCTTGTAGAGGTCGATAGCATACGCCAAACATCGATGGTTTTTTGTTGAGAATGGCAGAAGAGGTCCAAAGCAAGGTGCCCCAATCGTTACCATGTTTTTTGAGATAACTATTCCACTTGTTTAACAAAGCAACCACTTCTCGAGTGATTTCAGAACCATTCCAATAAAAATGATTAAAATTTTTGGGCACAGTATTATCGCTATCTTGTCAAAATGCGCCCATTAAAACATATTTTGTTCTTTCAGAAAACGTTTAAATGAAAAATAAATCAAACACTTAAGGTTAATGTAACCGTCGTTTTTATTTCTCCTGTGCATAATAATTTAAATTCAGTTCTCTTGCTGCTTTCACATCATCCAACCGATTCACTGTCAATGATTTCGGCGCTGATTTTAAAAGCGTCGCCTCTGTGCGTGCTTCTTCTCTAATTGCTTTCATTGCTTCTATAAAACCATCCAAAGTTTCTTTGGATTCCGTTTCGGTCGGTTCTAGCAGCAAACATTCAGGGATCAGCAAAGGAAAATACGTGGTGGGAGCATGAAAGCCATAATCTAATAAACGTTTTGCTAAATCCATCGCAGTCACGCCGTATTCTTTCCTTTCAGGATTAAACGTTAATACAAATTCATGCGTAGCTCGACGCGTAGGATACGCAGGTGTGTAGCCTGCTTCTGCCAAGGCCTTGAGTAAATAATTCGCGTTAAGCGTTGCAAATTCAGCGACACGTAAAAGACCTTCTCTTCCTAAAAGAAGAATATAAAAATAAGCACGTAATAGGATTCCTGCATTGCCCATAAAAGTTGATAATCGACCTATGCTTTGAGGGTAATCCGTTTTTGTCGCCCATCGGTAACGATCACTCGTTTTTAATACGACCGGTAATGGTAAGTAGGGCAACAAACGTGAATTTACCGCAACCGGCCCTGCGCCTGGCCCCCCCCCTCCATGAGGCGTTGCAAAGGTTTTATGTAGATTTAAATGCATCACATCAAACCCCATATCACCCGGTCTTACCTTACCTAGAATAGCATTCAAGTTTGCTCCATCGTAATAGAGCAACCCGCCCGCCTTGTGAACGATTGCTGCAATCTCTTGAATCTGCCGCATGAAAAGGCCTAAAGTCGAAGGATTGGTTAACATAATCCCTGCGGTTTTTGGTCCAACCGCTTGCCGTAATTCCTCGAGATCCAATTCCCCATCTTTGTTTGTTGAGAGTTCACGTACTTTGAATCCTCCCATCGCAGCAGATGCTGGATTTGTACCATGCGCGGCATTGGGGATTAAAATTTCATCTCTGCCCGTATCCCCACGGGATTGATGATAGGCCTTAATCATCGCAACGCCTGCGAACTCACCTTGGGAACCTGCCATTGGCGTCAATGAAACACCCGTCATGCCCGTAATCTCTCCAAGATAGACTTGCAATTCATAGAGAGCTTTTAAGGTTCCTTGACTCGCACTGTCCGGGGTCAAAGGGTGTCGCTGTAAGAATCCACTGAAAGACGCGGCTTTATGCACGCCTCTTGGATTGTATTTCATCGTACACGAACCTAAGGGATAAAAATGGGTATCAATGGCAAAATTCTTTTGAGATAACCGTGTAAAATGTCGGACAACTTGCAACTCTGAACAGGCAGGCAAACGCGGTGCCCGCTGACGCAGCATTGCTTCAGGAAGGCAGATAGGTGCTGTATCTAACTTAGACGCTTGCGATCCTGCTCGTCTCGTTGGTTGAGATTGTTCAAAAATTAAGGGAGTTATCATTGATTTTTAGCTGCCTTTTAAGATTGATTCCAATGCTACGCCGTATTGTTCAATTTCTTGTGCGGTACGCATTTCGGTTGCACAAACCAACAAGGTGTTTTGGAGTTCAGGATAATGAGATGCCACTGAATATCCACCCAAAATACCATGGTTTAAAAGCGCTTCTAACACTGATTTTGCCGAACAGGGTAGTTGAATTAAGGTTTCATGGAAGCATGAAGATGAAAAGACACGTTTTACACCGTCTATGCGTAATAAACGTTGGCGCAATGCCTCGGTATTTTGATGGCATTGTAAGGCAACCTGCCTTAGCCCTTCTGCCCCCATCAGACTTAAGTACAGGGTCGCAACGGTGACAAGTAAGCCTTGGTTGGTACAAATGTTAGAGGTGGCTTTCGCCCGTCGAATATGTTGTTCACGCGCTTGCAATGTCAGGGTAAATCCTGACTTTCCTGTGATATCTTCCGTACGCCCCACGAGACGGCCTGGCATTTGACGTACATGCTCAAGTCTGGTACTAAAGAATCCGAAATACGGACCACCTGATGCCATAGGAGCGCCTAGAGGCTGCCCTTCTCCACAAGCAATATCCACACCTTGCTCGCCCCACTCGCCGGGAGGCTTAAGTAGTGCTAACGATAATGGATTGACACAAGCAATACTAATTGCCCGATTCTCACGTGCCCAGTCAGTGAATACATCAACGGTTTCCAAGCATCCAAAAAAATTAGGCTGTGGAATAATTAATGCGGTGATATCTTCTCCATGATATTGATCCAATACCTGGATAGGTGTGATTCCTTTTTCCAAATCAAAATCTAAGGTTATAACTTCAATCTGCTGATTACGAACAATAGTATCGAGCGTTTCACGATAAAAAGGATGCACTGTCCCGGCAACCAAAATGCGCTTGGTCTTGCTATGTTTGTTGATTCTCACAGCCATCAACGCTGCTTCTGCTAAGGCCGAAGCCCCATCATACAAAGACGCATTTGCAACCTCGAGGCCCGTTAATTCTGCAAGCATGGTTTGAAACTCATAAAGCAATTGCAACATACCTTGACTTGCTTCTGCTTGATAAGGTGTATAAGCCGTTAAAAATTCACCGCGAGAGGCAATATCCCAAACCGCCGCCGGAATATGATGATCATAGCTACCTCCACCGGCAAAGCAAATGCTTGAATGGTTCGCTTTTGCTAAACGTTCTGCGGCATGCATTAATTGCATCTCGTTGAGACCCTCCGGTATGGTCTCTAATGCTTTTGCCCATAAACTAGGCGGAATTTCATCAAATAAATCGTCTATTTTGCCAACACCGATTCGCGCAAGCATTGCTTGTACGTCAGCTTCCGTATGCGGAATATAAGGCATTAAGAATGCTCCTGATGGATTTCTTGTTCGTACTGCGCTGTATCTAATAAATTCTCAACTTCTTTTGGGTTTTGTAGTTTGAGTTTTATAAGCCAACCTGCTTCTTCAGCTGCGTTGTTAACCAAGCCAGGATTGTCGAGCACCGCTTGATTCACTTCAAGGACAGTTCCACTCGCCGGTGCGTAAATATCAGAGGCTGCTTTAACCGATTCCACCACACCCATTTCTTCACCCTGTGTGAGTTCACGTCCCACTATCGGGCAATCGACATACACCATGTCGCCTAATAATTGCTGCGCATAATCAGTAATACCAACGATTGCAACGTCGCCTTCCAAACGTAGCCATTCATGCGTTTTTGTGAATCTTAATCCTGTCATTATTATTTCCTCGCCTTAAGATCCTCTCCGCTTCACAACGCGGGATTAGGCGTCATTATGCCATGAGGTGTAGGCGATTTCATAGCCAGAAACAACCCTTTTACTCTTAGTATAGCCTCAGGTATTGCCTCTTTATTGAAACACGAATTTTGACATTGGACGCCCTTGAAAAGATGCGCAATCCTCTAAAACACTTGCCAAACAGATGGCTTGAATCTCTGGTCTCGACGGTTCTAGATACTCTTTGCTCATTAAAAAATATCCACTTTAAGTAAATTTTGTGAGTTTAATAATTTATTATATGATGTTTATAGTTTTGATCGTCCTAAGGGATGTTGGATGCCTTATCAAATGCGGCGGGCTAGACGTACTGATCTGCAAGGTTCTGTTTTCAGACCCGAATATGAATTCAGAATGTTAGACGCCATCAAAAATGCAAATAGCTCAGATCCAGGCACTTGTCGTAACGGCCTTTTCTCGGAGCTTCTTCAAAAAGATTCTTCTCGCACAACTTTTCTGCTTGCTACAGAAGATTGGGAGCCTTATTTACAGCAATTATCGACGTTAGATGGCTCTCATTATGTGCAAGGCGACTTAAATGGAAGTTCCGATCAAACCATGGTACAAAGCAATACGCTTGTAAATAACGTTCGTATTCACGAACAGTCGGGGCCGATTTCGCTAGAACTGTGCTATCTTCGTAATGATGGCACGCTTGGAGGTGTTACTCTACTCTGGGATCCAATCATGGAGGGTTTTTCAATCACGGTAGCGGCCTACCCTTTAAATCCTCATTCCTACAACGATGCACTGATCACCTATTTTTTCCACGAAAAACTAGCAACACAAGCCTTTGTCCCCCTGCCTCAACCATTCCCAAACCTCACAGCATTAGAGATGTTGGACCACCTGTACGAGGCATTAGATAATCCGCGCGTCTTTCAATGTGTTCGTTCTTTTATAGTTCACAAAGATTTAATAACCGTTCAAAACACCTGCTGCAATAACAGAATCTTCAAAAATTTCACCACCAAAAAATCCGTGTTTCTTAATGTAGAAAACGTTCCAACAGAAGCAGAACTTGCTGTCATCAGTTACGATACTGCCACTAAAGCTTTAGAACTGGCAAATTGGCAATGCTTCTTCGACCGTGCTCTTGAGCTGTTAACGCAACAAAAGCGCCCCTCTGTAGTCCATTTTAAGAAAATAGGTATTGTCAAAAAAGCGCTGACGATTTGTCAGAACAAGACAGAAGAAGCGCCAATCTCCCTCGAAGATCGTTTAACAAAGAGTCGCGACTATTGCCATGCACTCGATACTTATCAGTACCTAGAATTATCAACCCGATTACTACAGTGCCGGATTACTACAGAAGCTTATTTAGCTCATCTGCAGAAAAACACCTGTCCGAATACACTTGTGGTACAGAAGATAATCCTCATCCAAGACGCTCTGGCGATTTTAAATGAACCCATTGCCGATGCGCAAAATAGCTGCTCAGTCATGGCAAGAAAGCTGACACAATTTAAAGAAGTTTTATCAGTAAAAGATCAACATAATCAAATCATCCTAACAATACGTAGAGACAGTGGATTCATGCTGTTTGTTAAAGGCTTAGGTACTCTAGCAGCAACTGTCTTTGGATTAGGTTTTGGTGGTTACTGCGCGTATCAACGTTTCTTTAAGGTAGCAGGGGCAGATTTTTTAAAAGCACTGCCTCAGACAGATATCAAAACGACAGCGTCTTTCAGACCTTCTGCAACGCCTCTTTGATAAGCTTTCAGAGAGATATATGAATTAAACATACGAAATAAAGGGAAGATTAGCTGAGGGGTTATTGAAAACAATCTACCCTCAGCAGTGCTCCAATGCGACAATCAAATATAACCAATGCAGGTCTTCATGTCACATTGCGTTTAAAAAAACAGACATTAATTGCGATTGCTTCTCGGTGCATTCATGTCACTTGTATTATCGTTCTGTGCAAAGCCTTGAGCATCAAGCACCTGATTTGGGTCAGGCTGCCCATTATTTTGCGCTTGGAAAAAAGAACTTGCAGAATTAGCGACAAGTGGACGATTTTGAGGCTCAACTACCATTTGTTGACTTCGAGCTTGCTGCATTAAACGTTGCATGTTTTCGAGTTCTTTTTTGGCTTTGTATAATTCATGCTCCACAGAAGCCTCTAATGATGAAATATTATTGCCGATTGTTGTTAATATATTTTCATAAAGGTTAGCTTCCATTTGCAAAATATTTAGGGCTTTCAATTCCTGTAAAGCAACGACTTGCGCGTCAGCTGCCTCATTTAGAGATGCTTCTTCAACCTCTGCAATTAATTCTGCAGCGGTGTATTTGTCCAAATGATCAGCCAAGGGCAAGAGTTTTTGCAAATCCTGCTCTGTCAGTCGAACAAATGCCCCATTACAGTCGGCTATTTCTTCCTTATGATGCCGAATTTCAGTCCATTGTTCTTGGCTAATGGCTAATTTTATTGTTTTGTGCCAGTCTTCTAATTTTTCTATCGCTGGACTGGCAGCTAATTCGTCCGACGAAATTTTAAAGGCGAGTTCCATCACTGTTGTCACTTTACTTTGCCAATACCTTATTAAAACGCGTTTTGCTTTTTCAACGGATTCAGGATTACTTTCAGCAGCATTAGGTTCCAATAAACATGTTCTTAAACGCTGGTAGGTTTTATGTCTAATTTTATCCTGCGCCTGTGAAGTCATCGATCGATACAATCTAATCGCTTCTTTTCTATCGGGACTAAAGCTTTTATAACTAGACGATAAACTTTCTTTGAAAGGCTCCGGCAATTTGCCCAAAATAATCATGTAGCTTAAAAATAACTCAAGAACAGTACGTTTCTCGCTTTGATAAAATTCGCACACTGAGGGTGCCCTTTTGTTTAACCAAGGCATTCTTTCAATCTGACCTTTAATCATCTCGACGAAATCCTGCAACGTCTTCACTTTTCCAGCCGCATATTTCTCTTGGATTACGGTCGCAAGTTGATCACAATAGAAACTCACTAATTTTTCTTTTGCCGGGTAAAGCAGCGGCTCATAATACTGCTCAAATCGTTCAAAATGAAACACAAAGCCTGAAGCAAGTTTTCTCAAAAGCTCTTGGGGTAGATGTTCTGAAGTGATTAGTAAACCTAAGGTAATAGTGAAATTGGTTCGTGGTACGTCTCCACCATCACCACATTCAGGCTCAAACGTATCCGGCGCCAATGACTCTAAAAAAACCTTTGAAGCAAAACGTTCGCTCACTTGTCGTATCCCTTGCAAGGGATCAGTATTTTTTCTTTTAAATTCTTCCTCTATGATGTTTTTTAACCTGAATTCTTCCTCTATTAAATCTTTTAATCGGATAACTGCGTACTCTTCGATATTATTTTTTGTTTGCCTTTTTAACTGAGCTATCAACCTCGTATAGACCGTGTCACCACCTTTTAGATAGGCATCTGTCACTGTGTTTAAAAACGCTCCCGGCGCTTCATTAGTAACAATCAGTTGATTACAAACGTTAATAAAATCCTCGGTAAAGGGATTTTCTTCTTTCTCAAGGAGCTTTGTTAAGAGCGAATCTTCTGGCGACAACTGGGCTAACACACGAAAGATATCGTTGGATGAAGCGACATTTATCCTCTTGCATTCATTGACACACTCTCCAATTTTTTGATCATTTCTATACTTTTCCAACCGTTCCTTTGCCGCAGGCGTTAATAAGTTAATCCATTCGGCAGGGTCATCTTTTCTTAATGCTTGCAAAAGATTTTGGACGAAAGGTGTCGCGTAAGATAGCTTATCGGAATTAATAAGATGCTTAAAAAGCAACTGTGAATTTGTCTTATGCTTATTGAACATTACTAGAGAAACAGCCGGTGCTTCTTTATCGAGAAACTCCCTTAGCTTCGAGTTTTGCGAAGCAAGTTGTAATAAATCATCCCAGGATTGAACAGTGCCATCTTCACATTTAGATTCAAAAAAACTAAATACCCATTCATGCATATTTGACCAGCCTTTTTTCTGACTTGTCTTGATAGGGCTTAAAGCCCTTAAAAAAAGTTCTGGGAAAATGCGCGGTTTTTTTAACATCTCAATAGGAGAAGTCTGCATCATCAGACAATGGCGATAAGTTAAATGACTTGATTTTAGATCAGAGGATACTCTTGATAACCAATCCGGGCTAAACTGTGGGTTTTCAAGCACGCTATCATTCCCTGCATTGCATGCAATGGAAAAAATGAATTCTTGATTCGATACTTCGCAATCCCAAGCACTGTCCTCATTCAAAAAATTTTCTGAATATAAAGGTGCGTAATTCACTAAGGAATTACCTTTAATTTTAACCATGTCTTCAAGTATTTGGTAACGCCAAGTTAAGCTTCCCAATGGAAGTTGATCCGGCGGGATTGGCGTATCTTCTAAAAAATCGTTAACACAATCAATATAAGGCTGATTTCCACTTGTCAAAATATGACAAAACATTTCCACGATCTTTTGATAAGAAGCATTTTCAAGTACTAAGGTATCATCGTTTTTTGGGAAATTTTGATGCAGCTCAACTAATTGTAACATTATGCTTAAAACGTGTTCGTTGAGCGCTATTGGTTGGAACGGTTCGTCCTTTGGTATCAGATTGGTCAGGTGACAATCCATCTCCTTTTTTAAATCCAACAATGCTTCTTTGATTCGGTGTTGGAGTGCCATATGTGTATTAGGCTCATTGCTAAAAGCCGTTCCACGATTCTCTAGGAAGCTATACCAGGTCATTAAACTTTCTATAAAATTTTGCTCGCTTATATGTATTTTTTTCATGATCACTTTGATTTTTAATAAAATTCATGCGCAATTTAAATCAAAGTATGATTGATAGCAACTCAATTGTCGTTTGAAAGTATTTCAATATAGTTAAGTTATTAATGGAATATAAATAAATGAATGGATGGATGGATGGATGGATGGATGGATGGATGCCATTCAACCATAGGTAAAGTTATTTAGAAAATGCGCGGTAATGCGCTAGAGCTTCTTTAATCTCTACTATGAGGATTTCTGTTATTTTTTCTAAAAATCTTTGGCTTCTTTCTTATCCCACAAGGGCTTTCCTTGTTTGATAAAACGCGGTTTACCTACCCGTGCTACCATTTCTTTGCCACGGATATCTACTTTGACCTGACTTTGCGTCTGTAAGGGAACACGTGCTATCGCTATGGATTGTTTTAAGGTGGGTGAGTAAGTACCGCTGGTAACTACTCCATCCGCTTGCCCTTCAACGAATACACGCTGACCAGCCCGCATAATACCTTTGTCTTCTAAGACCAAACCCACAAGTTTGTGTTGAACACCGCTTTGTTTCTGAGAAACTAACGCGCCCATTCCAATAAAATCGCGATCAGAGGGCTCCCAACGCACGGTCCAGCCTAAGCCAGATTCAAGAGGTGAAGTGTTTTCATCCATATCTTGACCATACAAAAGCATGCCCGATTCAAGACGTAACGTATCACGTGCACCCAGCCCACATGGTTTTACGCCTTGAGCAAGTAAAGCCTCCCACAAATCAACAACGGTTTCTTTTGGTACAACGATCTCGAAACCATCTTCCCCGGTATAGCCTGTCCTGGCAAAAAACCAATCAAGGATATCGACGCACTCGAAAGCCCTCAGGGTAGAGATTGCATCCTCTTGCGCCGGGTTCAAAGCTTTACGCATTTTTTCAAAAGCATTAGGACCTTGGACAGCAATCATCGCTAAATCAGTTCGTTCTTGAAAGCCAACCGCAAAACCTTCGCTTTTGGCATATATCCACGCCAGATCTTTTTGTCGAGTCGCTGCATTTAATATCATGCGATAATTATCAGGAGTGCGCTGATAAACAATTAAATCGTCTAAAATTCCACCATGTTCGTGACACATACAACTGTATAATGCTTTACCAGCATGTTCTAATTGATCAATGTCGTTGGTAAGTAACTTTCTTAAAAATTGCCTGCCACCAGCACCTAAAACATCGACGACAGTCATATGCGATATATCAAACATGCCCACGTCTTGACGAACTGCGTGGTGTTCTTCTAATTGTGAACCATAGTGAAGAGGCAGTTCCCAACCGTGAAAATTAACCATGCGAGCATTTGAACGAAGATGTGAACTGTACAGAGGTGTTTGGGCAATCATATGCGCTGTCTTAAGAAACCTGGATTATGTAATTATACCTAAAATGACTAGGTATGATAGAAATGTAAGAGAAATTAAGGCATCTAGTGAGCCCTTGCTAAAGATCCAGATATAATGAATGCTCTAGCAAATACGGGCCCTAATTTGACGGTGTTTGCGCAAACGAACCGCGATCAACAGAGGATGAGTAGTCCCGTCAACGTAAACAACTCATCGATAAGTAATAAACTTGATTAACTTTTTGCTTCACAAGTAATTTTGGTGCAATTTCTACAATTTTTTGCAGCAAAATCGAAAGACTTCACAGCAGAGGCTTTGTTATTAGCCATTTGTTCGTCTGCTGCTTTATCCGTTGCTACATCGCTGCTGCTTGCATTGGTTGTGCATACCCAATTGGTGTTCATATCCGTCATGCTTGCAGCGAACAGTGAGGTAGATCCCAGTAATAAAAATCCTATGATAACTTTTTTCATTCTAATCTCCTTATAGGTTATTCCCTTAACTTTTTAAGTATAGCTTAAAAAACACATTAGAAAGATTAATTACAGTATTCCGGCCTGAGCAAATATCACAAAGCTGTCACACTTGTGTTGCATCTATTATCAACAAAATGGGTGACGCGGCCGCGGCGGTCTTATCGAAAGCTCTTCATCAACCTCTGATGAAGGGGTCGTCCCAGACTGACTTCGTCCTCGTAGAGCGCTAAGCTGTTCTCGTCTCTTCTCCGATGCTGTACTGTTAGGTGTTGGGTCAGATGCCTTGAGAGCAGCCTGTGTTAATATATCTTTAATTGATGAAGATGCTTGCTGGATCTTTTGACGTTCTTCGGCATATCTCTCTACAAACTGACTGAGTTCTTTATTATGATTTATATTTTCTTTAAAAGACTCATATCTATCATTTGACTTAAAACCAATAGACGGTATTTTAACCGCTTTAGGATCAAAACCTAAACGATCGCTAACGTACAATAATGCATTATATATTTGTTGCGCGTTAGCATATCCTTTCTGATTTTTCACATTAAAGTTTAATTTAATTGGATTTTCAGGGCTGGGTATCCCTTTAAAGTTTGCCAAAAATTGTAATACTGATGCAACCGATGCTGCGTCAATAATTTTCTGCGCCTCATCGGCTGAAGCGGGTAAATCAGCCTCTTGAAGTTTCTTGTTTACTTCTTGTGCTGAAGACAATTTTATAACAAAATCAGAGGACTTATTTCCTTTTGTATTGACACTTTGTTGATATCTGTTTTGATCAAATAAATTTTCCCCTTCATAACAAGCACCTCCAACGACGGTTTGAGCCTCTCCATTTTGAGAAACCGGTACCATCAATACGTATTTTCTTCCATGATTTGGAGCTAACGCTTCTTTATGAAAAGCGAATACTTGCCCTTCAGTGTTTTTTTTCTGCTTATTAAATTGGGCATTTAAGTCTGAACTTGCGTTGAAAGACTCATCAGCCGATGAAACTATGTCTTGCCTCATTTGCTTGATATTTGAACTGCTTTCATTTTTGTATAAGCAATATTGCGGAACCCATGCAGAACCATTTCTATGCTCTGACAGAAGACCTAAGGCGCCCTGATACCCGCGAAGGGTATCCGACTTGATATCTTCTGAGTATTGAATTTTCCGGTTCAGCGTTTCCAATGTTTCGAGATGCCCTTTAGCCATCGTGTTTAAGTATACAGGATCTTGTTTATTGCTCATTATAAAGTCACTAATAGACTTTAATACTTCATCCGTAGGATTGATTTGTTGTCGATCATCACCACGACTTTGATAAAACTGATGCTGAGAAGTCCTGCGGCTTAAATTTGGAGTGACGCCCAGTGCAACTCCAGAATAATCGGATTCGTTATCTTCCACTTGAGATAAATTATCTGAAATATGATCACCCTGTGTAGTATTTCTAACCCTTTCATCTTCGAGCGTTTGAAAACTTTTAGGTGAGTGTTCCTCCGGTTGCACATCCAATTCATCGTTTGCATCTACGTCAGCAGGATAGTTTTCCGAAATAGTCTGACTTGGGCTGCTAGATTTGGTTGGATCATCTGTCTTATTTGCATTAACCACATCCGCCGATTCTTGTAGGCCCTCGACATCCTGATCAATACTGGTTGTCAGCGGATCATTCTCTGGTTCTTCCCCCTGACTACCTACACTCGTTTGATTACTTACATCTTGGTACTCATCGAGTGCATGATCGCGCGTTTGTTGAGTGGGCTGATGTCCGCCCCCCCGTGGATCGTGATCATCACTAGACGGATAAGGTTCTTCCAGATCAATTGATTGATTCAAGTGCTCTTCTGACAATTCTTCAACGTCATTTTGAGTGCGCAGCAGAGTGTCTGAGCTAATTTTTTGCGTTGGAGGTACAGCTTTCTTCTCGTAATGCTTTGATTCAGGCTCAAAGGAATTATCCTCGGCTAAACGTTCTTGGTTAAAGCGTATTGAAAGCTCGTCTTCTTGATCAGTTTGTTGGGCATAGTCTTGGGTTTTCAGCTGCGCACCTGATTCTTTGATCTGCTCACGTAATGCTTCATTTTCTGCAAGCGTTTGCGCCAACCGTGCGCTTAAATCGTCATTTATACCGTGCGCGACCCCTTCATTTTCTTTTACAACATCCAGTGCCGATTTAACTTCGTCTTTAAGATCTTGGTTTAAGCGCTTATATTTCTCTACCTCATCCCTTAGCGTTTTGATTTCAGCGTTTTTCGAAAGTGCATCTTCCTCCATGATCTGCTGATTTTTCGTCAGTGCGTTGATCTTTTCTTCTGTTGTAATAACATCTTGCGAAACCTCTGCAACTTTCGCCGTCAATCCTGCATTTGCTTTTACTAAAGCTTCGTTTGCTTCGACTAGCTGGGCGTTTTCTTCCGATTGCTTTGTATTTTCTTCAGCCAACTTTACGTTCGCTGCTTTTGCGTTTTCGACTTCCGCTATTAACCCTTTGTTTTGTTCCTTTAAGTCCTCATTCTTTTGCTGGGCGGTGATTACGGTCGTTTGTAATTGAGCGTTTTCTTCCGTTTTCTGAGCATTTTCCTCTCGGGCTTGCTCAACAGCCTTCTTCAACTGCTCATTTGCTTCTTTAACTTCTGTACTTTCAGTTCTAACCGTTTCTATCTCTGCTCTTACGCGTTCAACGTCTTGCGCTAAATCCTTGTTTTGAACCTTTAAGTCTTCATTTTCTTGATGGACGGTGGTTACAGTCGTTTTTAATTGAGCGTTTTCTTCCGTTTTCTGAGCATTTTCCTCTCGGGCTTGCTCAACAGCCTTCTTCAACTGCTCATTTGCTTCTTTAACTTCTGTACTTTCAGTTCTAACCGTTTCTATCTCTGCTCTTACGCGTTCAACGTCTTGCGCTAATTCCTTGTTTTGAACCTTTAAGTCCTCATTCTTTTGCTGGGCGGTGATTACAGTCGTTTGTAATTGAGCGTTTTCTTCCGTTTTCCGTGCACTTTCCTGTTGGGCTTGCTCAACAGCTTGCTTCAACCGGTCATTTTCTTCGTTAATCGCTGCACTTTCAGTTGTTATCGTTTTTATTTCTGCTTCGAAGGTACGCACTTGTTCTTGTAAATTCACATTCTCTTGCTGGGCTTTCTCTTGCGCTTCAGCCAACCCTGCGTTCGCTGCTTTTGCGTTTTCGACTGCCTCCATTAACCCTTTGTTTTGAACCTTTAAGTCTTCATTTTCTTGCTGGGCGGTGATTACAGTCGTTTGTAATTCAGCGTTTTCTTCAGAGGCTTTCTGCAAGGCCTGCTTAAACCCCTGATTCTCTACGCGGGCTATGTTAGCTGCTTCGTCTTGTTTTTGGAGCAAAACTTGCAGCTCCTGATTTAATTCCTGAGCTTCAGTAAGTCTTTCATCTTGTTGATCTCTTAATCGTTTGAGATTCTTAATGATTTGCTGGTCATTTGAAAATTGTTGAGTCTTTTCTTCCACCTTTCCCTTTAGATCATCGTTTTCAATTTGTATGTTTGCGATTTTGTTTTTTAAGGCGTCGTTGTCAACGTTATTTTGGGACACTTGATGCTGCAAATCGGCGTTCTTTTGCATCAATACTTCGTTATCTGCTACGAGCTTTGTTTGTTCTTCTTGCGCAGTGTTAACTTTTTCGGTTAGTGCGTTGTTTTGCTTCGTTAGGTTTTCATTCTCCTGTTGCGCTGTCATTACAGCCGCTTGGAGTTTGGTGTTTTCTTTCGTTTTCTGAGTATTTTCTTGCTGTACTTGTTCAACAGTACTCTGTAATACCTGATTCTCTGATTTGGATTTTGCATTTTCTGCTTGAAGCGTTTCTATTTCTACCGCTTGCGATGAGACCGCTTCTTCTAATTGCCGCTGAACTGTCGTCAGCTTATCGATACTATCTTGAGTTTCAAGGGCAGTTTGCTCGGCCTCTGCAAATTTACGCAATAAATTCTCGTTTTCAACTTTGAATGTATTATTCTCTTCCTGTTGTTGCTGTATTTGACCCTTCAAATTCTTATTTTCTTGCTTGGCTAATTCATTTTCAGCTGCTAACGATTCATTCGTTTTCTGCGCTTCGTTAATCTGTGTTTGTAAGTCGTTATTTTGAAGGTTTAATTTATCAATATTTTGTGATGCCGCTGTAGCAGCCTCTTTAAGCTGATCGTTTTCGTCTTTAAGCGTCTTGTTTTGTTTAACTTTAAGGGCCTGCTCTTCTTGTACCTTTTGAACTAGATCCTGCAGCAAGTTATTCTCTTTTATAAATAAAACATTTGATGCCTGTACTTTTTCATTTTCTTCTCGCACGACATTAAAGCGACGCTGTAAACTAGCAACCTCTGAGGTGAGATGAGCGTTGACTTGGGTATTTTGTCCGTTCTCATGCTTTGCGCTTTGGAGTTGTTCTTCCAACTCTGTATTCTTTTGCGTGATCCCTAAATTCTCTTCTTTAAGCGTTGCAATCTCTTTCTGTGCTTTGTCGATCTTATCCTTTAATTCGTTATTAGTATTCGCTACAGTTTCAGACCCTGCCCTTATTTCTGCGATCTCTTGGGTTGTTTTCTGAATCTGCGCCTGTAAATTTGCATTTTCTTGCTGAGCTTTTGAAACAGTAGCGTCTAATGCAGTGTTCCGGTCACTTAAGCCTTGATTTTCTTCTATTAATTGGGCATTTTCTGCATTTTTTTGCTCAAGCATCTTGCCCAAAAGTCCATTATTTTGCTCAACTTCTTCATATTTAGTATGTATAAGGTCTGTATCCCCTATAACTTGTGCTAAAGTCTCCTTTAAGTTCTCATTAATTTTCTGTAACTCATTGATTTCTTCACGCGGTACCACCGCATACTTTTCTTGTTCTTCATCTCCCATGTTCTCAGGAGTGGTAATCTTTTCATCCCAAGGCAGTGTATCTATACTTCCTGGAGAATCTAATTGCACAGAAATGGGTTCTTCAGTTGCATAGAAAGGAACGGATGGTATTTCTAAAATTTCTAATAGGCTACGGGCTCGTTGAGATAAACGTGTAACATTTTCTTCATCTTGATTTTCAGGTTTTGCTCCCTTTACCAAAAGCTGTGATTTACTGTGCCTTAAGATGTTAGCAATTTGACGATTGAGGTTATCGAAATTTCTTATTACGCCATCAGGAGTAGAACTTCTCTCTTTATCCACCGCATCTCTGATCAGCGCAAAGCATTTCTCTTCAATTTCACTGTATACTTTATTCCGCTCTACCGCCTGCTTTTGAATTTGTGCAATTGCTTGCTCATCCAGTGCTTTATCATTAAAGCTTAAAGCCTGACTATTTTTGTTAATTAAATCTTTTAATTTCTGAGGAAAATCGTACCAAACTTGTTGGTTAGGCTCATGACCCCCTTCCTTCTTTTTAGGCGAATAACCTGCAGCCTGATTTTTAGCCGCATAACCTGCAATCTCCTTTTTAGGAACGTAACCCGCAACTATCGTATTTAATTCTATAAATTTATTGCTAAGATTTTTCAGGTGAAAAAAATCAGCTTTATATTTAAGTATTTCCTTCCCGAGATCGCTGTCTGAAGAAATTTGCTTCTCATTATGTAATCGTTTTTGATCAATCTCACGAAGCAAGAGGTCAACTTTTTTCAATTCTTTTAATTCTTGGAGGTTCGTCTCATATTCAGACAAAATGTAGTTTGTAAAATCGTCTTTTGAGAAAGAAGTTATATTTAAGTTTTGCTTAATATCGAGCTTGTTTTTAATATTTCCAGTTAGTGCGGGTATTTGCTTAATTGTAGAAAGTTTCCTAGAGCCAATCTTTCCCCCTACTTCGGGCACTTCGGTCTTGTCGTTATTAGATAAATAATCAGTTATGTCTGCCCAATAAGGAATACTTTCCGTAATTTGCTTGTAAACTCTGTCGGATACCGCTTTTATAGCTCTTAATTCGCCACTTGCGGTAGTCAGATCAATCATATGCTTATGTGTTGATTCATTTGGAGGCAGCATCCCCTTAGTCGTTGAGGCGGTGCCTTTCGGTTTTCTAGGAGTGAAGCCTGTGCTTGTGCCTTTGCCTTTATCTTTCATATTACTCGCTCGAATTCAATCAGATATACAAGGGGAGATTTATAACTCTATTATAGCTTAAATTTGTTCTTTTTTTGAAAATTTTGATAAAATAATCTAAACTTGTATCACTTTATGTTTTTTAAAGGGTGTTTCTCTAACCAACTTGGGCAGTAGATAACCGGATACTTTTTCTTGGAGTAAACGATATATCTGCAGCGCCTCTTCTAAAGGCACATCAAAATGCGCAATTCCCGTCACTTTATCCAGCAGATGGAGATAATAAGGAAGAATACCCACCTTAAAGAGTTGCTCGCTTAAGGATGCAAGTATCGCTGCATCGTCATTTATTCCCTTTAATAACACGGACTGATTCAATACCCAGAAACCCGCTTCCTTCAGGCGTTTAACCGCTGCAACTACCGATTTGTCTAATTCTTTTGGGTGATTACTATGTACAACCATCACTTTATTCAGGCGGATCGGCTCCATGAGATCAAGGAATTGTTCTTCAATACGTTCTGGTAAAACGATGGGCAGGCGGGAATGGATACGCAACGTTTTCAGGTGAGAAATTGCTTCTAATTGCGGGAGAATACGCTGAAAAACGGAATTGCTTGCTAGCAGTGGGTCGCCTCCACTGAAAATAATTTCTGTGAGGGAAGGATCTGTTCTGACATAAGTTAAAATATCTTCCCAATGCGCCGCACTCATCGCATTTTCTGCGTAAGGGAAGTGCCGCCGAAAACAGTATCTACAGTTAATTGCACAGGCGCCGGTTAGTATCACCAATACGCGCCCAGGGTATTTATGAATCAGGCCAGGAAGCGCATTTGCCTGGGCTTCTTCTAAGGGATCGATGGTATACCCTTGTTTTTTTGATAATTCTGCTGATGTTGCCAATACTTGCAATAGTAACGGATCTTTCGGATCGCCCTTCGTCATCCTCGCTGCGAAGCCTCTTGGAACACGGGTGCGAAATTGCTGTTGCGCGTTGATATCGCCAAGATTAAGGGGCAGCTCAAGGTGTTCCAGCAGTTCAGTGACCGATCCAAAGCCCTCTGCTAAACTTTTTTGCCAGCGGACACTATTCATAGAGCAAGGGATATAAAAAGTAAGGGGTTGATTAGGCAAGAAACCCTTTTTTGAATCTTGTGCTTTTGCATACCGTCACGTAAAATAAAGAGCTTTTCGAAGACTTTTATTAGACCTTTTTGCGCCTTAATTGACTGCGCAGGCGAACAAACTGTCTTCTAACTATCAGAATAATTGCAAAGTTTAGTTCAGGAGACTCAGGATGGCAATCTACAGTACCAACGAATTTAAAAATGGCTTGAAAGTCATGGTAGACAATGCACCTTGTGCTCTTCTTGATTGTGAATTCGTAAAACCGGGTAAAGGCCAGGCCTTCACTCGCGTTAAAATCAGAAACTTAAAAACAGGTCGCGTTGTAGAGCGTACTTATAAATCAGGCGAAACCCTACCTTCTGCCGACGTTGCCGATGTTGAAATGCAATTTTTGTACACAGATGGAAGTCACTGGCATTTTATGGTGCCAGATACATTTGAGCAATACGCACTCACAGAAGAGGCTCTTGGGGATTCTCTACAATGGTTAAAAGAACAGGATACTTGTATTGTAACGCTTTGGAACAACGATCCTATTCAAGTGGTACCACCTAATTTCGTCAATTTAGTGATTACGGAAACCGACCCCGGCTTACGTGGCGATACTTCCGGCGGTGGTGGTAAGCCTGCCATTTTAGAAACAGGGGCAGTGGTTCGTGTACCTTTATTTATTCAGACCGGTGAAATGATTAAAGTAGATACACGCAAGGGAGAGTATGTTTCAAGGTTTAAAGAGTAGCCTTAAAGAATACGATGGTTGTAAATCTATTATTAGATATCTGAAGAGAGAGGCAGTACTGCCTCTCTCTTCCCTGCTTTAAAGTTGTTGATATAGAGAAGCCTTGCCTTTTGAACGCCTCGTTACAACGTCTCTGACGTAGCTTAAAATTTGCATGGCCACATCCGTTTCTGTTGCTTGTTCCATTCCCTTAAAGCCAGGTGAAGAATTTGCTTCGCAAATCTTAAAGCCATTTTCAGCAAATAATAAATCAACACCTGCTATTTCCAGATTAAATAAGGCGGCACAATCCACAGCCATCTGCCGGATTTCCTCGTTAATAGGGTAATGAGAAACCGAACCACCTAATGAATAATTGGCTTTAAAACTACCGGTCGACTTTCGCTGCATACTACCAATGACTTTTCCGCCGACCACAAACACGCGTAGATCGCGACCATAACTGCTAGAAATAAATTCTTGCAAAATCATCTGGTTATTTCCACTATGCGTCGCCATTAATTCCATGAGATCACGAAAGCTACTGGCTGATTCACACAAATGAATACCTATACCACCACGACCACAAATATTTTTAATGACCAAGGGAAAACCGATCTCGCGCTCCACGACCGAAACAGGGACAGGAAATTTAATGAGCATAGTTTTTGGAAAAGGCAACTCGCTTTGTGCTAGCAATTGGCTAAGTAGCATTTTATCTCGCACTGCTTCAATGGCGTTGGAACTGTTGCAGGTGTAAACCCCTGATTTTTCCAGTTGTCTGATAATCGCTAAGGCAAAATAACTGCTTTCTGCACCCAATCGGGGCAATAGGAAATCGGGTAATGCGACTCTCACACCATTAAGAAGGATACTTTTACGCTCGGCTTGGGTCACAATCAATTCAAATTGATCGGGCTTATAAACTTCTAGCTGAATTCCAAGTGTTGCTGCGGCTGCCAACAAACGATTCACTCCATGATCTAACTCAGAGAGTTCTTCTTGTGAGCGTTTATACAAAATCCAACCTTGCATGTAGTTACCTTAATGAGGTTTTACGGGCGCTGACGTAAAGCGCCCTGTGAGTTTATGAATCCATTACCAGCGGTTAATGTAGCTATAGCTTGCACGGTTTAATGGATAGCGGGTGTAAGTACTTGGGCCCCAATAGCGATTTCGGTAGCCATTATAATGCAAACCATAGCTCGCATTGTAACGTCCACCCCAATAAGGCCTGTACCCGTGATATCCGACCGAATAAACATAGTCATTTTTATAGCCTGGATAATAATTCACTGGCGTACCGCAACTAATTAACAGCGTACTTGGCGCTAAAATTGCCAATACTAGCATTAATTTTTTCATTATGCCTCCTTGCCGTGTGGTTGCTAGGTCTGATGCGACTGTAATTACGTTCTTACAACGCATTTTTTTCCATTGAGGTGGATGTGTAACTTTCACCCTGAGGTATAGAATGCTTCTTAAGTATATGCAGTGCTCTTTAAAAAATCAAAATAATCGAAGTTTATAAAAAATAAGGAAATCTCGGGCAAAGGCATTGAAATGAGCGCTGATTTTAGCTATAGATAAACTTAAAGCACCTAAAAATTTAGTACGCCTAATTGACACTAACTTTTTGGTTGTAATTTTGGTCCACTTACCGACGGAGGAACATCATGGGGCTTCCTTTAAGAATTAAATATCTCAATGTACCACCCTCTGAAGCAGTTGATAGTAAAATCCACCACTTTGCCGATAAACTTGAAAAACGCTACGATAGGATCTTAGGCTGTCATGTCGTGATTCAATCACCGCATCGTCGTCATCACAAGGGCAATCTTTATCAGGTCAATATTAATCTGTCCGTGCCTGAAGCGAAATTAGTTGCTAGCCGTGAATCATCGGGCGATCACAGCCATGAAGATTTGTATGTCTCCGTGCGTGATGCCTTCCAAGCGATACAACGACAGCTTCAGGATTATGTTGCGCAAAGACGCGGGCACGTTAAACACCATGAATCCCTTTCTAAAGCAAAAGAACAAGCCGCTGACAGTTTCGAGGAAGAAATGGCGCAAGACGAAGATTAACAATTCATGACATAGAACCAGCGGGTAACGAACGACTTACCCTGGTAATACCCGCTGGATAAACTGGCAGTTCTACAAACCGTCCTCAAGCCATCGCGGCCCAACGTGCATCTCGACGTGTTAACACGCATAATCCTGAAACCTGTTCATAACTAGCAATTGTTTTTTGTAGCATTGGTGTCTGTTGAATCGCCATCAGATGCTGCTCATTAAGTATGGCGTATCCTCCTTCTCTTAACGCACTAAGTACCCGTTGAATAGCCGTGTTTTTTACTTGGGACGGCGTCGTATGTAAAAAGAACCTGCCGGGTATAAGGGGATGTTCGGCCGGTGGTACTTCTTCCTTAAACGATGCAATGCAATTGGTATAAAAGTCTTTTACAAATACGTGGTGCCGTTGTCCATATAGATATTTTTCAACCGTTCGTAGAACGCTAACGTTCAGGCTTTCGCGATGGGCAATTAAGGCAAGCACTTTGGTCAAAACATTGGTGTCTGCTGCAAGGGTTTCTAGTAGAGAATGTGGTTTATAGCTGGGAGACATTGGATCTATCTCACAAAGCACTTCCAAACGCTCTGCGCGCGTTAGACTTTCTAAAACCACCTGTAACATATCCGCCTTTCTTTTTACTTTATAGAGTATCCCTTGGTTATCACCATCTTCGGCCTTTATAGCTTCAAGACGTTTGTGGATGGGTAAAGACATCAATAACGCCTTCAACATAAAACGATTTTCTGCGTATTGGAAAGCGTTATATCCATAAGTATTCTTTTTAAGAATAAGCGAGAGACGCTCCTTAGGCGGAATCAAAGCTAATACATCTTCTAACAACCCTACCGGGTGCAATATCTTTTTATTGGATAAGATACGGTCGAGCGCTCGCAAACCTCCGTCGTCCGTTTCTTTTAATAATATCAGTCGATCTATTTCATCAAATTCCTCTAAAACTAAGGCGATTGTTTCAGGACATTGAGTGATTTTTTCCCAAACCGAATAGTACTTATAGGGCATTTTGAGTGCACGAATGCGATCCTTAGGCGGTAAAACAGATAGTATACGTTTCAATCGGGTTATTTTATCGCTATGCCAAGGGTAAGTCGCCTCTATGAGAATCGACTTATCGTAAAAATTCTTTTCAAGTAGCGCTTTTAATCGATCGCTAGCCGGCAGCAGTCCTAGTAAATGATATTCCATCACTAGATCGACACGGGACCATACCAGTAATAAGGAATCGCCGTTGCGGTTCTTTGCATTAATTGCACTCAAACGCTCCTCTATTGGTAACTGTTCCAGTAATCGTTCAAGTGCTAGCCCACCCTTTACATGATGCAGCACTGTATCCCCTTCGCGATTTTTCAGATTAAGAATTTTTAGACGCGCACTACCTGAAAGAGGATCTAAACAAGCAATCACTGTCTCTACATCATGAACGATGAGATGAAAGAAGGTCGATTGATCTTTGTTTTTCATCTTAAGAAGTTTGAACCAATCCGTTGGAGAAAGAACCCGCGAAATTAATGTCACTATTTCTGGGTATCGGCTCATTTCATGCAACACCGTATCCCCAAACTGGTTTTTTTCTTGCAGAGCACTTAACTTGTCTTCAGGACTCAGAATGGACCATAACATTAGAAAAGAACTAAGGTTGCTTGCTTCATGTAAGACGGTGTCGCCTTGCGTTGTTTTTTTTCGAATTAAATTGGTGACAAACGGTATTGGAAGCAGTCTTAATATCGCGTCCACTGAATCGGGATCCGCTGCAACACGATGTAAGTAGGTCTGGCCTCGGTAATTTGTTAATTGCATCAAGCGACAGCATTCTTCTTGAGAAATAGAGGAAAGCACGAGGCTTAAAAGAGGCGCCCGATCTAAAATCCTATCTAATACCGTCAGTCCTGACTTATCCTTTTGCTGAAGAGCCGTTGCGCGTTCCTTTCTTGGTAGATGATCAAAAACTACCGTAATCATTGCTTCATAATCGATAGCAACATGGAAAACGGTTTTACCTAAAGCATCTTTTTGACAAAGTGCGTCCCAGCGGTCTCGATGGGTGGCATATAATGCCAATAAGAAATCTAGAACCCCTGGATGATAAGTAGCCGCAAAGTGAAGAACTGTCTCTTGTGCCTGGGTACGTTCATTAATAGCAGCAAAACGAGCAAGATCGTTTGGGTAGTTTGCAAGGATTATACGCATCGAACGCAGGTTAGGTACGGCTGCATGCAACGCAGTTGCCTCTTCACTGTTTTTTAGATCAGCAAGCATTGTAAAATTTACTGCACCTAGTCTTAACGCCAACCACTGCATCACATCTGGATTACTAACGGCGTGAAAAAAAATGGTGTCTTGCACTTGATTCCTTTCTCGTAGTGCAAAAAGGATTGGTGCATCTTCCCCAAAATAATGGGTCATTAAATGAATGAACACCTCGGTATTTGAGGCTGCGTATCGTAAGACACTGTTGCCGGCATCATCTTTCATACGAATTGCAGCCATTTGTGCAACTCTCGTAGGGTATAAATCAAATAATCGAAAAAAAACGGCCGCGTTTTTTTCAGCAGCTCGATGTAAGGGAGTGATATGATGTCTATCTCTCTCCTTGATTGTTTTTAAAACGTTATCTTCCCCCACTAAGTCCAACACAAGGTTTGTTCTTTCTAGGTCGTCGCAAAATACTTGTAAAATAGCGCCCGGCTCCCAACTAAACTTTACTTCTTTCTCAAGGACTTTAAAGACAACTTTAAATTTTTCCTGCGTCAGCGATGTTAAAATAGCTGTGACATCTTCCATACGGTAAGTTAGCTGCGGTACCAATACGGAACCGACAACTGAAAAAAAGGCATCCAGTTGTCTGCTAGGGTGGTTATGAATAAACATAACCAACTCTTCGATATTATTAAAATGTGAGACAATCATATCGATGCTCGCATCATCCGCAATAACTTCTCGCATTTCTTGCGCGCTTAAGGACATCAGCGCTTCAACTTCCTGTGCAGACTCAAAGGTTAGTTGAATGTTTAAAAATTCCAACAGCTTCTGCGTTAAACCTAACTTATCACTGCCCCTGTAAGTGCCTTTTTCAAGGGAAGCGCTTAAATTATCGATCGTTTGTTTTAAACGTTCTTCTGCATTCTGGACTAAAATTGCATGTTGCGTCTCGTCACAACTGATATCACTTAATTCTGTTTTATGTAGAGCAATCAACCTGTCGAGTTGTTCGCGACGCGTTCCTATGCAGGTGAGCATATTGCCTGTTGCGTCTTTATTTTTTTCAGGATCAGAAGATAATGAAAGTAGCAAATCAATTTCCGCTTTCACTGGTTCAGGGATTTTTGCTTTTGTCTCCTCATCCAAGGTTTCGTAATAGCTTGCAAAAGCAATGATCGCTGGGTAAGCACCAAAGCCCGCATGGGTCTGTTGTCCAAATCCTTCATGCGCATCATTTTGTTTTAAAGCTGTACAAAGTAAACTTAACTGACCTAATAAATGATTGGGATCATGATAATATCGATGTTTTGCCTTTCGTGCTTCCACTAAAGCAAAAGTCTCACCAGAATGATCGGTTAGGCGTTGCATTTCCTCCGGTGTGATAAAACCAGCGGATACATTATAAGGATTGACGAGCTTTTCATCCGCAGAAAGAAGTAACGCCACGGGGATTAAAGAAAACGTACCCTCGTGCTGACTCAAAATGGACTGATGAAGGGCGTTACGGAGCGTTTCATAGGTCGGTACTAACCATTTACCAACTTCGATACAACCTTTTTTGCTCTGAATAAAATCTTCTTTCGCCGCTTCTAACGATAACAAGGCGCGATACAGTGCCTGCTGTTGCATCTTTTTTTCAAGCACTTGTATTCTTGGCTTATAATTCTCTAACTTCTTAACGAGGGCTTCTTTTTCAGCCACCGCATCTGCATAACATTCATTGGTGCCGGCTGTGTCAATATCATCCACATGCTTGAGATCATATTCAATGCCTTTTATTTCATTTTTTAAGAATGTATATTCTTCTGTTTCTTCTTCTGTGGGACAGTCGGCCTCTAGCTCGGTTTTTTGAATTGACAATTCGTTAAGCTGATCTTCTTTTTCTTCCGACCAGGTAATTGCTGTACTTTGTAAGTTGGGATAGGTTAAATTTTGGGAAGTTAAAATCATTCCAGGCATCATCACTTCAAAAGGAGTAATAGGTGCTTCATCCTCAGAGAGGTAATAATTCTTAGAAAAACAAACAAATAAGGTAGCTTCAAATAGGACGGCTATTAATTCAGCCAAGGGAATGGTATAACTCACAACACTTCCGCATATCACTGGCCATAATTGCTTTAGATAATCTTCAAGGGCAATATCAACGGTTTCCAGAGGTTCCTTCGAAAGGATATTTTTGAGATCATGACGTACCCGATTGAAATATTTACCCCCGACCCTGTCCAGTAACTGTAAGTCCTCTGTCCCCTCTATTGGTTGGAGATTAGAGACATGATGTCTTAACGTATCAAGGCGGTCAATGTATTCCAAGGAATAAGGCGTTCCGTTCTTTCCCATAGCATCTGCTCCATGATCGGGGTGTCATTTGGTAGAATAAATACTCCATTTAGAGGGGATAAATGATATATCCTTATTCTTAACATCTCCCTCAATTTTATAATTTTCAAAATCATTAAATCATTCGACTACAGATTGCAAATCTCTCTTTCTTGACACTTTACAAATAATCTTCCTTTTTCAGTTTTCCTTATTTTCATACTGCATTGCAATGCGTCCGAAACAACAGACGTTTGTTAAAAACAATCTTGATAAAAAAATGTTTTACAAACCAATTGATTAGCAAATACAAAAATGTTTCTAAGAATGGAAAAGTTGGACAAAAGAAATAAGAAAAAAATTAGCTAGATTCGTCTTCCGGTGAACGATCTTCGTTACAAATACGTAGATGGTTTGCTTTGGCAAAATCTAGAATTGACTGATAAACTTCTGGGCTCGATTCTTTCAGTTTAGGATCTAACAAAATACATTTATAACCCTCAACATGAGTGGTTGGTTGCAGCATAGGCGAGTAATAAATACGACGATTTTTAAACGTCGCCAGCGTTCCGCTCATGCGTTCTGCCCAATCACTGGGGCGAAAAGTTTGACCTTGTTGAGTAACGCCCTCAATCACAATTTTTTTTTCCTGCAAATCTTTCAGTTGCAGCAGCGAATTTTTGGTTTTTTTATCATCCGCCTTGCTCATTTAATAACCTTGTGATTGTTTGATAGTGAGAGTGACATTCATCAATTGGTCTAAAACCGATCCCAACATGTTCACCGTATTTTGAAAATTCATGGCAAGCACTCCAGCGCACAGAAAAACGAGACCTTTACTCCCGTGTTGAACACCTGGCTCACTTGCATGGACCAACAGCAAACAACCTCGGATGAACCATAGTGCTCCTACAATACGAATGATGGTTTGCATGGAGTTTTTAATGTCATAAGGATTATAAGCGGTGTATTGCAAAATATTACCTGCTCCAAATGTTGTATTTGCCATAATAGCCATCGAACTGGGCAAAAAAACTAAAGCTGCTCCCCCGACTAGATAGGCGATGGGGACAAAAAGTTTCACTCCAGAGTGACTTGATACCGTAGAACCTGCAATTTGCCGAAATTTCAATAAGGCGTGAACAACAAAAATAATCCCTAATAAATACGCAACCGTACCAAAGAGCTTCTCTAAGGAGGCAAAAGACCGGCTTACATTACCGATCATAGTGATCAAATCAACGCTGTTCATAGTATAATTATACGCATCCTTACAAAAATGCGTAGCCGGACCAGCGAATTGATGCAAAATAATTCATTTTCTTTAACATTAGAAGGCGTAGTACCTTTATCTCAAAAAGTCAAGCATTTTATCTTTAAAGCAGACCCTCCGTCTCCCCTTGTTTACCTTCCTGGTCAATTTATCAGCATTCACTTTGCCCACGAAGGCCATGCCCTAAAGCGCAGTTACAGCATCGCGAACCCGCCCTGCGAAGACAATCGAATTGAGTTTGCAGCAAGCTATGTAGCCAACGGCCCTGCATCTGAGCTGCTCTTTAACCTACAATCAGGTGACAAACTAGAAGCCACTGGCCCTTTTGGCCGCTTGATTTTAAAACCTCTTGTACCGAAACGCTACCTTTTAATCGCAACTGGCACTGGTATAACTCCCTACCGCGCTATGCTGCCTTTGCTAAAAACCCAATTAAAAGAAAACCCAGAACTGGAAATCGTCATCTTGCAAGGGGTGCAAACCCAAAGTGATATTCTTTACCTTGAAGAATTTCTAACCTTTGCACAAGCGTGTCCCCGCGTTCGCTTTCAAGCACATCTAAGTCGCGCTACCTTGCCGCTCGATGCTCCCTACCTGCATGCTGGTTATGTCCAGAGTGCTTTTCCCACATTGAATTTATCACCTGAGAACGATAGGGTTTATTTATGTGGAAATCCTTGTATGATTGATGCGTCCTTCCAATATTTGAAAGATGCTGGGTTTGAGGTATCCCAGGTGGTTCGTGAAAAATATTTTTCAAACCCCCTCACTTCGCCACACATACCCAACTAAAGGTACAAGAAAATTTAATAATAAGGCTGAAAAAGAACGCTGAGTCGGGCAGTCCAATTAAATTAAGCCATTGAAATAAAGCTTAAAAAGCGCCAGAGGAGAATCATTATTATGCATCAAAGTACGTTAGCGGCGACCATCCAACAGCTCACTCAACACGGCAAAGGCATTTTAGCGGCAGATGAGAGCACCGGGACAATTGGTAAACGTTTCGCAACGATTGGAGTTGAGAATACCGCTGAAAATCGACGTCGCTATCGTCGTTTGCTTGCTAAAACCCACGAATTAGGTAAATACATTCATGGCGTCATTTTATTCGAAGAAACCTTCGATCAAGCCGATGAAAACGGCACATCACTCGCCGAATGCTTTGCACAACAAGGTATCGTGCCAGGCATTAAAATTGATCGAGGCCTCGTAACGCTAGCCCACAGCGATCAGGAACAAATTACGCAAGGTTTGGATGGCATTGAAGAGCGTCTGGAAGTATTTAAACAAAAAGGGGCAAGATTTGCAAAATGGAGAAACGTTTATCATATTTCAGAACAAAAACCGAGCCCCTTGGCGATTCATTCCGGTGCAGAAGTCTTGGCTCGCTATGCAGCTGCATGTCAATCCATTGGCATTGTACCGATTGTCGAACCAGAAATTTTAATCGATGGGGAACATAGCATTGAACGCTGTGCTGACGCAGCTAAAGCCGTGATTTCTGAAGTTTTTCGTGCATTATTTTTACACAACGTGGCATTGGAACATATCGTACTGAAACCAAGCATGGTGACTTGTGGCAAAAAAACCATTCCTTTCAGCGCCACACAAAGCGTTGCTATTCATACACTGAAGGTCTTCCATCAACATGTACCTGCTGCGGTCCCTACCATTAATTTTCTCTCTGGCGGCCAAACTCCCAGTCAAGCAACCGCAAACTTAAACGCAATGAATCAACAAGGTCATCAACCTTGGATTTTAAGTTTTTCTTACGGACGAGCATTACAAGAAGAATGTTTATCTGTTTGGCGAGGAGAAGATAGCCGAGAAGCTGCTGCACAAGAAGCCTTGTTAAAACGAGCTTATTTAAATAGCCTTGCCTGCTTTGGCGAATACTCCGCATCGATGGAGCCTTAATATAAAAAGCCCCTTCGATAAGGATTCTTCCAGGGTACTATTATGTTGTTGTAAATCCCTACTACTGCCTGTCTTAATTTTTAATCTCAAGACAGGCAAGCAAGTCATGCCCAGGAAACTGAGCGACTCTTAAAGTGCGGTTAAGTTTAATTGACGACCACAAACCCAGGCTTTCATTAAGTCGCGCACCACTTCTTTTGACAGTGTTTGTGGTAAACAGACGATTGAATGATCATCATGAATTTTGATGCCGGTAATGTAACGGCTATCGAGCCCGCCTTCATTAGCAATTGCACCGACAATATTGCTAGGTTTAACACCATGGACACGTCCAACGTCCATGCGGAAAGTTGTTTGTGGGTAATCTGTTCTCGCTTTCTTGGGACTTTGACGAGCAAAATCTCGCTGCTCACCGCCCCGATCCCTGTCATTTCCACGTCCACGCTTCTCAGAAAAGGAACTGCGTCGTCCTTTATTAGCTTGCTCAGATTGAGGATAGGGTTCGGAAACCGTTTGCCAAGGTTGATCTTGGTTCAACCACAACGCTAGGGCTGCCGCCGCTTCTGCTGCATTGATTTGGGTTTCTTCCAAGAATGTGTTCATCATCGATTGATAATCAGCCAAATGCTTGTGCTGCAGACGCGTTTGGATATTTTCCATAAAACGCTTCGCCTTCGCTGCCTGAATCATTGGGTCGGTAGGAACGGAGATTTTCTGGATACGTTGACGGGTGTGCCTTTCTATCAAGTTTAAAATACGTGACTCACGCGGTGAAACAAACAAAATTGTCACACCGGTGCGACCTGCTCGGCCAGTACGACCAATACGGTGTACATAGGTTTCGCAATCATGGGGCACATCATAGTTAATTACGTGGGTGACGCGATCCACATCTAGCCCTCTGGCAGCAACGTCTGTTGCCACAAGGATATCGTGGCTGCCTTGCCTAAATTGCATGATAATCTTTTCCCTAAGTGCCTGGGAGATATCGCCATGCAACGCGATTGCACGATGGCCAGCCTGCCTTAACGATTCTGCAACTTCTTCGGTGCTGCTTTTGGTTCTGACAAAAACGATAGCACCTTGATAGCTTTCAAGAGCGAAGATGCGTCTTAATGCCTCTGGCTTTTGAACGGGTGATGCAAATAAAAAGCGCTGATCAATACTTTTAACGGTTGCTGTCTCTGCTTGAATATTAATAGTAACGGGATCAGTGAGATAACTGTTAGCGATTTGCCGAATACGATGAGGCATGGTTGCGGAAAAGAGCGCGATTTGCTTTTGATTCGGGATTTTTGCAAGGATGGCTTCAACATCTTCGATAAAGCCCATTCGCAACATTTCATCCGCTTCGTCCAATACAAAGGTACTGAGTTCACCTAATTGCAATGTGCCCCTCTCAAGGTGATCAAGGATTCGTCCTGGAGTGCCGACAACAATCGGCGCTCCCTCACGCAAGCGTTTCAGCTGCCAGCGATAATCCTGCCCCCCACACAAAACCGCCACCGGAACTTTTTGAAACTTACTTAAGATTTCAAATTGTTCAGCTACCTGAATGGCTAATTCACGCGTAGGTGCAAGCACAAGCGCTTGAGGCAAAGTCGCGTTACGCGCTAACCTTTGTAAAATAGGCAGCACAAAGGCTGCGGTTTTTCCTGTACCTGTTTGCGCTTGAGCAATCACATCTCTGCCTTCTAAGAGAATCGGGATAGTCTTTGATTGAACAGGTGAAGGAGTTTGAAAGCCAATGGCTTCAAGGGCTTTCATTAGAGGCGCTGAAAAATTAAACGATGAAAAGTCGACTGATTCTTGGGTCATAGCTTTACCTACATAAGCTGAGCCGCTCACGAGCATAAGCCAGAGCGCTCAATTAACATCTGCTTTAGTCGTTTTTGCCTCGCTGTCAGAAGCTGCACTTATGAAGGGAAACCATTCGCCTGAAGGAGGAATGCGGACTAATCTTGAAAAATGTACAATATGATATCAGAATTCAGCGAATAATGCTAATTAAAAAGAAAAGATTACTAATTTCAGTCCTTTGACATAGTAATCTTATTGATATTGGAGAAGAAAGCTATCTGTAGCTATTTTTCTAAACTTATTTTCCTGTCGATAATGCGTTTATCGCCCCTTTTGGATGTGCAACGATTTTCGAACGATCATTACCCTTTTCAGCTGTTTGAAAAATCCTAAGTTTGCTGGTATTACCGCTGAAAGGTTGAAATTGGCGAGCAGCGCGAGCAGATTTTGAGCAAATAAATCCTCGATTTTCACTTATTGATTCTTTATGTTTCATTGCGTCGACAGGTGTAGCAAAATTATCAAAAAAAGCATTTACATTCTGTACCTTCCGATCAACATTTCGTAACTGACAAATATATTCTTTCGCAACACTGTCGAGAGAAATAGAATTATCCGTAAATTTTTCCAGCTGTTCCCACAACTTAAAGGTAGCAAGTGCGTGCAGAGTTCCTTGTGAAATAGCTGTAAGCACATCTAGATAAGCTTGGTTAACGGGGTAATTTGAATCTAAATAGGTGGTAGGTAACTGTATATTTACTACATCTCCCACTGGGCGGCTTTGACCATTTTTCATGCCTTTATCAATTAATTTTTTTTGCTTCTGCTGCTCTATGGTTTCCTTTTTCAACTTTATTAGATATGTTTTTAAATCCTCATATTCGAGTTTATATTCTATTCTAGCAAGTTTTGCTATACGTTTTTGCAAACCGTTCTTGTTTACGGTGCTTATCAAAGTTCTGATCACAGCAGCCGTTTTCATGTGCGTTTTACCAAGAGCAAGTTTGTTAGTCTTTAACAAGTTATCATATTGGGCTTTAAAAAGTGCATGCCTACTCTCCTTATCAAGATTAAAAAATATACGAGCAGAACTATTGAGCAATTCATTATTCGGCCCAGTCGTTTCTTGTAACCACTGAATCTTTGTCTCGTTTGAGTGGTTTTTTTTGAATTCCTCATTATACTTGTTGGATAGAATTTTTAGAGCTTCATTTTTTTGGCTTAGATTTGCGCTCATGCTCTTCGGTATTGCATTTTGTTTTATTTCAGTTAAATTTTTCATCGCATGTATTGGTAACTAAAAAAACAATTATAGAATAAATATAACAAAAAATACAAAAAATTTACAATAATTGATAAATAATTATACGTCGAAAGGGGGTATTCGGAAGGGTTTTTTGAACTTTCGAAATTTCTTTATTGAAGAATATTAGGAGCAAACTCTTAAAAAAAGAACCCTTTTTAAGCTGGCTTCCTGCCAGCGCGGGTACTTGAATTGAAACAAATGGGCGCACCCATCTCTAGATTAAAGACCGGTAATGGCAGACACCGTACTCTGTTCCGTATTTTTATTTTCGCTAGTCATTGCTTCAGTTAATGAGTTTACCGGTTGAAAAATAGTGTGCGCATTATAGTTCGCAAATCCTTTTGAAGAGCTTTTAGGACAAAGGTTCTTCCCCTTTTGAGCACTTCCCCTGAACAATGAATTGTTACTTAATCCTGAATTGTTATAGGAAAGTACTAATTGATTGTAAGCCCTGTAAAAAGAAGCGAGAGGATTTAAAGGGTCAAGATTTGAGGGCTCAGGTGGATCCAACTTGACCAAAAAAGTGGCGTGGATCAGCATCCTAGCTTGTTTACTCGTTGGTTGATCTTGCGGCTTCTCGAATACATGCTTTTTTAATAGATCGTAGGCAACCTGATTATTTGATTTCGCTTTAGACACCCAAGCAACCTTTTCTGAATCAGTTAGATCTGGTTTGATGATACCGCCTAAAATTTGCCTGAACTGCAAACACTTGCTCTCCGAACACAACTTTTTACTTTGATAGTGGGTAAAAATATCCTTTTGGGTTTCAAAGGGTAGCTTTAAGAAACACCCCAATAAACTTTCGAACTGTCGATGCTTGTATAGCTCTACGAAATCGCGCACACCCTCGAGCTTTTCCGGTGCTGTCTTTTTACCTTCCAAGATTTCAAAAAGTTTGCCAGAGAGATCGGTTCGAGATTTTGACTTGCCATTTTTCTCTTTCTTTTTCAAACCCAATATCGGAGAAAATGAGTGGAATAACCTTTCTGATTTATCGAGAACCTGTCGAAGCGCAGTTCTACGTGGTCCTGTATCAAAACCGAGTACAGTAATAAAGTTTTCGATCGCTTTGGGAAACCCTTTCTCAACAGGAATAGTTATTTCATCAATACCATTTGGTTGATTCGCATGCAACTTAACCAACTTGCTCATTCTTTTTGGGCCAATCTCTAAAAAAGCTTGGCTTAGAACGGCATCCCCTATGTTCTGCTTCTCTCGAGAGTTTTCTAAATCTTGTCGGATCTTCTCTAGTGCTCGCTCTCGATCAACGTCATCTTTCCAATCGTCAATCACTGCATTTAATTGCCTTGAAACGGCCTTGACTCTATCTTTCAGAGTTAGTTTTTTACTTTTGTTTCCAGATGTTTTTTTAAGTTGGTCATCACTCTCTTTTTTTTGGTTTTGTGTAATTAACGGAGATTTCAGATTATTTCCTTTCATCTTTTTTGAAATTATTTCCAGCGCATTTGTTTCCTCTTCGCTTTTATCGCTAACGCTTAGGCTCGGCGAAGTTTTAGGAAAGGCTAAAAAAATCGCACTTGATTTTGGACTATTTACTTGCAGGCAGAGATCATCATTCATAACAAAAAATTAACAAATAAAATGATCATTATAGTTCAATTTTGAAAATAATGTAAAAAATTATTCTAAACTCACGCTTCGCAGTATGGATTCCGTTCTATTATGAAATGGGTTAACGTTTATTCGGTTCTCATTTCTGCATGCTCACAACTGGTGTATGCCATTTAAGATAAACAGATTGCCTGTTTATCTATGTTCTAAATAATAGCAATTTTGTTAAAATTCAATAACAAATGTAATTGTTCAATAGTCGTTTTGAAAATTAGGTGAAGGGTAAAAAGTAGCCCCTCGCAAGTTGGGGTTGCTGTTTTCTATCATTTATTGGAGTTTGCCGCGTAGTCGCTTTCAATATCACAACCCTGCCTCTGTTCAACCTCTTTAGCTTTAGAAGGCACCGCCTTTTTACCATAAAGCCCCCAATCGCCAATACCTTTGTATGGCTGGTTATTAGGCACTCTTGTTGGTTGATATTCTACCTCCATCGCTCCAAGTTGACTAGATTGGGCAAGTTGGAACATATTCTTCATAAAATCCATCAAGTTTTCTTTATTCACATGGATTAAATCCCCTGTAGCCTCCATATCGTTTCGAACAACGTCACATTTGCGCATTCTCGGTTTGCTTTTTTGAAGTTTGAGTATGGAGGCGTACTTGCGAAATACTTCACTATTATCGTTTAATATCTTACGGAGAGATCTTTTATCTGTGTCTTTAAAACCAAGGTTTTCAAGTAAATTTACAATTGGCTTCGGGAAACCCATGGACGCCGGAGAGATGGCATCTAGTAAGGTATTGTAACGATCTTGCTCTTGAATGATTTCATGTAACGATTTGGGTACATCGCCTTCAGATCCTTGAACAGATTTTTTCTCGTGCCCCAGAGCTAGTAATTGCTTAATCAATAGTGCACGGATTGTAATTGGGCCCAGCGCCAATAAAGCTTTACTCATCGAATTATTATGCGTTATGTTTTTATGCGTTTGTAGAAACGTTCGAAGAGCACCGAACAAAATCTCGATGTTTTTCTCATCGAAATGTGACTGAATAATCTCATTTAATTCAGATATAGCCCCGATTTGCAAGGAGCCCTTCTTGAGTTTTATCGTAAATTCCTCAAGAGGGAATTCATACTCATTCACACTTTGTTCTATTTTTATCGGAATCTCGGTCTCTCTCTCCTGATTTTTGATTTTTTTTACAAGTCTTTGTTCTTCCTTTGTGTCTAATACCTCCCTATCAGGGGGACGTCTGGTTAGAATCGAAGGTTTTTCTGCCTCAATTGCTGTTAAAGCATCGCCTAAAGATTGTTTATTATATTTTTTACCCCTTGTCACAGTTTTAGATTGGCTTTCTTTCTGCTCTTGAGGAACAGTTCTTTTAAATACAGATAAACAATTTCTACTTGGTCTCGAATCGCTTGTAAGTAGTGCTTGTTGGCTAGCACCTTCTTTAATTAAACTTGCATTTTTTTCATCTAGGTTCTTCATGTCGGCATTTACGGTATATAAAATATCATTATAACTTAAAAATTAGCTATAAGTTGTTAAGTTACTCTTATTGTCTTTTTAATAAAACACAATCTATGATTATCGGCTAATTTTTACCTTATTTTTTAATAAAATTAGATTCTGTCCTATCAATCATCGAGGTTGTTTTAAGCCGATGCGAGGAAACTCTTCTACCAAAAAGCCCAAAATCACCAATGCCCTTTTGTGAGCGATCAGCTGGTTGCTCATTTTTATTTAGCATCCTAGGTAATTGGGGAGCGAACCCTTGCTTGCATAGTAATTGGGCCAGCGATGTTTCCTTATTATTCGAAGGTAATAGATCACTCTGGCTCGGCTTCTGAATAAAAGGCGACGTTTGTAAATTATGTGATTTTTTTTCTATTAAGGTATTTTCTAAGGTTAAAGCCATTTCATTAGATAATGTTGATAACCGTTTTCTTTCCTTAGGTTGTTTTTCCTCAATCCTTAATATTTCGGCGAATTGTTTCAATAGATCTTTATATTCATCGAAGAACCGACGCAAGTAAAGGACATCTAGCGGTGTAAACCCGAGTTTTCCTAAAAACGATTTGATAGGTTTCGCAAATCCATTACCGTCATAAGGAATTGATTGTAGTAGGTTACTATCAATAATTTTTGGCTGCAAGAATAGGGGTAGCTGTTCATTTTCAGCCGTTAAATACTGGGTAAGCAATGCCGCTATTTTTTCGGAACCGATGCTTAGAAAAGCTTTGCTAATAGAGGTTGAATGATGTGATGCTTTATATCTTATGAGCCATTCTTTTATCTCACTTAATGTCGTTGCAATATCAGCTTGATTGGTATATTTATCAATAATTACGTTTAATTCTGGACATGAGATAGCTCTGTAGCCTTCTTGATAGGGCTTATGTACCTTCTTTGGTGGTGAGTGGTGGCCCCTATCTCTGCCCTCATCGCCCCTAGGGACAATCACAGTTTCAAAGTTACCTTTGAGCTTTTTATTCAGAGATTCTCCAACGTTTTCTTGCTGATTAGCCTGAGGCTCAAATGCCCACCCCCGTTTTATGTTTATATTTGAACACACTCTATCGCTGTAATCCGCCTCAGCTGGATCTAGATTCGCCTGTCCAAAATTAACACCATTAGCCCCTTTGAAAAATTTCGCTGAGAGAGCAGGTTGTGTAATCGTCGTTTTAAGCACCTTCTCTAGATTTTTAGGTCTTGGCAATGTCCAGAAGTATCTTCGGAGATTCAAATATTTCGAACTGAACTCATTCTTGCCGATTCTCGATATCTGCTTGCGGTAGTACAGCTGCCAGTCCTGCGGATTGGCCAGCAAAATATCGAGGATAACCGATCCCACGGTTAAGTTTTTGATAGTTTTAGCATAATAGCCATTCACTTGCCGGTGTTCTATCATTCGTTCATATTGCACTTTAAAAAGGTTAAAAAGCTCTTCATCCGTATTATTTTTAAACAACATTCGCACGGCATCTTGAAAGCTGTTTGCCCTCTTATAAGTGGACCTTAAAGACTCTTTATCTGCTGCACTCACAATAGTTGAATTTTCAGGTTGTGCAGCGATTTTAAAAAGATTTCCATACGCACGCATATGTTCTTCACTGCCAGTAATGTGCTGGCGAAAATGAGTGCGCCTTTTTAGGGTGTCAAAACCAACCGCCGTTAGAAAATTTCGAATGGGAGGGTAAAATCCTCTCGTTGATAAAGAATTACCCGTTAAGCACTCACCGGCGGCAGCCAAATAGCTCGTTAGTAATATATTCATCATGTTTGGGCCAATCGATAGAAAAATAGCATTCCGACCCATGCGATTTGAATTTTTTCGTGAATATTGTTCTAAACACAATTTTATAGCCGCTAATGTCTCCTCAATATCTCTAGTCTTAACTATGCTAAGTATTTCAAGTAATTCTTTTGCATACGGAAAAAGGCTTACTTGATTTGGAAAAATTTCACTGTATTTCATTTGAGCACTTATGAAAAATAAAACAAAATTATAAATTTAAACGATTTGGCTGTTAAGTGTTGAACGAAATTTAAAGGCGCTTGATTTGAATAGTATTTATCTAGTTGAGCTTTTTTACCATTAAGTAGAACCATCTAAAAAATGCTGTTTACCCTTGAAATATTCATCATGAACCGATATTAAAGTGTCTAAAGGACTTAGCTTTCAGGGGAAATAAATGCTTGCGTGGTTAGCTCATTTTATAGGCTGTTGCCCATCCAAAAAAGTAAATCATTCTTTTTGTGTCGATCAAACACTGCTAACGCACCTTGAGGAGATGCAAACAGCCATTGAGACAGAGGAATTCAATCGGCACATCAGCGCCTTAATTAAACAAGAGTTACAAATTCTAGAGACTATTAATCGTATAGAGAGAAGTGAAAGCACACCGAAAGAAGATCTCGGAGAAGGCAGACGAATGAGTTTGCTAGAATCCGACAATAACCCTTTGCCCATAAACCAGTGGCATATTCTACCGCGCGATAATCCCTTAATTACTCTGATTAAATTAGGGTTAACAGTACCGTTATTAAAACAGATGCCCTTTGCTCTGTTTGATCAATTGATGAGCTTCTCAAAACAAGTCGACATCATTTCTCAGCGAAAAAAAACCTTTTCGACCAACCCTTCTTTATCCTGGATTATGAAAACTGCAAATCTTTCACATCCCCAGGATTGCGCATTTATATCAGTAGAAGATTTTCAACAAGCACTTTTTGAACCTAAGATCTCAAGTTACAGGCCCTAAAAAGAATTCGTGTCGCTATAAAATCGCAGCCAGACGTGAGGCTTGATTGATGGCATGCCAAGCATCAAGCTCTAACGCTTTAAATGCTCCCCCAACAAGGTGAACGGAGTGCCCTGATTCTTTCAACTCATCAGCGAGAGGATGCCATTCGACTTGTCCGGCACAAATAATCACTGAATCAACAGGCAGTAACTTCAGCTTTCCTTCGCTGCGGATATGTAAGCCTTCATCGTCAATGCGTTCGTATTCTACGCCAGATAGCATATGAACCTGCCTATGCTTTAAATTTAAACGATGTATCCACCCCGTGGTTTTACCTAATCGTTTACCCAATTTTTCTTTTTTGCGTTGCAGCAAGTACACTTGCCGTGAATTTTCTGGAAGTATCGGTTTCGTTAATCCGCCAGGTCGTTCAACGGTGAGGTCTATACCCCATTCCTTATAAAATGACTGGTCAGATTCTTTAGATTCTTTTTCGTGAGTGTGGGTTAGCCATGCAGCAACATCGAATCCAATGCCACCTGCACCAATGATCGCAACCGATTGGCCTGGCACACGCTGGCCGGTTAACATCTCGAGATAAGTCATTACCTTTGGATGTTGAATACCTTCTAAATTAGGAATACGGGGCACCACACCCGTTGCTAAGATAATCTCATCATAGCCGTGTAACCTTTCGAGATCGGGTTCAGTTTCCAGACAAACTTCTACCTCAAAACGTGTTAATTGGTGCTGGAAATAGTGGATCGTGTATTGGTATTCTTCTTTACCGGGAATTTTTTTGGCAAGGTTAAATTGCCCTCCAATTTGGCCGCTTTTTTCAAAGAGTGTGACACGATGCCCTCTTTCTGCAGCAATTGTCGCAAACGCCAAGCCCGCGGGGCCCGCACCCACCACTGCAATTCGTTTAGGATGGCTGACCATATCATAGTTCAACTCGGTCTCGTGACAAGCTCTAGGGTTAACCATGCATGAAGCTGTTTTATTGACAAAAATTCGATCTAAACACGCTTGATTGCAAGCGATACAGGTGTTGATGGCAGAAGTATCACCTCGTTTGGCCTTTTGGCCAAAATGAGGATCAGTTAACCACGGCCGTGCCATTGACACCAGATCAGCATCACCATCTTCTATCAATTGGTTTGCGAGAACCGGCGTATTAATACGATTTGAGGTAATCACAGGAATACGGATATCGGCTTTAAGACGCTTGGTTAGCGAAGTAAATGCACCGGCAGGGACCACGGTCGCAATGGTCGGTATACGTGCCTCGTGCCACCCTATACCTGTATTAATAATTGTGGCCCCAGCATCTTCAATGGCTTTTGCCAATAAAACAATTTCATCCCAGCGGCTGCCTTCGGACATGAGATCCAGCATCGATAACCGATAAATAATAATAAAATGGGTGCCAACGACCTCGCGCACGTGCCGGACAATTTCTACAGCAAATCGCATACGATGACTAAAGGTCCCACCCCATTCATCGTTACGCTGATTCGTGGCGGATACAAGGAATTGGTTAATCAGGTAGCCTTCGCTGCCCATGATTTCAACACCGTCATACCCTGCTTGCTGTGCTAGCCGTGCACAACGCCCGAAATGGGCAATGGTTTTTAAGATACGGCGCTTAGTCATTGCCCATGGTTTGAAAGGACTGATCGGAGATTTTAAGGCACTGGGGGCAACAACAAAAGGATGAAAACCGTATCGCCCTGCATGCAATATTTGTAGTGCAATTTTACCACCGGCGTGATGCACTGTTTCCGTAATTAACGTATGTTTTTGTTGCTCTTTGCGAGAGGTCAGTTTTGCAGAAAATGGCGCTAAGCGACCGGCACGATTAGGCGCAAAGCCTCCAGTTACGATTAATCCTGCCCCCCCCTGCACCCGCTCTCGATAAAAAAGCGCTAACCGCAAAAAATTATCTTTATCTTCTTCTAAGCCGGTATGCATTGAGCCCATCAATAATCGGTTTTTTAACTGCGTAAAACCTAAATCGAGCGGCTGAAATAAGGCGTGAAAAGGTGCATTATCAATCATTAACTCCATGCAATGAGCCATCCCTTAGGAAGAAATGAAAGGAGTATACCCCTCTGCAAGGGATTCCGCCACCTTAGGCCATACCTGATAAACTAATCTTACCAGCCTGGAATCGCAGCACCACCAAATAAGGCATCTGCCTTTTCTTTGACTTCAGGAGATTGAAAAGCATGAACAAATTGCTCCAGCTGTATTTTTTTCTTGCTGTCGCGACGAATTACAATCAGATTCACATAAGGAGAGTTTTTATTTTCTAATATTAAGGCATCTTGCTGAGGCTTTAAGCCCGCTGGAATAGCAAAGGTCGTGTTAATGATTGCTGCATCCACATCGGGTAATACCCGCGGCAATTGCGCAGCATCCATTGCTTTAAACCGTAAATGCTTTTCATTCTGCACAATATCTGTCTCTGAAACCATGCCAGTAGCGTTCTTTAATTTAATTAAGCTTGCTTGTTCCAATAGCCGTAATGCCCTTGTTTCATTGCTAGGATCGTTGGGAATAGCAATCAATGCATTGTCAGCTAATTTTGATAAACGGTGAATTTTTTTGGAATAAATGCCTGTGGGGTAAATAAAGGTTTTACCCATCACTGCTAAATCGTAATGTTGTACTTCTATCGCTACTTGAAGATAGGGAAGGTGCTGGTAAACATTGGCATCCAAGCTACCGTCATTAAGCGCCGTATTCAATCGATTAAAATCATTAAACTCGACGATTTTAATGTGTAAGCCTGCTTGTTTTTTTGCAACCTCACTGGCAACTTGCACCAATTCCGTCTCAGGACCTGAAATAGTGCCTACAATAAGGGTGTCAGGCGAATCCCGATGACAGCCAGCTAGCAAAGCACAGGCAAGTAGACCTGAGAACCATAGAGAAAGACGATTGTTTCTAATGAATGTTTTGCCCATTTTATGAAGAAATATGCTCACTGTTCGCCCCTTGCCCTCGTTTTTGCAAACGCTGTTGTACGAAATAATCGCCCACTGTTTGTAGTAATTGAACAAGCAAAATAAGGATGACTACCGTTGCTACCATCATCGTTGTGTTAAAACGCTGATAACCATAACGTATGGCTAAATCACCTAATCCGCCACCACCGACGGTACCCGCCATCGCAGAATAATTAACAAGCGTGATAGCCGTCACCGTCACAGCTTGTAATAACGCCGGTAATGCTTCAGGTAACAGTATATAACGAATCATTTGCCAGGTGTTTGCACCCATGGCAGCGCCAGCCTCTAGCAAGCCTTCAGGAATACCACGATAAACGTTATCGACCAGCCGTGCAAAAAATGGTGTTGCACCCAGCGCTAAAGGCACAACAGCTGCATTTATGCCAATGGAGGTACCGACTAAGAAACGGGTGAGAGGGATCAGTAACACCAACAAAATTATGAAGGGGATAGAACGGACAATATTAATCAACGCAGCAAGAATGCGCTGAAGACCTAAGTGAGGTTTTATTTTTGTATGGGTAAAAAGCAATGTACCTAGTGGTAATCCCATTAACAGGGTCAACACCGTGCTCATTATCACCATATAGCACGTTTCTGCGGTAGCCCATAATAAATTTAGTAGATCAGAAAACGTGACCAGTGACATACCCTATAATCTCCACCCTAATATTAAATTCTGCACACTTTTGGGAAAATCGCTCAAGTTGTTCTTTATTAGCCTCTAATTCAACGACCATAACCCCGCAGGTCATTTCGTCAAAACAATCGATATTGGCTAGCAAGATATTAATATCTAATGCTAAATCTCTACTAATTTGACTAATGAAAGGCGCTGTTGCATTTTCACCTTGAAAGTACAAACGCATAAGCGGCTTATTATTCGGTCGTTGTGATAAATCATCCTGTAATGCTGGGGGAAGAGCCGGGCTTAAGTGGCGATATAGCATTTGACAAGCTTGGCTTTGTGGTTTGTTGATTACTTCAGTTAATCTAGCTGTTTCCAGGATCTCCCCTGCTTGCATCAACACCAACCGATGACAAAGTTGTTTCACCACATTCATCTCATGCGTTACCACAACGATCGTGATGCCATAACGTTGATTTATTTTTTTAAGCAATGTTAAAACCGCATGAGTTGTCTCAGGGTCTAACGCGGATGTCGCTTCGTCACATAGAAGAATTTTCGGGGAACAACTCAACGCCCGTGCAATGGCGACCCTTTGTTTTTGACCCCCGCTAAGCTGAGCTGGAAATTGATTGACCTTCTCTTTCATTTCAATCAGAGTCAGCAACTCATCGACTTTTTCTTGAATAAAAGTTTCATCAATTTGTTGAATACGCATTGGAAGTGCAATATTGTCGTAAACGGTTTTGGACTCCAACAAGTTAAATTGCTGAAAAATCATTCCCATTTTGTGACGAGCTTCGCGCAAACAGGCTATCGGCAATCGTGTAATCTCTTGATTATCGATAATGATCTGACCCGTATCCGGTTGTATCAATAAATTCATTAAACGTAATAGAGAGGATTTGCCTGCGCCACTCTTCCCAATAATGGCGAGTATTTCTCCTTCTTGCACAAATAAATTAATTTTTGATAGTGCTAAAGCCTTTCCATAGTGTTTTGATACGCCGCGTAATTCAATCATTTTTGCGATCTCACGAGGCCGCTTAGTTAATTGCAGTATGTTATGGAATAACTTACTTAAAAACAAGAAATCAAAAAAGAGCAGTGGAAATTAGAATTTTCATTCCTCACAAAGCCCCTTCAGGTTTTTAAAAATCTGACCGCAGTATAGAATAAAATCCAAAGTGCTTGTTATTTTAATGGGTTGTTTTAACATTGGTTTTCAAAAGGTTGTGGATGCACTAATACCCTGATGAAAACTAAAACGTTTTACAAAATTCTAGCAAGTACTTTCTTTTCAATCGCGTGCATGCGCTTCATTAATAGAACACAATGCAACCAATTAGCAGAACGCCTGCTTCAAGAAATGCATCTGGAAACTGAAGAAGATCCGCAACGTGCACATTTGGAGCAATTGATCGGTTTAATCGTAGCGCGTGCTTTCCAAGCATTCGGAATTAAATGGCCTGTTTACGTTATCTTTAATAGAGATAAAGACAATCACAGCTTCAATGCATGCACATTTAATTTTTACCAGAAAAAAAAGAAGGCCTCGCTTGTTTTAATTTCAAGGCCGGATTTAATTGACCTTCATTTAATATATGCGATCGCCGGTCACGAAGCAGCACATTGTTTGAAAGAACATGGTTTAGTCTTTGCCACCCTATTCGGAGCTATGTTACCACTTATGACAACAAGTTTGTGGCGGAGCTACAAAAAAGGAGAGAGTTTAAACTTTATTGCGAAAATCCTTTTAACAGAAATTTTTTTTACCGCGATTGCCCAGCTCATGGAAATTGATGCTGATGTAAGCATGGTGGATAAATTAGGTTCTTCATCTGGGCTCTCTCTAGCAAGTTACCTAGCTAGCTTACCTAGCCCTGTTTTATCTTTCCTTTCTACCCATCCTTCACCACAAAGTCGCGCCTGGCTTCTAAACAAAATGAGCCGTTTAAATAATCCATCGCCAATAACACGATCGATTACACAGCAACTCGTTCGTGCCTCTTTTTTTTCAAAAACGGCATCTCAATTTTACACAAGCTTACCTTCTAAAAAAACGCCCACAAACCATCTAGAGGAAAGAGCGATTCATGCTTCACACGCTGCGCGTTCGTTGTTGAATCTAAAACCTAGCTAAAGAATAGGTAAAAAATCTAACGTACCGTTCTTCCCATGAGGCGTAGAGGCAGTAATTTTTTCATGATCGCTCTGGATAGCGTGAATTAAACCTTTGAGGTCCTGGTTAGGGTTTTTATGCTCCGGTTTTGAATAAAACCAGCTCAATTTTACCTTCATCATACTTTTTAAACTATCCGTTAACCAACCCAATCGATTAGGGGTCGTTGATAATTTAGTTGGATTATTTAAATGACCTGTTATGTTTAAGAATTGAAAAAGTTGATTGATAGATACTTCAAAATCTTGCGAGGCATTTTTTTTAGGATAATGGTTTTTGATTAGATCAATCATCTTCTCCTGAAAATACGCTTTAAAATGGGACCTAAGCGTTTCCTTTTGCCACCTAAAATCTCCAAAGAGTTTTGAACATATTCTAAGCACATCATCTCTTTTAGTTATCCTCACAAACCTTGATGTACACACAGTTTCTTGCTCTTGAGGGCAAGATGTTGAAGATAATGATTTTAAAAAAGTTAATCCCTGGGACGTTTTAGTATCAGTCAAAGCACATTGAATATTTTTGATAAAGGCTATTTGTTGTTCTTCATCAGGTAAGGCTTTAATCTTATTTTGATAAAATGTCACTAAATCTTTGAAGGTAATCGTTGGGAGTTGATAATTTTTTATACTTTTCTGTATCTTACAATAAAACCGTTGTTCTTCTTCAAATAAAGAGCCTTTTTCTTTCGCTCCTTGTATGTTTTGAGCATTTTTTTCTTTGTTTTCAATGTATCGATAGATCTGTGTAACCTTTTGATAAAAATCACGTGGAATCGTTTGATTATCTGTAGGCTTTGGATCTTTTTTAAAAACTAGCTCGGTAATGAACGCCTGGTAGGCAATTTGAGTATTGAGCGTGTAGGTGACGTCTAAACTCTTGGTTTTTTTATGACGTTTGATTTCCATATTCTCTCAATATGTGGTTGATTAGCCCTGTTTTTTCAAATCCTCCCCTTTATTTTCAAAAATATCATCTTACTTTGTCAAGCTCATAGTGCTTTTTAATTTGATAGAGTGCCAATCATTTGTATTTTTTATACTAAACTTAATTACATAAAGCTATAAAACATCGAACTTCGTCAATTATTGATTCGGAAAAGGACAGCAATTCGCATGCAAGGAAGCCTGTTTTACCGATTAGGACAATGGATTTATCGCTTTCACTGGCAGATCTTGTTTCTCTGGCTCTGTGCAGTCATTGCCTGCTTGCCACTTTTACCACACCTTTTAAAACCTTTTAAATCGACAGGACTGACCTCAGAAATTGCAGACAGCACCCGTACACAACAATATCTAGATAAGAAACTTGGTTACCTTAATCACAATAAATTTATTATCATTTACCACAGCACTCAGCTAAAGGCGACAGATGCTGACTTTAATCGAAAAATTCGCCACTCACTTTCAGACCTTAGTGATTTTCCCCGTAAGCATCGCATCGTTTTACCGCAGGATAATAAACAGCAAATTTCTAAGGATAAGCATACCGCTTATGCTGTTGTTCTCCTAAAAGGGAACCACCCTTTAAGCGAAAAGTTATTAAAGCAGTTTAAATCTACGCTTAAAAAACCAGAGAACATGGAGATGATCCTCGGTGGAGAGTCTCTATTTGAAGAACATGTCAATAAACAAACAGAAACCGATCTTTATAAATCCGATTTAGTGACCACCCCTATTGCATTGATTATTCTCTTGTTGGTATTTGGATCGTTTCTTTCAGCCGGCATCCCGTTAATTTTGGGCGGTGGCGGAGCACTGATGATGCTAAGTTGTCTGTATTTTTTAGGGCATTTTTTTACCTTATCTATTTTTACCTTAAACATTGCCTTACTGTTAGGCTTGTGTCTAAGTCTCGATTATGCTCTATTTATTATCAGTCGATTTCGGGATGAGCTGGCTGCATCCAATGACAAACAAGAAGCTGTCGCAATCACCCAAGCAACCGCAGGCCATGCCATTCTTTTTAGTGGATTAGCTGTTTTTGCAAGTTTAAGTGCGCTATTGATTTTCCCTGTAAATATTTTATTTTCCGTGGCCACAGGCGGGATGATTGCAGTACTAATCGCCATGCTTCACGCCATTATTGTTCTTCCTGCAATACTTTCAGTTTTAGGTCATAAAATTACCGGTAATCTGTTAAGTCGTTTCAAACGATCAGGGGACGGGTTTTGGCATCAGTTTGCTGAAAAAGTTACGCGTCGTCCGCTATTATATTTTTGCTCTATTCTCTGTTTCCTTCTGCTATTAGGTTATCCTTTTCTTTCCACTCATTTTGGCGTTTCCGATTATCATATTTTACCCGACAACTCTCAGCATCGATTATTTTTTGATAAATATGAAGACAAGTTTGATATTAATGAACTAACTCCTATCACATTATTGGTGGAGAGCAATCATAATATCCTCGCAAAAGATAATATTTCTAAACTGTACGATTTAGCCAAAAAAATCAAACAATACCCGTTGGTTAAACGAACAGACAGCATTGTCTCCACTTCCCCTTCACGAACGAAAGCAGAATATCAGCACATCTATGGGCTGCCTTACAAACAGCTTTCGCCTGAACTAAAAACGCTGCTCGATACAACAACCGGCCATGATTTTACAGTCATGACCATTATCAGTCGTCATGCGGTAAACGATGCTCAAACGCGCACTCTGATTAAAAAAATTCGCCGTCAAAAAGCCCCCCGAAATATGACTATCAAACTAACCGGCACACCTGTGAGCAATCAAGACTTATTAACCACGATTTGGCAACGCATTCCATATGCTATTCTTTGGATTATGGTTTCAACTTACTTGATTCTACTATTGTTATTACGATCTGTTTTCTTACCTTTTAAAGCACTGTTGATGAATATACTTAGCCTCAGCGCAAGTTACGGGGCATTGGTTTTAATCTTTCAAGAGGGTTATTTACATAAGTACTTAAATTTTGCACCACAAGGAATGTTAGACATTAGCCTCCTTGTCATTATTTTCTGTGCTTTGTTCGGGTTTTCAATGGATTACGAAGTATTTTTATTGAGTCGTATACGAGAAGCTTACGAGCGCTTAGGGAATAATAAAGCCAGTATTATTTTTGGAATTGAAAAAACAAGCCGAATTATCACCAGTGCCGCTATTATTGTCATTAGTGTCTGCTGTGCATTTCTCGTCGCCGACGTTGTGCTTGTCAAAGCGTTTGGGCTTGGCATTGCAGTCGCTATTTTTGTGGATGCCTTTCTCATTCGTACTATCCTAGTACCTGCAACGATGGTCCTATTGGAAAAATGGAATTGGTACCTGCCGCGATGGCTCGATAAGATTTTACCGAAGTGCTAGATCCCATCTCATTTTGTTTTTTAGAATAAGATCTAAGATCTAAGATCTAAGAGCTAAAAACTAAAAACTAAAAACTAAAAACCCACGCTATTATAGAAACGATCGAAGTTTCAACGTTTCTGCAACGCTTTTGATTGAGTGAAAATTCCGTTTCAAACACAAAGGGTGTCTAAGAAACTTTTTTCAACTCCACTTTATAATGAAGGTTCTGTTTTCGAAGTTGATCTTTGATGATTAATTCAAGGAAAGATTCGATTGGATAGCCAAGAGCATCGGCTATTTTTTTCGCAAAGCTTATGCCAATATCTTTGCGATCATGCTCGACATCACTTAAGAATTGTTTAGAGACGCCTATTTTTTTTGCCAGATCAGATTGGGTGATTTCATCACAAACGCGCAGGGATTTGATGAGCCCACCAAATGTCATTTCCTCCCAGAGCGTTTGGGTTGCTTCTAAGGCATCGACATTCTGGTTCCTATTAATAGTCATGAGGTGTTATCTCCAAAATTTCAATCAGTTCAATTTGTCCATTCTTTTTTAGAGCGTAAATGGCTCGCCATTGCTTATTTAGCCGAATTGATCGCTGGTCTTTTCTTTTGCCCAGTAAAGGTTCATCGTGCCATCCGATACTTTTTCTAGTGTTTTCCACACCCATTTTGCTGACCGCCACTAACCACACGCGAAATTTTTTGCTGTATATAAGAAGGCGTCTTTTTCAAATCTTTTAACGCTTTTTTTGTTATCTCAACCTGAGTTATCACAGTATTATTATAATTGTTATTATGTAAATCTAATTATACACCCAAATAGGTGTACTCTCAAACTGATAAGCTGAGCCGGTAACTGTCCGATCAAGTTTGAACTACTATATTGAGTTGGCTATTTATATAGCTTGTACTGTTATTTGGCTGAAAAAAGACCCTAGATCCTTAGAATATATTGCATTTAACATCGCAATTATTGTCTCTATCCTTTTTAGATCCCTTCTTCTTATCATTCTCGTTATTATTTTGTTGACTCTGTTGTTTGACATGCCTACTAAAGCCTGCGGTGGCTTGCTTGTTTGCTTGGTCAAACAATCGACCATGACTTTTTTGCGGTCTAGACTCCGCAGGAGCTGAGTTGTCGGCAATTTTTTTTGACTCAGTAGCAGGTTTTTCAGCCCGTTTTTGAGTAGGAATAATACTTTCAGGTGACGACTGTTTTTTTATGTCGTGCTGTGGATCGATATCATTTGCTACCTTGGAACTTGTTAACTTCAACCCCTCTTCGACCTTCTGTGCAAGCTCAACCGCTAGGTTAGCAGGAGGAAGAATCTGCATGGTTTGATAAAATTCTAATGCAAGCACATACATTCTCTCAATATCCGCTGTGAGTCGCTGTTTTAAATAATGAGGCATTTTTTCAGCATCACCCACTATGAAATTTATTAGCTGCATGTACTTATGGATCGGAGGTTTTTTATCACTCTTTAGAGCCTCTTTTATATCGGCCCAGATATAAACATTTACCATTCGTAACAATTTTTTAATGTCCTCGTGCAGCTTTCTATTATTTGCCAAAGCTTTATTCACTGAGTCAGATGCAGGATCCAGACGTATATCTAAAGTAGTATTCACAGTTCCGGGGCGAATAGCATCTGCAAGGGCGTCCGTTCCTTCTTGACTGAATTTGTTATTTCTCAGATCCCAAGTAGCAGGTAGTAATTGTGAGTATATGTGTTGGCTTAAATACAGGATGCTTTCATCGGTCAGATTGTTACTTCTAAATCCAATTTCTTTGATTTTGTGCTGTTTATTCAGAGATGGGCCATCGCCCGGTAACGCATTTGGGTGTTGATTTTTATAAGCTTCCAGAGCTTCCACTCTTTTTTTCTGGATTTTGACCATAAGATCCACAAAACGCTGAAGTGATCGATCCCCCAATTGATTATCGGCCAAATTCAATACTTCAACAGGGGTATCAAAGAGAGTCTTCCCGTCAATGTGTGCTTCTTCTGGGTATTGATCTTGCGCCTGAAATGGCAAACATAATATCTCAAACATCTGTTCCGTTATTCCACACTTATTTAATGAAAGCGTTTTTGTCTTACTTCCATCCATTAGAAGCGCTTTTAACAATGCTCTTGGATCAAGTCGATGATTCGTTAGGTCTAAGCTTTCAACTGACATTAATTGTTCGTAATGTCTAAATTCCCAGATCTTATCCTCTAAAAAACCAATATGACTTAGTTTCAGAGAAGAAAGATTGAGTCGCTCAATCTGGGCCAGCAAACTGTCAAAACTTTGAGTCAAAAAATAGCACTCCGCGATAGTTAGTTTAGTTACCGCGCTGCTGATTAAATGGTCTCCTATAGAATTGATATCTTCACTTCTCATGTCACTGCAGTTAAATTCAATCGCTTCTATTGGGGAATTTTTAGTAAATTCCAGTGGCATCAATATCTTTGATATAGAGGGTACGTTGTTGAATGACAAAGTTTTAACCTGGGTTTCCTGAAGCATATCTAAAGATATTTTTAAATCGGTCGAAAAAAGCTTAACCTTGTCGAAACAAATTTTCTCAAGCTGTACTGCATCATTTTGAGCACCAACCATCAATTCTTCAAGACGTGCATTCACTAACTCGTTAGTAGTGCCTTTCGAAATGACAAGCGTTTTAATTGGTCTTTTTTTCAATACCTCTACAATGGCATCTGTATACGTTTTATTAAACCCTATATGTAATAAAATATGGAGGGTATTATCAGCATCAATACATTTCTCATAATCTTTTTTTAAGTTGTTAAATAATAACTTCTCTAAAGGCATGACGCCCCCAGCAAACTAATTTGTTATAGTATAAATTTACAACAAATTTAGCAAAAAATCAATGAAGTAAGTTATTTTTGACGCAAATCAGTATTTATTGGTCAGGCGATTTGTCTAGGAAATATCAGTGCGATGAATGCCTTGGCCAAGGAATCGAGGAAAGCGCGGCAAAAAAGATTTTTTGGACATAGGGTTATCACCTAGTAAGCGCAGGCTTTTATGCTGGCTTAATTGCCCTATTCAAAACTAAGTGCGTTAATCATACATTAACTCATCAAGGGGGGTGTGATCTTTGCTGGGCCCACCTTGTACTAACTCGTTAATAACATCCGCCATACAGAGAAGCCTTAACGAATTTGGCGTCACATCATCAAAAACAACCCTCATATTAAGCAGGGCATCTTCGGCTTCACTAAAGGTGACCCCCAAACCGTACCCCAAGCAAAGGGAGCACAGCATGTCAGCTCGTCGAGCAATTGCAGGCAAAAGCCCTGTTTCTGAAAAAACTTCAGGATAGCCAATGAACTGATTATTTAGATAGAATTTGGCCTTCATGTGACCCGCTAGTAAACTCAAACTCTTACGTAAGTCTGTCTCCATAGGGTTATTTCCACCAAGGTTGAGCGCTTTTAATAGGGCCCGCTAAAAAACTTCTGAGCCACCTTAAGAAGATAGGAACAGTAAAACCATAATGCTCGATAATGCCAAAAAAAACAGCCGACACGAGCACCATTATTCCTGTCCAAATTCGAATATGCATTAAAAATAAAAAAATCGGAAATGCCGCCCGGGCATCGACTAAAAAGAACCGCGCACTTCTTGCAGAATCACGCCAATGAGCAGTCGCAGAAAAATCACCAGCAGCCATTATTCTCCATCCTCATTTGCCTATTTAGCCAATGCCCTAGAACATCAATCCTTAGCAAAGGTTAAATTTAATCGTTCGCTTTAATTATAGAAGGCCAAGAGCTTTTACCGTATCACGTTCTTGTCTTAATTCTTCTAGCGTTTGATTAAATTTATCTTGGCTGTATTCATTAAAACGAATGCCTTCCAATACTTTTATAGATCCACCGACGTCTGCAGAAAAACGGCAAGGGAAAGAGAAAATTAATCCCTCATCTACGCCATATTCGCCGCGGGAGGCAAGGGCCATTGAAAAAGATTCAGCTGGTGCTGTGGGCTGAGTGAGACAATTGACGCTGTGGATGATTGCATTAGCAGCCGAAGCAGCAGAAGATGCACCCCGGGCCTTTAGAATAGCGGCTCCCCGTTGTTGCACGGTTGATACAAAGTTTTCTTTCAGCCAACGTTCATCATCGATGACGCCGGTTGCAGGTAGTCCATTGATTTTTGCATGATAAAAATCAGGGTATTGGGTTGAAGAATGGTTACCCCAGATCGTCATGTTTTGAATTGCATCAACTGCGGCACCTGTTTTCTTTGCCAACTGACTACGAGCGCGTAACTCATCTAGCATTGTCATAGCAAAAAAACGATCGTTAGGTACATCGGGCGCATGATTCATCGCGATGTAGCAATTTGTATTACAAGGATTGCCGACAACAAATACTCGTACATCGTCCGCTGCATTATCGTTAATCGCTTTGCCTTGTTTGGTAAAAATATTACCATTCATTTGTAACAGATCCGAACGCTCCATCCCTTGTTTACGCGGAATAGAACCAATCAGTAAAGCCCAGTTAACCCCACTCATTGCTTTGTTGATGTCAGAAGTACAGACGATTCCCTTCAATAAAGGAAAGGCGCAATCTTCTAATTCCATCGCAACGCCTTCCAAAGCAGGTAAAGATTGTTCCAATTCAAGCAGACTTAATTCAACCTCTGTTTCAGGACCAAACATTTGGCCAGAAGCGATACGGAACAATAAGGCATAACCGATTTGCCCAGCAGCGCCTGTCACGGCAACTTTCACGCGTTTATTCATTGATTCTTCCTTTGGATGTGATCAAGGTTCTTTCAGTGCTCATCGTTTCTTTGTCGCCGATGAATACAAATGATACTATGTGCAATCGCATCATATAAACGTATGCATTTGTTAGCAATGCCATGATACCCGATCATTCACACTTAAAAACGATTCCTACAGCGCTTTATGTCCATATACCATGGTGCGTTCGAAAATGTCCCTACTGTGATTTTAATTCACACAAAGCACCGAGCGTACTGCCTGAGTCCTCTTATATTAAAGCACTTTTAGCTGATTTTAAAAGAGACTTTGAGGATTCTCCTACGCATTGCCTCCATTCAATTTTTATTGGTGGGGGCACGCCCAGTTTATTTGGTGCTGCTGCCTACGAGCATTTTTTTGAAGCGCTTCAAAAATGGGTACCATTTGATTCAACAATTGAAATCACCCTCGAAGCCAATCCTGGCACCATCGATCAGGTGCGTTTCCGTGACTATCGGCAGCTAGGCATTAATCGTTTATCCCTTGGGATTCAAAGTTTTAATGCCAAGCATCTGAAAGCCTTAGGACGAATCCATGATGATGACGATGCCCGTCGCGCAATCCATATAGCACGCGAGGCCGGTTTTGATAATATTAATCTTGATCTCATGTACGGCTTACCCGAACAAACCGTTGCCGATGGCCTGCATGACATTCAAACTGCGCTTTCACATCGGCCCGAACATTTGTCTTGGTATCAGTTAACATTAGAGCCCAATACCGTCTTTTACAAACGACCTCCGCCTTTGCCTTTGGAACATATACTCAGCACTTTAGAAACAGAAGGTCGTGGGCAGCTCGCTGGTGCTGGCTTTGAACATTACGAAGTATCCGCTTTCTCGCAGCCAAATCGGCAGGCCCAGCATAATTTAAACTACTGGCTTTTTGGGGATTATTACGGGATAGGTGCAGGTGCTCACGGCAAGCTCACTGATCCTACCGGGAAGATATACCGCACTCAAAAGCATCGACAACCTAACCAATACCTAGCAGAAGAAACCCCTTTCTTGACCGAAAAAAAAGACGTTTCAACCTCCGCTATCATTTTCGAATTCATGTTAAATACTACCCGTTTATATCAACCTATCCCCTTTGAATTATTTGAGGAAAGGACAAGCCTCCCTTCTTCTCTTTTAAGAAAACAGCTTGAGCCTTTTGCTGAAAAAGGCTGGATCCAAATCAGTGACAGGCATTGGCAAATGACATCACAGGGCCATGCCTATGCCAATGAGTTATTGGTTACCCTTGTTTAAGTCATCTCTTTGCGTTTATTAAGCGCAGGCACAAGCATTATTCGTTTGCAAGGTCTTTTCTTCCAAGGTGTGCGCTGCAGACTGGACGCTTTGTCGCAAATATTTTCGGGTAGAGGACTCAAAAAATTTGGCAGAGGTTGGTGGTGTTTGCACACGAATAGCATTGAGAGAGAAATAGAGGCAGCCTTGCAATAAATCGAATAAGTTTTGTAAGAGTTTTTTCACGCCACTTAAGCGACTCACCATAACATGATCAACACACTCCTCAATAACCTTAGTATCGATCGCGTGGATAGGGTTAGGTGTACGTTCCTGTATCTTTTGCACATAAGTGTAAAGCATATTATTCATGCACTTAGCATCCATCATGCCTTCAATACCTGGCCAATAAACACTATCCACATTTGCAATACATTCTGCTAGGTAATAAATGCCTAGTTTAGGAAAATTCAAAAGAATATCCGTATAGGGTTGTATCATCACCCCAAGTTGTTCAAGCACTTCGCAATAATCATTTTTCATTTTCTCAGGCGTTATTTCAATCAGTGCCGGGATATTCATTAAATTTCCAGCTACCTGGTGTATCTTTTCCTCTAACGCTTCTAGATCGTTACGTTTTACCTTAATGCGGGCACATTCTTCTTCAGCTTTTTTAAGATCTGCTAGTAACCGTGTTTTGCGCGCGTACTTCTCAAGTGTTGCCCCTTGAGCCAATAAGTTTTCGTTTTTAATTTTCTCTATAGCTAAGCGTTGCAGCATCTTCTTTGCATCTTGGAGTTCTATTAAACACTGCTTTTGCTGGCGGACTTCTGCTTCAATCCAATGCTCTTCGTTAAGTTTGTTGTAAACTTCTTCTGCTGTCTTAAGCGACTCACCAATATCCTCAATCATGCTTTGGATCGAGGCAATGTCCTGCATTTTACTTTCGATGGCACCATCAAGATTTTCATAACGCCAAATGAATTTCTGCGTTTTTGACTGCCGCTTCTGCTCCAGCAATGCTTTCTCTTTCTCTAATTCCTGTTTTTGTGTTTTTAAAGTTTCTAATTTCAATTGCTGTGCTGCTTGTTCTTGGGCATAATTTTTTGTGTTTTTATCCAACTTTTCTTGTTTTCTAAGGGTATTATCAGTAATTGACTCACGTAAATTTGCTTTTATGTTTTTATAAATTACAAGACAATCCTGCACTGTCATCTCTGTAATCTTTGTCGCCGCATTAATGTTGTTAAGGCTGTCTTTTTCGTGTTCCGTTTCGGGAACAAAATATTCCATAAATTTAGAATGTAAAATTGTTTTTTTAGACATGGTAAGGCTCCCTTCTATTTTTTCGAGGGAGCTTTCGATAGCTTTTTGGTTTTGTTTTTCTTGAATCAGCTCTTTTTCGTAATCTGCGGGGGAGAAATGACTACCATCCTGCTCCCCTATCAATGTTACATTTTCCATTGCTTCCGTTTCTAAATCCTTTAACTCATCATTTAATTTGTGCAAAATCATCAGGCAATTGCGTAAAACTTGCCTTGCTTGGTTATAGTCAAAAAAACTTTTCTTTTGTAAGTCTTCAGAAGCAGAAAGAAGCGCTTTAAGTGCATTTACTTCTGTATGATGTGCTTTTTTTTTGAAACGATTCTGTAGCGTTATTGTCAGATCGGCTCTTTCAACCTCCGCCATATTCACAGGAATTAAATTAACGAGCTTTTTTATAAGCGTTTCTGAAAGCATCACTACGTCCTCTATGTTGTTATTTTGTCCGATTAGACACAGTATACAGCGCTCTTACACCCTAGCCAAAAACAATCGAGCTGTTGAATCGCGGATTTCTATTGATCGAGGCACCATGGGTCTTCTGCTCATCCTCGGATTCTGCTATTTTAAGCATTGACCCAAAGAATACGTTTTCTTGAAATATGCATGGTTGCTAGCAGTTCTGCTCTAACGTGCTTGCTTTGAAATAAGCGTCTTATGGCATTATTCAGAACCGCTTTATGCCGCCATCAAAGGAGCAGCAAATGACCGCACAACCACTGTCAGTTACGTGGGTGAATCGCTTGTCACTGCCTGGTATGCCGTCTTTACCAAGCGGTTATTACCGCTCAAAATTGTTTATTGCGCCGCTGACGGCAAATCCTTTACTGGCCGCTGCGGGACCGTTGTTTTCATTGCTTGAACGCCTAAATTTAACACAGGTTTTGCCATCTGTTTCTTTATTACAGCAGGACATTGAACACGAATTGCAGGCATTTCATAGCCAACTTCATGGAAAAAAACATTCCGAACATTTTGAAGGCATGGCCTATTATCTGTTGTCTACAACAATTGATGAGCTCATTGGGAAGAACTACTTACGTCTATATGGTAAGGTCGTTCCTTTCAAAGCGTTTACACCTGCCTCACAAAATGAACTCGCGCCGCAACAAGGTTTTTTTACCCTGGTAAACTTTATTCAAGAAAATCCAAGTCAATACCTGGACTTAATCGAGCTAGCTTATTATTGCTTAATAACGGGCTTTGAAGGTGAACAGCACGATCGCCCTGAGGGTAAACAAGTATTAGATGATCTGATCGAAACCCTGTATCAGTTAATTAAACGCCATCGTACTATAACGAAAACCCAACCAAGGCCCTCACTTTCAGCGCCTGTACAGACATGGCAACCCTCAAGAAAATCCAGAGGACTCGTATTGAGCGCATTTTTTGCCACCACAATTTTGATTGGTTCATATGCCCTCAGTCATTACTCACTACAAACGCAAGCGAAAATGCTGCAGCTGCCTGCTGCTCTGAGTGAAGTAATGCCATCATGACCCATTCGCTCGATACCTTATGTAAAGCGTTAAAAAATATTTTTGGCTATTTAAAGCCACAAACAAATCCAATTTCATTTGTTATTCTTACTGGAAAAGCAGCACAAGGGAAAACAACGTTTCTAAGGCAAACCGGTCTTTTAAGTTATAGCGACAGTGGATTAGAAGATACTCCCTTCTTTTATAATCAAGAAGGTGTCATCTTAGAGCTCGGTGAGAAATGGATTAATGCAAGTAAATATTTATTAACCGATGTACTAAAGCGTTTAAATCAATGCCATAAGGCAGTTAAAATTACAGGGGTTTTACTTTGCGTTGATAGCAACGAGCTTTTATCAATCGCACCTAACAATCCATTAGAAATTACGAAAGCCCATGCTGCTTGGCTTTCTCGATTTTGTTTAGGCATAGGGTACGCCGTTGATACCGCCATTATTCTTACAAAGCTTGATGCTTTGTCCGGTTTTTGTGAATTTTTTCAACACGATCATGCGCATGAACTTGCAAAACCTTTAGGATTTTCGCTAGAAACGCACGCACCTAAAAACAAGCGCCTTAATCGCTATCGTCAGAGTTTTGACCAGTTGATTGAAAGCTTGGGCCAACAAAGCATACATAAACTGCATCCAGTCCGTTCACGACTACAACGCACATTAATACGCGAATTTCCGCTGCAGTTAACAAGCTTGCGCGCACCTATTCAATCATTGGTTCAATACCTACCTTCATCCACACTGCGCTTGCGTGCTATTTATTTTACAAGTGCAGAGCAAGGAGGACTCAATACAAATCACTTAAGTAAAAAAATTTCTAAGGAGTACCATTTAACCGTACCCGAATTTTCCCCCCATTCTCATAATGAACAAGCCTACTTTATTCAAGGCATTATCCGCGCTTTTCAAAAACAAACTAAACCTGCGATCAAACGATTAAACCGATTACAAAAAGCTGTAGTAGGCGCTGGCGTGAGTTGTTTTGCGATCACCCTTTCTTGGCTTTGGCAAAATCATCAAGCAACCTCGAAACACTTAGAGCAAGTTAATCAAGAGTTGGGGCATTATAGAAATCTTCGACTACAAAACGATAGTCAAGTGACCGCCCTTTATCACTTATATGAGGCACATCAGCATTTACAAATTATTCATATGCCTTTACTCGCAATTCCGTTAATCAATGCCTTAAAAAGTGAATTCACGGATACCGCACAGCAGCTTTTACGCAACAGCTTTTTTCCCATTCTTTTGACAACCTTGGAAAAAAATATTGCTGATACAACGCAAACTCCCAGTCAACGCTATCAAGCGTTAAAAACTTATTTACTTTTAGGCGATCCAAAACCAGAAGCAGCAGCGGCCGTAGTCGCTTGGTTTTCAGATTATTGGAAAACACATTACCCACCTCATCAGCACGAACAATACATGAGGGTTTTGAAAGAGTGTGTCGCCCATCCGTTGCCCTCATTACGCTTAGATCAGCAGCTCGTATTAGATACGCGTAATTATCTTAATGCGCTACCAACGTCTTATTTGTATTACCAACTAGCCAAAAGCAAACTTTCAAAGAGTACCCAGCCCCTTCTTGCAGAAGGCTTTGACTTAAGTAAACAAAACATACCCAGCTATTACACGCGCGGAGGATTTAAGAAAACCTGTGAAGACCTCGCAAAAATAGCAGCAGAACAACAGCGTGAAAATTGGGTGCTTGCGCGCCAAGATTTAGCTGATTTACCCACTCAAATTAGGCAAGCGTACTGCCTCGATTATGTCAACTGGTGGCAACGTTTTATTCAAACCACGCGCCTTGCACACTCACAAGATTTAACGCAAGTCGACCAGCTCTTAAAAACAATTGCACAAACTAAAAGCATGACCAAGCTGATTCGAATTATACAAAACAATACCAAACCTGAACCGAATCAAAGCGCAACCCTCTTTAATCAAAAAATAGCCAGTGAATTCTTACCGTTAAATTTAATCAGTATGACCCAAGTGTCTGAATTAAATGATGCTGTCAACGAACTCGAACAATTGTTAGCCACCTTGTCTTTGGTACAAGATGAGGGACGTGCCTCTTTTCAATTAACCAAAGCACGTTTTTTAGAGAAGGATCATGCTGACCCCTTAAGTCGTTTATATACAAAAATTCGACCAATGCCCGAACCGATTGCTGGCTGGGTCAAACAAATTGCAGATGAAACCTGGTCTTTGCTTATTACAAACGGAAAGCATTATCTTAATCATGAATGGCGAACGCAAATTTATGAGCCTTACGCCGCAACGCTCGCAAAACATTATCCTTTAGATCCGACACAAACGGCAGAAATCAGTCTCGATCATTTCGATCAATTCTTTGCACCACATGGTTTACTTAATCGTTTTGTTAACGATTACCTTACGCCTTTCTTGGATCGGTCAACGCCTCAATGGCAGCCCAAAGCAATCAATGGTTATGTGATGCCCATTGCCAGCGAACTCACCAACGAACTTATGCGAGCTAACGTTATTACTAACATGTTCTTTGCGGGTAATGACACACATAGTCAGGTACGGTTTAGTCTACAAAAAATTAATTTAGATCCGACAATCGCTCAATTACAACTGAGCTTGGGTAAAACCATCCTAAACGATAATCAAAGCAACCAGTCAATCACACAGTTTAATTGGCCCGATGCCGGCGCAAAACTTCGTGTTGATGCGGTTGATGGTCACAATTATGCGCTCGAGGAAAATGGTCCGTGGGCATTTTTCCGAATCTTAGAAAAATTAAATATTCTCGTGGACAGTGAAGACAGCGCTAGTCTGCAAATTTTATTTAATATTAATGGGAACAGCGGTCGCTACGTTTTAAAAACACAAAATCAAATCAATCCATTTAGCCCAGGCATTTTAGCTGGATTCCGCTTAAGTGATAACGTCGCCTAGTCGAGATATTTTAAATAATCGCTCCTGCTAACGCCCGCCACTCATTTGTGGCAATCATTCTTTCTTTCACGTGCAACGCTCCTACCTTTGCTTTCAGAAAATCGGGCATTTCCTTTCCTTCCCAAACCCATAGAGTGGGATCTTTAGGTAGCTCAAAGGGCACTGTAGGAAACAATAGCTCCCCTTTAAAGGATTTAGGTGAGCGAGTAGGTTTCGCGCTTTCTGGGGCTTCTGAGAAGCGATAAATAAGGCTGCCAAGTAACCAATGCGAGTTTGAGGCAATTTTTAGACTAGGTTGGCTCGTTTTTTGAAGCTCATTAACAAATGCATCAAGAGGCCATTTTGCTAAATAGGGTGTCCGTGTTATCCATAGCATTAATAGGCAGAGCTGAAAAAGAAGACAGGTATAAAGGTAAGAACGCCGCCATAATATTCTTTGTTTCGTCCAAAAACCTGTTTTATCCGTAATACACTGAGATAAATGCCCAAACAACAATAATGGCGTAAAGCAAAACAACGGTAAGAGCCAATGCGTTTTAACCTCATGCAGTCCTCCGCCTATAACCATTAACAAAAGCGCAGGTATTAATAAAACGTGATATCTCAAAAGTAATACGTAAGCTTGCGATGGTTGCTGCAGGGCTGTCTCGAATGGCTCTTTTGATTGAACAGCATTGTCTTGTTTGCTTTGAGTTAAAGAAAACAAGGGTCGTAAGTTTTTTCGTTTATGAAGGAAGTACTGATTGTAGAAAAATCCGAAGAAAACACTGCTGGGGAGCATAAAACAACTCATTGAGAGCATTAAAGCAAAAATACCATTACTGACACTTTTTTCAGCAGGTGCTAACTTATAAGCTGCATAGAATGCAATTGCTGGATTGTTTAGTATCCATAAGCAATAGGGAGTGATGATCAATAATACGATGGCACAAGACAAAAGAATCCAGCGATTCTTTAACCTTTGACGATAGGATGGAATCGACCAAGCAATAATCCCAAAGAGGGTTAAAAACACAAGGAAATTAAATTTGGATAGGCATCCCATCGCTACAATAAGACCAAGGTAAAAATAGGAAAAAATCTTTCGCGTTTTTGCTAATTTTTTAGATGGGACAACTGCTGAAACATCATTAGCAGTACTTAAGAGCCAATGTACCGTTAAACAAGTTGCAAGTAATGCCAGCACGACATGCGTACGATGCATTAACAAATCATAACTAATGTTGGGAATCAACGCCCACGACAAAAATGCAGGCCATACCAAGGCAGGTCTACAGATTAACCGGCAAAGTTGATAGTAAACACCGATCGAACCAATCAGCAGGCCATATTTCAAGAAAGCCAAGCTAAAAAGAGTAAAACCAAAGCACTGGAAAACAAGGTATTGGAGCCACGTATATAATGGCGGTTGCGAGGGATAACCAAAAGCAAGGTTTTGAGCAAAAACCATTTGCTCTGCTTCATCTAATCCTAAAGTTGGATCACAAAGATAAATACGAGTGAAGATTAAGAAAACAAATAAAGCAAAAAAAATTGTCTTTTGCTTTATTTGAATTGACACGCTAGGTACCAGAAAAATACCTACATTAATGTTTAACAATCTTTGCAGTCGTCAATAAATGTTTCAGATAAAGTTCATAGTTCATCTGACCTTCATTAGACTCCACTTGTTTGATCAGACTTTCTTGTTGTTCTTTATCCAACGATTTAAAGTCGCCGGGTGTGATTTGACGAAGACAAAGCACAAGATAATCTTTTCCTTCGTTAAGATACTGCCCTTCACACTGGTTAAGCTTTGTTAAGCTAAATGCAAAATTGTTTATAGGTACAGGAATCTTAGCATTTCCTTCACGCTTCGCCGCTTTAATTGTTTCCCAGTGCAACTGCTGCTTCTGCATCATTTGTTCTTGGATAGGTTTACTTTTTTGATTCATAATAATCGCTTTACCTAGGGCCTCTGCTTCTTTCCGGGCTTCTTCTAAAGCTAATTTAGCAGTAATAGCAGGCTTAATCTCATCCCAAGTTTTTTCTTTTGCTGCAATGTGTTCTGCTACTCGAATAACAATCACACTTCCTTCATCAAGTTGGATAGGCTCACTATTATTTTTTAATTCAAGTACATCTCTGCTAAAAGCAGCTTTTAATACTTGTTCATTTTTCCCAAGTTTATCATTCGGACCACCACCAAGACGTGAAATCAGATCGCTGTGTTTGAGCTTCAGTCCTAACGCTTCAGCAGTTGGCTCTAATGAATCAGGGTATTGGTAGCTAAGATCATTGAGCTTTTCAACGGCCTGCGCATACTGGACTTGCGCGAGTTCAGTTTTTAGCTGTTCTTTAATCGTTGACTTTACTTCATTGAATGCTTTCACATTAGCAGGCTTAAAATTTAGCAATTTAAAAATTAAATAGCCTTGAAGCGATTTCGCTGGACCTGCAATTTGCCCGGGTGTATCGAGCTTCGCTAAGGTTTTATCAAAACGACTTTTCCCTGCAACGATCCAAGGAAGCGTACCTCCTTGGTGACCGGGTGTTTTACCTTCAGAGAAAGATTTTAAGAGCAAATCGAATTCTGCAGGATTTTTTTCCAAACGTTCAAAGACTTGCTGTGCCTCTTGTTTTACCTGGCTTTTTTGTGCGTCGGTCGCATCGGGCGGAAAGGCAAAGAAGAGATTTTCAACCTGCCATTGCGCGGGGTCTAAAAAATTATCCGTGTTTTCGTCATAATAACGTTGCGCTTCAGCATCTGTAATCTGTGCTTTCTTACTGAGGTCCTTCAACGACAATTCAAGATATTCGAGGGAAACTTGTTCTGGCGCAATAAAATCCTTACGATGATTCGCGTAGTAACTTTTAAGTTGCTCATCTGAAATGTGAACGCCTCCAGCAAAAGCTGATGTTGGAATCGAAACAAAATCATAATCTCTACTTTGCATTAGTAAGTTTACGAAATAATTGTTTTCATTTGGTAATACAAATGCTGTTCCAATAAAGGCAAATCGCTGTTGATTAAGTAACATTCCTTGCCGTACTTCTTCTTGGAAAGTATGTGGTGTAAACAAAGCATTGTTTAGAAGTTGCTCATAACGCTGGGCAGAAAAACGTCCTTTTTCTTGAAACTGGGGGATGTTGTAGATAGCATCATTCGCTTGCGCATCGGTCACATCAAAACCATTGCGTTTAGCTGCCTGCAATGAAACTTCATTGACAATCATGCCTTCTTGCACAGTTTCTAGAAGAAGATTTTCATTCTTTGAATTCATTGGCTCGTTAGCGCGTTGATGCGCCCGATGCAGATTAAGCTCAAAACGTTGCTTACTGATAGGGATACCATTAACTTCTATTTGGGTGGTAGGTGCTCGATGACTTTGACGGTAGTAATCGACGCTGAGCAATGTCAAGGTGAGAGCAATTAATCCGATGATGATCCAAGCAGCGAGGCCGGTTAAGCGTTCATTTAATTTCTGAAGCATTTTTTAGGATTCCACAGAGTGTACGCTCTGTCTTTTTTGATGGCTGGTTTTTTTTATTATTATGTAGCTGGCGGAGTGGACGGGGCTCGAACCCGCGACCCCCGGCGTGACAGGCCGGTATTCTAACCAACTGAACTACCACTCCATAAAACTTTTAACACTTTGTAACTTTGGTGGGTGCTGCAGGGATCGAACCTGCGACCCTCGCCTTGTAAGGGCGATGCTCTCCCAGCTGAGCTAAGCACCCGAATCACCGTTATATCCATCAGCATAGACAAAGATGGATATAACGGAATATCTCTTAAGCTTCGGCTTTTTGTACAGCTTCTTTTAAAGATTTGCCGGCTTTAAACTTTGCAACAGTTGACGCTTTAATTTGAATGGTTTCGCCTGTTTGTGGATTACGACCAGTACGAGCTGAGCGTTGGCCTACAGTAAAGGAACCAAAACCAGGCAGTACGACTTGTCCACCGGTAGCGAGAACATCGCCGACTACGGTCATGAATGCATCGAGAACACGGCCTGCATGTGCTTTAGACACATCCGCATCATTCGCGATTTTTTCAATTAATTCACTTTTATTCATCTTCTCCCCTATCGATTATTTATCTTTCCTAAGGTGAGTAAATCAAAGAGCTCAGCCTCAGTCAAGTAACGCCCTTGCACTGATCCATATGCCACAGCAGATAATGGGTGCAATATACTCCGTATTATCGACTAAGTAAATCCTTATGGCTCATTTTTTTAAACTTTTACGTTCTAGAAGTTAAAAACTGTGCTGCTTCATGCCTTTTTTAAAAAAAAGAAGACAGAAAGCAGCTTCATTGAAAGGTTTTAATGAGATGATTGTGACTGATCTTTGTTCAATTTTTTATTTATTTTTGTTGCTTTAGAATGATTATTTGTAGGCATCGTATCCTTTTCCGGAGTATTTTCCGCACTCTTTTCTACTTTTACATTCTGTTCAATATCCACAGCTGTTTCTTTGATTGGACTTCGCTGCAACGCAAGTGCGAGCACTTCGTCGATGACCTTTACAGGATGTATGACAAGTTTCTTCAGTACGTTATCCGGAATTTCCTCAAGATCTTTTTCATTCTCTTCAGGAATAATAATCTGTTTAATACCACCACGATGCGCAGCTAACAATTTTTCTTTCAATCCACCAATCGGCAGCACCTGGCCTCGCAAGGTAATTTCACCAGTCATTGCGACATCGGCACGCACTGGAATTTGTGTCAGTACCGATACTAAAGCGGTACACATACCAATCCCTGCACTCGGCCCATCTTTAGGCGTTGCACCCTCAGGTACGTGAACGTGGAAATCGTTTTTTTCATAAAAATTGGCATCCACGCCAAAGGTCTTGGCGCGACTTCTCACCACCGTCATGGCAGCTTGAATGGACTCCTGCATGACTTCGCCTAAATGCCCTGTATGTATGGCTTTACCAGTACCAGGCATCATCGATGCTTCAATGGTTAGTAACTCGCCACCGACACTGGTCCAAGCTAACCCAGTCACCTGTCCAATTTGATCAAATTCTTCTGCCAAGCCGTATCTAAACTTTTTAACACCTAAATATTTTTCGATGTTTTGTTTGGTAATCGTCACTTTCTTGACGCGCTTACCTGTTAAAATTTCTTTAACTACTTTCCGACAAACCCGAGCGATGGTGCGCTCCAAACTACGCACTCCTGCTTCTCTGGTGTAATGCTGCACAATATCACGCACAGCACTGTCATTGATTTGTATTTCTGTCGTTTTCAATCCATTTAATACACATTGTTTGGGAATTAAATAAGTGTGAGCAATGTGGATCTTCTCTTGCTCTGTGTAACCTGCTAAACGGATTACTTCCATTCTATCAAGCAGTGGCGGTGGAATTTCAAGTGAATTAGCTGTTGCAATAAACATCACATCGCTTAAATCATAATCTACTTCCAGGTAGTGATCGTTAAACGTATGATTTTGTTCGGGATCAAGTACTTCAAGTAAAGCAGATGCTGGATCACCACGAAAATCCATGGCCATTTTATCCACTTCATCTAACATAATGAGCGGATTTTTAACCCCTGCTTTGCAAAGTTTCTGGATGATTTTACCTGGCATGGAGCCAATATAAGTTCGACGATGGCCTCGAATTTCAGCTTCGTCTCGCACACCACCTAAGGCAATACGAATGAAGGTTCTACCAGTAGCATTCGCAATTGACTGCCCTAACGATGTCTTTCCTACCCCTGGGGGGCCAACAAGACACAGAATGGGGCCTTTAAGACGCTTAACACGTTGCTGCACAGCTAGATATTCTAAAATACGTTCTTTGACTTTCTCCAGACCGTAATGCTCTTTATCCAGTAATTGCTCTGCTCTGACTAGATCGAACTGGATCTTGTTTTTTTTCTTCCAAGGGACTGTCAGCATCCACTCAAGGTAATTTCTAATCACCGTTGCTTCTGCAGACATCGGAGACATCATCTTAAGTTTATGCAATTCAGATAACGACTTTTCTTTAGCTTCTTTTGGCATGCCCGCTTTATTGATCGCACTTTCGAGCTGCTCTAACTCACTGCCTTCTTCGTTAAGCTCACCCAATTCCTTCTGGATAGCTTTCATCTGTTCGTTAAGATAGTATTCCCGTTGGCTTTTCTCCATTTGACGTTTGACACGCCCACGAACCCGTTTTTCGATTTGAAGTAAATCAATTTCGCCTTCCATTGCTGCCATAAGGCGTTCTAAGCGAGCTGTTACATCAAACATTTCCAGTAGCGCTTGTTTTTCTTCAACTTTCAGCGTCAAATGGGCAGCAATAGTATCTGCCAAACGACCTGGTTCCTCAATGCTTGCCAATGCACTTAAGACTTCGGGAGGTATTTTTTTGTTGAGTTTTACATATTGCTCAAATTGCGACATTAAAGAGCGCGTAAAAATATTGAGCTCTTGCTCATCAGCAACTTCTTGCGTTTCCTCATAGGGTTCCAATACTGCTTCTAAAAACCCTCTATCTTCTTCATAACGGGAAACTTTTGCCCGTTTCTCTCCTTCCACGAGAACTTTTACGGTACCGTCTGGCAGTTTTAATAATTGTAAAACCGTGGAGATGGTACCAACGTCAAAAATATCATCTGCTCCCGGTTCATCGTGCGCAGCTTTCTTTTGAGCAACTAAGAAAATTTGCTTTTCATCCACCATGGAGGCTTCTAGAGCCTTGATAGAACGTTCGCGTCCGACAAATAATGGTATAACCATATTCGGGTAGATCACGACGTCCCGCAGTGGTAAAACAGGCAATAGCAAGGGTTTCTCGGGTTCTAAACTTGAAGTGAATTCTTCCTCACCTTTATCAGCCATCAATCCAGCTCCTCTCTATTCTTTTCCAATGCACATTAATCACTTGTGCCTGTACTCGATTGTTGATTTTCATCACCTTCATAGATGAGGATAGGCTCTCCTTTTGAATGAATGACATTTTCATCAATCACCACTTTTAGAAGTCCTTTCATCGAAGGTAACTCATACATGGTGTCTAATAAAATATTCTCAAGGATTGCACGTAAACCTCTGGCTCCAATTTTTCGCTCTAAAGCCTTCTTAGCAATGGCATGCAAGGCTGCCTCACGGAATTCGAGTTCCACACCTTCCATTTTAAAAAGCGCCTGAAATTGTTTCGTTAAGGCATTTTTAGGCTTAGTTAAAATATCAATTAACGCCGCTTCGTCTAGCTCCTGCAATGTCGTAACAACCGGTAATCTTCCTACAAATTCAGGGATAAGCCCGTATTTTACAAGGTCTTCAGACGCTAAATCTTGAAGTAATTTCTCTGTGTTTTTCGCAGCTTCGTGATTTTTTAATTCTGCTGCAAAACCAATGCCGGATTTTTCACTCCGCTCTCTAATCACTTTATCAAGGCCGGCAAAAGCACCACCGCAGATAAATAGAATATTTGAAGTATCAACCTGCAAAAATTCTTGCTGGGGATGTTTACGTCCACCTTGAGGAGGAACAGCTGCCACCGTTCCTTCAATCAATTTCAATAATGCTTGTTGCACCCCTTCACCGGAAACATCTCGCGTAATCGAAGGATTATCTGATTTGCGGGAAATTTTATCGATTTCATCGATATAGACGATACCTTGCTGAGCGCGTTGAATATCGTAATCACATTTTTGTAAGAGTTTTTGAATAATATTTTCAACGTCTTCGCCAACGTATCCCGCTTCGGTAAGCGTCGTTGCATCGGCCATAGTAAAGGGTACGTTCAACATCCTTGCAAGGGTTTGAGCGAGTAAGGTTTTACCGCTACCCGTGGGCCCTATCAATAAAACGTTACTTTTACCGAGCTCTACCTCATCTTCTGGGTTTTGCCCATTTAGACTGGTCTGTCGATTTAAACGCTTATAATGGTTATAGACCGCTACCGCCAATACTTTTTTGGCGTGCGGCTGACCAATCACATACTCATTTAAAAAAGTGGAGATTTCTTTAGGCGTGGGCAGGGACGATTCAACCGTTTCCTCTACTTCAGGAGCATCTTCCTGAATAATATCGTTGCAGAGCGCTATGCACTCGTCGCAGACGAAGACGGAGGGTCCTGCAATTAATTTCTTTACTTCGTGTTGGCTTTTGCCACAAAAAGAACAATACAATGTTTTTCCATCGCCGTTACCGGTCTTACTCATTCATACACCCCTTTCTCAAAGTGCTCACATCATACGCCTCACGTTCTCACGTTTCTATGGCGGTCCACACTCTATTCTACTGCAGTATTAAGTGATCTTCCCTATTTTTAAAGTGATTTCTTTATCTACATGATATACATAGGAGATTTAAAGCTTCCTATGGAATTTCCAGCAGTATTTTATCTTTTACAGGCCTTGCAACCGAGTAAAAAATCTAGAATAACGCGTTATCTTAGTATAAAAGCTAAAATCATCTATAAATTTTAGACAATTTAGAAAAATTATACCAGGCAACATGTTTTTTCCTGAAAATACTTAAACTCCTGCTGATTATTGAAATCGCTCAGGAGTTAAATAGATGGTTATTTTTCATGCTTAGTCAAGTTCATGAAAAAACGGGGGATTAATCTACTTCTTATCAGAAGCATTGCCGTTGGATGTAGCATGACGACTATAGAAAACTTTATCCACTAAACCGTATTCAGTTGCCTGTTCAGCATTCATAAAGTTATCTCTTTCCGTATCACGCATAATTTCTTCGGGGGTTTTTTTTGTGTGTTTTGCCATGATTGCGTTCAGACGTTCTCGAATGGCTAAGGTTTCCCTTGCATGAATTTCAATGTCCGTTGCTTGCCCACGGTATCCGCCTAGCGGCTGGTGGATCATCACCCTCGCGTTTGGTAAGCAAAAGCGCTTTCCTTCAGCACCTGCACAAAGTAACAGCGCAGCAGCACTCGCGGCCTGTCCAACACACAAAGTACTCACATCTGGTTTAATGAACTGCATAGTGTCATAGATAGCAAGTCCTGACGTTACTACTCCTCCAGGCGAATTAATATATAAGAAAATATCTTTTTCAGGATTTTCTGATTCTAGAAAAAGCATCTGAGCGACCACTAAATTTGCCATGTGGTCTTCTACTTCTCCCAATAAAAAGATAATACGTTCTTTTAAAAGCCTTGAGTAGATGTCATATGAACGCTCTCCACGAGACGTTTGTTCAATTACCATTGGGACTAAATGCCCGGCATTTCTGATCAGTTGATCTGGATAATCTGCCATAATTGCTCCTTTCTCAGTCATTCCTCTGCGGAAAAATCCAGCGCGGGCATGGGATCAGCGCACTTACTTCATTACTTCATCGTAACTCATTTTTTTCTCGGTGAAACGTGCTTTTTCACTAATTTTTTGAGCAAGCTTTTCTTCTAGCACAGCGCCTTGCAATTCTGCCATGTGCTCTTTCTTGCTTCGATACCAAGAACGAAACTCATCAGGTTTTTCATAAGAAGCCGCTAATTGATCAATTTTTGCGTTCACACTTTCTTCATCAGCCACTAATTCGAAACGTTTCATAGACGCTTCAAAAAGTAGGCCAAGGCGTACACGGCGCTTTGCATCTTCTTCGAATAATTCACGCGGAAAATCAGGAATTTTCTCATCGTCACTGTGATGATGACCGAAAATTCGATGGTACATTTCATGCCGTAAATTCTGAATTTCCTTTTCAACCATCGCATTAGGAATCTCGAATTGATTGGCTTGTAATAAGGCATCAAAAATCTTTTCACGATTCTGATGTTCTACTTTCTTTTCAAGTTCACGTACCATGTTGCTTTTTATTTCTTGCTTAAAAGCATCTAGGCCTTGTTCTTTCATGTTAAATTTTTCTAGAAACGCCTCATCAAACGTAGGCAATTTACCTTCAAATACTTTCTTAATAGTGACATCAAAAACGGCAGGCTTGCCGGCAAGAGCTGCGTGGTGATAGTCATCGGGGAATTGAATCGGCACTTCTAAAGCTTCACCGGTTGAATGGCCGATTAAAGATTCTTCAAAGTTACCAATAAGCGAACCCGAACCAATAACTACTTCGTGATCTTTTGCTTCGCCACCTTCAAAAGGCTCATTGTCAATCTTACCCAAGAAATCAATGGCTACCTTATCCCCTTTCTCAACGGGTCGAGAGACTTCATCCCATTCTTTATGTTGTTCTTGTAACTTTCCAAGCATTTTTTCTAAATCTTCATCGGTGACTTCTGCTTGGACCTTTTCAATCTCAGGGCTATCTAATTCGACAAGATCAATATCAGGAAGAATTTCAAAAGTTGCTGTGTAAATTAAGTCTTCATCAGGATTCGCCTGCACGAGATCAACAGATGCAGGTGCAGCTAATTTTAATTCGTTTTTTTCAAGGGCTTCTTGAAAGCTAGGATGGATCTTATCATTGAGCACTTCGCCCCAAACACGTTTTTCATAACGGTCTTTTACAATTTTGAAGGGCACTTTATTCGATCGAAAACCGGGAATTTTTACCTTACCAACGAGTTCTTTTAGTCGTTGCGTTACTTCTTCTGAAATATCTTCTTTGGGTACCGTTATGGTAAATTTACGCTCCAAGCCCGTTAAGGTTTCAATCGAAGCCTGCATCAAATCACTCCTAAAACAATTATAAATAGATGGTGCGAAGGGAGAGACTCGAACTCTCACGGGTTACCCCACTGGAACCTAAATCCAGCGCGTCTACCAATTCCGCCACATTCGCAAATCAGGATGCCATTATCAAATAGTCAGTTGAACTTGTAAAGACTCTTATTGCCCTAAACAAACATTCTCTAAGACAATTTATTTGACGCCTCTAAGGAAGCAAAAAAAGCAGCGCCTATAAAGATGAAAGTGGGGTGAACGATGGGGCTCGAACCCACGACAACCGGGACCACAACCCGGGGCTCTACCAACTGAGCTACGTCCACCATTACTATAAAGCGCGCCCGGCAGGATTCGAACCTGCTACCCTCGGCTTAGAAGGCCGATGCTCTATCCAAATGAGCTACGGGCGCAAGTATACTTTCCTCAAGGACTATAGATATATAATGATCGGGGTGGAGGGATTCGAACCCCCGACATCCTGCTCCCAAAGCAGGCGCGCTACCAGACTGCGCTACACCCCGTAAAACTCATCCAAAGGATAGACGAGAAATGATACCTATTGGCAGGACGGAGGTCAATAACCGTTTCAATAATTTTTTATAGGTTTTTCTCTTGTACCTCTTCATTGTAAAAATTTTCGCCAATTTTTATTCTTGCACGGCCGCTTTGTTTACGCCATGCATTGGTATCACGCAATGAATAAACACATCCACAATATTCTTGTTTATAAAAATTTTCACGCTTCGCTATTTGATACATTCTTTCAGAGCCACCTGCCTTGCGCCAATTGTAAGTCCAGTATTGAAGATTAGGATAACGACTGGCTGCTCTTATTCCTGCATCGTTAATTTGGTTCATATCTTTCCAACGAGAAATACCCAGTGAACTACTGATTAAAGGAAATCCATTTTCGAAAGCGTATAAGGCGGTCCGTTCAAAACGCATATCAAAACAGAGTGTGCAGCGATGCCCTCGCTCAGGTTCAAGCTCAAACCCTTTAATCCGTTCAAACCAATTTGTTGTATCATAATCGGCATCAATAAAAGGTATTTGATGTTTATTGGCAAATACAATGTTTTCTTCTTTCCTCAACAGGTACTCTTGTTTTGGGTGGATATTAGGATTATAAAAAAAGATCGAGAAATCAATGCCAGAATAGAGTAAAGCTTCCATCACTTCCCCTGAGCATGGTGCACAGCAAGAATGCAATAAGAGACGATCAGTACCCTCTGGTAGAGAAATAAGTTCACGGTTTATCATGATTGCTTTTCCTTCAAATTGATGAAATGCTCACGATAATACGATAATTCTGCAATGGAATCTTTAATATCATCATTTGCAAGATGCATTGAGGTCTTCTTAATACCTGCCAGCAATTCGGGTCGCCAACGTTTTACCAGTTCTTTGAGTGAGCTGACATCCAAATTACGATAATGAAAAAAGTTTGCAAGGTTCGGCATATAACGGCACAAGAAGCGACGATCCAAGCAAATGCTATTACCACACATGGGTGAAAAACCGGCGTCCACATAAGTCTGTAAAAATTGTATGGTTTTTTGCTCAGCTTCAGATTCTTTTATCGTTGAAGCCTCCACACGTTTGACTAGGCCCGACTGATTATGTTGTCTCGTATTCCAAGCATCCATCTGTGCCAAAAGCTCGCTGGATTGATGAATGGCAAACACAGGTCCTTCCCCCAGAACGTTTAAGTGGGGATCAGTTACGATAGTTGCTATTTCTAATATACGTTCCTTCATTGGATCAAGCCCAGTCATTTCAAGATCAATCCAAATTAAATTATCATTGTTCTTCATAATTATTCTGCCATTGTTTTGCTATTTCAATGCGAGCCTGATGTAGAGCATCTTGAATCGCTTTACCTTCATAGCCTTGCTCTATCATCTGCTTCGCTGTTACCTTTTCACAAGCTTCTCTTAATGAGCGCCATGCAGCTGCTTGTAAATACTCTTTTTTTCCACTGCCCAATGCATCACACGCACAAACCATTAATAATTGCTCAAAGGATTCAGGTTGTTGAAACGCCTTTGCCTGCTCTAAAATTTTAACGCGTGTTTTCGAGTTTAATTCAAAAAAGCGGTGAATATTTAAATGCAACTTTGATGCAAGTATCGCAAACTTTTTATAATTGGAGGGAATCCGAAGACGCTCCGCTAGTTGTTCTATCACAACCATCCCGTGTTCATCATGATCGATATGACGTGGCCATTGTTTCATTGGCGTTACGCCTTTACCCAAATCATGGATCAATGCCGTAAATCGCAATATCGGGTCTGTAGACAATGCAACGGCTGCTTGTAAGCACATTATACTATGGATGCCACTATCTATTTCTGGATGGTGGTGTGGTGGGTTGGGTACACCAAACAAACTATCTAATTCGGGTAAAACAACACCTAAAGCGCCGCATGCTCTTAAACTTACGATAAACATTTCAGGATTTTTCTCGTCAAGGCTGCGTCGCCACTCTTGCCACAATCGCTCCACAACGAGGTATTTTAACTCCCCAAATTGAACCATTTTATGCATTAAAAGACGTGTTTCAGGAGCTAATCGGAATCCTAAATGATAGTAACGTGCTGCAAAACGCGCGACACGAAGAACCCGTAAAGGATCTTCTGTAAAGGCTTCTGAGACATGCCGTAATTGTTTTAATTGAAGATCGTTTTGTCCGCCATAAGGGTCGATGATGTTTCCTGAGGTATCCATTGCCATGGCATTAATTGTTAAGTCACGGCGCTTTAAATCTTCTTCTAGAGTAACCGTCGGATCAAAATTACACTGAAAACCATAATAACCCGGAGCAGATTTACGTTCTGTGCGCGCAAGTGCATACTCTTCGCGCGTATTAGGGTGTAAAAATACGGGAAAGTCTTTGCCTACTTGCTGGTAGCCTTGCTCTAAAAGAGCTTCAGGCGTCGTACCCACGACTACCCAATCACGTTCTTTAACAGGGTATTTCAAGAGTTGATCACGAACAGCACCACCAACTAAATAAACTTGCATCATTGTCAACCTTTTCTACCCTCTATGCTTAAAGTCATTGACTTTACACTCATCCAAGCAGATGAGAAATTAATTTTTTAGATAAATTTAAAGCAAAATAAGATCTTTAAACGATAATTTCTGCTATTGACTCCTATCATCAATCGCAGTCGCTTTTAAAAAAAGTGCTAGCAAAAAAAAATACTCCGAACCTATGTGACTCGCAAGAGTTAATCGCTATTTTTCTCGCGCACAGCCTTTTTCACAGCATTTCACAAAAGAACAAACGCCCAATAGTTTTCTTAATCGAAAATGCGGAACCTCTGATCATATCCAAACCGAAATGATTATTGCTCTGATCCCTCAAAAAAATCAAAAAAGCTGAGAAAAACAATTTACATATTCAGCAAAAGTACATGTGTTACTAATAGAGGTTAGGTATCAGGAATGAAGATAGATAAGATTACACTCTTAAGGAATACATATTATGTATTCCTTAATTTGTATAACATGTGCTGAATAACTTTTGCTAATTGCTAATTGTGCAACTATTTTATTACTTTTTCAAAAACGCACTCTTGAGTGTACTGATCGTCTGAAGGGGCTCCGATCACTTTTTTCTCAATGGTTTTCATAACCAATTTATCATTTTCCAGCGCTAACGACAGTCTGACAACAGATTCTTTTAAGTCCGAATCATAGGTATAGTCAAAATCCAAATCAACAATATCGGCAATCAATGCAGATTTTTCGTCCCAGTGAAAACGTATATGCCCAAACCTGCCCCCAAATTTATCAAAATCCGAGGTTGTCTGGACATTATCTATAATAAAGCCCTGTTCATCGAGTTGAATATAATCTTTATCGTTTTTAATAATCGTTTGCATTTCTTGGGTCGATCCATTCATGGTACATATACCGCGCCAAGTTCCCGAGAGATCGGTATATTTTGCATCAGCATGCATTTTATTGTCTGATTTTGAAACCCAAGCATGCTTTTTCTGCTTTTCAAAAAATGGGAAGAGACTTGTTGCAAAAGAACATTGCATCAATGACCCAGCAATTACAAAACAGATTAATTTCTTTTTCATAATTATTTTTCCTTGTTTGTTTTTATATATTTCCATTCGGTAAAATTAATTCAGGCATATATTCTTTGGTTTGGGATTTTTTATATCAGGATTATTTAAAATAAAACAAATGAGTTGGCTAGAAATAGCAAACTTAATTATAAAGCTGTTAGCTAGATGCTAATATTGTTTATTTATACAGAAGTGGTAAGTAAAGATTATTTAGGAGAAAGTAAAAAAACCTGGCGATGACCTACTTTCGCATGGGGAAGCCCCACACTATCATCGGCGCATACATGTTTCACTACTGAGTTCGAAATGGGATC